>NZ_JBEFNF010000001.1:629710-1246700 GCF_040196175.1 Salicola sp. Rm-C-2C1-2 | reverse complement strand
CAGGTGCCCCAGCCAGAACGCCTGGGTGTCGGTCAGTCGGTGCGTCATGATTACCTCCGTTGAAACCACGGAGGCAGTCTGGCGAATCCGGCTCAGGCCGTTAAGATGGAGTTCGTGGACCGCTTACAATACTCAGGAGCACTGGATACGGGTGGTGCTGCAGTTATTACTTGAATCCAAGATCAAAGCAACAGCTCACACCGGGAGCTGCCTGAAAGGCGGGTTTCGCAAGAGCGACTACGTACGCTTCGGTCGCTTTCCAAAGGAATGAAAAATATAGATTTTTCCGAAAATGAAAACGAGATCTTAGAAAAAAATGGGTACATAAAAAAGATTTCCTGTTCTTATGAAAAGGTTTACTTGACACAGCTGAACCCAGCTATCGAGAAACATGTCTTGTATCATTGGGAAAATGATGTGAATTGCCGCATTAAAAAAATGTACGAAGAAAACAGGTATGCTGAACAGCTGTTAGATATATTATGCCCAGATAATAGAGACGATAACTTCGTCGTGAAGGAAGAAATATTGTCTGACTTAAATGAGTACGACGGACATTGCTTGTATGGAGCATTTTACTCACCTATCAGAGAGCAGGATCCGACGGAATACCATTTGTGGTTCGGTGAGTATGATGACGATGTAATCGAAAAGCTTGAGCAACGCCATTTCAGGAGATATGACGGGAATCTAAGAATCCCAGTTTCTCAGCTACAAAAGAGTTAACATGAGTCGCCGAAATAGCGCTAACAAGGCCAATCACAGCGACAGCTTTTTCGTTGCGGCTTCACCTTCACTACAAAGCTGCCCGTGTTGGCAGCGTTAAGGGAATCCATGAAAGCAGCTTTCTGGCTTTTATTGTTCGTTGCTCCATCCTGCATGGCGGGACAATGGTATTTGGGACAATGGCGCGTAACAGGGGCTGAATTTTCTGGCATCAGTGCTATTGGATCAGAAGATGCCGAGAGGTGGGTTGGCGAAATTGCAACATATTCCCAGAACAAGGCTTCATTCCATGGAGCGATTTGCGAATAACCTGACTATAAAGCCAGCTCGCTGAGCGAGAAAGAGTTCTTGGAAAGATTCAGAGTTCCTCTGTCCAGTATCAAACCGGGTTCAAAAAAGATAAGAATAGTAGAGGTAAAGTGTCCTGATAACTGGACCGCTCCTGGAGCGTATGCGTTAAAGAAATCGAATAATGAGATTTACATCTTATGGGACGGGGCTTTTTTCGTGCTAGAAAGAAAGTCCCTTAACAAGGCAAAGCAATAGCGGACGCTCTCCCGCCGCTGTTTGCGACGTGTTTGCCAGGCATGGCACAGAACTAGCAAGGAAGGAAGTCGATGCAGCGTAATGAAACAGTCGAGGCCAATCGAATGATGTCAGCAACATGGGTTATGTTGGCCACTTTGCTTTTAATTAGTTCTTTAGCAGCAATTGCTGATGGTGTTTTCTATGCTGTGCCAAGTATTCTGGGACTTTCCTGGATAGCTCTTTTAATGGGACGACAACGCACTAAGAGGTTCGCTCTCCCGTTGGAGAAGTATTGGTATTTAATGAGGTGGTCGGGAGTTACGGTTGCTTTGCTTGCTAGCGTGGGTAGTATGTTTAATGGCACGCTATAACAAGCCATCCCGGTTCATTCGAGCCCTGGCGGGCCTACACCGGACGGCCTTTTCTCCGCTTGCGGCTACGCAAAGGCCGCCGCTGAATATTTGCGTTAAACGGTAAAGCATCGAAAACAAAGCTCGTAGACAATATGCTTCGATGAAGGGGGAGTGTCGCTACCGGGTAGAAAACTACCGACACTGCGTGATTTTACGTCCGGAAAACTCCTTCACTTATATCCAAATCACGATTGAATAAGAAGCCCTTCAGCTTTAGAAATTGCTTGAATCCAGGAACCGGGGCCGTAACGAAACCGAAAAACCAGCGAGTATGCGGGGGAAATCAACCACAATGAAGGCTGTGGAGTGGGCCTGGAAACGGGTTTTCTAAAGTCTCGTCAAACGTTTTATCGTCATGGAACTAGATAACATAC
The DNA here is from genome assembly GCF_040196175.1 of Salicola sp. Rm-C-2C1-2. Lineage (NCBI taxonomy): Bacteria > Pseudomonadati > Pseudomonadota > Gammaproteobacteria > Oceanospirillales > Halomonadaceae > Salicola > Salicola sp. Rm-C-2C1-2. The sequence goes on along the minus strand of NZ_JBEFNF010000001.1, from coordinate 1,244,659 downwards.
TATTACCAGCTCTTGTAAGTGCCATAGGCACCCCGCTTATCATATCCATTTTGAGTCGTCTGTTTAGGCAAAAGGTGAAAATAACTACCTATACCGACTATGAAACAATTCGTCGAAAAAAAACTGCATATAAAATCGTCGGTATCTTGTTTTTGTTTGGTTTGGTTGCGCCTATTGGCTTCTATGATTTGCTTGCTATTAGCGAAGACAGTGCATGGCCTGTAGCACTTGGATGGTCCTTTTCTGTTATGGCGCCAGTTATATTCTTGCGATTGAGATATGTTCGAAAAGGGTTTGGGGTTGATGAATTCTTTCGTTATGGTGAAATTGAAGATGGTATTCCTCGTGGTACACAGGTTTTTTTGTTCGGGGTTTGGGTCTTGGCATCATTCGTGGTTAGCTGTTTTGCGCTATATCAATGGCTTATCTGATTTTCGGATCATCCGGTACCGGACAACTAATCCCGGTGGCTCCTGATGGCAGCCCCACCGCTTCGGCAACCGAGGTGAAGTCCTCGTCCGGCGTCGCTTGGATCTCAATGGGATGACTCGTTACCGGGTGTTCAAATGACATTCTGACCGCACAGAGCATCAGGCGGTTGAGGCCGTATTGTTCGCGGAAGAAACGGTTGTGAATGCCCTTGCCGTAGTTGACGTCCCCGATCAGGGGGTGATTCCGGCTCTTGAGGTGGCGCCGCAGCTGGTGGCGGCGGCCGGTTACCGGGCGCAGGCGGACCAGACTGTAGCGGGTGTGGGTATAGCGCCCGTCCACGGAAATCGGGATGGAGGTACAGGCCAGACGGTGATACAGGGTCATGGCCGACTGGGAGGCCTTACGGCGCTTGCGCTTGCGGCTGTCCGGGTCCCGCGGGGCCAGGGGCTGGTCAATGATGCCTCCCAACGGCGGCCAGCCGCGGACCACGGCCAGGTAGTCCTTGCGCACCTGGTGCGCCTGGAAGGCGTTGGCCAGATGCCGGGCGGTATCGGGGTCCAGCGCGAAGATCAGGACACCGGAGGTTGGTTTGTCCAGCCGGTGCACCGGGTAGAGATGCTGGCCGATCTGGTCACGCAGCAGGGGCAGGGCGATGCGTTGCTCGTGGCGGTCTACCTTGGTGGGGTGCACGAGCATGCCGGAGGGCTTGTACATCGCCACCAGGTGATCGTCCTGGTAGAGGATGCTGGCTGATTCGCTCTCCTGAGGATCACCGGTTATCATCATTACCATGCAAGAAGTCTCCCGGAACATCGTTGAGGTCAACCTGGCCACGCCGCGGCCCTTAAGGCGTGCAGAGGATAGCACAGGCGCCCTGTGTGGCTGGATCCCGGGAAGCGAATCCCTTTCCGGGTCCGACTTCGGGCCCAGCTGCTGAGACGGTGGTGCCATGGCAAACCGGATGTCCACGCCCCGCCGGCTCTGGTGGCTTGTTCTCGGGCTCAGCCTTGCCCTGCACCTGCTGCTGGTCAGCTTTATGCCGCCGATTCTGCCGCGCTCGCCGGAGGTGGCGCCCATGCAGCGGGATGTGCGCGTTTCCCTGCCACCACCGGAGCCTGAGCCCGAGCCGGAACCAGAAGCTCAGGAGGAGCCCAAACCGGAGCCCAAACCGGAGCCGGAACCTGAACCCGAGCCTGAACCTGAGCCGGATGAGCAACACATGCCCCGGGATACGGACGAGGTGACGGACCTCAAGGGCACCAGCCGGGATGCCCCCGAGACCGAACAGGCACCTGCTGCGGCGCCGGAGGATCCCCAGGCCTCGGGCGAGGCGCCCAGCCCCGAAGCAGCCGAGGAACCCAGCCAGCCTGAACCCAGTGAGGAGAGCCGGGAGGGGGCGGATGAACGCCCTGAGCCTGAGACGGGCAGCGTGAGCCCGGATGCGGCCACCGAGGGCGACGAGCAGCGCAAGCCTGATCCCGCCAGTGCCAGTATGTCTCTGGGTGACGAAAAGGAGGAGCCGGAGAAGGTGCCTGAGCCCAGCCCTGGACCGGAGATCGGTGGTGACACCGGCATGGAGGCTCTGGATGAGGGCGAGATGGATGCAGTCCGGGGCGAGTCCATGGTCAGCGAGATTGAAGAACGGCGCATCCGCATGGCGAATAAGTATCTGGCCCGCATGAAGCGCCAGATCATGGCCCGCTGGGAGCAGCCGGCGGGCGCGGATGAACGCCACCAGGGCGAGGTCCGGTTTTCGGTGGATGCGCGCGGCTATCTCCAGACGTCCCGGGTGCACCTGCCCAGTGGTCACAGCACCTTGGATGAGAGCGCGCTGCGGGCGGTGCGATCCGTGGAGCGGTTCAAGGTCCCGGATTCGCCATCCATTGTGCGCCGCTATTACCAGAACCTGCGATTCACCTATTCAGGAGAACCACTGACCAATGACAACTGATGCCAGCCCGGCGCTCACCCTTCTGGAACGATCTCTGGATCGGCTGGGCGAGCGAGTCTGCCTTGTGGGTCATGACGGGCCCATGCCTCATTGGCCAGGCCGGCAACTGCATGCACTCACCACCCACTATGGCGTCTGGGAACAGGCGGGAGGCACTGCTGGGGGGCGACTCTTTGGCTATGACGACCCGGCAACACCAGCGGCGTTCGATACGATTGTGGTTTTCATGCCCAAGGCGCGCTCCGAGTTGGCAATGCGCCTGGCCTGGGCCGCGCCGAAGCTGGCGCCAGGGGGAGAGCTGTGGTTGGTGGGGGCTAAACGCGAGGGCATTGGGCGCGGCAGCCGTCAGCTCCAGGAGCGTTTCCCCGGCGCCTACAAGATGGATAATGCTCGCCACTGTCAGCTCTGGTGTGCGGTACCGGAAGCCGTGGTCCCGCCATTCCGTGTTGAGGAGTGGCTGGAGCCTGTCCGGGTGGCGACGCCGGGGGCTGTGCTTGAGCTCTTCAGCCTTCCCGGTGTGTTCAGTGAAGGCCGCCTGGATGAAGGAACCCGCCAGCTCCTTGAAACAGTGACGGACAAGCCCGCGGACCCCGCGCTGGACCTTGCTTGTGGCAATGGGGTGATTGGGGCCTGGCTGCGACACCACTGGCCAGGGCTGACCGTGACACTGGCCGACGTTCATTGGCAGGCTCTTCGTTGTGCCCAGGCCGCTTTAAACGGTGAGGAAGGCGTGAGTGTGGTGCCATCAGATGGTCTTTCCGACATAACCGACCGTTACGCCAGTGTTTTCAGCAACCCCCCCTTTCACCAGGGGCAGAAGAAGAATCTGGACCCCATAAACCGCTGGTTCAGTGAGTTATCGGCCTTCCTTGAGCCAGGTTCTGAGATCAGGCTCGTGGCCAATGCCTTTCTGCCTTACCAGGATCCCTTAACGCTTTACATAGGTCCGGTCCGCGTGTTCTCGGATGATGGCCGTTACCGGGTCTATTCAGTCACTCATAGCATTCATTCCCGAAATGGTGGGAATTGATTGCATTGATTTTAATTATGGAGTGAATCCGGATAGAATCAATCAACGCTCGAGGTACGGTTCCCCTAAATTGGGAGTCGTTGACCAATCGTGTTGTTCCACCCCTCAAGCATAGGTGAATCATGTCGAACTACATGAAGGATATTGAAGAAGCTGCGGCGCTGCGCAAGTCGCAGGGCGGCAAATGGGATCACATCACGCCTGAGTATGTGGCTCGCATGCGTGCCCAGAACCGGTTCCAGACCGGGCTGGATATCGCGCGTTACACCGCAAAGCTCATGCGTGAAGACATGGCCGAGTATGATAAGGACCACAGCAAGTACACCCAGTCTCTGGGTTGCTGGCATGGGTTTGTCGGCCAACAGAAGATGATGGCCGTTAAGCGCCATCACGGCACCACCAAGCGCAGCTACCTGTACCTTTCCGGGTGGATGGTTGCGGCTATGCGTTCCGAGTTTGGCCCGCTGCCGGACCAGTCCATGCATGAGAAGACCGCCGTGCCCTCGCTCATTGAGGAACTCTATACTTTCCTCAAGCAGGCAGACGCACGTGAACTCAATCATATGTTCCACGAGCTGGACGAAGCGCGTGAAGCCGGCGATGACAAAAAGGTTCAGGAGCTGATCGATAAGATCGACAACTTCGAGACCCACGTTGTTCCGATCATTGCAGACATCGATGCCGGTTTCGGTAACGAAGAAGCGACCTACCTGCTGTCCAAGAAGATGATCGAGGCGGGCGCCTGCGCCATCCAGATCGAGAACCAGGTATCCGACGCCAAGCAGTGCGGCCACCAGGCCGGCAAGGTGACCTGCCCGCACGAGGACTTCATCGCCAAGATCAACGCGGTTCGCTACGCATTCCTCGAGCTGGGTGTTGAAGACGGTGTCATCGTTGCGCGTACCGATTCCCTGGGCGCTGGCCTGACCCACAAGATTCCGGTTTCCCAAGAGCCCGGCGATCTCGCGGCCACGTACACCAGTTACCTGAAGACCGAGCCGGTCAAGTCCGCCGAGGACGTTCTGGAAGGTGACATGGTCATCAAGAAGAAGGGCGAGCTGCACAAGCCGGTACGTCTCCCCAACGGTCTGTACGAGTTCCAGGAAGGCACTGGCGAAGATCGCGTGGTTCTGGACTGTATCACCAGCCTGAAAAACGGCGCGGATCTGCTGTGGATCGAAACCGAGAAGCCGCATGTCGGCCAGATCGCGGGCATGGTCAACCGCATCAAGGAAGAGGTTCCGGATGCCAAGCTGGTCTATAACAACAGCCCGTCGTTCAACTGGACTCTGAACTTCCGTCAGCAAGTGTTTGATGCATGGAAAGAAGAAGGCAGGGACGTATCCCAGTACGACCGTGCTGATCTGATGAACAGCAAGTACGACGACACTGAGCTGGCTGCCGAAGCTGACCGCTGGACCCAGAACTTCCAGAGGGACGGCTCCCAGCACGCGGGCATCTTCCACCACCTCATCACGCTGCCGACCTATCACACCGCGGCCCTGTCCACGGACAACCTGGCCAAGGGCTACTTCGGTGAGGAAGGTATGCTGGCTTATGTGCGCGACGTACAGCGCCAGGAGATCCGTAAGGGTCTGGCCTGCGTCAAGCACCAGGATATGGCCGGCTCCAACATCGGTGACGACCACAAGGAGTACTTCGCGGGCGAAGCAGCCCTGAAGGCGGGTGGTAAAGACAACACCATGAACCAGTTCTAAGAACGGTTGCGGTGTTGCGGCCCCCGTGGGCCGCGTCGATACAGAACCCCCTGTCGGATTCCGGCAGGGGGTTTTTTGTGGGTAGCTGTCCGTTATCCTTGAACTTTCACAGGTCTTTAGGAGATCCGGTTATGTGGCACCTTTTCAACAGCGAGAAAATGCGAATGGTAACGCCGGACGAGGCGTTGTCAGGACGCGCAACTGAAATGCGTATAACCAACCGGCACGCGGTTCTGGGTACGCCGCTGCTTCCGCCTTTTCCGGATCATTGCCGGGAACTGGTTGTTGGCATGGGCTGTTTCTGGGGCGCGGAGCGGTGCTTCTGGCAGCTGGATGGGGTGTATACAACAGCGGTCGGCTATGCCGGTGGTTACACGCCGAACCCTACTTACGACGAGGTCTGCAGTGGCCGTACAGGCCACACCGAGGCAGTCCGGGTTCTGTATGATCCGAACACATTGGCGCTGGAAACGCTTCTAAAAGTTTTCTGGGAAAATCACGATCCAACCCAGGGGATGCGCCAAGGTAATGACGTGGGGACGCAGTATCGATCCGCTCTTTATCTGCCGGATGACCGGAGCCTGGCGGTTGCGGACGCTTCGATGGTGGCCTATGGCAAGGCACTGGCGACCGCTGGGCAGAGCGCTATCACAACTGAACTGGCTCAGGGCGTGGTTTTCTATTATGCAGAAGATTGGCATCAGCAGTACTTGCATAAAAACCCTGGAGGTTATTGCGGACTGGGGGGCACCGGCGTTCTTTATGCATAAAAAACCCCGTGCTAAAAGGCACGGGGAGGAGGGGTATACCTGGAGGAACCAGGTAGGCGCTTAATTTTGTGTACCAACTGTACCAGCATCTTCTGAAGCGGCAGCCTGGAAACGCTCGCGCATGCTGCGCACCTGACTCAGTAGGGCTTCAAGGCGCTGAGTTGCCTGCTGGCGGTAATTGGCCACCATCGGCTTGAGCTCATTGATGTATGAAGCCTCGACCTGGTTCATGATATAGGCGGAGGTCATATGCGCATTCCATGACAGGCGCTTGCGCGTGTCATAGGTAGCTGCGTCCATGTTGAACATGAGGTCACGCAAGGAGGGGTTTTTCTCCCGAATAGCCCGGATCATATCCTGAAACGATTCGTTTTCCGCATCCTTGGCGCCAAGCTCCCTGAGTACATGTTGAAACTCTTGGGAAGCGTTTTGCCACTGCTGGCCGGTTTGTTCCTGAATCCTGCGTTTGAGATCGCTCATGGTCGCACCCTGCCTTTCTGGGGACTTCTCATCAGCTATGGGGAAACTCGCCCTGCTGCTGTTGAGTTCTGTGCCCAGATTAGGGTGAAAATTTAGAATAATCACCCTAATCGGAGTAAAAACTCTACTCCCGGTAGGCGTCCGGGCTGGGGCAGCTGCAGATCAGGTGGCGGTCGCCGTAGACGTTATCCACACGGTTAACGGTTGGCCAGAACTTGGCATCGCGTACCGCCTGGGACGGGAATACCGCCAGCTCACGGCTGTAGGGGCGGTCCCATTCGTCTACCAGATCACTCTGGGTATGGGGTGCATGTACCAGAGGGTTGTTATCCGCTGGCCATTCGCCGTTGGCGACCCGATCGATCTCCTGACGGATGCCTCTCATCGCTTCGATGAAACGATCCAGCTCCTCCCGGGACTCGGATTCCGTTGGTTCGATCATAAGTGTGCCTGGAACCGGGAAGGACATGGTCGGCGCATGGAAACCATAGTCCATCAGGCGCTTGGCCACGTCTTCTTCAGTGATGCCAGACCATTCCTTGAGCGGACGCAGATCGAGGATGCACTCATGGGCTACGCGGTTATGGCGTCCTTTGTACAGCACGTTGTAGTGGTCCATCAGCGCACTGGCGATGTAGTTGGCGCTCAGAATAGCGACTTCCGTGCTGTGACGCAGGCCCTCACGACCAAGCAGTCGATTGTACATCCAGGTTATGGGCAGAATGCCCGCTGAGCCGAAAGGCGTGGCTGCAACCGCGCCCTCACTGGACTCATCCTCGTCATGGCCGGGCAGGTAGGGCGCGAGGTGAGCGCGCACCCCAATGGGCCCCATACCGGGACCGCCGCCGCCGTGCGGGATGGCGAAGGTCTTGTGCAGGTTCAGGTGGGACACATCGGACCCGACCAGTGTCGGCTGCACCAGGCCCACCTGGGCGTTGAGGTTGGCACCGTCCATATACACCTGACCACCGTGTTCGTGCACGATGCGGCAGATCTCCGGCGCACCTTCCTCATAGACCCCGTGTGTGGACGGATAGGTGATCATACAGGCGGCAAGGTTCTCGCCGGCGTTTTCGGCCTTGGTCCGAAGATCTTCCAGATCGACGTTGCCCGCTTTATCACAGTCAACGATCTCCACTTTCATTCCCATCATCATGGCCGAAGCGGGGTTTGTGCCGTGAGCCGAGTCAGGGATCAGGCACACGTTGCGGTGCGCCTCTCCATTTGCCTGCTGATAACGCCGGATGGCCAGAAGGCCGGCGTACTCGCCCTGAGCGCCGGAATTCGGCTGCAGGGAGAAAGCTTCATAGCCTGTGATCTCACGCAGCTGCCGGTCGAGTTCCTCCAGAAGCTGCTGATAACCCTTCGTCTGCTCACGGGGCGCGAAAGGGTGGATCTCGGCGAATTCGGGCCAGGTGATGGGCTCCATCTGTGCGGCGGCATTGAGTTTCATGGTGCACGAGCCCAGCGGGATCATACCGTGTACCAGCGAAAAGTCCCGGTTCTCAAGTCGCCGGATGTAGCGCAGCAGCTCAGTCTCGCTGTGGTACTGGTTGAATACCGGATGGGTCAGTACAGCGTCCCGGCGGCGCATGGCATCAGTAATGCCGGTTTCGGCTTCCTTAGTAATCCGCTCATCCAGGGTCGCGACTGACTGGTCATGATTGTCGCCGAGGACGATTCGCAGCAGACGTGCCACGTCGTCTTCGGTAGTAGTCTCGTCCAAGCTGATCCCGGTGCGGCCGTCGCTGAGAGCGCGCAGATTGCACTGTTCGTCGCGGGCCCGTTCGTGAACGCTTTGATCAGCCTGGAAACTCAGTGTGTCGAAATAGCGTTCCTGGGGCTTGACGCCACCGGCACGCAATCCTTCAGCGAGGATGGCGGTCAGTCGGTGTACGCGTTCGGCCTGGTTCCGCAGGCCTTCGGGTCCGTGGTAGACGGCGTAGAACGCCGCCAGGTTGGCCAGCAACGCCTGGGCCGTACAGATGTTGGAGGTAGCTTTCTCGCGGCGGATGTGCTGCTCGCGGGTCTGCATGGCCATGCGCAACGCGGGCTGGTCACGCTTGTCCTTGGAGACGCCGATGATACGGCCTGGAACTTGGCGCTTGAGGTTATCGCGGGTGGCGAAAAAGGCGGCGTGCGGACCGCCGTAACCCATGGGAACCCCGAAGCGCTGGGCAGAGCCGAAGACTATATCCGCGCCCAGTTCACCGGGCGAGCGCAGCAGCATCAGCGCGAGAAGATCCGATGCTACCCCGGTCATGGCACCCTGGTTCCGGGCGGTTTCAACCAGCTTTTCCAGATCCGGGATGCTGCCGTCGGTCGCCGGGTACTGGAAAGCGGCGCCGAAAGGTTCGTATTCCCCGATGGACTCAGAAGGAGCCACTACCAGCTCAATACCCATATAGTCAGCGCGGGTACGCAGCACGGCCAGTGTCTGTGGGTGAAGCTCCTCCGCCGCGAAGAACACATTGCTCTTGCTCTTGCGGTTGGCGCGCCGGCACAGGGCCATGGCCTCTGCTGCCGCTGTCGCTTCATCCAGCAGAGACGCATTGGTCAGATCCAGACCGGTTAGATCCATCACCATCTGTTGGAAGTTGACCAGCGACTCCATACGCCCCTGGGAAATCTCGGGCTGGTAGGGCGTATAGGCCGTGTACCAAGCCGGGTTCTCCAGAACATTGCGTCTAATGACCGATGGAATGCGAGTCGGGTAATAGCCCTGGCCGATGTAGGAACGAAACACCTGGTTGCGCTGGGCCATGCCGCGCAGTTCGGTCAGCGCCTCGTGCTCCGCGCGACCGGAGTCGATTGCAAGTTCCTCGGGCATGCGGATGGATCCCGGAATGATCTGGTCCACCAATTCCTTGACGGATGACAGTCCCAGGCTGGCCAGCATGGCCGACTGATCATCGGCGTGTGGGCCGATGTGCCGGTCACTGAAGGGCCGGTCGTTCATCTGGGCCAGTGTTGCATTGGCCAGGGAAGACTTCGCATTCATAAGCTACCTCCTGGGTCAGGCTTCGTCGTCGGCGAGCTCCTGATAGCGCTCGGCCGACAGGAGTTCAGAGAGTTCATCCGGGTTGTCCAGCTTGATGCGTACCATCCAGCCGTCCCCGTAGCAGTGTTCGTTGACCGTTTCCGGAGCATCTTCAAGCGCTTCGTTCACGCTCTCTATAGTGCCGCTGACAGGCGAATAGATATCGGATGCGGACTTTACGGATTCCACAACCGCCAGCTCATCGCCCTTGGCGAAGCTCTCGTCAGATTCAGGCAGTTCCACGAAGACGACGTCGCCAAGCTGGTCCTGGGCGTGGTCGGTAATGCCCATGGTGACTGTGCCGTCGGCATTGTCACGGATCCATTCGTGGCTCGGGGTGTAGAGAAGTTCCTCAGGCGTCGTTGTCATCGCTCCGTCCTCCTGCTGCGCGGTCATGTGGTTGTCGTGCTGTGTGTGTTAGATTAACAACGGATTTTCCCACAAACAACGTAAATTTCCTATAGGAAACACGCGAATCATGGCCGAGGACAGCGACAACATGCGGGAGCCGCTCCATGAGACCCTGCAGGTCCAGCGCGGCGAGACCGAAGCCACTCTACAGCCGCTGCGGCTGGGCGAACGTGTCCGGGGGCTCCGGCTGGGTCAGAGTCTGACACTGGAGGAGGCCAGCAAGCTGACAGGACTGGCGAGGTCAACGCTGTCAAAAATCGAGAACGAGCAGATCTCACCCACCTTTTCAGTCGTGAACAAGCTGGTGACGGGCCTTGGTATTGACCTGCCGCAGCTGTTCACAGAGCCCAGCAACAGTGCGCAGCCATCGGGCCGGCGTGATATCACGCGCCGCAGTGAGGGCAGGCCTCATCCGACTGCCACTTATGAGCACGAGCTTCTGGCAACGGACCTCAGCCACAAGAAGATGGTCCCTTTTACGACACGTGTACGCGCGCGAGCGTTTGAAGATTTTCCGGAATGGATCCGGCACGACGGCGAGGAATTTCTGTACGTGCTCAGTGGCGCCATCCTGTTCTACACCGAGTTTTACGAACCGGTGCGCCTGGAAACCGGTGACAGTGCCTATTACGACTGCACAATGGGCCATATGCTGGTTTCCGTTAGCGAGGACGATGCGGAAGTGCTCTGGGTGACTGCCTGACAGGAAACTTTGTTTCCGATTGGAAATGCGGCATCATGGTGCTATCCATAGCAGTCCGACCGGAGCTGCCAGCGGAACGGGCTCTCAAACAGCAACAGGAGAAACAGGCTCATGGCGAATGATCAGGCAATGCAGACAACGCCGCTGACGGCCCTTCATGAGGAACTTGGTGCGCGCATGGTGCCCTTTGCGGGCTACAGCATGCCGGTGCAGTATCCTGCGGGAATTAAGCAGGAGCATCTCCACACACGAGAAGCGGCAGGGCTTTTTGATGTCTCGCACATGGGGCAGGTCTGGCTCAGCGGTGAGGGCATCGCCGAGGCGCTGGAGGCCATGGTCCCGGCAGATCTCGTCGGGCTGGGCGTGCATCGGCAGCGTTATGGTCTGTTCACCAACGAGGATGGCGGCATTCTGGACGACCTGATGATCAGTCGGCATGAGGACGGCTTCTATCTGGTGGTCAATGCCGCCTGCAGAGCCGAGGATATTGCCCATCTACGCGCTGGTCTGCCGTCTTCCGTGACCCTGACCGAAATGACCGACAGGGCGCTGATTGCGCTGCAGGGCCCGAAGGCTGAGCAAGCGCTGGCGCAGCTGCAGCCCCAGGTCAGGGATATGAAGTTCATGGACAACAAGTTCATGACGCTGCTCGACAGCCAGGCAATCATCTCCCGCAGCGGTTACACCGGCGAGGATGGCTATGAGATTTCCGTGCCCAACGAGGTAGCGGAGCCGCTGGTCCGACGTCTTCTTGAAGACGATGGCGTTGAGCCTGTGGGCCTCGGTGCACGGGACTCGCTACGCCTTGAGGCTGGGCTCTGTCTCTACGGTCATGACATTACTGTCCATACCACCCCGGTTGAGGCCTCACTCGGCTGGGCTGTAGGCAAGCCGCGCCGGATCGGTGGCGAACGTGAGGGTGGCTTCCCGGGCGCGCAGCGGATTCTGCAGCAGATGCGCGAGGGCTCGCTGGAGCGCAAGCGTGTTGGGCTGGTTGCCGAGGGCAAGGCGCCGGTGCGAGAAGGCGCGGTACTTTATGCTGAAGGCGGAGAAGAGGCCATTGGTGAGGTGACCAGTGGTAACTTTGCTGCGAGTGTCGGTGCTCCCATTGCGATGGGTTATCTGCGCACGGATCTGGCGGCAAACGGCACCACGGTTGAAGCGGATGTGCGCGGCAAGCGCCGGAGCATGACCGTATCCTCTATGCCATTTCTGCAGCCCGGTTATCAGCGCTGAAAGGCTGCCGCGTGCGGGGTCAGTCGGCCCCGCGCGGAGTGAGATCAAGGTGCGCCAGAGTGTCGATGATGGTCTGGGTCTGGTGGTCAATCTCGATGTTCACCCGATTCCCTTCATGGAGCGAGCCAAAGCGCGTGGACCGCAATGTCTCCGGTATGAGGTAGACGGCAAAACCGTCGTCAGTCAGTTCTGCAATCGTCAAGCTGGCGCCATCCACTGCAATGTACCCTTTGTTGATGAGGTAGGGGCGCCAGGCTGATGGCACCGAAAAGGCCAGCCGCCGATTGTTTTCGGGCGCTTCGACGCTACTGACTGACGCCATACAGTGGACATGACCAGATAGCAGGTGCCCACCAATCTCATCACCTATCCGGGCTGCTCGTTCGACGTTGACGGGATCGCCTTCCTGTAGCTCCCCCAGAGTGGTGACCCCCAGCGTTTCCATCATGACGTCAAAGGCGGCCTGGTGGTCGGCCGGCCAGGCGCTCGTAACCGTCAGGCAGGCACCGTTGACCGCCACAGAAGCGCCGATCTCAACATTGTTGATAAAGCCTTCGGGGCAATCCAGGCGGATGCGGTGCAGTCCGGCCAGCCGCTCAATGGCGTTAACGCGTGCTATGCCCTGAACAATGCCTGTGAACATATCAGCGCCCTCTCAGATGTGGCCGTGACCCGTATTACGCACACGGCTCAGGGCGCGCAGAACATCGCCACGGGTGATAACACCGATAACCCGACTGTTGTCGACAACCGGGTAAATCTTGGGCTTGGCTCCCAGCATCTCCTCGGCGAGGTGAGTAACATCCTCATCCGGAACGACGGAAACGGTTCGCCGGGACATGATGTCGCTTACCAGCTGGTGCTCCTGAGCGTAGTAGGAGTCGTTGAGCATTTCTTTGATGCAGTCCTGTTCCGTGACAAAGCCGATGAGTCGCTTGTGTTCGTCGAGAACCGGTGCGCCCAACTCGCCCTGCTTGACCAGCGTTGCCGCCACTTTCTCAACCGGATCGGAAGGCGAGAACCAGAGTGACAGCGAGCGCATATAGTCGCGAACCAGGATTTTCGGTGCGGTGGTCATGGAGCCATGCCTCTGTGTAAAGGTTTTTGTTCAATGGATACAGGGTGGGTCAGAATACGCTACGCTGCCAAGACATGCCAGAGGAGGAGGTCTCTGGCACGCTCAAGGTCCCTTAATGACAGCCGTTACCCAATACAGGGACACTGACGCGGAGAGTGGGATGGCGCAGCAGCAGCCCGAACCGCCGGAGGAACCGCGGGTTCACCCCGGTGGTAGACTGGAAACGATTCAGGCTCAGGAACCGGAGTCCCGGGAACAGGACGATCCTGCCGCTTCGGGCGATTCGGTTACCGGTGACTCCGGTCAGTCTGCGGATGAGCAGGAATCCGAAGAGCTGGATACGGAAGCGGCCCAAGAGGCGGCACGTGAAGCCGTGCGCCACCGTCAGCAACGCCGACGCAAGCTGCTTCATGTTTGTGAGCGCCTGCTACTGCTGGATTTCGACACTCTGGCAATGCCAGGGTGGCCGGATCATCATCAGGTTAATCAGGCGCGGCGCCGGCGTGACACTTGGGTGTTGACGCTGAGCGTGCTCGCGACAGTGGTGTTGGCGGGTATGGCCAGCCTGGTGCCAGCGCTGGTAGGCGGGGTGGCTTTTGGGGCCCTCGCGCTGGCTGGTCTCTGGGGCCTTCCGGCGGTGCGCCACATCTTCACGCAGAAACCGTCTCACATGGAACTGCTGCTGAGGCGGCGGCGCCTGCTCCATCGGGCGCGCAGGCATGTGGAACATCTGGAGGGGCCTATCGGCCTGGCAGCGGCCTGTCGCTCCCTCGCCGAATACAATCCGGCCCTGCGGCGCAGCCGTTATACCGGGCTCTACAGGCTTTCAGAGCGAGGGCAGCTGGTGGACAGCATCCGCAATCGCGCTCAGGCTCAACTCTATCTCATCTTTGCACTTGAAGCGGAAAAGGCCTACAACCGTCTCAGGGATGAGTATCTGCGCACTCACGAACAGATGCTGGAGGAGGGGGAGACGGAACCGCTCAACTCGGCAGCCGACGCCACGGACCCGAGCCTGGTACCTGCGCCCGAGCCAGAGACGGGGCATGGAAATCAGCGCGCTGCGGGATCACCTTGACACCTTTGTGTTTCAAACGTATGTTTCAAACAATTGTTTGGTCAAACGTTTGAGCGGAATTCCATGGCGCAGTCGGATACAGTGGACAGGATTCTGGACGCGGCGGAGGAGCTGTTCGCCGAAAGAGGCTTTTCCGAAACCTCTCTGCGAATGATTACGGGCAAGGCGGGGGTCAATCTGGCCGCCGTCAACTATCATTTCGGCTCCAAGAAATCGCTTATCCAGGCGGTGTTTGCACGTTTTCTGACGCCTTTCTGTACTGCATTGGAAGAGGCGTTCGATCGGCTTGAGGCTGAATCCGCTCCGGAGCCACCCTGTCTGGAATCAGTGCTCCGCGTGCTCACCAGTACACTGGTGGAAATGCCGCGCCAGCATGACCGCAGCATTGCCATCTACATGCGTCTTCAGGGCCTTGCCTATACCCAATCACAGGGTCATCTCCGGCGGTTTCTTGAGTCCGAGTACAGTCACACCTTCGGTCGTTTCATGCGGCTGTTGAAGAATGCCACGCCGGAACTGTCTGCCGTGGAGCGTTACTGGCGGAATCAGTTCGTGCTAGGCGCAACAGCTTTCACGCTTTCCAGCAGCGACGCGCTCACCGAGATCCTGTGGAATAAGCTGGGCGTCGATACTCCCATCGAGGAGATCGTGGATCAGCTCGTCCCCTTCCTTGCTTCTGGCATGCAGGCGCATACTGTCGCGTATGGCAACACGAAAGAATCGGATAGCGGTGTCTGACACGGCTGGCACTGTTGAGCGGATCGACGTCGACCTGGCCAGCCAGGTAATGACCCTCAATCGGCCAAGCGGGCCCTGGCTGTGTTACCGCGTTTCCACCGCCAGTGCGGGGGCTGGGCAGCAGGATGGCTCAGGCGGAACGCCACTGGGTCAGCACCGGATACGAGCCTGTGTTGGAGCCGGCCAGCCTCGGGGGGCGGTTTTCCGTGGCAGGCGACCTACGGGCGAAATCTGGACGTCTGAGCTTCATTGCCAGTACCCCGGGCGTGATTGGATACTGACTCGGATTCTCTGGCTCTGCGGTGATGATCCCGGGTATAACCGCGGCGGCTGTGCTGATACCATGCGCCGCTTTATCTATATCCACGGCACACCGGATACGGAACCCATGGGGCAGCCTCTTTCTCATGGTTGTATCCGAATGCGCAATGATGACATTCTCCAGCTCTGGGAATGGGTATACCCGGGCATGCCTGTCATTGTTCACTGAGGCCTGTCCGGGCCGTTTCTGTGCTAGTAGGGAGGCCCAGTGAGCGGACCATTGATGATCGATCTCGAGGGGGCGCGGCTCAGCGTTCCCGAGCGTGAACGACTCGCCCATGAAGCGGTGGGCGGCGTCATCCTTTTCGCCCGCAATTATGAGTCACCAGCCCAGCTGCGCGCCTTGGTGCAGTCTATTCGCCAGATCCGGCCGCGCATTCTGATTGGCGTGGATCAGGAAGGGGGTCGTGTGCAGCGCTTCCAGTCCGGCCTGACCCGTATTCCACCCATGCGCAGTTTTGGTCATGCCTGGGATCATGATCCCGGTAATGCTCGCGCTATTGCCTACGCTGCCGGTTGGCTGATGGCTTCCGAACTGCGGGATATGGATGTGGATTTCAGTTTTGCGCCAGTTCTGGATGTGGATCATAGCGTCTCCAGTGTGATTGGGGATCGCAGCTTTCACTCGGATCCGAAGGCGGTTGCAGAGCTTGCCGGTGCCTGGATCGATGGCATGCATGAAGGCGGTATGGCTTCAGTGGGCAAGCATTTTCCGGGGCATGGCGCGATTGCTGAGGATTCTCACCATGAACTGCCCAGCGACGGGCGCACTCTGGAACGGATTCTG
Source organism: Salicola sp. Rm-C-2C1-2 (assembly GCF_040196175.1). Lineage (NCBI taxonomy): Bacteria > Pseudomonadati > Pseudomonadota > Gammaproteobacteria > Oceanospirillales > Halomonadaceae > Salicola > Salicola sp. Rm-C-2C1-2. Next base: position 1,228,886 of record NZ_JBEFNF010000001.1, on the reverse strand, counting down.
GAGCAGGATGCGATGCCTTTCCGGGAGCTGGCGGATAAGCTGGATGCAGTGATGCCTGCCCATGTCGTCTATCCCGAAGTGGATGAGCTGCCTGCCGGCTTTTCCCCGTTCTGGCTGAAGAACGTGCTTTCCCGCGAAGTCGGTTTCCGGGGGGTCGTTATCAGTGATGACCTGACCATGGCCGGTGCTGCGCTTGCCGGGGAGCCGCCGGCGCGGGCACAAGCAGCCCTCGATGCGGGCTGTGATCTGCTGCTGGTGTGTAACGATCCCGACGCAGCTGATTCCGTGGCGGCAAATCTGAGCGAAGCCGGAGCCCGTGCCTCGGCAGGACTGGTATCACTGCGGGGCAAGCCACTACCAGGGCCGCGCGGCGCTTTCCGAAGCACTGCCCGCTACCGTGATACACGGGCGGCGCTGTTGCGCATGCTTGATGAGGCATCCGCGTGAATCTCTCCTCTATAGAGGCATGGCTGGCCGGTTTCGGTATTGCACCGCAGCTCCAGGGAGTGCTTTGGGCCGCTGTCATTCTTGTGGTCACCTTCGTCATGGCATTTGTCATCTGGTGGGTGATCACGGTGGTGGAAGGTAAGCTGCGGAACAATCGCAATCTCTGGGACGATATTCTGATTCACGCCATACGGCGTCCGCTTTATTGGTACATATGGCTGCTGGGGCTTTATTTCGCCTCGGAGGCCGGGGCCCGTTTCTACGAACTTAACCTGCTCAATCTCAACACACTGGGGTTGCGGTTTGGCTTCATTGTGCTGCTGGTCTGGGCTCTGCTGCGATTCATAAAGGGAGCCGAGGAACTGCTGGTTTCCAGCCGGATTGCCGAGCCCATGGATTACACTACGGTTTCGGCCATCGGCAAGCTGGCACGTCTCAGCATATTCGTGATCGCGGGCCTGGTCATCATCCAGAACCTTGGCTACAGCATTTCCGGGGTGCTGGCCTTTGGTGGTGTAGGTGGCATCGCGATCGGCTTTGCCGCCAAGGATATGCTGGCTAACTTCTTTGGCGGCGCCGTTGTTTACATGGATAAACCCTTCAAAGTGGGGGAGTGGGTGCGCTCGCCGGATGCCAGCATTGAAGGGGTGGTGGAGCATATTGGCTGGCGCGTGACACGGATCAGGACCTTTGAGCTACGCCCGCTCTACGTTCCTAATTCCATTTTCACGACAATTTCTGTCGAGAATCCCTCCCGGATGATGAATCGGCGTATCTACGAGATGGTCGGGGTGCGTTACGACGATGTTGAGGTGATTGATCCGATCGTGAGCGATATACGCACGATGCTGGAGGAGCATCAGGAGATTGATGCTAATCAGTTCCTGATCGTCAACTTCACAGCTTTCAACGCTTCGTCTCTGGATATCATGGTCTACGCCTTTACACATACACGGGAGTGGGGGGTCTACCAGCAGGTCAAACAGGATGTGATGCTGCGGATCAGCAGCATCATCCGGGAACATGGGGCTGAAGTGGCCTTCCCTACACGTACGCTGCATATCGCGGGCGACGGGCAGCAGGCACTACTGGGCGAGGGCATGGCAGCGGAAGACGAAAAGCCCGCGACGACAGGTGAACAGTCCAATGGATAACACGGAATCAATCTGGGGAATTATTGGTGGCACCGGGCTGACGGCGATCGAATCGCTGGTGGTCGATGAAACCTGGATGCCGGAGACCCCATGGGGGGCGCCTTCGGCACCGCTTCACATGGGGCATCTTGGTGGCCAGCGCGTGGCTTTTCTGGCGCGCCATGGTGATCCGCACCGCATACCGCCCCACCGGGTGAACTACCAGGCCAATATCGACGCTTTCAGGCAGGCCGGAGTGGACAGGATTATCGCGGTCAACGCCGTTGGAGCTATTCATCCGGCGATGACGCCCGCCAGTCTGGTGTTGCCGGACCAGCTTATTGACTACACATGGGGGCGCTCCTCCAGTTTCCATGACGACAATCTGCAGCACACAGTGCATGTGGACTTTACCTGGCCCTATGCGGAGTCGGTTCGTCAGAACCTGATGGCGGCAGCCGCGGCCCGGGGGGTGGCGCTTCATCAGGGAGGCGTCTACGCCTGCACTCAGGGCCCGCGGCTGGAAACGGCGGCAGAAATCCGGCGTCTGGAAAAAGATGGGGCGGATATTGTGGGTATGACAGCGATGCCGGAGGCGGTTCTGGCCCGCGAGGCAGACCTGGATTATGCCTGTCTCGCCCTGGTGGTGAATTGGGCCGCGGGCAAGACCAGTGAGGTGATTACCATGGATGATATCCATACCAACCTAAATGCCGGGATTGGACGGGTGCTGCAGGTTCTGGAGACATCGCTCAGCCGGGCGTGAATTAATCTGGGGGCGTCTCGCCCCCTCAGTCGCTCCCTTGTTCCTCATCTCCACTGCTGGCGATGGTGATTGGCTGGAAGTAGACCACCAGGCCGAAAGTGGGCGCGTCCAGATAATGTACTTCTTCGCTGCGCATACGCCGGTTCTGCCTTAGCCAGGTTGCCGTCTCCCGGTGCGCGGGTGTATCGGGACTCAGGAAAGAGGGCAAAGGCAGAATCAGCCCTGAGGCAATTGGTAACCGGGGGATGGGTGCGACGTCCAGCGCGGGCTCCGGCAGTCTGGTGTCATAGAGCGAAGCTTCTACATGCAGATAGCGTCGTCGTTCGATCTGCAGGCTGCCCTGGATTCGCTTGCCGCTTTCCTCATCAACCACAAGATCCACCATCAAGGGTACAGTGCGGTAACCGTCCGGGAATGGGTTCTGCCAGCCGGTAAACGCCAGAACACGGTAGTCGGATGCGTTGTCCAGTGCTCTGGCGATGTTGTTCAGGCGCAGGTCTTCAGGCGGTAGCGCCAGTATTTTTGGTATTCGTTCCTTTTGTTTACCGCTCTGCTCGAGGGGGGCATTCTGTTTACGAGTGCCGTCAGGTGTCGTCTCTGAGACCTTTTCCCAACCATCGCTCATCCAAAGGGGAACACCAGTCTGCGGCAGAGCGACAGGCTGGTGGCGTTCAGGCAGCTGCTCAGGCTCACCGTCCAGGCGTTCGAACAGCAACAGCTCCACCCGATACAGCTCCGCCGCAGTTGCCGGCATGGCGGCTGCGACGAGAACAAGCATGCTGATCAATAGGGCGTTGATTCCGCGACTCGGCACGGCAGGTCTCCTTATTGGGCTTCCCGGTTTCCTGTGGCGCGTTCTTCCAGAAATGTCAGGAAACGGTCGAGATCATTGAGTCTATCATCGGCGGTTTCGCCATTCAGCCGGAACTTCAGCTGGTCGCCGCTTTCCAGGATATAGTCGGAGGGTGCACCCTGAACCAGCTCGATCAGCACCATCGGATCGACGCGGGTATCCCCATTGAATGCCATCGAGGCCCAGGGGCCACCGGCGTCCACCTTGCTGATGCCAAGCGCTTCGGCTCGGATACGCAGCTCGGTCTGGCGCACGAGGTTCTTCAGCGGCTCCGGCAGCAGGCCAAAGCGATCGATGATTTCGACCTGTAACTCGTTCAGCTGTTCCTGGCTCTGGGTGCTGGCCAGGCGCTTGTAAAGGATCAGACGCTGGTGCACATCCGGCAGGTAGTCCTCCGGGATCAGCGCCGCGATGCGCAGGTTGATCTCGGTGCCGTGGCGCAGGGGCAGTTCCGCATTGGGGGTGCGCCCTTCCCGTATAGCCTTGACCGCTTCGTCCAGAAGCTCCATGTAGAGCGTCAGCCCAACCCCTTGGATCTGGCCGCTCTGGTCGTCGCCCAGAAGCTCGCCGGCGCCACGGATCTCCAGGTCATGGGTGGCGAGCATGAAGCCGGCGCCCAGATCCTGGGCAGCAGCGATCGCATCCAAGCGCTTCTCCGCATCACCAGTGATCTTCTTGCCTTCCGGTGTGAGCAGGTAGGCGTAGGCCTGGTGGTGGGAGCGACCGACCCGGCCACGGAGCTGATGGAGCTGTGCCAGGCCGAAGCGGTCGGCGCGTTCGATGAGGATGGTGTTGGCGCTGGGAATGTCGATGCCCGTTTCAATAATGGTGGTGCAGACCAGCACGTTGAAGCGTTTGTGATAGAAGTCGGACATGATCTGCTCAAGCTCACGCTCGCGCATCTGCCCATGCGCCACGCCCACGCGGGCTTCCGGTACCAGTGCGCGGACTTCCTCGGCCAATCGTTCGATGGATTCCACATCATTGTGCAAGTAATAGACCTGGCCGCCGCGCAGGATCTCGCGCATTATCGCTTCCTTGACCAGAGCGTCTTCACGGCGACGTACGAAGGTTTTTACCGACAGCCGCCGCGCCGGCGGCGTAGCGATGATGGATAGATCCCGGAGGTTGCCCATAGCCATATTCAGTGTGCGTGGAATGGGCGTGGCGGTCAGGGTGAGTACATCCACCTGAGCGCGCAGCTGCTTGAGCTTTTCCTTCTGATTAACGCCGAAGCGGTGTTCCTCGTCGATGATCGTCAAGCCCAGCCTGGGAAAGTTGAGGTCGCCCTGGAGCAGCTTGTGGGTGCCAATAATGACGTCGGTTTCGCCCTCGGCGGCGCGGGCCATGGTCGCCTGTTGCTGTTTCTGGCTGCGGAACCGGCTGAGCAGCTCTATGCGTACACCGGTCTCGGCAAAGCGGTCACGGAACGAGTCGTAATGCTGCTGTGCAAGCAGTGTGGTGGGCACCAGTACCACCACCTGTTTGCCGGCATGGGTCGCCAGGAAGGCCGCACGCATGGCCACTTCTGTCTTGCCAAAGCCAACATCGCCGCAGATCAGACGGTCCATGGGCTGTTCGTTGGCCATGTCCTGCTCTACCGCTTCAATAGCTGCCATCTGGTCCGGCGTTTCCTCGAACGGGAACTCAGCGCAAAAGGCCTGATAGGCGTCATCCGGCTGGGGGAAGGCGTATCCCTGGCTGGCTTCGCGGCGGGCATAGACGTCCAGAAGCTCCGCGGCAGTATCCCGGACCTTTTCCAGAGCCTTCTGTTTGGTCTGATTCCACTTTTCCGATCCCAGTCTGTGCAGGGGGGCCGCGGTATCATTCATGCCGCTGTAACGCGAAATCAGGTGCAGGTTGGATACGGGCACATAGAGATTGGCGCCGTTGGCGTATTCCAGGGTCAGGAACTCGGTGGGCTGGTTATCGACGTCAATGGTCTGAAGACCCTGATACCGGCCGATGCCGTGATCGATATGAACCACCGGCGCGCCCACGCGAAGCTCGGACAGATCCCTGATGCCGCTTTCGGTATCCGAATCCGTGGCGCGCTGACGGCGGCGGCGCTGCATGACTCTTTGGCCATAAAGCTCCGCTTCGGCAATGACACAGAGGCCAGCCTCTTCAAGCCAGGCTCCGTGTTCCAGTGGCCCTGTGCACAGGGCCACTGTTTCTTCGCCGGCGCGGAATCGCTGCCAGTCAGCGACCTCACTGGGGTGCCAGCCGTACTGGCGGAGCTGCTCCAACAGGGCCTCGCGGCGACCGGCGGAATCGGCTGCAAAAAGCACGCGTGGGCTGCGGTCTTCCATAAAGCTGCGCAGTTTCGCCGCAGGGTCCTCAGACCGGGCGTCGAGCGCGATATCCGGCATCGGCATGCACGCCATGTTGACAACGCCGGCAGACGCCGGCCGTTGCTCCGCAAACCATGTGATACGGGGCAGCCGGCCGATATGGCGAAAGCATTCCTCGGTCCGCAGGAAGACTTCTTTCGGCGACAGTATGGGGCGGTACCTGTCGTAACGGCGTTCCTCGTAACGCTCGTCAACTTCCGCCTGGAAATGATCCAGGGCGCCCTTAAGCTCCGGGCCCGTCATTACCAGCGAATGGTCCGGCAGGTAATCAAAGAGAGTCGCCGTCTCATCAAAGAACAGTGGCAGGAAGTATTCAATGCCGGGAGGCCGTATGCCTGCAGCGACGTCTTGATAGACAGGGGCTTCACGCGGTGCTTCCGGGAAGGCGTCATTCCAGCGGTGGCGGAAGCGCTGCCGGGAGCGCTCATCCCAGGGGAATTCATGAGCCGGGAGCAGTTCGATACGCTCGACCTGGTCGATTGAGCGCTGGGTTTCCGGGTCGAAGGTCCGCAGCGTCTCCACTTCTTCATCAAAGAGTTCGATGCGGTAGGGAAGATCCGCGCCCATGGGGTAGATATCCAGAACCGACCCGCGAACCGCGTACTCACCATGTTCCTGCACGTTGTCTGCATGCCGGTACCCAACTGCTTCCAGCCTTTGGCGCCAGTCATCAATGGGCAAGGAGTCACCGGTGGTTAGCAGCAGCGTGTTACCTTCAGTAAAGGCTGGTGGCGGCAAACGGTGCATCAGGGTTCGCGCAGGCAGCACCAGAAGCCCGCGCTTCATGCGGGGCAGATGGTGCAGGGTCCGGATACGCTGGGAGATGATTGCCTCGTGAGGGGAGAACACATCGTAGGGCAGCGTCTCCCAGTCTGGTAACGAGAGCAGGGCATCGTCCTGATCGTCATCACGGTAGAAGGCCAGTTCCTGCTCGAGCGTCTGGGCTTCGTCGGTGGTGCCAGTGATGACCAGCGTCAGCCCCGGGAACTGCCGGCTGGCCTCAAGTACTGCCAGTGAGCGGGCGCTGCCCGGAAGTGATGCCCAGTGTCGGTGATCACCCCCGCTGGTGGGCGGATCTGCGGGCAGTAGCTGGGGCTGGGAATTGGTCTGGTTCATCAATGCTGCATGGTCGGTGTGCGGATACGTCATTCTAAGGCCGAGTTGCCCTGGCTGCTACCCCGGCACAACGGAGTCGATTGCGCCGGGCCGCTTTAAGCTGGATAATATGGGCGCTTTTAAGGGTCAGAGGCCATGGCCCGACATACACCCTGTTTCAGAGGACCCTGATCGTGAGCCAGGAGCAACTCAACCGCTACTTTTCCGACTGGACTCAGCGAGAAGCCATCGCCGAATCCATGATTCCGCTGATCGGCCGCTTGTATCGCCGGAACAATGTGGTGACGTCCATCTATGGGCGCGCGCTGATCAATCAGTCGGTCATCAACATTCTTAAGGCACACCGATTCGCGCGCCAGATCGAGGCGGAAGAGCTGGATGTTCACGAGACCTATCCCATCCTTGAGGCACTGGATCGCCTGAATCTGGGGCAAGCGCACATCGACATTGGTAAGCTCGCGAGCCAGTACAACCGTGTGCGTGACGAGCAGAGCCTTGAGGATTTCCTGCGTGATGCGGTTGGTCCGGTGGTTGACCGCTATGACGAGGAAGCACGTCAGGCGAGTGAGAGTGAGACAAAAGATATCGTCCTTTACGGTTTTGGCCGGATCGGGCGCTATCTGGCCCGTATCCTTGTTGAGAAGGCCGGGGGCGGCAATAACCTACGCCTGCGTGCCATCGTGGTGCGCAGAGGGGCATCCAACGACCTTGAGAAGCGGGCTAGCCTGCTGCGGCGTGACTCCGTGCATGGTTCTTTTCGCGGCACAATCACTGTGGATGAAGAGAACGAGGCGATCATCGCCAACGGTAATTACATCAAGGTCATCTACTCGGATGGCCCGGATCAGGTGGATTACACCCAGCATGGCATCGACAATGCGATTGTGATTGATAACACCGGTATATGGCGTGATGAGGAGAGCCTGGGGCGCCACCTGGAGTCGACTGGAGTCAGCCGAGTGGTTCTGACGGCGCCGGGCAAGGGCAATGTCAAGGACATTGTCCCGGGCATCAATAATCAACAGTATTCGGATGAGGATCGCATACTGGGTGTTGCCTCCTGTACGACCAACGCCATTGTGCCGGTGCTGAAGGCGATCAAGGATGAGTTCGGTATTGTTGATGGGCATATGGAGACCGTCCACGCCTACACCAATGATCAGAACCTGATTGATAACTTCCACAAATCGGAACGCCGAGGCCGTAGCGCACCATTGAACATGGTTCTGACTGAAACGGGGGCCGCCAAGGCGGTTGCCAAGGCGCTACCGGATCTCAACGGTAAGCTGACGGGCAACGCCATCCGCGTACCCACGCCCAACGTTTCCATGGCTATTCTCAACCTTAACCTAGAAAAAGCGACGACGCGTGATGAAGTGAACGAATATCTGCGGGATGTGGCCCTTCACTCGGACCTGCAGAAGCAGGTTGACTATGTCAGCTCCCCGGAAGTGGTTTCCTCCGATTTTGTGGGAGCCCGCCATGCGGGCGTGGTCGATGGCCAGGCTACGATCGCCAATGGTAACCGTGCCGTGCTCTATGTCTGGTATGACAATGAAGCGGGATACAGTGCTCAGGTTATCCGGCTGGTCAGCGAGATGGCCGGTATGTCCTTCCCTATCTTTCCGGAGCGCGGAACCGCCGCAGATCACTGATAGGCTCCGCTACAAGGCCGGCCCGCAAGGCTGCCTCCTACTTATTGGGTAGTCGCTCCGGGCCGGTACTGTGTGGAATCCTGAGCCCGGTATCTCTATAATTGGGCAGGTTTTTCACTCCATCCAGTTCTGATTGGGCAAAGCGAATGATCAAGATCAAGAAAGGCCTCGATCTTCCGATGACTGGCGCGCCCGAGCCAACGATCGACAAAGGGCGGGCTGTGCGCCACGTTGCCCTGACCGGTTTTGACTATGTTGGCATGAAGCCGACCCTCAAGGTTCGCGAGGGTGAACGGGTCAAACGGGGGCAGCCTGTCTTTACGGATAAGAAGAACGAAGGCGTTGTCTATACAGCTCCGGCCGGCGGCACCGTCCGGGAAATCAACCGCGGTGAACGGCGGGTATTCCAGTCTCTTGTAATCGAAGTTGATGAGAATGAAGAGGCTGAGACCTTCAGCCGTTACAGCGCCACCGAGATCGACGGTCTTGCCCGTCAGGATGTGGTGGACTATCTCGTCAATGCCGGAATGTGGCCAGTCCTGAGGACTCGTCCCTACAGTAAGGTGCCTGCCATCGATGCGCCGGAACCACATTCAATTTTCGTATCGGTGATGGATACTCATCCGCTGGCGCCAGACCCGCAGACCATCATCAACCAGGACCCGGAAGCGTTCGAGAACGGTCTGCGAGTGCTGGCGCGGCTGACCAGTGGTGCCGTACACCTCTGTGGTGGGCCGGGTGCGAGAGTGCCGATGCCGTCCGGCGAACAGTTCCAGCAGCATACGTTTGATGGCCCTCACCCCGCTGGCAACGTGGGTACCCACATCCACTTCATTGATCCTGTGGGTGGCGATAAAGTCGTCTGGACAGTTGGATATCAGAACGTCATAGACCTCGGTCGTCTATTCACTACGGGCATGCTACCAACGGAACAGATCGTGGCCATTACCGGTCCCTGTGCCGCCCAGCCCCGACTACTGCGCACCCGGATTGGCGCCAGCCTGGAAGAGCTTGTCGAGGGCGAGCTTGATCAGGGTGATTTGGACATTCGGCTGGTTAACGGTTCTGTACTTGGTGGGCGTGCGGCTCGTGGCCCGGTCAATTACCTGGCACGTAACGCCACACAGATTACCGCACTTGAGGAAGGCTACCGCCGCTACTTCATGGGGTGGCTGTCTCCGGGGCCGAATCGCTTTTCCCGTCTTAACATTTACCTGTCAAAGCTGATGCCCGGGAAGCGGTTCAGTTTCACGACCACCACCAATGGCTCCGAAAGGGCGATGGTCCCGATCGGCGCTTATGAGGAGATCATGCCTCTCGATATTCTGCCCACCCAGCTGTTGCGCTCGCTGATCGTACAGGATACTGAGCAGGCTCAGCAGCTTGGGGCACTGGAGCTGGATGAGGATGATCTTGCTCTTTGCACTTTCGTGTGCCCCGGCAAGTACGAATACGGACCGATTCTCCGGCAGAATCTGACGCGCATTGAGATCGAGGGCTGAATCATGGGGTTGAGACAGATATTCGACCGGGTTGAGCCACACTTTGAAAAGGGCGGGCGTTTTGAGCGCTGGTACCCCTTGTACGAGGCTGTGGACACCATTTTCTATACGCCACCGTCGGTGACACGCACCAACGCTCATGTACGTGATGGCATTGATCTCAAGCGGATCATGATCACCGTCTGGTTCTGCGTCTTCCCGGCTATGTTCTTCGGGATGTGGAATGCCGGCTACCAGGCGAACACCTATTTGGCCGAACAGGGCATGGCGATGGCGGACGAGGGCCTGCGTGCCGCCTTCATTTCAGCTCTTGCGGGCAATGATCCTTCAAGTATCTGGGATAACATCATTTATGGTGCGGCTTATTTTGTGCCCATCTATTTTGTGACCTTTGTGGTTGGCGGCGCCTGGGAAGTGCTGTTCGCGACCGTGCGCAAACACGAGGTCAACGAAGGTTTTTTTGTTACGTCGATTCTGTTTGCGCTTATCCTGCCGCCGACGATTCCATTGTGGCAGGTCGCGCTGGGCATTACCTTTGGTGTGGTTGTCGCCAAGGAGATCTTCGGGGGTACCGGCAAGAACTTCCTGAACCCGGCATTGACTGGGCGCGCATTTCTTTACTTCGCCTATCCGGCGCAGATCTCGGGTAATGAGGTATGGACGGCCGTGGATGGCTTCAGTGGAGCGACAGCGCTCAGTGTTGCAGCTTCAGATGGCATGGAAGGACTGCGTGATCACCTGACCTGGTTTGACGCCTTCTGGGGCGTGATGCAGGGGTCCATCGGCGAAACCTCAACCCTGATGGTGCTGATCGGTGGTGCGGTACTGCTTTTGATGAAGATCGCCAGCTATCGCATCGTGTTTGGCACTCTTATAGGCCTTATTGGCACCTCATTGCTGTTCAATGCAGTGGGTTCCGATACCAATCCGATGTTTGAGGTTCCGCCTCATTGGCACTTTGTGCTTGGCGGTTTCGCATTCGCTATGATGTTCATGGCAACGGATCCGGTGTCGGCCTCCATGACCCATACCGGGCGTTGGGTGTTCGGCATATTCATCGGCGTGATGACGGTACTGATCCGGGTCGTGAATCCGGCGTTTCCGGAAGGCGTGATGCTTGCGATCCTGTTCGCGAACCTCTTCGCGCCCTTCATCGACCACCTTGTCATTCAGGCGAATATCAAACGGAGGCAGGCCCGTGTCGCAGTCTAACGATACCGTCAGCAGGATCCTGATCGTCGCCATAGCGCTCAGTATTGTCTTTTCAGTTATTGTGTCCGGCGCAGCAGTGACGCTGCGCCCGGCTCAGGAACGCAATGAGGCATTGAGTACGCGCTCCAACATGCTAGCTGCCTCCGACGTTATTGAGACCAACGCCTCCAATGATCAGGTTGCCCAGGCCTTTGACCGCTTTGAAGTTGCCCTGGTTGAGATGGGGACGGGCGAGATTGTGCCTCCTGAAAAAGTCAATGTCTCCTCCGCCGCCGACTATGAGATGCGGCAGGCCGCCATGAATCCCGAAATCTCAAGATCCCTCAAAGAAGATCCGGCGGGCATCAAGCGTCAGGCGCTGTACCGCAAGGCTTTCATTCTGAGGAATAATGGTTCGGTTGAACGCGTGGTATTGCCGATCCATGGTTATGGCCTGTGGTCGACCATGTATGGTTTCCTTGCCCTCGAGGGAGATGCTAATACTGTAGCAGGCCTGCGCTTCTATGAGCACGGCGAAACGCCGGGGCTTGGTGCCAAGATTCAGAAACCTGACTGGGTGGCCCAATGGAAAGGCAAGAAGATCTACGAGCCGGGCAACTGGGAGTCCCCCAACTTCCGGCTGGTCAAGGGTGGTGTGGGCGAAAATGCGGACCGCCGCGAACACAAGGTTGATGCGCTGTCCGGGGCAACACTGACGTCCCGGGGCGTTGAGAGCACGATCAATTTCTGGCTTGGTGAGAGGGGCTATGCGCCGTTCCTCGCCAAAGTGCGCAACGGGGAGATCTGATCCATGGCGGAAATGAAAACCAAAGACGTCCTGTTTGGACCCATACTGCACAATAATCCGATTGCTCTTCAGATCCTAGGCATCTGTTCGGCGTTGGCTGTTACGTCAAGCGTCACGGTGAGTCTTGTAATGTGTGCTTCTGTGATAGCGGTGACTTGTGCTTCCAACTTTGCGGTGTCACTCATCCGCAAGCAGATTCCCAGCAGCATCCGGATTATTGTCCAGATGACGGTTATTGCTTCGCTGGTCATCGTTGTGGATCAGTTCCTCAAGGCGTTCGCCTATGAGATCAGTAAGCAGCTGTCGGTATTCGTGGGGTTGATCATCACCAACTGCATCATTCTGGGCCGCGCTGAAGGCTTCGCTATGCAGAATGGTCCGTGGCTGAGTTTTGTTGACGGATTGGGTAACGGGATTGGTTACAGCGTTATCCTGATTGTGGTCGCTACCTTCCGTGAGATATTTGGCGCCGGAACATGGATGGGCTATACCGTCCTGCCACTGGCAAGTGAAGGCGGCTTCTATGTGCCGAATGGCTTGATGCTTCTGCCTCCGAGCGCTTTTTTCCTGATTGGCTTTTTCATCTGGGCCGTACGGATCTGGGATCCGGATCAAGTTGAAGAAGAAGAGTTCGAGATGCAGCCCCATAAAGTACGGGAGGCATTCTGATGGAACACTATATCAGCCTTATTCTCGAGGCTATTTTTGTTGAAAACCTGGCGCTGGCGTTTTTCCTTGGGATGTGTACCTTTCTGGCTATTTCCAAGAAAGTGGAGGCAGCGCTGGGCCTTGGGATCGCCGTGGTTGTGGTTCTGACGATCTCAGTGCCGGTGAACAACCTCATCTATAACTATGTCCTGCGTGATGGGGCGCTTTCCTGGGCCGGGTTGCCCAACATGAATCTGAGTTTTCTTGGGCTTCTGACCTATATTGGCGTGATCGCTGCGCTGGTGCAGATTCTGGAGATGTTCCTGGATCGCTACGTGCCGGTGCTGTACAGCGCGCTGGGGGTCTTCCTGCCCCTGATCACTGTGAACTGTGCCATTCTGGGTGCCTCGCTTTTCATGGTCGAGCGGGATTATGCATTTGGTGAGAGTGTGGCCTATGGTTTTGGGGCCGGCGTTGGCTGGGCCCTTGCGATCGTGGCACTGGCAGGCATTCGGGAAAAGCTCAAATACAGTGACGTTCCGCCGGGACTGCGTGGTCTCGGTATCACATTCATCACCGTGGGACTGATGTCGCTCGGTTTCATGTCCTTTGCGGGCATTTCGCTGTAAAACAGCGTATTCGGATTCAAGGCAGAAGGCGGAGTCATGGTTACAGAGATCATACTGGGCGTGGTGATGTTCACCGTGATTGTCCTGTCGCTGGTCGCGATCATTCTTGGTGCGCGGGCGCGACTGGTCAGTTCCGGTGATATCGAGATCGAGGTCAACGGCGATCCGGAACACAGCTTCGAGGCACAGAGTGGTGGCAAGCTACTGGGTAAGCTCGCCGAGCAGGGTATCTTCCTGTCCTCGGCCTGCGGCGGGGGCGGTAGTTGTGGCCAGTGCGTATGCAAGGTGCATGAAGGTGGTGGCGCCGTGCTGCCAACGGAAAAAAACCACTTCACCCCGCGGGAACAGCGTGAAGGGTGGCGGCTTTCTTGCCAAGTGCCTGTCAAGCAGGACATGAAAGTTGAAGTGCCCGAAGAGTTCTTTGGGGTGCGTAAGTGGGATTGCACAGTACGCTCTAACCACAACGTGGCGACATTCATCAAAGAAACCATCCTCGATCTCCCTGAAGGCGAAGAGGTGGAGTTCCGGGCTGGCGGATATGTGCAGTTTGAAGCGCCGCCGCATGAAGTCCATTTCAAGGACTTTGACATCGAGGAAGAGTACCACGAAGACTGGGATAAGCACGGTCTCTGGGACCTGAAGTCCGTGGTGAAAGAAGACATTGTGCGCGCTTACTCCATGGCCAACTATCCCGGAGAAAAGGGTGAGCTGCGTTTCAATATCCGGGTTGCGACGCCGCCGCCCGGAACCGACCATCCTCCGGGCCAGATGTCGTCCTATATGTTTTCCCTGAAGCCGGGCGATACCATGAGGGTCATGGGTCCGTTTGGTGAATTCTTCGCCAAGGATACCAACGCTGAGATGTGCTTTATCGGCGGTGGTGCCGGCATGGCGCCCATGAGAGCGCATATCTTTGATCAACTTAAGCGTATCAATACGAACCGCAAGATCACCTTCTGGTATGGCGCACGCAGCAGGCGGGAAATGTTCTATGTCGATGACTTCAATCAGCTGCAGGAGGAATTCCCCAACTTCACCTGGTATGTGGCGCTATCTGATCCGTTGCCTGAGGATGAATGGGAGGGTGATACCGGTTTCATCCATAACGTTCTCTATGAGCGGTATTTGAAGGATCATGAGGCGCCCGAGGATATTGAGTATTACATGTGTGGGCCGCCCATTATGAATGCGGTCACTATCAAGTTGCTCAAGGATCTTGGTGTCGAGGATGAGAATATCGCCCTCGACGATTTCGGGGGCTGACTGGCCCCAAAGACACCCGGCTCCGGCCGGGTGTTTTTTTGGTTGAACTCACGGTCGATAGGGAGTCACCATGGCAATATCGACACGTGTGGAGGACAGTATGTTTGAGACATTTTTATTGGCACTGGTTTTAGTGATGGTGCTGATTGCGGGGATGTCGATTGGCGTCATCTTTGGGCGTAAACCCATCAGCGGCTCCTGCGGCGGTGTCGGCAACCAGGTTGGCGGTGGCAGCGGCTGCTCAGTGTGCGGCCGTGAATCCGGAAATTGCGCGGACTATGAAGACGCGCCGGAAGCTGGCGATGCACAGAAGTTTACCTATAACGCAGACAGTGAGCGCCAAGCATAGCAGCGCCGGTAACTGTATTGAGGCAGACAGAGAGGAGTGATAGAGCGGATGTCGGACCAGCATTTTGATGTTGTTGTGATTGGTGCCGGGCCTGCTGGAGAAGGTGCGGCCATGAATGCGGCCAAGCACCGTCGCCGGGTTGCGATTGTTGACGATAAGGATACTGTTGGCGGCAATTGTACCCACTGGGCAACCATCCCCTCCAAGGCACTGCGTTATTCGGTCAAGCAGATCATCAACTTCAACACCAATCCGATGTTCCGCGATATTGGCGAGCCCCGTTGGTTCTCCTTCCCGCGGGTGTTGCAGAACGCTGAACGGGTGCGTGACAAACAGGTTAAACTCCGCACCGGGTTCTACGCCCGCAATCGGGTCCAGCGCTTCCACAGCCGTGCGCGTTTTATGGATCAGAATCAGTTGGAATTGCTTGGCGACGACTACGGCGGTAAGCGTATCACAGCGGATAGTTTCGTGATCGCGACCGGTTCGTCTCCGTATCTACCTCCCGATGTGGACTTTTCACACGACCGGATCTATAACAGTGATTCGATCCTTACGCTGTCACATACACCACGGACCATGACCATCTACGGCGCGGGTGTGATCGGGTGTGAATATGCCTCCATCTTCTGCGGGCTGGGCGTGAAGGTGGATCTGATCAATCCCGGCAGTCGTCTGTTGTCCTTTCTGGATGATGAGATCTCGGATGCGCTGAGCTATCACCTGCGCAACAACGGGGTCTTGGTGCGGCATAACGAAAAATACCAGTCCGTGGAAGGCGATGAGCACGGCGTGGTTCTGAATCTGGAGTCAGGCAAGAAAGTCCGCTCGGATGCCTTCCTCTGGTGTAACGGTCGGAGCGGTAATACTGGTTCACTTGGCCTTGAAAACGTTGGGTTGGAAACCAACTACCGTGGGCAGCTTGCTGTGGATGAACACTATCGGACCCAGGTTCCAAACATCTATGCCGTTGGTGACGTGATTGGCTGGCCCGGTCTCGCCAGTGCCGCTTATGATCAGGGCCGGTCCGCATCCTCGGATATCATGGCGGACAAATATTTCCGCTATGTGGATGACGTGCCCACAGGGATCTACACCATCCCGGAAATCAGCTCGGTTGGTAAGACGGAACGCGAACTGACAGAGGCCAAGGTGCCCTATGAAGTAGGGCAAGCTTTCTTTAAAGACCTGGCTCGGGCCCAGATTTCCGGTGATCCGGTGGGCATGCTTAAGCTTCTTTTCCACCGTGAAACCAAGGAACTGCTTGGTATCCACTGTTTCGGGGATCAGGCTGCGGAAATCGTCCACATCGGGCAGGCCATCATGAACCAGCCCGGTGACGCCAACACGCTTGATTACTTCATCAATACCACCTTCAATTATCCCACGATGGCGGAAGCTTACCGAGTGGCGGCCCTTAACGGCCTCAATCGGGTTTTCTGAGCACTGGCGTCAGCCAGTGGGCGACGACGGGCCCGCTGGTGACTCAGTGGCTGTGGCCGGTTCGGGGCCACGGAGAGTTTCGATATGATGGCCCAGCCGACGACGGTTTTCAAAATAGATGAGGGCGCTGGTGGGATAATCCGTGATCACGGACTCCACTCCCATCTTTTCAAGCTCAAGCATGTCGTGGATGCGGTTCACCGTCCAGGTTGAAAGCCTCAGGCCCTTGCGATCGGCATCTGTAACCATGGCGGAGGTACAGATCCGGTGGTTGCAGCATAAGTATTGGCAGTCAAGTGTTTTCGCCTGCCGCACAGGCGATGGGAAGCGCCGTTCAGCGACGTACCCCAGGCTTATCCGGCGGTCCAGCCTCCGCGCTGCACGCAGGAACCCGGCATTGCTCGAAGTCAGGGTAATCCGCTGGTAAAGGTTCTCGCGCTGGATCCATTCGACCAAGCGGTTACAGAGCCGGTTCAGTCGCCCCCTCTCGTCCGATTTTACTTCCAGCTGAAGATGCTCGTATTCCGGGCAGGCCTGAACGACCTCGTCAAGTGAGGGGATGCCTGTGACATGATGCCAGGTGGCTGTGTTTTGACGCGCATCCAGGGTGCTCATCTCCTGGGCAGAGACTGCGCTGACAGCCCGGTCGTTGCCGGTGGTCCGCAGTAGCGACCGATCATGGATGACGACAGGGATGCCGTCCTGTGACAGGATGATGTCCATTTCAAAGCGTCGGATACCGTGCCGGTAGGCGTGTCGGAATCCTGCCAGAGTGTTTTCGGGGGCTTCCCCCTTGGCGCCACGGTGACCGTAGATCAACATGTAGGCGGATGCCTCCTTCATCCGTTGTCGTTATAGAGGGCGCGCCGTTTGCGGTACGTCTCGTGACAGAGTTCAACATCCTTCAGAAACCGGGGAAGATCGGTCGGCAGCAGGGCCTGGGGGCCGTCGACCAGCGCTTTTTCGGGGTTCGGATGAAAATCCGCGAGGATCATGTTCGCACCCGCTACCACGCCCTGGGCGGCTGCGTGGGTAATGTCGGAAATGCCATCCGGTGCCCGGTCGCGAACGCCCACGGAGTGGGAGGGGTCGATGCAGACAGGCATCCGCGTCAGGCGCTTGACTACCGGAATATGAGCAAAATCCACCAGGTTACGGTGAGGATTGCCGGCTTCGGTTTTCATGCCCCGCAGGCAGAAGGCGACATTAGTGTTGCCTTCAGTAGCCAGGTACTCGGCCGCATTGAGCGATTCATTGAGAGTAATCCCGAAGCCGCGTTTAAGCAGTACCGGGTATTCCGTCTGGCGGCCGAGCGCCTTGAGCAGCTCGAAGTTCTGTGTGTTTCGGGTGCCAACCTGGAGCATCACGCCTGTGGGATAGCCGGTCCGTTGCAGTGCCTTTTCAATTTCGCGCACATGATTTTCATGGGTGACTTCCATTGTGATCACCCGGATATCGTATCGACCCGCCAGCTCGAAGACCCAAGGCAGACAGTCCGCACCATGGCCCTGGAACGAGTAGGGGTTGGTTCGTGGTTTATAGGCCCCCATGCGTGTGCACTGCTGGCCATTGTCTTTCAGCGCACGCAGTGTCTCTTCTACATGGGTTGGGTTATCGACAGCACACAGACCGGCGAAAACGTTGAGGTTGTCCTGGCCAAAGTGGACCCCGTTATAGTCGAAGCCAGTCTGGCGTTTGGCATCACTGTGCCTGCCCAGAATCCTGAAATCGTCTGAAATGCGGATGACCCGCTCGACGGCGGGAAGTGCTTCGATGTCGCCGGCATCCAGGGCTTTGGTATCGCCGAGCAGATAGATTTCGGTCAGGGTCTGCTGACTGCCCAGTACGTCATGAACGCGCACCTCGATGTTGCTCAGTTGGTCGAGGAAATTCATGGTTTCGCGGTAGGCATCGCCGTCGCGATCCGTATCCGGGTGGAGTATCAGTAACATAGGCCCTCCATGTGTCGCTATGGCGTGCTGTCGCCCTGGATCCATTTTTCCAGATTCGCTTCCAGCTGACGCTGGTCGGCGGCAAACCGCCGGATTCCGTCCGCCAGCTTATCGCTGGCCATGGCATCCTCGTTGAGATGCCACCGGAATTCGCGTTCATCCATACAAGGGTGGGTTTCAGCGCGGTTGCTGTTATCGGGGGTGAGCTGCTGCTCCAGCGTATCGGTATCCTGTGAAAGTGCTTCCAGCAGCTGCGGGCTGATTGTCAGCCGGTCACAGCCCGCCAGGTGTTCGATTTCGCCCTGGTTGCGGAAACTTGCCCCCATGACAATGGTCGGGTAACCATGGCTTTTGTAGTAGTTGTAGATCCGCTGTACGGATTGAACACCGGGATCATTGGCCGGATCAATGGATGCTTGGCCTGTCTGGGCGAGATACCAGTCCAGAATACGTCCAACGAAGGGTGAAATCAGTGTCACGCCAGCGTCAGCACAGGCCATTGCCTGAGTGAATGAAAACAGCAGGGTAAGGTTGCAGGCAATACCCTCACGCTCCAGGACCCGCGCGGCCTGGATTCCTTCCCAGGTGGCGGCGATCTTGATCATGACCCTGTCAGTATCCACCCCTTTTTGGCGATAAAGGTCAGTGAGGTGGCGTGCTCGGGCAATGGTGGCGTCACGGTCGAACGAAAGCCGGGCATCCACCTCGGTGGAAACCATGCCGGGAACGCTTTGAAGGATCTGCGCGCCTGCCAGAACTGCGAGGCAGTCGCCCACCGCCACCGGGTCTGGTGAATCGGTCTTCGCGCGTTCCTGTGCCCAAGCCAGGGCCTGTTCGATAAGATGGCGATAGGCGTTTGAGGCCACCGCCTTGAGCAGCAGCGACGGATTGGTGGTGGCATCCCTGGGCTGCCACTGGCGGATGGCGTCCAGGTCACCAGTGTCGGCGACCACGGTTGTCATGTGGCGGAGCTGATCAAGTTTGGAAGTCATCGGCTGGTCGCGTCCATTGTGCATCCGGGTTTCTGGAACTATAGAAAGTAGCCCGAGTCACGATAGCGCGCTGTCGCCGGCGTCACAAGCGCGGTGTCCGCCTCTCAGGCGACGTCCGCTGGTTCCTGGACTTGTGCAAGCGCATCTCGGACAACCTCAATGCCGGCTCCTGGGCGATGCGCATTTTCACTGAGGTGGCGGCGGAACCGGCGGCCTCCTGCGCAGCCATGAAACAGGTTCATGATATGACGGGTCATGGCCTGCAATGGCACGCCTTCGGCAAGGCGCCATTCCAGATAGGGCATAAACCGCTCGATCACCTCACTGCGAGTGGTGCAGGGGGCCCCAACGCCGTAAATTTCCGGATCCACCTGGCTGAGCAGCCAGGGTTGCTGGTAGGCCGCACGGCCCACCATAACCCCATCCACATGGTTGAGTTGCTCACGGATGGCATCCACTTGCCAGAATCCACCGTTGATGATGATTTCTAGCTGTGGAAACTGTTCCCGCAGGGCATGAACCCAGTCGTACTTCAGTGGCGGTATATCGCGGTTTTCCTTTGGGCTGAGCCCCTGGAGAATAGCGACTCGTGCATGCACGATGAAAGTCTGGCAACCAGCTTCTGCAACCCGTTCAATGAACCGGACAAGGTCCTGCCACTGTTCGTGGCCATCGATGCCGATGCGGTGCTTAACAGTAACCGGTAATCGGGTATTGTCCGCCATGGCGGCAACCGCCTGGGCAACGGTTTCCGGCTCGGCCATAAGACATGCGCCGATGCGGTTGTTCTGAACCCGGTCGCTGGGGCAACCCACGTTCAGGTTGACTTCATCGTAGCCCCAAGCTTGCGCCATGGCGGCGCACTCTGCGAGTTCAGCAGGGTCGGCGCCACCAAGCTGAAGGGCAATCGGGTGTTCCTGCGCATCATAGTCCAGAAAGCGTGCCCGATCGCCATGGATAAGCGCGCCTGTGGTGACCATCTCGGTGTAGAGAAGGGCATGACGCGTCAGGTTGCGGGCAAACCGGCGATAGTCCCGAGTGGTGTGATCCATCATAGGAGCAATACTGAAGCGACGATCCGGTTCCAGGTTCTGCATGCCGGTTCTACTCCTTCTTGGAATTGTCGGGTTGACAGCGGCTTACGGCGTCCGTCAGCGATTCCAGGAAAGCTGTGTAACCACCAACTTTGATACGGATCTCCCCGCCCAGCGGATCCCAGCGGCTCACATTAAGTGATTGCGGTAAGTCCAGACCGCGCCACCAGTTTCCGCCAAGCTGCGATTCAGTCATGATACAGGGGAAACGGGCCTCTTCAAGAGCCTGCTGCAAGTCAGCAATGTGTCTGGCGCTGGGACTGCGTTCTGGGTTGTTTGTCAGCGTTGCCGCAATAGTGAGGCCGAAGTGGTCCGCAAAATAGTGAAATGCATCGTGATAAGTGAACAGGCTGATCCGAGCGAGGGGGGCAAGGCGTTTTTCAATGTCGCTCTCGGTGTCGGCGAGACGTTGTCTGAACTGGTTGTGATTGCGTGCGATCTGCTCCTGGTCGAGATCTTTCACGCCCGCTAGGCTTTCCCTGACACGCTTTGCCATGGCCTGGGCACGGTCCGGAGCTAACCAGATGTGCGGATCCATACCAGTACCGTGATGATGTGCCTCATGGCCGTTGCCTGCGGTGCTGCTTTCAGGTGCTTCTGCCAGCGCGAGTGCTTTCTGTGAAAGTGCTTGATCGCTCATGATGCCCTGCAGAAAGGGTTCTAGCTCCGGGCTCAGCCAGTAGATCCGATCCGCCTCCGCAAGCAGCCGGCGCTCGGAGGGGCGCATACTGTAATGATGAGGGCTGACGTCGGCCGGAACCAGCGACTGGACGTCAGCCTCATCGCCAGCAACTTCTTTCACGATCAAGGCGAGAGGGTGGATGCTGGTAGCAATCAGCGGGCGCTGCGCCCAGGCAGGCGTACTCGCCAGGCTCAGGAGCAGGATGAGGACATGGTGCAGGCAGCGCTTCATCATAAATGTGTTATAACATAACGTATTCGGAAAAATGGCATTTTATCCAATCAAAACGGAGCAGGCTATAGGGGAGGATACGAAAGGACGACCCATACCGGTGGAAGCGTTATAATACGCGCTTTCATGCAGCCGATGCCGACCGATTCCAGGAGCCAGGAAACAGACATGACCGTCAGAACCCGAATCGCCCCTTCGCCCACCGGCGACCCCCATGTGGGGACCGCTTACATTGCACTGTTCAATCAGTGTTTCGCCCGCCAACACGGAGGGCAGTTCATTCTGCGTATTGAGGATACTGATCAGGTACGGAGCACAGTTGAGTCCGAGCAGGCCATACTGGATTCCCTGCGCTGGCTCGGACTGGAATGGGACGAGGGGCCCGATGTAGGTGGTGAGTACGGCCCCTACCGCCAGTCTGAGCGGTCTGACGAGTACCGGGCTTACGCGGAGCAGCTGGTGGAAACGGGCTATGCGTTCTATTGCTTCCGGACGCCTGAGGAGCTGGATGCCATCCGTGATGCTCGCAAGGAGCAGGGGCTCAATCCAGGCATCAAGGGCGAGCTGGAGCTGCCAGCGGAGGAAGTAAAGCGCCGTAGGGAGGCTGGTGAGCCCTGTGTGATCCGGATGAAAGTGCCGGATCAGGGAGTATGCGAGATTGATGACATGCTGCGGGGGACTGTCACGATCGACTGGGCCCAGATTGACTGCCAGGTCCTGCTTAAGTCTGACGGTATGCCCACCTATCACCTGGCGAACGTGGTGGATGATCACCGTATGGGCATCACGCATGTGATCCGTGGTGAAGAATGGATCAATTCAGCGCCCAAGCACAAGCTGCTCTATGAGTATTTCGGCTGGCAAATGCCACAGCTTTGCCATATGCCGCTTCTGCGTAATGAGGATGGCACAAAGCTCAGCAAGCGTAAGAACCCCACGAGCATCAGTCTGTATGAGCGCCTCGGATTCATGCCCGAGGCCGTGTTGAACTTTCTCGGGCGTATGGGGTGGTCCATGCCGGACGAGCGGGAGCGGTTTACATTGGCGCAGATGCAGGCGGCGTTTGATATTTATCGCGTTTCCCTCGGCGGTCCGGTATTCGATCAGGCCAAGCTGCGGTGGCTCAATGGTCTGTGGATCCGCGAGACGCTGAGCGATGACGCCTTCATGGAGCGGGTCGGCAACTGGTGGTTCAATCCGGAGCAGCTGGCACCACTGGTGCCGCATCTGAAGAGTAGAATCGAGACCTTTTCAGACATTGCTCCCATGGCCAATTTCATGTTCTCAGGTATGTTGGATGTGCGACCGGAAGACTTCGCGCATCGCAAGCTGGAACAGGAAACGGTGCGCCGGATCCTGCAGTTTGCCTTGTGGCGGCTTGAAGCCGAGCGCCATTGGAGCCGTGAAACGGTTTTTGCCGATCTCAAGACCCTCGCGGGCGCCATGGGGATCAAAGTGGGCGAGTTCATGTTCCCGATCTTTGTAGCTGTTGCGGGTACTCCGAACTCCTGGTCGGTGGTGGACTCCATGGCGCTTCTTGGACCGGATGTGAGCCGAGCGCGCCTGCGCCATGCGCTGAATGTGCTGGGCGGCTTTTCGAAAAAACAGACGAAGAAAATTGAGAAAGAATACGCTGCGCTGGCGGCGCATGAATAAAGACGGAAATCAGGGGTTGACGCGTGCCCGGAACGTCTCTAATATTCGCACTCGTTGGACGCAGTGGGGCCATAGCTCAGTTGGGAGAGCGCGGCGCTGGCAGCGCCGAGGTCGGGAGTTCGAGCCTCCCTGGCTCCACCACTTCTTTCCGTCCCGTTCGTCTAGAGGCCTAGGACACCGCCCTTTCACGGCGGTAACAGGGGTTCGAGTCCCCTACGGGACGCCAGATTCAAAAAAGCCGGCCATAAGGCCGGCTTTTTTTATGCCTGATTCCTGAGAATAGCAGTCAGGTCTCCGCGATGGCGCCCTTGTTCACGCCTTCAAAGGCGTAAACTTCGAAGCGGTTTTCTGGCTCAAGCTTGTGTGTTTCATCCCGTAGATAACAGGCAATCCACTCCACCGTGGTATCCGTCTCCATGATTTCGGTGCGCGCGGCGGGCAGGGCGATTTCAAAATGCCCCTGGTCCGAATCGTAGCTGAACCGATGGTAGGTCAAACCGTCGTCCTCAAAGGTCTCAACGCGATCCGCCGCGCTTGCCAGATAGATATCACACCAGCGATTGCCCCAGTAGTGCTCCAGATCTGGAGCTCGCTGGCCGTTGCGCAGGATCCGGATACGGGAACGGTGGCCATGGGCGATGCGCTGACAGTTGCCATCGTGTTTTTTCAGCCCATGGGCGTAGTGGTACCAGGCGCCTTCAATAGCCTCGAGACGCAGGGTGACGGCCACGCTTTGTACGTTGTCCGGAAGGATGCGTTCCAGGCTTTGAGAAAGCTGCTCAGCGATCGTATGGCGGTCAATCGTCTCGCCGGGGACTGCGGCGACTGCCTGGGCAGGTGCTCGGTGTTCGATCCAAGTGCCGTCATCTAGGCGCCAACGGAGATCGGCCGGTTTCTGGGGATCCGGCCATCGCAGGCCGGGGTAGTCCGCTGGAACCAGCAGCCGGTGATCCACCTGATGGTCAATATGCGCTTTGATGGTACTTTTGACATGTCCGAAGTCAAAGACCATACCGGCCTCATTGAGGTCGCCGGCAAGCTCGATATCCACGATCCAGCTTTCGCCTACCAGGCCCCGGTGGCGGTCCAGGTAGGCAAAGTCAATGACGGTGAGGTTGTCCACGAAGAGACGATTCATGATGCGGTGGCTGCCTGTGGCGTTAAACGTCACAATGATAGCAGATCACCGCATTCTACGGGCAGACGCTCAGCCAATCAGGCCCCCCAGCCAGGCGATACCGAGGCTGAAGATGCCGAGGCTCACAGCCAGTGCCACGGTGTAAAGCCGTGCGGTTGTGGTCTTCTGCTCACGCCGGTACAGGTCCAGAGTGCGCTGGGCTACTTCCTCTGACGTATCCCGCGCGATGTCATGAGCTTGCTGAACTGCTTCAGATTGCAGCGACTGCCAGAATTCCGTGTCCACAGTCTGTGCTGCGGTGAGGTGATCCTTGAGTGCGTTGAGGTCGCTTTCCGTAAGGCCCTGGCGGCTCTGTTCACGGATCTCCCTTCGCAACTCGTTGAGTTCATTGCCCAGGTTGAGTGTGACCTCAGCCGCCACTTCATTCTGGAGTGACTCCAGTCGGCCTTCCACCAGTTCGCGGAAATCCGCTGTCTGCTTTTCAATGACCTCCTCGCGTCGTCGCTCACTATCCTCGATCAGGCGGCGGACATGGTCATGCTGTTCATCGAAGAGGCTTGAAAGCAGTTCATGCAGCCGGTTATGGATATGGGTTTTCACTGCCGAGCGCGCGATCTGTTCGATCAGCTCTGTGGTTAGAGGAACGGTTTCGTCCCCGCTTTCAGCACTCTGGGCGTCGTCCGTAAGGCGCACATTGGCCTGGGTTTCAAGCGGCTCTGACTCATCCGGTGTCTCAGCCACGTCTTCCGGAGCTGGTGGTTCTGGCAGTGTTCCCTGATTAAGGTCCTCGGTCAGAGCGGTAAGGATGCTGTCGAGTCCATCAGCCTGGGGCGGCTTGGTCAGGATTTTGTAGACACCGTAGTTCTGCGCATCCTGGATGAAATCATCCGACTTCTTCGAAGTGCACATGATCACGGGGATGTGCGCTGTGGCAGGATTGCGCTTAATCGCCTTGGCAGCCTCAACACCGTTCATGCCCGGCATCAGGTGATCCATGAAGATAACGTCTGGTTGCTGCTCACTGTTGAGCAGATCCAGTGCTTCCTCAGCTGAACCGGCCATGCCTACGTCCATGTTCCGGCTCTCAAGGAGCTTGCTCAGAGCGAAGCGGGCGACCTTGGAGTCGTCCACCAGCAGGGCGGTATTGATAGCCATCTGATCTCCTCTTGCGTACTGCGTTGTTGCCGGATCGGCTGCCATGATTCACCACGCCTCCATTGATGGACATTGGGTTGCCCGGTAGCTGCCCTCGCGATAGCACACCCCTGGCTCTGAGGTCCGTGCGGTAAAGATTTCGCCTTCTGGTGTCGTCATACGGACTTCGCCATAGGGCTCACCGTCCCGGAAAGTGCTTTCAATGCGCGCTCCGCTGGGATGACGGATCTCGCCCTTGCCGTGGAAACGGCCATCGACGAACTCTCCCTGGTATTGGCGGCCACTGGCGAACGTCCGGACGCCGTCACCGTGAAACCGGTTGTTGGCGAAATCACCACGATAATAGCTGCCATCAGGGTAGGTCAGGCGCCCCTCACCATGGAGCTCACCGTCACGGAAATCACCCACGTACATGAGTCCATCAGCGGTGGTCAGGGTACCATGACCGTTGAGTTCCCCATCTTCCCAGTTACCCGTGAAGGTGTCGCCGTTGCTCGCGGTGAGGGTGCCCCGCCCGTGGTATTCGCCATCCTGGAATTGGCCTTCATAGACATCCCCATTGGGCCGCTGCAGCTTGCCTTCTCCATGCATCGTGCCGTCTTTCCATTCGCCCTCGTAGATACGCCCGTCCGGAAAGTGGGCCGTCCCCTGGCCGTGGAATTCGCCGCTACGGAACTCGCCCTCATAGGTTAGGCCGTCGCTGTCCCGGTAGGTACCTTCGCCGGTTTTTACACCATGTTTCCAGGTGCCGTTGCGGTAACGCACAGTGGTATAGCGGTCAAGACGCGCCATCAGGGTGGGGGAATCACCGGCGTCTAGATGGATCTGTTCCCGCCACGTGCTGTGCTTGGGCTTACTGATCTCTACGGTATAGGTTCCCGGCTCCAGCTCCAGATCCATTGCTGTCGAGCCCCTGGGTTCGCCGTTGATCCGCACCTGGTCATTGTAGACATTGGATCGCAGCGTCAGCTGTGCCTGTGTCGGTTTTTGTTCCACTGCGGCCTCGGCAGAGGCCCGGGTCGGCTCCGTGTTCGAACTCCGGGGCTCCTGTCTCAGTGCGCTTGTGCCGGTTTCGGGGATACGAACGGTCGGTATGACCCGGGGTATCGCTTCAGTAGCGAGCTCAGCGTTGCTGTCGCTGTTGCTCTCAGTGGCATCAGTGT
Source organism: Salicola sp. Rm-C-2C1-2 (assembly GCF_040196175.1). Classification (NCBI taxonomy): domain Bacteria; kingdom Pseudomonadati; phylum Pseudomonadota; class Gammaproteobacteria; order Oceanospirillales; family Halomonadaceae; genus Salicola; species Salicola sp. Rm-C-2C1-2. The sequence continues at coordinate 1,202,666 of NZ_JBEFNF010000001.1, read as the reverse complement.
TGGGCTGGGAAACGGGCGGGATACGTGAACCCACCAGTTCCGGAGAGCGCTGGATGGTGGCAAAGCCGGCCGTGACCAGCAGCATGATTGCGAGAAAGTTCGCAAACAGCAGTGGTTTATAGTCGATCATTGTAGGCCACTCCGTTCGTTCCGGTACGCCGGGTCTGTAGTGACAGGCCGGCGCGGAGGCTAACCCGTCAATCTGGTCTCATATTATCTGAGAACGCGTGATGGCTGCGTGAAGTGACGCACTTTTCAGTGGTTTCCCGTGCGGCTGTGCTGCTGCAGTTCCTCCCAGGCGCGCATGTGAACGTCTGCTTCGTATTCATAGGGTGACTTAAAAGGGGTGAGAACAAGGTCAAAAACCGCGAAAAGCAGGCCTACAGAAACCCAGGAAAGTACCAGTGTTTCCAGAGTGGTGGCCTGAACCTCGGCGGTTGCATCCACAAAACGCTCAAGATGGGGCAGCGCATTGTCCACCAGTGCGACGGGGTTGAACCGGGCAAACACCAGCGGGATCCAGAACCCAAGAAATATCGGGAAGAACCCGAAGGACCACAGGATACGGCGGAGCAGGTAGACCATCAGGGCGTTGACGTAACGTCGTCGCAGCTCCGGTATGCTTCGAATCTCCTCAAGATAGCGCTTGCGCTCAACCCAGTAGGCTTCAACCCGGGGACGGGACCCGGAAGTGTCGGTGTGCTGGTTTTGGCTGGTCAAGGATAGTCCATTCTATAGCTGTCCAGTGTCCCCTTACTATAAACAAGATGTGCGTGGTTGCCAGAGTGAGCTGGCTCGGGCTGTGGGAACACAGGGCTGCAACCGCTAGAATGGCCACACATTTAACAGACAGGATGAGGGCATGCTGGATCAGGCGGAACCGCAGGTTCACCCGGCTTTCGAGTGGGTACGCAATCACCGGATCGAGACACTTCACCTTGAGGTGGAGGAGTATCGTCATCGGGCCACCGGAGCATGTCATCTGCATCTTGCTTCGGATAACGACGAGAATGTTTTCCTGGTGGCGCTTCGAACTTTTCCCATGGACTCCACAGGCGTTGCGCATATTCTGGAGCACACGGCACTGTGTGGTAGCGAAAACTACCCCACGCGTGATCCGTTCTTCATGATGATTCAGCGTTCGCTGAATACCTTCATGAACGCCCTGACCAGCAGTGACTGGACCGCATATCCCTTCGCCAGCCGTAACCGGAAAGATTTTGATAACCTGTTGTCGGTCTACTTGGACTCCGTCTTCTTTTCAAATCTGGATCCTCTCGACTTTGCACAGGAAGGGCATCGGCTTGAGTTTGAAACGCCGGATGACCCGAGCACCCCTCTGGTGCACCGGGGCGTGGTCTATAATGAGATGAAGGGAGCTATGAGTTCTCCCGTATCCCAGCTTTGGCAGACGTTGTCCAAGCATCTTTTCCCGACTACCACCTATCACTATAACAGTGGTGGTGAGCCGGACCACATCGTCGACCTGACCTATGAGCAGCTGGTTGAGTTCTACCGGCGCCATTACCACCCCAGCAACGCCATTTTTGCCACCTTCGGTGATATTCCCGCGCACGAGCACCAGCAGCGTTTCGAATCGCTGGCATTGAACCGATTCTCGGCGGCAGAGATTGATCTGCGTGTGCGCAATGAGAAGCGCTACTACGCGCCGGTAAGGGTTCAGGAGCATTACGGTGTGGATCCCGGTGAAGGCACTGAAAACCGCACCCACGTGGTTATGGGTTGGCTGCTCGGTGAAAGCTTTGATCTGGAGCAGAATCTCGAGGCTGAACTGCTGGCGGCAGTGCTGCTTGAGAACAGCGCATCCCCGCTGCTTCAGGCGCTTGAGACGACCGATCTGGGCCAGGCTCCCTCGCCGCTGTGCGGGCTGGAGGATTCCAACCGGGAAATGACCTTTGTCTGCGGTATTGAGGGGACCGAACCGGGTCGGGCTGGAGAGGTTGAGGCGCTGATCCTGGAGACAGTCGAGCGCGTGGCACGGGAAGGCGTTGCTCATGAAAAGCTGGAAGCCATCGTGCATCAGTTGGAGCTGCAACAGCGCGAGATTTCCGGAGATGGCTTTCCGTACGGCCTGCAGCTGATTATGCAGGCACTATCGCCCATGGTGCATGGCGGCGACCCGGTGGAGTTGTTGGATCTGGAACCGGTGCTGGAAAGGCTGCGGGAGCGTATTCGTGATCCCGACTATGTGCCCGGGCTGATCCGTCGTCTGTTGCTGGATAATCCGCACCGGGTGCGGTTGGCTCTGGCGCCAGATACAAGCTTGAACGAACGTCGCGATCATGCTGTCCGTGAAGCACTTGAGCAGCGCAGAGAAAGCCTTACCGATGACGAGCAACGCACGCTTGTTGAACAGGCGCAGGCCCTGGAAGCGCGTCAGAATGAGGAAGCGGACGACAGCATGCTGCCGAGAGTGGGCATTGAGGATGTGCCAGCCTCAATCCGGGTCCCGGAAGGCGAGGTGGACGGATCCGGGCGCATCACCCGCTATCACATGGGCACCAACGGACTGGTCTACCAGCAGCTGGTTGTGCCGCTTCCGGATCTGGCACCTGAGCACCGCCAGCTTCTGCCCATCTATTCGAGCATGCTGAGCGAGGTGGGTGCGGGCTCTGATGACTACCTGCGGATGCAGGACCGTATTTCGGCGAGCAGTGGCGGCATCAGCGGGGCAGCCACGATCAAGGGTGAGGTGGACGATGTCCAATCTGTGCGTGGCTACTTTACTCTGGGTGGCAAGGCTCTGGCCGCGAACAGCGATCATCTGGCGGCACTTCTACACGATGTAGCCACTGCCGCACGGTTTGATGAGAAGGCACGGGTGCGGGAGCTGGTAGCCCAGATGCGTGCCCGGCGTGAGCACTCGATTACTGGCAGTGGTCACGCGCTGGCCATGGGCGCTGCCTCACAGGGTGCCAGCCCGGGCGCGCGCCTCACTTATGAGCTTGGCGGCCTCGAGGGTATCCGGCAGCTGGTGGCACTGGATGACCGTCTTGATGAGGATGGCGAGCTTGATCGGTTCTGCCAGAAACTGTCGGAGCTCCATGAACAGATCCACTCCGGTGGGCCGGACTTCCTTTTGATCGGCGAGAGTGCCGGTCTGGAGGGGGCGGAAAAAGCCGTCAGCGCGCGCTGGACCATGGATAGCGCCAGAGCAGAAGGCGGTTTTGGGCTGGATCCGGTCAATGAGCAGGTCAATGAGGGCTGGCTCACGGCTACTCAGGTTAACTTCTGTGCGCGGGCTTTTCCGACCGTGCCGGTGGAACACCCTGATGCCGCGCCGCTGAGTGTGCTGGGTGTACTTCTGCGCAATGAGCACCTGCATCGCAGCATCCGCGAGCAGGGGGGCGCCTATGGCAGTGGCGCAGGGCAGGACAGTGCCAATGGGGTTTTCCGCTTCTTCTCCTACCGTGATCCGCGGCTTGAGGAAACACTGGCGGACTTCGACCGATCGTTGCACTGGCTTCACGGAGGAGGGCAGGCACCCGCCTCCGTGGAAGAGGCCATACTGGGAGTTATTTCCCAGCTGGATAGTCCGCGTTCGCCCGCGGGCGAGGCGCGTTTTGCGTATCAGAGCCAACTTTTCGGACGCACCCCCGAACAACAGCAACGTTTCCGCGAGCGCGTGCTTGCAGTGGATCTGGCATCAATGCAGCGGGCTGCGGAGCGTTGGCTCACGCCTGAGCGTGCCAGTACCGCTGTGGTTACCGGGCATGGTAACCGTGAGCGTGTGACGGACCTTGGTATGAGAGTGTTCGAGATCTGATCAGCGTGCGCGGCGCTCGATCCCGGTCTGGACAAGGATGCGGGTGGAAATCTCCTCCACCGAGTAGTCGGTGGTATTCAGGTTCGGAATCCGCTCGCGCCGATACATGCTCTCAGCTTCGTTGACCTCAAGTGCACACTGGCGCATGGAGGCGTAGCTGGAGTTTGGGCGACGTTCATTGCGGATCGCAGAGAGGCGGTTGGGATCAATGGTTAGCCCGAATAGCTTCTGCCGGTGAGGTTGCAGGGTTGAGGGAATCCGCTGCTCTTCCATGTCCTCTTCGGTCAGGGGGTAGTTTGCTGCCTTGATCCCGTACTGCAGAGCCAGGTACAAGCACGTTGGCGTCTTGCCGCTACGCGATGGCCCAACCAGGACCAGATCAGCATCGTCGTAGTAGCGGGTGCGGGCGCCGTCATCATTTTCAAGTGCGTAGTTGACGGCCTTGATCCGTTCCTCGTAGCCCCCGTCGCTGGAGATAGCGTGGGATTTGCCCACAGTATAGGAGGAGCTGGCGTGAAGCTCGTTTTCCAGTGGCGACAGGAAAGTGCCAAAGATGTCCACCATGAACGCTTCTGCCCGCGAAAGCTCGCCTCGGATTTTGCTGTCGACAATGGTGTCGAAAGTCAACGGCCGTGCGCCGTCAAGTTGCCCTGCCTTGTTGATCTGCGCTACTGCTTCCAGCGCCTTCTGAACGGAGTCGATGTAGGGAAGGGTGATTTTTTCGAACTGAATGTTATCGAACTGGGCAAGAAGGCTGTTGCCGAGCGCCTCGGCAGTAATGCCTGTGCCGTCGGAGATGAAGAAAGCGGTGCGTTTCATGGCGGTGAGACTCGGTTCAGACTTTAGCGGTATGCTAGGGCGATGCACAGATGTTGTGAACCCGCCTCGCATAATGGTGGAGATGACCCCGCCGGTTCCAGTATGATAAGCGGGCTCTGCAGGGCGTGTAGCGCCGCGGGTGACAGGCAATAACGAGGGAGATTGGCTTTGGACGATTTCATCATCGGTTTCGAGGAACTCGGCATGGACGATGTCGAGCGTGTGGGAGGTAAGAACGCTTCCCTCGGGGAGATGATCAGCAATCTCGCCAATGCCGGGGTGACAGTGCCCGGTGGGTTCGCCACCACAGCTAAGGCCTACCGCGAGTTTCTGGAGAAAGACGGGCTGCGCCAGTGCATTGATGAGACTCTGGACAGTCTGGACATCAATGATGTGAACGAACTGGCCCGGGTTGGAGCCAAGATCCGCCAGTGGGTCATCGATACCCCCTTTCCGGCAGCGCTGGAGGAGGTGATCGCGAAACGTTTTGCTGCCATGCAGGGCGACAATGAGCAGATGATGACGGTGGCGGTGCGCTCCTCCGCGACAGCAGAAGACCTTCCTGATGCCTCTTTCGCGGGTCAGCAGGAGACCTTCCTGAACATTGTTGGGCTGGACAATGTCAAGCTCGCCATCAAAGAGGTCTTTGCGTCGCTGTTCAACGACCGAGCGATTTCCTACCGGGTGCATCATGGTTTTGATCACAATAGAGTGGCACTCTCTGCCGGTATCCAGCGAATGGTGCGCAGTGAGACCGGTAGCAGCGGCGTTATGTTCACGCTGGATACCGAGTCCGGATTTCAGGACGTCGTGTTTGTTACCGCGTCCTATGGCCTGGGTGAGACTGTGGTTCAGGGTGCTGTAAACCCGGACGAATTCTACGTACACAAACCCACGTTTGAGGCTGGCCGCCCCGCGGTCCTGAGACGTAATCTCGGCAGCAAGGCCATTAAAATGGTCTATGCCGGTGACGGTGAAATGGGCAAATCGGTTGAGACGGTTAAAGTGGACGCTGACGACCGCAATCGGTTCTGCCTATCGGATGCGGACGTCACCGAGCTCACTCGCCAGGCGCTGACTATCGAGAAGCATTATGGCCGGCCCATGGATATTGAGTGGGCCAAGGATGGTGATACGGGGCAATTGTTCATCGTTCAGGCGCGCCCGGAGACGGTCCGCAGCCGTAAGGGGCTGCATACCATGGAGCGCTACCTGCTCAAGGAGAAAGGGTCGGTCATGGTCGAGGGGCGGAGTATCGGTCACCGCATTGGCGCCGGTCCGGCCCGGATCGTCACCAGTATCAACGAAATGGATCGTGTCCAAGAAGGGGATGTGCTGGTGACCGATATGACCGACCCTGACTGGGAGCCGGTCATGAAACGCTCTGCAGCAATCATCACCGACCGCGGCGGACGCACCTGTCACGCAGCCATCATTGCCAGGGAGCTGGGAATTCCTGCGGTTGTGGGCTGCGGCAATGCCTCTGAACTCATCCAGGAAGGGCAGGAGCTGACAGTCTCCTGCGCCGAAGGGGATACCGGTCTGGTCTATGACGGACGGCTTGATTTCGAACTGCGCGAGAACTCCGTCGAGTCCATGCCGAAGCTGCCGTTCCGCATCATGATGAACGTCGGCAACCCAGACAGAGCCTTTGATTTCCAGGCCATGCCCAACGAAGGTGTCGGACTTGCCCGGCTGGAATTCATCATCAACCGCATGATCGGAGTTCACCCTAAAGCGCTTCTGAATTTTGAATCACTGCCCGGCGATATCAAACAGACGGTTGAGAAACGGATCGCCGGTTACGATTCCCCGGTGGACTTCTACATCGACAAACTGGTTGAGGGGATTTCAACGCTCGCGGCTGCCTTCTATCCGAAGCCCGTCATTGTTCGTCTTTCGGACTTCAAGTCCAATGAATACGCCAACCTTATTGGTGGCACCCTGTATGAGCCGGATGAGGAAAACCCAATGCTGGGTTTCCGGGGTGCTTCCCGTTATATCTCGGACTCCTTCCGGGACTGCTTTGAACTTGAGTGCCGCGCTCTGACCCGTGTTCGCGATGAAATGGGCCTCAATAACGTTGAGGTCATGGTGCCGTTCGTGCGTACCCCCGGCGAGGGTCGTCAGGTCGTGGAGTTGCTGGCTGAGAATGGTCTGGAGCGAGGTCGTGAGGATCTGCGCGTGATCATGATGTGCGAGTTGCCGGCCAATGCGCTTCAAGCGGACGAGTTTCTGGAACATTTTGACGGCTTTTCCATCGGTTCCAATGATCTCACGCAGCTTACACTGGGGCTTGATCGGGACTCGGGAATCGTGGCGCACCTGTTTGATGAGCGCAATGAAGCGGTCAAGTCGTTGTTGGAGAATGCGATCGGCGCCTGCCGCAGAGCCAACAAATATGTTGGCATATGTGGCCAGGGTCCCTCGGATCATCCCGATCTGGCCAAATGGCTCATGGACCAGGGCATCGACAGTGTCTCGCTGAACCCGGATTCAGTGCTGGACACCTGGTTCTTCCTGGCGGAAGGGCAACAGTCCTGACCAGTCTGGTGTAATCCCGGATAACACGGAGAAAGGCGGGTATGCAGAGCAGCAGCCGGTTGTTTCCGGTGACCCTGTCGGCCACTGAAATGGCCGCTGACCTCTATGAGGATGTCTACCTGCTGAACCCTGGCGTGAGCCCGGATCCGAGCGTTCGCATCGCGGTGACCCGGGTCCGGGATCCGGCATGGCAAGGTGCGCGCGTGCCAGTGGTGCTCATTCACCGGGAATTCCAGAATAAGCGTCAGTGGCTCTCGCCCGGAGGGGAGGGGCTGGCTGCGCTGCTTGCCCGTTATGGCTTTGACGTCTGGCTTCCAGAGATGCGGGGTCATGGCATGTCGCCCCGCAATCGTGACTGGTCCCAGGGACACATTGGTCTTCTGGCGGAAGAGGACCTGCTGCCGGTGCAGCGTTTTGTGGAAGAACAGAGTGGTGTGCCACCAGCCTGGCTCGGCCAGGGGGTGGGGGCCCGCCTTCTGGCTTACGCCATGATCAACCATCAGCGCTTTCTGCGCCTTGTGCCTGCAGCTGTATTTGTTGATCCGGGGCGAGCCGGGTCCCACTGGACCGAATCCCGGGCCACCCTGGGCGAAAAGCTCGGATTGCGGCGCCGGCAGCGTTTTCTCGGCGGGCTCCATGGCTGGGGGCCGGAGGATGAGCCCAGTGCTCTGTTCCGGGACCTTTACCGAAGTCAGAAACGCTATCGCAAGGGCAAGGGGCATCCTACCCACGAGGGGCTGCGGGTGATTCGTTGTCCGGGGCTCGTGGTGGGTGTTGAGGACGACACTGACACCATACAGAGTTTTGCGAGGAGTCTTGGTGGTCAGGTCCGCCATACTCTGAGCCCGAGGAATGACAGTAGAAGCGCCGCTACCGGTCAGGGTAACCCGGGCACTGCGGTCCAGGATGATATCCGTGCCTGGCTGGCAGAACACACCCGTAACCTGCGGGCGGATAGTGTTGACTGAAATTGCGTTGGATAAGGAGAAAACTGTGTCGGAACAGACAATCGTTACACCGGATCTTGTGGATGAGCATCCGCAAGTGGCTGTGGTTGAGCCTATGTTTGTGAACCTGGGCGGACGCAGTGCATTTGGAGGCGAGATCGTCACCGTTAAGTGCTTTGAGGACAATTCAGTGGTCAAAGAACAGGTTGGCCAGGACGGGCAGGGAAAGGTTCTGGTCGTCGATGGTGGTGGTTCGCTCCGGATCGCCCTGTTGGGCGATATGCTGGCGGAAAAAGCATCCAAAAACGGCTGGCAGGGTGTGATCGTCTATGGCTGTATTCGTGACGTGGATGTAATCGGTGAGACTGACATCGGCGTCCAGGCGCTGGCCACTCATCCCCGCAAGAGTGAGAAGCGTGGTCTGGGAGATCTTAACGTGGCCCTGAGCTTTGGCGGTGTTACTTTTGAGCCCGGTCACTACGTTTACGCTGATAACAACGGCATTATTCTGTCTGCCGAGGCGCTGCCGGAGGCTTCCGCGTAGCTGGCTTTCCCGGGGGCCGGCGTGTCGGTTCGGCTCCCGTCCCTCCTTATGCTATCTAATTCTTTGACGCCCGCTGCCTCCTGCCGGTATAACGTACCGGAACCAGTAATAATAACAACGTTGAGGCAGGAACCTCTCATGACTGGAGATTCAATGCGGGACAACTCTGATAAGCGCGACTTCATCCGTATGAACGTCGATACGGCCATTGAGCTGATCGAGGATGAGCAAGGTCAAAGGATGGAAGGGCGGTGTGTGGATCTCAGCGCAACAGGCATGGCTGTTGAGATGGAGAAGGAGCTGGCGGAAGGTCAGTGCCTTCACACGTCACTGCCCTCCCATAATCCCGACTTTCCGCCGTTTGAGACCGTTGCCACCGTTCTGCGCAGCGAACCGCTCGATGATGGTCGGTGGCGCGTTGGTCTTCGGATCGATGAGGTTAAGCGTTGATCCTGATCAGGCCCAGCTGTCGCTTTTACGGCTGGGTTTGAGCAACGGAAAGAGAACGGCGATGAAAATGCCTGCAATCACCAAGCCACCACCAGTGAGGAGGAAGCTGGATTCCCGGCTGTCTTCGAGTCGCTGGTTCTCGTTGGTGAGCAGTTCCACCTCCTTGCGCAGTTCCTGACGTTCCTTGCGCAATTCCCGGTTGCGTTTTTCAAGTTTGATCGCATCTTCTGAAATGGAGCGGATGCGCTCAAGTTCATTATTTGTTTCCTCAAGCCGGGACTCGAGATCCTGTTTCGCCTGCTGGGCCTGCTCAAGCTTGGAACGGCTCTGTTCAAGCTTGGACTGCGCCTGTGAGAGCTCGTCCTCGGTTCTGGTCAGCTGCTCCTGGACATCCTGGAGGCGCTCCTCCGCAATGCGTTCTGCGCTCAGGAATCGGGTTGCGATGTAACCCTCTTCGCCATCACCAAAGCGTATTTTTGAATAGCCGGTTTCCTCGTCTTTCTCCAGGACTTCTACGGGTGTCCCGCTGCGTAGCGCGGACTCAATGATCCGGTATTCATTGCCGGGGCCGGAACGAACGGGGACGTAGATCACATCGTCCACATAGCGTTTTTCCGCCTGCGCCACGGATGCGAGCACAAGGATCAGCGGCACCAGCAAGCGCAGTGCCCTGTTCATGGCTTTCTGAGGGGTCATGATGTCATTCCCTGTTAAATGAAGTCAGGATTCTGCCACAGCCCAACGGCGTTGCCCAGTGAGGCTCAGGGGAGAACCGGTTTGAATGGCTTGACTGTTACCTTTTCGTAAACGCCTGCTTTGACGTAGGGGTCTGCATCCGCCCAGACCTGGGCATGGGCCAGTGATTCAAATTCGGCGACAACGAGGCTGCCTGTGAAGCCGGCATTGCCGGGTTCGGTGGTGTCTTCCGCGGGGAAAGGCCCGGCCATGAGCAGTCTCCCTTCGGTTTTCAGGGCTTCCAGGCGTTCAAGATGGGCGCTGCGTGCCTGTTTGCGCTGCTCCAGGCTGTCGGGTATATCTTCGGCGATGATGGCGTAGTACATCTGAATCTCCTTCCTGAACCCTCTGGTGGCGATGAGTGGCAATAGCCGGCTATGATAAGCTCCCGGCGTCATCCGCGCCAATCCCGGTTCGGAGACAGCATCGCGGAGCATTATGCGTATTGATGATGGAGCCAGATCGCTGCTTGCGGATCTGCATTGTCACAGCAACGCCTCCGACGGAGGCCTTTCACCAGCGGCTGTGGTGACCCGCGCCGCGCAGCAGGGCGTGGGCGTGTTAGCGCTGACAGACCATGACACTTTGGCAGGTCTGCCTCAAGCCCAGGCGGCGACAGCGGCTGAGGGCATTCACTTGATCAGTGGCGTGGAGCTGTCCTGCCTCTGGCATGGTCAGACGATTCATGTGGTAGGCCTGGATTTTGATCCGCAGGATGTCGGGTTCCAGCGGGTTCTGGACGGGCAAAGCCAGGTCCGCCATGAGAGAGCTGGAACCATCGATGAGCGGCTGCAAAAGCAGGGCCTTCCCTCGGTTCTGGGAGAGGCTCGTGCTCTCGCTGCGGGCGTCCCGGGACGGCCTCATTTTGCTCAGGCGCTGGTTGATACCGGGGTGGTTGCGGGGACTCGCCAGGCATTCCAGCGCTACCTCGGCACCGGTAAGGTGGGCGATGTGGCAACGTGCTGGCCGGAGTTGGCGACAGTTGTGAAATGGATCCGGGAGGCAGGAGGGATTGCCATACTGGCCCATCCCCGGCGTTACCGGTTGACCAATAACAAACTCAGGAAGCTCGTTGATGCGTTTCACGAGGCCGGAGGTCAGGCACTGGAAGTTCTGAGTGCGGGCCATTCGCGTCAGGACAGCGGCTATCTCACACGGCTGTGCATGGATAACGGGCTATGGGCGTCCGGGGGCAGTGATTTCCACTGGCCGGGCCGGCCCTGGTCGGAACTGGGGCGGCTCCCGGTCCTGCCTGACGGGCCCGAGCCGGTGTGGCGGCATTTCCGGGAAACAACCCGGGGTCGTCTTCAAGGCGAATGATAGTGCAGGTACAGGTCGGAGAGAAGCTCCGGTATTGCGTCCGCGTAGTCCGCCAGGCGTTTGGGGTCCTTGCGCGCCTGCTGGAAAGCCTCATCATCAAACAGGTTGGATAGGGTCAGTATGGGGGTCATCATCTCCCCGACTGTTTCCTCATCCTCTCCCAGCCACTGATCCTCATCCAGCAGGAAAGTGTCGGTAAAACCTGCGCACCAGTTTTCCAGCGCCTCTTCAGAGGTCTCTTCGTCTTCCGGTTCAGGCAGTTCCAGTGTGTGTCCCTGCTCCAGTTCCTGCTGAACAGTTCTTGCCAGCCGCGCTACCAGGGTTTGGAATTCGTCGGGCATGGCATCCCCACCGCTTTCAGGCTGGCCCGTGGCGATCGCATAGATGCGTTCGATCGACAGCGGTACCGGCCCAACCACTGACGCAGTGACAACGCCGTGCAGGCCGAAAACATCAAGCGCCTCGTCGCTCTGCCCGGGCGCGAACAGGATTGATTCCAGGGTTTCTACGTCCTGATCAGTCAGCATGCTGAAGTCTCACTCCTGTTCATTGGCTTCTGCCTGGTTGCGAGCTCGCCGGAAAGCCTCTTGGCGCCGTCGGATTTCGCGCGGGTCATTGTAAGCCCGGCCTTTAATCGGAGCCAGGTGAATCTCGTCTTCAGCTGGGCTGTTGTCTGACCCACCCGTATCGTTTTCCGTTGCTGCTGTATCCGGGGATACGAGCGTTTCCGCCTCGGAGGCCGTTTCGGTAGCGCCTGCCTGGTTCTGCTTTTGCGCTTCAGCGCTGGCGTCCGCCTGTCTTTCAGTCGGTGCGGCCTTATCGGCAGGGGCGTCCGCAGCTGTTGTCGCCCCATCCGCAGGCTGTATTGACGTTTTTTCTGCAGCTTCCAGCTGTGCGAATTCAGAAGCCTGTGGCGTATGAGAATCCGTACCCTCAGTTGCCTTATCGGATTCTTTTTCTGCCTTTTCGCTCTGTGTTTTTACAACGTCGGCCGGGTCCTGATCTGCAGGCTTACCGTCTTTTCCACGAGGCCGACGGGGACGCTGAAACTCGGGATTGGGCGTATCCTTATCATTGGCATCATCACGACCCTGGTTCTTTTTCCGCTTGTCCGAGCGGCCCTTATGCTCATTGCCGCTGTCCGGACTTTTAGCCTTACCGCTTTCGGGCTGTTTGTCCGCAGACTCCTCCGTCTGGCGATCGCCGCGATCGCCATCTTCGTTTCGGCGACTGCCATCTCCCTGGGATTTCCTGGATCCGTCGTTGCTCTTACCGCCTTTTTTACTGCCGCCGGACTTCTGGTCGGTGCTGGGCTTCTGGCCACCCCCGGATTTCTGATCGGTATCAGGCTTTTGGCTGTCGCCGGATTTCTGACTATTGGCGGACTTCTGGCTGTCGCCGGATTTCTGATTATTGGCGGACTTCTGGTTACCGTCGGACTTCTGGTTACCAGTTTTCTGATCACCCCCGGATTTCTGTCCGCTGCCCCGGTTGCCGCCACCACCTTTCCCGGATGACCGGGGCTCGTTTTCACCATTGCCTTTACCGCTCTGGGAAACCCCGTCCTGTTTGCCGCCGGACTTCTGTTGTCCGTCGGACTCTTGCTGGTTCCGGTTGCGGTTCTGGCCGCCACGACGTCGCCGATTCTGACCGCCTCGCTGGTTGTTGCCCTCCTGACGGCCACTCTGCTGCTGACTACCACCGTGGTTCGGCTTCCTGTTGCCGTTTTGCCCAGGCTTCTGGTCGGAAGCGTTATTATCCTGGCTCTGGGCGCTGGAATCTTTCTCGGCTTCTCCGGATTCCGCCGGCGCTGTAAACAGTACCTGGAGTTTGCGCCCAACCCGCTGCCAGAATCCAAGAGGTTCGCCAGCGGCCGGTGTTTTGGCTTTTGTTTCGGCTTTCGGTTCCGGGGCCGGCGTGCGGTTCGCCGGTGTTACCGCCTTGACGGCCGCTTCCTCGCGCTCTCCGGAGCTCTGTCCCACGGACCAGGCATCCTCAGGTTCTTCCTCGTATTGCGCGGCAATCTCGAAGCTGGCTTCACCGACGGTTACGGCAGTATCGTCAGTCCGCAAACGCTGCACCTCGAAGTGCGGTGTCTCCAGGTTCTGGGAAGGAATTACCCGTACCCGCACGTTCTCGCGGCGCTCGATGGCGTTGATTTCGTCCCGTTTTTCGTTGAGAAGGAAGGCTGCGACTGTGACCGGAACCAGAGCACGTACTTCCGCAGTCTTATCTTTGGAGGACTCTTCGTACATCAGGCGCATGATGCTCAGGGCCTGAGATTCCATGCTGCGGATCGCCCCCTGGCCGTTACACCGGGGGCAGACTTCGCTGCGGGTTTCGCCCAGGGAGGGGCGCAGCCGCTGGCGTGACATTTCGAGAAGACCGAAACGCGAGATCCGACCAAGCTGGACGCGGGCGCGATCCAGTTCCAGCGCCTCACGCATACGCTGCTCAACCTCGCGTTGATGCCGGTTCGGAGACATATCAATGAAGTCGATTACGATCAGCCCGCCGATGTCGCGCAGGCGCAGCTGCCTTGCGATCTCGTCCGCTGCTTCCAGATTTGTCTGGAAGGCGGTTTCCTCAATATCGCCACCGCGGGTGGCGCGAGAGGAGTTGATATCGATCGACACCAGCGCCTCGGTGGGATCGATTACCAGCGATCCACCGGAAGGCAGGGAGACTTCCCGCTGAAAGGCTGTTTCGATCTGGGCCTCGATCTGGTACCGACTCAGCAGTGGGATGTCATCGGTGTAGAGCTTGATCCGGTTTTCGAAAGAGGGCATCACCGCACGGACGAAGTTGAGTACATCCTCGTACACGCTGGGTGAGTCGATCATTACCTCGCTGATGTCCTGACGCAGGTAATCGCGCACCGCGCGGATAATGACGTTGCTTTCCTGATAGATCAGGAAGGGCGACTTGCGCGCTTCCGCCGCCTGGGTGATGGCATCCCAGAATTGCAGCAGGTAATCCAGATCCCACTGCAGCTCCTCGGTTTCGCGGCCGATACCGGCAGTGCGCACGATCACGCCCATCGCTTTGGGTACCTTGAGCCCCGACATGGCCTCTTTGAGCTGACTGCGCTCATCACCCTGGATGCGGCGGGAAATACCGCCAGCCCGGGGGTTGTTGGGCATCAGTACCAAGTAGCGACCGGCAAGCGTGATGAAGGTGGTCAGAGCCGCGCCCTTATTGCCGCGCTCCTCCTTGTCGACCTGGACAATCAGCTCCTGGCCTTCGTTGAGCACATCCTTGATGTTGATCTTGCCATCAATCTCGGACGGGGCCTTGCTGAAGTACTCACGTGCGATTTCTTTCAGGGGCAGGAAGCCGTGGCGATCGGAACCGTAATCAATGAAGGCAGCTTCAAGACTGGGCTCGATGCGAGTGATGCGGCCCTTATAAATGTTGGACTTTTTCTGTTCGCGGGTACTGGATTCGATATCAAGATCGACCAGACGCTGGCCATCGACCAGTGCGACACGCAACTCCTCTTCGTGAGTTGCATTGATCAGCATTCTTTTCATGTGGAACAAACTTCCATCGTTCTGCGACGGAAGCGGTGCGGGGCGCAATGGCGAGACAGCGAATCTGGTTCGCTCCAGTAAAGCAGCGGGGCGAATGCTTGGGCCCGCCCCTTGCTTGAGGCGCGCGCTCTACGACCGCACGCCACCGAAGTCTGTCTCGTACCGGCTACGAGGTCTTATGTCATATTCATGAGCAGGACAGCCCGAACCGGTGCTTCTATGTTCTCAAACCGTTGCGATGCCCCTGCGGCGCGCTTCCGCCCGGATTGACATCAGTTCCGCCGGCTCTGACTCCAGCCGGGCGGAACACCCATCACGACGCGCGTTGTTCTCAGATTCCATGATCGTCCGCCAAGGCGCTCCCGAGAGGTCGCCCTGCGGGTGAAGGGACTCAGCCGCGCGTCCGCGTGATTTCTGTTGGCTCTCGCTGTTTTCCTGCCTGGTGGATACCGGTGCGTCCGCTGATCGTTTCATACCGGGCCCGTAGGCTCTATAATTGCGGATTCATTCGCTGACCCTATCCGCCAGTCCAGCCGCCGAGTTCGTCGGTCGGATCGAAGTCGGAAAACAAAGTCAATATAGCAGTAATCCCCTGCCTCATCAACGAGCTGCGGAACGACGCCGCTTCTCAGGAGAATCGTCTAATGCCAGGCCACCCGGGCAGCCGAGACAGCGCCGAATCCACACCCAGGGTCCAATGGCTGGAGGTAGCGCCGGAATGGGCGGGGCAGCGTCTCGACAATTTTCTTATGGGCCGGTTTCGCGGCGTGCCCAAGAGCGTCATCTATCGGGTAATTCGAAAGGGCGCGGTTCGGGCTAATCGCAAGCGGGTGAAACCTGACTACCGGATAGCCCCCGGCGACTCCATACGGGTGCCGCCGATGTACGAACCTGCCGCGAGGCCGGAGCGCGCTCAACCTGGGCGAAGGGTGCAGCGGCGTATGCAGGCGGCGGTGGTGCACGAGGCGCCGGATTATCTGGTGGTGGATAAACCTGCTGGTATCGCGGTACACGGGGGCAGCGGTGTTGATTTCGGCCTGATTGAGACATTGCGCGCGGCGCGGGATGACCGTTACCTGGAGCTGGTGCACCGGCTGGATCGCGATACCTCCGGGCTCATTCTTGTGGCTCGCCGTCGCTCGGCGTTGAAGGCGTTGCAAGATCAATTCCGGCGTAAGAGTACGCACAAGGTCTACAGGGTTCTCGTGGTGGGCGAGTGGCCCCGTGGTGTGGATCGCGTGGAGGCGCCATTGCAGCGGGTTACGGGGGGGGCAGGTGAACGCCTGGTGCGGGTTAGTACCGACCATGGTAAGGCGGCACGAACTGACTTCCGGGCGCTTGAACGTTTCCCGGGTTACACGTTGCTGGAGGCCACTCCTTTGACTGGCAGGACGCATCAGATCCGGGTTCATACAGCCGTGCAGGGCTGTCCGGTGGCCGGGGATGAAAAATATCTGGACCGCGCCTCGCAGTCAGCCTGGCAGCGGGGTGGTGGTGACCGGTTGATGCTGCATGCCCATCAGCTGGCTTTCGAAACGCCTGAAGGCGAAAAGGTGACGTTTGAGGCGCCGGTACCGGAAGATTTTGGAGCACAGATTCAGCGACTGAGGCAGCGTCAATGAGCTTTGATGTAGTGATCTTTGACTGGGATGGCACCCTGGTCGATTCCGTGGATCACATCGCGGACAGTCTTGAGTTGGCTGCCCGGGATCTTGGGTATCCGGCTCGTGAGCGTGAAGCCCTGCGTCATATCGTGGGACTCGGCATGGAGGAAGCTCTGGGTCAGCTCTGGCCCGGAATTACCAGAGAAGAGATGACGCGGCTCCGGGAAGTTTATGCCCATTACTTCTTCCAGCGCGATACCACGCCGGATGACCTCTTCCCGGGGGTGAGTGAGCTGGTGACCAGCCTGCATGGTGGTCCAACGCTGGCGGTGGCTACGGGTAAAAGTCGGCCAGGTCTTGATAGGGCGCTTGGTTCCAGTGGCTTGGAGCGGTATTTTCCGCTTACGCGGTGCGCGAATGAGACGGCGTCGAAACCGGATCCCCTGATGCTGCGTCAGATTGTGTCTGAAACCGGCGTTGCCGTAGAGCGCATGGTGATGGTGGGTGATACCATTTACGACATGGAAATGGCACGCCGGATCGGCATGCCTGCCATCGGGGTAACCTGGGGGGTTCATTCGCAGGAGCAGCTTTCCGGGCACAGCCCGGTGGCGATTGCCTCCGATATCTTTAAGCTGCGGGAGCTGATGGCTCCCATCAGTACCGATCAATAACAGGCGAGGAGACATCATGTCCGAGTGGGATTCGGAAAATGCGGAATGGGGGGTGACCCGGGAGCAGTCCGCGCAGCCATCCGAAAGCCGTCACCAGGAGCCCAGGGAGGATTCCAAGGAGTGGCGCCTGATTGAGAAGACGATGCTTTCGATGCAGGCTGAGCAGCGCCGCAGCCGGCGCTGGGGTATTCTGTTCAAAACTCTGGTGCTGCTGTATCTGTTTGCGCTTCTGTTCACGTTCAGGGCGCCTTTTGGTTCGGGTGACCTGGCTCCAGGCACCAGCGGTCCTCACACCGCGCTGGTCGACGTGGAAGGGGCCATTGTCCAGGGTCAGGATGCCAGTGCAGACAATTTGGTGACTGCGCTCGAGAATGCTTTTGCGGCCGAAGAGTCAAAAGGCGTGATCCTGCGTATTAACAGTCCAGGAGGCAGTCCGGTTCAGGCGGACTATGTCTATCAGGCAATTAATCGCCTGCGTGACGAATATCCTGACAAGAAAGTGCATGCAGTGATCTCGGATATTGGCGCCTCTGGCGCCTACTACATTGCGGCGGCAGCGGATCGTATCCATGCGAACCCCTCCAGCTTGGTTGGGTCCATTGGCGTGCGTGGTGGCGGTTTCGGGTTCACAGGTGTGATGGAAAAGCTGGGGATTGAGCGCCGGCTGTACACAGCCGGTGAGAACAAGGCCTTCCTGGATCCCTTTCTTCCTGAGGATCCGGAGCAGGTTAAGTTCTGGGAAAGTGTGCTTGATCGCACCCATAGCCAGTTTATTGAGCGTGTGCGCGAAGGTCGCGGTGATAAGTTGAAGGAATCCGAGGCGGAACTGTTCTCCGGGCTGATCTGGACCGGTCAGAAAGCGCGGGAGCTGGGGCTGGTCGACAGTTTCAATTCCGCAGGCCAGGTCGCCCGCAACGTGGTGGGCGCTGAGGAAGTTGTCGATTACAGCTATCAGCCCTCGCCGCTCCAGCGCATCATGCGTGATCTGGGCAGTTCCGTTGGGCAAGGTGTAACGGAAACGCTCATGAACAGTGGCCCCGTACTGCGCTGATCTTTGACATTCAATGAAGGGAACCCTAGAATCGCGGCCTTATGTCGAACCCGGAAATACCTCTGTCTATTGATGCGCTGAAGCCATTCGAACAGGGGTCTGTGCGAGAGGGTGGTCTGGCCCTTGCCGGTATGAACCGGCTCGAACCGCTTGTCATCGAAAATGATGGTGAGGCGATGGTCAGGCTGGCGTTCTATTTTGATGACGAGCGGCGTCGCGTCATCGAAGGCTGGATCCGGGCGGAGCTGGTAGTTCAGTGCCAGCGGTGCCTTGAGGCAATGCGGCTTCCCGTGGAGTCAAACTTCCAGGTGGGCGTGGTCGATTCAGAGGCCATGGCGGATCAGCTGCCAGCGAGCCTTGAGCCCATGGTATCGGGGAAACGGGAACTGCCGATCCGTGAGGTTCTGGAGGATGAACTCATCATGTGCCTGCCGGATGATCCGGTTCATGAGGAGTCAGGCTGCAGCGCATCCGCCACGCTGGAGCGCATCAACCGGGATGCCGACGACGCCGTCGCTCAGGCGCGCGAGCACGATACCGACAATCCGTTCCGTGTTTTGGCCGGCCTTGGCAGTGGAGGCAAGGATCAGGGCGGAACGGACTCGTAATTCAAGAGAAAAGTAAGACTCCAGGAGTAATCTGCTATGGCCGTTCAAAAGAACCGCAAGACCCGTTCACGGCGCGGTATGCGTCGCTCCCACGACGGGCTCCGCAAGCCCGCTATCTCGATGGATCCGACCACCGGGGAAGTGCATCGCCGGCATCACATCTCGCCCGACGGTTTCTACCGGGGCAAGAAGGTGATCGAAACACCCGAAGACTGAGTGACCGGTGGCGGCCGTGACCACCATCGCCGTTGATGCCATGAGTGGCGACCGCGGCTGTGAGCCGGTGGTCCGCGCCGCGGAAGTTGCAGTCTCGAATAACAGGGCCTTGAGGGTTGTGCTGCTCGGCAGACGCACAGCGCTTGAGGCCTTTTTGTCTGCAGGCCATGAACGCATCGAGATCCATGATGCGCCGGACGTGGTTACCATGGAGGACCGCCCTTCCCATGCGCTGCGGTACCGTCAGCAGTCCTCCATGGCCCAGGCCCTATCCCTGGTTCGCAGTGGTGATGCCGACGCCTGTGTCAGCGCCGGCAATACTGGTGCGCTCATGGCCCTCGGCCGTAGTACCCTCGAGACTTGGCCCGGTATTGAGCGACCAGCCATCATCAAGCGCATCCCCTTCCATGACGAGCACTGCTGCTATGTTCTGGACCTTGGCGCTAATGTCGATACCAGCTCTGAGCATCTCGTGCAGTTCGCACTGATAGGACGTCTCATGGCCCAGGCCGTTGATGGTATCTGGAATCCCCGTGTCGCACTGCTCAATGTGGGCCAGGAAGCCGTCAAGGGCAATGAACAGGTGCGTCTCGCGGGCCACATGCTGCAGGTACGGGAGGAGTCTGGTTACATCGGCTATATTGAGGGCAGCGATCTTTTTCGTGGCGTGGCGGATGTGGTCGTATGCGATGGTTTTGTGGGTAATGTAGCTCTGAAAACGGGCGAAGGCGTAGCGGAGCTTATAGGCGATCTGATACGTCGTACCTTCCGCTATGGCTGGTATTCACGGCTCGTCGCGCTCCTAGCCGCACCGGTGTTACGCAGGATCAAGCGGCGCCTCGATCCTGCGCGGCATAATGGCGCGAGTTTTATCGGCCTGCGCGGTGTGGTGATCAAAAGCCACGGTAATGCGGACGTGACCGGGCTGGTTGCCGCGATCGAGCAGGCAGCCCGTGAAACTGAGCACGAATTGCCACGCAGGCTTGGCGAATTGCTGGAACAGGTTGAATTCTAGAACACAACAGGACAGACAGATGACGACAGCATTGGTGTTTCCCGGTCAGGGATCCCAGTCGGTAGGGATGCTGGATGAAGCGGCCGCCGAGTGGCCGCTGGTCGGGCAGACCTTTGAACAGGCGTCCGATGTGCTGGGTTATGACCTGGCCGCGCTCTGCCGCGAAGGCCCGGCGGAGGAGTTGAACCGAACGGATATCACACAGCCTGCACTTCTGACTGCCAGCGTGGCACTCTGGCGGGTATGGCGAGAACTTGGCGGCCCCGTACCGGATTATCTCGCGGGCCACAGCCTCGGTGAATATTCCGCACTGGTGGCAGCCGGCTGTCTGGATTTTGCGGACGCCGTGGAGCTTGTGGGCATCCGTGGCGATGCCATGCGTCACGCCGTGCCGCAGGGAGAAGGTCGCATGGCGGCCATTATCGGAATGGATGGTGAGGCCGTTATAAGCCTCTGTCAGGAGCATGTCGCCGAGGGTGTGGTTGAGGCAGTGAATTTCAACGCGCCGGGGCAAGTGGTGATTGCCGGGTCGCTGAATGCGGTCAATTCAGTGATTGAACGGGCGCGCGAGGAAGGCGCGAAGAAAGTCACGCCTCTCGATGTCAGCGTGCCGTCTCACTGTACCCTGATGCAGCCTGCGGCTGATCGTATGGCCGGCGCGCTGGCGGGTGTCAGTGTTCAGGATGCTGCCATTCCAGTGGTACAGAACGTATCCGCTGGCGCCGTGACTGATGCCGGTACCATTCGCGACAATCTGTACTGGCAGTTGATATCGCCGGTGCGCTGGAGTGAGTCCGTGCGTTTCATGGCGGAGCAGGGTGTTAGCGTCATGACCGAGTGCGGGCCGGGCCGGGTCCTTTCCGGGTTGATTCGGCGTATTGACCGGAATATTGGGTGTCATCCGACTGATACCCCTGAACAGATGGGCAAGGCGCTGGAAGCAGTTCGCGAAAGCGCCTGAAAACGACCTGCAATTGGAGAAGAGGATGCTGGAAGGACAGGTGGTTCTGGTAACCGGCGCCAGTCGAGGTATTGGCAGCGCGATTCTGGAATGCTTTGCCGGTGCCGGCGCGATCGTGGTCGGGACGGCCACGTCGGAATCCGGTGCCTCTGCCATTGCCAGCCGGATCAGTGATCAGGGTTGGCAGGGGGACGGTATCGTCATGAATGTGGCTGATGCAGAGAGTGTTACGGCGGGCATTAAGGCGGTAACACACAGCTTCGGCTCACCAACGGTGTTGGTGAATAATGCCGGGGTTACTCGTGACGGCCTTGCAATGCGTATGAAGCCGGAAGACTGGGATGAGGTGGTCAATACCAATCTTTCAGCGGTCTATCGCACCAGTCAGGCCGTTCTTAAGGGCATGATGAAGGCGCGTACCGGACGTATCATCAATCTGAGCTCAGTGGTTGCCCGCATGGGCAATGCGGGTCAGATGAATTATGCCGCCAGCAAAGCGGGTATCGAGGGTATAACCCGATCTCTGGCCAAAGAGGTCGGCAGCCGCGGCATAACCGTCAACGCCATTGCACCCGGTTTTATTGAAACAGACATGACTCGGGAGCTTGACGAAAGCCAGCGTGATGCCATGCTTTCGGCTATCCCGGCAGGTCGGCTCGGTGAGGCAAGTGAAGTGGCCGAGGTGGCCTTGTTTCTCGCCTCTTCAGGGGCGGGTTATGTCAATGGTGAAACTATACATGTCAATGGCGGCATGTATATGAACTGAAGGAAGGCGTGCCTGTCCTGGGGCGGGTCACGACTTCCGGTCAGCCGCTTCCGGGCTGCTTGTTCGGCCCGGGGCAACCAACTAAACTGGCACGCCAGCATTGCTGGTTAGGTACACAATGAGGACATTATGAGTACAGTTGAAGAACGCGTTAAGAAGATCGTCTGTGAACAGCTGGGGGTCAAGGAGTCAGAAGTACAGAGCACTTCCTCTTTTGTAGAAGACCTGGGCGCCGACTCCCTTGATACGGTTGAGCTGGTCATGGCGCTGGAAGAAGAGTTCGAGACCGAAATCCCGGACGAAGAGGCTGAAAAGCTGACCACGGTCAAGGACGCGGTAGACTATATCGAGTCCCACAGCTGAACGGACGAACGCGGTTCGATCAGTACCGAAGCCGCCCTTAGTAAGGGCGGCTTTTTTGATTGTCACTGGTTCCTGAAGCGGGAGTGCAGCTGATGCCCGAGTGGATCTGGCCGGGAGACAGCCTGGCCATCGCGGGGGATGACCGTGGGTTGGCCTATGGCCAGGGTGTTTTCGAAACCCTCAGGGTGACGCCGGCCGGCCCGGCACTGCTGGAGGCACACCTCGATCGGCTTATTGCCGGGTGCCGGGTGCTTGGGATTCCATTTGGCTCAAGAGAGGCAGAAGCCTGGTGGCGACAGGCATCCGCGGACGGGCTGCTTGCACCTGAGACACCAGCCGTGCTCAAGGTCACCGTCACCGGTGGCTCGGGCGGTCGCGGGTATCGGCCTCCCGAGGTCGTTTCGCCGAGGGTGATTACTTCTGTTGCCCCGGTGCCGGAGGTGCCGCGTGAAGGGGCCCGAATCCGGCTCTGCCGGCAGACGTTAGCCGCTGGGGCGCCAGCCCAGGGATACAAGACGCTCGCGCGTCTGGACCAGGTGCTTGCGAGTGCCGAGCTTGCCGCCGATGAGTTTGAAGGCCTTATGGCGGTGGATGAACAGTCGGGTTGGATTGAGGGAACCCGCAGCTGTCTGTTCTCTGTGATGGGTCAGACCCTGGTTACGCCTCCTCGCGACCAGTTGGCTGTTGCCGGAGTGCTGCGGGACTGGCTCGTCGCCAACCTGGACCGCATGGGACTGACCGTTGAAGAGCGGGGGCTGACATGGTCGGATCTCTGGAAGCATGGTCTGTTGTTGGGTAACAGCGTCATGGGCCTGGTGCCCGTCCGTGAGTGTGACGGACGGGTACTGGCGTTGACGAATGAAGCGCGCCAGCTGGTTGAAAGTGTGAATAGAGAGTTTGGGTTCGAGTGATGCTGCCGGGTAAGCGGTCTGTTGGTTTTGTGGTGCTGCTGTTAGCTGTGACGACTATTGCTGGCTGGCGGTTCGTGCAGTGGCAGTTTGAAAGGATGGAGGAGCCTCTGCAGCTCGACGGGCCACTCACCATGGAGATCGAACGCGGCACTACGCTTCAGGGGCTGGCGCGTGAACTGGAAAATCGCGGGTATCTGCCGAGCGCTTTCTGGCTCCGAGTGCGGGCAAAGCTGGAGCCCAGTCTTGCCGGCCTCCAGTCCGGGGTCTATCGGATGGATGATGGTATGTCACCAATGGCCTTTGTCCGGCGGGTGGCATCTGGGGATACTCAGACCTGGACAGTGCGTATTCCGGAAGGTTGGACCTTCGAGCGTGTCCGCGCACGCCTGGCTGATGCCGAGCCACTGGACAATGAGTTGCAGGGAATGGGTGGTGAGGCTGTGATGGCACGCCTTGAAGAACCCGACATGCATCCCGAAGGCTGGTTTTTTCCGGCGGTATACGAATACAAGCATGGCGATTCGAATCTGGATGTTCTCGCTAGGGCCCATGACCGGATGCAACAGGTTCTGTCCGCTCTCTGGCAGCAGCGCAGGGATGACCTGCCACTGGAAAGCCCTTATGAAGCGTTGATTCTTGCTTCCATTGTGGAGCGGGAAACCCCTCTCGCTGATGAGAAACCCCGCGTTGCTGGCGTTTTTATCCGGCGCTTGCAACAGGGCATGCGCCTGCAGACTGATCCCACCGTCATTTATGGTATGGGGGAAGCGTACAAGGGCCGTATCGGTCGCTCTGATTTGCGACAGTACACACCTTACAACACCTATCGGATCGATGGCTTACCGCCCACGCCCATTGGGATGCCGGGTGAGGCGTCGTTACGGGCTGCCGTGAATCCGGCCGACGGCGATGCGCTCTATTTTGTGGCGAAAGGGGATGGTTCGCATGCGTTTTCTGAAACCCTTGAGGCCCACAATAAGGCAGTGCGCGAGTATCAGCTGAATCGTGACGCCGATTATCGGTCTTTTCCGGCACCGGACGACGGAGCGGAGTGATGAAACAGGGGCTGTTCGTTACTTTTGAGGGCACTGAGGGTGTCGGGAAATCCACAGCCATTGCCAGTGCCAGTGACTGGCTGACGGAACAGGGCGTAGCGCACCGGGTGACCCGGGAGCCTGGAGGGACGCCCATGGCGGAAGAAATCCGTGAGCTGCTGCTGCGGTCGCGGGAGGAGGTGGTTGATCCCACCTGCGAGCTTCTGCTGATGTTCGCTGCCCGGGCGCAGCATCTGGCACGCCTCATCCGACCTTCTCTGGAGGCCGGAGAGTGGGTGCTCTGTGACCGTTTCACGGATGCCACCTATGCCTACCAGGCAGGTGGGCGGGGTCTGGACGCAGTGTCGGTCACGCAGCTCGAGTCCCTGGTGCAGGGAGAAAGCCTGCGCCCGGATGCCGTGCTCTGGCTCGATGCGCCGGTGGCAACCGGAATGGCCCGGATTGCCGGGCGTGGCGGGGGACCGGATCGCTTTGAGTACGAACGGATCCGGTTCTTTGAAAACGTGCGTCAGGTTTATGAGGCGCGCGCTGCAGACCCCACCAACCATTACCGGCGTATTGATGCGGCGGGATCAGTGGAGGAGGTCGCTGCTGGCGTTCGGCGGACGATGGGAGAACTCCACAGGGAGTGGCAGTACCTGCGATGATTGTTAGCGGGATTTTACAGGCTCTGCTTTAATATAACGGTGAATACACGTGCAGAGCACCACCACGCCCAGGATCACTGGAGACCGAAGGCTATGTTTGATGCCAGCCGGGTTCTAGACCCGTCTTTTCCACGCGATGATACTGATTTTCTCTGGCAGGGTATCGTCGACAACCACTATACCGACGAAACTGCCTACCTTGAGTCACTTCTTGCGCTCGCGCAACCCGACGAGCGTGAGCGTCAGGCGATTGCGGACCGCGCAACTGGCCTGATTCGCAAGGTACGTGAGCAGGATGATTCCGTACACATGGTGGATGCGCTTCTGCAGGAATACAGCCTGGACACCGAAGAGGGCATTCTGCTGATGTGCCTGGCCGAAGCGCTGATCCGGATTCCTGACGCCCATACCGCGGATGAACTGATCCGCGACAAGATGGGCGATGCTGATTGGCGCAGGCACCTGGGACGCAGCGAATCTGTCATGGTCAACGCATCCACCTGGGGCATGCTGATGACCGGTCGGGTTGTAAAAATGGACCCGGGCCTCGACGGTCATCCCAAATCCATCTGGCACAAGCTGGTTAACCGCTGTGGTGAGCCGGTGATCCGCAAGGCCATGTATCAGGCCATGGCGATTATGGGACGCCAGTTTGTGCTCGGGCGTGATATCGATGAGGCCCTTCAGGAAGGGCGTCAGTACCGCGATCAGGGGTATAGCTATTCGTTCGATATGCTGGGCGAAGCTGCGCTCAATGAGTCCGACTCCTCACGTTACTTCAATGACTACTGGACGGCCATTGAAGCGGTTGGCAACGATCGCTATCCCCGTGGTGAGCGCCCGGTGCCTTCGGTTTCCATCAAACTCTCCGCTCTGTATCCGCGTTACGAGCGGGCTCAGGAAGATCGGGCAAAGACCGAACTTGTCCGCCGGTTGAGTCGCCTTGTGACCTTTGCCCGCGAGAAGCAGGTGCCGCTGACTGTGGACGCGGAGGAAATGGACCGGCTCGAGCTGTCACTCGAGATCTTCCGGGCCGTCTATGAATCCGATGCCGCCAGAGGATGGGGTGAACTGGGCCTTGCAGTTCAGGCCTACTCCAAGCCGGCACTGCCCGTGCTGTGCTGGGTCGCGGCGCTGGCGCGCAAGCAGGGAGACCGTATTCCGGTGCGCCTGGTCAAGGGCGCCTATTGGGACACAGAAATCAAGCATGCCCAGATGATGGGGGTTGAGGGCTATCCGGTGTACACGCGCAAGGAGGGCACCGATGTCTGTTATCTGGCCTGTGCCCGGTTCCTGCTCAGTGACTACGCCCAGGGCTACATTTTCCCGCAGTTCGCCAGTCACAATGCGCACACTGTAGCGTCAGTTCTGAACATGGCGGAGGAGAACGGCGCGGAATACGAGTTCCAGCGCCTGCATGGCATGGGCGATGCGCTTTATGCAGTGGTTCTTGGCGAGGTGCCGCAGGTTCCGGTGCGGATCTACGCGCCCGTCGGGGCCCACAAGGATCTGCTGCCTTACCTGGTACGCCGGCTGTTGGAAAATGGCGCCAACTCATCCTTTGTGCATCGGCTGGTGGATGCGGAAACGCCTATTGAAGACCTGACTGGCCATCCGGCGGACGCCCTGCGCGCCTACAGCAGTCTGACGGATCTTCGGATTCCCCGCCCGCCGGAGATCTATGGCGCGCAGCGGCGCAACTCCCGTGGCCATAATCTGGCGGTGCTTTCGGAACTCAGGCCCTTCCAGCAAGGCATTGAGCGCTGGGCGGAGCATCACTGGAAGGCTGCACCCATTGTGAATGGCGAGCGGTGTCAATCCGAGTCAAAGACACGGATCACCAATCCGCACGACCGGGATCGCGTAGCAGGAGAAATCAGCTGGAGCCGTCAGGATATTGTCGAGACGGCCATGCGTTCGGCTCATGAAGCCTTTGAGCCGTGGAACCGCACGCCAGCTGAGGAGCGGGCAAAGTGCCTGGAAGCTTTTGCGGATCGGTTGGAGGCCAATGAGCACGAGCTGATTGCGCTGTGCAGTCGCGAAGCAGGTAAGTCCCTGCTGGACGGCATCGCCGAAGTGCGTGAGGCGGTTGATTTCTGCCGCTATTACGCCATGCAGGCACGGCGACAGTTCGCTGAGCCTATGGAGATGCCGGGACCGACGGGTGAGTCCAATGAATACTATCTTGAAGGTCGCGGTGTGTTCCTGTGCATCAGCCCATGGAACTTCCCGGTGGCGATCTTTACCGGGCAGGTTATGGCGGCTCTTGCTGCCGGCAATACTGTTCTAGCTAAGCCCGCTGAACAGACCAGCCTGATCGGCTTCCGCGCGGTGGAGTTGATGTTTGAAGCCGGCTTCCCGCCCGGGGTAATCCAGTATCTCCCCGGTGACGGCGCTGGTATCGGTGATCAGGTGCTGCCGGATCAGCGGCTCGCGGGCGTGACCTTTACCGGTTCAACCGGCGTTGCGCGCCATATCAGCCGCGCTCTGGCCGCCCGTGAAGGGCCCATCGTTCCGTTGATCGCGGAGACCGGGGGCCAGAATGCCATGATCGTGGACAGCAGCGCGCTTCCGGAACAGGTGGTCAAGGATGTGATCATGTCCGCCTTCGGCAGCGCTGGTCAGCGCTGCTCGGCACTGCGGGTTCTGTATCTGCAGGAAGATGTGGCGGATGTGGTTGAGGAAACCCTTGCGGGCGCTATGCGCGACCTGCGTCTGGGTGATCCGATTCAGATGGAAACGGATGTGGGCCCGGTGATCGACCGCGACGCCTATGATGAGCTGATGAGTCATATTGCTGATCTGCGCGAACGTAATCGCCTCGTGGGCGAGGCCCCACTGCCCGATAAGGCAGAGAAAGGGTACTTCGTGCCGCCGGTGGCCTATGAGATCAACGCCATGAAAGACCTGGACCGGGAATACTTCGGGCCCATTCTGCATGTGGTCCGATATGATGCCCGTGAACTGGACGCCGTGATCGACGAGATCAACGGCTCAGGTTACGGCCTGACGCTGGGCATTCACAGCCGCAGTGAATCCACCGCAGCCTACATTGAGCGGCGGGTTAAAGTCGGCAATACCTACATCAACCGTAACCAGGTTGGTGCGGTCGTTGGCGTCCAGCCTTTCGGCGGGCGCGGGCTGTCCGGGACTGGCCCCAAGGCGGGTGGCCCGAACTACCTGCCGCGCTTCGCCACGGAGCGTGTCAGGACCAATAACACCACGGCGGCGGGTGGCAATGCGACCCTCCTGTCACTGGGTGTCGAGGAAATAGGTTAAACAACAACAAACGGGCGTTCCCCGATGGAGCCGGATCATGATTGAAGATACCGTTGCGGTAACCTGGACCTTTATCATCTACCTTGCGTTGATGCTGGCTCTGGGCGTTATTGCTTACATGCGAACCCAGAACCTGTCCGATTATATCCTTGGCGGGCGTAATCTGGGCCCCATCCCCTCGGCACTGAGTGCCGGGGCCTCTGATATGAGCGGCTGGTTGCTGCTTGGCCTTCCTGGTGCCGCCTACGCCAACGGCGTTGGGGCGAGCTGGATCGCGATTGGGCTGCTGGTTGGCACCTATCTGAACTGGCTTTTTGTAGCCAGGCGGCTGCGGAACTATTCCCAGGCGGCCAAGGACTCGCTCACCATCCCGTCTTTTCTGGAGAACCGGTTCCGGGATGATACGCGTGTGCTGCGGATTATGGCAGCCTTCTTCATCCTGCTGTTCTTCCTGTTCTATACCAGTTCCGGCCTGGTTGCGGGGGGTAAACTGTTCGAAACGGTCTTTGGACTGGACTACCAGTGGGCTGTGATTGTGGGAACACTGGCGGTGGTTTCCTATACATTGTTCGGGGGCTTTCTTGCGGTTTCCTGGACCGACGTGGTGCAGGGCCTTCTGATGCTGGCGGCACTTATGCTGGTGCCGGTTCTTGCCATCAACAGTGGTGAAGTCGGTGGCTGGTCCGGCATGGAAGCGTCTCTGCTGGAGAAAGGCCAGGGCACACTTTCCCTTTTCTCGGATGCCAATGGGGAAACGCTTGGAATTGTTGCCATCATCTCCTCGTTGGCATGGGGCCTTGGTTACTTCGGCCAGCCGCACGTGCTCGCCCGCTTCAAGGCGATCAGTGATGAATCGCTTGTGCCTTATGCACGACGTGTCGCTGTTTCATGGACTGCAATCACTCTTGTTGGTTCTGTTCTCGTAGGCTTGGCTGCTGTCGGTTATTTCGGTCCGGAAGGACTGGATGACCGTGAAAAGGCTTTCATGATGCTGGTGGATGCGCTTTTCCATCCGGTTATTGCGGGTGTCCTGCTGGCAGCGATTCTCGCGGCCGTCATGAGCACCGCGGACTCGCAGCTGCTGGTGTCCTCCTCCGCCTTGGCTGAGGACTTCTACAAGGGCTTTTTCCGACCGGATGCGGATGCTGCTGAACTGGTACGTGTTGGCCGCGTGGCGGTGATCGTCATCGCCGTTGTGGCTGGTGTGATTGCTCTGGATGACAGTTCCATGGTGCTTGACTTGGTTTCCTATGCATGGGCTGGCTTCGGCGCGGCATTCGGGCCGGTCATCCTTCTGTCACTGTACTGGCCAAGAATGAACAAGATGGGCGCCCTTGCGGGTGTGGTTGTTGGCGGTCTCACGGTTGTGGTCTGGAAGCAGCTTTCCGGTGGTCTTTTTGATATGTACGAGATCGTGCCGGGTTTCCTGTTTGCGGCTATTGCCGTTGTGATTGGCTCCATGGCGACTGGTGAGCCTGAAAAGGAAATCGCAGACGAGTTCGCCAAGGTTAACGGCTAACCCTTCCGCCGCCCCCCGGGGCGGCTTGCACCTGTGATCAGCCGGGGTCTATGCTTGGCGCTTTTTACGGAGTGCTTGCATGGCCCAGGTTGATATTTCCCCGATTCATGACTTTCTCCCCTGCGCTACGCCACAGGCTTGGATTGACGCTGCACTGGCGAACCAGGAGCTGCTTCTGATTGATCATGCCCATTGCGAGAAGAAGGCTGCCTCAACGGCGCTGGGTCTGATGTACCGTTATATGGACGACCCGGACCTGCTGCACCGTATGTCCCGGCTGGCGCGGGAAGAATTACGCCATTTTGAGCAGGTACTGTCGATCCTGCAGAAACGCGGCATTCAGTATTGCCATCTGACGCCCGCCCGTTATGCTCAGGGACTGCATCAGTATGCGCGCAAGGAAGAGCCCGGTCGGCTCGTCGATACTTTGATCATAGGCGGCATCATCGAGGCTCGTTCGTGCGAGCGCTTCGCGGCGGTGGCCCCTCTTCTGGATGAGGAACTGGCGGAATTCTATGATTCACTGCTCAAGTCCGAGGCACGTCATTATCAGGATTATCTTAGGCTGGCCGAGAAAGCAGCAGGTGAAGCGGTGAAGGAGCGGGTGGAAACACTGCTGGCAGTGGAGGCGGAACTCATCCAGTCGCCGGATGACAGCTTCCGCTTCCACAGTGGTTTGCCGGATTGGCGATGATCAGTCTGTCAGCTGACCGAAAGGGATGCTGAGCAGCGCCGGCTCGACGCCAGGACGCGCCTCAATGTACCAGGCCTGTTCATGCCAGTCCCCTGTCACATAGCGCCGGGCGGATTGGCCGCTGGCGATCAGCTCGTGCACCGCCGGACGGTGGGTGTGGCCATGGATCAGGCGCTGAACTCCCCATTCTTCCATCACCTTAACCACTTCTTCCGGGGTCACGTCCATGATGGTTTGTTCCTTACCCTGGTTTTTCGCCTGACTGAGCTCACGCATCTGTCGGGCTACTGTCTGGCGGTCCGTCAGAGGTCGCTGCAGAAAGGCTTGCTGCCAGCGTGGGTCACGCATACCGGCCCGGAACTTCTGATACTCCACGTCGGCCGTGCACAGGCTGTCACCGTGCATTAGAAGGGTCGGTTCTCCGTAGAGGTCAATCGCGCTGGGGTCGTCCAGCAGTGTCGCGCCAATACGGTGGCAGAAGTCCTCGCCGATCAGAAAATCCCGGTTGCCGTGCATCAGGTAGAGAGCTGTGCCTGATGCGGTTACCGCCCGAAGGGCCTCGGCGATAGTTTCCTGGAGGGGGGTATGTTCGTCGTCGCCGATCCAGGCTTCAAAAAAGTCGCCCAGGATGTAGAGCGCATCGATGCCGTGTGCGTAGGCCGGCAGGAATGCCAGAAAAGCATTGGTTATATCCGGGCGGTCTTCTTCCAGATGCAGGTCGGCAATGAAGCGTGTGGTCATGCCTGCTCTCCTTGATCGATGCGGTATGCGTTATGGACCACAACGTCCTCAACCGGCACGTCGCGGTGCCCGGCGCGGGCGGTTGTGGGCATTGCGCGGATCCGATCAACCACGTCCATGCCTTCGACAACATTACCGAAGACGCAGTACCCCCAGCCGTCCTGGGTTTTGTCGGTATGGTCCAGAAAACCATTGTCATTCACGTTGATGAAGAACTGGGAGGCGGCGGTGTGGGGGCTCATGGTCCGGGCCATAGCCAGGGTCCCCCGCTTGTTGCTCAGGCCGTTGGCCGCCTCATTGGGAATCGGCTCACCGGGTTTTCGAGGCTCCATGTCCGGACCGAACCCGCCGGTCTGAATCATGAAGTTGCTGATGACCCGGTGGAATATAAGACCGTTGTAGAAACCTGAGTCGACGTAAGACAGGAAGTTGTCAGTGGTGACGGGGGCGTTCTCCGCGTCAGTAGCCAGCAGGATCCGGCCTTCGCTGGTTTCCAGAACGACCATTACATTATATCCTTTCGCGTCCAAATGGCCGCATTATAAGGCATCCGTCCCCGCCATGCATGAGATCGTGGTGGTGAGCAGGTATAATAATGGGTCTTACATTCAATCCGGCGGTGTCACAGCATCCATGAGTTCCGAATCAGCTCCGGCCAGCAACTTCATCCGCACCATCATTCAGGACGACCTTGCCGAAGGCCGTCACAATCACGTCGTGACGCGGTTCCCACCGGAACCTAATGGGTACCTGCATATTGGTCACGCCAAGTCGATCGTGGTGAATTTCGGCATGGCCGAGCATTTCGGCGGTGCTTGCACTCTGCGTTTTGATGACACCAACCCGGAGAAGGAAAGCCAGGAATACATCGAGGCCATTCAGCGCGACGTGGAATGGCTTGGTTATGAGTGGCAGGGTCCGGTTCGTTATGCCTCGGATTACTTTGATCGGCTCTACGACTACGCGGAAGAGCTGATCCGCAACGGCTACGCCTATGTGTGCAGCCTGGATCCGGAAACGGCGGCGCAGTATCGCGGAACGCTGAAAGAGGCCGGCACGGACAGCCCCTTTCGTGAGCGTTCGGTTGAGGAAAACCTGGATCTGTTCCGGCGTATGCGCGCGGGCGAGTTCGCCGAGGGAGAGCATGTACTTCGGGCCAGGATTGATATGGCGTCACCCAACATGAACCTGCGCGACCCGATCCTGTACCGCATCCGGTACCTGACTCACCATCAGTCCGGGGATAAGTGGTGTATCTACCCGATGTATGACTTCACGCACCCGTTGTCGGATGCCGAGGAGGGC
Organism: Salicola sp. Rm-C-2C1-2; assembly: GCF_040196175.1. Taxonomy (NCBI): domain Bacteria; kingdom Pseudomonadati; phylum Pseudomonadota; class Gammaproteobacteria; order Oceanospirillales; family Halomonadaceae; genus Salicola; species Salicola sp. Rm-C-2C1-2. The sequence goes on along the minus strand of NZ_JBEFNF010000001.1, from coordinate 1,170,578 downwards.
GTGACGCACTCCCTTTGCACCCTGGAGTTTGAGGATCACCGGCCGCTCTACGACTGGGTGCTGGCGCATGTGACGCCGCCCTGCCGCCCGCGTCAGATCGAATTCGCACGCCTCAACGTGAACTACACCATCACCAGCAAGCGGAAGCTGATGCGGCTGGTGGACGAAGGCTACGTGGATGCCTGGAACGACCCGCGTATGCCCACTCTCTCCGGCATGCGCCGGCGTGGTTTTACCCCGGCGTCTATCCGCCATTTCTGCGATATGGTGGGTGTGAACAAGACGGGGGGCACCGTGGATCTGGGCATGCTTGAGCATGCCATCCGTGACGACCTCAACCGCAACGCGCCGCGCGCCATGTGTGTGTTGAGACCGGTGAAGCTGATCCTGACCAACTACCCGGAGGGCCAGTCCGAGATCCTGACCACAGCGGTGCATCCTCAGGATGAGTCGATGGGCACCCGGGAGGTGACCTGGACGCGTGAGATGTACATCGACGCGGAGGATTTCGTTGAAGTGCCCCCCAATAAGAAGTGGAAGCGGCTCTCGGTGGGCAACGCCGTACGCCTGCGTGGCGGGTACGTCATTACCTGCAATGACTTCGTGACTGATAATGATGGTAATGTCACCGAGATCCATGCTGAGTACGACCCGCAGACACTGGGTGTGAATCCCGAGGGCTATAAGCCCAAGGGCGTGATCCACTGGGTATCCGCCGAGACGGCCGTGGATCTCGAGCTGCGCCTCTATGACCGCCTTTTCGGGGTGGAAAATCCGGGCACTGACAAGGAGCGGGATTTTGTCGAGGATCTCAACCCTGAGAACCTGACGGTGATGACCGGCTGTAAGGGGGAGGCGAATCTGACCTCACCGCTTACGGACATTCCCTACCAGTTCGAGCGCGAGGGCTATTTCTTCTTCGATCCCGAAGCCAGCAGCGCAAACCGGATCGTGATGAACCGTACCGTCACCCTGCGTGACTCATGGGCCAAGATAAGCGGCCAGTAAATCGAGACCGGAAAGGATGGAGACCCAGTGATCCAGCTCTACAGTACTCTCAGCCGCCGGAAGGAAGTCTTTCAGCCGATTAAGGAAGGCAAGCTCGGCATCTACGTCTGCGGTATGACGGTCTACGACTACTGCCATCTGGGGCATGCCCGGGTGCTGGTGGCGTTCGACGTGGTAACCCGCTATCTGCGCCATCGCGGTTATGACGTGCACTACGTCCGCAATATCACTGATATCGATGACAAGATCCTGGATCGCGCGCGGGAGAACGGCGAGGACTTCCGCGCGCTGACCGATCGCATGATTGCCGCTATGCACGAGGACGAGGGCGCACTGGGCGTGCTGCGCCCCACCGAGGAACCTAGGGCTACCGAGACCATCGATGAGATGATCGCCATGATCGAGACACTGGTTGAAAAGGGCCACGCCTATCAGGGCGATAACGGCGACGTCTATTTCGCGGTCTCCACCTTTGAGGACTACGGCAAGCTCAGCCGCAAGAAGCTTGAAGACCTGGTCGCCGGCGCCCGGGTGGAGATTGCGGAGGCCAAGGCCAGTCCGGCGGATTTCGTGCTCTGGAAGGCAGCAAAACCTGGCGAGGTAGCCTGGCCCTCGCCCTGGGGGGAAGGCCGGCCCGGCTGGCATATTGAGTGCTCGGCCATGTCCCGCTCGCACCTGGGGCGCACCTTCGACATCCATGGCGGCGGCCCGGATCTGATGTTCCCGCACCATGAGAACGAGGTCGCCCAGTCCGAATGCGCCCACGAACAACCCTTTGTGAACTACTGGATGCACGCTGGTGCCGTGCGAGTTAATCACGAAAAGATGTCAAAATCTCTGGGTAACTTCTTCACTATCCGGGATATTCTCCAGGAGCACGACCCGGAAGTAGTGCGCTATTTCCTGATCGCCAGCCATTACCGCAGCCAGATCGACTATACGCCGGACAGCCTGGCGGAAGCCAAGAGTGCACTGATGAAGTTCTATCAGGCACTTGATGGCATCGACGCGGAGCCGGAGCCGGCGGAGACCGAGTATGATCGGCGCTTTATCGATGCGATGGATGACGATTTCAATACGGTTGAGGCCACGGCTGAGCTGCACGCGTTGACCGGCGAACTGAACCGGGCTCAGCGCAGTGGCGATGAGGCGAACGCCGCCCAGCTGGCTGGGGTGTTGAGGCGCCTTGGTGGTGTGCTGGGCGTGTTGGAGCGGCCACCGTCCGAGTTTCTCCAAGGGGGAGGCGGGGATATCGCGCCGGAGCGCATCGAGGCACTGATCGAAGCGCGTACCCAGGCGAAGAAGGCAGAGGACTTTGCGGAGGCTGATCGCATCCGTGATGAACTGCTTGAACAAGGCATTGTGCTGGAAGACAGCCGGCAAGGCACCACTTGGCGCCGGGAGTAGGGCGCCTGTCCTTTCGCGGCGGGTTTGGCTTAGAATATCGCCACGTTGGATCCGCGACTGCCGGCCATACCCGTTTGTGGCCGGCAATCTTATGCATTAAACCTATTAAAAACAGCAGCTTGAGGCAAAAAGATGACAGAACGCGTGAATGCAGGTGGCCTGCAGGTCGCCCGAATCCTGTACGACTTTGTTAATAACGAAGCCATTCCAGGAACTGGTGTCGACGTTGAGCAATTCTGGAACGAGTTTGGCCGCATTGTCGTGGACATGGCGCCGCGTAACCGCGAGCTTCTCAGAGTTCGGGATGAACTCCAGGAGAAGCTGGACAACTGGTATCGCGAGAACAAAGACCAGTCGATCGACTTGAACGAATACAAGACCTTCCTTAAGGAGATTGGTTACCTTAAGCCCGAGGGCGAGGATTTCACTGCAACGACTGAGAATGTGGACAAAGAGATCGCCCAAGTCGCCGGTCCGCAGCTGGTTGTGCCCATCTCCAATGCACGCTTTGCGTTGAACGCCGCCAATGCGCGCTGGGGCAGCCTCTACGATGCCGTCTATGGCTCCGACCTCATCTCTGAGGAAGGCGGTGCTACCAAAGGTCCGGGCTATAACCCGGTACGTGGCGCAAAGGTCATCGCCTATGCCCGCGCGGTTCTGGACGAATCCGCCCCGCTTGAGAGTGCCAGCCACGCGGATGCTACCGGTTACCGTGTTGAGAACGCGCAGTTGAAGGTAAAACTCAACAACGGCAGTGAGGCGGTCCTTAAGGACCCGGCTCAGTTCGTGGGCTACAAGGGCAGCGAAAGCCAGCCGGATGGCGTACTGCTCGTGCGTAACGGCGTACACATGGAGATTCAGGTTGATGCGAGTCATGCCATTGGTAAGGATGACGCAGCTCACGTGAAGGACGTGGCCATGGAGTCCGCGCTGACGACCATCATGGACTGCGAGGACTCGGTAGCGGCAGTGGATGCCGAGGATAAAACTGGCGTTTATCGCAACTGGCTGGGCCTGATGCAGGGCAATCTGGAGGAAAGCTTCGACAAGGGCGGCAAGACTGTGACCCGGAGCATGGCTTCCGATCGTGAGTACCTGGATGCCCAGGGCAAAGCGCTGAGCCTGCATGGTCGCAGCCTGATGCTCGTGCGCAACGTCGGCCATCTGATGACCAACGACGCCGTTCTCGATTCAGAAGGCAATGAGGTGCCCGAAGGCATCATGGACGGCATGATTACCTCCCTTATCGCTATCCATGACATCAAGGGCAACAATCGTGTGGGCAACAGCCGCACCGGCAGTGTTTACATTGTCAAGCCCAAGATGCACGGTCCAGAAGAAGTTGCGTTCACCAACGAGCTCTTCGGTCGTGTCGAGGACGCGCTCGGCATGAAGCGCAACACGCTGAAGGTGGGCGTGATGGACGAGGAGCGCCGTACCACGGTCAACCTCAAGGAGTGCATCCGCCAGGCGAAGGACCGGGTCATCTTTATCAACACCGGCTTCCTTGACCGCACCGGGGATGAGATCCACACCAGTATGGAGGCCGGTCCCGTTATCCGGAAGGGCGAAATGAAACAGGCACCCTGGATGACCAGTTACGAAGACTGGAACGTAGACATCGGTCTGGAAACCGGCCTCAAGGGTCGTGCCCAGATCGGCAAGGGCATGTGGCCCATGCCGGACAAGCTGGCCGCGATGATGGACGCCAAGATCAGTCACCCAAAGGCGGGTGCTAACACCGCCTGGGTGCCATCACCGACGGCGGCGACTCTCCATGCCATCCATTACCAGCAGGTCAATGTGATGGCAGTTCAGGAGGACCTCAGCAAGCGTGAGCGTGCCAGCCTGGACAATATCCTGACCGTGCCGCTGATGAAGGATCCGTCCGCGCTCAGTCATGACGAGATCAAGCAGGAGTTGGACAACAACGCCCAGGGAATTCTCGGCTATGTGGTGCGCTGGATCGAGCAGGGTGTGGGTTGCTCCAAGGTCCCGGACATTAACGATGTAGGCCTGATGGAGGACCGCGCGACACTCCGGATTGCCTCCCAGCTGCTTTGCAACTGGCTTTACCACGGTATCTGCACTGAAGAGCAGGTAATGGAGACGCTCAAGCGTATGGCGAAGGTTGTGGACCGTCAGAACGAGGGCGACTCGAGTTACATCCCGATGTCGGATGATTTCGAGAGCAACGTGGCCTTCCAGGCAGCGTGCGACCTGATCTTTAAGGGCCGTGAGCAGCCCTGTGGCTATACCGAGCCGCTGCTGCACGCTTACCGCCGTAAGGCTAAGGCTAAATACGGTCAGTGAGGCAAAAGCTGATCGGCCTGGCATAAGACCCCGCTTCGGCGGGGTTTTCTTTGTGCGGCGGGAAGGTTTTCTCGGGGGCTCAGTCGTGGCGTTGCGCCGCTTCCAGGGTGTTCTGAAGCAGCATGGCGATGGTCATGGGCCCCACGCCGCCGGGTACGGGCGTGATCCAGGCGGCCCGTTCCGCCGCCGGAGCGTGCTCCACGTCGCCGATCAGCCTGCCCTCATTGGTGCGGTTGATACCCACGTCGATCACTGTTGCGCCTTCCTTGACCCAGTCGCCATGCACCAGACCCGGCTTGCCGGCGGCGGCAATGAGCAGGTCCGCGTCAGCGACAAAGCGCGGTAGATCGCCGGTGAAACGGTGGGCCACGGTGACGGTGGCGCCTTTGAGCAGCAGTTCCATGGAGAGGGGGCGCCCGACGATGTTAGAGGCCCCCACTATGACGGCGTGCTGGCCTTTGTAAGGCGTGCCGATATAGTCCAGAAGGTGGATGATGCCGGCCGGAGTGCAGGGGCGGATCTCCGGGTTGCGCTGGGTGAGGCGGCCAATATTGTAGGGATGGAAGCCGTCAACATCTTTGTCCGGTCGGATGCGCAGCAGAATCTCGTCCGCGTTCATGTGCGCGGGCAACGGCAGTTGTACGAGGATTCCGTCAATGGCAGCGTCTTCATTCATCCGGTCCACGATCTGGTTCAGTTCTTCCTGAGTGGTTTCCGCAGGAAGGTGGTGATCCTCAGTATGGAGACCTGCTGCGTCACACGCTTCGCGCTTACGCTTAACATAGAGATTGGAAGCCGGATCGCTGCCGACCAGTACAACACCCAGACCAGGAGGGCGGCGCCCTTCGCTGATCCGCTGGTTGACTTTCTCCGCAATCGTCTGTCGAACCTCCAATGCGATGGCCTTGCCGTCGATGATCTGAGCTGTCATACAGGGGCCTTGTCAGGGTGGGTCATAAAGCGCAATATTGTCGCAGTTTTACACTTCATCGCCAATCGTGTTGACGCTGTCACTCGGCCTCGGTATGATTCGCATCAACTTCGCTGAGAGCCGGCGTAGGTGAGTTTTTACGGGGTATAGCGCAGTCTGGTAGCGCGCCTGCTTTGGGAGCAGGATGTCGGGAGTTCAAATCTCTCTACCCCGACCATATAAGCACTCACTCGGGCAGGCCGTTGTGGGCGGATGAATGCGCCCGTAGCTCAGCTGGATAGAGCAACGGCCTTCTAAGCCGTAGGTCGTAGGTTCAAGTCCTACCGGGCGCACCAACCTTCTGGTGTTCAGCGTTTGGTGAAGTGCTTCAGGTGCGTTAAAGTCGCGCTTTTCAGTGGTGGACGTAGCTCAGTTGGTAGAGCTCAGGATTGTGACTCCTGCGGTCGAGGGTTCGATCCCCTTCGTCCACCCCATTTCCTTTTCCGGCCATCAAGGCTGAGCTCTTTTATGGGCGAAAGTGGCGGAACTGGTAGACGCGCTGGATTTAGGTTCCAGTGGGGCAACCCGTGAGAGTTCGAGTCTCTCCTTTCGCACCACCCCTTTTCTCTTCCGGATTTTTACCCTCTCGGACTGTGCGGTTATAACGTGATAGAATCAGCGTCCCGAAAGCTGCGACCTTGCCAAGTCGCGTTCACATTTCTATGATCCCCGGCTTTACATTGAATCGGAACGGCAACAACTGAGGATATTCCATGCAAGTCTCCCTTGAATCGACCTCCAACATTGAGCGTCGCATGACCATTGGCGTGCCCGCGGAGGAAGTTGAGCAGCAGGTTGATCAGCGCCTGCGCGAAGCCGCGAAACAGGTCCGTCTTAACGGCTTCCGCCCGGGCAAGGTCCCTATGAAAGTGCTCCGTCAACGCTTTGGCCCGAGCGTACGTCAGGAAGTCCTCGGCGAAGTAATGCGTAATTCCTGGATGGAAGCCATCCAAGAGCAGGATGTGCAGCCTGCCGGCCAGCCGCGGCTTGAGCCCAAGACGGTTGAAGAAGGCAAGGATTTCGAGTTTGTTGCCGTTTTTGAGGTTATGCCGGAAACCGAGGTTGGTGATCTGACTCAGATCAATGTTGAGAAGCCCTGGTCCGAGGTTCAGGACAAAGACATCAATAAGATGATCGATAACCTGCGCCGCCAGCAGGCGACCTTCAAAGAGGTCAAGCGTAAGGCCAAGAAGAAAGATGCCATGACCATTGACTTCACCGGCACCATCGATGGTGAGGCGTTCGAAGGCGGTAGCGGCGAAGACCAGCAGCTGACTCTGGGTGAGAGCCAGATGATCGCGGATTTCGAGGATCAGCTGATCGGAGCTAAAACCGGTGAGGAACACACGCTCGACGTAACCTTCCCGGAGGATTATCAGAACGAGGAACTGGCGGGTAAGCAGGCGCAGTTCCAGGTAACCATCAAAAAGGTTGAGGAACCGCAGCTGCCAGCCCTCGATAAGGAATTTTTCGAGCAGTTTGGTGTGGAAGCGGATACCGAAGAAGCGTTCCGCGAAGAAGTGCGCAAGAACATGGAGCGCGAGCTCAAGAACGGCATCCAGAACCGCATCAAGCAGCAGGTTATTGACGGTATGCTGGAAGTGACTGAGATGGAAGTCCCGCAGAGCATGGTCGATCAGGAGATCGAACGCATGAAGCAGGAAGCGGTCCAGCAGTTCGGAGGCCAGATGGATCCGTCACAGCTGCCTTCCGAACTCTTCCAGGACCAGGCGCAGCGGCGTATCAAAACCGGCCTGATTTTCCAGCAGGTGGTCCAGGACGCAGGACTTGAGGTGGATAGTGAGCGGGTTGATGAAAAGATCCGCGAAGTCGCCTCGACCTATCAGGAGCCGGACGAAGTGATCGAGTACTACAACAACAATCCCGAGGAGAAGCAGCAGATTGAGTCTTCGGTCCTTGAGGATCAGGTTGTTGATTACGTCCTTGAAAATGCCAAGGTCAAGCAGAAGAAGTACAAGTATGAAGACGCTGTGAAGCCGCCTGAACAGGGCGCGTGAGATCCCGGGGGTGAAAACCCGGACAGCTCGTCTACAATTGGGTTCTGAAATCCGCCAAACAGGCAACAACCGGGAGACGACAATACCCATGACACAGCAGATATCCGACGGCGCGAGCGACGTCACCAATTCCGGCCTGATCCCGATGGTGATTGAGCAGACCGCCCGGGGTGAACGGTCCTTCGACATCTTCTCCCGGCTGCTCAAGGAACGCGTGATCTTCCTAGTGGGTCCGGTGGACGACCATACGGCCAACCTTATCGTGGCACAGCTGTTGTTCCTGGAGTCAGAGAATCCGGACAAGGACATCCACTTCTATATTAATTCGCCGGGTGGTGCGGTAACTGCCGGCATGGCGATCTATGACACCATGCAGTTCATCAAGTCCGACGTCTCCACGCTCTGCGTGGGGCAGGCTGCCTCCATGGGCGCGCTGCTGTTGGCAGCTGGTGCTGAGGGCAAGCGTTACTGCCTTCCCAATTCCAAGGTGATGATCCATCAGCCGCTTGGCGGTTTCCAGGGCCAAGCCTCGGACATTGAGATACATACCCGCGAGATCCTCAAGACGAAGGAAAGGCTGAACGGCATCCTTGCGGAGCATACCGGTCAGAGCTATGAGCAGATTGCTCAGGATACGGACCGGGACAACTTCCTGGATGCTCGTGAATCAGCAGAGTACGGGCTTGTGGATGCCGTACTTGATAAACGCTCGGGGAATACATAATACTGGTATCAATCCCCAATCCGGTCGCTCGACCATAACACGAGGTCATTGAAGAGCGGCCGGAAACAGAACAGAGGTAATTCAATGGCAGAGAAAGGTAGCGGCAGGGGCGACGATAACGGCAAGCTGCTGTACTGTTCCTTCTGCGGCAAGAGCCAGCATGAGGTCCGCAAGCTGATCGCGGGCCCCTCGGTGTTCATCTGTGATGAATGCGTGGATCTTTGTAACGACATTATCCGCGAGGAAATCCAGGAGACCACTGAGGAAGAGCCCAGCGACCGGCTGCCATCTCCCAATGAGATCAAGGAGACGCTGGACGAGTATGTGATTGGGCAGGATCGTGCCAAAGTGGTACTGTCTGTTGCCGTTTACAATCACTATAAGCGCCTGCGTTTTGGGGAAAAGCGGCCAGAAGTTGAACTTGGCAAGAGTAACATCCTGCTGATCGGGCCTACCGGTAGTGGTAAGACGCTTCTGGCCGAGACACTGGCGCGTATGCTGAACGTTCCGTTCACCATTGCGGATGCGACCACGTTAACCGAAGCCGGCTATGTGGGTGAGGACGTCGAGAACATCATTCAGAAGCTCCTTCAGAAGTGCGATTATGATGTGGATAAGGCCCAGCGCGGCATTGTCTACATTGATGAGATTGACAAAGTCTCGCGCAAGTCGGATAACCCCTCCATTACTCGTGACGTTTCGGGTGAAGGCGTACAGCAGGCACTGCTTAAGCTGATCGAGGGCACTGTGGCGTCGGTACCGCCCCAGGGTGGCCGCAAGCATCCACAGCAGGAGTTCCTGCAGGTGGACACGGCCGGCATGCTGTTTATCTGCGGCGGCGCTTTCTCGGGCCTGGACAAGGTGATCCGAGACCGGTCCGAAAAGACCAGTATCGGATTTGCTGCTCAGGTGGTGAGTGAGTCCGAGGGCAAGAGCTCTTCCGAGATTCTCAAGATGATTCAGACTGAGGATCTGGTGAACTATGGCCTGATCCCGGAGTTCGTCGGTCGTCTTCCGGTTGTGGCAACGCTTACGGAGCTGGATGAGGATGCGTTGATCGAGATCCTGACCCAGCCAAAAAATGCGTTGACTAAGCAGTATCATCAGCTGTTCGAGATCGAAGACGTGGAACTCGACTTTAGGGAAGACGCGCTGCGTGCGGTCGCTCGTAAGGCGATGGAGCGCAATACAGGTGCTCGTGGCCTGCGCTCCATTATGGAAGGCATTCTGCTCGATATCATGTATGAGATTCCTTCCGAGCCGGATGTCTGCAAGGTTGTTATTGATGAGAACGTGGTCAACGGGGAATCTGACCCGATCAAGATCTACACCAACAATGAGACCGCCCGCGCAGTCCCGGAGGACTGATTCCAGCAAGTCTGCTTCAGCTCGTCTGCCAGCATCCGATGGCAGGCGGGTTGAAGCCGCCCCTCTTAATCCCCATTGTCTATAGAGTTAATAGCGAAACGGGACTGTGCCCCGCTTTCCGGGCCTCGTGTTTCGCCCATATCCCCAGTTCAGAGGTCAGATCATGACAGAGCAGCCCCAGGGCCATTCCCCTTTTGAATTCCCCATGCTGCCCCTAAGGGACGTGGTAGTGTTTCCGCACATGGTGGTTCCGCTCTTCGTTGGGCGGGAGAAATCCATCAATGCCCTTGAAGCCGCCATGGAGAATGATAAGCAGATCCTGCTTGTCGCCCAGAGGGATGCGGATACTGACGATCCCGGGCGGACCGATCTTTATGGCATCGGGACCATCGCCACCGTGCTGCAGATGCTGAGACTTCCTGACGGCACCGTGAAGGTGCTGGTCGAGGGCCACGCTCGTGCCTCGTTGGATGAGGTTGGCGGTGACGATCAGTACGTGACCGCCAGTGGCCGCCAGTTGCCGGAAACCGGAGTTGAAGCGCGCGAGGAAGAGGTTTTTGTCAGGACTCTGATGGAAGAGTTCGAAAAGTTCGCGCGCATGTCCAAGAAAGTACCCGATGAGGTCAGTAAAACGCTCCAGGGGATTGAAGAGCTGGATCGTCTGGCGGACACCATGGCGTCCCATCTGGAACTCAAGGTGGCGGAAAAACAGGAGCTTCTGGAAACTCTGGACCTGCGCCAGCGCATTGAACAGCTGCTGGGCAAACTCGACAGTGAGATTGATCTGATTGAGGTGGAAAAGCGCATCCGAGGTCGCGTCAAGAAGCAGATGGAGCGCAGCCAGCGTGAGTACTATCTGAACGAGCAGATGAAGGCCATCCAGAAGGAAATGGGTCAGCTGGGGGACGGCAGCGGCCAGGACTTCGAGGAGCTGGAGCAGAAGATCGAGTCTGCGGGCATGCCGAAAGAAGCCCGGGAAAAAACGGAGCAGGAGCTCAACAAGCTAAAGATGATGTCGCCGATGTCCGCTGAGGCGACAGTGGTGCGTGGGTTCATTGACTGGATGCTGTCCATTCCGTGGAAAAAGCGCAGTCGTGTACGCCATGATATCGATCGTGCCCGCCGCATTCTGGATGAAGACCATTACGGTCTTGATGAGGTCAAGGAGCGCATCCTTGAATACCTGGCGGTTCAGAGCCGGGTGCGCAAGGTTAAAGGGCCGGTGCTCTGCCTGGTAGGCCCGCCCGGGGTTGGCAAGACGTCGCTGGGGCAATCCATTGCACGGGCGACCAATCGTAAATATACCCGTATGGCACTGGGGGGTGTTCGCGACGAAGCGGAAATCCGGGGGCATCGACGAACCTATATCGGGGCGTTGCCTGGCAAGATCATCCAGCGGCTGTCCAAGGTTGGGGTTAAAAACCCGCTCTTTCTGCTGGACGAGGTGGACAAGATGGGCATGGACCACCGCGGGGATCCATCCTCAGCGCTCCTGGAGGTTCTGGACCCAGAGCAGAACCACACCTTCAGCGATCATTACCTGGAGCTTGAATACGATCTTTCGGACGTCATGTTCGTGTGCACCTCAAATTCCATGAACATTCCGGATGCCCTTCTGGATCGGATGGAAGTCATCCGTATCCCGGGCTACACCGAAGACGAGAAGGTCAATATCGCCCGTCGCTACCTGCTGCCCAAGCAACTCAAGAGCAATGGGTTGAAGGAAGAGGAACTGAGTCTGCCTGAAGAGACCCTGCTTGCCGTCATCCGGTATTACACCCGCGAGGCCGGTGTGCGCAATCTTGAGCGTGAGATCGCGAAGATCTGTCGCAAGGTGGTCCGTGAGCATGTGGAAGCCGGCGAGCGTCATGCGGTGGAAGTCACGCCTGAGACGCTTGAGCACTATGCTGGCGTACGCCGCCACAAGTACGGCTTGGCCGAGGACGAGAACCAGATCGGGCAGGTAACCGGGCTGGCTTGGACCCAGGTTGGTGGTGAGCTCCTGACACTTGAATGCGCGGTGACCCCCGGCAAAGGCAAGGTGGTTAAGACAGGGTCTCTCGGTGACGTCATGCAGGAGTCCATACAAGCGGCCCTGACAGTGGTCCGGAGCCGTTCTCCCGGGCTGGGGCTATCCTCGGAGTTCCAGGATAAGCAGGATCTGCATATCCACGTGCCGGAAGGTGCTACACCTAAGGACGGGCCCAGCGCGGGTATCGGCATGTGCACGTCGCTGATCTCGGCGCTCACCCGCATACCGGTACGCGCCGATGTGGCAATGACCGGTGAGATAACGCTCCGGGGTCGGGTTCTGATGATTGGTGGCCTCAAGGAAAAGCTTCTTGCTGCTCATCGGGGCGGAATCAAGACAGTGGTGATTCCGGAAGAGAACATGCGCGATCTGAGGGAAATTCCGGATAATATCAAGGAATCGCTTGAGATTCGTCCGGTAGAATGGATTGATCAGGTGCTCGATATTGCGCTCACTCGCCAGCCGGAACCTTTGCCGGAGGACGGCCCGGTGCATCCCGGAAGCCGCGATGATGACGCCGAAGGCAGTGAGCGGGTGAACACCCACTGAGGGTACGGTCCATTGACACCGTTTAAAGCCCGTTGGTATAACGTAGTCCGCTTTACAGCGGAGCCATGAGCCACCCTGTCAGGGCTTGCAGGGTGAGGGATTCCCCGGCCTGCGGCCATGGAATTCTCCGATGGCGTGTGCCATAGTCAGTGGTGCCGAAGAAAAAAACATAATGTCTAATATGGAACCAGATACAAAAGGGGTTTAGTGTGAATAAGTCCGAACTGATCGACGCTATCGCAGATTCTGCCGATATTTCCAAGGCCGCAGCAGGTCGTGCACTGGACGCGATGGTTGATTCCATCACCGGCTCACTCAAGGACGGCGACCCAGTCACTCTGGTTGGCTTCGGGACCTTCTCTGTTAAAGAGCGCGCCGCACGTACCGGTCGCAATCCGCAGACCGGCGAAGAAATCCGGATCGCTGCATCCAAGGTTCCCAGCTTCAAGGCCGGCAAAGCTCTGAAGGACGCCGTCCAGTAACGGCTGATCCCGCCATTCTGTATCAATGGAGCGGTAGTTCAGCTGGTTAGAATGCCGGCCTGTCACGCCGGAGGTCGCGGGTTCGAGTCCCGTCCGCTCCGCCAGATTCCGGGCGCATGCCGTAAAGGGATGCGCCTTTTTACGTTGAACACAGGTCACCCGTGGAAGTGCGGGCACAGGGGAGCGCGGAATGCTTCAGAACATCCGGGAGAACGCCCAGGGAATGATCGCCAAGACCATCATCGTGGTCCTGATCCTGTCCCTGTCCATTTGGGGGTTGGACTCCATCGTGGGCGGTAGCGGCGAGAGCGAGGTTGCCTCAGTCAACGGCGAATCCATCACCGAGCGAGAATTCGAGCGCGCAGTCCAGATCCGGCGGCAAAAGCGGCTTCAGGAAATGGAAAACCCGGATTCATCCCGCATCGATATGGATGCGCTCAATGAAGAGGTGATGGATTCGCTGATCCGTGATGAGCTGATTGGCCAGGACATCCGTTCCCGGGGGCTGCAGCTGGCTGAAGCCGACCTGGACCGGATGATCACCCGAGCCGAGCAGTTCCGGGTCGATGGGGAATTCAGTCAGCAGCGGTTCCTTCAGGCGGTGCGCAACCAGGGAATGACCGTGGACCAGTTCCGCAACATGCTTGAACAGGACCATCTTACCCGCGTTGTGCAGGCCGTGATCCAGGGCAGTGCGTTCAGTGCGCCCTCGGAAACTGAACGTGTCGCCTCGCTACTGACCCAGACCCGCGATTTTTCGGTGCTTGAGGTGCCGGTTGAAAAGCGGGCGGAATCGGTCGAGGTTTCCGAGTCCGAAATCAAGACCTACTATGAGAATAATCAGGGTCGTTTCGTGCAGCCGGAATCGGTCGATGTTGCCTGGATTACACTGGAGCAGTCTGACCTTGTGAGTCCTGGTGATATCGAGGAAAGCGTGGTCCGCGAGCGGTATCATGAACGCATCGAGGCGATGCAGGCCGATGAGCAGCGCAACGCCGCCCATATTCTCGTTCGTGGCGATCAGGAGGATGCGAAGGCGACTGTTAAGTCGATCCAGAAGGGCCTGGAAAACGGGCGCTCCTTTGCTGAGCTGGCGGCGCAATATTCGGATGATGGATCTACCGCAGATGATGGCGGTGAGCTTGGTTTCTCCTCCCGTGACGATTTTGATGAGTCGTTCTCCGAGGCACTTTTCGGAATCGAGGAAGCCGGCGAGGTGGTTGGCCCGATCAACACGTCGTTCGGGCAGCATTTCATAAAACTTCTTGGCGTCCGAAGCGAGGATCCACCCAACTTCGAAAGCATGGAGAAATCCCTGCGCCAGACCATTGCCAAAGAGCGGGCTCAGGGCCGTTATATGGAGTTAAGTGAAGAGCTTGCTGATATGGCCTACTCCGAGTATGACCTGCAGGCACCAGCGGAGCTGATTGGAGCCACCATCCAGACCCGCGATGGCATCCGTCCTGATCAGGCACAGGCGCCGTTCGATCACGATGGCCTGCGTGAGCAGCTGTTCAGCGAAGAGGTTCGGCAAGAAGGCTTCAATACTGAGGTGGTCGAAACCGCCAATGGGGTCTCAGTGGTGGCGCGTGTTCGTGAGTATTATCCTCGTGAGCAGCAAGCTCTCGAGTCCGTTCGGGATGAAGTAGTCGAGCTGGTGCGCGAGCAGAAGGCCCGCCAGGCGTTGACCGAAGCACTTCAGGGCGTGGCCGATTCCATACGTGGCAAAGACACGCCACTGCCGGAGCTTGAGTCTGCCATTGATTCGACATGGCAGACCTTTGAGGGGGTGAACCGGCGTTCACTGGAAGCTCCCGCAATGGTGCGTGACGCGGCTTTTGAGATGCCTGCACCGGAAGGGCAAACTACGAGTACACGTACTATAGAGCTTCCGGAGGCGATGGCGCTGGTCCGTCTGGATGCGGTTAATCCACCGGAATCCGCCACAGTCAGCATGATGGCGTCCAACCTTGGCGGGTCCCTCGGGCAGCGCCATGGCCAGGTCGCGTATCAGGCTTACATCGAATCCCTCAGGGCTGAAGCGGACATTAACCGCGATTGATCCAGACCTTCCGGAGCCGGGCCGTCAAACCCGGCTCCATCGCCTTTCCACATGTGTCACAAAATTGATTCCCGCCAGGGAATGGTCCGAATTCCAACGGCTTAAGACGCCGAGAATTGAGGACCAGTTATCTTTCAGTCCCCTCTAAATTCGCTATTGTCCCTCCCGACACCGTCTTCCGTCGGGTTTATAAGGGATAGGCGTTAATGCTTTTCGTTTTGGCCGGATCACTGCTGACTTTCTCGATGACGCAGGAAGTTGTCGAAGTGGAGCCTCACCCCAAGGGGACCTTCATCTATGAGCAGTATTACAACGAGAGCCCGGATTCGCTCCTGCACCGTTATCAGGTCGAGCCTTTAAAGGCACAGAAATTCCGTAATGTGGTCCGTCAGCAGTATGACTACAGCTGTGGTGCCGCATCGCTGACCACGATTCTGCGCCACTATGTGGGGCAGAATCTTAACGAACGTAAGGTGATGGAAGGGCTGCTGCAATTTGGCGAGAGCGAGCGCATTGTCGACCGCCGGGCTTTTTCACTGCTGGACATGAAGCGGTTGGTTACTGAACTGGGCTTTCCCTCTGGTGGATTCCGGGCCGAGATTTCAGATCTGGCGGAGCTGGATCACCCGGCCATTGTTCCCATCCAACATGCCGGATTCGAGCATTTTGTGGTCGTACGTGACATCCGGGAAGGACGGGTCTTTGTCGCGGATCCTTCCTCCGGGAATCTGTCCTTCACACTGCATGAGTTCCAGGAGAAATGGGCCAAGAATGTTCTTTTCATCGTCTTTCCGGGCGAGGAGCCGCCATTGAACAACCTGGCGCTCAAGGAAGAGGACATGCGTTTTGTTGATGACCAGACGATAACTCTGCAGGCGCGCCAGGAATTCCCGGCATTCCACGAATCCTTGATGTGGGATATTCAGAACGAACTTGAACGGCTGAAGAACAATCCCGACGGCAGCGTTGAGAACACCCGCAAACAGCTCTATTTCCGTGATCGCTGAAGATCATGGAGGACAGGATCAGGTAACTGGTGGTTTTATGCATCGAACTGGATACAGGGAGCCCGCTATGACGCGCTCTGTGCTATGGCATCTGACAGGTGTCGTTCTGCTTTCCTTAGTGGCAGTCCCCGTGGTTGCCCAACAGGACGACGATGGTGCCAGTGTGGAGGATGCCCGGGAGGCACTTGCCCAGCAGGAAGGGGATGAGGATTCCACCGAGCAGTTAGAGGAGGTGTTCCAGGCAGCCGAGAAGAACTATTCGTTGCTGCAGGCCGGTCGCCAGTCGCTGAACTATTCGTTCAATTACTCCTATTCCGGCAGTCAGAACCTGGACCTGGAAGTCATCAATGGCCAGGTCCGCAATCTGGATGTCACCCCAGCAGCAACCCATAACTTCACAAACTCTTTCTCCTACGATTATGGGTACTACGATAACCTGACCTTGGGCACGCGCATCCCGCTCGCGACCAAGTTTGATACCCAGGAGGATCTGAACGTCAACGACGTGGGCGATATTTCCTTCACAGCCCGGTGGCAGCCCAACCCGCATGTTCCTGGCACCATGTCCACGACAGTGTTTAGCACATTCAGTACCAAGACCGGGGTCAGTCCTTACCAGATTGACGTCAAACGCCAACTCTCAACGGGCAGCGGCTACTACTCGGTGAGTGGTGGTGCCAGTGTTTCCAAAGTGCTCGATCCAGTGGTGCTGTTCGGTTCTGGAAGTCTCAGGTACAACCACGGGGAAAAGGATCTGAAGCAGGTGCGTGGTGGACGGTTGCTGCGTGAGCTGGATCCTGGCTTCACCCTTTCCGGCTCCGGTGGTTTTTCCTACTCGTTGTCCTATGACATCTCTCTGAGCATGTCAGTCCAGCTGACCTATAACGACGAAACGGTCCTAACCTTCAACGACGGTTCTGAGGCTACAGCCAGCTCCCAGATGGCCGGTATCATCAACATGTCACTGGGCACCCGGATCAGCGATCAGACCATCGTCAATACCAGCGTGGGCTTTGGCATGACCCGGGGGGCGCCGGATTTCACCATCGGTTTCTCCATGCCCATCAATATTTCCGGGCTGTCTGAATCATCCTGATGCGGTGGATCAAGGGCGATAAGGAGCAGGGAGTAATGCGAGCGAATGGCGTTGCCAAACGGGTGTTCGGCGCACTGGCGCTGACCGCCGTGTCCGTGGGGGCGCAGGCCCAGTTCAGCCATCAGCTGCTGGTGCACCCGAAAGCCGCGGCGCTCGGCAACGCGGTCACTGCGGATCCTCCGGGCATTATGTCGATCCGCCGCAATCCGGCCGGTCTGAGCAGGCTGGAAGGGCGCCAGTGGGAACTGGGGGGCGCCATGCCGAATACCGTGTTCGAGGCAGAATTCACGGTGCCTGAGGAGGGCTGTGATGTTTTCGGTATCTCCTGTGCGGAGAATGACCCGGTAGCCAACAGCACGAGTGAAACGGATGTGGGGGCCAACTACATTCCGGGGATCGGCCTCATGGAGAGCGCAGCGCCTGCTGCGCCTCTCAACGCGGGCTTCAGTATTCAGCCTCCGGGTTCCAAGCTGACCTTCGGTAATGCCGCCTTTATCGAGAACTCTGGTGGTTTCTCAAGGGCGGACGATGACCCAGGGCGTTACCAGCCGACCCAGGCGGCCATCCAGCGCGTCACCTATCTCTCGCCTACGGTCTCTTACGAGATCAACGATGAGTGGACGGTTGGGGCAGGCATACATTTTTCCCACCAGGGAATTGAGGTCAATCAGCTTACCCGGGCGCCCAACATGCTGGTGGGCGTGGGGGCGACCCTGCAGAATGCTTTTGGGTGTGATGAGGAGGCTCAGGAGCCGCTTGCGCCCTGGCTGGCCCTTTGCGGTGGCAAGATCGGTCCGTTTCAGGACATCGGTAATGTCAATTTCCGGGCTGAGGAGAGTCTCTCAACCAGCTACAAGCTGGGCGTGCTCTGGGAGCCCAATGATTGGTTCACCTGGGGCGCCCAGTACAGTTCCGGCGATGACATGAATCTGAAAGGAGACTTTCAGATTGACTACACCGAGGACTGGGCGGGCTTCTGGCAGAGCGTCAACAGCTCGGTGCTCGGCGCTATCGGGGCTGCCATTCTGAGCCTGCCCTCGGGTGTGCCCAAAGAGGAAGGGCATGTCACGATTAAGGAAAGTTACCCCCAGCATTTTTCCACGGGCATTAGCGCGCGGGTGCTGCCTTTCCTTACCCTCAATGCGGATATGGACTATGTGGATCTGGCATCCCAGAAGTACCTGGAGCTCAAATTCGACCGTGAGCTTGAGTTCCTGAACGCGGCCCGTATTCTGTCACCCGAGAAAGCGACGCCCTCAAGCCTGAAAATCGCCCGTGAATTCACAGACGTGTGGAACCTAGGCTATGGTGCAACGCTTCATGTGAATGACCGTCTGGATCTCAGGGCAGGGGCCCAGAACCGCAGCTCTGTTATCCCCAATGGCGCGGAAAGTCTTTTCTCCCCCATAGGCGAGGGTACAATGTATGGCGTCGGGATTGGGTACAAATGGTCCAAGCACACCCAGATCGACATGAGCCTGAGCCAGTTCACGAGTACCCAGAACATCCCGGCAGATTCGAGCTGTAACATCAACTGCACAGACATTACTAATATCGTGTACAACCCTTACGCAGGCTTGGATGTCAAAACCGAAACCACGCTCACCTTTGCCAATCTCACGATTCGCAGCCGGTTCTGAAAGGCTTGCGCCGGCACTGTTGGCGCTGATGGTTCTGGTAGCAGGTGGCTGTACCACAGGGGGCTCCGAGGCCGCCAAGGGCGGGATGCGCGCTTGGGTGGACGAGCGCGGGCAGGTTCGCTATGCGCCTGGTCCCCAGGAGAATGACGCCAACGAGACGGACAGTCAGCCCGAAAAGGACTCCGGGTTTGAAAATACTGCATCCCCGCACAGGCAGGGGCAGGGGGGAGCTCACCCTGAATTCAACCTGGAGCAGTATCCGGATGCCGGAGAGAAGGCTCAGAACGGCGATACGAATGAGCTTTTTTACAGCTGGCGCAATGCTGAAGGCCGGGTATTCAACACGCCCTACCTCTACGAGGAGGAAACCATGGGGCGCGTTATTCGCGAGGAGGCACCGGTGCGGGCCTCGCAAGCCCGGGTTATAACCTCAGAGGCCGTAAATGCCCCCGGTTTCCGGCCTGACTCCGAGGCAGCCGACGTTCTGGGCGTGGGTAAGGGGGGCCGGAATCGCCTGAATTCGTTCTCTGAACAATGCTGCGGGCAACTACCACGCCTTGAATTCCAGAAGCTTGAGCCTGAGCGGACCCTGCCGGTCAATCTCGGCGAGGAAACCAGAGTTCATCGTTTTTCCACAGGCAAGAGCCGTTTCTGCCTGGTGCGTCTGCCTGAGGAGCCCGAGCGGTCCCTTATACGAATCCGCAGTTTTGTCCGCAATGGTGGGTATCTGGTTCCGAGCGCCGTATTCTTGAATGGTGGATTCCAACCGGTAAGGATAGTCACGGACCTGGTCATGGAATACAGCCCTGAGACCTGGCGCCGCTATGGGCATATGTCAGCCAGATTGGCAATAAGACCGAAGTCTGATGAGCGCTGGTTGGTTCTGTTTACCCGTTCCGATGATCTGGAATCCAGTACGGAAGTCGGTAAGGAGGGGCAGCGGCACAGGCTCACCCACGAATCTGCGGGCAGCCTGTCACTGCGGCTTGTAGACTAGGTGTCAGCCTTCCGGTGCTTGCGGGTTGAACCAGGGTTGGGAAAGCCAGTAAAAACGGCCGTTACCTGCCGGATAGGTGCAGTTGTAACGTGAACGGCGTGCCTTAATGGCGTTGTTGGCTCGCGCGCGGATGCGCAGGCCGTTGGCAATTGGCTCCGCATCCAGGCCCATTTTCCCCTCGCCCGACGCGAAGCAGTTCATTTGGGCGCTATCCCAGCCTTCCGGCACAGTCATATCCAGAAGGGGTGGGTTATTGTCGCTGATTACGGGGGTCGGCAGGTTGGCTCTTGATACCGGGAAATTGCGTGCCTTGAGCTTATCCCCAAGTGTATCGATGCCACCATAGGCATCGGCCACTGCAAAGCGTGGCATTGCGCCGGGATGCGAATGTTCGCCGATTACGCCCGAATGCTGGGCGAATCCGTACCAGCCGCGTTCCTGTAATGCCTCAAGCACCGGCTGTGAGAATTCACCGTAGGGATGAGCATAAAGTCGGGTTTTTACCCCGATTTGCGCTTCGATGCGCTGGGCTCCCTGATCCAATTCCCGGGCAATGCGCTCGGCATGCGCTTGCGCGCTCTCTCGCGGACGCCGGAGCATGGATCCGTGGTTCAGGCTGTGGCTGCCGATGGTTACCAGTTCATGCTCGGCCATCTCCTGCAGCTGTTCCCAGCTCATGTAGCCATGGTCGCCAACGGAGCCGCTGAGCACGAAAACGGTCAGAGGAATCTCCTTTTTTTTCAGCAGGGGCCAAGCCTTGGTGTAGACGCTTTCATAGGCATCGTCGAAGGTCAGGGCCACACCCATCGTCCCTGAATCCTCACCCTTCAAGGTGGCTTGGATGCGTTCCGGAGTGATTGAGACCTTTTCAAGATCAAGCTTTTCAATCAGTGCCAGTTGATCCTTAAACAGCGATGGTGATGTTGTAGTTGAAGGAGGTGTTTCAGTGGAGACATGGTGGTAGGCCAGAGTGGCAACACCAGCATGCACGCCGGATGCCATACCCAGGCTCAGTGTCGTAGTGACTGCAAATCGGTATAACCGGTTTGTTGGTTTCATGAGTATCCTCTGAAATGGTGTCTGACGGTAGCCATGGCACGGTTAAGGGCCTGGAGCTGTTCGTTTGAGCCCCCGCGATCCGGATGGTGGCGCATGGCCAGGCGCCGGAACGCATTGCGCGCCGTATTCAGGTCCGGGGGTGGCCTATCAATGGCCAGCGTGTCGCAGGCCAGTCGTAAGTCCTCATCTGCAGGACGTGTGATGCCCTGCCAGAAATCGTCCAGCATGCGATTGATGGTAGTCTCGCCGAGGTCATGATTAGCTATATCACGATAGAAAGCATGCAGGGCATCATGTTGCCCCGCTTCCTGTAGTCCTCTGTCGGGTGTTGGCCGGATACGGATATTCAGGGCGCTGATGTCGATGGTTTCACCGCTTTCAGCTACCAGTCGCTCGCGCTGCCTGTAGAGGCTGTGAAACAGCAGAAAATGTACAGGGTAAAGCGCTGTTGGTGAACTGAAGTCGATGCTTGCGAGCAGCCGCCAGGGGTCATCCTGAAGGGTACGCAGCATTGCCAGTTCGCTCATGCCTTCCGGATGGGTGCGCAGCAGGGCCTCGGCTGCATCCATGATGCGTCCGACCAGATCCTCCAGCGCGCTGTCCCGGGTGGTGTTCTGTGGGGCGGTCAACTCCGTCATACTCCGACTATGCGTCGCCAGAGCAGGCAATGCAAATCCTGGTTGGTGAGGGCCGGCGGCGATCCGGTATAATCCGGCATTACATAGTACGACCGGGGCCAATCAATGCAGGAAAAAACCTCCACTGATCCGCGCGACGAGCGCAAGCGGCTGCAGAAAAAGCTGCAGCGGGAGACAGGGCGGGCCATCGCGGATTTCGATATGGTCGAGGAAGGCGATCGTATCCTGGTCTGTCTCAGTGGTGGCAAGGATTCCTATACCATGCTCGATATGCTGATGGTCTTGCGCCACCGGGCGCCGGTGAATTTCGAGCTGATGGCGGTGAATCTCGACCAGAAGCAGCCGGGGTTCCCCGAGCATGTACTGCCGGACTATATGGCGCGGCTGGAGGTGTCCTTCCAGGTTCTGGAAAAAGACACTTACAGCATCGTCAAGGAGAAGATCCCTGAGGGCAAGACCGCCTGTGGCCTGTGCTCACGGCTGAGACGCGGGATTCTGTACAACTTCGCGGAAGAGCAGGGCTGCACCAAGATTGCGCTGGGCCATCACCGGGATGACATCCTTGAGACCATGATGCTGAACATGTTCCATGGAGGCACGCTTAAAGCCATGCCACCGAAGCTGTTCAGCGATGACGGCCGCAATACCGTGATCCGGCCATTGGCCTATTGCCGCGAGAAAGATATCAGCCGGTTCGCGGAGCTGCGCGATTTCCCGATCATTCCCTGTAATCTCTGTGGCTCGCAGGAGAACCTGCAGCGCGAGATGGTTAAGGATATGCTCAACGACTGGGATCATCGATTTCCGGGGCGGATCGAAAACATGTTCCGGGCGTTACAGAACGTCGCGCCCTCCCATCTGGCAGATCCGGAGCTGTTTGATTTCTCCGGAAGGGGAGAGAGCGGAGACTCGGTATCAGAGACGCCTCAACGCGCCGAACCCGGGACTGATTACGGTCAGGTCGAGGTGCTTAATCTCTGAGGTGGTACTCAGATAATCCGTGAGTAACGCCCAGCCTGCGTCTTCTGTGCGTGGGCGTCAAACAGTTGGCAGATGGCACGGATCAGAAGCCGCCCGGGCGTGCGCACTGCCAACCGTTCCGCATTGTCTTCAATAAGTCCATCATCCTGCATGGTCTGGCGCGCGGGTAGGGTATCGGCGAAGACCTGATCGAAGGGAGCACCCCACGTAGCCGCAAACGCCTGCTTATCCAATGAGAAATGGCAGATCAGCTCCATGATGACAGCACGTCGCATGCGATCATCGTCACTGAGCTGATAACCCTTTTTCAGGGGCGTACGATCGAAGTCCAGTTCCAGGTTCCACACGCCTTCATCGTGATGGTTCTGGAAGTAGCTGTCAGCGGCCTGGCTGATGGCGGAAACGCCCATGCCGATCAGGTCGCATTCCCCATGAGTCGTATAGCCCTGGAAATTGCGGTGCATGTCCCCATTATGCTGGGCAATGGCCAGGGTGTCATCGGGCTTGGCGAAGTGGTCCATGCCGATGTACACGTAGGAGGCTTCGAGCAGCCGGTTGATGGTGTCTTCAAGGATTCCCAGCTTTTCTTCCGGAGACGGCAGGTCCTCCTCAAGGATGCGTTGCTGCGGCATGAAACGATCAGGCAGGTGGGCATAGTTGAAGACTGAGAGTCGGTCCGGCTCCAGTGCGAGCACCTGCTCAAGCGTTTCACGGAATGTTTCACGATTCTGGTGAGGCAGCCCGTAGATCAGATCCATGTTGATGGAACCAAAGCCCAGATCGCGGGCGACGTTGATCCGATTGGCCACCGTGTCGTAGGGCTGGATCCGGTTGACTGCTTTCTGGACGTTGGGGTTGAAGTCCTGAACGCCCAGACTTATCCGGTTGAAACCGATGGAACGCAGGACTTCCAGAGTTTCCGGCCCGCATTCGCGGGGATCAATCTCAATGGAATGATCACCGCTGTCATCATCGGCCAGGCGGAAATGCTGGTGTAGAACGCGCATCAGTTCACGCATTTCGTCATGGCTGATGAAAGTCGGTGTGCCACCGCCCCAGTGGAGTTGTGTCGCCGGCCGTTCTTGGCCGCCGAACTGTTCAGAGCGCATTGCGATTTCCTTATGCAGTCGCTCCAGATAGGGGCCGGCGCGGTCCCGCTTGCGGGTCACGATCTTGTTGCAGGCACAGTAATAGCACAGGTGTGCACAGAACGGAATGTGCAGGTACAGCGATAAAGGTGCGCCGGAAGCACGACTTCTTTCAAGGGTCTGGCGGTAGGCCTCACCGTTGAAATCCTCGCTGAACGCCAGGGCGGTCGGGTAGGAGGTGTAGCGTGGTCCGGCGAGATCGTAGCGTTCGATCAGCTCCGGGTCCCATAGAAGGTTGATGCGTTCCGAGGTCATTGTGCTCTCCGCCGGCGTGCGCTGTGGTACCTTCAGCGTAACGCAGACTGCGGATGGGCCTGTTGATATCGGTCAAACCACCTTAGTGCGGTAGGATCAGATGCCGGATCCACGGGATCGTCCATAGTCCGAACACAACTAGAGCCAGGCCCGTGACCCGACGGAAAGCAGTAGATTGCCGCAGACGGGTGATACGGTTCGCCAGAAGCCCGGTCGCAACCATTGCCGGAACGGTGCCCAAACCAAAGGCGAACATCAGCAGTGCAGAAAGTAGCGCATCTCCCTGAGTGAGCGCCCACGCCAGAGTGCTGTAGACCAGTCCGCAGGGTAACCAGCCCCAGAGCAGCCCCAGCGGCAGGGCTCGGCTCAGACGATCCACTGGCATGAACCGTTGCGTCAGGGGTGCCAGACGCTGCCAAAGCGGGGCGCCAATGCGCTCCAGGCTCATGATCCCTTGCCACCACTGGCCTACAGCGAGGCCCAGAAGAATAAGGACAATGCCTGCCAGGGAACGCAGTGCCATACCCGCCCCGGGAACCCCTTCCGTGAGCAGGGCTCCGGGCAACCCAGCTATCAGCCCAATCAGGCTGTAGCTCAGGATGCGCCCGAGGTTATAGCCGGCGAGCAGTGATATCTGACGGCGCCGGAACCCCGGCCCAACCGGCAGCGCCAGGCTCAACGAGCTGGCTATGCCGCCGCACATACCCAGACAGTGGGTGCTGCCGAGAAACCCGATCAGGAACGCCGAGCCCAGGGTGGTGATCAGGGCGTCAGTCATTTGGAATTTCCTCCGCTACGGCTACTGGTTTTTTCTTCGGATTGTTGTCGGGCTTCAGGCGGTATGCGGTCCTCGTCGTCATCGAAAAGGATCTGATGCGCCGGCCCTTCAAGGTCATCGAACTGGTCGTTGCGTACCGCCCAGATCAGGAGCCTGACGGCGATTGCCAGTAGTATCAGTGACAGTGGAATCAGTATATAGAGTATTGCCATCGCGGCTTGCCCCTCCTAGACGCAGCGCATTCATTACGACAACAACGGAGCTGGCTGACATCCCCGCTGCCGCGATCCAAGGAATAACCAGTCCGGCCATGGCAAGCGGCAGTATAGCGGCATTGTACAGTAGTGACAGGCTCAGATTCTGGCGGATGACACGGCGGGCCAGGGGAGCAACCTTCAACGCTGCCAAAAGCGGCGAGAGCCGCTCCCCCAGGACTACCGCGTCCGCCCTCAGGCGGGCTATATCGCTGCTGCCAGCCATTGCCACGGACAGCCGTGCGCCCGCCAGGCCGGGTAGATCATTGAGCCCGTCGCCCACCATCATGACCCTGTGGCCATCCGCCTCCAGGGCGCGGATACGCGCTAGCTTGGCTTCTGGTGAGAGCCGCCCCTCGCAATGATTAATACCCAGCGCCTGCGCAACCCGCGCCACCTGGCCGGAGTGGTCGCCGCTTAGAAGCACGCAGTGCCACCCCCTGGAACGCAGGGTTGCCAGGACCGGCTCCGCATCGGCCCGCAGGGTATCATCCAGTGTGATACGACCGAGCCAGCCGGTATCATCGGCCAGCTGGATAGCCAGCGCGGCGTCCTCGTCCATTTCCGGGGGTGTATTGAGGTTGAGTTCCGTCGCGACGAAGTCTACGCGCCCCAGGGCAACTTTGCGGCCCCCATGGAATCCGGTTACACCCCCTCCAGGGTGGTTTTCCCTGTTGCTCACGCTTACTGCCGGCTCATTCCGGAAGGCTCTGGCGATTGGGTGCTCGGATCCCTGTTCCAATCCCGCGGCCAGCGCACGGCATTGCGCTTCGGTATTGCCGTGAAACGGATCGATGGCGGCAATACTGAGCTGGCCGCATGTGAGTGTTCCGGTCTTGTCAAACACCAGAGTATTGACCGTGTTCAGGGTTTCGAGGGTAGTACCTCTGGTGGGTACGAAACCGGTGCGGCGCAGGCGGTTGGTCGCCACCGTGAGAGCTGTCGGCGTCGCCAGCGACAGCGCGCAGGGGCAGGTGGCCACTAGAACAGCGAGAGTCACGGGGAAAGCCCGCTCGGGATCAATGAACCACCAGACCAGCCATGTGGCAGCGGCGAAAGCCAGCACTGCAGTCACGAAAGCGCCGGCAACACGGTCCGCAACCTGTTGGGTGCGGGGTTTCTCAGCCTGGGCCCTGTCGAGGAGCCGAGTGATGGCAGAGAGTCGGGTGTTGTCGCCGGCCTGATCCACGACAACCTCAAGTGGGTGTTCAGTATTGATGGTGCCGGCGGAAACCGGGTCGCCAGGGCCCCGAGTGACAGGGAGTGATTCGCCGGTGAGCATGGATTCATCAACAGAAGAATGCCCACTGACAACATGGCCGTCGGCAGCCAGGGTGTCTCCGGGGCGTATGCGGATGCAATCGCCAGGGTTCAGGTCACGGGCGCCTACGACCGTTTCGTCATTGCCCTCCATGCGGATTGCCGTGCCGGGCATGGCATTGATGAGCGAAAGATTCTCAAGACCGGCGCGGTAGCGGGCCCGTCCCTCGAGGAACCGACCCAGGCCCAGGAAGAACGTAAACATGGAGATGGATTCGAAGTAGACATGCTCGCCACCGAAGACAGTAACATGGAGGCTGGCGATATAACCGGCAAGGATGGCAATGGAAACAGGAACGTCCATGCCCGGATGCCAGTAGCGCAGATCCCGCACTGCGGCCTGGAAAAAGGGAACGGCACTGTAAAGTACGACAGGCGTGGCAATGACCAGACTGGCCCAGCGGAAAAGCTGGACCATGGCTGGGTCGGATTCGGCGCTGAGCCCAAACTGCAGTGGGTAGGCCAGCATCATGGTCTGAAGGGCTGCAATACCCGCGATCCCGATTCGGATCATGGCCTGTTTTTGCTGGGCCCTTATGGTCTCTTCCCACTCGCCGGGTCGAAAGGGTGAAGCCTGGAAGCCCAGCTCGCGGATGCCCAGAAGGAGATGGCCCAGGCTGGTGGTTTCCGGATTCCAGACCAGATGAGCACGCTGGGTACTGTGATTGATGCGGATGGATTCCAGTCCGTCGAAACGCGCCAAATGATTTTCAATAAGCCATATACAGGCGGCGCAGCTCAATCCCTCGACCATCAACCAGGTTTCGTGGAGATCGTCATCGCGGGTATGCACGACCTCATCGGTAAGCCGCTGGTCGTTGTAGTGCAGGCACTCGGCCCGAACACGGTCATCTACCGGGTCCGGAGTGATAAGGGGGCCATCGACCTGTTGATAGAAGCGGTCCAGGCCCTCGTTTTCGATGATGCGTGAGACGGCAAGGCATCCGTCACAGCAGAAACTTCGGGGTTGCCCGTTGATTTCGGCGGTGACTGGCGGCGTTTCCGGCAGAGGTTCCTGACAGTGGAAGCAGGCTCCGGACCCTGCCGTCATTGCTGGCGCGCCTCCCGGATCGGCTTGAGCGTAAGCGGTTCCTCCAAGGGCGTGTTGAGTGCGCTGCGCAGGCGCCAGTCATTACCAATATTGCGAATGTCGATATACCAGCGCCCGTCACTCAGTGCATTGATGGAAGCACGGTAGCGCCCTTCACCGACGCGCTCAGCAATAGTGGTCTGGTCTCGGTCGCCGAGGGTCGCATGGGATAGCTCCACTTCGAGGCGTTCCCAGTTCCGGCGCTCTGGCGATTTCAGAACAATGTCCAGCCGCTGCTGATCAGTGAAGCTGACACGGCCGGTAAGCCCGAGGTCGGCAGCCTTAATATCCCGGGAAAGCTCACGATTGATCCCCGTGCCCTTGTCGTAATAGTCATCCTCCACCATCGACACGTGCTGTTGCATCGAGAACAGGATGAGGAATACGCTCCAGAGAATAGTTATACCGGGAATCGCAATAATAACCCAGACCCAGGGTTCGCGATACCAAGGGCGATTGCTTTCATTGTCATCAGTCATGCTATTTACGGTTGCCTCAGCGGCTCGGGCCGATGAACGAGGTTCGGGCGCTGTTGCTGGCCTCGGAACCCTCGGCTGTGACTTCAAACTGTACAGGGGTGCTCATGCCTTCAAGCTCACTGCGGGGAATCCTCACCACGGCGGCAAGCGAACGTGAGTCCAGTGGCTCAAGTTCCAGACTAATGGGCTCAAGCAGGTGCGTTCCCTCCGGGCCACTCACCTGTACGCTGAGTTGTCGTGGATCATTGGTACGGTTGCTGAGCTTGAGGCTGTATGAGTTTTCAATAGTGGCATTCGGACCGGTCTGGTACAGGCCACCGCGATCGCGGCTTACCTCAATAGTCAAAGTATCCCGCTGCATCAGCAGTGTCGCCATGCTCCCAAGAAGCAGCGCCATGGCGATACCATAGCCCAGTGTGCGTGGTTGAAAACGGCGTTTCGGAGCCCCCTCGACTTCGCGCTCGGTGGCGTAACGGATCAGGCCCCGCTCATAGCCCATCCGGTCCATGACCTGGTTGCACGCGTCCACGCAGAGCCCGCAGTCCAGGCACTCGTACTGCATCCCGTTACGGATGTCGATACCGGTCGGGCAGACCTGGACGCAGATGTTGCAGTCGATGCAATCGCCCAGGCCAGCCTCGGAGCGATCAGTATCCTTCTTTCTGGGTCCTCGTGGCTCACCCCGATTGGTGTCGTAAGTTACGGTACGGGTGTCAGGCGAAAACATGACACTCTGGAAACGGGCATACGGGCAAACGTAGAGGCAAACTTTCTCCCGCATCCACCCAGCATTGATATAGGTCGCCACGGAGAAAAAGCCAATCCAGAACACTGCCCAGCCATTGGTCACGTTGAAGGTGAACAGGTCAGGCACGAGTTCGCGGATGGGGTAGAAGTAGCCGACAAAAGTGACGCCCGTCCAGAAAGCAACGAGTAGCCAGAGTTCATGTTTGATGAACTTGCGCGGTATCCGCTTCTTCAGAGACCCCTTGCGATCTAGTTTCATACGCTGATTACGGCTACCCTCTACTTTCTCTTCAATCCACATGAAGATGAATGTCCAGGCAGTCT
Source organism: Salicola sp. Rm-C-2C1-2 (assembly GCF_040196175.1). Taxonomy (NCBI): domain Bacteria; kingdom Pseudomonadati; phylum Pseudomonadota; class Gammaproteobacteria; order Oceanospirillales; family Halomonadaceae; genus Salicola; species Salicola sp. Rm-C-2C1-2. The sequence continues at coordinate 1,141,832 of NZ_JBEFNF010000001.1, read as the reverse complement.
GCGGACAGGTAAATCCACACCACACCCGGCCAAAGAGGGTGGTGACGAAAAAAAGTCCGAATGCAGCGATGATCAGAAGCAGAGTCAGGATGAAGAAGTCCTGGGGCCAGAATGTCGACCCTAGGAGGTGAAACTGGCGTTCCGGTAGATCGAAATGGATCATTGGCCTTCCGTTGACCTGAACCCAGCAAATCGCAAAGTAAAGGCCCATGAGTGCCCATAGAGTGACCGTCCGCAGTTTCTGATAGAAACCAGTGGTGCTGCGGACGTAGATCCGGTCCGGATTGGGACCGGCGTCAATCTGCCGGACGGGTATATCGCTCATTGCGCTCCTTCATCAACGTGTTGGCCTGAGAGCCGATAGACATACGCAGTCATCAGATGGATCTGATCTTCAGTGAGCTGGGCCTGAGCTGGCATATGACCCTGACGTCCATACTGTAGTGTTTCCATGATGGTCTTGCGATCCCCGCCATAGAGCCAGGTGTCATTGGCCAGGTTGGGCGCGCCCATGCTCTGGTTGCCCTTCGCATTCTGGCCGTGACAGGTGGCGCATGCCTGCGAGAACAGCGGCTTACCGCGCTCAGCTGCGGCGCTATCCACGCCGTCCCGGTCGTTGAGTGACAGTACGTATTCCGTAATGTCAGACAGCTGATCATTGCTCAGGTTCGGGTTGATACCACGCGCCGGCATGTTGGCCTGGCGGCCATTGGTCAGAGTGTGCCTGATGGCGTCCACACTGCCGCCCCAGATCCAATTGTCATCAGTAAGGTTGGGGAAGCCGTAGCCGCCGCGCCCGGCTGAGCCATGGCAGGTGGAACAGTTGTTGGAGAAAAGCCGCTGGGCGGCCTGCATGGCCTCGCCATTGTGTGCGAGTTCAGGCACATCCGTCTCCGCGTACTGGGCAAAAAGCGGCCCGTACTCTTCCCGCGCCTGCTCCATTTCCTGTTCCCATGCTTTCGTCTGGCTCCACCCCAGAAGGCCCTGATAGTTCCCCAGGCCGGGGTATAGTGCCAGATACAGCAGGGAAAAGAGGATCAGTCCAACGAACATCCAGCACCACCACTTTGGCAGCGGGTTATCCAGCTCCTCGATGCCGTCCACCTCATGACCGATACTGCGGTTTTCAACCTTATCCGTTGGTTGATTGCGGCGGACAATCCAGAGGAGCCACCAGCACCCAAAAACCACAAGCAGGATCAGTGCGCTGATCCAGATGCTCCAGAAACTACTCATCGTGGTTGTCTCTCCGTTGCTGTTCGATGGTACGCGTCTCCATGTCCTCTTCTTCGAACACCAGATGCGCGGCCTTTTCGTTTTCCCGCTGCCGGGACGGGCTGAACGCCCAGATACAGATACCCACAAAGAGGGCGATCATCAATAGAGTGTGAATACCCTTGAACTGACTGAGCAGCGTCTCCCATGCCATGATCACCTCTGTTCCGGAATTGCTGTGCCAAGTTGCTGCAGGTAGGCGATCAGCGCCTGGATCTCGAAAGTGCCGCGAACATTCTCCGCGGCATTCTCAATCTGCTTATCCGTGTAGGGGACGCCCAGAGTCCGCATGGCACGCATCTTCCGCGCGGTCTGATCCGGATCCACCTTCTGTTCAAACAGCCATGGATAGGCCGGCATATTGGATTCGGGAACCACCATCCGCGGGTTGTACAGGTGCAGGCGGTGCCAGGCGTCGGAATAGCGTCCACCTACCCGTGCCAGGTCGGGGCCGGTCCGCTTGGATCCCCACAGGAAGGGGTGCTGATAAACCTGCTCGCCGGCAACGGAATAGTGGCCGTAACGCTCGGTCTCGGCCCGGAAGGGACGCACTTTCTGCGTGTGACAGACATGGCAACCTTCACGCATGTAAATGTCACGGCCTTCCAGTTCCACAGCACTGAGTGGTTCCAGGCCTTCCACGGGTTCATTAACCTGTTTGTCAAAGAACAGGGGAACAATTTCCGCCAACCCGCCAAGGCTGACCACCACAATAATCAGCCCGATCAGTAGACCCAAGTGCTTTTCAACTTTCTCGTGGCTCATTCGTTCACTCCCTGCACTGCGTCAGTAGAATCATCAAGTGCGCCGGTTTCACTCTGGCCAACAGTGCGCCACACGTTGTAGGCCATCACCAGAACACCGCCCAGGAAGAAAGCGCCGCCAATGAATCGCACCACATAGCCCGGGTAGCTTGCTTCAACGGCTTCCACAAAGCTGTAGGTAAGCGTGCCATCGTCATTCACCGCGCGCCACATGAGCCCCTGGAGGAGGCCATTGATCCACATCGAGACGGTATAGAGCACCACACCGATGGTGGCGAGCCAGAAGTGCAGGTTGATTAGCGGTAAGCTGAACATGGACTTGAGACCATAAAGACGCGGGAACAGGTGATAGAGCGCGCCAAAGCTGATCATGGCAACCCAGCCCAGTGCCCCCGAATGCACGTGGCCGACGGTCCAGTCTGTGCTGTGGGACAGTGCGTTTACCGTACGGATGGACATCAGCGGCCCTTCGAAAGTGGCCATGCCATAGAAGGAAACGGCCACGATGAGGAAGCGCAGGATCGGGTCCGTGCGCAGCTTATACCAGGCACCCGAGAGGGTCATGATGCCGTTGATCATACCGCCCCAACTTGGCGCCAGCAGGATCAGGGACATGATCATGGAGGCGGTCTGGGCCCACTCCGGCAGCGGGCTGTAATGAAGGTGGTGACCGCCGGCCCATACATAGGTGGCGATCAGCGCCCAGAAGTGCACGATCGACAGTCGATAGGAGTAAATGGGGCGGTTGGCCTGCTTGGGCACGAAATAGTACATCATCCCCAGGAAACCAGCGGTCAGATAGAAACCCACGGCATTATGGCCGTACCACCACTGGACCATGGCGTCGATGGTACCGGGGAAAATGGAGTAGGACTCAAACCAACCTACCGGAATCGCCAGGTTATTCACCACGTGCAGGATGGCGATGGTGATGATGAAGGCGCCGTAGAACCAGTTGGCCACGTAGATGTGCTTCACCCGGCGTCGCGCAATGGTTCCAAAGAACACATAGGCGTAAGTCAGCCAGACAATGGCGATCAGGATGTTGATCGGCCACTCCGGTTCGGCGTATTCCTTGGTGGTGGTGTAGCCCAGCGGCAGGGTTATGGCGACCAGCACAATAACCGCCTGCCATCCCCAGAACGTGAAAGCGGCAGCCTCGTCCGAGATCAGCCTTGCCTGGGATGTGCGCTGAACCACGTAATAAGAGGTGGCAAACAGGGCACTGCCGGCAAAGGCAAAGATGACCGCATTGGTATGCAGCGGGCGCAGGCGCCCGAAGCTTGTCCAGGGCAGGTCAAAGTTCAACTGGGGCAGGAACATCTGAGCCGCGATGAATACACCGAGACCCATTCCGACAATACCCCATACCAGCGAGGCTATGGCAAACTGCCGTACCACCCGGTAGTTGTAGGTTTCCGCAGACGTCTGTGTTTCCATGTTCGTCTCTTCCGGGACTGTTTTGGAGGGTATGCGCAGCCTATGCAACGCGGCGCTGCCCCTCAATGATATATATCAAATTATTAACATGGTAGTGCCTTTGGATATACTCTGTAATGGCAATCAGGGGCCGCTTCTGGTCCTCGCCCATGGCTCTGGCGCGCCTGTTGACTCGGCACCTATGGAGCGGTTGGCCATGGCACTGGCATCATCGGGCTTTCGTGTAAGGCGTTTTGAGTTCCCTTTCATGGAGCAGCGCCGCAGCACGGGGAAACGCCGCCCCCCGGATCGTGCTCCGATACTGCTTAAGACGTGGAAAGAGGCTGTTCAAGAGGTCAAACGCCAGGAGTCGGATACGGGGCCCGTCTGGATTGGTGGCCGCTCACTGGGCGGGCGCATGGCATCAGTGCTGCTGACCCCGGAGCAGAGTCCGGAGCTGGCGAGTGGCGCCCTGGTCTTCGGATATCCGTTCCATCCGCCACGTAAGCCGCAGCAATGGCGAACGGACCATTTTGCCACTCTGTGCGGACCTCTCTGGATTGCGCAGGGGGAGCGCGATCCTTTTGGTAAGCGCGGCGAAGTGGAGGCACGGATGCCGTTCCCGGGACCGGTGCAGGTTGAATGGGTGGCCGATGGCGACCACGAGCTGATGCCCACACGTCGTAGTGGACTGGATCCGAATCGGGTTCTGACAACGACTGCCGAAAGCGCGAGAGCCTTTGTGAGGGCAAAGGAGATGAGCAAGTAATGACAGACACTGGGGTGATCCGGGCACTGTGCCGACCCGGCTTTGAGGCCGATGCCGGACAGGAGCTGGTGACGCGCGCGTCAGAGGTCGGCGGTTACGGATTCTTCGTTCCGGAAGCGGCCGGCTGGGTCCGGTTTGAGTTGCCGGACCAGCCAGCGGAAAAGATCATGCGGGCGGTGGCGCTTACCCATCTGGTTTTTGTGCGGGATTGGTATGTTGGTATCGGTGTTATTGACCCGTTGCCAGGAGAAGACCGTGTCAGTGCGGTCCTGGAAGGACTGCGCGATGCCGGCGAAACTGGCCCCTTCGGACGCGTGGATGTGCATGTGCCCTCGGCTGATGTCGAAGAAGCACTGCCTCGCTTTGCCCGCAAATGGACCAGTCCACTGGCGAAAGCGCTGCGCGGTGCCGGTATTCTGCATGCCAGCGCTGATGCCGATCCTTCAGCACCGGGGCTGGAGATACTGCTCCCGGATTTCAGGCGCGCCCTGTTGGCCCGCCGGGATCCGGGGCTGTCCTCCGGGTTTCACGAAGGCGTGCCCAGGCTGCGGATGCCGGGAACTGCCCCCAGCCGTTCAACCCTCAAGCTGGAGGAGGCCCTGCACCGGTTTTTTTCCCCGGATGAGCGCGAGCGTCTGTTCCACCATGGTATGACGGCCGTGGATCTGGGCGCTGCCCCCGGGGGCTGGACCTGGCAACTGGTGCAGCGCGGTCTGGCCGTCACTGCCGTGGATAACGGGCCGATGGATGAGGCGCTTATGGCATCCGGGCTGGTTACCCACAGGACTGAGGATGCCTTTACCTGGCGCCCCTCGCATCCCGTGGACTGGCTGGTGTGCGACATTGTTGATCGCCCCGCCCGGGTGGTGGAGCTGATCACAGAGTGGTTTGACAACCAGCTCTGTCGGATGGCGGTATTCAACCTGAAACTGCCCATGAAACAGCGTTGGAACTGCTGGCAGGACTACCGCGCGCGCCTGGAGGAAAGTATTGCCGCCAGCAGTGCGGATCTGGCCGTCACGGCGGCCCACCTCTACCACGATCGTGAGGAAATCACCTGTTGTGTCGCCCCTGTCAGACGTTGCCGGTAGGTACGGCGTATTCCAGCACCGTGATACGCTCATCTGCCTCCAGAAGCGGCCGGATGCGTTCAATCTTCTCGCGGCGCTCGGATGACGCATACCAACGGTACCAGTCTGCCGTGGACCGCCAGGTTGAAACAATCACACGGTGGCGCGGATTATGGTCATCCTTGAGGGATTCACCGGAAATGAAACCGGGAATATCAATGGCGTTGCGCAGCGCCTCGCGGGCCTGAGCGTCATAGGTGGTTTCCATGGATTCCGCAATGTAGCGTTCAATGATGACGCGAATCATGGTCTGGGTCTCCCTGAAGTTTACCTGTCTGTCATATAATTACACTGAATGTGTTATCCTGTTTCACCATTCTGGCAGAAAAATCCGGAAGCGCGTGTACGGAGGTTCCGTCATTGACCCGCGAATATGATGCAACGCTTGATGCCACTGGTCTGGTTTGCCCGGAGCCGGTCATGATGCTTCACAACCGGATTGCGGATGTTCCCGTCAACGGGGTCCTGCGCGTGATCGCCACGGACCCCTCGACCCAGCGCGACATCCCGCGTTTCTGCCAGTTTCTGGGGCATCATTTGCTGGAACAACAGGTGGATGATGAGCATTATGTCTACTGGATTGAGCGCGCCGTCTGAGCCTCTCAGCGGCGCATATTCAAAAGTCCCGCTCCCACTATGAACATACAACCGAGAGCCTGGTTGAGGGTGAAGGGTTCCGACCAGATCAGCCAGCCCAGTAACGCTGCGAAAATGACCGAAGAATAGGTGAACTGGCCGATACGCCCTGCGGGGGCGATACGATAGGCCGTGGTGATCAGCATCTGGGCCGCCGTGGCGCAGGCAGCGATGGACAGTAAGCCGAGCCACTGCCACAGCGTGGGCCACTGCCAGTTCAGAAGCGCAGCCGGTGCCGATACCGTCGTGGCGACGATGCCAAAGTAAACCACAATTCGTGCGCTCGGCTCGCGTGTGCCCATTCGCCGTATGGCGACCTTGGCGGTGCCGCCCATTACTGCGCCGGATACCCCTGCCATAACAAAGAGTACGTCCTGGATGCCTGCATGGCCGGGCTGAAGCAGAACCACGACGCCGCAGAAGCCCAGTACTATCGTCATCAGTGCCCATGGCGACGTGCGCTCACCCAGCCAGAGAAGCGCTATCAACGGAATGAAAAAAGGTGAGGTGAGCTTAAGAAGCACCGCGTCGGTCAGTGCCAGCCCGCCCAGGCTGAAGAAATAGCAGTACATGGCGGAGACCCCGACCACGCCACGCACAACATGGAAGCGCAGATTGATGGTGCGCAAACAGTCCGGGCCCTCACGCCAGAGCATGATTGGCAGGATGATGGCCAGTCCCAGTGCGTTGCGGGCAAACACCAGCATGGTGTTATCCAGCTCCGGTGCGAGCGCTTTGACTTGGGCGCCCATCAATGCGAGCAGCAGCTCGCCGGCAAGGACGCAGGCGGCGCCCCTGTGCAGTGATGAACGCAGGCTGAAACCGGCCAAGCTCAGCTGCCGATCCGCTCGCGGACCCGCTCAAGGTGGTCAAGGAAAGCCTGCTGGTCCATTTCACCGAGTATGCGTGCCTGTTTGAGTTCCTCACCCTCGCTATTGAAGAACAGTAGAGTCGGTGGACCGAAGAGATTGAAGCGGTCAAGAAGAGCCTGGTCGGCCGCCGTGTTGTCCGTCACATCCACCTGGAGGCGCTCGAATTCGGCCATAGCCTCGAGTACGGGCTGGGTATCGAAGACCTGTCGTTCCATGACCTTGCAGCTGATGCACCAGTCCGCGTAGAAATCAAGAATCACGGGGTTGCCGGCATCAGCAGCGCGTTGCAGGCGGGTTTCAACATTCTCAGCATCAGTCACCCGTTCGAAGGGTTCTTCGGGCAATACGGAATCGCCGTTTCGGGCCTCAGCATGGAAAGGCGCCAGTGGTTGCAGGGGATCACTGGCTCCGGCCATGGCCCCCGCCAGCAGCATGGTGGCAACAAGTACCAGGACAACACCGACACCCTTGCGCGTGCGGGGCCAACCCTCTCCCAGCGGTTCAAAGGCACCCATTTGGACCCCAGTCACTGCCAGCAGAAGGGCCCACAGAACCAGCGCGGCGGGCCCCGGAATAACCCGCTCTAGAAGCCAGATGGCCACCGCCAGCATGAGGATGCCAAAAGCGGCCTTGATGCGGTTCATCCAGGGGCCGGGTTGGGGCATGAAACGCCGGCCCCCAGTGCCAATGATGATCAGCGGCGTGCCCATGCCCAGTGCCAGCGCGAACAGCGCCAGCCCGCCCATGGCCGCATCCTGGGTGGCGCTCAGATAGACCAGGGCAGCGGCAAGCGGGGCGGTCACGCAGGGGGAGACAATCAGGGCGGAGAGCGCGCCAATGCCTGCTACTCCGCCCACATTGCCACCACTGAGGCGTTCACTCTGGTGGCTTAGGCCGTTTGTGAGCGTCTCAGGCAGGCGGATATCGAAGACGCCAAACATGGCCAGCGCGAACAGTGAGAACAGGCCGGCAAAGAGCGCCAGAACCCAGGGAGCCTGAAGATGTGCCTGGAGATTGAAAGAGGCACCGAGCAGACCAACGAGAACGCCGGCTGCGGCGTACATCAACGCCATGCCCAGGACATAGGCCAGTGACAGGTAAAAGGCCTGGAGGGTGCTGAGTTGGCGCTGGCCGGAAACCACCGCTGAGATGATTGGAATCATTGGCAGAACACAGGGTGTGAAGGTAAGTCCCAGTCCGAGCCCGTAAAACACCAGCATGGCCCAGAACAGCGAATCACTGCTCAGCAGTGCCTCCAGACTGCCACCACGCCACCGGCCGTCATCCCGGCTGGCGCCACCAGCTGGCGCCGAAGCCTGAGCCTCGCCGTCATCAGTGGATGTTGTGTTGGCAGTGTCGTTCGCCGGTGCCGGGTATATGACACTGCCGTCGGCCGGGTCCAGGCGCAGCGTTTCCGTCTGGGGCGTGTAGCACAGGCCCGCTTCGGCACAGCCCTGCCATTCCACGGTTACGTGAATAGGTTGTCCGTTGTGATCATCGACTGGAGCCAGCCTGGCGGTGACGTCGTCGTAGAAGACCGGTGTTTCCCCGAAATAGGGGTCGTCCTTGATCTCACTTTCGATACTGAACTGCGGGGGCAGGGTGAGGGCCTGCGCCGGTTCCGTCTCAATACTGATGCGTTCTTCGTACAGGTAGAACTCCGGTGTGACCTCCCAGCTCAATACGAGCTCACCATTGTCCACCCAGGTGGTGAACGGGAACGCTTCCTCGACTGGCGGGAACTCGCCGCCATTGCCGTCGGAAAATGGCGACTGGGCGGCAGCCGGGCCGACGAGAGTAAGCAGCAGGATCAGCAGGCGGGTAAAGATGTTAGTGACTCCTGTGGATCGGCTATAAACTTGATACGACCATTATAACGAAGGCTTGCAGGTTGCGGCACAATCCCTAGACTGGCGCCATGATATCAGATGAACCACTCCCCGATGCTTACGCGGATGTTGTGCGACTGTTCAACGGCCTTTTCCAGCCGACTCATGCCACCATACTGGTGCCTGGTGGCGATGAGCCAGAGTACCTGCCGGCCGATGGCGGGTGTCGGTGGAATCGGATAGTATTTGCCCACGGTTTTCTCGCCAGTGCCCTGCACGAGATTAGCCACTGGTGCATTGCCGGCCAGCGTCGTCGCCAGTTTTATGACTACGGTTACTGGTACGAGCCCGATGGCCGGGATACGGATCGCCAGGCCCTGTTTGAGCTGGTCGAGGCCCGACCCCAGGCGTTTGAATGGCTGTTCACTGTGGCGGCTGGACGCCGTTTCCATTTGAGCATGGATAATCTTGCCGGTGAGGTTCCCGGCCAGCGTGAGCGCTTTGCCGACCGGGTGTATGCTCAAGCACGGTACTGCCTGGATGAGGGCATGCCCCCTCGAGCAGCACGGTTTCTGGAGGCGCTCCAGGTTTGGTATGGCACAGCGCGCCATTTTCAGCGTTATGCTTACACCCGGGCGCAACTGACTGGATCAGAGGAGGTGCAATGAGCGACCAATCCGAAACACCAACGGAAACTGAGCCAGCGGCATCAGCGCCAGAGGAGAAGCCGGTGCAGCAGCCGAGATTCCGGGATTTCAACTTGGACGAGCGGCTCCAGCGGGCCATCGATGAGCTGGGCTTTGAGCAATGCACTGGCATTCAGGGTGAGGCGCTCCCCCGGACGCTGAAGGGGCTGGATTTAATCGGCCAGGCGCAGACGGGGACTGGAAAAACTGCTGCTTTCCTGATCAGCGCCATCCAGCGCATGCTGGACAATCCCATCCCCTTTGAACACCGTTATGCCAGTGAGCCGCGGGTTCTGGCGCTGGCGCCGACCCGCGAGCTGGCAATGCAGATCGCTCGGGATGGGCAGGCGCTGACGCGCCACAGCAACCATAACGTGGTCACGACTGTGGGCGGTATGAACTATGAGCAGCAGCGCAATCAGGTGCGCGGCGAAGCCATTGATATTCTCGTCGCCACTCCCGGTCGGCTGCTGGATTTTCTTGGCAGCAAGGATCTCTTCCTGGATCAGGTTGAGGTTCTTATCCTGGATGAGGCGGATCGGATGCTTGATATGGGCTTCATTCCGGATGTTAAGAAGATCATTCGCCATTGCACACCAAAGTCGAGGCGCCAGACGGTGCTGTTCAGTGCCACTTTCAACCAGGATGTGCTCAACCTGGCTGCGATGTGGAGTGAGGCGGCTGAATTCATTGAGATTGAGCCGGAAAGCAAAGCGGCGGAAAGGGTTGAGCAGCTCTTTTTTACCGTCAGCGATGCTGACAAAGAAATGGTGCTCATCAACTATCTCAAGCGGGACGAGGTCAGCCGGGCCATCGTATTCGCCAATCGGCGGGATCAGACACGCAATCTTGAAGAGAAGCTCCACCGTCACGGTATTCGTTCAGCGCTGCTGTCCGGTGAAATTGCCCAGAATAAGCGTATCAGTACCCTTAACCGGTTCAAAGAGGGCGATATCCAGGCGTTGGTTGCTACGGATGTCGCGGCCCGTGGTATTCATGTGGAGAACGTCTCGCACGTATTCAACTACAATCTCCCCGACAACCCGGAGGATTACGTCCACCGGATTGGGCGTACTGGTAGAGCCGGGGCCTATGGTACGTCGGTGACGCTGGCGGGCGAGGATGACAGCTTTGTATTGCCGGATCTGGAAAATTACCTGAGCCAGTCATTGACCTTCGTGCGCCCTCCAGACCCGCTGATGGTAGCGCTGCCCGAGCCGGAGAAACCGCCTCGCGAAGCGACCAGCGACAGGAAGGACAAATCCGCAACCGATCCATCCGGCAATCGGCGCCGTCGGCACGACCGCTCAGGATGAGCGGGCTGCGCATTCTTGCCGACGAGAATATACCGGCACTGGGCGCTTGCTTCGCCGATCACGGCACAGTTAAAACCCTCCCGGGTCGGGCCATCCGCCAGTCCGATCTTCTGGATATAGATGTTCTTCTTGTCCGTTCTGTCACGCGTGTTGATGAGAGTCTTCTGGCGGGAACACCGGTACGCTGGGTAGGCACGGCTACCATTGGCACGGATCATCTGGATACCGGCTGGCTTGATGCGCAGGGCATCACCTGGGTCTCCGCACCGGGGTGCAATGCCGAGGCGGTTGCTGATTACGTGCTGGCGGTACTGGCGCTGGCGGCGAAAGCTCAGGGGCGGCAGCTGACGGACGGCTCTGTTGGCATCGTAGGCTACGGCAATGTTGGAAGCCGCGTTCATCAGCGCCTGAAGGCTCTGGGTATTGAAACCCAGGTTACGGATCCGCCGCTGGCGGAAACCGGTGTTACGGGACTGGCAACGCTTGAAGACGTGCTGGCCTGTGACCGGATTGCGTTGCATGCGCCACTGGTGCGCAGTGGCCCCTGGCCCACGGAGCACCTGCTGGATGCGCCGGTGGTCGAGGCGTTGACGCCGGATCAGGCGCTGGTAAGCGCCGGACGGGGTGCGGTCGTCGACAATGCGGCGTTGCTTGAGCGGCTGGAAGCCAGCGACGGCGGCCCCTGGGCAGCACTGGACGTATGGGAAGGTGAGCCTCTGATTGACCCTCAGCTGGCGCAAAAGGTAAGCATCGCCACCCCGCACATTGCCGGCTACAGTCTGGAAGGCAAACTCAGAGGCACTGTGATGCTGGCGCGGGCCCTGAGTGTATGGCTTGGCGCGGATTCAACTGTTCGGCTAGAAGCCCTGGTGCCGGAGCCAGTTGAGCTGGAGGCGGTTCCAGACGATCTGGAGGCGACACTACGCGCCGCTTATGACCCGCGCCGGGATTCCGGCGAGCTCCGGGCGACACTAGCCGCGCCCCAAACCGAGCGAGCCAGTGCGTTTGACCGACTGCGAAAGGAATACCCCGTGCGCCGGGAATTTGGTTTCCACCATCTGCCGGCCAGCGGCAATCCCGTTGTGAACCGGCAGCTTGAGGGCGCCGGTTTCACCCTTATTTACTGATGGGTCCGGTTGCGCAGTGCCTCAATGCGCTCATCCAGTGGCGGGTGGCTGGCGAACAGTTTCTGAATGCCTGAACGCAGGCCACTGGTGATGCCAAAGGCCTGCATGCTGTCCGGCATTTCATCGGGCATGCCTGCTTCGCGCTTGAGCCGCTGCAGGGCTGATATCATCGCCTCATTGCTGCCCCAACGAGCCCCTGCGGCATCGGCCCGGAATTCTCTGCGTCTCGAAAACCAGAACACAATGGTGCTGGCGAGAATGCCCAGAACAATTTCCGCCGCAATGGTCACGATGATGAACCCGATGCCGTGACCACCGTCGTTTTTGAACACGGCACGATCGACAAAAGAGCCCACCACCCGGGCCAGAAAGATCACAAACGTGTTTACCACGCCCTGGATCAGCGTGAGCGTCACCATATCGCCGCTGGCGACGTGGCCCATCTCATGGGCCAGAACGGCGCGGATCTCATCCTTGTTGAAGCGCTGCAGCATGCCTTCGCTAATGGCCACCAGGGCGTCGTTACGGTTCCAGCCGGTGGCAAAAGCATTGGACTGTTGAGCCGGGAAGATGGCCACTTCCGGCGTCTTTACGCCGGCCTCCCGGGCGATCTGCTGCACGGTTTCGAGCAGCCATTGCTCCGCCGGGTTGGATGGGTTCTCGATGATCCGCGCCCGGGTGGATTTCTTAGCGATCCACTTGGAGAGCAGCAGTGAGACAAAGGAACCGCCAAAACCAATGACGGCGGCGAAGATCAGCAAGGCAGTGAAGTTGAGCCCCTGCTGTTCGAAGTAGCTGTCGAAACCCAGAAGGCGCAATGTAACACTGGCCAGGATGATGACCGCCAGATTTGTAGCGAGCAGAAGCAGTATTCTCATTGAGTCAGATCTCCTGAGTGGGGATGCCGTTATTCAACGCCTTATAGTGGGGGTTGCGTAACGGTATTCAAGCCTGAAAATCGCCCATGGAGAAATGTTCAGTTTCGGGTAGGGGGGTCAAAGAGGAACTGGTGAACCGTCTCGGACAGTTCCGTGGAGGTAGCACCGGCCATGCACTGGCGTATGCGGTTAACGGCCAGAGCGGCCTCACGCACCAGCCCGCTGTCGCCGGCGGCTTCGCCTTCCGGATACTGGGTTGCCAAGCGGTTGAAGCACTCGGCTGTGAGCACAGCCTGATCAATGGCGTCCTGACCGATCACGGATTCATAGCGCAGCAACCCTTCCTCCGCCAGCCACAGCATGGCGCCGAAACAGGCCATATGCCGGCTGCTGTGCAGGCCGAATTCATCAGGTTCGTCGTCACCTGCGATGTCCTCCACGAACACCGCTCCCTTACGCGGGAATCGGTTGTAGAGGTGGATGAGGATCGCTGCCGTGTCCCGGTAGAAATCCTCGATGTGAAGATCGGCCATGGACGCCTCTGTCAGTCCTGACGGTAATGCTCGAGGAAGCGACCCAGGCGGCCGATGGCATCCTCGAGCATATCCACCCGAGGCAGGAAGACCACCCGGAAGTGCTGGTTATCCGGCAGATTGAAGGCTGAGCCATGCACTAGCAGCATTTGCTCCTGTCGCAGCAGGTCATACACCATCTTCTCGTCGTTGTGGATGGGGTACATTTCCGGATCCAGACGGGGAAACAGGTAAAGCGCGCCCTTGGGCTTGACGCAGCTCACCCCGGGAATGTCATTCAGCATCTTCCAGGCCAGGTCCCGCTGCTCGCAGAGGCGACCACCGGAAACGACGAGGTCATCAATGGACTGATAGCCGCCTAGAGAGGTCTGGATGGCGGTTTGCGCCGGTACATTGGAGCATAGCCGCATCGAGGCCAGCATGTTGATGCCTTCGATTAGCCCCTCTGCGCGGTGCTTGGCGCCGCTGATGATCATCCAGCCGGCACGGTAGCCTGCAGCTCGGTAATTCTTGGAGAGACCACCATAGGTGAAGAACAGGATGTCGTTTGCCAGCGATGCCGCCGGTACGTGGCGGTTGCCATCATAAAGGATCTTATCGTAGATCTCGTCGGCCAGCACCACCAGGTCGTGTTCGCGGGCCAGGCGGATGACCTGTTCCAGAAGATCCGCAGAATAGACGGCGCCGGTGGGGTTGTTGGGGTTGATCAGAACAATGGCACGGGTGCGCGAGGTGATCTTGGCACGGATATCGTCGATATCCGGGTACCAGTCCTGCTGCTCATCACAGTGGTAGTGCACAGGGCGACCACTGGAAAGGGTGGTGGCGGCCGTCCAGAGTGGGTAATCCGGAGCGGGAATCAAAACCTCATCACCGGTGTTGAGCAGTGCCTGCATGGACATGACGATCAGCTCACTCACCCCGTTACCGATGAAGACATCGTCGATGTCCACATCCGGGATGCCAATCTGCTGGCTGTACTGCATCACCGCCTTGCGTGCGGAGAACAAGCCTTTGGAATCGCAGTAGCTCTGAGCCACCGGCAGGTTGTGAACGACGTCTTGCTGGATCTCCTCGGGAATGTCAAGGCCGAATGCGCCGGGGTTACCGATGTTGAGTTTAAGGATCCGGTGACCTTCCTCTTCGAGCCGGTGGGCTTCCTGCTGGACGGGACCACGGATGTCGTAGCAGACGTTCTCGAGCTTGGCGGATTTTTCAAATTGCTGCATTCTATTGTAAACCCCTGAGTTGGCGCACACGGCATTGTAGCGGAGGCCTGCGAAATGACAAAAGTAAACCGCTCGGATCAGGAATGGCTCGAGAGCCTATCCCCGGAAAGTTACCGCGTTACCCGTGAGGGTGGCACGGAAAAGCCGTTCAGCGGCGAGTATAACGATTGTAAAAAGGACGGCGTCTACTGCTGCATCTGTTGTGGTGAGCCGTTGTTTGATGCTCGTCACAAGTTTGATTCCGGCTCTGGGTGGCCCAGTTACTGGCAGCCGGTCAACGAAGAAGCGGTGACGGAACGGGTGGACCGCAGTCACGGTATGGTCCGCACCGAGGCGCTTTGCGCCCAGTGTGAGGCCCATTTGGGGCATGTGTTTCCGGATGGTCCGGATCCAACCGGACTGCGTTACTGCATCAATTCGGCGGCGCTGGAGCTTCAGCCGCGGGAAAGCTGAACGCCATCCGTGCCACTCCAGCGCTCCAGAACCTCCCGCATGGCTTCGATGCTGTAGGGCTTGGTGAGGTAGTCGTTCATTCCGGCATTCAGGCACTGCTCGCGGTCGCCTTCCATGGCGTTGGCGGTAACCGCAATCACTGGAATATGTTCCAGTCCGCTCATGGCGCGCAGCTGTCGGGTCGCCTCAAAACCGTCCATGACTGGCATCTGGCAGTCCATCAGAACCAGGTCACCGCTATGGTGGCGCAGGTATTCCAGAGCCTGCTCGCCGTTTTCGCGGATCGTTACCCGGTGGCCCAGTTTGCGCAACATGCCGCTGGCCACCATCTGGTTTACCCGGTTGTCTTCGACCAGCAGGACATCCAGGGCAACAGTGGCGCGTGGCGCGCTGCTGTGCGACTCGGACGCCGCAGCCGTCAGGCCGATACAGATCCGTAGCGTGTTCACCAGCTGCCGGCGAACCAGTGGCAACTGAATGATTTCGGAGCGTTGCGCGCCGCCGTCGGTACCCAAATCAACCACAGGCGAGCACTGTTGGATCTGCTCCAGTAAAATCTGCCATCCCGGTTCCCGGCTGTTGACGATGATCAGGTCCTGGTTGTCCAGATCCAGTATTGAGCTGTCCTGCGGGATGGTGGTCTGGTGTTGTATCCGGATGCCCCAATAACGCAGGTGATCCTGCAGGGGAGGCTCATGGGGCGTATCGTGTCCGGCGAGCAACAGGGCTCGCATGCCACTGAAGTCGTTCTCACCATTGCGGGCAGGCGCTTCCGGGTCGACTTCCAGTGGTAGGAGGACACGGACCCGGGTTCCCCCCTGTTCCCGGGAATCAACGTCGATGGTGCCACCCATTCGGTCCACCAGCTGCCGGCACAGGGTCAGGCCGAGTCCGGTGCCACCAAAACGGCGTGCCGTGTCCGCCTGTCCCTGGGAAAAGGGAGAGAAAACTGACTTCTGGGCCTCCTCAGACATGCCGATGCCGGTATCTTCAACCACCAGCTCAAGGCCGTTATTGCCGGGGGCGAAGCTGAGGATGATCTGCCCCTGAGAGGTAAACTTGATGGCGTTGCCCATCAGGTTATTGATGATCTGGCGCAGCCGGGTGGGATCCCCGAGATAGGCGGGTTCGATGTCCGGAGCAATGCGCGTCACGATATCGACATCCGCGGCACAGGCACTCTGTTGCGCAAAGAGGGTTGCGCATTCCTCGGCAAGCGCACCAGCGTCGAGGCTGATCCGCTCAAGCGTAAGCTTGCCCGCCTCGACCTTGGAAATGTCCAGAATATCGTTGACCAGCGCCACCAGGTTCTCACCGGCGCCGAGCGCCAGCTCCATGCGCTCTCTCTCGGTGGCGTTAAGCCGCCCCTCCAGGGTCAGCCGCAGCATGCCCAGGAGTCCGTTCAGGGGGGTTCGGATCTCATGGCTCATGCTGGCGAGAAAATCGGCCCTTGCCCGGGCTGTCTTCAGGGCCTCCTCGCGGGCTTCGATCAGGGCTCTGTTGGAGCGTTGCAATGCTTCGTTTTTATCCCGGATCTCGGAGGTCCGCGTCTCAACGATCTGGGCAAGCCTTTCGTTGTAATCCTTGAGTCGGCCTTCGGCTTCCCGGAGTTTCTGGAGGCTATTATCAATGGTGTCCAGGTGCTCATTGGTAATGTGTACCAGCAGCCCGATCTCGTCGTGCTCGTGGCGCGGGGGCGTTGGCAGACGCGCCTTTTCCGCTTTCTCGGAGTCAACGTCCTGGAGTCCGCTGACAACGCGTAGCAGCGGTTTCGTGATCATTATATAGAAAATAACGAGAAGCAGCCCCGCCAGAGCAAGGCTCATAATGAAGCCGCTGAGTAGAGTGTAACCAGCGCGCTCAAGGAAAGTGCTGCCGAAAGAGTAGGTGTCGATGGTTACGTGGAGATGGCCGAGTGCCATGTCCGCGAGCTGGGAGACATGGAGCTGCTCGCGGTAATCGCGCCGGGGCTGGAACAATGAGTCGCTCAGCCAGCGGTAGGGGCTGTCGGAGGCAGGGCGCCGGCGCTGTGCCAGGATGCGCCCCTGGGGATCCTCAATGCGCGCCTGAACGATGGCGGGATGGCGCAGCAACCCGTCCAGAAGCTCTTCTGCCAGGCGGGTATCAATGTTGTAGGCGATCTGGGAGGCGGGACTGTGGCTGATTTCCATCAGTGCCCGGATCTCGCTGTTCATGTTGGACCGGGCATTGAAGTAGTCCAGCGTCACCACGCCCAGGTTCAGAAGGATTCCAAGGGTGAGCGCTGAAAGCACCACATTGCGGGTCAGACGGAACGATAAACGCTGTGAGAGCCTTGAATCCACACTTTGCCATCCCTTGTCAGAGGTTTCGCAGGCGGCCGTCAGTCATCGTAGTCCGCTTTCTTCTTCCAGGACTCTTCGTCCTGGATAAATTCTTCCCATTCACGGTTTACGCTGCTTGGCATGACCGCTTCCCGGCGCTCCGCACTGGGGTCTTCGCCCTCCGCAAGCCGATTGAGTTCCTTAATCCGTTCGCGATACCGGTTGACCATTTCCGCAGCGTCCGGGTGGTCCTTCGATTTCTCCAGCTCGCTCGCTGCCATATGAAAGCAGTGGATCGCCTTGCGGTAGCGCTTGGCCTTTTCATGGTCCTGCCCCTGGTAGACCATCAGATCCGCATAGACGCGATGAACCAGGAAAAGGACGTTGACCAGATGCTGGCGGGCGGCCTCCGCCGAGACGCGGCCGGCTTTCTTTTGGCGTTCCACAAAGCGGAACAGCATCTGCAGTAGATTGCGGATTTCTTTGACCCGCTCCTGGTCGTTCATGGGGAACTCGCCGGGCCCCTCGATCTGCCCGGCTTCCAGCGCGTTAAGCGCCGCCTGGTCGGCCTCTTCGAGCGCTGTGGGGTTGCCCGGTGCGTTGAGTTCCCGGAGCTGACCCGCGAGCTCCAGCGCCCGTTGCAGTATAAGCCGGCGCAGGGCCTTATCGAGGAAGGAGTTGGGTAGCTCATCCACAAAACGGCGCAGGAGGCTGTGGCCATCCTCCAGGGCCTTGATGCGACGCATTTGTTCGATACGGGATTTTTCCCGCATCTGGCTAACAACGACAAGTACGAGGCCGATGATCAGCAGCAGTGCTAGAACACTGATGATGGCGATAGCGGTCATAGTCAACACACGCTGGGTTATCCAGAATGGCTCCATTATAGACCAGATGCCCGATAACTGCATGAATGGTCGATCAATACGGCCGTTCAGGCTGGCAGGGGACGTTGCTCCGACGGCATAATGACGGTCCAATCAAGCTTGGAGCTGCCATGGATCTGTCCCGGGTCGACCTCAATCTCCTGGTGTACCTGGATGTGCTGTTGCGCGAGAAAAGTGTGACACGCGCGGCGAGTTATCTGGGGCTGACCCAGCCTGCCATGAGTAATGGCCTGCGCCGGCTGCGCGAGCTTTTTGACGATCCGCTGCTGGTGCGCACGAGTGAAGGCATGAGCCCCACAGAGCGCGCCCTGCAATTGCAGCCCCGGGTTCGCGAGATACTGGCCCAGGTGGAGCAGACGGTACAGAAGACCGGCTCTTTTGATGCGGGTGCCAGTGAGCGGGTCTTTCGCATTATGGCCAGTGACTATGCCGAGTCCACACTCATGCCGCGGGTTCTGCGACTGATCCGCCAGCTGGCGCCGCATGTCACACTGGATGTGCTCACCCCCTCGGATGTCAGCTTTTTGGATGTGGAACAGGGGCGAGTGGATATGGCGATCAACCGGTTTGACACCATCCCGCAGTCGTTCCATCAGCGTACGCTCTGGACGGACTGGTTCGCGTGTCTGATGAGCGATCAGAACCCGGTTTTACGTGAGCCATTCACGCTGGACACCTATCTGGAGGCGAATCACATCTGGGTCAGCAAGACAGGGTTTGGCGTGGGGGTGGGTGTGAACCCCCGGGACGTGCAGCGCCTCGGCTGGGTGGATGAAGCGCTCGGAAAGCTGGGGCGGAAACGCCAGATCTCGGTGTTCACGCGCCACTACCAGGTGGCAACCCTGCTGGCGGAGCAGCACGATGTGATGGCGACCTTGCCGTGTCGTGCTGCCTGGCTTCAGAAGGACAATCCGGCGCTGGTGGTTAAGGCACCGCCGTTCCCGATTCCACCGATTGAGCTGAAAATGGCGTGGAGCCCGCTGTTGCAGCACAATCCCGATCATCAATGGCTGCGCCAACGGATCGTGGAAGGGGCTGAGGAGCTGAACAGGGCATTTGAACCCTTTGCGGCGGATTTCATTCCCGCCGGGCCAGAGCCGGCCTTTCCCTCAGAGCGCTAAGTTTCACAGTGGCAGCTCACGCAGTTCCAGTGAACTGAAGCCGTATTCCCACGCGCGCTCAAATTCCTGAACAAAGGGGCGCAGTCGTCTTGGTGCCGAAGCGTTAGCAAAACCTTCCGCAGAGTCGAAGTCATGCCGACTGATAACGCCGCTGTCGTCCACAAGGATGACCGGGCGGGTACCGTGGGAGTAGCTGGTGTTGACCAGCCTGAGAGCCGTGCGGCTTGGCAGACGGCGCATCAGTTGCACCAGACTGTGGCGGCGTTTGACCAGTGGCGTGTCGTCGTGGATGAGAAAACGGATATCACTATGGCGGCTACGCCGGGCCAGCTGCGACACTGCCTGTTGCAGCGTGCTGTCGTCGTAGAGCGTGTGGCTGAGCGTCGTATCGTAGATCCAGAGACGTCGGGTCGCCTGCTCCGCCATGGCAAGCAGCGCTTCCAGCTGATCACCATTGGCGCTGAGCTGCCAGCTGGTGGTGTCGGAGGCCAGCAGGAAGGGGCACCGGGTTTCCGCTTGCTGCTGGGTGACCAGAGATGGCGCCGTGCAGTTCATGCGCCGGTGGGGAATGCCGGCGTCCATGTATCTGTCAGAAACCACGTAGAAACCCAGCCGACGGTAGAAATCAACCGCAGGTTCCTGAGCGCTGAGGGTAAACCGATTCCAGCTCGTAAGACCATCCTCAAGCATGCGGCTCAGAAGGCGTGTTCCAACACCCTCGCTACGGGCTCTGGCGGATACTGCCATGCGGCCAATGCCGCCCCAGCCGGCGGCGGTTTCATAGAGGCGTGCCGTTGCGATGGGCTCATCGTCATCGTCATGGACCAGGTAGTGTACCGCACTGGCGTCCACGTCATCCCATTCCAACTCCTCGGGGACCTGTTGTTCCGCGGTGAATACGCGGCGTCGCAGGCTTATGGCGGCTTCAGGCAGAGAGCCAGCAGGGTGTGCCTGGATCCTCATGCCTCATCGTCCTCCCCGCTCTCATCTTCATCCTCGGGATACAGGCTGCCCTGGTTGACCAGGGAGACCACAAGCTCTGCGAGTGCGGTTTCCTGAAGATAGCTGGTGAGAGCATTCATGTCTGGATGACGGCCAGCACACAGTACATCGGCAATGGCCGTGGCTTTTCCAGTGAGCCGAAATCTCTGGCCATCCACGAAAAGCAGTCGGCCACCGTCTTCGGGCAGGTCGTGGAAGCTGAAGCGGCTGCCTTCATTCCAGACCAGAGGGGTACCGTCGCTGACCAGGGTCTGAAGCGTTTCGGTATCCAGAGGATCGTCCGGGGGTTCCACGATGCCAGCGTGCTTAGGCTCGGTCATAGCCTGGCCGAACCAGCTGGCAATGGCGTCAGGATCTTTGAGCGCATTTTCGAGAATTGAGCGTAACTCATTGATCTGCCTTTCAGTGATTCGCCCAGGGTTATCCTGTATTGCCGGCTCTGGGTCCTCAAGCTGGCGGTCGAGTTCAGGGCTGTCGGCCACGAAGTCCGCGACTCCGGTCACTACATCGGCATGACTGGGCGTGCGGAAGCCGATGGACAGCGTCATGCAGTCGTTCTCCGCGATGCCCCAATGCGCCACCCCTGGGGGTAGATAGAGCATGTCTCCCGGGTTCAGAACCGCTTCCTCCTGGGTCTCGAAGTCCGCCAGGATATGCAGTGATGACCCTTCTACGCGGGGCGAGCTGTCGTCATGCACACCTCCGATTTTCCAGCGGCGCTGACCAATGGTCTGGAGCAGGAAGACGTCGTAGCGGTCGAAATGCGGGCCCACGCTGCCGCCAACGGGCGCAAAGCTGGCCATGATGTCGTCCAGGCGCCAGTTGGGGACGAAGCGGAAGTATTCGAGGTACTCCGCAGCCTCGGGCACCCAGTGATCCAACCCCTGGACCAGCAGCGTCCAGTCCCTGTCAGGCAATGACTGCAGGTAAGACTCCTGGAACGGTCCGTTATGGAGTTGCCAGGGCTTGCTGTTTTCCTGCTCGAATACGAGTCGGGATTCGACCGCTTCCTCGCAGGCAAGGCCCGCCAGCTCGTCTACCGATACCGGGGACTCAATTCCCGGGAAGGCGTTGCGGATGATCAGTGGCTTCTTCTGCCAGTAATCGCAGAGAAAGGTTTCGATACTGGTTTCGCCGAGTACGGACATAGCAGTTCCAGGTCGTAGGTGTCGGGTCTCAGTTCGGGGAGCGCTCGCGGATGGCCTTTGCCTGTTCTGCCGCGTTGCCTGTGTAGGTTGCTGGCGTCAGGGTGCGCAGCTGATCGCGGGCCGCTTCCGGGATGTCCAGGCTATCGATGAAGGCATGGATTACGTCCGGCGTCATGGCTTTACCGCGGGTCAGTTCTTTGAGCCTCTCGTACGGGTTCTCAACCCGATAGCGCCGCATCAGAGTCTGAATGGGTTCGGCCAGGATTTCCCACGCCTGCTGAAGGTCTTCATCCAGACGCTGTGGATTCACTTCGAGCTTGGAAAGACCTTTGAGGCTGGCCTGCCAGGCGATCAGGCTGTGTGCCACGCCCACGCCCAGGTTACGTAATACTGTGGAATCGGTCAGATCGCGTTGCCAGCGGGAGATGGGCAGCTTGGCGGCAAGGTGGTCGAAGATGGCATTGGCCAGCCCGAGATTGCCCTCCGAGTTTTCGAAGTCGATCGGGTTGACCTTGTGCGGCATGGTTGAGGAGCCGATTTCGCCGGCCACGGTGCGCTGTTTGAAATAGCCCAGAGAAATGTACCCCCACAGATCACGATCCAGGTCGATCAGGGCAGTGTTGAAGCGGCTCAGGACGTTGAAAAGTTCCGCCATGCAGTCATGGGGCTCGATCTGGGTAGTATAAGGGTTCCAGCTCAGCCCGAGTTCTTCCACGAAGCGCCGGCTCAGGTCTTCCCAGTCCACTTCCGGGTAGGCGCACAGGTGCGCATTATAGTTGCCTACCGCGCCGTTCATCTTGCCCATGAGCACGGCGTTGCTCAACTGTTCACGCTGGCGCGCAAGGCGGTAGGCGCTGTTCGCCAGCTCCTTGCCGACTGTGGTGGGCGACGCCGTCTGGCCATGGGTGCGAGCGAGCATGGGCTGTTCCGCCAGGTCCTCGGCCATGCTCTGAAGTTGCTCCAGGAGTTCGTTCATCGCCGGCAGCATCTGGGTATCGAGTGCTTCGCGCAGCATCAATGCGTGAGAGAGGTTATTGATGTCCTCGGAGGTGCATGCAAAGTGGACGAACTCGGAAACCTCTGTCAGCTCCGGCAGCGAGTCACTGACCGAGGCGATGCGTTCTTTGATGAAGTACTCCACCGCCTTGACGTCATGATTGGTCGTGCGCTCGGTGGCCTTAATAGTCTCGGCGTCTTCCAGACTGAAACCGGTCACCAGGTTGTCCAGAAAACGGGCGGCAGCCTCAGAAAAGGCGGGTACCTCGGGGATGGCCTGCTGGGCGGCCAGGTGCTGGAGCCAGCGGACTTCCACCGTGACGCGGGCGCGGATGAGTCCGTACTCGCTGACGATTTCGCGCAGCGGTGCCACTTTGCTGGCGTAACGTCCGTCAACGGGCGAGATCGCCGTCAGGGCGTTCAGATCCATGAAGACAAGCCTCTCATCAATGGTTAAGGACGCTCATTATACATGACCAGGTGGGATGCAGGCAGGCGCTCAGTTGAGGTCGTGAAGGATGCCGTCGGCGATGGCAACGTGGCGCTTGCGTCGGAAGATCAGCTGCCAGCGCCGGCCACCGAGTTGACGCCAGAGGACGGCAGAGCGGATGCCGGCCAGCAGACAAGCTCGGATTCGGGCCGCGTTTTCTTCAATTTCAAGGTATTGGCGGTGACCATTCACGTTGATTTTGATGCGGAAGGTGCCCAGAGTGTCCTGGTAGATGCTGGCAAGGTTGCGCAGAACGTTCGTGTGCGTAGCGCCGAAATGCTCAACGCTGCGCCGGGCCTGTTCAATGCGTTCACCGACGGTGTCCATCATATCCTTCTGGTTGCGAAGACGTGCCTCAAGCTGAACCAGGCTGAGGCTGTAGCGCAGGATCTGTGCGTCCTGGCCGGCGGGTTGCTCGCTCATGGCTCGACTCAGGGTCTTGAGCCCTTCGCGCAGGCCATACAGGTCGCCGTAAACATCAAGGGTATTGCTGGGGTCCGTCTGGAAAAGGGACTGGATGGTGGTTTCCAGCGGCTCCTGCTGGCACTGGCCCTTGGTCGCGGTCTCATGGACCAGGCTGGCAGCCTGGAATATGCCAGCCAGGGCGAGGGTCTGGTCGCGCAGGCTGGCGCTCACGCGGTCTGCCCCTGCATGGGGATGGATTCCCCCGGAGAACCCGTTTTGTCCATGAAGGTTCGTTCGATGACTCCGCCCCCCAGGCAGACCTCGCCCTGATAGAAGACGACCGACTGGCCGGGCGTGACAGCACGTTGGGGTTCGTCATAAAGCACACGATAACCGTTACCGGCCGCCTCCAGAATGCAACTCTGGTCCGGCTGGCGGTATCGGTTCTTTGCAAAACAGCGCAATGGCAATTCAGGTTCTCCGGTGACCCAGTCAATGTGGTCTGTGTACAGGCCCTGGCGGTAAAGCAAAGGATGGTGGCCACCCTGGACGGCAATCAGGACGTTGCGGTCCAGGTCCTTGTCCGCCACGTACCAGGGGTCGGTGCTGTAACCGGAAAGACCTCCGATTCCGAGGCCCTGACGCTGACCGATCGTGTGGTACATCAGCCCCTGATGACGCCCGATCACGTCGCCCTCCGGGGTTTGAATGTCACCCGGCTGGGCCGGCAGGTACGTCTTGAGAAAATCACTGAAACGACGCTCACCGATGAAACAGATGCCGGTGCTGTCCTTTTTATCATGGGTGACCAGGCCGGCTTCCTCTGCGATCCGGCGCACCTCGGCCTTATCCATGTCTCCGAGCGGAAACAGAGTACGCGCCAGCCGTTCACCAGCCACTGCGTGCAGGAAGTAGCTCTGATCCTTGTTGGCATCTTGGCCGCGCAGCAGCTGCGCCTGGGAGCCGTCACCCACAAGCCGGCGGCGTGCATAGTGGCCGGTGGCAATGTAATCGGCGCCCAGCGTCACTGCGTGATCCAGAAATGCCCGGAACTTGATCTCCTTGTTGCACAGGATGTCCGGATTGGGTGTACGCCCGGCGCTGTATTCGGCCAGAAAGTGCTCGAATACGTGATCCCAGTATTCGCCCGAGAAACTGACCGTGTACAGTGGAATTCCGATGCACCCGGCCACGGCCTGTGCGTCCGCAAGATCCTCCATGATTGTGCAGTGTTCAGTACCGTCCGCCTCGTCCCAGTTTTTCATAAACAGCCCTTCAACGCGGTAGCCCTGCTGTTTCAGGAGCAGGGCTGCCACGGAGGAGTCGACACCGCCGGACAGGCCGACGATGACGCGTGGGGCGGCATCGTTACCGGTATTGAGCACATCGTTCATAGAGAGCCTATTGTAATGTATTGGTGCGGGTGCGTCACTTCAGGTCGATCTCGTGAATGAGATCCAACGGGAAGTGGCGGCCATGCCGATAGTCATCGATGCATTTGGTAACTAAAGGACTGCGCAGCTGATCGTGCCGGGCTTCCAGCTCGCCGCGGGTAAACCAGTGTGCGGCGATGATGCCTTCGTCCAGTGCGTGGGTTTCACGGGAGCCGGCATCGCCGATAAAGGCGTAACGATGATAGGTGATGCCATTATGCGGGGATCGGAAAACATAAACTCCCAGAAAGGCGTTGAGAGTTACCGGGTAGCCGGTTTCTTCAAGGGCTTCACGCCGGGCGGCTTCGAGTATGGATTCGCCCTCCTCAATGTGGCCGGCCGGTTGGTTGATGACCACAGCGCCTTCACTGTGTTCCTCAACCATAAGGAGCCGTTCGCCGTCCGGCACCACAACGGCAACGGTTGCATTGGGTTTCCACTGCATCAGGTAACCTCCGGTCTTGGACTTCGGAGTCAGACTCTAGGGCCTTGAGCAGTGGAAGGGAAGTGGCGGCCGACAGCGGACAGGTTCAGGCTGTCTCGTGTCGCGACTCCGGCTGCTGGGACCGGGACTCACCATTATCGGTATCATTGGGCTCCTGCGGTGACGCAGCTGGGTCACTGGCTTCCTTCCGCCGCGAAGTCGTTTCATGGGGGATGATGTTCACTGCATGAATGCCCTTGGCGCTGGGCTGTTTTTCAAATTCCACGCGCTGACCCGCCTTGAGGGTCTTGTAGCCTTCCATCTGGATGGAGGAGAAGTGAACGAACAGATCCTCGCTTTCCCCTTCCTCAATAATGAAGCCGTAGCCCTTGGCATTGTTGAACCACTTGACCTTGCCCTGATGCATCGCCTCCTCCTTGCTCGCAGAGGTTCCTTGACTGCCGCCCGCCTGGCACCCGGAGTTGACGCCCCGTAACGCTCTCCGACTACAGCGGGTGATTGAATGTAACGCCTTGTAAAAATTGTTGGTGAGACTGTTGACCAAAAATCCATCAGAGTCAACAGACGTAAATTGGTTTTGAGGAATGGTCGAGCGTGATCCGTACGGGTGTCGTGCGGGATTAACGTGATAAAATCTGCGCAAATGATCATGAGCATGGGTGAGAATCCGCACATGGCGATACATTATGATTGAAGACAGGTTCGTAAAGATGGATCAGGCTCTACTAGTATGGAACCAAGATGGCGAAGAAGGGGATCCGGGCCAGGACGACGGCACTGCCGTTGAAACGGAAAAACCGGAGGTCAAGCATCCCTCGATGTACAAGGTGGTGCTTATGAACGACGACTACACGCCGATGGATTTCGTCGTTGAGGTTCTGATGACTTTCTTCGCCATGCCGGAGGAAAAGGCGACACAGATCATGCTGGCGGTACATACACAGGGCAAAGCAGTCTGTGGCGTCTATACTCGGGACATAGCGGAAACGAAAGCGGCTCAGGTGAATCAATATGCTTCCGAGCATGATCATCCGCTGCTGTGTGAGATTGAACGAGCTGACTGAAACCGGGGTGGCCCATGCTCAGTAAAGACCTCGAATTGACCCTCAACGAGGCATTTCGCAACGCGCGTGATAAGCGTCATGAGTTCATGACCGTTGAGCATCTGTTGCTGGCATTGCTCGATAACGAATCGGCAGTGCGCGTGCTCAAAGCCTGCGGGGCCGACCTGCCGCGACTGCGCGAGGAACTCAACGATTTCGTGGATTCCACGACGCCGCTGATTCCCTCAAATGACACGGAGCGCGAAACGCAGCCAACGCTGGGTTTTCAGCGTGTTCTGCAGCGGGCTGTTTTCCACGTGCAATCGTCCGGCAAAAAAGAGGTTACCGGCGCCAACGTGCTGGTGGCTATCTTCAGCGAACAGGAGAGCCAGGCGGTTTTTGTGCTCAAGAAGCAGAACATCGCCCGAATTGACGTGGTCAACTTCATTTCCCATGGCATTTCCAAAGTGTCAGGGCCGGATGAGAAAGAAGAGGGCTCGGAGTCGGATTCAATGCAGCAGGATGAAAGCGCGGAAGAGGGTACCAGCTCCAATCCGCTGGAAGCTTATGCCCAGAACCTGAATGAACGTGCGACTCAGGGCCACATTGACCCACTGATCGGGCGCGAGTACGAAGTTGAGAGGACGGTCCAGACTCTGGTGCGCCGACGCAAGAACAATCCGCTGCTGGTGGGTGAGGCCGGCGTGGGCAAGACCGCTATTGCCGAGGGTCTGGCCAAGAAGATCGTGGATGGCGACGTGCCCGGCGTAATCAACAACGCCGAGGTGTTCTCGCTGGATCTGGGAGCGCTTCTGGCCGGCACCAAATACCGGGGTGATTTTGAGAAGCGTCTCAAGGCACTGCTGGCGGAGCTGAAAAAGCGCGAACACGCCATCCTGTTCATTGACGAGATCCACACCATCATTGGTGCCGGATCGGCCTCGGGTGGGGTAATGGATGCTTCGAATCTGCTCAAGCCCATGCTCGGTTCCGGTGAGATACGCTGCATCGGCTCTACGACCTTCTCTGAGTTTCGCGGTATCTTTGAGAAGGACAGCGCTCTGGCGCGGCGTTTCCAGAAGATCGATGTGAATGAACCCAGTGTTGAGGACACCCACCGCATCCTCAAGGGCCTCAAGAGTCACTTCGAAAAACATCACGAGCTCAAGTACACCGACAAGGCGCTGCGCAGTGCGGCCGAGCTGGCGGGGCGCTATATCACAGACCGTCACCTGCCGGACAAGGCGATTGATGTGATCGACGAAGCGGGCGCGCGTCAGCAGCTGCTGCCAGTGTCGAGACGCCGCAAGGTCATCAACGAGACCATCATTGAGGATATTGTGGCTTCGATCGCTCGTATTCCGCCGAAGAACGTCTCGACGTCGGATAAGGATGTGCTGCGCAACATTGAGCGCGACCTGAAGATGACGGTCTTCGGGCAGGATGAGGCCATTGAGTCGCTTTCCACCGCCATCAAGTTGGCACGCGCCGGGCTTAAGGCACCAGAGAAGCCGGAGGGGGCTTTCATGTTTGCGGGCCCCACGGGTGTTGGCAAGACTGAAGTGACGCGTCAAATGGCCAACCTGCTGGGCATTGAGCTCGTGCGCTTTGATATGTCCGAGTACATGGAGCGACACACAGTGTCACGCCTGATCGGGGCGCCCCCGGGCTACGTAGGCTATGATCAGGGCGGGCTGCTTACCGAGAACGTGAACAAGCACCCACACTGCGTTCTGCTGTTGGATGAGATTGAGAAGGCGCACCCGGAAGTGTTCAACCTGTTGCTGCAGGTCATGGACCACGGGACGCTCACGGATAACAACGGGCGCAAGGCGGACTTCCGCCATGTGATCCTGGTGATGACGACCAATGCGGGCGCGGAAGTACTGACCAAGCGCTCCATCGGTTTTGCCAATCAGGACCACAGCAGCGACGGTATGGAGATCATCAATAAGACCTTTACGCCGGAGTTCCGCAATCGCCTGGATGGCATCATTCAGTTCCGCTCGCTCAGTCCGGAAATCATCTCGCATGTGGTCGACAAGTTCCTCACGGAGCTGCAGGCGCAGCTTGACGAAAAGCAGGTCGTGTTGCACGTGGACGATGAAGCCAAGCTCTGGCTGGCTCAGCACGGCTACGATGAGAACATGGGTGCACGTCCCATGGGCCGCCTGATTCAGGAGAAGATCAAGAAAGGTTTGGCGGACGAGATCCTGTTTGGACGCCTGTCCAAGAGCGGCGGCGATGTCTCGATCACGGTTAAGGACGATGATATCGCCTTCGAATTTGAGACAGAGGAGCCGGCTGAACCCGTCGAGTAACAGTAGCACCATAATGAAAAACCCCGCCATCCACTGGATGGCGGGGTTTTTTTAATGTCGGACAGAAACCGCAGCGGGTGCGCCCGAAAAAAAGGGCTAGCGGTAGCGGTAAGTGATCCGGCCCTTGCTCAGGTCATAGGGGGTCAGCTCTACCTTGACCTTATCGCCGGTCAGGATGCGGATGTAATTCTTTCGCATCTTCCCCGAGATGTGGGCGGTAACGGTATGCCCGTTCTCAAGCTCCACACGGAACATGGTGTTGGGAAGGGTGTCGACGATTACGCCTTCCATTTCAACGGCATCGGACTTTGCCATTCAGTTGCTTCTCCGTACTGTGATGAAATGCTGGTATGCACCCGGCAGAATCAAGACACGCGCCTGTGCCAGGGCAGAGGATCGCAATTCTGCCTTAATTTGCGTTCATTGCCAAATCAGTTGGATGAATCCTGGTGTGCGCCGTCACTGCTGATCAGTTCAGTCCAGCGGCCACTGATCAGCTGTTCCAGAGGGCGAAAGCGGGTCTTGTAGTTCATCTTGCGACACTGGCGGATCCAGTAGCCCAGATACAGATGCCGCAGACCCAGCCTGTGGGCTTCCTGAATCTGCCACAGAATGGCAAAGGTTCCCAGGCTGCGTTTTTCCTCGCCGGGTTCAAAAAACGTATAAATGGCGGAAAAACCGGTATCAAGCACATCCACCACTGCCACCGCAATCAACCGGCCCTCGCGCCGCATCTCCAGGAAGAACCCATCGATGCTGCCCTCGATCAGAAAAGAGGTGAACTGTTCCCTGCTGGGCGGGTACATATCCCCGTCGTGATGGCGCTCGACAATGTAGCGTTCGTAGAGTTCGTAGATTTCCTCGTCGAAGCGCACCGGAGTCTGGATCAGGGTCAGATCCCGGTTGTCACGACGTACACGGCGTTGGGAACGATCCGGTTGGAAGCGGGCCACAGGGATGCGTACAGGAATGCAGGCATTGCAGCCGCGGCAGTGGGGGCGATAGTAGTGGGAACCGCTGCGTCGGAAGCCCAGCTCCGTAAGCTGCGTATAGAGGTTGCGGTCTACCTGGGCGCGTGGATCCACGAACATGGTTGTTGCCTGACGGTCGGTCAGGTAACTGCACGGGTGTTCCGGAGTGGCGAAAAAAATAAGTGTGTTGAGACTGCTCATGCCTCCGGCTCCCGGCCCCAGAACCAGTCCATCTGCCAATCGTGCCCGGCGCGACGATTCACGTTCTGTTTAAGTATAGTCAAAAATTGCCGGCGTGAAATCCGTTCAGCGCCCAGACTCATCAGATGGCCGTTCTCCACCTGGCAGTCCATCAGCGCATAGCCCCAGCTTTCGAGCTGGCGGGCAACGTGGACGAACACCACTTTGGAGGCATCGCGTTCGCGGCTGAACATGGACTCGCCAAAGAAACATCGGCCGATCGCGACGCCATATAGGCCACCCACGAGGTCGCCCTCTGTGTTCCAGGCTTCAAAGGAATGAGCATGACCGAGTTCGTGAAGATGGCTGTAGGCCGCTTCCATATCGCCGGTGATCCAGGTGCCTTCCTCTCGCAGAGCCCCGCAGTTGCGGATTACCTCCTCAAAGGCACAGTCGGCTGTGATGCGCAGGTCATCGCGGTTAAGGCGACGGCGCAGGCTTCGGGAAATATGCACGCGCGAAGGGAAAAGAACGCAGCGCGGGTTGGGAGACCACCAGAGAATGGGCTGATCATCCGAGAACCAGGGAAAGATCCCCCAGCTGTAGGCCTGGACCAGTCGCTCCGGATGCAGGTCGCCCCCGATTGCCAGGAGCCCGTCTGGTTCATCCAGGGCGGTTTCCGGGTCGGGGAACCAATGGGAGCGGGTGTCCAGCCAGGGGAGCGCGGACATAGGCGGCGATCAGGCGAGGCCGTCCAGGTATTTTTCGGCATCCAGTGCTGCCATGCAGCCGAAACCCGCTGAGGTGACAGCCTGACGGTAGACATGGTCGGCCACATCGCCGGAAGCGAAGACGCCGGCCACACTGGTTTCGGTTGCCATGCCCTCAAGACCGCTGCGGATATTGATATAGCCGCCGCTCATGTCGAGCTGGCCTTCAAAGAGGTCGGTGTTGGGCTTATGGCCGATGGCAATGAAGACGCCAGCGACGTTGAGGTCCTGAGTCTTACCCGAATGCTTGTCTTTCAGCCGTGCGCCGGTAACACCTGTGGCATCGCCCAGTACTTCATCCAGAGTGTGATCCCAGATGGTGCTGACGTTGTCCCTGGAGAACAGCTTATCCTGCAGGATCTTCTCGGCGCGCAGCTCGTCACGACGGTGCACCAGCGTCACGGAGCGGGCGATGTTGGAGAGATAGAGCGCCTCTTCCACAGCGGTATTGCCGCCGCCGATCACGGCTACGTCCTGATTGCGGTAGAAAAAGCCGTCACAGGTGGCGCAAGCGCTGACACCCTGGCCCATGAATTTCTCTTCGGATTCCAGGCCCAGGTACATGGCGCTGGCACCGGTGGCGATAATCAGGGCGTCACAGGTGTAGGTGCCGGAGTCGCCGGTCAGCGTGAAGGGGCGCTGACTGAGGTCGGCCGCGTTGATGTGGTCGTACACCAGCTGAGTGTTGAAGCGCTCAGCGTGCGTTTTCATGCGCTCCATGAGGTCGGGACCCTGCAGACCGTCCACATCACCGGGCCAGTTTTCGACATCGGTGGTGGTTGTGAGCTGGCCACCCACTTCGATGCCGGTAATGAGCGTCGGGTTGAGGTTGGCGCGTGAGGCGTAAACGGCGGCCGTGTAGCCGGCGGGGCCGGAGCCCAGAATGATCAGGCGATGATGGTTGCTGTCGCTCATGCTGTTCCTCTATCAGGAAAACGGTGTCAATCAATGGTGGTCATGGTAACGCTGGGGCAGGGCCTGGCGCTACACGATTACGGGCACGTCACGCAGGATCCGCTGGGAGAGCATTTCCTGGCGGTTGTGGTGGTCATCCACCAGGCGGTGCTCTACAACACTGGGCAGCACGGCCTGAACGTCGTCCGCAAGCACATGGCCACGGCCTTCCATCAGCGCCCAGGCGCGGGCGGCGCGCAGAAGGCCCAGGCCAGCCCTCGGCGAGAGCCCGTAAAGAACACCGGGGATGTCCCTGCTGTAGGCCAGGATGCGCTGGATGTAGTCCAGAAGCGCGTCGGAAGCGCCGATCTCTGGCAGCAGTGCCTGCATGCGCTGGAGAGACTCTGATGAAAGCAGGGGCGCCAGCTCGGCCGTCATGTGGCGCCGATCCCGCCCCATCAGCAGCTCGCGTTCCGCGCGTTCATCGGGATAGCCCAGAGTCAGGCGCATGAGAAAGCGGTCCAGCTGGCTTTCCGGCAGGGGGAAAGTGCCACGCTGGTCGAGCGGGTTCTGGGTGGCGATCACGAAGAAAGGGTCGGGCAGTGGCCGGGTCTCGCCCTCAATGGACACCTGGCGCTCCTCCATGGCTTCAAGCAGGGCGCTCTGGGTACGCGGCGAGGCGCGGTTGATTTCATCCGCCAAGATCACCTGAGCAAACACTGGCCCTGGATGGAAGACCAGGTCACCGGCTTCCTTGTCGTACATGGAAAAGCCCAACAGGTCCGCGGGCATCAGATCGCTGGTGAACTGGATGCGGTTGTAGCTGAGGCCGAGCGTTCCGGACAGCGCATGGGAGAGGGTCGTCTTGCCCATGCCCGGGATGTCCTCAATCAACAGGTGCCCCTGGGCCAGCACGCAGCACAGAGCGAGGCGTACCTGTTCACGTTTGCCGAGCAGCACCCGGTTGAGCTGGTCGGCGGTTTGCTGGAGCAGGTCGGCGTTGTGCATCAGTCCCTCACGCGTCGGGTCAGGTGATCATAGGCATCCACGCGCCGATCCCGCAGATAGGGCCAGATACGGCGCAGTGCATCGGTTCGGTCAGGATCGATTGAGGCCAGCAGGACGTCGTCGCCCTCGCCAGCACTGCGCGCCAGGTATTCGCCCTGACCGCCGCAGATGAAACTGCTACCCCAGAATTGGATACCATCTCCGGCGTCATCCGGTGCCGCCTCAAAGCCATGCCGATTGGGCGCGATCACGGGCAGATTGTTGGCGATGGCGTGGCCGCGCTGGACGGTAACCCAGGCATCCAGCTGGCGTGCCTGCTCATCCAGATCGTCCGCCGGATCCCAGCCAATGGCAGTGGGGTAGATGAGAACCTCGGCGCCAGCCAGCGCCATCAGCCGGGCAGCCTCTGGATACCATTGATCCCAGCAGACCATGACACCCAGCCAGCCGAGACTTGTCGCCACGGGCCGGAAGGCATCCCGGCTGGCATCACCGGGCGTAAAATAGAATTTTTCATAAAAACCGGGATCATCCGGAATATGCATCTTACGGTAAGTGCCGGCCAGGCTGCCATCACTGTCCAGTACTACTGCGGTGTTATGGTGTACACCCGCCATACGCTTCTCGAACACCGAGCCTACGATCACCACCCCCAGTTCCGCAGCCAGCTCGCCCAGGTAACGGGTGGTGGGTCCGGGGATGGGCTCCGCCCGGTCGAAAACACTCACGGCTTGCTCTTGGCAGAAGTAGGGACTGGTGTGAAGCTCCTGGAGCACGACCAGATCTGCCCCCCGTTGCGCAGCATTTTCGATCAGGCGCGCGGAATGGGCCAGGTTGGTCTCCCGATCCGTGCAGCAGCTCTGCTGAATGGCGGCGGCGGTGAATGAGCGGTTATGGCGCATTGGGAATGGCTCCCGGTGGTAACTGCATAGTGAGACAATGAAGGCTGCCGCCCTGCTGGATCAGCGGGCGGCACGGGATGCCCCGAACTTGGCGCTCGGGGAAACAGCCGGCCAGGACACGGCATGCTTCATCATCCTGTGGCAACTCATAGCGTGGCACCAGAACGGAATGGTTGGTAATGAGGAAATTCGCATAGGTGGCTGGAAGCCGATTGCCTTCAGCGTCGTGGATCGGGTCCGGCCAGGGCAGGGGCGTGAGGCGGTAGTGCTGGCCGCTGGCACTGTGAAGGGCTGCCAACTCGCCTGCCATGGCCTGGAGCTTCGGGTAGTGGCCATCCTCCGGGTCGTTGCAGCTCTGGTAGACGATATGCCTGTAGTCGACGAAGCGTGCCAAGGTATCAATGTGACCGTCCGTATCATCACCCTCAAGGAAGCCTTGACCCAGCCAGAGGATGTGCGCAGCCCCCAGCCGTTCGCGCAACCATTGAGTCATGTGCTCCTCAACGGGGTCCGGGTTGCCGCGGTTTGGGTTCATGATGCAGGGGCGGTTGACCAGAAGCGTTCCCATGCCATCAGTATCTATCGCACCGCCTTCCACCACCATGGGATCGCTGTCCATGGCCAGGGTGCCGAAAGCGCCCTGACGATGAAGAACACGGTTGACCTCATTATCCCTTTCGGACAGGAATTTATTGCCCCAGCCGTTGAAGGTGGCATCCAGTAACCGTGTTTCTGTGCCGTCGGTCAGGGTCAGAGGACCAAAGTCCCGCGCCCAGGTATCGTTGGTCGACACGACAACGGTATACAGTTGCCCGCGACCCTCTTTCGTCACTATATGTTTTTTCAGATCAGAGGCCTGTCGCTGACTTTTGACGCATAATATTAAGTCTTGATCAGAAAGGATTGCCCTGGCGATTGCTGTGAAAACCGGCTCGGCCTGATCAAGCAGGGTTGTCCAGTCAGAATCGGGCTGGGGCCACGCCATCAGGACGGCGCCTTGGGGCGCCCATTCAGCAGCAAGATAGAAACGGCTCACGGCTCAGGAAACCTCAGGCATTGATTGTAGAGGCGCAACAATACCGGGTTCAGTTGTCGCTGTCAGACTCCACTACGGTGTCGATCACCCACTTGCCTTCAAATACGACGACAAATTGCGGGTATTGCCAGCGCGTGATGGGGGGGTCACCCACCGGGCCACGCCGCGATTGTGGCTTGCCGAAACGGTTCTGGACAGAGTCCATGCGTTCACCCCGGCGTGGGGTGCGTATTCCTTCCGCCTGCTGGATTTTCAGGCTCAAGGGGTGGCTGGTGTGGTTTGCCTTCTTCTGTTCCTGCTGGCTGCGTGCGCTGGCTGCGTCGGCCTCAGGGTTGGCCATCTGTTGGGCCAATGTGGTTGAAACCACCAGAGGCAGCAGTGTGACAGAGACAAGCCAGCAACAAAGCTGGCGGGTATTGCGTGTGTGCATGGTTTTAGTTCCGGTCAGACTCGGTGATCCGTAAGTGTTGCCCTAACTATAGCGTACCAGCAGGCTGCGTCGAATCAGGCCGAGTTCATGCCAGTTTCTCGGCGCTGGCGTATCTGCTGGCGTTTGCGAGCCTGTATCCGGAGCACATGACGGGCAATCTGCTGGCGCACAGCGTCTTCCATGTGCTGAAACTGCAGGTGCAGGCGCGTTCCTTCTCCGGTTTCCTCCAGCGATACCACACGGGCGAAGGCGGCTACCTGGCTGAGTTCGGGCATCAGGGTCAGGCGTACTGCCATACGCGCGTCCACCGTGGGAGTCAGTTGGGTAGTGGCAAAAGATAGTCCTCCTTCAGACAGAGTCACGTGAACCCAATCACTGTCTTGCAAGGGATTCTTCTGAAAGGCCATAATCCGCGCCACCGTGTCGAGCTTCTCGTTGAGGGCACGGGCGAGCTGGGAGAGAATCCGGTCGTTTTCCGAAAGCAGCCCGATCTGGTGGCGGATCTCCGCATCATGCCGCTGCAGCTCCTCCTCCAGCGGGAGCGTTTCACCACCCTCAAAAAGGGTATCGGCGGGAGCGGTTGGCTCCCCGCTGAGTTGACGGCATTCGAGGCCTATACAGTCCTCGATGCGGTAGAACTGGCGACGCTCGGAATCGTGTTCTGACGGCATGACTTTCTCCTGGACGCGTTCCTCAAGAGTGTAACAGTGATTCATTACAGTGCAGGCACGGCCGACCTGCCCAAGGATTCCGGTACGTATCTATGTTCAGACCTCTTTCCGTATTCATCGGCCTGCGCTACACCGCCGCCAAACGACGCAATCACTTCATTTCCTTCATCTCGCTGGTCTCGATGCTGGGCCTGATCCTCGGGGTCATGGTCCTGATTACGGTACTGTCGGTCATGAACGGCTTTGATCGGGAACTGCGCGAACGGATCCTGGGCATGGTACCCCATGCGG
Organism: Salicola sp. Rm-C-2C1-2; assembly: GCF_040196175.1. Classification (NCBI taxonomy): domain Bacteria; kingdom Pseudomonadati; phylum Pseudomonadota; class Gammaproteobacteria; order Oceanospirillales; family Halomonadaceae; genus Salicola; species Salicola sp. Rm-C-2C1-2. Next base: position 1,106,169 of record NZ_JBEFNF010000001.1, on the reverse strand, counting down.
TAGTCCAGAGCCCGGAGGGCATGGAGGATTGGCGGGATGTGGCCAACGTGGCTGAGTCCAACTCCAAGGTGACTGGCGTGGCCCCGTTCTCAAGAGCCCAGGGGATGCTGACCGGCAGGGGCGAGGTCCAGGGTGCGCTGATCAACGGTGTTGATCCTGACTACGAACCCGACGTATCGATCATCCAGAAACACATGACCCATGGCAGTCTTTCCGATCTGAAAGCGGATGAATTCGGCATCATCCTCGGGGAGGCGCTGGCACGGCGACTGGGCATCCGCATGGGTGACAAGGTGACGGTAGTCTTACCTGAAGCGTCCGTTTCGCCCGCGGGAGTGCTGCCCAGGATGAAGCGATTCACGCTGGTGGGAACGTTCAGCGTGGGAGCGGAGCTGGATAGCAGCTACACCCTCATTCATTACAAGGACGCGGGCAAACTACTGCGTCTTGGGGACAGGGCTCAGGGGGTTCGGATTCAGGTGGAAGAGCTGTTCCAGGCTCCGATGGTGGCCAACCGGATCGCGCAGTCTTTGCCCGGCGCCTATCGGACCATGAACTGGACTCAGACTCACGGGAATCTGTTCCAGGCCATCCAGATGGAGAAGACCATGATTGGTCTGTTGCTGATGTTCATCGTGGCGGTGGCTGCGTTCAACATCGTCTCGGCCCTGGTCATGGTGGTGACGGATAAGAAAGCGGACATCGCGATCCTTCGGACCATGGGGATGACGCCGGCAGGCATTATGGCGGTTTTCATCATTCAGGGTGGTGTCATCGGCGTGGGCGGCACGCTCATCGGCACCGGACTGGGCGTGCTGCTGGCGCTCAACATCAGCAGCGTGATCGAGTGGATCGAGAGCATATTGAGCATGCAGTTCCTGAGCGCGGATGTGTATTTCATCAGTTACCTGCCGTCCGAACTCCAACTCAATGACGTGCTCATTGTGGGCGGCGCAGGTTTGGCAATGAGCCTGCTTGCAACCATCTACCCGGCGTGGCGCGCTTCCCGGGTTCAGCCGGCGGAGGCCCTGCGTTATGAGTGAAACACCGATTATCCAGTGCCGGAATCTCGCCAAGACTTACCGGGAGGGGCAGGATACCCTGCGAGTCTTCTCGGACGTGAACCTGAGTGTGGCATCTGGAGAAACCCTGGCCATTGTCGGCAGCTCCGGTTCCGGCAAAACCACGCTTCTCAACATGCTTGGCGGGCTGGACCGGCCCAGCGATGGCGAGGTGTGGATTGGCGGAGAGCGAATCCATGGCATGCGCGAGCGCGAGCGCTGCCGGTTCCGCAACCGTACGCTGGGCTTTGTGTATCAGTTCCATCATCTGCTGGCGGAGTTTAGTGCGCTGGATAATGTCGCACTACCGGCGGCACTGGGGCGTTTCAACCCGCGCCAGGCCAGGGCCAAGGCTCGGGATCTGCTGGAGCGCGTGGGGCTGGGCGAGCGGCTCAAGCACAAACCCTCAGAGCTATCCGGTGGTGAGCGACAGCGGGTTGCGATCGCAAGGGCATTGGTTAACGATCCGCGCTGTGTGCTGATGGATGAGCCCACGGGCAATCTGGATGACGAAACGGGCGAGCGTATCCAGGGGCTGATGCGGGAGCTGAACGAACAGCTGGACGCTTCTTTTGTGGTAGTTACCCATGACCTGGAACTCGCGCAGGGGATGGGGCGCGTGATGCGCCTGGATCATGGCGGCCTCAGTGCGGCTTCCTCGTGATCCGGCGCTCGCGCTTGCGTTGCTGCCAACGTTGTCGCACCCGCCGGCGCCATAAATGCTGAATGGCGAGATAGGCACTAAGGGAGAGCAGAAGGCCCAGAATCAGCGATCCCATGTAAAGGGGAACACCAACTTCGATAACACGGCCGCTGATCCATTCCCAGCTGAGTTGGAATCGGTCGGCCTCCTCTGGGCGACCGAGCATCAGAACCCCCGTGGCGTAACCGGCATAGAGCATTGGGCCCATTGTCAAGGGGTTGCTGATCCAAATGGTGACCAGGGTTAACGGCAGATTGGCGTTGAACCATATTGCGGTCATGGCCGCAGGGACGCTCTGGAAGGGCATGGGAATCATGCACCAGAACACGCCAAGAAGGATTGCCCGGGACACTGAGTGACGGTTGATGTGCCAAAGATTGGGTTCATGCAGCACGTGGCCGAGAAACTGCAGCGCGCGAAACCGGCGCAGCTGATCCGGATGAGGGATGAGGCGCTTGAAAAAACGTCTGTCCATGAATGAAGTTTACCTCATCCGAATAGAAACACGGCACGACTAGGGAAGGGTGCGATGCGCGCAGGGATGCTGGCGTTGATAGTTGTACGTATCTTAATGGAATGGTCGGGGGGTCAGCCACCCGCGACAACGCAGACGTGGCCGGAATCGATAAGGGTTAAAGGCTATGTCTGTGAACCCGCCAGCGCCAGCAGCGGCGATCGTCTTGCCTTTGTACTCTGTACAGGCGGTGACAACGACGAGCTGCCCAAACGGATCAGAGCCACGTTCGACAGCGACCTGTCACGGCACAGCATCAGCGGTGGCGTCGTGCTCGATGCCCGTCTGCGCCCGCCGCGCGCGCCTCTTAATGCGGGTGGGGGAGGATTCGAACGATGGCTTTGGCGGGAGCGTGTTGGCGCTGTTGCGGCCGTCAGCGAGATCGAGCCCGCGCCGGAACTGTGCGGGCTAAGCTGCCATTATCATTCGGCGCGGATTGCGCTGATCCACCGCCTGAATCACCACGGGGAGCGGCTGCGCTTCCCGGAGCTGGTGGAGGCGCTGCTGCTGGGCAGTCGTGCGGGGCTCAATGAGGAGCATTGGGCACGGCTTCAGGCGACCGGTGCGCAGCACCTGGTGGCTATCTCCGGTCTGCATGTTGGGCTGGTCGCCGCGCTGGCCGGCGTCGCCCTAGGGTTACCCCTTACTCGTATCGCGCACCAGCGACCCGCCGCGAGCCGTCTGGCAGCGTTTGCATTGGTGGGCCTGGTGGCGGCTGGGTACGCATTGCTCGCCGGTTTCACTGTGCCAACCCAGAGAGCATTGGTGATGGTGGTTGTGGCAGCCTGGATGCTGAACTTTGGCCGCCAGTGGCGGCTCTGGGATGGCTGGCTGCTGGCAGTGCTGATCGTCGTGATGCTGGAGCCAAGAGCGCCGTGGGGCCCCGGGTTCTGGCTGTCGTTCGGTGCCGTTGCCTGTCTGATCCTGGGGCTCGGAGCCCGTTTGCGGGGGACTGGGGCCCTACTCGGTCTGATGCTGGCCCAGGTTTCCGTCGTGGCCGGTCTCGCGCCATTGCTGCTTTGGCATGGAATGGCTCCCTCAGGCATCGCGTTTGCAGTAAATCTGGTGGCCATTCCCTGGCTGTCCGTCGTGGTGATGCCAGTGCTTCTGATTGCTGCTCCGTTGCTGTTGCTCACCCCGGAAACGGCTGGTTGGGCGGCGCCCGGGGTGGATTTAGCCGTCACTGTCCTGTGGTCGTTCCTGGGATGGGCCCAGCAAGGGGCGTTTGAGTTGCCTTTGCCCGCTGCTGAGACCGCAGTTTTGGCGGCTGGTATTGTACTGTGCACGCTGCTGCCGGTTGGTTGGCCCTACCGCCTATTGGCGGTGTTGGTACTGACGCTCGTGCCTCTAGCCGAGAAGGATAGGGCGGCTTCTGTAGCCGACGTCCGGGAGCTGCGAATACCGGATGGTGTGGGTGGGCCGGTAGTTCTGATCCGGGATGGCACACGGACGATACTGTTCGATGGGCGGGAACCGGATGCCCGAGTCCGTGCCATAACCCGCGACCGGATCGGCTCCTGGCTGGAAGCACTCGATGTGGAGCGGATCGATCACCTGGTGATGGCGCATCCGGCGATGACGAGGCAGCACCACTGGCGCTCCCCCAGGTTGCCGAAGCTCCGGCATGTGACTGCAGCATCCGAGTGCGAAACGGTACAGGCAGGGGCTATGGCGAACGTCACGCTCAGTGGGGTAGTGACACCTGAGGGGCAATGCTCTCTGCTGTTGCGCAGCGGAGAACGTACAGCGTTACTCTCCGGCCCTGTAACCCGGCGTGGCGAAAGGCGTCTTTTGCCGCAAATGGACGATGCCAGAAGCATTGGAATGCTGCTGGCGCCGCGTGGTGGTCAGGGGCGATCCTCTCAGCTTGGGTTTATCAAGGCCCTTTCCCCAGAGGTCTCTGTTCTGGCTCCACCGGACTGGTACCAGGGCAGGGCTGGCGCACCTGCTATTAAGCGTTACCAGCAGGCTCAGACCCGGGTGCTGTTCACACCCCACACAGGCGAAATCCGGTTGGTGCCGGAACAAGCAGGTTGGCGCGTTGAGTACACTCGGGATTGTGGCCAGAAGGCACGCCTGTGCTAGAGTATTGGCGCTTGTTCAACAGCATGGAGAAGGCGTGTGCTCGAGCTTCTGAGGCCTGGCGGATTCATCATGATTCCGCTTCTGATCTGTTCCGTACTGGCGCTAGCCATCATCATTGAGCGGTTCTACGCACTGCGGATCAACCGCGTGGCGCCAGCAGCGACCACCAATGAACTCTGGCGCCTGATCAAAAAAAAAGAACTGAACTCGCGCCGCCTCAAGGCGATCCAGGAATCCTCGCCGATCGGCCGGATCATGGCGGCCGGGCTCAGTAACGCCAAACATGGCCGCGACATCATGAAGGAGAGCATCGAGCATGAGGCCGCGCAGGTCGTTCATGAGCTTGAGCGTTTCCTGAACCCGCTCGGGACCATCGCTGTCATCACGCCGCTACTGGGGCTGCTGGGCACGGTCATCGGCATGATTAAGGTGTTTTCGCAGATCCAGCTTGCCGGGGTAGGCGACCCCAGCGTTCTGGCAGGCGGTATTTCGGAGGCACTGATCACCACAGCCGCTGGCCTGACGGTCGCCATTCCGGCGCTGATCTTTCACCGCTTCTTCATCCGCCGGGTTGATGAAATGGTCGTGAATATGGAGCAGGAAGCGATCAAGCTGGTGGAAGTTGTCCACGGCGATCGCGACATTATTGTCGACGAGGGCGGTGAGCAGTGAAGTTCCGGCGCCAATCGCAACAGGAGGTTTCGGTCAACCTCACGCCGCTGATTGATGTGGTGTTCCTGCTGCTGATTTTCTTCATGGTATCGACCACTTTCACTCGCGAGACAGAGCTTCAGATTGACCTTCCCGAGGCCGAAGGCAACGAAGCGGAACAGGAGACGGAGCGCATCGAGGTGGAGATCAGCGCGGATGGTGTCTACTCCGTCAACGGCGAGCGCCTCGAGGGTGTTGAACGCGAGGCTTTGAACCAGCGTGTCGAGCGCGTGGCCGACGGCAATACCGATCTGCCGTTTATTATCACCGCCGACGCCGATGCCCGTCATGAACTGGTCGTCCGCGCCATGGACATCGCTGGCAGCCTTGGCTTTACCGGCCTCAGTATCAGCACCCAGGAAAGCCCCGATGCCAATGGCGAATGATGCTGATATTTCGGACCTCACCAACTGGCAGGTGTATAAGCGACTCCTGCGCTATGCAATTCCTTTCTGGGTAGCTTTTGCTGTAGCGACGTTGGGCAATACCGTATATGCCGGTGCGTCCACGGCCATGGCCTGGTCCATGGAGTTCGTGATTGAGGCGCTCCAGAATCCAACAACCGAGAATCGTCGATTCCTGCCACTGCTGATTATAAGCGTGTTCACGGTCCGCGGCGTTGGTTTCTTTCTCAGCAAGTACTACATGAACTACGTGGGCCGGAATATCGTCAATGTTATGCGTGTGCAGGTGTTTGATCATCTCATGCGGGTGCCCTCACGGTTCTACGACCAGACATCTTCCGGTCACCTGGTTTCCAAGATCACCTTCAATATCGAGCAGGTGACGTCTGCTGCCACGGAGGCAGTGACGATCATCCTCCGGGAAGGGCTGACCGTGGTCGGGCTGCTCGGCTTCATGTTCTACACCAACTGGAAGCTGACCCTGCTGTTCCTGGCAGTGGGGCCGATTATCGGCTGGATCATCAGCTATGTAAGCCGCCGCTTCCGGCGCATCAGCCGGCGCATCCAGTATTCCATGGGGGATGTGACCCATGTGTCGTCCGAGGCCATTACCGGCTACCGTGTGGTCCGCACCTTCGGTGGCGCGCAGCGTGAGTCCGGGCGTTTCCGCAAGGTTAGCCGCGACAACCTGCGCCAGAGCCTGAAAATGGCCAAGACCCAGGCCATCAGCACTCCAGTGGTCCAGGTCCTGGTCTCGCTAGCGATCGGTTTCCTGATCTGGGTGGCACTGTCTCCGGAATTCCGGGATGCCATGAGCACCGGCCAGTTTGTGGCGTTCATTACGGCCGCCTCGACCATGGCGAAGCCAGTCCGCCAGCTGACCTCAGTGCATGCCAAGATCCAGAAGGGTATCGCGGCCTCCCAGAGCATTTTTGAGAGCATCGATTACCCCGAGGAAGAGGATAGCGGTACCCGTGATCCGGGGCGCGTTGATGGCCGCATCGATTTTGGTGACGTCTGGTTCCATTACGATGCGCAGTATGAATACGTGCTTCAGGGCATCAACCTGACTGTGGCGCAAGGCGAGACCGTGGCTCTGGTGGGGCGCTCGGGTAGCGGCAAATCCACCCTGGTGAGCCTGATCCCGCGTTTCTATGAACTGACGGAAGGTGACATCCGGATTGATGGCATTTCAATACGGGAGTTTACCCTGGAGTCACTGCGGCGCCAGATTGCTTTGGTCACGCAGAGTGTGGTGCTGTTCAACGACACCGTGGCCAGTAACATCGCTTACGGTGAAATGAGCGGTGCCAGTCGTGAGTCGATCCGGGAGGCAGCGCGTAAGGCCCATGCGCTGTCGTTCATTGAGAATCTGCCGGACGGCTTCGACACGGTTGTTGGGGATAACGGAGTGCTCCTTTCCGGCGGCCAGCGTCAACGTCTGGCGATCGCACGGGCGTTAATCAAGGACGCCCCCATACTGATACTCGACGAGGCCACCTCCTCGCTGGATACGGAGTCTGAGCGCCATATCCAGGAGGCACTGGAAGAGGTTATGGCGGGGCGAACCACGCTTGTCATTGCCCACCGTCTATCAACCATCGAGTCCGCGGACCGCATCGCGGTCATGGACGGTGGCCGTCTGGCGGAGATCGGCAGCCACCACGAGCTGATGGAACGTGACGGGGCTTACGCAGCGCTGCACCGCCTGCAGTTTTCAGAGGAAGGCTGACCACAGGGCCGGGCTATGGGGAATAAGCTGGAACGGCTCTGGTATTCGGATCGACGTCCTCTATTATGGCTCGCGCCACTGGCTTGGCTGTATGGCTGGCTGGTTAAACGCCGGCGTAAGGCTTATACAAGTGGCCGGCGTACTGTTCATCATTCGCCTCTGCCGGTGCTGGTGGTGGGGAATATTACGGTTGGCGGCACCGGCAAGTCACCTTTCACCGCATGGCTGGTGGAGCATCTCCGGATTGGGGGCTGGCATCCAGTCATCCTGAGTCGGGGGTATGGCGCGACACCGGATTACTACCCCTTCGTGGCCAAACCGGACGCCGACCCGGCGGAGTGCGGGGATGAGCCGGTGATGCTGGCGCAGCAAACGGGCGCACCGGTGCTGGTTGATCCCACCCGAGCGCGCGCAGCAGCCTATGCAGAACGCCATCAGCTCGGCGATGTGCTTGTCTGTGACGACGGTCTGCAGCACTACGCCCTCGGCAGAGCACTGGAGTTCTGCATTTTTGACGGTGCCCGTGGTATCGGCAATGGCGCGCTGTTGCCGGTAGGACCAATGCGGGAACCCCTGGAACGCGTCCAATCTGTGGATTTCTGCGTGATAACGGGGCAACCGACACATAACGCTTTCCAGACCCTCTTCCCCAAAAGCGTGCAGTGCCACCCGATAGAACTTGTGCCAACAGCCCTTCGCAACCTTCACAGTGGCGAAATCCGAGGCCTGGAATGGCTCCAGGGGCGTGTCGTGAACGGCGTGGCAGGGATCGGGAACCCGGCCCGTTTCTTTGATACGCTAACAGGACTCGGTGCCCGGGTTATCCCTCATCCGTTTGATGATCACTACCGTTTCCGTGCGCAAGACCTGAACTTTCTGCATGGACCCGTCGTGATGACGGCCAAGGATGGCGTAAAATGCCGCGCAATTGCCAGTGACGACGTCTGGGTTCTGGACGTGATCGCCCAGCCGGATGATTCGCTGGTGACCGCACTCGACCAACAGCTTGAACAGCCGGGAAAGGACCGAACCCATGGATAAACGCCAGATCGCACTGCTCGCCTGCCCGGTATGCCACGGCAAGCTCATCTATGATGCCGACGCGCAGGAGCTCATCTGCCGCAATGACGCCATGGCATTCCCCATCCGCGAGGGCATTCCGGTGATGCTTCCGGAGGAAGCCCGAACCCTGACCACGGACGAACGGCTTACGCCGGTACGCTGAACGGAGCCCATCATGGCCTTTACTGTGGTTATCCCAGCGCGTTACGCCTCCAGCCGCCTGCCTGGCAAGCCACTGGCGGATATTGGCGGGCGCCCTATGATCCAGCATGTTTGGGACAGGGCCGCTGAAAGTGGCGCAGGGCGCGTCATCATCGCCACTGACTCTGAATATATCGCCGACGCGGTGCATGGATTCGGCGGGCAGGCAGTGATGACCCGGGATGATCACCCCTCGGGGACCGATCGCCTGGAAGAAGTGGCTTCCAGCCTGGCGCTTGATGATGAAGCGATCGTCGTCAACGTGCAGGGGGATGAACCTCTGCTGCCCGCCGCGTTGATCGACCAGGTTGCTGGCCTGCTCGAAGGTGCGCCTGACGCCGCCATTGCGACACTCTGCGAACCCATTACCAATCCGGATGAACTCTTTAATCCCAATGCCGTTAAAGTGGTGATGGATAACGCCGGACGCGCGCTCTACTTCTCGCGGGCGCCCATTCCCTGGGATCGGGCCACCTTTGAAACCGGCAGTGGGCCCGAGTGGGTGCCGGATACCGCGGGCTGGTATCGCCATATCGGTCTTTACGCCTACCGGGTAAGCCTGTTGCATCAGTTTGTCGGCTGGCAGCCAACACCGCTGGAACGGGCCGAATCGCTTGAGCAGTTGCGTGCGTTGTGGCACGGCGCCCGGATTCAGGTGGGCATCGCTGAACAGACGCCGCCGGCAGGCGTGGATACCGAGGCCGATCTCGAACGGGTTCGCGTACGCCTTGCCGGCCAATCACCTCAGCAGGAGTGACGCATTATGACGCAACCAGTTTCCATCCTGTTTGTGTGTCTGGGCAACATCTGTCGCTCGCCCACCGCGCAGGGCGTGTTTGCCAGACAGCTTGAGGAGCTGCGCCTTCAGGACCGTATCCAGATTGATTCCGCTGGAACCGGTCACTGGCACATTGGCAAATCACCGGATCCGCGGGCTACAGAGGCCGCTCGTCAGCGCGGAATAGACCTTACCTCTCAACGGGCACGCCAGGTGTCGCTGGAGGACTTCTACACCTTTGACCACATTCTGGCGATGGATCGCGCCAATCACAGTGATTTACGCTCGATCGCGCCGCCCAACGCGGATGCATCGGTTGAGCTGTTTCTCAGTTATGCCCGCCACGCGGATACGGACGAGGTTCCTGATCCCTATTACGGCGGGGAATCCGGCTTCACGCGGGTGCTGGACCTGATCACGGATGCCGGCGAGGGTCTGCTTGCCGAGCTGCGGTCCCGCCACAGCTTATGAACGCCGGGCTCGTGGAGCAGGATGTTGATCTTCAACCGCGCAACACGCTGCGGTTGCCTGGCAGCGCCCGATGGTACGCCCGCATTGCCGAGCCGGACGCCCTCCCGCAGCTGCTGCAATGGGCGGATGCACAGGAACTGGCGGTCCAGGTGTTGGGCGGTGGCAGCAATGTGGTGCTGTGCTCGCCGATCAACGGACTCGTGCTGGCCATTGCCATCCACGAGCGTCACTGGCAGGTGCTGGATGACGATCAGGTCATTCTGACCCTGGGGGCGGGGGAAAACTGGGATGCCGTAGTCCGGTATGCAGCTGCCACTGGTTACCGTGGGCTGGAAAACCTTGCCCTGATTCCCGGCACCGTTGGAGCCGCCCCCATACAGAACATTGGTGCCTACGGTCGGGATCTTAGCGATGTTTTTGAGAGCCTGGATGCCTGGGATCGGCGGCAGGGCTGTTTCCGGACTCTGGAGTCAGAAGAATGCGAGTTCGGTTACCGTGACAGTCTGTTCAAGCGCCATCCGGAGCGTTTCATCATTGTGCGTGTGCGGCTCCGGCTATCGCGCTCGGCGACCTTCCGCCTGGATTATGGTGAGCTGGCTCAGGAGGTTGCGGATTATAGGGATCCGGACCAGGAGCTGACGCCTGAGACGGTCGCGGCCATGGTCAGCCGCATCCGTCTGGCCAAGTTGCCGGACCCGGCGGTGTTGCCCAATGCCGGCAGCTTTTTCAAGAACCCGGTTGTGGACCACGCAACCGGCGAATCGCTGAGGGAACAGTTCCCAGGGCTGGTGGCCTATCCGGACTCTGGCGGATTCAAGCTTGCGGCTGGCTGGCTGATTGACCAATGCGGCTGGAAGGGCCATCGGGAGGCCCACGTTGGGGTTCACTCGAAGCAGGCACTGGTGCTGATCCATCACGGTAATGGTAGCGGGGCCGAGCTGCTGGCGCTGTCTGAGCGCATCCGCAGCGATGTGCGAACCAGATTTGGCGTTGATCTTGAGATTGAACCAAGGCTGATTGGTACGCAGGGTGATTGACAGTTGTGCGCTGAGTCACGACTATTCTGTTTTAAAATTTCTATTTCTACAGACCCGACCCGACAGGTGCTTTGATGACAGACTCCCGCTCCCCCGGTAAACGCTTCCGCGACGCGCTCAGCGCACAGCCGCTCCAGATTGTCGGCGCTATTAATGCCTACACCGCCATTATGGCGGAGAAAAGCGGTCACAAAGCGATCTATCTCTCTGGTGGTGGCGTGGCCAACGCCTCTTTCGGCCTACCGGATCTGGGCATGACCACCATGAATGATGTCGTTGAGGATGCGCGCCGGATCACGGCCGCTTCGAATGTACCGCTTCTGGTGGACATTGATACAGGGTGGGGTGGGGCGCTCAATATCGCCCGCACTATCCGGGAAATGGAACGGGCGGGCGTTGCTGCGGTCCACATTGAAGACCAGGTAGCGCAGAAGCGCTGCGGGCACCGGCCGAACAAGGAAATCGTATCAAAAGAAGAAATGGTTGACCGCGTCATGGCGGCGGCAGACGCGCGCCAGGATCCAGACTTTTTCATCATCGCGCGTACCGACGCCTTCGCCCAGGAAGGCCGTGATGCCGCTATTGATCGGGCTCAGGCCTGCGTGGACGCGGGGGCAGACGCCATTTTTGCGGAAGCTGTGGCGGACCTTGAAGATTATCGGGCGTTTGTTGAGGCGCTGGACGTGCCCGTTCTGGCCAATATTACCGAGTTCGGGAAAACACCGCTGTTCAACCGCGCTGAACTATCTCAAGTCGGCGTTGCCATGGTTCTGTATCCGCTAAGTGCCTTCCGTGCAATGAATAAGGCGGCCTTGAATGTCTATCAGCACATCCTGGATGACGGTGACCAGAAAGCGGTGGTGGATCAGATGCAGAGCCGCGATGAGCTCTATGATTTTCTGGATTACCATGAATTCGAAGCTAAGCTCGACGAACTCTTCGCGCAGAAACAATAGCAACAAACGACTGAAAGACAGGTGAGAGGACAGAACCATGAGCGACAAACCACAAGGTGGCGCTGGCCTGCGTGGCCAGGTAGCCGGGGAAACCGCACTCTGCACTGTGGGCAAAACCGGAACCGGCCTAACGTACCGCGGCTATGACATCACGGACCTGGCCAATAATGCCCAGTTTGAAGAAGTGGCCCATCTGCTGATCTACGGCCATCTACCCAATCAGCGTGAGCTTGACGCCTACCGCGAGCGCCTGGCCAGCAAGCGCCATCTCCCGGATACACTCAAAGAGGTACTCGAACGCATTCCAGCTGATGCGCACCCGATGGATGTGATGCGTACCGGCTGCTCCATGTTGGGGAACCTGGAGACAGAGGAAAACTTCGGCGAGCAGGACGATCACATCGACCGCATGCTCGCGGCCCTGCCGGCGGTTATCTGCTACTGGTACCGTTACAGCCACGATGGCGTGCGCATCTACACGGACCTGGACGACAACACCATCGGCTCCCACTTCCTGCACATGCTGCACGGGCGCAAGCCGAGCCAGCTGCACGCCGATGTCATGAACGTCTCGCTCATCCTCTACGCCGAGCATGAGTTCAACGCCTCCACCTTCACAGCCCGCGTCTGCGCCTCAACGCTGTCGGACATCCATTCCTGCGTTACCGGCGCCATCGGCAGCCTGCGCGGTCCGCTCCATGGCGGCGCCAATGAAGCCGCCATGGAAATGATCGAAGGATTCGATGACCCCGATGATGCTGAAGAAAAACTCCTCAGGATGATCGAGCGCAAAGACAAGATCATGGGCTTCGGTCACGCCGTTTACCGCGACGCTGACCCGCGTAACGCCATGATCAAGAAGTGGTCGCGCGCGCTCGCCGAGGATCACGGTGACACCAGCCTGTACGACATCTCCGAGCGGTGTGAAGAAGTCATGTGGCGCGAAAAAAAGCTCTTTCCCAACGCGGACTTCTTCCATGCTTCGGCGTATTTCTACATGAACATCCCGACCAAACTGTTTACGCCCATTTTCCTGATGTCCCGCGTCGCCGGCTGGACGGCCCATGTAAAAGAACAGCGCGCCAACAACCGCATCATCCGCCCGAGCGCCGACTACACCGGCCCGGAACATCAGGACTGGCTGCCCATCGACGAACGGTAGCTTCGCTTACAGCGGTCCTGACACGACCGGAGAGAATCTGGCGTGAGGGACTGCTTACCGGGAAGCTCGATTGCCAGGGATGGCAATCGCGCAGCGTCCAGGGATGGATTCATAGCGATTCCCGGGAAGCAGTCCCTTTCGGCTGATTCCTGCAACTGATTCAACAATCCAGACAGGAAATATAGAGGGAAGCTCATGAGCGCCAACGTAGAATCCAACGTCCGCCCGGACTACGACGACATCATCCAGAAAACCGCCGACTACGTCCTCGACTACAAAATCGAAAGCACGGAAGCCCTCGATACCGCCCGCAACTGCCTGATGGACACCCTCGGCTGCGGCCTGCTGGCCCTGCGCTTCCCGGAGTGCACCAAGCACCTTGGCCCGATCGTGGAAGGCACCCAGGTTCCGAATGGCGCACGTGTTCCGGGCACCCCTTTCCGCCTCGACCCAGTCAAGGCGGCCTGGGACATCGGCTGCATCATCCGCTGGCTCGACTACAACGACACCTGGCTCGCCGCCGAATGGGGCCATCCCTCAGACAATCTTGGGGGCATCCTCGCCATCGCGGATCACCTCTCCCAGAAGCGCGTTGCTGAGGGCAAAGACCCGCTTACCATGCGTGACGTGATTGAGGGCATGATCATGGCTCATGAAATCCAGGGCGTACTGGCGCTGGAAAACTCTTTTAACCGTGTCGGCCTGGACCACGTGGTGCTCGTTAAGGTCGCCTCCACAGCTGTTACCGCTAAGCTCATGGGCTGCAACCGCGAAGAAATCATGGCCGCGCTGTCCCACGCCTGGGTCGACGGCCAGTCCCTGCGCACTTACCGTCACGCGCCCAACGCCGGTTCCCGCAAGTCCTGGGCCGCCGGCGACGCTACCTCCCGCGCCGTGCGCCTGGCCGACATCGCCAAGCGCGGCGAAATGGGCATCCCGGGCGCGCTTAGCGCACCGCAGTGGGGCTTCTACAACGTGCTGTTCAGCAAGACCAACCGCGACCAGCAGCTCAAGCCGGAAGAAGACCGCCAGTTCAAGCTGCCCCAGGAATTCGGAAGCTACGTGATGGAAAACGTCCTGTTCAAGATCTCCTTCCCGGCTGAGTTCCATGCGCAGACCGCCGCTGAAGCTGCCGTCACCCTGCATCCGCAGGTGAAGGACCGGCTGGACGAGATCGACCGGATCGTGATCACCACCCACGAATCCGCCATCCGCATCATCTCCAAGCAGGGCACCCTGGCCAACGCCGCGGACCGCGACCACTGCCTGCAGTACATGACTGCCGTGCCGCTGATCTTCGGGAATCTCACAGCGGATCATTACGAGGACGACTTCCACGCCAACAACCCCATCATCGACGAGATCCGGGGCAAGATGGAGGTCCAGGAGGACGAGCGCTATACCCGCGAGTACCTGGAAGAGGACAAGCGCTCCATCGCCAACGCCATCCAATTGTTCTTCAAGGACGGGTCTAGTACTGACAACGTGGCCGTGGAATACCCGATCGGGCATCGCCGCCGCCGGAAGGACGGCATCCCGTTGCTGGAGCAGAAGTTCCGCAACAACCTTGCGACGCGCTTCACCCAGAAGCGTTCCGAGCAGATCTTCAGCCTGTGCAAGGACCAGAAGACGCTTGAGAGCACGCCGGTGAACGAGTTTATGGACCTGTTTGAAGGGTGTTGAATAAACTGACGTTATGGTCAGTTCATAAAAAACGGCGCCCCAAGGCGCCGTTTTTATTTTGAGCTGGGTGATACTGTTGGCGTCCATAAGTATCTCGGAATAATAAGCTTGAATCCATCGTTACTCGTCGTCATCGGTTGGTGGGCGGAGGCCTACATAAAGATTTATCATCACTTCAGCGAATCAATACAATAGGTTTAAAAACGGAATCAGGCTAATGCCACATTGGGTTTCCAGTAACATTCCTGCTGCTCCGGCCATAAGCCTACTGCTGGTTACAGCCAACCGCTCTGTCTGGCTCGATGCTCTGATCAGGTGTATTGGTGCCCAAACATTGACGGATTGGGAAGTCGTTGCGGTGGACTGCGCTTCGACGGATGGCACGCTTGAGCGTCTTGAGGACTGGGCCCGGGATGAAAATCGGGTCCGCGTGCTTTCGGCTGAAGAAACCGACCGGGCTATCGGCCGTCGTTTGGCTCTGCAAAAGGCGAGAGGCGCAAATGTTGCTTGGTTGGATCCTCATACTTTGTGGCCTATCGATTTCCTTGAAGGAATGCTGCAGAGCCTCGAGCGGTCTCCAAAGGGAACCGGTGCCGTTTATGGACTGAGTCAGGTGCTTGACGCAGAGGGCAATGTTGTCAAAACTCTTCCTCAAAGTCAGAAATACTCAACCATGGTTCGCGAATTGTTCGTGGCGCCGCAGATCCCCTTAACTGCGATACTGGTCCGTCGCCGTTTGGTTCGGGGACTGGAGAAGACCGGGATGCGTCTCGTTTTGGGCAATGACCATGCGCTTCTTCTATGGCTGGCTCACCAGCTCTCATTCGAATCGGCGGGATGCGTTTCAGAGCTAGCTCAGATACGCCCGATTGAGGGCATCTTACCACCAGGTATTGATCCAGTTTCTGAAGCAAGAAGTGAGGCGATGACGTATGCGTTGGAGCATTTCCAGAGAGCAGTGCCCGCGCGCTTTGCACGCCACTGCCTGGCAGCCTTGTACTGTAGGCGAGCTCAAGCGCTTGCCCTAAACGGCAATGCTGGTGAAAGCGTAACGTCGGCACTCCAAGCCCTGATGTATCGTCCCTTTTGGCCCCGCGCATGGAGACAGCTTCTGTCTATCGCCATGAAAGGGTAATACCTCAGAATCTTTTTAATAATTCTTAGTGAACGCGCATCATTTGCAGAGCCCAAACCTCTCATCTCGGGTCGCCACGCGGGCGTACAATGGATATACTAATTCGAAACGCGGAGACCACCATGAAACGCAGGCATCTGCTCTCATCAATACTGGCTGGAGGGGCTTTGTACATTTTGCCGAGTTCATGGGTGGTCGCCCGCCAGACTCAGTATCACCATGATGTCTCGGTCCCCGAGAAAGCACTTAAGCCTCTAGAGCACGGCGTTGACTGGTGGCGTGATAAGTTACCGGATGCCGCTTGGCAGATTCTTTTCCAGGCTGAAACGGAGCCCGCGGGTTCGAGCCCACTCAATGGAGAAGACCGAAGCGGCACCTTCGTCTGCGCGGCCTGTTATCTGCCGCTCTTCAGCTCTGATACCAAATACGAATCCGGCACAGGCTGGCCGAGTTTCTGGGCAGCTCATGAGAAGCACATGGGCACTAAAACGGACTACAAGGCCTTCTGGCCCCGGACTGAGTACCACTGCATTCGTTGCGGTGGCCACCAAGGGCATGTTTTCGATGATGGCCCAGATCCCACGGGGAAACGATGGTGCAACAACGGCCTGGCCCTTCAATTTGTACCAGGAGGTGAAATCCTTCCGGCGCTGAGAGGATAAGAACTGTGCGTTTAACGATCCTGCTGCTGCTTTCGCTGATAGCCCTGACGGCTCATGCCCAAGAGCAAACCAGAACGGCGGTTTTTGCCGGTGGCTGCTTCTGGTGCATGGAACCGCCTTACGACAAACTTGAGGGCGTAACCGATACCACCAGCGGTTATGCCGGTGGCAATCTTGAGGACCCAACCTATGAGCAGGTGAGTTCAGGGGAAACAGAGCACCTGGAAGTGGTCCGCGTGCGTTATAACCCGGACAGAGTCTCCTACGACAAGCTGCTTGAAGTCTTCTGGCGCAACGTGGATCCGCTGGATGACGGCGGTCAGTTCTGCGACCGGGGCTACCAGTACACCACCGCTGTTTTTACCCAGTCTGAATCACAGCGGAAGGCAGCGGAAGCCTCAAAGCAGTCTCTGGCGGATTCCGGTCGTTTTGATAAACCGATCGTGACTCCCATCCGACAGTTGGAGGCGTTCTACCCGGCGGAGGATTACCATCAGAATTATTACGATAAAAACGCCATCCAGTACTGGTTTTACCGAAACAGTTGCGGCCGTGACTCGCGTCTTGAAGCACTCTGGGGTGAGAACTAATTGCCCCGGAGATCACGTATCAGCGATCGCACTGTGTGCCAGCGGTTCACGAAAAGCGCCGTCAGTATTAGGGCACAGCCGGCAAATTGCTGAAAAACCATCGTTTCGCCGAACCATCCCACGGCAAAAAACGCGACCCAGACCGGTTCCATGGAAAGGATTACCACACCGTGACTGTGGGCCGCGAGGCTCTGAGCCCAGGTCTGGACAAAGAAGCGGGCTGCCGTCCCGACAATGGCGCTGAGCACGATCCAAAGCACCAGATCACCGCCAAAGTCGCTGAATGTCGGTGCCCAGGGCTCCAGCACCAATGACAGCACCAGTGTGACGGTGCCGACCATTGATAGGGCAATGGTGGTTAGTGGATAGACGGGCAGGGCGGCACGATGTGTCTTACGGCCCGCCGGATGAGTGTTGGCTGCCCTGGCGTTGAGCGTGAAGTAGAACGCGAGAATCAGAGCGGCAAGCAGGAAGAACACTTGGCCGGCTTCCGGATCGAACCCGCCGTTCAGCGACAGAAGAGCCAGTCCCGCCATGGCTACCGGTAACGCCAGCCAGGTAGTGATGGGCTGTTCCTCGGCGAAGACCAACCGGGCGATAACGGGTACGAACACAACGTTGAGGCTGATGATGAACGCCCCTTCGCCGATGTGACTGGTCAGATGCAGTCCGGTGACCCAGCAGCTCATGCCGGCGCCGAAAACAACGCCAACGCGTGCGGCCCGAAGGAACTGCTCCCGCGTGAGACCCTTGAAATGGTGCCAACCGAAAGCGGCCAGAACGCTCCCCGCGAGCAGAAAACGCAGTGACAGGAACAGCAGCGGCGGCATTGCGAGCACCGCCTCGCGGGAGAACATCCAACTGATGGCGGCTAGAAGAGCTGCGGCAACAAATAGGAGATCCGATTTTGCGGTCGTTGAGACAGCCAATTCAGCAGCCACTCCGCTATTTAAATGGGGTTGAAGACTTTACCGCTTGACGACCCTCGACCACAATACAAAAAGACACCGACAAGGAGACTTTTGGGATGAAAGAACGGCGTCGTGAACAACGCCTACCCTGGGTATCCATGGATGCCCGGGTCAAGGTCCGTAAAGGCCTTATCGGCTCAACCTGGGTTGATGTTGAAGTGGTGGATTACAACCGTCTGGGGATTGGGGTGGTTGCCTCTGATGAAATCCTCAAACCAGACAGTCGGGTACAGGTAAGCCTAAGGCTGAATACCGAGGTCGGCGATATTACCGTGGATCAGGTAGCAGCCAGCGTGCGCCATGCCCAGACGGATGAGAACGGGTATTTCTTTGGACTGGAGTTCGACAAAGAGCCCTCCCAGAGTACCAATGAGTCACTGGAGCGGATTGAGGGTATCCTGAACCGCCATCAGGGGCTGGCCGAAAAAATGCAGTGAGCCTGCTGCTTCAGGCCTTGAGTTCGCGCTCGTTGTCGCTGCTGAAATAGCGATAGAGTTCGTCGAAAGTCATGGGAGTTGCATAACGGTAGCCCTGCACCAGCGAGCACCCATGCATGCGCAGGAAGTATTCCTGCTGCTCCGTTTCGACGCCTTCCGCCACCACTTGTTTTTCCATCTGCTGTGCAATGCCGATGATGGCGGTGGCGATATCCGTGTTCGGGCCATCTTCGGGGATCTCTTTCACAAAAGTCTGGCCAATCTTGAGCATATCCACGGGCAGCGAGCGTAGTTGCCGCAAACTGCTGTACCCGGTTCCGAAGTCATCAAGGGTTATGGTGACGCCGGTGCGGCGGATACGGGTGAGCTGATCCCTGGCCACTTGCGGCTCCTCTGAAAGCATAACCTCGCGGATATCAATTTCCAGAAAGCGGGCCTCAAGCCCGGAAGTACGGAGTGCAAAGTCAATCACGTGCTCTAGCCCTGGGTCCCGGAACTGACGGGCGGAGACGTTGATTGCCACTCTGACACCGCGCCCAAGAAGCTGGTGCAGCAGTTTGATCTGCATGCAGGCCTGCTGGAGCACCCAGTTGCCAAGCGGCATGATCAGGCCTGTATCCTCCGCTACTGGAATAAACTCATACGGCAGGAGTTCGCCGCGCTCCGGGTGCTGCCAGCGCACCAGGGCCTCCATGGCCGTGATGTCGCCGGTATGCAGGTCCACCTGGGGCTGGAAAAGAAGAAAAAACTCTTCTCGTCGCAAACCGTGGCGAAGTTCACGCTCCAGCGTCATCAGCTGTTCAGCCCGGTTATTCAGGCTCTCAGTATAGAAGTCGTACTGGTCCCGCCCCTTATCTTTGGCCCGGTACAGAGCCAGATCCGCGTTCTTCATCAGTGTATCCGGTGAATCACCGTCAGCGGGCGCAGAGGTAATGCCGATGCTGGTTGAGACCAGTACTTCCTGCCCCTTTAGGCGGATGGGGGCTTTGAGGCTGGAAAGGATGTTCTCGGCGATCATGGTCAGATCCTTGGTATCCGAGACATCGTGAAGGAGAATGGTGAACTCGTCGCCGCCCAGCCGGGCTACCGTATCCTGAGCGCGGACACAGGATTTGAGTCGATCGGCCACTGTCAGAAGCAGCATATCACCGGCATCGTGTCCCTGGCTGTCATTAACCTGTTTGAATTGATCGAGATCCAGAAAAAGCAGAGCGATACGGCTCTGACCACGCCCTACGCTCTGAAGCGCCTGCTCCAGTCGGTCCTGAAACAGGCGCCGGTTCGCCAGGTTGGTTAGGCTGTCAAAAAGGGCCAGTTGCTCCATGCGCTCGTGCGCCAGCTTGAGCTCGGTGATGTCCACCGCGGAGACGATGTAATTGACCGGCTTAGCGTCATCATTCAGCACTGATGAAGTGGTTACGGCCGTCCAAAGCGGCGTACTGGCGTTGGTGCGGCACAGCAGTTCACCTTTCCAGTGCGGTTGCAGACAATCAAGGAAGTTCGTCAGAACACCGGTTTCGGTACCAGAAAGGTTCATGGTGGCGCTGAGCATGGCAACAGAGTGGCTGAGGACGTCGTCCCGGGAAAAACCGGTGAGCTGGCAGAACCTGTCGTTGACGAACTCGATGCTACCGTTGGCGTCTGTGATCAGGATCATGGCGCCGCTGTTCATGACGGCACTGGAAAATTTTCTCAGGGTGATTTCCCGCTCACTCTTTTCTCTGCGCGAGTGCACGAGATAGAAGCTCAGCACTGCTGTGACCGCAATCAATGCAAGTGTGACAATCACCGCAATGATCGCCACGGTGAGAGTCAGCCAGGCTGGAAGGGATTCCAGTGCCATGAGCGCCATCCTTTTTTGTTCATTAGTGCGGATGTTTCGCTTTCCACACTAGACAAGATCCCTTACATCGTAGGGAATTACGTCACAAATAGGTTGGGATAAAAGAAGATTTTACGTGTTAAGAGGCGTTAATGAATGTTTTCTTTTGTAACCGGGGAGAGGCCGGGATCAGGTTCGATAACCCCGGCTCTTTTGAAAAAGGCTATCAGAGCAGCTTCTTAGCTTCAGCCTGCCAGCTTGGGAAACTCTTCAGCTTACGGAACTCTTCAAGCTTCTTCTGATCATCCGCTGAGGGATTGGCTAACTGGCTGATTGACGTGATCCCTTTAGCTTGCATCTTCTTGGCAGTGGCCGGGCCAATACCTTTGATCTGGGTCAGGTCACTCTTGATCTCGCCTTTCCCGGACTGTGTGGCTTTCTTGGAACCGGACCCAGCTTGGGGAGAGGATGTGCCGCCGGATTGGCTTTTACCGGATTGACCGGTTTTCTGTCCGCCACCTGAGGTGCCGGACTTCTGATCGTCAGCGGATTTGTCACTGAATCCAACCCGCTCCAGCATCTGTTCACGCAGGTCGTTCACCTGACTCTGCAGTGTATCTATCCGCTTGAGCGCATCGTTGACCAGCTGCTCAACGCGTTCAACCAGCGAACTGATGCCCAGTTTTTTTTTCTTACCCATCGATCTATCTCCCTGAATGTTAATGTGAGTCAAAGCCCTTAATGTTTGAGTAGTCTAACATTTCACCAGCGCAGGTCACCCCCGCCATTTCAGCGAATAAAGATCTGGCCTGCGGTCCTTAAGGTTAGTTACTGAACCCTCAGCTCTGATGACTTTCAGCTTGTCCAGATCCAGATCCGAGAACATGATCATCTCGGTATTCGGAGTGGACTCGGACATCACCGCATCATGAGGGAACGCGAAGTCACTGGGTGAGAACACCGAGGACTGGGCGTACTGCACGTCCAGGCTCTCCACACGGGGCAGATTACCAACGCTGCCGGTGATGACCACATAGCACTCGTTTTCCACGGCGCGGGCCTGAGCGCAGTTGCGAACGCGCAGGTAGCTGTTCTTGGTGTCCGTCCAAAAGGGTACGAAAACGATGTCCACACCCTGTTCCTGGGTAGCAGCGATGCGGGTCAGCTCCGGAAACTCAACGTCATAGCAGATCTGGATCATGACGCGACCGGCGTCGGTATCGAAAACGCCCAGCTCGTTGCCGCCCTCGATCACCCAGTCGCGGCGCTCGTGGGGTGTGATGTGGATCTTGCGTTGCTCGTCAATGCGCCCGTCACGATGGCACATGTACGACACATTATAGATGCGGTCGTCCTCGAACAGCGGCATGGAGCCGGCGACAATGTTGATGTTGTAGCTCACCGCCATCTGGGACATTTCATCCCGGAATTTCTCTGTGAAGGCGGCCAGGAATCGGATGGCTTTGGTCTGATCCGTCTGGTCGGTGAGCCCCATCAATGACGCGTTGAAAAATTCCGGAAAGACAGCGAAGTCGCTTTTGTAGTCAGACAGCGCATCCACGAAATACTCCACCTGGCGCAGCACTTCATCAACCGAGTTGAATTCACGCATCTGCCACTGCACTGCACCCAGGCGGACCTGGCTCTTGCGGCTTTCGAGCACCGAGGTGGGAGGCTCGAACATGATATTGTTCCACTCGAGGAGTGTGGCGTATCCCTTTGATTTTTCATCTTCTGGGATGTATTTGTGCAGAAGGCGCTTAACCTGAAAGTCGTTGGACAATTGAAAGGAGAGGATCGGATCATAGATTTCCTTGCGATGGACCTGCTTAATGTACTCAGCAGGGTTTATCTGGTCCGCATGCTGGCGGTACCCCGGAATCCGGCCACCGGCGAGGATCGCCCGCATGTTCAGGCTCCGGCACAGCTCTTTACGCGCGTCGTAAAGCCGGCGCCCAAGGCGGTAGCCACGATAGTCCGGGTGGATGAATACATCCAGGCCGTAAAGGGTGTCGCCTTCCGGGTTGTAGAGTATGCGGTCATTGTTCATGACCAGATCATCGTAGGTGTGCGGGTTGGAAAAGCGCTGGTAATCCACTCGGGCGGTTAGCGCTACTGCGACCAACCGGCCATTATCCTCAATGCAGATCTGACCATCCGGGAATTTCTCGATCATGTGCTTGATGGTATCCCGCGGCCAGGCACCGCCAATGTCGTCATAGACCCTGTCCATGAGTTCGCGCAGCTGCGGGTAATCACGCAGTTCCAGATTGCGTGTCTGGAGATGAAGTTCATCGTGAGCCATCAAGCATTTTCTCCTTACTCGTTCGTCGGCAACTTGTACAGAGCCCATGATAACCCAGGTTCAAGCCCGCGCGACGATGGCCGTTAACAACTATGTTGTCCATGAATCACCCAATGGAGCATCGGTATGAAATCCCTGTCCTTCAGCCAGAAGCTGCTGATTGGTAACAGCGGGTGACTATGAAGGCTTTGCGGGAGCCGACATCATTATACACCTCAGTCTCAACATCCTGCTGAGACCCGCGCGGCGGCTTCTCAGGGCTATGAATGAGATTGCTTCTGGCGAAGCGGATCTGACCAAGCGGCTTGAGGTGGAGAGCAGGGATGAATTTGGTCAGCTGGCATAGATTTAGCAACGATGTTGGCGAAATTACCGGCGTTCTGGAGGTGATTGAAGGCATTGCCGAGCAGACCAACCTGCTGGCGCTAAAGAAGGCGCGGGATGCCATGGAAGCCCTTGAGCGGATCAGTTAGGTCATTTCTGATATCGGTGACCGTACCAATCAGATCGCTACCGCCTCGGCACAGCAGACCTCGGCCGTGGATGAACTCAACAGCTCCATTACCCGCATCGCGGACCAGAGCCAGGACGCTGCTACGGCTTCGGAAAACGACCGTTTGAGCAGTGAAATCAGTGAAGTCGGAAGCACACTTCGTGATAAAGTAGCGCGTTTCAAGGTCTGACAGAGGACGTGTCATGAAGGTGTTCAATACGTTGGCGCCCCGTGTGCGGGGCTATTTCGAGCAGCTCGAGGAGGCCGGCCGGCCCGTCCCCGGCTTGGCCCGATTCGAGAAGAGGCTGGGTTACGGGGTGCTCAATCGCCTTATCGCTGCCAGTGTGCCGTTCACCAGCCGCAATGGGTTCAGTGTGGTCGAGCTGCGTGAGGGCTACCTGCGGGCACGGCTGACCCGTAAGGGCAACCGCAATCATCTGGGTACCGTCTACGCCGGGGCCCAGTTCCTGCTTGCGGAGATTCCTTTTGGCGCCATGGCGCTGGTGGAGTTCGAGGGGCAGCTGATCCCGGTGCTCAGGGATCTGCACATTTTCTATGACCAACCGGCGCGCACGGACCTTGAGGTAGAGCTGACGCTGGATTCAGAGCGTAAAGCGCGGATCGAGCAGGACGTTGTGGCGAACGGCAGGGCGGAACTCATCATCGAGCTGGATCTCAAGGATACCAGTGGCGAGATCGTGGCTAGGGCGCAAGCCAACTACCAGGTGCGTCCGGCCTGAGGGGGGTTACTCCGGACCGTCGTCGAGGCACATGCACGCCAGTTCGCGCTTAGTGAGCAAGTGGCTCGGCGGTTCGCCCCGCCGATAGCCATAGATTACGGTGTACGCCATCACATTGCGCACGTATTGGCGTGTTTCGTGGTACGGCATGGTTTCCACCCAGATGTCGGAATCCAGGTCCCCGGTTTCGTCGTCGAGCCACTGACTTACACGGTATTCGCCGGCATTATAAGCTGCCGTGGCGAGGATGCGATTGTTATCGAAACGCTCCAGAAGGCTGCTGAGATGCGCGCTGCCCAGGCGGATGTTGGCGCTGGGGTCGAGCAGAGTGGCAACGCCCTTGAAGCTGAGCCCAGCCTGTTGAGCTGTTTCGCGCGCCGTTGACGGCAGCAGCTGCAACAGGCCGAAAGCGCCTCGATGGGAGCGGGCATCCGGCTGGAAGGCGCTCTCCTGCCGGGCAAGGGCATAGAGCCAGTTCACGTCCAGATCGTAATCCCGCGCAGCACCGTGAAAGCTCTGGCGGTGAGCCAGGGGAAAACGCATCCCCAGATGGTCCCAGGCCTGGGTCGCAATAGCGCCCTGTACGCCCTGTTCATGCCACCCCCAACCCTGCGCGATGCGCGAGGCTACCAGAACATCCTTGTCTTTTAGTTCGTTCATAGCCTGGCGCCATTCCGCGCGTGCCGCGTTTACCCGGTCCAAGCGATACAGCTCCAGGGCACGCCGAACACCGGGAATGGCCATAACGCGCTTGATGGCTTCACTGTCCACGGCCACGCCCTCGTGATTAAGGGAGTAGGGCGAGCCCAGCTCATCGGCGGCCATGAACCCGTAGAAAGTCCGGCGCCCCGCCAGCACCTCATAAAGATTCTGGGCCGGCTCGGGCCTGCTCATCTGGTCCAGCGCGCGCGCCCGCCAGTATTGCCATCTGGGCTTGTCGCGCAGGTCCCTGTTCATGGCGCTGATTCGTTCCAGAACCTTGGGCCAGTCTTCAGCCCGGAGCGCTACCCGTACCTGCCACTCCCGCAGCGCCTGGTCCTCACCGTGAGCCAGAGCCCGGGCGAGCCATGTTGCAGCGTCAGGGTGGAACCGGGTTGCCAGAAGCAGCGCTAAGCGTTTTTCAATAT
This sequence comes from Salicola sp. Rm-C-2C1-2, assembly GCF_040196175.1. Lineage (NCBI taxonomy): Bacteria > Pseudomonadati > Pseudomonadota > Gammaproteobacteria > Oceanospirillales > Halomonadaceae > Salicola > Salicola sp. Rm-C-2C1-2. The sequence goes on along the minus strand of NZ_JBEFNF010000001.1, from coordinate 1,081,327 downwards.
GCGCGACAGTCCCCGGCTCGTATGAGAAACGCCCGCGATAGAACGGCCATAGTTGCGCAGCGCGCTCCGGGTTGCGGTTCACCAGCCTGCGCATACCATAAGCGACGACCTGGGCAAGACGCCCATCATTACGCTGAAACTCACGGACTTTTCTGAGTCGTCGAGGGTTGCTGTGGATACTGATCAGAAGGCGCGAGAGCGACCGGTCGTCCTGGTCGAGGTAACGGCGCAGGTATCGCGCCAGACCAACATTGCCACTGGTTACCGCCAGACGAAAGCGGGTCCAGGCAAGCCCCGATGTCAGCCCGCCTTTATCACGCCAGTAATCCAGTAGTGGATCACAGGCCTTCGGCAGGGAATAGCCGTTTTGCCAGAGCTCTGATACCCGGTTCATTACCAGGCTGTGCTTGCCGCCCTTGAGATGCGCGCGCAACGACAGGCAGCGCAGTCGATCACTTCCACTGGTGCTGTCGTGTACCTGCCGTAGCGTTGACCATTGCCCACTGCGCCCCAGATGGATGAGCCACTGTCTGCGCAGGGTCTGGGCCAGCGGAACGTCGCCGTACTCGGCTATCATGGACCCGATTTCGGCCGGTGTGGCCACAAAAAGGCGTTTTCTGAGTTTTTTCAGTTTCAGGTAGGGATGAAGAGGGTAACCCTCTAGTGCGGCGCTAAGCGACTCGTAGGTTTCCATATCACCTTTTGCAAGCGCTTGTTCAGCCTCAAGATAGCGCTCGCGCTGCTTTTCCAGGGCTGTTGTGCTTTTTCCGTGCGCAGCGAAAGGAGTCGATTTCCCGGACTGACGAGGCGCTTCCAGCGACGCTTGGGCGAAAGACGCTGCAGCCAGCGCCAAGAAACCGAGCAGAGTCAGATTGAGCCGCCGCATCCCTGATCAACCTCATAATGACCGATGGTGGGTAACTGAGGCTGCGTACGACTGCTTTCCATGCAACGCAGCATTATCCGTTATAGCAGAATGCGATGGGGAGTGCCGGAAATCGTAATGTATGTAAAAAACAGGTTGCCTTCTGGCCAACCAGACATCATTTAACATAATATACATTATGCGTAATAAAAGAAAGGTTAAATAGGGGGTAGAAGCAATTACGCCTATCGGTTGCAGGATGCATACAAACGAGCCGCTGAAGCTTTCAGGAACCAGTTAGTTATGAAACGATGCAATCAATTAGGGAATGAAAACAAATAGATATAAAATGCTGAAAAATTGCTGGGCAGTCAGAGGATTATAGACTGTAGCGCAGCTTAAGCAGAATCAGGATAGTTTTGACCTCATGAGAGGCAAGTCATGAAATACAACGCACAGAAGTTTGGTTCCAATGTCCGAGAAATCCGCAGGGCTCGGGCCATTTCCCAGGACCAGTTGGCATTGCGCGCAGGAATTGATCGCAGCTACATGGGACGTATCGAGCGTGGCCAGGTGAATATCACACTGGAAAAAGTCTACAGACTTGCCGAGGCGCTCGACTGCGACGTTCGTGACCTGTTGCCCCTGGGGGCATGACGCCGGGCTTAAAGATGGCTATCCTGCCGTTCTGAATTTGGTAAACGGAGCGGCAATGTCCCACTCAGACGATATCCGGCCCTTTTCGGATGATGAGGTTCAGCCTGTTATCGAACGCCTGCTCAGGCGGACTGATTTCCAGGACCTGATCGGGCGCTTCCGAGTAAAACGGCTTCACCGGTTCTTGCCCGGTCCGGTGAGGTTATGGGTCCGTTGGCAGCTGAGCAGGCTCCTGCGCAGCATTGATTCGGTTGACGAGCTGCAGCATCGTGTAGCGCCGCTGATTGAGCGCGGTCTGCACAATACCACTGACGCTATCACCTGGTCCGGCCTGGACAATCTGCGCGCAGACCAGTCCTGTCTGTTTCTATCCAGCCACCGGGATATCGTCCTGGATCCGGCGCTGGTCAACTTCGTCCTCTATAAAAGTAGCCACGCCACAACCCGCATAGCCATCGGCGATAACCTAGTGGGTAACCCCATGGTTGCGGATATGATGCGGCTCAATAAAAGCTTCATCGTTCGGCGCAACCTCTCGAATCCCCGGGAAATGCGCAACGCATTTCTGACGCTTTCCGCCTACATCCGCGACTCGCTCCGCGACGGTCATTCAGTGTGGATGGCCCAGCGAGAGGGGCGCGCAAAGGACAGCATCGACACTACGGATCCTGCCATTATCAAGATGCTGCACATGAGCCATAAGCGTGATAGCGTCAGCATCGCAGACGCTGTGAAGGATCTGAACATTGTGCCGGTGGCCATTTCTTACGAGTATGATCCCTGTGACAGTGACAAAGCACGGGAACTCGAATCTCACTCCCGCACGGGCGGCTACAGCAAACGCCCGGGAGAAGATATGGAAAGCATTGTACGCGGTATTACCGGCTACAAAGGCCGTGTGCATGTGGCTTTCGGTGAGCCACTGAGCGAAAAACTGGATAGCGCCCGTGAGGTGGCGGCCAGTGTGGATGCTCAGATCCTTTCGTTGTTGCGTTTTTTTCCGGTCAACCATGCGGCGGCGGACAAACTCGCCACCCGAAACCAGACGGCCGCCCTGCCCGACAGCGCTGAACGGCCCTCGGATGGGGAGGTCCAGCAGGCTCATGAGTGGCTGGATACTCGATTGCGCGAGATTCCTTCAGAGCAGCACCTGTGGTTTCTCGGGGTTTACGCCAATGCTCTCCTGAGATCATCCGGTATCGATGTCCGCCAACTGCAGGACCCGCTTGCCGAGGAGGCTCCCTTATGACATCCGTGGTTCTTATTACTGGCGCAAGTTCCGGTCTCGGAGAAGGCATGGCACGAGAGTTTGCAGCGCGTGGTTACAGTCTCGCGCTGTGCGCGCGTCGGCGGCAGAAACTTGAGCAGCTTCGGGATGAGATTCAGCGTGATCACCCAAGCGTGGACGTGCGAGTATCTCCCCTGGATGTAAACGATCATGATGCTGTTTTCCAGGTTTTCGAGTACTTCTGCGAGGCATTCGGGCACATTGATCGTATTCTGGTTAATGCGGGCATCGGCAAGGGGCAGCCGCTGGGTACAGGACGATTTGATGCCAACCGTGAGACCGCGGAAACGGACTTTGTAGCAGCACTTGCCCAGTTCGAGGCGGCCATGGCGATTTTCCGGCGCCAGAATTATGGGCATCTTGTCGCCGTTTCCTCAATTTCAGCGGTTCGCGGCATGCCGGGTAATATGAATGTCTATAGCGCCACGAAGACCGGCCTGGCGTCCCTGGCGGAAGGTCTGCGCGTGGAGTTGCGTAAAAAGGCTTCGCCAATCCGCGTTACCACTCTGTTTCCGGGGTATATCCTCACGGCCATCAATGAGAACGTGAAAAATGCGCCCTTCCGGGTCGATCTTGAGACGGGCTGCCGCACGATGGTGGCTGCCATCGAAAAAGGTAAACCGGTAGCCTGCGTACCGCCCTGGCCCTGGACCGCCATCGCGTTTGTCCTTCGACGCCTGCCCGACTCCATGCTGGCCCGTATGCTCTGACTGTACGGAGGATGGTCATATGCGCTATGCCCCGCCCAGAATACTGAGGCTTTCCCCTGCCCTGTTGGCTTTCTCGCTGGTGTGGGGCGCTGTGGGTGCGCAAACCCACAACGGCACGAGTATTGCTACGGCAGATGAGCCGGAAGAAAGCGCGTTTCCTGAAGTTCTTACCACCAGTCGCCTCAGGCAGTCGAAAGCCAGAACTCCGGGAACTGTCACTATCCTGGAAGGTGATCTGCTGCGGGATCTCGGAGTGCTCAACCTGTGGGATGCGTTCCGCCTGGTTCCGGGTATGACCGTCGGCTACGTGGGCAGTAACGACCCGGTCGTCTCGTATCACGGCACGGTGGCCGTTGAACAGCGCCGACTTCAGGTTCTGGTCGATGGGCGGTCCTACTACAACGCCAGCCTGGCGGACATGGACTGGACCAACCTGCCAGTGCCCATGGATGCCATCGACCGCATTGAGGTCACACGAGGGCCCAACGCTGCCGCCTATGGCGCCAACTCCTTTCTTGCCGTGATCAACATCATCACCCAGTCTCCAAGCGATACCCACGGCGTTGAGCTGCGGGGAACCAAAGGGGTCAGGGGCGACGATGGGTTGGGCCACTACTACGCGTCAGTAGGCTCCCGTAGCGGTCCTCTGAACTGGCGGATTTCGGCGAACCAGCGCCGAAGCGATGGATTCGACTTCCGGTATGTGCCTGACCCTGACGGCGGCCGGACCGATCAGACGCGCAATAACCGCGACGGCTACGACACGCTGTCTCTGAACTATTCTGGGGAGCTGACACTCGGTCCGGAAGACCAACTTGACATGGAATTCGGTTACCACGATGTCTATGAGCAGGGAGACCCAGCGGAATACTCAGGGTTCAATCCGCGAAACAACCCTGATGTGACAGGCGAAGACTGGCATGGATCTGTGACGTGGCACCATGAACCATCCCCAGACCGGTTCTTCCATATCCAGCTCTATCATCAGACCCGTGAGCGCCGACGGGACTGGCGGGCTTTCATCGACGACCCGCTTGCCAACGCATTCGGCCAGCCTCCCTTCGAAGCTGATCTCAATGAGGATCTTGAAGAGGCGCGTACCCATCTGGAGTTCCAGCATACCAATGTGTTTACACCCGCGACGCAGCTCGTCTTCGGAGCCAGCTACCGCGAAGACAGATATGAATCGGATACCTTTTTCAACGGTAAGGGCAACACCAATCGGACGCGTGTCTTCGCCAACCTTGAACATGGACTCACCCCGTGGCTGACCACCAATGTCGGCAGCATGTGGGAAGACGACAGCCTGGGCGGAAACTTCTTTTCGCCGCGTGGTGCGGTCAACCTTCAATTGAGCGACCGGCAGACGCTGCGGTTTGTCTTCTCACGCGCCTATCGTCTACCGGACCCCTTCGAGAGCCGCCCAGACTGGAAATACCGTGGGGCCAACATCACCCCGGAAGAAGCTTCTTCGTTGGAAGGTAAGCGTGTTGACCTCGGGCTGACAACAGACAGCCCTGCCTACAAGGAACTTGAAGAGGAAAAGATAACATCGCGGGAAATAAGTTATTTTTTCAAGTCCAGGCTGGGGACTACGGGAATGCTACAGAGCGAGATCAAGCTCTTCCGTGATTCGCTGGAGAACCTGATATCAGGGGTTACCAACATCCGCGAATGGAATCTGGAAAACAATGTTGATATGACCCAGAAAGGAGCAGAGGTTGAGGCCAGTCTGGACTTCCATGGGACCTTACTGAGAGCCTCCTATGGCTACATCGATGTTGACGGCGAATACACAGGCAGTGCCAGCCCGGATAAATTTGTTAGCCTTGAATCTCGGATGAACGCCCGACACAGCGGCAGTTTTGCCTGGACCCAGCGGTTTGGCAACGGTACCAAAGGATCGCTGACCTATTATTTTACGGATCAGCTGCGTAACTTCCATTTTGAGCGCCTTGATACGCGTCTCGCCCAGCGCTGGCACTTGGATAACACCATGGTGGAACTCGCCGCGATCTACCGGCATTATCTGACGAACGACCCTATTTACCGGAAAGACAATAACTGGGCGGATCAGAATCATCTGTTCGCGGAGGCGCGCCTCCGTTTCTGAGGGATCAGGCTATGTGTAATCGACTCTTGCAGGCAGGGAACCGCCTGATCGCACGCCTCGCGGGGCGGCGAAAGGGCCCGATATGGGGGTGCAGGGGGCTCCTGGTACTTCTGGCCTCGCTGTGCCCGGCCGGAGCCGCTCTGGCCGAGTCGCCGACAACCATCCAAGTCGCGCCCACGGATCACCCCAGATATGAGCAGACAAGACGTCTGCTATCGCAGCAATTCGATGATGTGGTGTTCCGCGCCGGATCCGCCGGCGTCGGCTCTGACGATCTGGTCATCACCCTTGGTCAGGCGACACTGTCCGAGATCCGCGCCAACAGCCCGGAACAGCCCATCCTGGCTCTATTCACCGAGTCTCAGGCCATCCATTCGATCATCCAGAGTCAGAATCAATTCTCGGCGATCTACTCAGATCCTCCCCTCCTTCGGCAGGCTCGGCTGGGCCAGCTGATCATCCCCAGAGCCGGTAAGGCAGCCATACTCGCCTCGCCGGAAAAGGCTGGGCGTTACAGTGATCTCCGCACCCGCCTCGGTAAGATCGGGCTGGAATCACGGGTCTTCGTAATCCCTTCCCAGGATCGGCTCATACGGCATCTCGCCAGGGCGCTCAGCTACGGCGACTTTCTCTTGGGGACGCCGGATCCGAGCATTTTCAACCGCCAGACAGTCAAGCCGCTACTGCTGACCAGTTACCGCAGCAACCGCCTTGTTATCGGCCCCTCCCGCGCCTTTGTCAACGCTGGAGCTGTAGCGTCCACCTATACCAGTTCCCGGGGTCAGATCCGGGAGGCGGTCGAACTGATCCGCCATTGGCGTGATGAGGGAGAGTTGCAAAGCCCGCGTTATCCGCGGACGTTCAGCGTTGCGGTCAATGAGCAAGTGGCGCGCTCCATGGATCTGCTTGTGCCCTCAGAAGAAGAACTGAAAAAGACCCTTACGCGCCACCAGGAGGACGAACCATGAAAAACGTCCGCTGGACCCTCTATCACTGCCTGCTGCTGCTTGGCATGCTGCCCGCCGTCGCCATGTTTGTGCTGATGTTGCTGTTCTTTACTCAGGCACGACTGGAGGATGCGCGCCAAAGCCTTTTCCGTAGCACTCAGCTGACTGCGGACAATCTCGGCCCTGCTGTTGAGTTCCCTCTGATTTCCGGTAACCAGGCCGAACTCAACGGTATCATCAGCCAGACTCTGAAACGCTCCGCCGCTCACCGCATTGAGGTGATCAACCGCAACGGCGATGTGCTGGCAGTCGTTTCTGAAGCATCCCCACCGGATGCAACGGTGCACCATTTCACAAGCCCAGTACGACAGACCGCAATCAACCTTGATGCCGTAGGGCGGCGAAACGGGGTCAATTCCATGGCCACCGACGATTGGCAGGAAAACGATGGTCGCCGCCTCGGCAAGATCCAGATTGCGGTTTCTGAGGCTGAGCTGGCGGGCGAGCAGCGGGACATACTCTGGACCTCTGCCGGCATCGGGTTGATTCTTTTCGCGGCCACATTCCTGTTTTCAGGTCGTCTCGCTCAGCGCCTGAGCCGGCCCATTGAGCGGCTTGCCGACAACGTGCAGAAACTACCGGACGCCGCCCCGGACTTTACTGGACGCGAACCCAGCGTGGCACGTGAGATCCAATCTCTACAGCAGGCGGTGGAGGCGATGACTCAGCGTCTGCGTTCAGCAGAGAAGGAACAGGAGATCAGCTTTCAGGAGCTGGCTCAGGCTCGGGACAAAGCCGAACAGGCCAGTCGTGCCAAATCTGACTTTCTGGCCATGATGAGCCATGAGCTGCGCACTCCGCTTCACGGAGTGATCGGTATGCTTCAGCTTCTCGAAGAGGAAGCACTCGCCCCCAACCAGCAGGACTATGTTGTTACCGCACGTCGTTCCACCGAAGATCTACTGGTCATCATCAACGACCTCCTGGATTTTTCCCGTATCGAGCGCGGTCGTCTGGAGCTTGAGGATACCCCCTTCGATCCTAAGAGTGTCATCGAAAACTGTTTTGCCTCCTTCCGCCACGACGCCGAACTCAGCCACCTCAGCTACCGCCTGAAGCTTGAGGGCGACTGGGAGACAACACCGGAGGTATTTGGCGACCCGGGGCGCCTGCGTCAGGTTCTTGCGCATTTGATCGGCAACGCCATCAAATTCACGCCTGAAGGCGAGGTAACGATCACGGCCACCTGGCGCCTGGACGACGAAATCGAGGGAACACTGATCTGCGAGGTCAGTGACAGCGGAGCGGGTATACCAACTGAAAGACTGGGGGACATGTTTGACAGCTTCGAACGGCTGGATTCGCCGTCGTCACGCTGCAGTAGCGGTACTGGTCTCGGCCTGCCACTGGTCCAGCGCCTGGTGGAGCTGATGGGAGGGCATATTGCCGTCGATTCGGAGCCGGGATGTGGCAGCAGATTCCGCTTTGTGATCCCGATGAAGGTGCGGGAGTGGGCGCCCGATCCGGATGCCGAAGGCGATATCCCCACAACCGCTTCTTCTCTGGATTCCGGAGTTCACGAGGCACTCGTTGTTGAGGACCACCCAGTCAATCAGCGCGTCGCTGCCCGTCAGCTGGAAAATCTGGGATTCCATGTGCGCTGTGCCTCCAATGGGGCAGCCGCGGTGGACGACATCTGCGAAAGCGGCCACCGCTATGATGTTATCCTCATGGACTGTCAGATGCCGGGCATGGATGGCTGGGAGGCGACGCGCCGGATACGAGCCTGTGAACGCCGCACTCAGAGCCCGCAGACGCCGGTGATCGCGATGACTGCGGACGTACTGCCAGACACTGAGGAGTCCTGCCTGGAGGTGGGTATGGACGCCTATATGCCCAAACCGGTCCGACGTGATGGCCTGCGAGACACACTGAGGCGGGTGCTCCCGCTATAGCCGTAGGTTCAGTCGGTGGCCGGCTCACGCATGGTCACAAATTCTTCTGCTGAAGTCGGGTGGATTCCGACAGTGCTGTCAAATACCGCCTTGGTGGCGCCGGCTTTCAGCGCCACAGCGATGCCCTGCATCATCTCACCCGCTTCGGGGCCTACCATATGAGCCCCCAGGACCTGATCTGTGAACGAATCAACGACCAGCTTCATCAGCGCCTTCTCTTCACGGCCGGAGAGCGTGTGCTTCATCGGACGGAATGAGGTGCGGTAAATTGTGACGGAATAACCGGCCTCCCGCGCCTCTTGCTCGGAGAGTCCGACAGTACCGATTGGCGGTTGGCAGAACACGGCGGTCGGGATATGGGTGTAATCCATACGCTTACTTCCACTGCCATAAAGCTGATCGACCATCACCATGGCCTGCTCAATGGCTATCGGGGTCAGCTGGGGGGTGCCAATGACGTCGCCCAAAGCATGGATGCCGGAAACACTGGTCCGGAAATGATCATCGGTGATGATAGCGCCGCCATCATCGGTCGCGACCCCCAAGGATTCCAGCCCCAGGCCTTCGGTGCGCGGGACACGCCCGGTCGCGGCCAGTACAAGCCCGGTCCGGTGAGTGGTGCCGTCTGTCAGGGCCAGTTCATAACCCTCGGCGGTTGAGGTTATGGCGTTAATATTGGTATTGAAACGCAGATCAACGCCCTTACGAGCCATTTCGTGGGCTACATGCTCCCGGATGTCACCGTCGAAGCCGCGCAGAAAACGCTCGCCCCGGTAGATCAGCGTCGTCTGGACGCCAAGCCCTGCAAGGATGCCGGCAAACTCCACGGCGATATAGCCACCACCCCAGACGGTTGCTGTTTCAGGGAGTTCGTCCAGATAGAACATGTGATCTGAAATAAGAGCATGCTCACTTCCGGGGATATCCGGAACTACCGCTTTACTGCCGGTGCTGATGGCAATGCGCTCGGTTGTCAGGACAGTACCGTCAATCTGCACGGTGCCAGCATCCTCAATGCTGGCTGTGCCCTCAATAAGGGTCACTCCGGCGTTATCGATCAGTCGCCGATAAATGCCATTGAGGCGCTGGATCTCACTGGTCTTATTATCTCTCAGGGTCGCCCAGTCAAATCGGATGGCTTCATCCGCGACATCAAATCCATACCCCCTGGCATCCTCAATGTCTTCTCTCACATGGGCGCCGTAAACGAAGAGCTTTTTAGGCACGCAGCCCACATTGACGCAGGTCCCCCCGAGATCTGCGGATTCCACAATGGCAACGTGCGCTCCGGACTGGGAGGCCATACGCGCGAGACGGACGCCCCCGGAGCCAGCTCCGATGACAATAAGATCGTAATCAGGGGAATTCGACACTTTTTCCTCCGAATCAGGGTGCGAGGGTCAGGCGGGCATCCACCAGACCGGGTTTTTTGGTTCTATCCAGCGAGGCCTGATCGACGGCCAGTCCATACTTGCTCTGCAGATGGGCCAGCCACTGGGTCAGATCCGTAAACGGCACGGCCTCCAGCCACAGCCGCATAGCGTCATCACCACTGGGTTCAAAGCGCTGCAACGGCAGACCCGATCGATCGGCTGACTCGGTTACCGTCTTGAGCAGATCCGCATCACCAAGCGAGGCACCCTGCCCGGACTCGCCTTTCTGGGCAATGCGTTTCAGGTCCTGTTCGCGGGCGCTGACCCAAGCTACCCTCTCACGCGCCTGTTGCATCCGCTCATAACCTTCGCCTCTGAACTCCACAATCGGGCGCCAGATCCCGAGGTACAGAATGGCCAGTGCCAGTGCTACAAGCATGATTTGAAGGGCGCGCCTGTCCCGGTTGCTCAGTTGCTCGTAATGGGCAATGGCGGAGCGCGCTGCCGGGATCTTGCGGATTATCTCAGGCATTATCCTGAACCTCCCTGTCTGACCGTGAGCCGCGCCTCGGTGCCATCGTCATTGTTGACGACGGAGCCAATACGGGCATTGAAACCAGAGCTGCTGAGTCCGTTCCGCATGGTATCAAGCTGGGCGAAGCTTTGGCCGCGGAGCTCGACCCGCAGTTCACCCCGGCTGCGGCTGAACTGGATGGCGTCAAAGCGAAGGCTCTGCGGCTCATCAAGACGCTGATACTGTTGCCCTGTTGCTCTCAGCATGGCCAGCAAATCACCGCCGCCACCACCTTCGCTGGCTGCACGCATTTTGCCCTGGACAACGCGCTGCAGATTGCCGGCATGGGTACGACTGTCATCCGGAAAGTAGTCACGGTAGATTGAGACGGCCTGTTCATCAAAGCGCTCCGCCTGATTGCGGTAGTAGACACCTTCCGCAGCCATGAAACCAAGCTGGGCTACAAGGCCGATAACAGCCACAACGGCGACGGCACGCCAGCGCCACAGGGGTGAGTGCCCGCTTGCGTGCGCTCCGTGCTCGCCCTGGCAGAGGTTGATTGCTTGCGCGTCTCCTTCAGCCAGACTTGCAACCATCAGACGCAGAGGCGGTTGCTCAAGGGTTTCCACATGGATGAGCGCATCCGGGTGCTGCTCCAGTGAAGCGAGTGCCATCCGGTGTACTTCCGCCGCCTGCGGTGTTGCCAGAAGACAGACGCCCGGCGGTGTTTCGCCACCATAAGCCTCAATCAGAGAGTCCATGAACACACCCAGACCCTCGACAGGCACTTCGTACCAGCTGTCATCACGTTGCCGGATCAACGCCTGGTTTTCCTCCACCAGGATGGTCCATTGGTGCTGGGCGACAGGCAGCAGCATGGCATCCGCATGGATAGCCTGAACCGGATAGCCGAAGGTTTCGAACCAGGCTGCGTAGACATCCATACGCTCCCGATCAATCGCTGCTACCTGCCATTCATTATGTGTCTGTTCGCCAAGAGCCAGATGAACAGAATCAATATCCTGTGCCAGCTGTTCTTCTACGGCAAAAGGTAGCGCCTGCCGGATCATGCGCTTCTGGCGGCCGGGAATACGCGCGGAACAGGGCGTTACGTCAAACGCCGGTATAATCCCGATGACCTCGGCGGCTTCCACGCCAATCGACTGAAGCTTGGCTTCCAGTGTATCCCGGGTCTCCCCCTGGCCTTCACCGGCATTACTGCCGGAGGCATCCAATAGCACCCATTCAAACCGTTCGGCGTCGGCGTTTTCACCGGCTTCGGTTCCCGCTCTTATGTAGAGTTGATAGGCCATATCATCCGTCTGCTCTAGCCCTGTGCAAATGCGTCTATTCAGACGCCTGAATCTGTTCCTTAGTGATCAGCTGGTTCCTGCCGGTATCCCGGGACAACACCCTGACCTGACCGTCGCGCGTGCGCTGGACCTTTGAAACCATCCGGAACACTGTACCACTGACGCTGACTTTTGCGGCGATTTCAAAGAAGTCCGTGCTTACTCCAAGACCGTCCGCCTCCAGCCCCAAGCCAGCGAACTCGGGCAGTGCCAGGAACGCCTCCACGTCCTCCACCGGCGACTCTCGCAGCGTCTCATGAACGCTCTCCGCCTGCCCCTCGGTGATGCGATCATGCAGTGAGCGTATCACGAGGGGCGAAGCGAAGTTGACATTGAGGCTACCGTCCCGGTTCGGCAGAACCGTGATATGTGGACGCAGTCGCTGATAGGATGCCTCGCTCATACCGTCAAGAAGCCGGACTTCGGTTACGCTCACAAAGGGCTGATCGGCGGCCCTATAGGCTGGATCCAGGAGCATGTAATCACTGTCCTCAGCGCCAGCCCCGCCGGTACGCTGATCATCCGCGTCCACCCAGTCGATGAAGGTCTCGGTGCGCACGTTGCGGATTTCCAGCGCACGTAGCAGCCGGTCCAGCCTGTCGCGCTGGCGTTTGTTTACCGTGCCATCAACCTCCGTCAGCGCATTGAGGTTCAGGCGACCACGCAGGTCATTGATCTGGGCTTCGATCACCCCCTGCTCCACTGGCAGCGTCAGAGCGTTACGCGCCCAGTCCTCATTGGGATGATCCACCTCCTGTCCAGTGGTGGTTTCTCCTTGGCCACTGCTGCTGTCTTTATCCTGGGTTTTGCCGCTACCCTCAAGATCGCGTGCGAGAAACTGGCGCGCGAACGCTTCTGCTCCGAAAGCCAGGCTCCGGGCGTCATTCTGGGCCAGGTAGGTGGTTGCGCCCCGAATCATCACGCTCTGGCGCGACAGCATCCCCGAGGCCAGGATGGAACCGAGCGCGAACGCCATCAGGACGATGATCAACGCCACGCCCTTTTCGCCATTAAAGCGCGCGGGTTTCATTCGTTGCTCTCCCCATCGTCACCATTCGGGTCGCCCCGACCGCTGCTGAGCGCCATGGATTCACCCAGCGCCACGACCCGGCGCAGTGTCCCAAAACGCTGATGCTCGATCACCACCTCTACCGCACGTGGCAAGGGCATTCGGAGGACATCGGTGCCTTCAGCTTCAGCAAATCCACCGCTGCTTCCGCTGTCAGCCGGCCACTCGCTCAGCCACTGGCCATTAGGGTCGCGGAACCGTACCTCTACGGATCCGACATTCTCTAGCACCGCCTGCTCCCGGCTCTGGGTACTCTGAGCACGGTCCAGAACCGGCCAATAGCGACGGATCAGACGTTCCTCGATTTCCTGATACTCCCAGGCCACACGCTGGAGCTGGCTGCGCTTGTCCCCAAGCGGGTTGCGCCATCCCTGGCGCGTCAGCTCCAGATCCGCGCCGCTCCTGCGGCTCGTCAGTGCCGGAAGGCGTTCACCATAGGCATCCTTTACGGGCCGTTTAACGGCCTGAAGCAGATCCCGCTCCAGCAGGGAAATGGTTTGCTGAACATCGCGGAAGGCGCCGGAAACCCGCTCAATACCGTCACGGGAAGCCATCAAGGTATTCATGACCTGCCAGACGCCGAGCGAAATCATACTGGTGATGAATACCGCGATCAGAACCTCGAGCAGGGTAAACCCGTGTTCCCGCTTGCTTGTCCTCATCGGTTACGCTGCCCCAGAAAACCTGTGAAAACCAACTGCTGCACTGGGTTGCCATGATTCGGTTGCACGCGGTAAAGGGTGATCTCCACTCGCCGTATTGCGGAGTCCTCAGTATTACTGACGTCGGTCTCCACTTCCCACTCGTGGCCTCCGAATTCCAGTTCATCATCCGATTGACCGGTCGCGGGCATCTGATCCTGAAGGCGCATTTCAGTGAGACGGTTCTGGGCGATCCAGGAAGCCATGGTCTGACTTTCAATCCGCCGGTAGTTGCTCATGTACCCGGAGGCCACCTGCTGCAGCATGGCAGCCAGGAGTCCGAAAATCATCAGCGCAATCATCACCTCCATGAGCGTAAAACCGCGGGCGCGTCCCGCTCCAACAGGCATTACAGGCGCCCCCTGTAGTCCTCGTCACCGGGCTGGAGCCATTCAACCCCGGTTGCGCCATCACTGGTCAAAATCTGTGCGCTTCCATCGGACGCTCCTTCCCACCAGAGGTAGAGGTCAAAAGCAGTGGATTCGCCTGAGGAGAAAAACACTAGATCCGGCTGCGATTGCTCTTCATCATCGTCCGTTTCCAGGGCCTGCGCTTCACCACCATCGGTCATCAGATCAAGCTCTACCCATTCGGGCAGGCTGCCTCCAGCAAGACCGCCGCGCGGAAGGGGCGCCCACTGGCCCTGGTTACGATCCAGTTCGACAAAGCCATAGCCCTCTTCGCGGAACCGTATGCCGATCTCACGATTGGTCATGACAGCTTGCTCGGAAGCCGCCTGCATCCTGAGATAGAGACTGCGCGTCATCTCCTCCAGCTCGCGCCTTTCCCCGCCGCCGCCAACGCTGAGCCCCACAAGGCTGATCAGCAGGCTCACCACAACAAGCACCACCATCAGCTCAATGAGAGTGAACCCCGATAGTCGCTGACAACGCTCCATGCCGGATCTACTCTTCCACGTCCCAGACGCTGATGTCGCCATTCACGCCTTCACCGCCCTCGCGGCCGTCCGCTCCGTAGGAGTAAAGATCGTAGGGGCCTTCGGAACCCGGTTGTACATATTGGTAATCATTACCCCAGGGATCTTTGGGGATCGCACTCATATAGCCATCCGGATTCCAGTTGGAGGGTTCTGGAGAGCCACCGGGTTTCTCCACCAACGCATCAAGCCCCTGTTCAGTAGACGGATAATGACTGTTATCCAATCGGTAAAGGTCCAGAGCGCTGCTGATGTTGCGCAGCTGGGCCTCGGCGGCGGTGACCCTTGCCTCATCCCCGCGGCCCATGATGTTTGGAGCCACCAGCGCGACCAGAAGCCCGAGGATCACCATTACCACCATGATCTCAATCAGTGTGAAACCACGACTACGATTTGCTTGCGTCATTATCATCAACCCATTAGTTGGCTCATATTCATGATTGGCAGCATGATCGCCAGAACGATGATCAGTACCACCCCTCCCATCACCAGCAGCATTAGGGGCTCAAAAAGCCCGACCAGAGCGGAAATCTTGCCCTGAAGATCGTTCTCCTGGTGTGTAGCTGTGCGTTCGAGCATCTGGTCCAATTCGCCACTGGCCTCACCACTGCCGATCATGTGGATCATCATCGGCGGAAAGTAGCCGGTATTCTCCAGAGCATTCTTCAGCGACCCACCCTCACTCACCGATTGCGTCGCTTCCCGGATCCGTTCTTTCAGGTACTCATTGGACAATACCTCGCCAGCAATACGCATTGCCTCCACCAACGGTACGCCACTGCTTGTGAGAATGCTCACAGTACTGGCGAAACGGGCTGTATTCATGCCTCGGCTCAATCGGGAGATAAAGGGTACATGAAGTAGCTGGCGATGAAACCTGAGGCGGAAAGACGGGCGGCGCATTGCGATCCGGAAAGCGATCCCCCCAACCACCAGCAGTATCAGCAAAAGCCATCCCCAATCCACAAAGAAGCTGCTGACCGCCAGCAGTCCTTTGGTCAGCGGCGGTAGCTCCTGCCCACTGCGCACAAACACATCAATGATGTCCGGCACCACATAGGTCAGCAGGAAGATGACGATAGCAATGGCTACGAAGGTCAGTATTACTGGATAGATGGCCGCCAGCTGGATCTTCTGCCGGGCCTCCTGACGGGCTTCGGTGTAGTCAGCAAGGCGGTTGAGTACCAGATCCATATGCCCGGCATGCTCGCCGGCAGCCACCGTTGCGCGGTACAGCTGCGGAAATGCGGAGGGGAACTCCCCCAGGCTGCCAGCCAGCGTATGACCTTCCAGCACTTTGGCACGAACAGCCAGCATCATGCTCTTGATACGCGGTTTGTCGGCCTGGTTGGCAATGGCGGCAAGGGCCTGTTCAACGGGTATGCCGGACTGGATCAAAGTGGCCAGCTGGCGTGTAACCAGCGCCAGGTCGGCAGCCGACAGCCCCCTGCCCAGGGAGAACCCGGTCCCCTGCTGGCGCTCTTGCGTCGGTGACACCTCCAGCGGTGCCCAACCCCGGTCTCGCAACTGCTGGCGAACAGCACGCGAACTGTCGGCCTCCAGAACGCCTTTCTTCTGCTTACCACGGGCGTCTAGCGCCTTGAATTCAAATGCTGCCATGAATCATCCCCGGTGCGTCACCCGCAGCACTTCCTCTACCGTGGTGGTGCCGTTAAGGATCTTGCTTACACCATCAGTATGGATGCTGGGTCCGCGCTCACGTGCTGCCTGTTCCAGGGACTGCTCTGCGGCCCGATCATGGATCAGGGTCCGGAGCCCCTCATCGATGCCAACCACTTCGTAGATCCCCATACGCCCCCGGTAACCCAGCTGGTTACAGGCATCACAGCCCCCGTTGTGATAGATGGTGGGTGGGTTGTCAGGATCGGCGTTCAGGAAGCGGCATTCGGTGGCATCTGGTGTATAGGGTTGGCGGCATTCCGTACACAGCATCCGTACCAGGCGCTGGGCAACAATACCAGCGAGGCTTGAGGAGATCAGGAAAGGCTCCACGCCCATGTCAATCAGGCGCGTAATGGCGCCAGTCGCAGTATTCGTATGCAGTGTGGACAGCACCAAGTGGCCGGTCAGGCTGGCCTGTACCGCGATTTCGGCGGTTTCCAGGTCCCGGATCTCGCCGATCATGACCACGTCCGGATCCTGGCGCAGGATCGCCCTCAGGCCCCGTGCAAAGGTCATGTCCACCTTGGGGTTCACCTGGGTCTGTCCAATACCGGGCAGGTTGTATTCGATTGGGTCTTCAACGGTCAGGATATTGCGCGAGCGATCATTGATCTCGCTCAGAGCGCCATAGAGTGTTGTGGTCTTACCCGATCCTGTGGGACCAGTGACCAGAATGATGCCGTAGGGGCGGTTCACCAGATTCTTGACCAGGCTCAGATCCCGCTCGGACATTCCGATGGAATCCAGCTCCAGAAGCCCGGCCTCCTTGTCCAGCAGGCGCAGCACCACGCGTTCGCCATTGGAAGACGGCATGGTGGACACCCGGATGTCTACCTCCCGCCCGGCCACGCGCAGCGAAATGCGCCCGTCCTGAGGCACCCGTTTCTCGGCGATATCCAGCCGCGCCATAACCTTGATGCGCGAGACCAGCAGTGGTGCCAGAGCCCGCTTGGGCTGGACTACTTCCCGCAGCACCCCGTCCACCCGGAAACGCACTACCAACCGTTTTTCATAGGTCTCGATGTGAACGTCCGAAGCACCACTCTTGATCGCTTCGGTAAGAATGGCATTAATCAGGCGGATAACCGGTGCGTCATCCTCCTGTTCCATAAGGTCTTCCGTTTCCGGAACCGATTCCGCAAGGCTAGCGAGATCCATATCCTCGCCAATCCCCTCCACCATTTGCATGGCTTCCTCGGAATCGTTCTGGTACGCACGAGTCAGTGCATCATCAAACGCCTCGGCTTCCATTTCCCGAAGCCGGGCGCGCCCTCGACTCAGACGGGTGGCTTCGGCAATAGCCCGGGCCGATGCTCCCGGCCGCACCAGCAATTCCAGTTCACCCTCATCATCCCGGGTAAGCACAACGCCATTGCGTCGGGCAAAACTGAAGGGCAGTCTGGCTTCCGTGGTGCGCGTGTCGTTCAGGGTTTCGCCCATATCGCAAACCGTGCGGTGTTGGTTTGTGGTTACGTTAGTATCCCGGGATAATGAAGGCAACCATCATTCCCGGTCACCGGAAAGGGCTGATTGTCCATGGAAAAACGCATTAATGCCATCCCCGTGGTCACAGCAGCAGTGCTCGCTGTGGCAATACTGGCACTGATTGGTTGGCAGGGGCTCCGGATGAGAGAAAACGTTTCCGCTACGCCGCAGGCCGTTGCCAGAGATAACGCTTCGACGGACAGCAGTCGGGAAAGGGATGCTGCCCCGCCTCAGTTGGAGCAGCTGGCCTTTTTCGGCACCGCCGGAGACCAGACCGACGAACCTGTGGAACGTGCGGAGACCCTTCCGGAAACCAACCTGCAGCTCGTGCTCCGGGGTGTAATGGCGGGAGACACGGATGAAACCGATAGTGCACTCGTAGAGGGACCTGATGGCGAGACCAAAGTCTATCGTATTGGTGATGCCCTGCCCGGCAATGCCAGCTTGCGCGAAGTGCGTCAGCGCCGGATCGTCATTGAGCGTGCTGGTGCGCTGGAAACCCTTACTTTTCCCGAAAATGAAGGGAACCGGCTGGCGCTGGGCAGCAACCAGCGCTCGTCACCGAACAACAGTGACAGCGACGCAACGGAAGGCGCGGCGCCCTCCGCTGATCGTTCCAGTGACGTCCGGAGCCGACTTAATAAACTCCGTGAACGGCTCAGCAACTAATCCGGAATCCGTTCTATGCGCCTGGGTCTGGTTATGGCGGTACTGCTCACTGGCCTCGCCCACGGTATCGACCTGGGCAAGGATCTATTGGAATACGTCCAGCGTGAGTACGGCAACGCGGCAAAGCAGCGATTGACTGACTGGGACGAGCTCATTGAACAACACCGTGACGTCACGGAGACCGAACAGGTTCTGGCCGTCAACCATTTCTTTAATAAGCGTGAATTCGTCTGGGACATCGACCATTGGGGCCTCAGGGATTACTGGGCCACCCCTGTCGAGTTCCTTGCCACCGATGCCGGCGACTGCGAGGAGTTTGCCAACGCCAAGTACATGACGCTGCGCGCCATGGGAGTGCCCGAAAAACGCCTGCGTATCACCTACGTGGATGCAATCCATCTAGAGCAGGCGCACATGGTGCTCGCCTGGTATCCCGACCCCAACGCCGAGCCCTTGATCCTTGATAACCTGGTCAATCAGATCCAGCCCGCCTCCCGGCGCACCGATCTCAAACCCGTGTACAGCTTCAATGGCACCGATCTCTGGTTGAGCCGAGATGAACGTTCAGACCGTCGTGTTGGCAGCGCCGACGAGGTTCAGCAGTGGCGTCATCTCCGCGACCGCATGCTCAGCATCACTGGGGACTGATTCCATCTCTCTTCACGATTGCGAGCGCTTTAACCTTTACGTTAACGTCAACGTTATAGTTAAAGGATCGTTCCATGAGTGCGGAAAGCCAGACAACCTACACCATCAGCGACCTGGCGCGAGAGTTCGACATCACCACCCGCACCATCCGCTTCTATGAAGAAGCCGGCCTTCTTGACCCAAGGCGCGAGGGCCAACAGCGCATCTACAGCGATGCTGACAGGGTCAAGCTCAAGCTTATTCTGCGGGGCAAACGCCTGGGGTTCAGCCTGGCCGAGTCCCGGGACATCATCGAAATGTACGACCCGGAATCCGGAAATGAACGGCAACTCAATGCCTTACTGAAAAAAATTCGCGATCGACGTGAACAGCTGAACGACCAGATGCGCGAGCTCCAGCTGATGCAGATGGAGCTTGAGGAGGCGGAGCAGCGCTGCCTCGACACCATGAACCGTAACCAACAACAATAATCCGGAGTACCCATGACCTATCCAGGCCTCAGCTTCAATCTCGACGATACCACCGTCATGTTGCAGGATCAGGTGCGCCAGTTCGCCCAGGGCGAGATCGCTCCGCGGGCAGCGGCCATCGACAACGACAACGCCTTCCCCCGGGATCTCTGGCCCAAGCTGGGCGATATGGGACTGCTAGGCATGACCGTCTCGGAATCCGACGGCGGCACTGGCATGGGCTACCTCGCCCACACCATCGCCATGGAGGAGATCAGCCGGGCCTCTGGCTCCGTAGGCCTAAGCTATGGCGCCCACTCCAACCTCTGCGTTAACCAGATCTTCCGCAACGGCAGTGGCGAACAGAAAGCAAGCTACCTGCCGAAACTGATGACCGGCGAACACGTCGGCGCACTGGCGATGAGCGAACCCAATGCGGGATCGGATGTGGTCAGCATGAAGCTTCGCGCCACCCGAGAGGGTGACGGCTATCGCCTGAACGGCAGCAAGATGTGGATCACCAACGGCCCGGATGCGGACGTCTACGTGATTTACGCCAAAACCGATCCGGAGAAGGAAGCCAAAGGCATTACCGCCTTCCTCGTCGGAAGGGATACGCCCGGTTTCAGCCAGGGCCCCAAGCTCGACAAACTCGGCATGCGCGGATCCAACACCTCCGAGCTGATCTTTCAGGATGCCTGGGTCCCCGCAGAGAACATTCTGGGCGCCGAGAACGATGGCGCGCGAGTGCTGATGTCAGGGCTGGACTACGAGCGCGTCGTGCTGGCCGGTGGCCCAGTGGGCATCATGCAGGCCTGTCTGGACCTGGTTCTGCCCTACGTGCACGAACGCAAGCAGTTCGGTCAGGCCATCGGCGAGTTTCAGCTGGTCCAGGCCAAGGTCGCGGATATGTACACCGAGCTCAACGTCTGCCGCTCCTACTTGTACACCGTGGCGGCCGCCTGTGACCGGGGCGAGACGACCCGCAAGGACGCCGCTGGAGCCATCCTCTACTGCTCCGAGAAGGCCACAAAAATGGCGCTGGAAGCCATCCAGATTCTGGGCGGCAACGGTTACATCAACGAGTACGCCTCAGGCCGGCTGCTGCGCGACGCCAAGCTCTACGAGATCGGTGCTGGCACCCAGGAAATCAGGCGTATGCTGATCGGACGGGAACTCTTCAAGGAAACGGAGTGAGTCATGACCATTCTTGAATCCCGGATCAGCACCGAGGATGTCCTTTTCCAGGAACGCCGCGAGCACATGCAGGGGCTGGTCGATGACCTGACGGAAAAACTTGAGACCGTCCGGGAAGGCGGCGGCGAAAAGGCCCGGGAACGCCACCGGAGCAAGGGTAAGCTGCCGGTGCGCGAGCGCATCAACCGCCTTCTGGATCCCGGCTCCCCCTTTCTGGAGCTGGCACCCATGGCGGCCTATCAGGTCTACGAGGGCGAGGTTCCGGCCGCCGGTGCCGTGGGCGGTATCGGGCGGGTCAACGGCGTCGAATGCATGATTCTGGGCAACGACGCCACCGTCAAGGGCGGCACCTACTTCCCGCTGACCGTCAAGAAACACCTCCGGGCCCAGACCATTGCCGCCGAGAACCACCTGCCCTGCATTTACCTGGTGGACTCGGGCGGAGCCAATCTGCCCCAGCAGGACGAGGTCTTCCCGGATCACGACCACTTCGGCCATATCTTTTTCCGCCAGGCCAATCTCTCGGCCAACAGCATCCCCCAGATCGCCGTGGTCATGGGCCCCTGCACTGCCGGTGGCGCTTACGTGCCCGCCATGGCGGACGAGGCCATCATGGTCGAAGGCCAGAGCACGGTTTATCTGGCCGGCCCGCCGCTGGTCAAGGCGGCCACCGGTGAAACCGTCTCCGCCGAGGAGCTGGGCGGTGCCGCCATGCATACCAGCACCTCTGGGTTGGCGGACCATCTCGCCCACAGCGAGGAGGATGCGCTGGAGCGTGCCCGTGCCTGCATCGGCAATCTCAACTGGCACAAGGGCGACTGGCTGCAGCGGCGTGAGCCCAAAGAGCCGCTCTACCCAGCGGGAGAGCTCTACGGCATCGTACCCACGGACCTCAAGACACCCTACGATGTGCGCGAGATCATCGCCCGGCTGGTGGACGGCTCCGAATTCGACGAATTCAAGGCCCGCTTCGGAACCACCCTGGTGTGTGGGTTTGCGCACTGGGCCGGCATGCCCGTGGGCATCATCGCCAACAACGGCATCCTTTTCTCGGAATCCTCCCAGAAGGGGGCGCACTTCGTGGAACTGTGCTGCCAGCGCGGCATCCCGCTGGTGTTCCTGCAGAATATCACCGGTTTCATGGTTGGGCGCGAGGCGGAACAGGGCGGCATCGCCCGCCACGGCGCGAAGCTGGTCAATGCGGTGGCCTGCGCCGGGGTGCCCAAGTTCACCGTCATCATCGGCGGCAGCTTCGGCGCCGGTAACTACGGCATGTGCGGGCGTGCCTACGAGCCGCGCTTCCTGTTCATGTGGCCCAACGCGCGCATTGCCGTGATGGGCGGCGAACAGGCTGCCGGGGTTCTCGCGGACGTGAAACGCAGTGCCATCGAGCGCCAGGGCGACACCTGGTCCAACGAGGATGAACAGGCGTTCAAGCAGCCTGTCATCGAGCAGTTCGAACGCCAGTCCCACCCCTACTACGCCAGCGCCCGGCTCTGGGACGACGGCATCATCGACCCGGTCAAAACCCGGGAGGTGATTGCCCTCGCCCTGTCCGCGGCACTGAACGCCCCCGAGGCCGACACGCGCTACGGCGTTTTCCGGATGTAAGGAGCTTGATATGAGCGACAATGACCCTACCGTGCTGGTCGATACGCCCCACCAAGGATTGCGCCGCATCCGGCTCAACCGTGCGAACAAACGGAACGCTTTCAATGCGTCGATCATCGGTGAACTGAGCACCGCCATTGAGGCGGCGGCGCAGGATAATGACGTCCGCGCGGTTCTGCTGGCCGCCGAAGGCAAGCATTTCTCCGCCGGCGCCGACCTGGAATGGATGCAGTCCACCGCCGCTATGACCGCCGAAGAGAACCGCCAGGACGCCCTGGCGCTCGCCCACCTCATGCGCCTGCTGGACGAATGCCCCAAACCCACGCTGACCCGGGTCCAGGGCGCTGCTTTCGGAGGCGCTCTAGGACTGATCTGCTGCTCTGACATTGCCATTGCCGCCACTGACGCCCGGTTCTGCCTGAGCGAGGTGCGCCTCGGACTGGTACCGGCCACCATCGGCCCCTATGTGGTGCGCACTCTGGGCCAGCGCCAGGCCCGGCGCTACATGCTCAGTGCGGAACTGATCGAGGCGGAACAGGCTCACTCGCTTGGGCTGATCCATGAGTTGGCCGCCCCAGGGGCGCTTGATGAACGGGTCGAAGCAATGGCGGCTCAGCTGATGCAGGCGGGCCCCGAGGCCCAGGCCGAGTGCAAGCACTTGGTGCGCCGGCTGCACGATCCGGCCGCCGACGATGGCGTGGATGAGTTCACTGCCTCCATCATCGCCCGGGTGCGCACCGACACCGAAGGCCAGGAGGGCCTGCGGGCCTTCATGCAAAAGGAAACCCCCGCGTGGCGGAAGGCCGGCGCTCATGAGTGACCATACCCTGCTGATCGCCAACCGGGGCGAGATCGCCGCTCGCATCATGCGCACCGCGCGCCTTATGGGGCTGCGCACCGTGGCCGTTCATTCAGAAGCGGATCGCGGAGCGCCGTTTGTGGCCGAGGCGGATCAGGCCGTGCCTATCGGCCCCGCATCCGCCCGCGAATCCTACCTGGATCCGGAGCGCATTCTTCAGGCCGCCCGGGAGACCGGCGCCGACCTGATCCATCCCGGCTATGGGTTCCTGTCGGAGAGCACGGGACTGGTCCGACGCTGCGAAGCCGAGGGGATCCAATTTGTCGGCCCGGGGACCGACGCGATTGCCGCCATGGGCGACAAGACAGCCGCCAAGCGGCTGATGGAAGATGCTGGTGTACCGCTGGTGCCCGGCTACCATGGCGATGACCAGTCCCTGGATTACCTCGAATCCGAAGCCCATCGCATTGGCCTGCCGCTACTGATCAAGGCCAGCGCTGGTGGAGGTGGCAAGGGCATGCGCGTGGTGCGCGAATTCGGCGAGCTGCGCAATGCCCTGGACGGGGTCCAACGCGAGGCCAGCGTTGCCTTTGGCAACGACCAGGTCCTTCTGGAACGCTTCGTGGACCACCCCCGTCATGTAGAAGTCCAGGTCCTGTTCGACCATCACGGCAATGGCCGCCACGTGTTCGACCGCGACTGCTCCATCCAACGCCGCCATCAGAAGATCCTGGAAGAGGCGCCGGCCCCTGATCTTACAGACCCCACCCGCGAGGCCATGGCCAACGCTGCTCTGCGCTGTGCTCATGCCATCGGCTATCGCAACGCTGGCACCGTGGAGTTTCTGCTGGGGCCCGACGGGCACTTCTACTTCATGGAAATGAACACGCGCCTGCAGGTGGAACACCCGGTAACCGAGGCCATCACCGGTCTCGATCTCGTAGAATGGCAGATCCGCATTGCCCTGGGTGAACCCCTGCCCTGGCCCCAGGAAGGACTGCAGATCAACGGTCATGCCGTGGAAGCACGTGTCTACGCCGAGGATCCGGACCACAGCTTCCTGCCAACCAGCGGCCGTGTCCAGTACCTGAACGAACCCGTAGGTACGCAAGGCATCCGAGTCGATTCCGGTATTGCCCAGGGGGTGACCGTTTCCAACCACTACGACCCCATGCTAGCCAAAGTGATCGCCCATGGCAGGGACCGCCAGGAGGCTATCACCCGACTCCGGCATGCCCTGACCCACTACCACTTGGGTGGCTTCGCCATCAACGTTGGTTACCTATGCCGGATACTTGGCCATGATTCGTTTATCAACAGGGATCTAAAGACGCATTTTGTGGACCAACATGAAGCCGATCTGGTGGTGCCGGCGATTGACGGGGACACCTCGGTGGCCTTGGGCCTGTTGGGTTGGCTCTGGCTCAAACAGCCGGCAGCCGCCACCACCTCAACGGACCCATGGAGCACGTTCACCGGCTGGCGCCTTGTGGGCGAGCCCTGGCAGCGTGTCGAAATCCACCAGGGTGAGCGCCACACGATCGAGTACGCACTGCAGCCCGTATCCAGCGGCTGGCGGTACGCTTCGCTCCGAGGCCTCAGCCAAACCCTCACCCTGCGCTGGCAACGCCAGGGCCACCAGGGCACAGTCGTGATTGAAACGCTTGACCAGGCGCGCCGGGAACTGACCCTCAAAGCCATAAGCTGCTCACCGGCAGGCGTCACCCTGTTCGCCGAGGGCGAATCCTGGGCCGTACGCGTCAATCATCCGGAAATGGATCTGACGAAGGAAGACAGCGCCACCCTCACCGCCCCCATGCACGGCCGAGTCGTCGCCCTGCACTGCGCAGCCGGCGACCATGCGACCAAGGGCCAGCCCCTGGTGGTCATGGAAGCCATGAAAATGGAACATACCATCACCGCCCCAGCCGAGGGCATCGTAACGGAACTCTACTGCAGCGAAGGCGACAGCCTCAGCTCCGGCCAGACCCTGATCGCCTTCGAACCAAACGGGGACCCCCCATGAGTGATCACGCCGAAATCGTCGAAGTCGGCCTCCGCGACGGCCTCCAGAACGAAAGCATCCCCGTGGACGCTACCACCCGCGCCCGCTGGTTCAACGCGCTGGCGGAAGCCGGCCTCAACCGCATCGAGGCCGGCAGTTTCGTTTCGCCGAAATGGGTGCCTCAAATGGCCGATACCGACCAGGTCATCGCCAGCATCCGGCGCCGCTCCGGCCTCTCAATCGAAGCCCTGATCCCCAACCAGAAAGGCCTCGACGCCGCCCTGGCCGCCAACGTCGACCGCATTGCCGTGTTCACCGCCGCCTCCGATGCCTTCACGCAGAAAAACATCAACTGCACCATCACAGCGAGCCTTGAGCGCTTCGCCCCACTGGTCGAAGCCGCCAACAATGCGGGCATCCACGTACGCGGCTACATCTCCACCGTCCTCGACTGTCCCTATGCCGGCCGCATCGCACCGGGCAACGTCGCGGACGTCGCCGAACGCCTCCTCGAACTGGGCTGCAACGACATCTCCCTCGGCGACACCATCGGTGTCGCCCGCCCCAGGGAAATAGACTCTGTCCTCGATGCCGTACTCCCAAGCATTCCGGTCGAACGCCTCGCCCTGCACTGCCACGACACCTACGGCCAGGCCCTTGCCAATATCCTCCAGGGCCTCAACCGCGGCATCCGAACGTTCGACAGCGCCGTCGCCGGCCTCGGCGGCTGCCCCTACGCCCCAGGCGCCTCCGGCAATCTCGCTACCGAGGACCTGCTCTACCTGCTCGAAGGCCAGGGCCTGAGCACTGGCGTCGACCTACAGGCGGTTTGCCGCATTGGCAACGAGATCTGTGAGACCCTCAACCGACGTACGCCCTCGAAAGTCGCACAAGCCATGCAATGTTAAACTGAAGGTAAAACCAACAGGGATCCACCGAAAATGACAGACCAACCCATCTGGACCCCAACAAACGACCGCATCCAGACCAGCCGAATCACCCACTACCACAACTGGCTCCACACCCAGGGCCACACTCCCGGCAACACCTGGCAAAGTCTCCACCAATGGAGCACCCAGAACCCGGCCGATTTCTGGGAAACCATCTGGCAATACTTCGACGTTCGCGGCCAATACCAGGCCCGCCGCATCCTCGAAAACGGCGACCAGATGCCCGGCGCCACCTGGTTCGGCGGCGCCCGCCTCAACTTCGCCGAGAACCTCCTGCGCGGCGAACCCGACCGCGTCGCCCTCATCGAACAGCGCGAAGACGGCCGCGGCCGACAGATCACCTACGGCGAACTGCGCGAAGCCAGCGCCCGCCTCGCCGGTACCCTCCAGGAACACGGCATCACCAAAGGCGATCGCGTCGCCGCCTTCATCACCAATGGCCTCGAAGCCGTTATTGGCATGCTTGCCACCGCCCGCCTGGGCGCCGTCTGGTCCTCCTGCTCCCCGGACTTCGGCTACCAGGGCGTGCTCGAACGCTTCGGCCAGATCCAACCCAAGGCGCTGCTCGCCGTCAACGGCTACCAATACAACGGCAGGGGCATCGACACCCGCGAACGTGTGCAGCAGCTCGCCGACGCCCTGCCCGAACTCCGGTTGCAGGTCCGCGTCAACAACCACCCGGAATACCCCTGGCAGCTCCAGGACAGCGCCATGGACTGGGCCGAAGCCCTCCAGAGCGAGCCCGCCGCCGGCTTCACCCCAGTGGCCTTCGATGACCCGCTCTACATCCTCTACTCCTCGGGCACCACGGGCGCCCCCAAGTGCATTATCCACGGCGTCGGCGGCACTCTTCTCCAGCACCTCAAGGAACTGGGGCTGCACACGGATGTGGACCAAGACGACGTGGTCTTTTACTACACCACCACTGGCTGGATGATGTGGAATTGGCTGGTCAGCACTCTAGCGCTGGGCGCAACGGCCGTGCTCTACGACGGCTCGCCCATGGCGCCCACCTCGGAGGTGCTCTGGAACCTCGCTGAGGAACACGGCATCACCGTCTTCGGCGCCAGCGCTAAATACTACGCCGCATGTGAGAAAAACGGCCTCAAACCCCGTGAGACCCACGGTCTGGATCCGCTGAAAGCGATTCTCTCAACCGGCAGCCCGCTGGCCCATGAGAGTTTCGATTACGTTCACCGGGACGTTAAGCCGGACGTCTGCCTGTCCTCCATTTCCGGCGGCACCGACATCGTCTCCTGCTTTGCCCTCGGCAACCCGACGCTGCCGGTCTACCGGGGCGAACTCCAGTGCCTCGGGCTGGGAATGGACGTAGCCATCTACAACGACGGTGGCCAACCGGTAACAGGAGAAAAAGGCGAACTCGTCTGCCGTGCGCCCTTCCCCTCCATGCCGGTCGGGTTCTGGAAGGATCCGGGCGGCGAACGCTTCCACAAAGCCTATTTCAGTCGCTTTGAGGGCACCTGGGCGCACGGCGACTTCGGCGAGATCCGCGACCGTCCGGCCACGGATTCAGCACCAGCCCAGCAGGGCATGATCATCCACGGCCGTGCCGATGCGGTGCTCAACCCGGGCGGCGTACGCATCGGCACCGCCGAGATCTACCGTCAGGTCGAGAAGCTGGACGAGGTGCTGGAATCCATAGCCGTAGGCCAACAATGGGAGGACGATCAGCGTGTGGTTCTGTTTGTGCGTCTGCGTGAGGGCGAGGAACTTTCGGATGAACTGCGCGCGCGCATCCGTGTAACCCTTCGGGAAAACACCACACCTCGGCATGTGCCGGCCCTGATCCTGCAGGTCCAGGACATACCACGGACGCTGAGCGGCAAGATCGTAGAGCTGGCAGTGCGCCAGGTCATCCATGGCGAGACCGTGCACAACCGGGAGGCCCTGGCCAACCCGGAAGCTCTGGCGCACTTTGTAGGACACCCGGCGCTTCAGGACTAGATACCTCAGGTGGCGGGTTGTCCCGCCACAGCTAACGCCTCCCGGGTCTTGTCGGCGATGCCGATGCCAGCACCCGCCATGGCCTGATAGGTCTCGGAAACCCCGGCCCGTTGCAGAGGGGTTGCCTCATCATCATGGAACGCGTTCGCTACAATAGGGCCTGTGAATCCCATCTTGCGCAGGTTTCGGGCGGCAACAACCTTACCCTCAAGATGCGGCATGGCCAGGATCACAGCCTGCAGCCCCGTGAAATCAAGACCCTGCCAGAGCTCAATATCCTCGGCATCGGCATAAACCACGTCCCACCCCTTACTGCGTTGTTTTTCAACCTTGTCCGGGTCCGCGTCCATACCGACCACGGTTTTCCCGGCCGAGTTGACGGAGTTAAAGGCTGATTGACCGGTACGGCCCATGCCCACAACCAGGATCTCCGCGGCTCCGATGGAAACCGGCTGTTCGTCCGGATGATAACTTTTACGTTCGTATCGCCGCAGGCGCAGCTCCAGCCGGTCAAACAGCGGATGGGCAAGGCGGTTCAGCGGTGCCGCGATCAGGAAGGACACTGCGACGGTGATGGCCAGCGGCACCAGCCACTCCTCCAGCACACTGGCTGCCACAATCAGACCGAACTCGCTGTAGCTGGTCAGACTGAGCGCTCCCAGAAAAGCATTGCGCGCCCGCAGGCGGAACAGTATGAGCAGCGCAAAGAATAAAAGGCCTTTGAGCGGCATGATTACCGCCATCCCCAGAGCGAACACCAACGCCTGGGTATCTGGCAGGCCTGACATACCAATCTGTAGAAAGAACCCCACGAGCAGGATCTCTTTGAGGCCCCAGAGCGAATGGGCAAGTTCCTGGGCACGGGCATGGTTCGCCAGGAGCGCTCCCATGGCAAGCGCTCCGACCTCCGAGCTGAGCCCGACCACTTCAAAGCCATAACCACCCACTGCAACCGCCAGCACCACGCCCATCAGCACCAACAGTTCCTCGTGACCTGCCACGTCCATGAGCCAGTGTATCGCGGGTCGAAGCAGGGGCAGTACAAGTACCACAGGTGCCCAGATGGAGGGCGTTTGCCCGCCCGCAACACTGAGCACCACCAGTGCGATCAGGTCCTGTAGGATGAGGATACCGATGGCCACACGCCCGTGGAAGGATCGAAGTTCACCTTTAGCCTCAAGCACCTTGGCGGCGAGAACAGTGCTCGAAAAGGCCAACGCTGTAGCCAGTAACAGGGCATTTGCCAGTTCGATGTCCAGAAACAGAAGCACCCCTGCCCCGAAAATGCTGACGCTGACCGTGAAATGCAGCAGCGCCCCACCAACAACGGCAGGCTCAACAAGGTGCCTGAGCTTAAGCTTCAGTCCCACCGTGAACAGCAGGAGCAGTACCCCTAAATGGGCTACATGATCCAAAAAGGGCCCGGCCCGCGGAGGCAGGCCGAATGATGGCCCCCACACATTCAGGGCAAAACCGGCGGCAAGGAAGCCCACGAGGGGCGGTAGACCAACCTGACGGACGAGAAGACCGAAAACAAACGCGAACGAAAGAGAGACAACTTCGATTATCATTGACTACCCAAAAGTCCTGATGGTTGCGGAAAGAGTCGACCGGAGCGTTTGAAAGTCTAATTGTAGCATTGATCCCTGCGTCACCGCGGAGATGCATGGCATCGTGTCCGTAAGCCAGTGGTCAGCGCCAGAGGCGTTGCATTTGCAGAAAGGTAACCGATGCGGACCAGGTGATCAGCATGAAACCGATCAGAGCTTCTGTTCCAAAGATGAAACGAATAGCGCCAACCGGGTAAATTTCCCCATAGCCGAGGGTGGTATAGGTCACAGTGGAAAAGTAAATGTAGTCCATGATTGTCGACACTGGTCCACCGGCCAAAGAGCCTGCCCCACCAAGCTGGGATAGCAGCCAAGAGATCGCGCCAAACAATACGATCTCGACAACATGAGCGACGAACAGTCCCAGCACCATAATCACCATCGATGTGGATTGTTTGGAGGTGACGCCGTCGAAGCGTCGCATTAGAGCGGTCGCTACCGTGCAGTGAATAACGACAGAGGCAATCAGCGCCACAAGCGTTGCAACGAGAATAATTGCGTGCGTTTGCGTCAGCATGTGGCCACTTTGTGAGTCGTTATACACAGAAAAGCCGCACCCCTGAGGGTACGGCTTACATTTTAGCCTGCTACAGAAGAGAAGGTTTATCAGACCACTTTCTTGAGCTCTTCCTCAAACTGCGGCACTGCCTCGAACAGATCCGCCACAAGGCCGTAGTCCGCCACCTGGAAAATGGGAGCATCCTCGTCCTTGTTGATGGCCACAATGACCTTGGAATCGCTCATTCCGGCCCAGTGCTGGATGGCACCGGAGATGCCGACAGCAATGTAAAGGTCAGGTGCTACGATCTTACCGGTCTGCCCAACCTGCATGTCATTGGGTACAAAGCCGGCGTCGACGGCCGCACGGGAAGCGCCGATAGCAGCCCCAAGCACATCCGCTACCGATTCCAGCATCTTGAAGTTGTCGCCATTCTGCATACCCCGGCCTCCCGAGATAACGACGCCAGCGGAGGCCAGATCCGGACGGTCAGACTCCTGGATATCTTCGCTGACAAACTCCGAAATGCCTGCATCGTGGGCCGCATCGACCGACTCGATCGAAGCACTTCCTCCTTCCGCAGCAACTGTGTCAAAGCTCGTCGTGCGCACTGTGACAACCTTGACACTGTCTTCTGACTGAACCGTCGCGAGGGCGTTACCGGCGTAGATCGGGCGCAGGAAGGTGTCTTCAGAGTGCACACCCATGATGTCCGAAACCTGCGCGACATCCAGCATAGCTGCAACCCGGGGCATCGTATCCTTACCCACCGTTCCTGCAGACGCCAGAAGATGACTATAGCCTCTGCCCACTTCGGCAATCAGAAGGCTCAGATTTTCAGCGAGGTGATGTGCATAGGCAGCGTTATCAGCGCTGAGTACTTTATTGACCCCATCCACCTTGGCAGCTTGTTCAGCAACACCGCCAATATCCGTGCCGGCAACCAGAACATCGATGTCACCACCAATGGCCTTCGCCGCGGCGATGACGCTCAGAGTGGAACCGGCGAGCTCACCCTTATTGTGATCTGCAATAACCAGTGTACTCATTTAAATCACCTTCGCTTCGTTCTTCAGTTTGTCGACCAGCTCCTCAACGCTTTCAACCTTGATGCCGGGCTGACGTGGCTGTGGCTCTTCAACTTTAAGCGTCTTGAGGCGCGGCGCGATGTCGACACCCAGATCCGCCGGGCTGACCGTTTCAAGCGGCTTCTTCTTGGCCTTCATAATGTTGGGAAGCGAAGCATAGCGCGGTTCGTTCAGACGCAGATCGGTGGTAACCACTGCCGGCAGGTTCAGAGAGACAGTCATCAGGCCGCCGTCAATCTCACGTGTGACCTTGACTTT
This sequence comes from Salicola sp. Rm-C-2C1-2, assembly GCF_040196175.1. NCBI lineage: Bacteria > Pseudomonadati > Pseudomonadota > Gammaproteobacteria > Oceanospirillales > Halomonadaceae > Salicola > Salicola sp. Rm-C-2C1-2. The sequence continues at coordinate 1,049,930 of NZ_JBEFNF010000001.1, read as the reverse complement.
CTCACCTTCCACATCAACTTCTGAGGCGAAGGTGCCCTGGGGCATGCCCGCCAGCTGGGCCAGCATCTGACCAGTCTGGTTGTTATCAGTATCAATGGACTGCTTGCCCATGATCACAAGATTCGGCTGCTCTTTGTCCACTACAGCCTTCAGCATCTTGGCAGCGTCCAGGGACTGAACGTCCTCGTCCGTCTCGACCTGAATGGCGCGGTCTGCGCCCAGGGCAAGTGCGGTGCGCAGCTGTTCCTGGCTGACCTTCGAGCCGATAGTGACGGCGACAATTTCAGTGGCGACGCCCTTTTCCTTGAGACGTACCGCTTCTTCAACGGCAATCTCGCAGAAAGGATTCATTGCCATCTTGACATTGGAAAGGTCCACGCCGGTGTTGTCCGGCTTTACGCGAACCTTGACGTTGTAGTCAATCACTCGTTTTACAGCGACCAGAACCTTCATAGATTCCTCGTATCCTGCCATGGGTTTAAAATGTTAATGCGGCGGGCATCCCCGGCAACAGCGCCCTAATACTGAGGACAAAATCACAGGGGGTCAATAGCTCGACAAACGGGATGCCATCAGCCAATGTTATTCAAACAAACGTTTGTTTGATTTCCATGATAATATATCCTATGGCAACGTAAAGCCATAGATTGCCCATTGGAAACCCTGAGGAGACTGTCGTGGAACGCGAATCGATGGAGTTTGACGTCCTGATTGTGGGAGCCGGGCCGGCCGGGCTTTCGGCTGCCTGCCGCATCCAGCAACTAGCGAACGAGGCGGAACAGGAGTTGACCGTCTGCGTTGTCGAAAAGGGTTCCGAGGTCGGTGCCCATATTATCGCGGGGACGGTTTTCGAACCGACCAGCCTGAATGAACTCTTTCCGGACTGGAAAGAGCGCGATGCGCCACTGAACACGCCGGTCACGCGAGATGAGATTCACTTCCTGCGTGGCCCTGACACCACGCGCAAGGCACCTAATGCCCTGGTGCCCAAGAACATGCACAACCACGGCAACTACATCATCAGTCTTGCGAATCTCTGTCGCTGGCTGGGCGAACAGGCCGAGCAGCTGGGCGTGGAAATCTACCCCGGTTTCCCAGCTTCAGAAATCCTCTACGAGGATGGTGTTGTCAAGGGCATAGTGACCGGCGAATTCGGTGTCGACAACGAAGGCAACCACAAGGATGGCTACATGCCGTCCATGGAGCTGCGGGCGAAATACACCCTGTTCAGCGAAGGCTGTCGGGGGCACCTGGGCAAGGAACTGCTGGAACAGTTCAACCTTGATGAGGGCAAAGATCCGCAGCATTACGGCCTCGGCATCAAAGAGCTGTGGGACATTGATCCGGCGAAGCACGAGCCCGGCCTGGTTGTGCACACCGCAGGCTGGCCGCTGTCCGAAACCGGCTCTACCGGCGGCGGTTTCCTTTACCATCTGGAAAACGGCCAGGTCTATGTCGGGCTGATCACAGACTTGTCCTACTCGAACCCCTACGTGTCGCCGTTCGAGGAATTTCAGCGGATGAAGACTCATCCAGCCATCAAGCAGCACCTTGAAGGCGGCAAACGCGTCTCCTTTGGCGCCCGCGCCATCACCAAGGGAGGCTTCAACAGTCTGCCCAAGATGAGCTTCCCCGGAGGGCTACTTCTGGGGTGTGACGCAGGCACTCTTAACTCGTCCAAGATCAAGGGCTCACACACTGCCATGAAGTCGGGCATGCTGGGCGCTGAAGCGGTGTTCGAGGCAATACAGAAAGGCACCGAGGGTGGCGATGACCTGACCAGCTTTGGTGAAAAATTCGGCAACAGCTGGCTCTACAGAGAGCTGTTCAACGAGCGCAATTTCAGCCCGGCCATGCACAAATTCGGCACCGTTATCGGTGGTGGCATCGCCTTCCTGGAACAGAATGTCCTGCGCCGGCCCTTGCCGATCACCTTCCATGATACGACGCCGGATCACGCGGCGCTCAAGCCAGCCTCTGAGTGCCGCAAGGTTGATTACCCCAAACCCGACAATAGCCTCACCTTTGATCGGCTGTCTTCGGCGTTCATGTCGAACACGAACCATGAAGAAGACCAGCCGTGCCACCTCCAGCTGAAAAATCCCGAGGTGCCGATCCGCGACAACCTACCTACCTACGACGAACCGGCGCAGCGCTACTGCCCAGTAGGCGTGTACGAGGTGGTGGATGCCGAGGATGGCAGTGGTAAAAAGTTCCAGATCAACGCGCAGAACTGCATCCACTGCAAAACCTGCGACATCAAGGATCCGGCCCAGAACATCCGCTGGGTGGTCCCGGAAGGCGGGGGTGGCCCCAACTACCCCAATATGTAAGGGGTGCATCAAAAAAGGCGACCCGAGGGTCGCCTTTTTCATATCCGTTGCGCTGAAAACGCTGATGATTCAGTGCATGACACAAAAGTCAGTGCACGTGGCCGTGCTCTTTCTCTTCGTCGGACGGCTCACGCGTATCCATCACTTCAACGTCAAAATGCAGACGCTGGCCGGCGAGCGGATGGTTTGCATCGATGGTCACGGTCTCGTCTTCAACGGATACCACGCGCACGATCTGCGGACCGCCGGGGGTCTCCGCCTGAAACTGCATGCCGGGCTCGACTTTCTCTACGCCTTCAAACGCGGAACTCGGCACAGGCTGAACCAGCTCTTCGCGGACTTCACCATAAGCGTTCTCCGGATCCAGTGATACCTGGGTTTCCTCACCCTGGCCCTTGTCGGTCAGTGCTTCTTCCAAACCACTGATGATGTTCTCGGCACCCTCCAGATAGCTGAGCGGTTCGCGCTCGCGGGAAGAATCCAGAACCTCACCCTCATCATTCTTGAGGGTGTAATGGATGGTGACGACACGGGATTCGGTCATGTTGACTCCTTGCGTGTGGGACAGAAACGTCGTAATCAGATAATGCGGTGGATCGAAAGTGTTGCTGAACAGCGGCCTGTACAGAGGGACTTACGACGATCCGGAACGCAAGGGTGCTGCTCAGTACAGGCACCCAAGCTCTATGATAGAAAATAACGGCGGCTTTGAAAACCGGTTCAACTAATACGGCCCAGCGAGAAAAAACTGCCCTGGCTCACAACCCCCAAGTGAACGGCACCATTGATGGTTCTCTCTTCTGCCAACTCAGTCAGATGGTAAAACGCGCTGCGCTCGATCCGTGCCTGGAGGCCACGACGAACCATTACGTATGGCTGGGGCTCACCACTGCTTTGATCAGTTCGAACGATGAGTGGATGGGATTCCCCAATCGGGAACTGATCTTCGACGTCTGTCTGCAAATACAGCACACGTGCGTCGCCCTCTCCCTCCTGTTCAACGCTGTGTGCGAGGAAAGGCACGTCCTCTACCTGTATCCGATACTTCTCATGCGGTGTCAAAAGATAATAATAACCATCTGACTCACGTCGCATTATAGAGGCAAAAAGTCTACGCATCGCGGACCGCGTAACTGCCCTACCCTGAAAGAACCACCGCCCACTGCGACTGATGAACAGCTCCAGATCGTCCGTGAATGCAGGGTCCCACTCATCCACTGGTGGTCCCTGTCCGGTTGTATCGTACTGGGCGACATGTTCGAATTGCCCGGCCAGTTCCTCTTGGGAATTGGGTACCCCCATTTTAAGCCCTCCGGCACAATCGGTGTGTAAACAGGGTCCGATACTAGCGGTGCGAGCGCGCCCCTTCAATAAGGGACGGGATATGACGGAGAAGAATGATGACAGAGCGCTTTTCAGCCACACAGCTGCTCAACGAATTCCCTATTGATACAGGGCTTGCCTACCTCAACCATGCGGCCGTGGCACCCTGGCCCCAGCGAGCCAGTGACGCGGTCATCCGCTTTTCGGAGGAGAACAGTCGACTGGGGGCGACGCGCTACCCCCAATGGCTCAGTGTTGAGAATCAGCTTCGGCACAACCTGGCTTTACTGATCAACGCTCCGTCCGCCCAGGACATTGCACTATGCAAGAACACGTCCGAGGCGCTGTCCATGGTAGCCGCAGGCCTCGATTGGAAAGAAGGGGATGAAGTCATCATTACCAGCCAGGAATTCCCTTCCAACCGGATTGTTTGGGAATCGTTGGCCAAACGGGGCGTCAAACTAAGAGTGGCGGACGTTGGTCGCCAGGAGGTTACGCCGGAAGGCGCTATTGAGGACCTGATCAGTGACAGAACACGGCTGCTGTCGGTCAGCTCGGTTCAGTATGGCTCCGGACTTCGTCTTGATGCAGCTCACCTGGGGGCACTCTGTGAAAGCCATGGGATTCTGTTCTGTCTGGATGCCATTCAGAGCGCAGGCGCGGAGCCAGTGGATGTGCAGGCGATTGGCGCCCACTTCGCCATGGCGGATGGCCACAAGTGGATGCTGGGCCCGGAGGGTCTGGCATTTTTCTACGTGGCCCCGGAGTGGCGGGAATCGCTGACGCTCTACGAATACGGCTGGCACATGGTCGCGGACCGCGGCAACTACGATCGCAAGGACTGGGAACCAGCGGCCGACGCGCGGCGCTTTGAGTGTGGCAGCCCCAACCTGCTTGCAGCGCATGCACTTGAGGCCAGCACTGGCCTTCTGCTGGAAGTGGGGTTGCCTCAGATCAGAGAACGGATTGATCAGCGTATCAGCCACCTGGCTACCGGGCTGAATCAGATTGCCGGCATTACACCGGTCACGCCACGAGACCCCCATCGACGGCTGGGCATCCACACCGTTCAGGCATCAGGGCGCGACAGCCGCCAGCTCTGCCAGAGACTGGCGGAGCACCAGGTTATCTGCGCCAACCGCGGCGGCGGCGTACGGTTTTCGCCGCACTTCTATACCCCTTATACGGCACTGGAGCAGGCGCTTGATACCGTTGAGACCCTTGTAAGGCTGGGCTTGTCATATAACTGAGCCCTCATCCTGGCGTGGCAGAATGAATTCCACATCGCTGTTCTGGGTAGCGTTCATGAGTGCACTCACTACATCCTCAATGGACGCACCCCGATAGAGAATCCCGTAAAGCCCGCGCACCAGTGGCATGTACACGCCCAGTTCGATCGCTTTCTCATGGACCAGCTCGAGGGTTCGCACCCCCTCCGCGACCTGACCAAGTTCCGTGACCGCCTCCTCCAGAGTTCTACCCCGGCCGACGGCATAACCAACCCGATGGTTGCGGCTCAAGCTGGAACTGCAGGTCACCATCAGATCGCCGACGCCGGCGAGGCCCAGAAAGGTCATCGGATTGGCGCCCATGCTCACGGCAAACCGGCTCATCTCCGCTAAGCTGCGGGTGATGAGCATGGATTTGGTGTTCTCACCCATGCCACGCGCGTCTGCCAGCCCGGAGATTACGGCATAGATGTTTTTAAGGGCGCCGCCCAATTCAACGCCGTACACATCCAGGTTGGCATAGATCCGCAAATAAGCGTTCCCCAGCGCCTTCTGGACCCGCTCCCTGAGATGCCGGTCCTGAGAGGCAATCACGGATGCCGTAATCTCATGCTGCACCAATTCACCAGCCAGGTTGGGCCCACTGAGCACCCCGACACTGACGCCGGGCAGCTCCTCCGTAAGGACCTGGCTCATCAGCCGGAAGCCGTCGCGCTCGATCCCCTTGGTCAGACTCACAACCATCTGCTGCTCACTGAAATGGTCGGCAGCCCCACGGATTACCTCGCGGAATACCTTACTTGGGAGCGCCACAAAGACCAGTTCCGCCTGTTCAATGGCTGCCCCCATGTCAGTTGTTGGCTCAATCCGTGAATGCAGCTCTAGATCGGGGAAATACTGGTGATTGATACGGGTGCGGCGGATGGCCTCTGCCTGCTCGGCACTGCGCATCCAAAGCTGGACAGGATGACCGTTCTCTGCCAACACTTGGGCCACGGTGGTACCGAAACTACCGCCACCCAGTACAGTGGTCTGAATCGCGTTCTCCATGAGACGGGCTTATTCGGTCCTTGTAGATGGGTTCAGGGGGCTTCGCATTCCAGAGCGTGCACCAGGTTCTGGAACTGTTCCTGATTGTGATGGTTCATACTCATCAGGGTCCGGTGTGCATCCAACACCTTATCACGCACTTCCTGCTCGCTGGCGCGCATCAGCGGAATCTCTTCGAGCTCCTCGGGATCCCGCGCAGGCTCACGCACGATCAGAAAAATGCGATCGAACCCCATGGAATGGATAATGCGGGTGACGTCCGGGTTGGTGGTAATAAGCGTGGGCAGGAAGTGACTGCGTTCTTCGGACGCCATGGCGATCTTAGCCAGCAGCCCTAGCGTGGTGCTGTCGATCACCTCCGTCTCAGTGAGATCCACGACCACCGTCCGGAACTCGGGGTTGCTGAACATCTCTTCAATGATCTGATCCAGCGTCGAGCAGAGGTTGAGACGCACTTCTCCGATGAACTTGAGTACGTATATACCCCGCTCCTGAGCCTGCAGGATCTTGCAATCACTCATCAGCAGCACGCCCGTCGGTCACCGTCACTATGGCAATGTCATCGGGAAGTTCTTCCATTGCCTCGATCTGTAACGACTCACTGAGTCTTTCGACAGTGTGACGCCCAGATTGCACGAGTTCAAGTAACCGTTTTTCCTTCTGATCCAGGCTTGGGGCATGGATCACTTCAAGAATGCCGTCAGAAAATAGAATCAGGCGGAACCCCTGGTTAAGCGGCTCGCTGTAATGTTTCCAATCCGGCTCGCTGAAGAGCCCCACGGGCAGGCCGCTGCCTTCCAGAAAGCGGGCCCCCTGATCATCCAGCAGAATCGGCATGGGGAAGTGGCCGCCAACGGAATAGCGCAACTCACCCTGGCGGCTATCAACCAGCGCCACAAAAAGGGTGACGTGTTTGCCGAGCCCGGTTTCCAGAAGTTCGTGATTGACCCGCTGCAGGAACCGCTCAGGATCCAGAATATCCTCGCTCGAGCCGCGCCGGAAATTGCGCTGAAGCCGATTGGTGAGGTTTTTCAGGAGTACAGTAACGAACGCGCTGCTGGCGCCATGACCGGAGACATCCGCGATATACACTAGACTGAGATGATCATCCAGTTTCATGTAGTCCAGAAAATCACCGCTGAGATACAGCGATGGCTTGATCCGGTGGGTGACAAACACTCCCGCCATCTCTTGATCCGGATCAGGGAGCATTTTCATCTGAACTTTGCGCCCGGCGCTCTGGTCTGCCCGCAGCTCAGAAATCCCTTCCCGCAGGTTCAGGTTCTTGCGCTCGAGCTCCTCACGGTAGACCTCGTTGAGCCGCGCTACCCGCACCCGCTCAAAAAGCTTGCCCAGCGCGTCATCCACAAAGCTTTTGTCCTGCAGTGGTTTGAGCACCACCTCCGAGGCGCCGGCGCGCATAGCGGCAACCACCTCTCGAGCTGTTTCAGCGGTCATCAGCGCAATGACAGGCACTTCCACTTCACCAATGGCTGCTTGTTGCGCCAGCTCTCCGATAGGTTGTGGCAGAAGATCCGCAAAAATCACGTCTGGGGGGGCATCGCCGAGGCTCACCAGGCCCTCCGCGAGGCTCTCACAGGCGGTCACGTAATAGCCCCGGTTCTGGAGATGGCGGCACAGCTCTTTGCGGCTGCCAGCATCCGGGTCAATGATCAGAATCTGTTCCGTGCGGGTGGACATGGACACCGCTCCCAGCGACAGCAAATATCCGGCCCGCCGCGGTGATAGTACGCGGGCGTGATTGGTGTGCTAGAGTCTGGCCTTGTTATGTAACTTAGGCAAGCGGAAAGCCCTATGCGAAGTGCCCTGGACGACCTTCTTGGAGCCTATGACAAACTCATTATGGATCCGGTCCACGGGGGCATCCGCCTCCACCGCCATGAAGTCGAGGTCATCGATCACCGCCTCTTCCAGCGCCTGCGCAACATCTGCCAGAACGACATCCTGAGCCTGGTTTTCCCAGGAGCCACCCATTCGCGGTTTCTACACAGCATTGGGGTGATGCACGTGGGCGACCGGATGTTCCGCGCCATGATGGACGCCTACCTCAGAGAACGCCAGCTCAGCCGTCACCCCGAAATGACTTTTGAGCAGCTGGACGCGATCGACTACATGGCCAAGGTCATCCGTCTGGCCTGTTTGCTGCACGACAGCGGCCACTCCAGCTTTTCGCACCAATTCAATCAAGCCGACCGTATACAGCGACTGATGCAGGCCCCAGGGCGCTTCGCACAGCTATGGCAAGAGATTGACGTCAGCGCTTTCTACCCGGAAGAACCACGCGTGCTGGAGCATGAGCACTACTCGGTACGCATCGCCTGGGAGGTGCTCTCGGATATGGACCTGCCAGGGCGCTTCGGCATCGAGATCCAGGATGTGCTCGGGGTCATGGAGACCACTGAACCCTCGCCCGGTGAGCGCTTCCAGCATTACGCGCGCACGTTCTGGGCCTTCATTGCCGGCCCGGATGCGCAAGCCGGAGCACTTGAGGACGCGGCCATTCCCCGGTTGGTGATGGATCTGCTGTCGTCGGTCGTCTCTGGCGAGATTGATGCCGACCGTGCGGACTACATGCTGCGTGACGGCTTCCACTCCTCAGTAACCATTGGTGGTTTCAATCTGGATCACCTGCTGAACAACCTGCGTTTCGGGTGGAGTCTGGACTCCCCCTGGCTCGGACTGGCAGTAACCCAGAAAGGCCTCGGGGCGATGGAAGACTTCGTCTATTCCCGTTATCAAATGTATCGCAAGGTCTATGCCCATAAAACCGCCCTGGGCTTCGATTGGCTGCTGCGCCAGGCCATCAACGAAGTTCTGGAAGATCAGGACATACTGGACTGGGTGGATGACTGCCTGGGAGATATCCGCAACTTTGCGGAGGTCACGGATACGTTTTTCTGGGAGGCTTTCCGTCGCAAGGCCCGCGCCAACCAAGCCAGCTGCTCACGCTGCGTCGTCGACAGAATCCGCCTGATTCATCTGGATACGCAGGAAGGACTGGACACGGAGGCGATTGAGGCCCACCGCTACTACCTTTCAGAGGCGCTGGGTTCACCGCTAGAGCAAATCGTCTCCTGCACCATGCATGCCCGGTTCTCGCACATCCGTGACTACTTTGATGGCATCCAGGTCCTTGCCAAGGATGCGATAACCGGAAAACGCCACCTGGAACGGATCACGGATATGTCCACCTTCTTCCAGAAATTCGCCGACAGCACCATTGTCCATTTCTATCGGTTGCCCGAGCCTCTCCGGAGCTGATTGGTTTCGACAATCACGTCGATCAATGCGCTGACGGCAGAATCCCCTGATCCGGCCACCAGCGTCCGGCGTATAGCCTTTTACTTCGTGATTTAAAGCAACACAATCAGAGTAACCTCCATTTCAGCAGGCAATCGCATCATGGCACAGGCACGCAACCTTTTTTACAGCATCCTGCGTTGGTTCGACTCCGAAGCCGGCGCCGAACATATTGACAGGACCAGTACCCGCCTTAATTGGATCAGGATCATTCCGTTTATTGCATTGCATCTCGGCTGCCTGGGTGTGATCTGGGTAGGGTTCAGCCCCATCGCGCTCTGGTTCGCGATCGGCTTTTTCGTACTACGGATGTTTGCCATAACCGGCTTCTACCACCGGTATTTCGCTCACAAGACATTCAGTACCAACCGCTTCTGGCAGTTCGTGTTTGCCGTGATTGGCTCCAGCGCCGTACAGCGTGGGCCTCTCTGGTGGGCGGCCCATCACCGCCACCATCATCAGCATTCCGACACCGAACAAGACCTTCATTCGCCGGAGCAGCAAGGCTTCTGGTGGTCACATGTGGGGTGGTTTACCTGCGACGCGGCCTTCCTGACCGATTATCGGCGCGTCGGCGACTGGGCGCGCTATCCGGAGCTGAAATTTCTTAACCGTTTCGACGCTATCGTTCCCCTTGCCTGCCTGATCGGCATTTATGCGTTGGGTGAGGCGCTCGCCACCTGGGCTCCATGGCTGGGTACCAGTGGTCCACAGCTGACCGTCTGGGGGTTCTTTATTTCCACGGTTGCGGTCTTCCACGGCACCGTCTCCATCAACTCACTGGCCCACGTCTGGGGGCGCCGCCGTTTCCAAACAGCAGACGACAGCCGGAACAACTTCTTTCTGGCTCTGCTCACCCTGGGCGAAGGCTGGCATAACAATCACCATCGGTGGCCCACTTCCGCACGTCAGGGCTTTCGCTGGTGGGAGATCGATATCACCTTCTACATGCTTTGGTTGCTCGAAAAAGTGGGAATCATCCATAACTTAAAACCGATTCCTAAAGCCGTCTATGAAGAGACACTTGAGAGGGATCGTCAGAGGCATAGCTATGATGCTAAGCAGTAAGCAGGTTAGCCGCTTCCAGACACTGTTTAACGATACGCCACCTGACATCGATAAGTTGATGGACGAGTGTTACCACGATCGGGTTCTGTTTCGGGATCCGCTGACCGAGCGCCGGGGCACAGAGGCACTTGCCAGTTATCTGCGCTCTGCTTACACCAACGTCACTCGGTGTGAGTTCGACTTCGGCGAGTCTGCTAAGAACGCCCACAGTGTTTTGTTGCCATGGAGCATGACGCTTGAGCACCCGAGATTGGCTGGCGGCAAAGCGTTTTTCGTTGAAGGCGTAAGCCTTTTGCAGGGGCAGGACGACTTGATCATTTTTCACCGCGATTACTACGACGCGGGCAAACTTCTCTACGAGAACATTCCATTGATTGGGCGGATCATTCAATGGATCAGGAGCAGAGCAGCATGAGCAATGAGTACGGTATAAACAGCCTCACTGTCTGGCTCACTGGAGCGACTTCCGGCATTGGTCTTGCCGTGCTGGCGGAGCTCGTGAAGCAGGGGCACAGGGTTATTGCCACTGGCCGCAGCCGCCAGAAACTGGATGAGATCGCGGCCGAATATGGCCCCTCAGTCATCCCGTTGCCAGGCGACGTGACCAGCATTGATGATTGTCGATATTTCAGCGAACAGCTGAGTTCCATGGCGCCCATCGACTGGGCAATACTGAATGCGGGCACCTGTGAATACATGGATCTTCCGGATTTTGATGCCGAACTGGTCTCACGGGTGGTTAATACCAACGTCGTGGGAACAGCCCGTGCCATAGGGGCGGTACTGCCTGTTCTGCGAACCAGTCCAAGGCATGAGCGTAAACCATTGCTTGCCGTTGTCGGTTCATCCGCCTGGTGGTTTCCTTTCACTCGCGCAGAAGCCTACGGTGCCTCCAAAGCCGGCCTCGCCTACCTCACTGAATCCCTGCGTGCGGACCTGACGAGTGAAGGGATTGATGTTTCGCTCGTTTCCCCTGGTTTTGTCCGTACTCCGCTTACAGACCAGAACGATTTTTCGATGCCGTTTTTGATGGAAGCGGAGGATGCTGCTCGCATCATGGTGCGCGATCTCACCAGGCACAAACCCGATATCCACTTTCCCAAGCGTTTCACGCTCATGCTGAAACTGATGACCTGCCTGCCGCGATCCATGCGTGACCGTATGGCCGCGAGCATGGCCCGCAACGCCCAGGAGACAAGCTGATCTCCACCATGAGCAACCCACAGCGTATCGCCGTTATTGGCAGTGGCATCTCGGGCCTTGTGTGCAGCTGGCTTTTAAGCCGCAGCCATGAAGTTCACCTTTACGAGGCCAAGCAAGAGCTGGGAGGTCACACCAACACTGAGCACGTGCAAGCCGCGGGCCAATACTGGCCCGTCAACACCGGCTTCATTGTCTACAACGATTGGACCTATCCGGATTTTATGCGGATCATGAACCGCATTGGCGTGGCCTCCGAGCCATCCAGCATGAGCTTCAGCGTGCACGGAGGCGCTACCGGCCTTGAGTACAACGGCACCAGCCTGAACGCTCTCTTTGCCCAGCGCAGCAACCTCATTAACGCTCGCTTTCTGAACATGGTCCGTGAGATTCTGAGGTTCAACCGCCTCACCCGGGATGACCTTGTCGATGACCGGATCAGTGCGGATGAAACACTTGGTCACTACCTGGAACGTCACCGCTTTTCGCAGTATTTCCGCCAGCATTACATCATTCCAATGGGCGCCGCGATCTGGTCAGCCTCAGAGAGCGATATGGATCGGTTCCCATTACGATTTTTCCTGCGTTTTTTCAACAACCACGGCATGCTGTCAGTCGCGGATCGTCCCACCTGGCGGGTCATCCAGGGCGGCTCCGAGGCCTATATTCCCGGGCTGGTCAAGCCGCTGGGTGAGCGCGTGTACACCCAGACGCCGGTCAACGCCATCACACGGGATAACGAAGGCGTCACCCTGACCTCCCGGCGTGGCAATGAGCACTTTGATCAGGTCATCATCGCCACTCACGCGGATCAGGCGCTGGCCATGCTGGCGCGGGCCACGGACGATGAACGCCACATCCTCGGTGCCCTGCCCTATCAGTCAAACGATGTGATTCTGCACACCGACACCGGCGTACTGCCAAACAACCGTCGCGCCTGGGCAGCCTGGAACTATCACCTGCCGGCGTCCCCGGATGAGGCGGTTTCTGTCACCTACAACATGAACATCCTGCAGAATTTCCGCGATGCGCCTGAAACCTTCTGTGTGACACTGAACCGTGCGCACGACATTGATCCTGCGCGCATCATCAAGCGGTTCAGCTACTCACATCCGCGCTTCACACTGGAAGGCGTCGATGCCCAGAACCAGTATGAACGTATCGGAGGCCAGCATCGTACCCATTACTGTGGTGCCTATTGGTTTAACGGCTTCCACGAGGATGGGGTGCAAAGCGCCCTTCGTGTGTGTGAGGCACTGGGAGAAACGCTGTGATGACTGGTGAGGCCCTCAAGAGCCAGTTTCTGGAAGGCAGCATCCGCCACCGACGCATGACGCCAGTGAGGCATGCGTTTGATTACCCGCTCGGGATGTACGCCATCCGGCTGGATGAATGGGATCAGCTCCCCGCCCTGCATTCTGGTATCGCCACCCGCCGACTCAATCGGGTCTGGTTCCGGCGCAGAGACTACTTCCAGCCGGGCAACGGGTCGCTTGAAGGCGCAGTGCGGCGGCATGTGGAAATTGCCACCGGCAAACGGCCCGCCGGGCCTATTGAACTGGTAACCCATCCGCGCTACGGGGGGTGGATCTTCAACCCTGTAAGTTTCTATTTCTGCTACTCCGAATACGCGGACTCACATCCGAATCCGGTTCCTGAAGCGATCCTGGCCCAGATCACCAATACGCCCTGGAAGCAGCGGCACAGCTATGTGCTTACGGGCGGCGCTATTACGGAGACGACCAATGGCTGGCGTTCGCTACGATACCGCTTCGCCAAGCATTTTCATGTGTCCCCCTTCAATCCCATGGAACAGGACTACGACTGGCTATTCGGGTTTCATCCTAACGGTCTGCAAATACACATGAACGTGCGCGGCGGCGAGGGCAAGGTTTTCGACGCCACCCTGGCGGTGAACCGTCAGCAGCTTACCACGCAGGTGGCGCAGCATGCGTTGCGGCGTTTCCCCATGGAAACCATCAAAGCCAGCCTGGGTATCCACCTGAACGCTTTCCGGCTCTGGCGCAAAGGCGCGGTTTTCCACGATCACCCACAGTGGCAAGGAGCATCCGCCAGCAATCTTGAACCTGGGCTGTCAGGCTCGGACAACGCACCATCGAATCAGTTCGGAACGGTTACATCATGGAAAATCTGAAAACCTCAAACATCCGCTCTTCACTCGCCCCCATCGATCACTGGGCGCGCGCAATGGTTGCGACCACACTGCGTAACCTGGGACAGGGTCAGCTGTGCGTAACCGAAGGCGACCGAGAAACCTGGTTCGGACGCGACGACGGCATTCACTATCCGGTGCAGCTGACCGTGCACGACCCCTCTGCCTGGCGCGATATGGTCTCCGGGGGAAGCATCGGTGCCGCCGAGGCTTATGTCGCCGGCGATTGGGATTCGCCTGATCTGGTTGGCCTGCTGCGCCTCTTCGCCCGCAACAATGACCGCATGAACGGCTTCGAGGATAGGGTCTCCTGGGTCGCCCGCCCGGCGCGCCGGTCACTGCACTGGCTCAACCGCAACACACGTACCGGCGCGCGCAAGAACATCGAGGCGCACTACGATCTCGGCAACGATTTGTTTGCGCACTTCCTCGATCCGACGATGATGTATTCGGCCGCCATTTTTCCGTCGCCAGAGAGTACCCTCGAAGAAGCGTCCCGTTACAAGCTGGATCGCATCTGCCAGAAGCTGGCCCTTCACCCTAATGACCAAGTGGTGGAGATCGGCACCGGCTGGGGCGGCTTTGCCCTGCACGCCGCACGCCACTATGGCTGCCACGTCACCACTACGACCATATCCGCTCAGCAACACGAATGGGCCCGCGAACAGATCGCCGCCGAGGGGCTTGAGGATCGTGTCACCCTCCTTTTCGAGGATTACCGCAATCTCGAGGGCACTTACGACAAGCTCGTTTCCATCGAGATGATCGAGGCCGTGGGCCCGCAGTTTCTGGGCGAATACATGGAGCAACTCAGCGCGCTGCTCGAGCCGGATGGTCTCGCTCTGATCCAGGCTATCACGCTCCCGGAGCAGCGCTACGAGCGTGCCCTGAAGAACGTGGATTTCATCCAGCGCTATATATTCCCCGGCAGTTTTATTCCATCACTGGGCGCAATACTCGCTGCGGTCCGCGACCACTCGGATCTGGTTTTCAGTCACGCCGAAGACATTGGCCTGCACTACGCACGCACTCTGGACTGCTGGCGTGAGCGCTTCGAAGCCAACCGGGACGCTATCAGCAGCCTCGGCTATTCAGATGCCTTTCTCCGCCTTTGGCGGTATTACTTCGCCTATTGCCAGGCAGGCTTCAGCGAGCGGCGCATAGGCAACATACAGCTGCTGATGGGCAAGCCCGACAACCGTCGTCCCTGCATTGTTGCCGGTGGCAACCTGACTGATAGGAGCACGTGATAATGCGCAGTCTTGCGAACTTCATCTTGTTCCAGCTCGGGTGGTTCGTAGCCGTGCTCTACCCCAGTCAGCTGGCGGCCCTTGTGGCCGTGGCAATCGTCGCGACGCACCTGATGTTCATCAGCACCTTTGCGCAGCGCGAATTCCGGTTCATTCTTATGGCGACCGTGCTCGGGAGTGTTCTCGATGTAGTCCACCAGAACCTCGGAATCCTCAGATTTCCGGGCTATGAAGGGGCTTTCGACAGCGGCATGATTCCCGTCTGGCTGGTGATGCTCTGGGCGGTATTCGCTACTGCTGTAAACCACTGCTTGTACTGGATGCGCCACTACCGGCTGGTTCTGTTTGGCTTGCCACCTTTCGCCGGCGCACTCGCCTATGGCGCAGCCGAGCGTGTCGGTACCATTGAGATCGGTTACGGCCTCTGGGGAATCGTGGCAATCGGTGTGGGATGGGGGCTGGTCTATCCCGTACTGGTCCGCATCAGTCAGTGGCTGGAATCCATTGAGGAGGCCCCCTTTGTTGAGCAACGCTGGTAACTGCATTGCCATTGGACTGCTTTTAGCAGGCGGTGCAGTGATCGCTTCTGCGGAGCAGACAATTCGATTCGAGGGGACAGCCGAATCACTGGAAACGGGTGCAACGGTCTACACTGAGCACCACGTGCAAACCGGCGAGTGCCGTGACGGATTCTGGGAACCCAGTAATCATGAGGTGACCTACCGCAGCCCCGAGGGGGACATTATTGCGGACAAAACCATCGACTACGGGGATGCCCCTGCACGCCCCAGCTTCACGCTTGAGGACAAGCGCTTCGGGGAGCGGATGCAGGTCAGCAACCCCGAGGATGAGCATGTCCGGATCCAGTACCGCTCAAGCAGCGGGGAGGAGACCAGCTACCGCGTGCAGGCGCCGGATAATGGCGTGATTGACGCTGGATTCGAGGTGATGGTGCGGCAGAACTGGCAAACGCTGGTGGCAGACGGTAAAACAGTGCAGATAGGGTTCCTGGCACCTACGAGAGGCAAATTTTACGCCTTCAAGGCCGAACCCGCTGAAAAAGAGGCGCTTGAAGGCAAGCATGTTTTCCGGATCAGTGTGGCAGGCTGGGTCTCCAGCTGGTTTGTGGACCCTATCCACCTCGCCTTCAATGAACAGCGTCAGCTCACAGATTTTCACGGACTCACCAATATCCTGCGCACTCCTGAGGACAATTTTCGGGCTCACATACACTATGACCATGACAGTGCACCCGGCTGCCACTGAAACCTGCACCTCCTCTCAAGCTGTGGTAGGGTGTTTCGCCGTTACATCCGATGACGACCACACATGCAGAAAGATCCTGAACTTATGCGCTTTGTCACCTTTAATGTTAACGGCATCCGAGCGCGGATGCATCAGCTCGAGCAGCTCGTCAATGATTACCAGCCTGATGTAATCGGGCTTCAGGAAACCAAGGTGGCGGATAACCAGTTTCCCGCGGCAGAGGTGGAAAAGCTGGGCTATTACGTGAACTGGTTCGGCCAGAAGGGCCATTACGGTGTGGCGCTGATGAGCCGGAACGAGCCGGTACGGGTCCAGCGAGGCTACCCCTGGGACGACGATGAGGCGCAGCGGCGGCTGATTACCGCGGATATTCCTGCTGGCGATAAAACAGTGACCGTGATCAACGGCTACTTTCCGCAGGGCGAAAGTCGGGATCATCCCACCAAGTTTCCGGCCAAGGAACGCTTCTATCAGGACCTGCAAAGGCTGCTGCGCGAGCAGTATTCGCCCGAGCATCCCCTGATGGTGATGGGGGATCTCAACATATCCAGCACTGATCTGGATGTGGGTATCGGTGAGGACAACCGCAAACGCTGGCTGCGCGAAGGCAAGTGCTCCTTCCTGCCGGAAGAGCGGGAGTGGCTGCAACAGCTCAAGGGCTGGGGGCTGAATGATGTGTACCGTTGCCTTTACCCTGAGACCACGGATGACTTCAGCTGGTTTGACTACCGCAGCCGCGGTTTCGAGCGTGACCCCAAGCGTGGTCTGCGTATTGACCTGATCCTGGCAACACAGGCTCTCGCTGAGCGCGTGACAGACGGCGGTATTTCCTACAGTATCCGGAGGATGACCAAGCCCTCGGACCACTGTCCGGTATGGGCGGATTTCCGTCGGTAAATCCTGCACTGGGATGGTGCGGCCCCATGAAGCGCAAGACCCGTGACCGGATTCTCGACGCCAGCCTGGAACTGTTCAATGCGGGCGGGGAATCCAACGTAACTACGCTGCAAATCGCGGACGAGATCAATATCAGTCCGGGTAACCTGTATTACCACTTCAAGAGCAAAAGCGACATCGTTACCCAGCTTTACGATCGCTATGAGCATGAAATCCAGGAACTTCTGGCGGTACCCGAGGTGGAGATCTCGGTCGATGACCAATGGCTCTTTCTGCACCTGCTGTTCGAAACCATCGCCCGTTATCGCTTCCTGTACCAGGATCTGGTGAACGTCCTGTCGCGTTACCCTATCCTGCAGCCAAGTTTTCAGCGCATTGTGAAACAGAAGTATCAGGCGAGCCGCCGGATCTGTGCAAGTTTGCGGGAACAGGGCATCCTCCTGGCAAGCGATCAGGAGGTTGAAGCCCTGTGCCACCAGATTGTGTTGACTCTGAATTACTGGCTCAGTTTTGAGATGCTATCCCACTTGAACGAGAAAGATGCCGTAGATCTGGGACGGGGGGTCTATCAGGTCATGGTACTGGTCGCCCCCTACCTGCGCGCTGAGGAGCGCGAGGCACTGGAGGCGATGAGCAAGAATTATCTCTACTAGACGGCGTCAGTCATCGCGTCGCTTCAGCTCTGTCCGCAGTTCATCCACATCCTCCTGAAGTTTCTGAACCTGCTGCTCCAGTTCGCGGACTCGCCCCGGAGTGGGAATGCCCAGTCGGTCCACGGCCCTTGAGACCCTTTGATCGAATACCGACTCAAGCCGACTCCAGGTACCCGAGGCGCGGTCACGCACCTCTCCTACACTGTCCTCAACTGCTTTCACTTGCCGGTTTACGGCGCCCCGAGTACGTTCCTCGATGTCCTCGCCCTCTTTGACCAGTCGCTCAAAGAAACGCTCGGCGTCTTCTTCCGCTTTGGTATAAGCTCCGAGTCCGGCCAGCCAGATCTGGCGCGCTGAATCCTTGATCCGGTCCGCCAGCTGCTGCTCCTGGCTGGTTTCATTATTGGGATTGTCGTCTTGCTCTTCCGCCATGGGCTTGGACTCCGGCGCATGCTTTCTGTAAAAATCCTATTATACCTGAACCCGGGGCCTGGCATGAAACTGAGACAATACCTGAAGAAGCAGATTGTGCCTGAAGCGATTGAGCACCAAGTGGATCGCCTACGCAAGACCACGGGCAGTCTGGGGCATGATCCTTGGGGGTTTCAGGAGGATGCAGCAAAAATCGGCATGACACTGGTACGGCCGGTGCATGACCGCTGGTTCCGTGTTGACAGTCGTGGCGAGGACAACGTACCACCCGAGGGACCAGTGTTGCTTGTGGCCAATCATAGCGGTCAGCTGCCTCTGGACGGGCTCATGATCGGCTATACCATCGCCAATAGAGGCCGCAACCCTCGTCTTCCACGCGCCATGATCGAGCGCTTTTTCCCGACAGTGCCCTGGCTGGGCAATCTGCTGAACCAGGTAGGTGCGGTTCTGGGAGATCCGGCGAACTGTGCGCGCATGCTGGAAAACGGTGAGGCAATCATCGTTTTCCCGGAAGGCATCCGTGGCTCCGGCAAGCCCTATCGCGAACGTTATCAGCTTAAGCGTTTCGGCAGTGGCTTCATGCGCCTGGCCATGGAACACAACGCAACCGTGGTTCCAGTCGGGGTGGTCGGATGTGAGGAGACGATGCCGGCCTTCGGCAATATCCGCCCGCTGGCCCGCTGGCTTGGCGTACCCTATGTACCAGTGGCCGCTCCGGTAGTTCTTCCGAGCCGGGTACTGCTGCGTTTCGGGGAGCCCATGCGCTTTGAGCCGGCCACCGAAATGACCGAGGAGGCCCTGGCGCGGCATGTGGATCAGGTCCGTAATGCCATCAGTAATCTGATTGATCAGGGTCTGAGTGAACGGGAGCGGGTGTTTTGAGCGACTCGACGGACAGCCGACCTACCTTGCTGGTTACGGGCGCTGGCGGCGCTCTCGCCCAGCAGGTGATCCAGCGCCTGCGCAACGATTACCAAATCGTAGCGGTGGATTTTCGCCAGGAGGTCTGGCTCGGACCGGATGTTCCAAGTTACCGAGTTGATTTCCAGAAGCGCGGTTTCGAGGATCTGTTCCGGCGCTATCGTTTTGACGGTGTCATTCATCTCGGACGCATCATGTCCAGCCAAGGAACCCGGCTGAGCCGTTACAATGCCAATGTCCTTGGTACGGATCGCTTGCTCTCTCTGAGCAATCGCTACGGAGTCAGGCGAGTCATTGTTCTTTCCACCTATCATGTCTACGGTGCGAACGCGTTTAATCCAGCATTGATCGATGAATCCTATCCACTGAAAAGTGCCGGGTTGAGCATGGATCTGGTGGACTCTGTAGAGCTGGAGAACCTCGCGACCATCTACCTGTGGCGCAACCCTGAGCTCAACATCACCATCCTGCGACCGTGCAATATCGTCGGTCCTGGTGTGCGCAACACCATGAGCCGGCTGCTGGCCTCTCGCAATGCGCCTGTTATGGCAGGTTTCTCGCCCATGATGCAATTCATTCACAGCGAGGATATGGCCCGGGCCATCGAGACCGCCTACCGCCAACCCCATACTGGCATTTTCAACGTGGCACCCGAAGACTGGGTGGACTATCGTGATGCGCTCGAGGCCTGTGGCTGCCGCCCGATTCCTGTTCCCTCGATCCCGCCGGTCCTCCCCAAGACGATGCTGCGGACGCTCAATATGCGACGCTTCCCCTCGTATCTGATGGATTTTTTCAAGTATCCTGTCATTATTGACGGGCGTCAGTTCGCCCATCGTTTCCAGTTCGAACCAGGACGCCAGCTGGAAACAATCTTCCGTTACTATCGCGAGCTTCGGTACCAATCCTGAACGCACGCGACTCCGAATGAGCAAAGGGAGTAACAGTTGCTGGAATTCGGTGTTGTCAGCCATCTTGCAGCCGCTCTGGTCTACGGAGTGCTGGCAGCATTCACCGCTTACCGTTACCTGCGGCGCAGAACGGATCAGGTCCTTTTTCTTGCGACCACTTTAACCGCGATCTGGGCTGTCGCCATAGCGGCCCAGTCACTCTGGGGGTGGCCGGACTTCGTCCTGCGCTATCTCGCCGAACTGGCCCGCAATACGGCCTGGATACTGGTTCTGTTCGCTCTGGTACGCGACGCACGGGATAACAGCCGCGTTTCACGCCGTATGCTGGTATTCGCCAGCGGCGCCCTTCTGGCAATTCTCGTTCTACTGACGCTCTCCGTATTGCTCGGATGGGTTCTGAGTGGGGCTATTCTCTCAGCTCGTGCCATGCTGTTCGCCCAGCTCGCCATTTCACTGCTGGGGATCTCTGTGCTGGAACAGATCTGGCGGAATGCTTCGGCCTACGGGCGCTCCAGCATCCGCTATATCTGCTTTGGCATTGCGGGTATCTTCGTCTTTGAATTCCTGCTCTACGCTGATGCGCTGCTTTTCAATCGCATCTCCAATGGCTTGTGGGACGCCCGCGGTGCGGTCAATGCACTGGTCGCACCCCTGTTCGCGGTCAACCTAATCAACGCCCGCCGTCAGCCGGTCCAGCTGCAGCTGTCACGTACCTTCGTTTACCACGCAGGCACTCTGGTATTCGGCGGCATCTACCTCCTGATTGTCGCCGTCGGAGGTTACTACGTCCGGCTGGCAGGTGGTGAATGGGGAGAGGGGCTGCAGATCGTGTTTGTCGCGGGATTTGCCCTGATGTTTGTCCTATTGATGAGCTCCCACTGGTTCCGAGCCCGGGTCATGATGTTCATCAGCCAGAACTTTTTTGACTATAAATACGATTACCGCGACGAATGGCTGAAGATGACGGAAACCTTCAGCAATCTTAACGAAGACCCTCCCCTGCCCGAGCGGGCCATACGCACACTGGCAGGGCTGGTCGAGAGCCGGACCGGGGCTCTCTGGTTGCGCGGTGACCAGGGCTATTTTGCCCTGCAGGCTTGTGTCGGCCTGATGGCTCCCAAACATACCCAGATCGACGACGACGCTGAGCTCGTGCGATTCTTCCGGGAACGCGAATGGATCCTCGACATGGATGAGTACACAGTGGATCCTGTGCGCTACAACCTTCTGGAAATCCCGGACGCTATTCTCGAATTCAGTGACCAGTGGCTGATCATTCCTCTCTATCTTGGACGTGAACTCTACGGCATTGCACTGGTTGGATCCCCCTTCACCCGTGTCGATCTCAACTGGGAGAATTTTGACCTGATCCGTGTTGTTGGGCGCCAGCTCAGCAACTTCCTTGCCCAGGCTGATGCCCAGAGCCGGCTATCCCGGGCCATGCAGTTTGAGGCGGTCAATAAGGCTTCCGCATTCATGGTTCACGACCTCAAGACACTGATCGCGCAACTATCCCTGCTGGTCAGCAATGCCCCGAAACACCGGCACAATCCACAGTTCATCGATGACATGATCGCCACCACGGATCATGCGGTAAACAAAATGTCCCGTCTCGTGGAGCACATCCGGCAACCGGAGACCGAAGAGCGGGAGATCGAACTGGACGTGGCTGAACTCGCGCAGCAGGTGACCCGCCAGCGCAACGCCCAGGAGCCAGCACCGGTCTATGAGGGCCCCGAGACCAGCGTCATTGTGCGTGCCGATCCGCAGCAGCTACAGAACGTACTCGCCCACCTGGTCCAGAATGCCCAGGACGCTACGGCTCGTGACGGTGATGTCAGCCTTACCCTCAAGACGAGCCGCGACGCCGCTGTCCTGTTCATTCAGGATACCGGCTATGGCATGAGCGAGAGCTTCATTAGGGACTCACTATTCCGCCCTTTTCAGAGCACCAAAGGGCTGACGGGTATGGGCATCGGCGCGTACCAGGCACAGGAATACGTCAGGCAGATCGGAGGTGCCATGGATGTGACCAGTGAACCAGGGCTGGGTTCGTGCTTCACCATCCAGCTGCCATTATCCGCATCCGAGACCTCTGCGGAGGTTGAAATGCCGCAGGAGTCACGTTAACTATCATCCACTATTGGAATCGGGCCGTAAGAGGCATACGCTCAATCTAAGGACGCGTTGACTGCGCTGGCCGCAGTAAGGAAAAACCATGCAGGGAAATGCCGTATCCCGTAGTCTGCTCATCGTCGAAGATGACCCTGGCCTTCAGAGCCAGATGCGCTGGTGTTTTGATGAGTACACCACAGTGACCGTCGCTGAAGACCGTGAGGAGGCGATGGCCGCTTTGCGACGTTCTGAACCCCAGGTCGTGACACTGGATCTGGGGCTTCCCCCGGAGCCTGGCGGCGCCAGCGAAGGGTTCCGTCTGTTGCAGGACATGCTTACCCTGGCTCCGGCCATCAAGGTCATCGTTGTTACTGGCCGCGAAGACCGGGAGAACGCGGTGAGAGCCGTAGGCATGGGCGCCGCTGACTTTTACCAGAAGCCTCTTGACAGTGACATTCTCAACTTCGTTGTCAACCGCGCTTTCCGCCTCTACGAACTCGAGCGCGAGAACGAACGCCTTGCCGTCGGCGATAACGGTGTCCGCCTTAAGGGCATTATCGCCTCGAGCCCGCAGATGATGGCGACCTGCCGGACTATCGAGAAGATTGCGCCCGCGGACGTAACCACCCTGATTACTGGTGAGACAGGTACCGGCAAAGAGGTTCTGGCGCGGGCTTTGCATGATCTGAGCCCCAGACGGAACAAGCCTTTCGCAGCCATCAACTGCGCCGCGATCCCCGAAAACCTCCTTGAGAGCGAACTCTTCGGATATGAGAAAGGGGCCTTCACCGGCGCCAGTCAGAGCAAACAGGGCAAGGTGGAAGCCGCTCACGGCGGCACCCTTTTCCTCGATGAGATCGGTGACATGCCGCCAGCCCTGCAGGTGAAAATGCTGCGGTTTCTACAGGAACGCGTCATTGAGCGGGTCGGCGGCGTGCGCCCGATACCGGTGGATGTGCGTGTGGTAGCCGCCACCCACCAGGATCTTGAAACCCTGATCAGCAACCAACATTTCAGGGAGGACCTGTATTACCGGTTGAGCGAAATCACCGTCCCAGTCCCCGCTCTGAGGGAACGTGAAGGCGATGCCGTTCTGATCGCCCAATCCCTTCTGAGGGAGTTCTCCAGTCAGATGCAACGCACCGGCCTCACCTTCTCGGAGGATGCCCTACATTCAGTACGCGCCTACCACTGGCCAGGCAACGTCAGAGAGATGATCAACAAGGTCAAGCGCGCCACCATCATGGCCGAAGGCAAACGCATCACCGCCCCAGACCTGGAATTGGATCCCGCGGAAAACGACGCAGCGTCAGCGCTTAACCTGCGTCAGGTGCGCGAGGATGCAGAGAGACGTGCCATCACCCAAGCCCTCCAGTGTGCCGATTACAACATGGCCCAGGCAGCACGGCTTCTGGGTGTGACCCGACCCACGCTCTATAACCTCACCGACAAGCACAGTATTGCGACCTCGGTCGCTCAGGGGGTTCACCAATGAAACATCGCCAATCCTGGCCGGTGCTATTACTGCTGCTCGCGGCTCTGGCTGGTTGCAGCAATGATGACCAGATGAGCCAGGCGGAAGTCGAATACCTGAGCCACATGGATCAGGCACGCTTCTTTCAGGATCAGGGCGAGCTCAAGGCAAGCACCCAGGAAGCCCGCAATGCCATGGATCTGCAACCGGAGCAGTTTGAGCCCTACTTTCTCGTAATCAATAACCTGATCACTGCCGGTGATGGTGGAACCGCGGAGCGCCGGCTTGATGAACTGGCCAAACGTATTGACCGTGACAACCCTGAGCACCGTGGCAACCTCAACCGCATGGCGCTGGCACGTGCTCGCGCAAGGCTGATCCAGGAGAACTGGCAGGGTGCCATTGAGGCCCTCAGCGCACTTCGTGACCCGGAGCAGAGCCAGAAACTGAAGGCGCAGCGTCTCACCGGGGATGCCCATCGCCAAGCAGGCAATACCACCGCTGCCAGAGATGCCTACGAACAGGTCCTGAACGCCGACTCGGGCGCGGTCATGGCTCATCTGGGTCTGTCACGGCTTGCCTGGCAGCAGGGTAACACCGCAAAGGCTCGTGACCACCTGAAAGCGGCAAAGCAGCAGAACGCGAAGGATGCGGAAGTCTGGCTCTGGCGGGGGCAGGTCGCCCATCAGGAAGGCCGAAATGAGGCGGCCGCTGAAGCCTACACTAAGGCTCTTGAGGACATTGGGCGCTATGATGTGATGACGCGCCGTAAGTACGAAACCATCACCGCCCTGATCGAAGTGCTGCGCGAGAATGGCAATGCCTCCCAGGCTTTCGTGTACGAAGAGATGCTGGCTAACTCGGCACCCGGGACGTTGCGCTCTGGCATGGACGCTGCTCGTGAGGCCTATAGCGAAGGCAATTTTGAAACAGCCGCCGGTCATCTTGAAGAGGTTCTTGCCCAGGCTCCCGGTCATGACCAGGCCGGTATCCTCTTAGGGGTCATCCGCTTTCAGCAGGGGCGCATGGACGATGCCGAGCCACTGCTGGCTGAATACTCTGACAAGGCAGAGTCCGGTGAATTGACCAAGATGCTGGCAGCCGCCCGGATACAGCTGCAACGTCCGGAACAAGCCCGAAAGATGCTGGAGAACCTCGATCCTGAGGGCAATGACCCTGGCGTGGTGGCACTGATTGGTATCGCGGCACTGAGCAGTGGAGAAAGTCAGCTGGGGCGGGACCTGATTGAACAGTCTCTGACGATGGCTCCGGACAACACGGATCTTCGGGTTCGATTTGCCCGGTATCTGGCGGCGCAGGGCGAGCATGGAGAGGCCCGTGAACAGCTTGAGACCGCCATTGAAAAGACACCTGCGGCTCAGCAGCCGCGCGCGTTACTCGCCCGTCTCTTCGCGGAAAACGGCGATCACGAAACAGCCAGCGAGGTTGTGAATCAATGGCTTGAGGACCAGCCCGACAGCGTGTTCGCCCGCAACCTCGCAGGCGACCTTGCTCAGCTCCGCGGGGAGTCCGCAACCGCTCGCGAACGTTACCGGCAAGCCATCAAGATGGATGATTCACCGGCTAGTCACCATGCCCTGGGCGCTCTGGAGGCCAGGGCCGGCAACGCGGATCCTGCCCTTGAGCACTTGCGCCGTGCCATTGAGCTTGCGCCGGATAACTCCGCCTATATTCAGGATTTTGTCTCCATTGCCGCGAACCACGATGCAGAAGATACGGCCCGCGCATTCCTGGCGCGCATCGCGGACCAAAGCGAATCAGCGACCGCACCGCTTCGCTATCTGCTTGAGGCGGCCCTGAACCGTGGCAATGATGAACGGGCTTCCGAGCTGGTTACCGCGATCGAAGACCGCCTTAATGACAGCAGGCAGCAAGCCTCGATGATTGCCGGTGCTTATTTGACCGCTGCCCGTACTGCCGAGCGCCAAGGCAAAAACGACCGCACCAGGGCCCTGGTGCGCCAGGGCCGGCAACACTATGGCAAACATGAAAGCCTCGCCCTGTTTGAGGCCCGCCTCCAGTTTGAAGCGGACCGAGCCTCAGATGCCCGTGATATCCTGCGCACGACTAAGACCCAGCACCCGGACTCTGCCCGGCCCTTCCTGCTGGAGGCTGAATACATGGCGGATCAGGGTCGTTACGACCAGGCTGTTGACCTGTACCAGCTTGCAAGGGATAAGGCCGATTCCCCACAGACTGTTGTGCATCAGGTCCGCGCGCTGCGCCAAGCAGACCGCGAACGGCGCGCGATTGATGTGCTTGAGGGAGCGATCAAGCGCTTCCCGAAGACCTCCCGCCTTCATCTTGACCTGGCCATGCTTGAGCAGAGCGCGGACAACCTGAAAGCTGCCCGCCAGGCCTACAAACGCACGCTTGAGCTGTCACCAGAGAATGCGGTTGCACTGAACAACCTCGCCTGGCTGATTCATGAAGACGATCCGGAACGGGCACTGGAACTGGCGCAAAAAGCGTACAACAACAATCCGGAAGCTGCTTCCATTGTGGACACCTACGGATGGATACTTTTCCGCAATGGCAATGTCGGCAAAAGCATCGAGGTGCTTGAATCGGCCCACGAGTTGGCGCCGGATGCCATTGAAATCAGGGAGCATCTCGCCGAAGCCCACCGGGAAGCAGGCAATGAGGCCCGGGCTAACGAACTCGTACGCTGAGACAGCATTCAACAAAAAAAAGGATGGTGCGGCTGGCCGGACTTGAACCGGCACGCCATAAAGGCAAGCGATTTTAAGTCGCTAGTGTCTACCCATTCCACCACAGCCGCATAAGCAGACGAATTGTATAAACCCCTGCCAGCAAACGCAATCGATACCCCTTAAGTAGAAAACCCCACGGCCGGAGCCGTGGGGTTTTCTACTTAGTCATTCAGCAGATTTCAGGCTTCCGGCGGACGGAAGGCAACCTGCTGGATGAAGTCCACCTGGTTCAGGATGAACGGACGCTGCATATCGCCATAGCGCTCAACGTTGACGAAGCCTGCGTCTTCAAGAAGGTGTGTCACGTAGTTCTGACGCAGCGGATACATATTGAGCTGGAAAGTGCGGCCGTCCTTGAAGGTGTAATGGAACTGGGCCAGGCGACGATGCAGCTGGGCCGGGCCTACATCCACACCGTCACCGCAATAGTTGTATGTATGCTTGGAGCTGTAGCCCTCGTCCAGCATGGTGTCGTAGTTACGGTGATCGATGATCAGCATGCCGCCCGGGCGCAGTGTCCGGAACATGGCGTGCAGGGCATCGCGGCGTTGCTCGTGGTCAAACAGGTGGGTAAAGGAGTTACCGAGGCATACGATGGCATCGTATTTTTCCTTGCCCAGAGTATCGTCCAGAGTCAGCCAGTCAGCAACGCGGGAATCAGCGAAAGTCGCGCCACGCGCCTTGGCGTTCTCCCGGGCCTTTTCCAGCATGTTATCTGAACCGTCAGTGGCGGTGACGTTGAAGCCCGCCAACGCGAGGGCCACCCCATTGACGCCGGTGCCAGTGGCAACGTCGGCGACATCTTTTGCACCGTGGGCCCTAAGCAGCCGTTCGTAGAATGGTCCATCGCGCTCCAGGCGATCATCCCAGCCGACCAGATCATCCCAGTATTCCGCAAAACTGGGCGTATACTGCTCGTACTGCTCGCCGGCATTCGCATTTTCTACAGCTGTCATGATTCATTTCTCCTTGAAAATTGGTCCGCAGGAGCATCCGCTTGAATCTTTTAGGGAGTCCTGCCGTGGTTACCGTATGCAGGTGTTGCATACCGCTTCCCCATCGGTAGGTGGTTGGCACCACCGCCTGAAGGACCAGGCTGGCCAGCGATGGGAACGGGAACGCCGGGCGGGTTTGATGCCGGCGTCCGACCACGACCAAGACGAACTCTACGCGGATCCTGTTTGACGGTACAGATGCAGAAACGTAAAAAAGAAACCATAACAGTTTTCGGTTTCCCCTTATGGAAGCGACCCAATCACCTATCTGGACGTACTAATGACTAAATGGCTCTATGAAGATGTGGCCGGACAGATTGCCCAGCAAATTGAGGACAATGTCTACAGCCCCGGCGACCGACTACCTGGTGTCAGGAAGCTTTCCCAGCAATTCGGTGTGAGTCTGGCTACGGCGGTTGAAGCCTGCCAACTGCTTGAGGACCGCGGTATTATCCGTGCCCGCCCCCGTTCGGGGTTTTTCGTCCAGGAACCTGATGCGGCGCCAGCTGAATGGCGCAAACCGGAAAGCACCGAAGATGGCCCAACACTGGTTACTGGTCAGGCACGCGTTCTGGAGCTGATCCGGCATCACGGCACCCCAGGAATCCTGCCGCTCGGAACAGCCGTGCCCGATCCCCAACTGCTACCGCTGACCGCTCTGGACCGCTGCATCGGCCATGCGCGTCGGGTTCACCGCAACCGTGTCGCAGTTTACGATTTTCCACCCGGTGATGAGTCTTTGCGTGTTCAGGTCGCACGACGCATGGCGGCTGCGGGGTCCCATATCAGCCCGGATGACGTAGTCATCACCAATGGCTGCCAGGAAGCAATTTCGTTGAGTCTGAGAGCCGTAGCCAGCCCGGGTGATATAATCGCCATCGAGTCCCCTACCTATTATGGAATTCTTCAGGCTATTGAATCTCAGGGCATGCGGGCACTGGAACTGCCCACCGATCCCGGAGGCGGCATCCACCCAGAAACCCTGGAAAGCGCCATCCAGCGTTGGCCCATACAGGCCTGCGTGGCGATGCCCAACTACGGCAACCCATTGGGCCACCTCGCCTCAAATGCCCGTAAGGAATCCACGGTCAAGCTGCTGGCGGATCATGCTATTCCGCTTATTGAGGATGACATCTATGGCGAGCTGGGATTCAGTGGTGAGCGCCCCTGGGCGGCTAAGGCCTGGGACTCAGACGGTGGTGTTCTGTACTGCAGCTCCTTCTCCAAGACGCTTGGTTCCGGTATGCGTATTGGTTGGGCGGTTCCCGGGCGCTACCGGGAACAGCTCACCTATCTCAAGTATGCGACCAACCAGGCTGCCCCAACACTGCAGACGCTTGCGTTAGCGCGTTTTCTGGATCAGGGCGGTTACGATCGTTACCTGCGGCGAATCCGGCGGATCTATCAGCGCCAGGTCAACCGGGTTGCCCGGGGCATCCAGGAGCACTTTCCGCGGGGGAGCCGCGTCAGCCGGCCACGGGGGGGGTTTGTTCTCTGGGTGGAGCTTCCGGACCCTGCGAACACACTCAATCTACAGCAGCAGGCGCTCAACGAAGGGATCAGCATAGCGCCCGGCCCCCTGTTTTCCCCAACAGATCGGTTCCAGCGGTATCTCAGGGTGAACTGCGGGGTCGCGGATGCGGACCGTGTCGACGCAGCCATCGCAAGGCTGGGACGCCTCACCCGAAAACGGCTCTGAGTAAAGGGCAGTTCAGGAATTGCTTTCAGAACCGTGCAAGTTTTAATCTACAACGAACCATCAGATTAGAGAGGCGGCATCATGGCTATCGAAGCCTACCAGCTTGGCAACCACGTAACCCTGAAACAGCTGTCCAATGCCATTTCCCAGGGTCTATCGCCCTTGGTCGAGGTGCAATCCATGGATGGCATTTACACAGTGCGCATCCACGATGGCGACAGCAACACCCAGCTGTGTGACGATCAGGGTCGCACGCTCACTTTTCACGGAACCGGCAAGATCCGGGATCTACTTGGCAGTATTGGCCTGACTCATGGTGTTCTCACCTGGAGTGATCAGTGTGGTGATGAAATGATCGGCGTCTCGGGTCATGCCCCGAATCAGGACGAGATGCTGGCTCATGGCACCCGCATCGCCTTCACTTGAGCCTTTCAGGTGCCGCTGTGGTTTAACCTATAATACCTGGTTGGCTCAGCGTGTAGCCTGCAAATACGACCAGAGTCGTTAAAGTGGAAGCCCGTCAGCATGTAGTAATAAGTGAAGAAGGTATTAGTGGCAGGCGTCAGCCCCTGATCCATCTTGAATCCGTACTCCACGACCTTGACGACACAGAAAAGGCTTTCCAGAGCCAGACCGGCGATCAGCCAGCGTCTGCACGCAGTGACCCTGTTATCCGCCAATGCGCCGAGAATCAGCACCCACATCAGCGGATTGCCGGGCAACGACGCCAGGGCCCCCAGTCACTGTTTTCGGTTTCTGGATCCTCCATCAGAAAAGCCCGAGTTTCGGCACATCCACGTAAAGAAAGGTCTCCTGTTTCGCGAGTATATCAGCCAGATCGTCCCGCGTTGCGTCGACGACATCCGCATCGATGCTCATCCGATAGCCCTGCTAACATACATATTTTTTGAATATTAATGACGCATGAGTAACGCTGCAACTGGTGTTCAGAGTCACTCAGTAGGAACACCAAACCACCACCCCGGCAGCATCTGTCGGACTCGCGGCAAGGCAAATCGATCATCAATAAGCCAGATGAGGCCCTCGTCCCTGTCGGTTCGGATGACCCGCCCCGCTGCCTGGGCAACCTTCTGCAGCCCCGGATAGAGGTAAGTGTACTCATAGCCTGCAGAGAAACGCCGCTGGAGCCGTTCTTTCAGGACCTCATGCCAGGGATCAAAAGGCGGTAGACCGAGCGTGACAATAAATGCGCCAATGAGACGCTCACCGGGTAGATCAATGCCTTCACCGAATATGCCGCCCAGCACACCGAAGCCCACCTTTTGGCTGTCCGTGGTAAACGAATCTAGGAATTGGTGTCGCTGGTCAACGGACATGCCAGGCCTCTGGCAGACCCTGGGAATCTCCGAATCCTGCGCCTCCAACGCGCTTTCGACGGCCTCCATGTAGGCGAAGCTGCTGAAAAAGGCCAGGTAGTTGCCCGGTTTCTCGCGGAACTGGTCAGCAATGATCCGGGCTATGGGCTTGAGGGAAGCGTCCCGATCCGCTTTTCGAGTGCTGATATGGGGCGCCATCCGAACCCGCAATTGCTCGGCGCTGAAAGGGCTGGGTAGCGACTGCCAATGGGTTGCCTCCGGCAGGCCAAGCAGGTCCCGGTGATAGACGCCCGGCGACAGGGTGGCGGAGAAAAGCGTGAGGCTGTCCGCCGACGCAAAGCGTGGTGCCAGGAAATCCGCCGGGATCAGGTTCTGGATGCGCAGCACTCCTTTGCCCCGCCCCTGCTTCTCCCACTGGCACAGCGAGTGATCACCGAAGGATTCCGCCAACCGGGTGAAGGCGAGGCTTTCGAACAGCAGTTCCTGCAACTCGGTATCCGGTGGATGCTCGGTGAGGTAATCGGTGATGGCCGAGATCAGCCCGAGCAGTGCGCCCACAAGCGCCTGCGGGATGGCATCGAGAAAAACCGGCGTGTCGTCCGACTGCTCTCTGGCGAGCGATTGCCATGCCCGGGCCACCCGGTCCATGGGAGACTTCAGACCGGTCGGCGGCTGACGGCGTGCCCGAAGCAGGCGCGCCTGACTGAGTTCCACGGAGTACATGCCCCGGGCCCGATCAATCAGGTTCTGGGCCTCGTCGATCAGCACACTGGCTTTCCAGTCATTCTGGCGAACAAGTCCGTGCAGCAGAGCGCTTTGATCGAAAAATCGATTGACGTCCGCCACGGTCACATCACTCCAGCGCGCCATCTCATGACCCAGAAAGTAAGGGCAGATGTTGTGAGCAGCGGCGATATCCGCCAAAACGTCCTGGGTGAGCAATCCTCGGTGATTAGCAGCCGCTTCGCGGGCCAGAGGCAGTCGGTCGAAAAATCCCGACGCCAGGGGGCAGGATTCACCATGGCAGGCCTTGTCCGGATGTTCGCAGGCATGCTCCTTGGCCACCAGCTCCAGTACTCGCAGGGGCAGCGGGTCCTGCTGGTATTCATACAATGCCTGGATGCTCTCGAGCGCCATTCGACGGGTGGTGTTACGCGCCGTAAGGTAAAAGAGCCGGTCCTGGTTGGCCCGAGGCATCGCCATCAGGGCGGGATAGAGAGTGCCCAGCGTTTTGCCGAGACCCGTGGGGGCTTCAAGCATCAGAGTGTGGTGCCTGACGCCGTTTCGATACACAGCTTCAGCCAGCCCCCGCTGACCACTGCGGAAGCGTTTGTGCGGAAAGCCCAGGCTACCCAGGGCCTTATCGCGCGCTTGCCGGTGTCTTTCCTCATTGCGCCACCAGGTAAGGAAACGCTCACTTAACGCGCGCAGCTCCCCCTGGAGCTCAGCGCGTGTGGCACGCTCCACAAGCGGTGTTTCCCGGTCACGAGCGGTGTCGTAGTAGATCAGGGCCAGTTCTAGCTCATCCCGGCCTTCCTGGTCGCACAGCAGGGCGCCATAGGCGCGGAGCTGCGCACGATGAAGGGTCTTCTGGGCCCCGGAGAGCCGGTCCAGGTCACCGCGATGGGTTTTGATCTCCTCGATGCGGCCAACGACCGGGTCATAACCATCAATGCGGCCTGTCAGCGCCACCCCCTCGCAGCTGCCACTGACTTGGTATTCGCTGTGATAATCCGTTCCCCGGCGGGCCTGGACCCGGGCATGGCCGGCAATGCCTTCCTCCGATGTGGGTGAGGGGGTGTAGCGGTAATCCAGATCGCCGGTCCTTGCGGCGAATTCGCACAGGGTTCGAACTGCGACTCGCATTAATCAGTATCGCTCCATCGAACGTGACAGACCGACGCAGGGATGTCGTGGGCGCTGAAGAATTCGAGCCAGCGGCGCTGGTGATCCTGAAGGCGATCGCCCGGCCCTTTCACTTCGATCATTTCATACCCCGGGGTCTCGTCATGAAAACGGATAAGATCCGGCAAGCCGCTGCGATGGTTGCGAAGATCCCCCAGAAAGCGACGGAACACCAACTCCAGATGCTTGGCGGGCAATCTCGCCAGTGCTTCATCGAGCAGCGATTCGTTCAGCGCGGGCCAGAATACAAAGGGGCAGTTGATGCCCTGTTTGTCCCGCCAGGCCTGACGGATCCGAGTCCCATAATGACCGTCTCGCAGCGACCCCAGGCAATCCTCAAACAGATTACGGCGGCGTTCGACAAAGTCCTCTCGATAGAGATCCGCCGGACCGTTATGGAACGGATGAAAAAACGCCCCCGGCAGGGGTGCGTAGAGGGCCGGCCAGCAAAGCAGGCCAAAGAGCCCGCTCAGCAGTGTATTTTCAACGTAGTAAACGGGCGCCGGCTCCGAGCTCAGATACTGCATTACCGCCACTTCCACCGGGGCTGAATCCACAAACGGCAACACGAGTTGCCATTCCCGGATGGAGGCCGGCGCCACCGACGACAGCAGGACCGGTCGATCCAGCCGCTTGCTCAGGCGCTTGAGCAGCCGCTCCAGCCCACGTTCTTCCGCCTCGTCACGCGGGGACTGCCAAGCATCACTGGCCCGTGTCCAGGCTCTGTCAAAATCCTTCATTCGTTCCAGCAGCCGGATGGCCTTGAGCCGCGCTTCCCTATGTCGGCTGGCGGTGAAGGCATTCAGGGCCAGGTCGCGATTTCCCTCACGTTCGGCAAGACGGCCCAATTCGAACAGCAACCGGCCACGGCGGTTTTCCAGCCAGGCATTGTCGTCCCGGGGGCAGGGAAGATCGCACCAGACGCTTGCCGGCGTTTCACCGGCATCCAGGCGTTCCCGGCATTGTTCCATCAGCAGGTAGCAGTCCACGTCTCGGCGTTGATCAAAGGCCCGCGAATCAGCGGTGACAGGGACCTGCTCATAACTGTGATAACCGAGCTCCACCAGCACAAAATCCTGCCAGCCCTGACGCAGGTTGCCGAAGAACATCAGTCGCACCCGCTCAAACAGCGCCATGTCCCGGAGCCTGACCACCTTGGCCGGCAGGCCCCAGGTTGCACTCGGCTGCGCCTCGGGGAACCGCTGTTTCAGCGCCGCCAGCAAACGGGTTTTAGGGAGACTTCGCGAAACACCCGCCTGGTGCAGAGAATCCGCCATAAACAAGCGCAGTTCATGCAGAGTGAAGAGATGGAAGAGCTGCTCCAGCGTCAGCTGCGGGTCCTGGTCAACCCAGCCGGCAGCAACCAGCTCCTCGATGACTTTTGTTTCAGGGACTCCCAACTCGCAATAGTCCAGTCGATCCCCCCGGAAACATTCCCCCCGACGCATCACCATACGAACCAGAAGGCCCTGGGCAGCGCGACTTAGACAGTGGAAATCATCCAATCGGGTCTGCTCGTCATCCAGCAGCAGATCGCCGTAGTGACCCGCGACCCAGTTCACCACCGTCTCGAAGTTTTTCAGGTAATAAAGCGGGTCATCCAGATCGGCCGTGGACACCGCAGACTGGGGCGTTCGCCTGTCAGGGAATGTTGTCATAACGCTTGCCAAAGTGATGGTTCTGTGGAACCTTACACATACTCTGAAAGAGTCGACAGCTCTACGACAATAGCAACAGAGTCACTCACCGGGAAAGTCGCCACCTGAGGCCCTTCTATGGTTATCCTGAGCTTCCTCGCTCTTGCCATTTTAAGCCTGTTTCTGGTTTCTATGGTCGGAAATCGATTCATTCTCTGATCTGCGGTAGAAAAACCGAGTCGTCCTGATCCTGGCACCCAGTAATATCCTGGCACCCAGTAATCCGACTCAGACCGTTGGAAGCTGCGTCAGGCCCGGGATGGAATCTTGGAACGGGATATCCTCCGGTTCATTGTCATCCACGAGGCGATTGAATCAAATCTGCCGGCAATGACCGCGAGTATCGCTTAGAGCTTGTGGGGCAGGCTTGACGCTAAAGCCAAAGGTCTTGGGGAGATTTCTGGAGGCGCGAGCCGGAATCGAACCGACGTAAACGGAGTTGCAGTCCGTCGCATAACCACTCTGCCATCGCGCCTGGGAAGGTAAGAGAAGTTGGAGCGGGAAACGAGATTCGAACTCGCGACATCCACCTTGGCAAGGTGGTGCTCTACCAGCTGAGCTATTCCCGCTATTCGGGAAGGTGTGGCGCCTTCCTCAACAACAGGTGAGTATTGTACTGATGCGATTCCCGGCGTCAACAGGTGCCAGGCTACAAACAGCCGATCAGACCCTGACCCCGGGTCCGCCTTGGAATTGGGATTCGCCCGACCAAGCAGATGTTACATATTCTTACACACACAATTGGTCTCCACGGCGTATTCTTCACGTACAGCTTGACGCAACCAACAAAACAGCACAGGAGGTTCCCATGGAACGCGTAAACTTCGGATCTGACGATATCGGCAACAAGCTTTCAGAAATGAGCGACAAAGACATTGATAACCTTGCCTTTGGTGCAATTAATCTTGATAAAAATGGCAAGATCATCAGTTACAACAAGGCTGAAGGCGAGATCACGGGGCGTAAGCCTGAAGATGTGATCGGCAAGAACTTCTTCACCGACGTTGCTCCCTGCACCAAGACTGATGATTTTTTCGGCAAGTTTCAGGAAGGCGTTAAGAGCGGTAATCTGAGCACCATGTTTGAGTACACTTTCGACTATCAGATGAAGCCGACGAAAGTAAAAGTGCACATGAAAAAATCCCTGAGTGACGATAGTTACTGGATCTTCGTCAAGCGCGTGTAATGAAGCTCAGCACAGAAAACACCCTTGCGGTCCTGAGCCACCTCATTGGCAGCGAACTGGCCAAACAACGTAACGCCAGTACAGGCGAACTTGTGGCCAAAGCAGTTGCCGGCGGGCCCCTCAGAGATGGCCCCCTGGCTGTGGATTCCATTGAGCAACTTTCGCTGGCCAGGGTTGTCAATGAGTTTTTTGATCTGGAAACCAGCGGGCTCGATGAATGGCTGCTTCGACGAGATACCATCGAGCAATGGCTGGGGCTGATTACGGAGTCACTCGAGCAAGGGACGACTCAGATCGGGTTCCGCTCAGGCGGTACCACCGGAGACCCCAAAATCAACCGTCGCCCGATTCCGCATCTGGAGGCGGAGGCTGTGCTGATCGCTGAACACTTTTACGACCGACGCCGCATAATTGGAATCGCGCCACCTCACCACATCTATGGATTCATTTGGGGGCCGCTATTGGCAGATAACCTTGGTATTCCCTATTACCATAATGATGTGGCCCAGCAGCAGGGACTGGATCCCGTCTCTGGTGATCTTATCGTCGGGTTTCCAGAATGGTGGCGCTATCGCAGCGGGCGCCGCACGGGCTTCAACCAGGGCATTGCCGGAGTGACATCCACCGCGCCCTGCCCGCCGGATTTGATCCGAGCTCTCAGGTGCCAGGGCCTTGACTCCATGACCGAGGTCTATGGCTCGTCGGAGACCGCTGGAATTGGGTGGCGGTGCGACCCGGGTGTGCCCTTCAAGCTTCTGGATCATTGGGATTGTGCAGACGATGGAGATGGGGATCGACTGTATCTACGGCCCCTCAGCACTACCATTGATGCTCCTGACACTTTGGAATGGGTCGATGAGCGGACTTTGATCCCCGGGGATAGACGGGATGGCGCCGTTCAGGTTGCTGGTACCAACGTTGATCCCACTGCCGTGGCGGAAGCGCTGAAAAACCAGGCGGACGTTACAGACTGCACGGTTCGACCTTTCGACACAGGCAATGGTGTCCGGCTCAAGGCATTCGTCGTACCGGATGCTGACTCGGATACCGAAACATTGGAACAGTCTCTACGGCGATGGGCACAGGACCATCTCACGGCGCCGGAACGACCGGTGCGCTTTGATTTCGGCGAGATGCTGCCACGCAATGAATTGGGGAAACTGAGTGACTGGTAAGGCGATCCGCTGGGCGGGGGGCGATGCGACAACTGAAGCCGTGGAGCATGTTGCCTTG
Source organism: Salicola sp. Rm-C-2C1-2 (assembly GCF_040196175.1). Lineage (NCBI taxonomy): Bacteria > Pseudomonadati > Pseudomonadota > Gammaproteobacteria > Oceanospirillales > Halomonadaceae > Salicola > Salicola sp. Rm-C-2C1-2. Next base: position 1,013,527 of record NZ_JBEFNF010000001.1, on the reverse strand, counting down.
GGCACTCCCCTGCTTCTTGAGGAAACAGCCTGGCATCGCATACAGGAAAGCCACCAACGACTCACCCGCTACCAGTCTGAAAACCGCCTCATTTATGGCGTGACAACCGGCTACGGGCCATTGGCCAACACACTCGTGGGCAATGATCACAGTGAGGCTCTGCAGCGTAACCTTGTGGCGCACCTGAGCGCGGGTGTTGGTGAGGCGCTCAGCTCAGAACAGACCCGCGCCACCATGGCCGCACGCGTCAGCGCCCTCAGCCTGGGTGCCTCTGGTATTGAACCGGACGCTCTGGCCCATCTGCTGACCTGCCTCAGTGAGGACGCTCTTCCACTGGTTCCAGCCATGGGAACCGTGGGTGCCAGCGGTGATCTTACACCCCTGGCACATATCACCGGCGCTCTAATGGGAAAAGGCTGGATCCGCCACCATGGCCGAGAAGCAGAGCCTGCGGCACAGGTCCTTGAACGGCTTGGCCTGGAGCCTTTCGAGCCAGGGGGCAAAGATGCTCTTGCTCTGGTTAATGGGACCTCCGCCATGACCGGCATTGCAGCGCTCAATGACTGTCTTGCAGATCGCGCATTGCGCTGGAGCGCGTTGACCACAGTAGCTCACGCGCAAGCCCTGAACGGGCGACGCGAGGCGTGGCACCATGCGTTTGGCCAGGTGCGGCCACATCCGGGCCAGCAGAAGCTCCATTGCTGGCTCGCGGCTCTGGACGAAAGCCCCCCCTACCCCACGACGGATGAGGGTCAGGTCGCAACAGATATCCTGCAACAGCTCAATGCGCCCATACAGGATCCTTACAGCCTGCGTTGCGCGCCGCAGCTTCTCGGCGCAGTGGCCGACCAGCTGGACTGGCATAGCCAGGTTGTAAACACGGAACTCAACAGTGTGACTGACAACCCTATACTGCCGGCTACGCTGGACCAGGCACTGCATGGTGGCAACTTCTACGGTCAGCACGTAGCCTTTGCCTCGGATGCGCTGGCGAATGGAGTCATCACGCTGGCCGTCCATGCGGAACGGCGCATCGCCCGGCTCGCCAATCCTCGTCTCAATCAGGGATTACCAGCTTTCCTGCAGGGCTCGGATACCGGCCTTCAAAGTGGCTTCATGGGGGCTCAGGTCACCGCAAGCGCCCTACTGGCAGAGATGCGAACCCAGGCGACACCTGCTTCAATCCAATCCATCCCGACCAATGGTGATAACCAGGACGTAGTGACTATGGGGACCATTGGGGCAAGACGCACTTATCATCTTTTATCATTGCTCTATCGGCTGCTTGCCATCGACGCGCTGATGGCCGTTCAGGCCCTGGAGCTGCGGGCCGACGACAGCCTGCTCTCTACCGCAACCCGGCAGATGATGGCCTGGGTTCGTGACCGATCACCGCCGCTCACCAATGACCGAGCACTGTCTGAAGACATTGAAAAAACGGCAGAATCCATGCGATCTCCATGGGCGATTCCAACTCAACTCGACCTCAAGCATGACCCCGATTGAGCCTTCCTATTCACCCAACGCTTACACGAGGTTGAAGAGCCGCAGATCAGCCGTCATTCTTTCCAAAGCACACCACAATAGATCCTGAAAAGCGAGGAGCACCCATGTCGACCAATCTCATAGGCATAGAAGAAACAAAGGCTCGAGCCCTTGCAGACCAGCTGAACGAGCTTCTGGCTCATTATCAGATCTTCTACATGAACGTGCGCGGGTACCACTGGAACATTAAGGGCGACAAATTCTTCGAACTCCACACCAAGTTCGAGGAGCTTTACACCGACCTTCTCCTCAAGGTGGACGAGATTGCGGAACGCATCCTGACGCTTGGCTATCGGCCCGTCCATGCCTATTCAGAATACGTCAAACTATCCCAGATCCCGGAACGAACGAGTGTCACCGACGGGCGCCAATGCGTGCAGGAGATCCTCGATGGACTTTCGGCCCTGATCAAGCTGGAGCGAAATATTCTGGAAGCGTCCACCGCGGCTAGTGATGAAGGCACGAATTCCCTGATGAGTGACTACATCACTCAACAGGAAAAGACCGCTTGGATGTACAGCAGCTTTCTGGGCGAATAGGGCTTTCAAAAGCGACCAGACGCTCGTGTTCATACGGAGGGCAGGCCCGACAGGGCCATAGCCAGCTCCTCATCACTGTATTCATGGTCGCTGAGGTCGCCTGCGAAATAGGACGTATAGGCTGCCATGTCAAAGTGGCCGTGACCGCAGAGATTGAACAGGATGGTCTCGCCATTTCCCTGCTCACGGCATCGAATGGCCTCGTCGATAGCACCACGTACGGCATGGTTGGCCTCTGGAGCGGGCACGATCCCTTCATTGCGCGCGAACAGGATCCCCGCCTCGAAACAAGCCTTCTGGGGATAGGCGACCGCCTCAAACAGGCCCAGTTGTTTCGCATGCGAGACCAGCGGCGCCATGCCGTGATAACGCAGCCCCCCGGCATGGAAACCGGGCGGCGTAAAGCCTGACCCCAAAGTATGCATGCGCGTCAGCGGCGTCATTTTCGCGGTGTCGCCATAATCATAGGCATACTGGCCACGGGTCAGCGTCGGGCATGAGGAGGGTTCCACCGCCACAACGCGGGGGCTGTCACCGCCGCGCAGTGACTGGCCGATGAACGGGAAGGCGAAACCGGCGAAGTTGGAACCGCCACCGGTGCAGCCAACGATCACATCCGGAGAGTCTCCGGTCATCGCCATCTGCTCCATGGTCTCCTGGCCGATGACGGTCTGGTGCAGCAGAACATGGTTCAGTACCGACCCCAGAGCATACTTGGTGCCCGGGTCTTGCGCCGCCACCTCCACCGCCTCCGAAATGGCAATACCAAGGCTGCCCGTGTGAGCCGGATTCTCCGCGAGCACGCTGCGGCCGAACTCGGTCTCATTTGAGGGCGAGGCAATGCAGCGCGCGCCATAGGTCTCCATAACCGCCCGGCGGTAAGGTTTCTGGTCATAGGAGACCCGCACCTGGAACACCTGCACATCCATGTCCATCAACGCTCCGGCATAAGCAATCGATGTGCCCCACTGTCCAGCGCCGGTTTCGGTAGTCAGACGCCGAATACCCGCCTCGCGGTTGAAAAAAGCCTGCGGAATGGCGCTATTGGGTTTATGGCTGCCGGCAGGGCTCACACCTTCGTACTTATAGTAGATGCGTGCGGGGGTTCCCAGCGCTTTCTCCAGAGCGTGCGCACGATACAGGGGCGCGGGGCGCCATTGACGGTAGACCTCACGCACCGGTTCCGGAATCGGAACTTCCCTCTCCGTGGTCACTTCCTGCTCAATCAGCGATGCCGGAAACAAGGGCTCCAGATCGGTTGGTGTAACCGGATCATGGGTTCCGGGATTGAGAACCGGCGGCAATGGTTCAGGCAGATCGGCCTGAAGGTTATACCAGTGGGTGGGAATACGGCTTTCGTTGAGCAGGAACTTGGTGGTCATCGTGGGTCCCGGATTCAATGTTGATGTTGAAAACGTGGGACATGATACCCGGGCCGAAAGCGAGCGTCATCGGGCACATGCGAACGGAATTGATGATTAACCGGAAAGCCAGCAACGGTCGCCTATTGAGGGCCTACTAAACATAAGCCCAGCCAGCCGGGTTCGACATGACCTGGTACTACCCATTAACGCTCTCCAGTACCAGCACTACGGCAGTGCAACCAGGCTCTCGCGAGAGATTTCCCCTACAGCGCGCGCACCGGTCAGCGTCATCGCCACACGCATCTCACTCTCGATGATATCCAGAAGACGCGTGACGCCCCTTTCTCCGGCTGTGGCGAGTGCATAGACCGAGCAGAACGCCGTCAGCTCCCTGGGCAAGCATGCGCACCACATCCAGTCCGGAACGGATACCGGAATCGGCGAGGAGTGTGATGTCTTCCCCCACCGCGTCCGCGATCATGGGCATGGCGCGGGCGCTGGAAAGGGCCCCGTCGAGCTAACGGCCGCCGTGGTTGGAAACAACGATGCCATCGGCACCGAAACGCACCGCATCCCGGGCGTCCTCGGGATCCAGGATGCCCTTGATCACCATTGAGCCCTCCCAGAACTCGCGGATCCACTCAAGATCCTTCCAGCCAATGGACGGGTCGAAGTTCCTGCCGAGCCAGCCCACGTAGTCCTCCAGGCTGATCGTCTACCCGAGATAGGTGGAGACATTGCCGAGATCATAGGGGCGCCCCCGAACCCCCACATGCCAGGCCCAGGAGGGATGGGATGTTGCGCCGCAGGGTGTGTTTATCGTAGCTGGCACCATCGATGTAGTGGAACAGGAACGGCGGAAGCCGGCGGCGAGCCGCCTCGCGGTAATCCAGGGTTGAGGAAATGATCATTGGATGCAGCCCCTGTCTCGTTCAGCTGTGTTCAGCTTTTCCGGCCCTGAGCCGTACACCGAGACCGGAATGGCGCTCCACCACCCGGCTGATGCCGGCACGCCAGACGGGTTCGCTTCCAATCACCGTCAGCCGGGAACGGGCACGGGTAACCCCAGTATAGATCAGCTCCCGGCTGACAATGGCGGACGGCCTTTCGGGCAGCACCAGGGCCACGGCATCGAATTCCGAGCCCTGTGTTTTGTGGATAGTCATCGCGTAGACCGTTTCATGGTCCGGCAGCCGCCCGGGCGCCATGGGAGTAAAACCCTCTTCGCCCGGAAACCAGGCCAGCAACGGCGGTGTCTCGCCTTTGCGCTCCGGCTCATCCGGCCAGATCAGGCCGATATCGCCATTATAGAGACCGAGCCCGTAATGGTTACGCGTAATCATGATGGGCTGCCCACGGAAGAAACGCTGGCGCTCCCGGTTGAGCGCAGCGGTGACGCGTTCATTGATGGCGTGGACACCATTGGGGCCGATCCGAGCCGGACAGAGGACGCGGAAGGCCCGCAGCCGCTCGAAGGCTTCCTCCAGATTGCCGGCTTCAGTAACGGGCCGGAACTGCTGTTCCGTCCAGAACGCAAGCTGCTCGGACAGCGCATCCCCGGCGTGCCAGACCACATCGTCATAGGCGCCACGTAAGACGTTGAGCGTGCCCTCGCCATCGCCACTGATGGCCGCAGCGGCAAGCTGGCCGATACCACTGCTGCCTTCGAACCGCCGACTCTCCCTCAGCAAGCTCAGGTAGTCCGCCCCGCCCGAACCGCCGTCGGCGGGGTCAAGATCAATGCCGAGTGTGGCGAGCTGCCGGCAGCGTTCGGAGCTATAGACTGCTACATCTCTAGGCGCCAGATCCGCCAGTACCGACCCCGCGGCGACCGATGGCAGCTGGTCTGCGTCCCCGAGCAGAATCACCCGGCACTTCGGCGGCAAAGCCCGGAACAGGCGGGCCATCAGGGGCAGGTCCACCATGGAGATCTCATCCACCACCAGTATGTCCACGTTGAGCGGATTGTCTTCATTGTGACGGAAGCGATGGCTGTTCGGAATCACGCCCAGTAGCCGGTGCAGCGTAGTGGCTTCTTGGGGGATGGCCTGATGTACTTGGTCATCCACGTCCGGGGCAAGTCCTGAACGTGCCTTCACCACCGATTGTGCCAGGCGCTGGGCCGCCTTACCGGTGGGCGCTGCAAGATGCACCCGGAGAGTCCCGCTGCTATCAGAGGCCGTCGTTTCAATCAGCAGTGCCAGCAACCGTGTGACCGTATGCGTCTTGCCGGTGCCGGGCCCGCCGGCGATCACGCTGAAGCGCTGCAACAGGGCATTGGCCGCGGCAACCTTCTGCCAGTCGGGCCCGCTCCGCCCTTCCCCACTGGGAAAGAGCCGCTCAAGGGTTGCCCGGGCGCTGGATGCATCAACATTCTCGGTGACCGCCAAACGCTTGCGGATGGACGACGCCACTTCCGTCTCGAAACGCCAGTAACGGCGCAGGTAAAAACGGTCCTGTTCAAACACCACGGGCGCGTTGTCGTCTGGCCTAATGGCCAACGCCTGCAGTCTTTCCCGCCAATCAGCTAGCTCCAGCAACTGGATACCCGAGGAGATGTCGCTCTGCCAGCGGGTCTGGCCCGCCCAATACGGCAGGTGCAGGCAAGTATGACCTTCCTGCAGTGCCTCGCTGACGGCCATCAGCGTATGTCGGAACCAGTCCTCCCGACAGCCGATCCACTCGCACACCGCATCGGCCAGCGCTTGGTCGATGACTTCCGGGGCCTCGCCTTCCCGCAACGAGTTGAGAACCGCGCTCATACCGCCATCTCCCGCCCCTCGAACAGAGCATCCAGGGCGAACAGCGCGGCCAGGTCCGGTTCCCGTGCGTGGATACCGGTGTCACGGCCCGGCGCTATGCCGCGCAGATAAAGATAATGCACGCCCCCGAGATGCTGCCGAGGGTCGTAATCCGGGATCCGGATCCGCAGGAAGCGGTGCAGAGCCAGCATATAGAGCAGGTACTGAAGGTCGTAAAAGCTCTGACGCATATTGGTTGTCAGTGCCTCCGAGTGATAATAGCCGAAGCCGTTACCCAGGTGATTGGACTTGTAGTCGACAATGTAATATCGCCCCTGCCACTCGTAGACCAGGTCGATGAACCCATGAAGCATGCCTTTCAGGGTGGCTGCCGGCGGCAGTGTGACAGACGCGGTACAGTCCCGGTGCTGGGCCAGGATACGGCCAAGCGGCGGATTCTGATGCGCGTTCATCGGGAAATAGAATTCACTTTCACGCAGAGTCTTATCCCGCGTCAGAGCGCCCAGAGTGGCGCCACTGGGTAACGCCACTGCCAGGATATCGCGCAACCAGGCTTTCACGGGATCACGTAGGACGTCGCTGGGGTGCAGCAGCCCCGGATAGCGTCTTTCCGCCTGATCCAGAACCCCGTCCAGATCCGGATTGCTGAAATCCAACCACTCCAGCACATCGTGCAACAGGTTGCCGGCCTCAGCCCCTTTTGGGAGCGAAAACCGGATATTTTCCACATCTCCATGAGGTGCCACCTCCTCCAGTTCGCCCTGGTCCCGATCGCGGGCACTGGCACCGCCATGGCGGGCATTACGGGTGAGCGCCGAGAATGACGACAGCCACCAGTCCCTCTCAATGCGGCCTCGGAATTCAGCGGCCTCCAGGCCGTCCTGTGGTGGCGGTTCCGGCGCACCGCTGACCGGCTCATCGACGAGGGTGATATCCAGCACCCCACAGGCCCCTTGCCTGACTTGCTCGCGCACTGATTCGTCAAGTGCCTCGAAACTACTGATCTGGAGACAGCGCGCCAGAGGCGATGGCGCCAGCTGATCAAACGCGGCCGCCAGCAAATAAACCCGGCGCTCGCCTCGCGTTGCAGCCACGTACAGCAGCCGTATGGCCTCCGCCGCTTCCTCTTGCCGTGACCACTCGATCTGCTCATCCGACGGATTCAGCACCAGATGAGCGCTTTGATCCTGCGGGTCATGGTAGCGCACCATCAGGTCCCGCCCCTGCTGGCTCTGCTTGCCGAAGCTGACAAATGGTAGGAAAACAACGGGGTACTCCAGGCCCTTGGCCCCGTGCATCGTCACTACGCGCACCAGGTGGCCGTCACTTTCCAGCCGCAGTTCCGTGTTCTTAACGGTGGTGTCCCTGCGGGCCTGCTCAAACCAGTGCAGTAGCGCTTCCGGCTGGCGGTGCTGCTGGCTGGCCTCCTGCAGCAGTTCCATCAGGTGCATCAGATTGGTTAGGCTGCGTTCGTGTCGAGCGGGTTCCGGCTGCGCCCGTGACTGCAGCAGCTGCAGCGCCATGCTCATGAACCCCTTGCGATGCCAGCGTTCACGCAGCGCTGTGACCTCTTCCAGCTGCCTGGCCCATTCACGCTCACTGTTGCGCAGATCAAAAAGCTGGCGTGTATTGTAGCCGAAAAGACTGCTCGCCAGGGCGGCCATCAGCTGGCGATCATCCTCGAGATTGAGAATCCCCTGCAGTGCCCGCAGCAGCTCCAGCGATTCCGGGCTTTCGAGCACATTGTCACGGGCGCTGAGGTAGACGGATTCCAGGCCTTGAGCGGTGAGCGCTTGCTGCATGATGGCGGCTTCATTGCGGTCGCGCACCAGAATCGCAATATCCCCTGGCGCCACCCTGCTGCCATCAATCGTTGCCTCGCCCAGCAGACGCAGTATTTCCCGGGCGGTCCATCGGGCCAGTGGTTTTTGGCCTTCCTTCGTGTAGCCATTGCCCTTGCTGTTCAGCCCTTCGATATCGTCCTGTACCGGCAGCAGCCCCCATTGGAAGGCCGACCGCCCTGTCGGCCCCCGTACTGGCTCACGATCCGGTCTGCCGGCGCTGACCGGCGGGTATTGGATGCCGTAGCCGAAAATTCTGTCATGCGGATCCGCCTCACGGGGGTCCGCCGGGACAGTTTGACCATGGAAGAGCCGATTGTAGCCGCCGATGACCTCAGGTGCAGAGCGGTAATTGGCCCCCATCACCCACTGATAGTCTGCATCATTACGGGCAGTGAGATAGGCAAAGACATCGCCTCCACGGAAGCCGTAAATGGCCTGCTTGGGATCGCCGATCATACACAGCATCCGGCCCTGATCCGCGGCCTGCCCGTAAAGGCGCTGCAGGATGGCGTACTGATCAGGGTCTGTATCCTGGAATTCATCCACCAACGCCACCGGAAACTGCTCACCCAGGCTCTGAGCCAGAGCCGGTCCACGCTCCGATGACGCCAGCTGTTCGCTGAGACGACGGATAAGATCGCTGAAATCCAGCTGGTCAAGCCTGTCCTTGCTGGCAGCCAGATGCTCACGCGCAAAGGTCACGCCCTTCCAGGCCCACCAGGCATCCCGGGCCCGTTTGAGACCGGCAATGCCACTGGCCAGCTCATACAGCGCCGGCATGGCCTGCTTTTTCCTTTCACTGCTGAAAGCATCCTTCAAAAATCGCCCCTGAAACACCTCTGGGATGTTGCCATCCCAGACCATACCACTGAGGCGCTCAAGCTCGTCCTGAACGGCCTGCCAACCGGCCTTGGTTTCGGCTGTTTTCCGCGAGGCGACATTCAGGGTCGCGAAAGCTTCACGTTCCTCCGGCCAGCGGCGGCAGAAGGCCTGCCAGGCCTCTTCCAGATCGGGCACATCAGGTTCGGCAAGTGTTGCCGCTCCTTTGATGGTGTTTTCCCAGACCTTCGCGAAGGCCTCAGGCGTGGGCTGATAGTCATACAGCTGCTGAAAGTCAGGACTCTGCGCTTGCTGGCGGTACCAGTCCTGCAATGCCTCTCGCACCAGGCCGCTGCTGTCGACCTCCATGGCCGCCTCAAAGCTGATGCCGCTGGTGAACGCTTCCTGGGTCAGCGCCCGCCGGCAGAAGCTGTGGATGGTGTAGATGGCGGCTTCATCCATGTGCAATGCGGCATGGCGAAGGCGGGCCTTAACCCTGGCAGTATCCGGGAAGCGTGCCCGGAGCGCGGCATAAAAGGGGTCGTCCAGCTCCTCCCACTGCTCATGAGCCCGATGTATTTCATCTGCCAGACGCCCTTTGAGCTCAGCTGTGGCGGCACGGGTAAACGTCATGACCAGCAGCTTCTGCACCTCCAGTTCCCGCTCCAACAGCAGGCGCAGGTACAGACGGGTGATATTATAGGTCTTGCCGGTGCCCGCGCTGGCCTCGATCAGATGGATGCCGTCCAGCGGCAGATGGGTGACGTCCAGTTCCTGCATCAGGCCACCTCCGTGGTGTCAGTGATCGTCAGGGTGGCCAGCAGATGCCCGTAGAGGTTATCCATGGCGGCCAGAAGGGCTTCTGGTTCAATTGCTTCGTTATAGAACCACGCCATGTAGGCATCGTCCTTTACTCCTGGGAAGCCGTTATAGCTGTCGCCCAGCCACGCATCACGCAATGCTTTCAGCCGTTTCACCTCATCCGCATCAGCGCCCTTTCTGGCTACTGCAGGCAGCAGATCCCCATGCAGCTGAGAGGGCTCGCATAAGCTCTCCCGCCATGCCTTCAGCAAAGCGGCAAGCTGTTTTTCTGCCTCTTGCGGTGTGATCGGTTCAAGCTTTAATACCCTCAGCGCGCCCTCGCCACCCCGATGCAGGCTGACAGAGGTTCGTTGATTGCTGAGGTTGGCGATCAAGTGATGGGTCCAGAGCCGTAGTACATCTTTCCCCTTGGGGTTGGCCATGCGCCAAAAAATCACACGTCCGTCGGGGGCCAGCGGAAGTTCCGCTGCCAGTGGTACGTCTTCAATGGTGTGCTCCACGTCCTGGTGTTGGACACCACCGACACCCGAGGTTTCCAGCGATGCTGCAAATCGCCTTGCCTGCTCTTGCCAGTCAGCGAGCTGCGAGGCCATGGGTGCATGCTCCGGCAGCTCGCCGGAAAGGCGCGCGCGTTCCAGAACGGGCGTGCTATCGCTACCCTCGAGCTGGCAGTGGATCAACGCCTCCTGGATCCGATAACGACTGAGGTGATTGGCGGCGAAAGGCTCCACGTCCTCAACCTCAGGCAACTCGGATGCCTCAAGATAAAGACTGAGGCGCTGATGCGCATGATGGCGGGCCGGATTCTCCAGGGCCCGGATCAGCTGCACCAGAGGCAGGCTCTGCGGCTCTGTCTCAGGCGCGGGCAGGCGCTGTACCTGCTCAGTGGCCGCGCGCGTCTGGGTAAGGCGCAGCCAGCCCGGATCAAAACTCGGTTCCCGCCGCTGGTAATTGGCCGCGCTGAACGGCTGCAGTGGCAGCACCCTGATGGCATCACGATGCCAGCCAGTGGCGCCCTCCAGGTAATTCATCAGCTCCGTGAGAACCAGAGACGGCTGGCGCGCAGCATTGGTGTTCACATCCCGGCCCTGGAAGCTCAGGTACAGATGATCCCGGGCCGACAGGATGGCTTCCAGAAACAGATAGCGGTCATCCCCACGTCGGGACCGGTCGCCGGGACGAGGATGGTCATTGGCCATCAGATCAAAGCCCAACGGGGGCCGTTGGCGTGGAAATGCGCCGTCGTTCAGCCCCAGAATCGCCACGATCCGGAACGGGATGGAGCGCATGGGCACCATGGAACAGACCGTGATCTGACCGGTCATGAACTGGCGCCCGGTACGGGCGGGACTCTGCAGGTTCTGTTCAAGGGCATGGCGAATCACTGCCAGCGGAACCGGATCCGTAAAAGCCGCTTCGCTCGCGTATTGCCCCAGCTCCCGGATCACCTCACGGAGCTGCTCGTGAATCCATTCATGGCTGCGTTCAGCGCTGAAAAGGGCCAGACGCAGGCGCTCATGAAGAAATGTCTGCCAGTCACTGATGGCGCGAATTTCAAGCATGTCCCGTCGCAATGCTTTGAGCGTGCGAAGGAAGGCAACAAGCCGCCCAAGCACTACCGCGTCGTTGCCCTCCACCAGAGGCAGCAGCAGCCGCCCGCGCAACACCACCTCATCATCGCCCCAGGCGAAGCCGATCAGCAGCCGCTCAAGGCCCTGATCCCAGCTATAGCGTTCACTGGCCCCCTCGCCGAGCCACTGCTGCTTGTGCTGCTGGTCCAGTCCCCAATGGATGGCAGCCGCATTAAGCCATTGGCTGAGCTCAGTGATCTGCTCGGTGTCGAACCCGAAGCGCTGCTGTATGGCAGGCACCTGGAGCCAGCTGATCACCCGACTCACCTCAAAGCGGGCGTCGGGCAGCGACAGCATTTCAATGAAGGCCGCCACGGCCGGGTCCGCATCCCCTGGGTTGCGATCCGCAATGGAGCTGGGCAATGGCGGAACCCGCTCGGAGATGGCTTCCCCCCGCCCGGCGAACACGGCCTCCACAAAAGGAGCGTACTCTTCAACATTGGGGCACATCACCACAACGTCCCGTGGTGCCAGCTCCGGATCCTCATTGAACCGATGCAAAAGCCAGTCATGCAGAGCCTGAACCTCGCGCAGCGCACTATGGCCACTGACCACACTAACGCTGTCGTCACAACAGTGGTCGTCAGGTGCCTCGCGGCCATCACGCAGATGCAGCACATCGCTCTGAAGCCTCGCAAGCAGATGGTCCTCGGCGTGTTCGGTGAACAAGGGCACTTCTTCGTCCGCCACCTCGCTGAGAAGACGCACAAACTGCTGCCCCTGGTGCCCGAGCCCCGTCAGAAGAGGGTTACCGGTGTCCAGTATCAGCCCGGTTTCATCATCGTGCTCCTCGAGCCAGCGTGCGCGCTGGCGGGCTGCCTGTTTATCGCTGATGGTATCCCCCCAGTACTCGTCCGAGGGGTTGAGGTACAGGATATGGAAATCCACCCCTGCCCTGCGCGATACCTCGCTGATGAATTCCAGCCACAGAGGCGCCAGGCTGTTGATGCCGAAGATGAACAGGCGCTCTGGCAATGCCTCTACCGGTGTCATCAGACGCTCGCGTGCCTCATCCATAAGCCGGAGCGGGTGATCCGGCTGCTGCGCAACCAGCTGTTGCCAGAGCTGAGCCTGCCAGTGTTCGCCCTGGCCCGCGTCCCACTCCCGGATCCAGTCCGGGCGATACATCAGGTACTGCTCATACAGATCCGCTAATTCGCCAGCCAGCTGAAAACGGCGCAGCGGCTGCTGACGCGGGCTCTGTTGTTGCCAGTAGCGCGTAGGTTCATCAAAGGCCGGGTCGCGTGTCACGGTCTCCGATCCCAGCAGGGCATACAGGCGCCACACCAGGATCTCACGCTGATAGGGAGAGATCTCCGGCATACGCTCAGGGCCCAGGATGCAACGGATGAGGGTCCAGAAATACCGCACCGGCAGCGGGTACTCCAGGTTCATCGCAATCCGCCTCGATGATTCACTGGCAAGTTCCATGTTGAGCCAGTGCGCCATCCCTGGATGCTGAACCATGATCACATCCGGCTGGAGCGGGTTGGCAACCGGTATCGCCAGCAACCTGGCGAGCGGCCCAACGAGGTGTTCCAGCTGATTGCCGGGAAACGTGTGGATCATCCGGTTGCTCCTGGGGGCAGTCCTTGATTGAGACGACAGGAAGGATAGCCCATGCGCCCACTCGACCATAGTGGCGGAGGCTCACGACATAAACTGTCGCAGTCACCATCAAACTGACATTGTCAGAGTCCTTTGACGGCATTTTTGCATCAGCAATCCAACTGAAGTAATCTCTACGGTTAATATCCATCCAACAAGGGAAACGTTGTCATGGAGACTCGGGAATTAACAGCCCCCACGGATGCCCGGCAGCAACTGGATGATTTGCACACAACATTGGACAGCATTGGGTCCTATATTTTCATGAAGGACTGCAATGGCTGTTATACCTACGCCAACGCAAAAGTACAGGCTCTGTTTGGCCGCGCCAAGGAAGACATCATTGGACGCGACGACAGCGCCTTCTTCGCCCTCGATGTGTCCAACGACCTGGGTGAGAATGACGAGCAGGTACTGCTCTACGGGCAAACGATCGAAACCCAGGAACGCAACATCATTGCGGCAAGCGGCGAAGAACGCTGGTTCTGGACCATCAAACGCCCCCTTTACGATAAAGACGGTACCATCCGGGGCATGACGGGCGTATCCACCGACATCACCGAGAAGATCCAGCTTGAGAAAGCTCTGCGCGAAAAGCAGAAGCTCCTTGAAACGGTTCTCGACCACGCCCCCGCCTGCATCTATCTGAAGGATACCGACAGGCGTTACGTTTACCTGAATCAGCATACCGCCTGTCTCTATGGCCATGAGGCGGAGATGATCATCGGTAGCCGGGATGAGGACATTCTGCCCACTGACTCCGCGGAAAGCTGTCGGCTGCTTGATGAACGGATTCTGACGACCCGTGAGCGCCAATCCGACGAAGAAGAAATCACTGATCAGCACGGCAATACCCGCATCTATGAAACGCAGAAGCTTCCCCTGCTCGACGAGGACGGCACCTTCACCGGTTTCATTGGTTTCTCCCGGGATATGACTGAACCCCGTCAGCTTCAGCAGCAACTTGAGCGCATGGCGCACGAGGACCAGCTTACCGGGCTGCCCAACCGGCGCCGTACGGAACAGATCCTAGAAGAGGAGATCAATCGCGCTCACCGCACGGGATCGCCCCTGTCATTGCTGGCGCTGGATCTGGATCACTTCAAGTGGGTCAATGACCACCATGGTCATGACGTGGGCGATCAAGTGCTCATTCAGGTGGGGGTCGCGCTCACCGAGCGCCTGCGCTCGACGGACTCGATGGGCCGCTGGGGCGGTGAGGAATTCTTCGTAATCCTCCCTGAAACGGGGCATGAGGGAGCTCAGCAGGTGGCTGAGACGCTTCGCCAAACCACCTCCGCCTACATCAGGGTTGGTGACACCCCGATCACAATGAGCATTGGCGTTTCCGAGTACAACCGGATGGAAGGACTCAGAAGATTCATCCAACGCGCCGACAGCACCCTGTACCAAGCCAAAAGCTCAGGCCGCAATCAGGTAGCCTTGATTTCTTCCCAGGCGGCCTTCAGATAGACGCACATTGACCAAAGCGTGAGCGCGGCCGCTAGTGCCAGCATCACGAGTCCTGCCATGGCAACCGGCTCACCCGGCGGATAGGCCAGAAGCATCACGATAGCCACCATCTGGAAGCCTGTCTTAAGCTTACCGATGAGCGACACCGCGACACTGGCTCGCTTGCCCATCTCCGCCATCCACTCGCGTAGCGCCGAGATCACAATCTCTCGCCCAATGATCACAATTGCCGGTATGGTCAGCAACGTCGAGCCATAATCGTGGATCAGGAGAGCCAGAGCCACGGCCACCATCAGTTTGTCTGCGACAGGATCCAGAAAGGCGCCCAGGGGCGTTGACTGGTCCCAGCGACGGGCCAGGAAACCATCCAGCCAATCAGTAAGCGCTGCCACCGCGAAAATGATGGCGCTGGCCATGTAAACCCACTGGAACGGCATGAAAAACACCAGGACGAACAGAGGGATCATGGCGATCCGTGAGAAGGTAAGTATGTTGGGTAGATTCATGCGTTACTCGTTATGCAGTGCTGCGTGAATGGATTCGGCCAGGCTCCCACTTATTCCTCGCACCTTGGCAATTTCACCAACGCTGGCCTTACGGAGCTCCTGCAGCCCACCGAAGTAGTTTATCAGGTCTTTGCGCCGGCGCGGCCCCACCCCGGGAATCCCCTCAAGAGTCGAGCTGCTGCGCTTCTTATCGCGGCGTTGCCGGTGGCCGGTTATGGCGAACCGATGAGCTTCGTCTCGTATATGCTGCACCAGATGCAGCGCCGGCGAATCCGGCGGCACCCGAAAACGGCTCTCAGTCAGCGCCTCGATCAACTCCTCCATACCCGCTCTGCGCGCCTCGCCCTTGGCCACGCCAATCAGGGTAATATCATCTATCCCCAGTTCCTCAAACACCGCCCGTGCGACATTGAGCTGACCAAGCCCACCGTCGATGAACACCAGATCCGGACGCTTGCCATCACCGGCTTTGATCCGCCGATAGCGTCGCCGCAGAACCTGCCCCATCGCTGCATAGTCGTCTCCGGCTGTTTCGCCTTCAATATTATAAAGTCGGTAATCGCTCTTAAGGGGGCCATTCTCGTCAAAAACCACGCAGGATGCGACCGTGTTCTCGCCCTGGCTGTGGCTGATATCAAAACACTCCATCCGCGCCGGGACCTCGGTCATCTCCAAAAGTTCCCGAAGCGCCAGCAGACGGCGGTAGACGGTCTCTTTATTCGAGAGATGGCTGCGGAGCGTTTCCTCGGCATTGGTGCGAGCCATCTGCAACCAGCGTCGGCGCTCATCACGGACCCGGTGGCGTACCCGCGTGTCCCGCCCCGCCTGGTTGGAAAGCGCCTGGTCAAGAACCTCCCGGTCTGGTATCTCATCCCCCACAATAATTTCTCTGGGGATCTCGCGCGGGTTGTCCTCACCCAGGTAGAACTGACCGATGAAGGCGGTAATGAGTTCGCTTTCAGCCTGGTCCATGGATAGCCGGGGGAAAAAATGCTGGGTGCCCACAATACGACCGCCCCTGACGGAAAGCACCACCACGCAGACGACACCGGCCTCCTGGCTGAGGCCGATCACGTCGAGCTCCGCACTGCCCCCTTCAATGGCCTGCTGCTCCTGCACCTGGCGCAGGTAGTTGATCTGATCACGGAACTGGGCCGCACGCTCAAAATCAAGACTGGTGGATGCCTGTTCCATCGCATCCATGAGCTCCTGAATAATCTCAGGGTTCTTACCCTGCAGGAACAGCCTGGCGCGGCGCACATCCTGCTGATATTCCTCCGGTGAGATCATGCCCACACAGGGCGCGGTGCAGCGGTTGATCTGATACTGAAGACACGGTCGTGAGCGGTTGCGGAAGTAGCTCTCGCTGCAGTTACGGATGCGGAATACTTTCTGGAGGATGTTCAGGCTCTCGCGTACCGCGCTACCGGAGGGAAAAGGCCCAAAAAAGGTGCCTTTATCCCGCTTACTCTTGCCGCGCCGGAAAGTCAGCGATGGGTAATCCCTGTGATTGGAGAGATAAATGTAGGGGTAGGATTTGTCGTCCCGCAGAAGGATGTTGTAAGGCGGGCGCTGGGACTTGATGAGGTTCTGCTCCAGCAGCAGCGCCTCGGTCTCACTCGCAGTAACCGTAACCTGGATGTCCGCGATCCGGCTCACCAGCGACTGCGTCTTGACCGCCTGTCCCTGTTTCCGGAAGTAACTCGCGAGCCGTTTACGCAGATTGGCTGCTTTGCCAACGTAGAGAATATCACCGTTGGCATCGTACATCTGGTAGACGCCCGGTTTTTCAGTAACCTGCTTAAGAAAAGCCGCGGCATCAAAGGAGTCAGCGGTTTCAGACTTCATCGGCATCCAACAGGCCGTATTTCACCGCCTTCAGCGTCAGCTCAACGTCGCTGTCGATCCCAAGTTTCTCAAAAATGCGATAACGGTAGGTGTTCACGGTCTTGGGGCTGACACAGAGTTTGTCTGAGATCACCTGAACCTTCTGCCCCTGAACAATCATGGTGGCAATCTGGAGCTCACGTTCCGAAAGCTCATCAAACGCACTGAACTCTTCGGTACCGCCATTGACCTTACCCAGCGCCATTTTCTGGGCGATCTCCGGGCTTATGTAGCGCTGCCCAAGCGACGCGCGTCGCACGGCTTGAAGCATCTCCTGCAACTCCGCGCCTTTGGTGATGTAAGCGTGAGCGCCACCCTGCATCACCCGGGTGGGGTAAGGATCGTCTGCACAGGCCGTCACCGCAATCACTCGCACGTCATCGTTGATGCGGTGAATCTGCCGCATGGCTTCCAACCCGCCGATTCCTGGCATCCGAAGATCCATAAGCACCACGTCTGGCGGGTCTCGCCGGACCTGCTCGACGGCCGTTTCACCGGAGTCAGCCTCCCCCATGATCTCGATCTCGCCATCGTCCTCCAGCATACGCGTTATGCCGGTACGCACGAGCTCATGATCATCCACAACCAGAATCCGTATCACGCTATTGCCTCCCGCTGACTGGATTCAGTCGTTCATCGCCCGGCGTATGCGATCACGATAAGGACGCACAGCTTTGATATCCGCTTCGGGTGCGTCGGTCATCGCCTTCATCCCTGCCATGGCCTGCTCCATTTGCTGGCGCATGCGCTTGCGCTGCTCCTTCGAGATATTGGGGTTGTTTTTCATCTGTTCCATCATGGTGCTCATCTCGGCCTGCACATCGTCTTGATTGTGTTTTTTCAGCTCCATGGCCGTCAGGGCCCGCATGATGCGGTCACTGGTGTCGGCCCAGTCCTCGGGCCGCTTGAATCCATGCTCGGAAACCATCGCGGCGAATTCGCCATGCATGTCATGGTTGCGCATCTTCTCAATCATGACATGCATGGGGCGGAATTCGCCCTCACGAGCCGCCTTCTGGATCTCCTGGCCCATGCTCCCGAACATATCGGTTTGCTCGACCCGCTCCGCCAGTTGGTCAAGGTCACCCAGACTCGCAATAAAACGCTCAATCCGCGCATCCGAGAGCGGCTGAGCGATCGCCGGCAATGCAGCCAATAGTAGTACCAGGGCCGCAGCAAAGGTATACAGAGGCCTGACCATCATCCGTTTATCCCCATTCGGATCCGCCATCGTTCTGAATTGTGAAACCTAAAGGGAGAGACGGCAACAGCAGTTGCCCGGATTGTTGGTCATGACAGGTTTTCCGGCGAAATCTCGCCAGTGGATGCACAGCCCGCCAGGCCCATGGTCAGTTCAAAATCGGTTTTCAGGTTGCGCAGCACCTGCCGCACACCCTCTTCACCATCGAGGGACAGCCCATAGACCCAGGGTCGACCAATCCCCACGGCTGTAGCCCCCATGGCGAGCGCTTTGAATACATCAGCGCCACCCCGGATGCCGCTGTCCATGATTACGGGCACCCGACCCTGAACGGCCTCCACCACACGCGGCAGCATCTCGAAGCTTGATACAGCGCCGTCGACCTGACGACCACCGTGATTTGAAACCATCACACCATCCATGCCGTATTCCACTGCCATTCGGGCATCCTCCGGGTGCAGTATGCCCTTGAGCACAATTGGAAGACGGGTGTGTTCACGCAGCATGGCGAGGTCATCCCACGTCAGCGAGGGGCGGGAATAGGTATTGATGAACTCCTGAACCGCGGCCCTCGCCTTACCCGAGCGCAGCCCCTCCAATGTGCCGCCCGGCCAGGCCTGGGCTACTTCGCGCAGCACCTTGAGCGTTTCCATGGTTACCCGTGGTTTGGGAGCCCCGTCGGCATCTTCCTGAACAGCCTGCTCAAGGCGTTCGAGAAACACCGGATCACTCGTGTACTGCGCAATACCCTTACCGCGCAGAAACGGCAGATAGGCCAAGTCCAGGTCCCGGGTGCGCCAGCCCAGAACAGTGGTATCGAGGGTCACAACGATGGCCTCGCAGCCGGCCTTCTCGGCACGCGTGACCAGGCTTTTCACCAGGTTATCGGATTTGCTCCAATAGAGCTGGAACCAGCGGGGCCCATCGCCCATAGCCCCTGCAACAGTCTCCATGGGCTGGGAAGCCTGGTTCGAAAAGATCATGGGGACCTGCTCCGAGGCGGCGGCCCGTCCCACCAGCTCATCGCCTTTGGAGTCCACCATCTCCATTACCCCGATGGGACTCAACAACATCGGACTAGGTAGCTTTCGCCCGAAAAGCGTAACACTGGTATCACGCTGCGAGACATCATTAAGCATGCGTGGCAGGATACGGTGCTCACTGAACGCCTCGCGGTTGCTATCCATAGTGTGCTCATGACCAGCGCCCCCGGCGATATAGGCATAGGCTTCCGGCGTCAGAGCGCGCTCAGCACGCACCTGGAGTTCATTGTAATCCACGGGAACGCTCGGGCGATCACCGCTCAATCCGTTTAGATAGATTTCACGCTGGCGATCCAGTGTCGGAATAACCATTTCTTTATTGTTGTCATTCATCTGTAGCCTGCTCTACTGCTATTATTTGATGGCGAACAGTCAAAATACCACCTAACCAATTACCTGCAAGAGTTTGTGCTTTGTTGGAATCCATTGTCGGCTTTCTGAATACCATCTTCTGGAACTACATTCTCGTCTACGGCCTGCTGGGCGTCGGGGTGTTCTTCACCATCCGTCTGGGCTTCCTGCAGTTCGTCAATTTCGGGGAGATGATCCGCGCCATCCGCGGCTCCCGCCAGAGTGATAAATCCGGGATCTCGCCGTTCCAGGCTGTCTGTACCAGTCTTGCCTCGCGCGTGGGCACGGGTAATCTGGCAGGCGTGGCGGTAGCCCTCTATCTAGGCGGCGCCGGAGCCATCTTTTGGATGTGGATGGTGGCGCTCGTGGGCATGGCGACAGGTTACGCGGAAAGTACCCTGGCGCAGCTTTACAAGGTCCGTGATAGTGATGGCCAATACCGGGGTGGTCCCGCCTTCTATATGGCACGTGGGCTGAAAGCGCCCTGGGCAGGGGTTATATTTGCCCTCTCGCTGATTCTTTCTTTCGGTCTCGTATTCAATGCCGTCCAGTCCAACGCCATCGCCACCGCCGTTGAGGGCGCCTTCGGCGTCAATCAGGGAATTGTTGGCATCATAGTGGCCGCTGTCGCCGGCCTGGTGATCTTCGGTGGGCTGCGCTCCATCGCGCGCTTTGCGGAGCTGATTGTTCCCATCATGGCGGGCCTCTACGTTCTCCTCGCCGTCGGAATCATGGTCCTTAATATCACCGAGGTTCCCGGCATTCTCGCCAGCATTGTACAGAACGCATTCGGCTTCGGCGAAGCTGCCGGCGGCGCTGCGGGCTCCATTACAGCCGCCATGCTCAACGGCATCAAACGCGGTCTGTTTTCCAACGAGGCGGGCATGGGGTCGGCGCCAAACATTGCCGCTACCGCCACACCGGTGCCGCATCATCCTTCCTCTCAGGGATTGATTCAGGGCTTTGCGGTCTTTGTGGATACCATTGTAATCTGCACCGCAACGGCCGTGATGATCCTGCTTCCGGGGTTATGGAGGGTGGCACGGAGGTCACCGGTGCAGAACTGACGCAGCTTGCCATGGAGATTCATCTTGGCGACCTGGGCGGTGAGTTCATCGCTGTTGCCATCATGTTCTTCGCATTCACTTCAATTGTCGCCAATTACTCCTACGCCGAAAACGCGTTGGTCTACCTTGGCGCCCGCTCCCGGGGCTGGATCTATGCCCTGCGTTGCGCGGCGCTGGCCATGGTGATCTGGGGCGGCTATCAGGCAGTAATCACTGTCTTTAATACCGCCGACGCCTCAATGGGTCTGATGGCCACAGTGAACCTGATCGCCATCGTCTTCCTATCCGGCACTGTCGTGAAACTCACACGGGATTACCTGGCCCAGCGCAAACAGGGCCACATTCCGCGTTTCCGGCTCAGCAACTATCCAGAGCTGGAAGACCGTGTGGAAAAAGAGATCTGGGAGTGATCAGGGCAGTGCCTGCCATAGCAGGCGCAACGCCAACAGCGTCAGGATGACGCTGAACAGCCGCTGGAAAGTATGATCGCCCATGCGATGGACCAGGTTCAGCCCGAGACGGGTGCCGGCGAGACCGCAGGCGATCATCGCGGCACCCCAGGGAAGCCATTCAAGAAAACTGAAGCCTGCCATGGTGAACACCAGCGCCTTGGGAAGATGCTGAAGCAACATGGCCCCGGAAAAGGTGGCAATGGTGCGGAATCGGTCGCTGTGGAGCTGCTTGATGAAGGCGGCCACAAACGGCCCTGTAGCCCCTACAAACAGAGTAATGAAGCTGGTTACCATCGAGGCCAGCATGATACCGGAGCGCCCCAGCGCCGCCGACGCCAGTGATGGCCCCCAGCAAAGAAACAGAATGAAACCGGCGATGGTGATCTGCCAGACCTGCTCCGGCAGTCGTACCAGCAACAGGGCCCCTGCTGCCATGCCGATTATAACGCCGGGCGCAAAAGCGGCCAGTGCTCCCCAGTCTGCCCGGCGCCAGGTCATCGCGAAGCGTCCGGCATTCGAGCCGAGCTGAATCAGGCCATGCACCGGAACAATGGCCACAGGCGGTAGCCATACGGCCATCAACCCCAGTAGTAGAACCCCACCCCCTGCCCCAAGGGCGGCGGTAATCATAGATGTGAGCAGCGAGGCCGCCAGAAGCAGACCCGCTGTTAGCGGGTCCAAAGAGGGCGGCAGAAATGACTCGATCACGGCAGGGTTTCAGACGCCGAGACCGTCCAACGCTTGCGCAAGCCAGTCAACAGCCCGATCACTATTGCGCAGTTTATCCAGCCCAAACAAGCCAATCCGGAACGTTTTGTAATCATCCCGCTCATCGCAGGCCAGGGGCACGCCAGCAGCCGTCTGCAGACCCTGGCCGATGAAGCCGCTGCCCTTATGGAAATCATCACGCTCTGTATAGAGCACCACAACGCCTGGAGCCTCAAAACCCTCGGCGGCAACGCTTACGAACCCGCGCTCGGCAAACAGCCCGCGTACGCGGCGCCCAAGCTCTTCCTGACGCGCCCGGGTCGCATCCAGACCGTCATTGACCGTCTCATTCATGGCATCCCGGAAGTCTTTCAGCGCATCAGTGGGCATGGTGGCGTGGTAAGCATGACCACCATTGTCATAAGCCTGCATGATCTGGTGCCATTTTTTCAGATCACAGGCAAAGCTGCTGCTGGTCGTCGATTGCAGCCGTTCCAGGCCCCGGTCACTGAGCATCACCAGCGCCGCACAGGGTGAAGCACTCCAGCCCTTCTGGGGGGCACTGATCAACACGTCCACTCCGATGCTCTGCATATCCACCCAGAGTGCACCCGATGCCACACAATCAAGCACGAAGATCGCGCCCACTTCATGGGCCGCACCCGCCACCTTTTTCAGGTACTCATCAGGCAGCCGCAAGCCCGCGGCTGTCTCTACATGGGGCGCAAACACAACCTCCGGCTTGTTCTCGCGGATCGAAGCAACGACCTCGTCCAGCGGCGCTGGACGGAATGGAACCTGACTGCCCTCCTCCAGCTGGCGGGCCTTGTGCACAGTAGTTTCCGAGGCGATGCGCCCGGCGTCCAGAATTTGACTCCAGCGATAGCTGAACCAGCCGTTGCGTACAATCAGGCAACCTGCGTCATTGGCGAACTGACGCGCCACCGCCTCCATGCCATAGCTCCCACCGCCAGGCACTACGATAGTCGCACTGGCATTATAGACGCTTTTCAGAGTGCCTGAGATGTCATTCATAACCCCCTGAAATTCCTTACTCATATGATTCAGGGAACGGTCGTTGAATACCACTGAGTACTCCAGAAGTCCTTCGGAATCAACGATCGGAATCTGCTTTGACATGGTTCAGACACTCCTAAGGCCGAAAAGAGAAGAGCCTATTTCTAACATCTTCCAGTCCTCCCCTCCACCTGAGGAGACGCTTTCCAGCGGCAAAAAGCCTGAATAGTCCTGGCTTTTCGCCGCGCCGCAGAGCCGTTAGAATACGACCCTTGCTGCGGAGAGGTGGCAGAGTGGACGATTGCACCGGTCTCGAAAACCGGCGACCGTGTAAGCGGTCCGAGGGTTCGAATCCCTCCCTCTCCGCCATTTCCAGAGACTGGCCTGCAGTGCGCTTCCCCCGAGTTGGACATCCGTTCAACCGAGATCCGGAAACAATAACGCTCCCCTGCTTTCTTGACTGCTACGCTTAACTCTTAGTTATTCTGATTTCAGCTTATTGGTACTAGGAGATTCTGGATACCGGGTCACGAAGTCCAAATTACGCTCGACTCGACATATCAGATACCAAGATTAAGTACCGATAGCCCAAGGTAGCTTGGGTGGGATAACATCCCGACGATTGAAAACCACAAATAAAAATTGGGGAGTTACCGTATGGATCAACAGGCCCCAGCGGCCGAAGCCCGCGACCGGCTCAATCCAACCGTTTTCTTCGCATCATCCGTTCTGATCGTGCTCTTCGCGCTCTGGACCATGTTCTTTACGGGTTCGGCGGAAGGCGCAATCAACACCGTGCTGGGATGGGTCTCGAACACCTTCGGCTGGTATTACTTCCTCACGGTAGTAGCCTATCTGGCTTTCGTGATCATCATCGCAGCCTCACGCTTTGGCGATATCCGCCTGGGCCCGGACCACTCCAAACCGGAATTCAATATCGTGTCCTGGGCGTCGATGCTATTTGCCGCCGGCATCGGCATTGACCTGCTGTTCTTCTGCATTGCCGAGCCGGTTTCCCAGTTCTTGGCACCCCCACAGGGCGAGGGCGGGACCGTCGAAGCAGCTCGCCATGCAATGGAGCTGACTTTTCTGCACTGGGGCGTATCCGGCTGGGGCATCTATACCCTGGTAGGTATGTCCCTGGCCTATTTCAGTTATCGCCATAACCTGCCACTGACGATTCGATCAGCCCTGTACCCCATCTTCGGGCGCGGCATTTACGGCCCTATCGGCCATGTAGTGGACATCGCCGCGGTGCTGGGCACGGTGTTCGGCATTGCCACCAGCCTGGGTATCGGTGTGATCCAGTTGAACTACGGCCTGGCCGAATTGTTCGGCCTGCCGGAAACCACCTGGGTTCAGGCCTTACTGGTGCTCATGATCGTGATTTTCGCTACTCTTTCGGCCGTGAGCGGTGTGGAAAAAGGCATTCGCCGGCTGTCCGAATTCAATATGCTGCTGGCTGCGCTGCTGGTGATCTTCGTACTGGTCGCCGGACCCACCATCTTTCTGCTGAACGCCCTGGTGATGAACATCGGCGATTACATTACCGGGTTCATCAGTATGTCGTTCAACACCTATGCCTATGATCAACCCACCGACTGGCTCAATGGCTGGACCATCTTCTTCTGGGCCTGGTGGATTGCCTGGGGTCCCTTTGTAGGGCTTTTCCTGGCGCGCATTTCACGCGGCCGAACCATCCGGCAGTTCACGGTCGGAACGCTTATTCTGCCCATGACCTTCATGATGGTATGGATGTCCATCATGGGGAACAGCGCTATCGACATGGTCATGAATGGCGCCGAATCCTTTGGCCAACAGGCGATGAACAATCCGGCATCGTCGATCTACATGTTCATGGAAAGCCTGCCCTGGGCAGGGCTGACTACGATTGTGGTTTCCATCCTGGCGATCGTGTTCTTTGTCACCTCCGGCGACTCAGGCGCACTGGTACTGTCAAACTTCACCTCTATCCTGAAGGATGTGAACCATGACGCACCGGTTTGGATGCGCATTCTCTGGGCCTCCATCATCGGTCTCCTCACCCTGGCACTGCTGATGGCCGGTGGCCTGCACGCACTCCAGAGCACAGTTGTGATCATGGGGCTGCCGTTCTCGGTAGTGCTTTTCTTCATCATGGTGGGGCTCTACAAAGCGCTGAAGACCGAGTCGCTCAAGCATCGCCGTCCAAGGCCAGCCCCGGCGGGCGCCTTCGCCGGCACGGACGTCAATGCGCCCACTTGGCGTCAGCGCCTGACCCGGGCCATCAGTTTCCCGGACTACAATCAGGCCATGCGCTTTCTTGAGCAGACCGTAAAACCGGCAATGGGCGAGATCGAACACGAACTGCGCGAACGGGGTGTGGAAGCCAGGACCAGCGGCTGGGATGACGACCTCCGGCATCTGGAGCTCGACGTGGATCTGGGCGAGGACGGCCTGTTCACCTATCAGGTCTGGCCCCGTATGGCGACCATGCCCGCCTTCGCTATCCGGCCCCACGCCGAGCACAACGACTATTGCCAGCTTGAGGTGCATCTGGCAGAAGGCGGTCAGGGCTACGACCTGATGGACTATACCCAGTCCCAGATCATTGAGGACATTCTTGATCAGTACGAGCGTCACATGGACTATCTGCAACGGTGCCGGGAAGCGCCTGGCGATGTCTCCATGCCGGGCCAACGCAACCAAAGCGGGGAATAAACAGGAACCGAGGGCAGATCATGAGTGAACAGCACTTTGACCGGGAATTCGATTACGTCATCGTGGGGGCCGGCTCTGCCGGCTCCGTTCTGGCAGACAGGCTGAGCCGGGATGGGACCCATCAGGTCTTAGTGCTGGAGTTCGGTGGCAAAGACAACTCCATCTTCATCCAGATGCCCACTGCTTTCTCCATCCCTCTGAACAAACCCCGCTTTGACTGGGGCCTGCACACGGAGCCGGAGCCGGGGCTGCATGACCGCTGCCTTCATCAGGCCCGGGGCAAGGTAATCGGCGGCTCCTCGTCGATCAATGGCATGGCCTATGTTCGCGGCTCTGCCGGGGATTTTGCTGAATGGGCGGAACGCGGTGCCCGCGGTTGGGACTACTCGGATGTACTGCCCTACTTCCAGCGCGCCGAGGACTGCATCTATGGCGCGGACGACTACCGCGGCACCGGCGGACCGCTGGGCGTATGCAACGGTAATAACATGCGTAACCCACTCTACCGCGCCTTTATAGAGGCGGGCGAGCAAGCCGGATACGGCCAGACCGGCGACTATAACGGCTACCGTCAGGAAGGCTTCTGTCGCATGGATATGACGGTGCAAAATGGCGTGCGTGCATCCACAGCCAACGCCTATCTCAAGCCCGCCCTGAAACGCGATAACCTTCAACTGGAAATGCACGCACACACGCAGCGCGTGATCATGGAAGGTCAGCGCGCCGTAGGTGTGGAATACAAACAGCACAACAAATTCGTGCGGGTGCGTGCGCGCAAGGAAGTCATCCTGTCCGCCAGCGCTTTCAATTCGCCCAAGCTGCTCATGCTCTCAGGCATTGGCCCAGCCCAGCAGCTGCGCGAGCATGGCATTGAGGTCGTCAAGGATCTGCCTGGCGTGGGCGAAAACCTGCAGGATCATCTTGAGGTCTGGGTTCAGCAGCGCTGTACGCAGAAAATCACGCTGAACGGTTGGCTCAACCCCATTGCCCAAGGGTGGATCGGGGCCCGGTGGCTCCTGACCAAAACCGGCCTGGGCGCCAGCAACCAGTTCGAATCCAACGGCTACATCCGTAGTCGCGCCGGCCTCCAATACCCGGACCTGCAATACCACTTCCTCGCCGGCGCCATCGCCTACGACGGCTCCAGCGCGGTCAAGGGACACGGCTTCCAGGTGCACCTGGGCGCCAACAAGCCCTACAGTCGCGGTCGTGTCTGGCTGCGGTCGGCGGATCCATCAGATCCACCCCGGATGCAGTTCAACTACCTGACCGAGGAAGCGGACAAGCAGGCTTACCGCGACGGGCTGCGCCTGACCCGTGAACTTTTTGCTCAGCCGGCGTTTGATCCCTATCGAGGCAACGAAGTCTCGCCAGGCAAGGAAGTCCAGACCGACGATGAGATTGACGACTGGGTCGCCCGAAGTGCGGAGACCGCCTATCATCCTTGCGGAACCTGCCGCATGGGCGAGGACGACATGGCGGTAGTAGATCCGGAATGTCGTGTGCGCGGCGTGGAGAACCTGCGCGTGGTGGACTCATCCATCATGCCCACTGTTACTAACGGCAATATCAACGCCCCAACCATCATGATCGGCGAAAAAGCGGCCGACCATATTCTGGGTCGCGAGCCGCTGCCGCCGTCTCAAGCGGATGTCTACTACGCTCCGAGCTGGCAGGCGCAGCAGCGTGAAGGCTCACCTGCACGCGAGGCGAAATGACGCCCAGTCGCCAATGATTCAAGGCACAATGCACCATCGACCCAATAGCTTCCGGGCAATTGCTATGCCCGGAACCAGGTGGCAGACTTTGAACCAGATGCGGACAGCTAAGCTTGGAACCGATGCCCTTGGATCAGCGACCGGAAACCGATCTCGACAGCCCTGAAGCCATCCACCAACTGGTTCAGACTTTCTACGGCCGGCTCTTGGACGACCCGGTCATGGCGCCCGTATTTCTGGAAACCGCTGGCGTCGACCTCGATCATCATCTGCCCACCATTGAGGCCTATTGGCGCAAGATGCTGCTGGGCGAGCGCGGCGCGTACACACAGAACATGGTTGCAAAACATGAAGCGGTGCATGCGAAGCAGCCATTGGAGCCGCAACATTTTGAACGCTGGGGGGCACACTTCCATGCGACTGTGAACGAGCTGTTCGAGGGGCCTTATGCCGATAAGGCGCACCGGGTTGCGGACCGCATCCTGATCAATCTACAGACTTGGCTGCTGGAGACTCAGAGGTAGAGTCGGTATGCCTGTTCAGTCACAATTGCGTGGCGGCGCGCCAGTGCTTGCCGGTCATCGTCATAGCCACCCGCGATAACGCTCGCCACGGGAATCTGGCGCTTTTTCAGGGTATCCAGAACCAGCGCCTCCCGACGCCGGATGCCTTCTTCGCTGACCCTCAGACGCCCCAATGGGTCTCCTGAGTAGATGTCCACACCCGCCGCGTACAGCACCAAATCAGGCTGCCATCGGTCCAGCTGCGCGTGCAGACAGTCGGAAACCTCGTTCAGGTAATCGTCGTCCTCCAGCCCATCCGGAAGGGCCACGTCCACATCGCTCAGGGCCTTGGTGAAGGGGAAATTCCGGCCACAGTGAATGGAACAGGTGACGGCGCGTGGCTCATCCGCCAGCAGGCGCGCAGTGCCATCGCCCTGATGTACATCGCAATCGAAAATCAGGATCCGCTCCAGTCGATTGTGTTCAACCAGAACATGGGATGCCACGGCCAGGTCATTGATAATACAGAACCCAGCAGCAACATTGTACTGGGCGTGATGGGTGCCGCCGGCCTGATGGCAGGCGACCCCATAGTGAAGGGCCAGCTGCGCTGTCAGAACCGTGCCGGCCGGTGACGTCAATGTGCGACGGACCAGCCCTTCGCTCCAAGGCAGATTTACCCGCTTGAGTTCCCGGTGAGTGAGCCAGTTGTTGCGGAAGCGCTCGATGTAATCCGGGCAGTGCACCGCGTGCAGCCAGTCGCGACGGCAGCGCCCTGGCCGGAAGCGATTGGCCGCAGTGGCGATCCCGGTTTCGCTGAGATGCTCCATGAGCAGGCCGAACTTGCTCATGGGAAAGCGATGTGACCCCGGGAACGGGAAGCTGTAGCACGGGTGATGGATGATTGGAACCACAAGAAGACCTTTCACTCAGGGATCGTATAACTGTATAAGGGACCCGAAGCCTTGCCAACCTGAAGGAGGACCAGACGTGCGCCAACGGCTGAATTACCGTCATCTGCACCATTTCTGGGTGGTGGCCCGGGAAGGTTCAATCGCACGAGCCGCCGAGGCACTGGACCTTGCGCCACAGACACTGAGCGGTCAGATCAGTACCTTCGAGGCAGATCTGGGAACACGCCTCTTTGAGCGCCGCGGTCGCCGTCTGCTCATGACCGATACCGGGCGCACAGTTTTCCAGTATGCCGACCCGATGTTCCGCACCGCGGAGGAACTGGAAGCATGGCTGGACGACGCGGATGCGGCACCGGCACGCAAGCTGCGAGTTGGCATCGTGGCCTCAATCCACAAGCTGTTTGCCTACCGGGTGATTGCGCCAGCACTTGATATCGCCACGCCCGTCACCCTCAGATGCCGCACCGGGACCCCGGAAGACCTCACCGGTGCCCTGGCCCGCCATGATCTGGATGTAGTGATCACGGACAGACCACCGGCAGGGGAAGAGGATTTCCGCTGGTATCTGAATCCCCTAAGCCAATCCGCTATCAGCCTGTTTGCGGAACCATCTCTGGCGCAACGTCTGGCGCCGGGATTCCCCGCCAGTCTGGACGCTTTTCCTTTTCTTGCCAGCGCCCTGGATGCGCCCTACTACCAGCAGCTCATGCAGTGGTTCCGCGACCAGGGCATCCGTGTGCGAGAAGCCGCGGAAATTGATGACAGTGCCCTGATCAAGGTATTTGGCCGTACTGGACTCGGCGTGTTCGCCGCCCCGACACTGATCCGCGAGGAAGTCTGCCGCCAGTACCAGGTCGAAGAGATCGCGAGCATTGAGACCGTACGCGACCAGATCTATGCCCTTTATGGCGTGGAAGGGATGCGTCACCCGGGGATAAAGGCCATCTGCTCCGGCGGCTGATCATCAGATTTTTTCGCCATAGAAACTTAGAAAACCTTATTTATTGGATGCAATCAGCCAATGATACTGAGCCTGTCACCAACAGAGGAGACCGGCCATGAAAACCATCCTCAAGTACCGCCTCGATGCCTCTGACAACGATACCTCTCTGACACTGACCGATGGTTTCCGGGTTGTGCGCACCGAGTACATTCCGGCCGAGAACCGGGTTCACCTCTGGGTAGAGATTCCCCTGAAAGCGGGGACGCCCGAGTCGAGGGTGGAGTTCCGGGTCATCGCCTCGGGGCAGCCCATCGGGGATGATTTCGGCTACGTGGGCACCGCTCTCGACACCCATGCGCCTGAAGCCTATCACGTGTTCATTCGGTTCGCTGGCCAGAAGGGTGCCCGCCCACCGGCGTCGGCCTCAGAGAGCAGCCCTCAGAACCAGCCGCCATCGTTGCGATTGGCCTCAAACTCGAACTGCAATCGCACCTCATCCCCCACCAGTTCGTCCGCAATCCCATAGGTCATCCCCCAGTCACTGCGCTCGATCACTGCGTGCGCTGAAAGCCCCAGGGTATAGTCACCATGTCCGATGGGGTACTCTGCCGCCTTGTTCAGTACAACATCCAGAGTTACCGGGTTCGTCTTGCCCAGCATCGACAGGTCTCCGGTCAGCTTCCCGGTGGATTCTCCGGTCATCTCGAAGCCCGTAACCTCGAAGCGGATTTCCGGGTGCTCTGAGACGTTCAGGAAGTCCTCGCCCCGTAGATGCTCGTCCCGCTCCTCGTGGTTGGTGAACACGCTGTCCGCCTGGAAAACGACCTCGCCGTCGCTTACGGTCTGTTTCTCCGGGTCATAGACGAATTGCCCCTCCACTTCCCGGAACATCCCGATCACCCGGGCATAACCAATGTGCATGACCTTGAAGGTCATGGTGAAGTGCTCATCATCGATGGTGTACTTTTGTGGCTCCGCAACCGCATTGCCGCTGATTACCATTCCCCCGGCCAGGATGGCCGCTGCGAGTGCGTTACGTTTGAGAGCCGTGCCCGTGCATTTCATGCTGTCCTCCCGCCCGGTAAAGCCAGGCCAGATCCACGGTGAATGAGTACGCCAGCAGCGCCAGTGCCGGCGCCAGTATCCAGACCGCAAGCCATAACGGCGTGACCGGCACCAGGACGATCACAAGGCTGGCAATCTGCCATACACAGATGGTCTTACGCCGGAAGCTCTCGGGCAAGGGGTGATTGACCCAGCGCCATACCCAGCCTGCGGCAACGAACAGGTAGCGCATCAGACCCAGAACAAGCACCCAGGGCCCTGTGATGTCGAGTACCCAGACTCCCAGGCAAAGCGTCAGGGTAAGCGCTGCGTCCACTTCCATATCAAACCTTGCCCCGAACGCCGAGCTCTCGCGGAAGCGTCGAGCCAGATAGCCATCCAGGCCGTCCAGAATGAGGACCGCGAGCGCAAGTATCACCCAGGCCCACTGGAATCGAGCCAGCACCTGAGGCTCCCCCAGAACGCTCAAAAGGGCGAGCACGCCCAGCGCCCGGTAGAAAGTCACCCTGTTGGCGGGGCCAAGGCCCTGCTGCCCTTCTATCCCGGCCATGACCAACCCCGCAAGCAGCACATACCCAAAGATCGGTACGACCAGTAACCCCAGCGGCATACCGATCCAGTACCAGAACCCGCCCGTAATGACGGCGAAGGACACGGCTATCAGCAGCAGCTCCTCGCTGACACCGTTGCGCTCTATCCCTTTCCAAATGGCCATCTGATCCCCTTTGCCGCAACCCCGCGTCAAGGTCAATAATAACGCTGACCAAAACCTAAAGGCGCCAAGCATGAACGCTGAACCCAACCCTAGAGTACGCGCATTCTGGATCACTGGCCCAGCCCTGGGGGAGATCCAGCCCACCAACCCGGACCTGGACGCCCCGGAGAGCGAGCCAACGGTGGAGGTCGCCACCCTATACACTGGCATCAGCCGTGGCACCGAGTCCCTGGTTTTCAATGGCCGCATCCCCTACTCGGAGCATGAGCGCATGCGTGCACCCTTCCAGGCAGGTGAGTTCCCGTGGCCGGTGCGCCACGGCTACAGTAATGTCGGTCGTGTGGTCCAGGGGCCCGCGGAACTGCAGGGCTGCACCGTTTTCAGCCTGTTCCCGCACCAGACGCGTTTCCGGGTGCCGGTCTCCGCAGTTGTGCCGTTACCGGACAGCGTACCAGCCGAACGCGCCGTCCTCACGGCCAATATGGAAACCGCCATCAACGGCGTCTGGGATGCACAGGCCGCCATTGGCGAGCGCATCGCCGTTGTTGGCTGTGGCGTTGTTGGCGCCCTCATGGCCTGGCTCTGCCAGCGCCTGCCGGGCACCCGGGTGACAGCCGTGGATACGGAACCTTCCCGTCAGCGCATCCTTGAGGCACTGGGCGTACATTTTGACCCGGATCTGCGCAGTGATGACCATGACTTGGTGATCCACGCCAGCGGCAACCCGGCAGGCCTCGACCACGCCATCGCCCTTGCGGGCACCGAGGGCCGGATCATCGAGATGAGCTGGTATGGCGATCAACCGGTCAACGTCCCGCTGGGTGGTGCCTTCCATTCCCGCCGCCTGACCCTCAGGGCCAGTCAGGTTGGCCATGTCAGCCCCGAAAGGCGTCCGGCATGGTCACACCGTGATCGCCTGGAGCTGGCCCTGTCGCTGCTCACGCACGTGGAACTGGACGTACTCATTGACGGCGAGAGCAACTTCGAGGCGCTGCCCGAAACCATGGCAGCCCTCTGCCGCAACGACAGCACTGCCCTTTGCCACCGGGTGCACTACCCGGAAAACCACTGACCCCGAGGATGCCATGTACCGACTGACTGTTCGACAGCACATGATGATCGCCCACAGTTTTACCGGTGAGGCCTTCGGCCCCGCCCAGGCCCTGCACGGGGCAACCTACGTGGTGGATGCCACCTTTGAGCGGCCCCAGCTTGATGACAATAACCTGGTCGTGGACATTGGCCTGGCTACACAGGTTCTCGGAGAGGTCCTGGGCGAGTTCAACATGCGCAACCTGGACGAGCACCCGGACCTTAAGGGCCGCAACACCACCACGGAGTTCATGGCTGGGATCGTCTTCCAGCGGCTCGCCGAAGCGATAAAGGCGGGCCGCCTGGGTCAATCCGCCCACGGTGTAGCGGCGCTTGACATCACACTGAGCGAATCCCATATCGCCTGGGCCAGCTACCGTGGCGAACTCTGAACACGGACTGACCTTCATCGTGCCGGGGGATCCCGGACAGCGTACCGGCGGCTACGGCTACGTGCGGCACCTGGCGGAGGCATTGGAGGCCCGAGGCTGGTCTGTCCGAATTGTGGGCCTACCCGGCCGGTTCCCGGTTGCGGACGACAAGGCCCTGCAAGCCATGGACCAATGCCTGCAGGGCCTCCCTGAAAAAGCCACCGTGGTAATTGACGGACTGGCGCTCGGTGGCCTGCCAGAGGCGGTTGCGCCTCATGCACAGCGGCTTCAGCTGATTGCGCTCATCCATCATCCTCTGGCGCTCGAAACAGGCCTGACGGAGGAGACCCGAGCGAACCTGTTCGACAATGAGCGGCGCGCGCTCGCTAGCATGAGCGCCATCGTGACCACGAGCCGGAGCACGGCCCGTGAACTGGTGGCGTACGGATTCCATCAAACGGACGTCACAGTCATTCCCCCGGGCGTTGCCATTGCGCAGCTACCCGCGCCGCGCGAACGCCGGGATCCGAGCACTCGACTCGAGCTGCTCTGCGTCGCTCACCTGGCGCCCCGTAAGGGGCAGGATATTCTTGCCGAAGCCCTAGCGCCAATCGCCGGCGCCAACTGGCACCTGACCCTGGCGGGAAGCACCACGAGGGACTCGGACTTCACCGCACGTCTCCGCGACATGCTGGCCGGGTACGATCTCAAGGATCAGGTCACACTCACCGGCGAACTGGATGAAGACGCCCTGGCCGCCCTCTGGCGACGCGCCCACGGCTTTATACTGCCCGCCCGCTACGAGGGCTATGGCATGGTGATCGATGAAGCCCTTGCCGCTGGCCTGCCAGTGCTGAGCTCCGATGGTGGCGCCCTTTCTGAGACTGCTGATCGCCCCGGCATCCGCCTGCATCCCGCAGAGGACCACAGGGTCATCGGAGACCATATCCGCCTCTGGCTCGAGCACCCGGACCAGCTATACAGCCAGGCTCGTGCGGCCTGCGATTCAGCCCGCACCCTCCGGGCCTGGTCCACGGCAGCACAGGAATTCGAGAATGCCCTGAGGGTGAACCGCCGGGAACATGGCAGCGCCGTCTTCGAGGCGGACTGGCTCCAGCTGCGTGAGCCGGCCGACCATGCGGCTCGCAGTGAGCGTTTAACCGCCAGACTCGGGGATTACCTCAGCACCCTGGAAGCGCCCCTCACAATCTGTGATCTTGGCGCGGGGACAGGCTCGAACCAGCGCTATCTGGCTCCCCGGCTCCCTGATCCCCAGCAGTGGCTGATGGTGGAACCGGACGCCGCTCTGCGCCCCACCATTTACCACCCCGAAGCGGGCAATGACACGACCACTCGCTGGCTTCAGGAAGAGGTTACTGCGTCGAACCTGGACGAGGTCATTCCGGAGAAGGCAGACCTGATCACCGCCTCAGCCCTGCTCGACCTGATGAGCCCGGACTGGCTTCAAACCCTCGCGCGGACCGCCGCCCAACGTCGGGCTCCGCTGCTGATAGTTCTCAGCTACTGCGGCAACTTTGAGGTGCAACCTTCTGATTCACGCGATCAATGGCTTCGCGATACCGTCAATAACCACCAGCACCGGGACAAGGGCACCGGCAGCGCCGCCGGCCCTGATGCCACAGGATTCCTGTCCGCAGCCCTGAGCGCGCATGGTTTTGAGGTTTTTACCGAAGCCAGCCCCTGGGAGTTGGACCACCATCATTCCGATCTCCAGCAGGCCCTGATGACGGGATGGTGCGAGGCCGCCCGTGAACAGGCGCCTGGGGAGCGGTCCCGCATTAACGAGTGGCGGGCCCTGCGCCATGCACAGGCCCGGGACGGGCAGCTGCAGATACGAGTGGATCATCTGGACCTGCTGGCACTGCCACCCTCCGGAACGCAGCGATCATGAGGCGTTACGGTCGGCTCCTGGTCAGCCTGGTCCTTCTGGGGTTGGTGGCGATAACCATTGAGCCCCGGGACGTGGGCACAGTGCTGCAGCGCCTGCCGGCCTGGAGCCTGGTTGCCGCCCTTGCCCTGTCAGTACCGCAGGTGGTGCTTTCCGCCCTGCGCTGGCGTTATACCGCCCACCGTTTGGGCCTGCCTCTGGAGGCTCAGGAGAGTGTCATCGCTTATTACCGGGCAACACTGGTCAACCAGGTCATGCCGGGCGGGGTTCTGGGTGACGTAGAGCGCGCCTGGCGCGTCCGGCATCCGCAAGCACGTACCAGCGCGGCGGCCCACAGCGTGCTGCTTGAGCGCCTCTCCGGCCAGCTGGCCCTTCTGCTCACCATTGTTGCACTCGTGGCCATGGCACCGCCCTTTGCGTTACCAGACACGGGCCTTAGCGGCCGATGGGGCTGTAGTCTTGCCGTGGGCCTGCTTTTGATGCTCGCCGCACTGCGCCTGCCGGGTATACGGGACTATAGCGCCCTCCTGCGTAGTGATATCTGTGCTTCGCTGCTGCGCTGGCCCGCGCCTGTCATCCAGCTTGGTCTATCCGCAGCCGTGGTGGCTACCTACTTCGCCACCCTGGCACTGCTCGATGCCGGCATCGCCAGTCAGGCGCTCACACTGGAAAAGCTCGCCCTGCATGCCTGCCTTCTTCTGAGCATGGTACTGCCAGTAAGCATTGCGGGTTGGGGTGTTCGCGAAGGGGTTGCGGCGGCGCTCTGGCCCCTGGCCGGCTTTCCCGCCAGCGAGGGTGTGGCGCTCAGCATTGCCTATGGGGTGGCCATCCTTGTGGGCAGTCTGCCAGGCCTTATTCCTGCACCCGGTGAGCCGCCCCGGAACGCCTGAGATCAAGGTCAAACAGCACGTCACTGCCAAGATTCACCACCTGGGCCTCGGGCCAGATGGCATCCTGTAACCGGTCGACCGCAGGAAGCGTGAAGGCCGGATAGCCGCTGCCAATGATCATGGGTGCGACCATTACATGCAGGCGGTCAAGCCGGCCGGCCGTCAGGAACGCCGAAACCGTTCTGCCGCCGCCTTCCACAAAGACACGCGTGAGGCCGAAACGCGCCAGCACTGCCAGAACGCGATCCGGATCAATGGTCTCGCACTCCGGATCCAAGCAGGGAACGCGAGTAACACCGGCTTCTGGGCAGGGCCGGTCACGCTCCGGAATGGCATCCCCCGCTACCAGATGAAGGGTGGGTGCGCCTTCATCGGCAAGTAGATGGTGATCAACGGGCAAACGATCCCTGCGGTCCACAACCACGCGCACGGGCTGCGCTCCGGCCACACGCCTGACCGTGAGACGGGGATTATCCTCAAGCGCGGTTCCGGCGCCCACCACAACGGCATCGGCGACCGCCCGTAGCCGGTGCAGATGGGTCAGCCCATCATCCCCGTTAATATAACGGGAGGCGCCCGAAGCCGTGGCAATACGGCCATCCAGGCTCTGCCCCAGCTGCCCGATCACCCAGCCGCTGTCTCCAGGGCAGAGAGGCCGGAACACGCGCAGGAGCTGTTCCGCCCACGATGGCTCAGTGTATGCCACGTCTTCGGGTAGAGTCCGCCGCCTGACTCCGGCTCCCAGTATCATTTCCCAGACTCGTTCAATGGTCTGCATAGAACTCTGCCAGCCTTTACGCGGGCAACCAGTCTGTACTGATTACGCTGAAAACCGTTTTATGGACTGCTGCTGGTCCACCTGGAGCGCGCTACCGTAAATGATTAGTATCTACTTTGTTTATGGGAACACTTCATGGATACGCTGTTCTACGATGGTCAATGTCCTCTCTGCATGAAAGAAATCAATCTCCTTCGGCGCATCGGGGATGCCGACCTGAGACTGATCGATGTACACGGGCTTGAGAACCCCGACTCCTGGCCCGGCGTTCCCCGGGAGCACCTTCTTCAACGGCTGCATCTGCTCGACGACGAGGGCATTTACCGCACTGGGCTCCACGCAACGGTTCAGACCTGGTGCCATACGCCCTTCGGCTTTGTGTTCCGTCTGCTGTTGATCCCGGGCGTTCGATCACTGGCCGAGGCGGCCTATGGCCGCTGGGCTGAGCGGCGTTACTGCCAGCGCTACGGCTGTACTGTGCCACCCTCCGGTCATTGAATCACAAGGCCGCTGGACGAACCTCCCGAGCATCTCAGGCAAGCACGGGAAGCCGCCGGCCTGTCATCGACGGATTTCCAGCTCCTCAGCCATGGCGAGACCTTTCGGCCAGGAAGTCGCTGAGCACGCGCGCGGTTTCACTTTCATGGCCGTTTTTCATCAGCGTCTCGGGCGCACCCTCGGCGACCACCCGACCGCCGCCATCGCCGCCGTCCGGGCCCATGTCCAGCACCCAGTCCGCCTCGGCGATCAGGTCCAGATTGTGCTCAATCAGCATTACGCTGTTGCCCGCATCCACCAGCCGGTGCAACACATGGATGAGGCGTTCCACATCCGCCATGTGCAGCCCGACCGTAGGCTCATCCAGAATGTAGAGCGTATGGGGCTGGCTCTGGCGGCGCACGTCCGGCCGTGCCCGGGCGAGCTCGGTGACCAGCTTCAAGCGCTGGGCCTCGCCCCCAGACAGCGTCGGGCTCGGCTGGCCCAGGCTCAGGTAGCCCAGCCCCACCGCCTGCATCAATTCAAGTGCATGGTGGATTTTTGAGTGGGCGCGGAAGAACTCCACGCCCTCGTCCACGCTCATGCGCAGTACCTCGCCGATGTGCTTACCGCCATAGGTTACAGCCAGGGTTTCGGGCGTAAACCGATCGCCGCCACAGACCTCACAAGGCACGGACACATCCGGCAGGAAGTTCATTTCCACCCGCTTCAGGCCCTGGCCGTCACAGCCC
This sequence comes from Salicola sp. Rm-C-2C1-2, assembly GCF_040196175.1. Classification (NCBI taxonomy): domain Bacteria; kingdom Pseudomonadati; phylum Pseudomonadota; class Gammaproteobacteria; order Oceanospirillales; family Halomonadaceae; genus Salicola; species Salicola sp. Rm-C-2C1-2. Next base: position 976,061 of record NZ_JBEFNF010000001.1, on the reverse strand, counting down.
GGGCAGCGGCCTTCTTTTGTGTTAAACGAGAAGCGGCCGGCATTGTAGCCGCGCAGACGGGCTTCCTCGGTACCGGCAAAAAGTTTGCGGATGTTGTCCCAGATGCCCACGTAAGTCGCCGGACAAGAGCGGGGCGTCTTGCCGATGGGCGTCTGGTCCACCTCGAAGACCCGATCCAGCGCCTGCCAGCCCTCGATGCGCCGGCAGCCCCTTGTGGTGGGTTTCTTATCCCGCCCCGCGGCGTTCAGCACCCGCAGGTTGTCATGAAGGATGCCGCGCACCAGTGAACTCTTACCAGAGCCGGATACGCCAGTCACGCAGACCAGCCGTTCCAGCGGCAGGCGCACGTCCACGCCGCGCAGGTTGTGCAGACTGGCCTCGCTTACATAAAGCCATTTCTCGGCCTCGACGGGCCGGCGGTCCTCAGCGATCAGCGGATGCCGGATGGGGTCCGACAGGCAACGGCCGGTGGTGGACTCAGGATTGGCTTCGAGTTCTGCAACCGTGCCTTCGGCAACCACCCGCCCGCCGTTGACGCCGGCACCCGGTCCGAGATCAATCACGTGCTCGGCGCGGCGTATGGTGTCCTCATCGTGCTCCACCACCAAAATGGTGTTGCCCTTGCCTTCCAAACGGCCGAGGGTGTCCAGAAGCATGCGGTTGTCGCGCGGGTGCAGGCCGATGGTGGGCTCATCCAGGATGTAGCACACGCCCTGGAGGTTGGAGCCCAGCTGGGCCGCGATGCGGATGCGCTGGGCCTCGCCGCCGGAGAGCGTGGGCGCGGCGCGGTCCAGGTTCAGATAGGCCAGTCCCACCTGCTGCAGGAAGTCCAGCCGCGTACGGATCTCCGGCATGATGTCCTGAGCGACCTCCGCATCACGTCCGGTTAGCGCCAAGGCCTCGAAGCGGTCCGCCGCCTCTTTCACGGACTGCGCCGTATACTCAGCAATGTTGCGCTCCCGGAAGTAGACCGACAGCGCCTCTGGCTTGAGGCGACGCCCGGCACAGGCGCGGCAGACACCTGTTTCCTGGTCGTCATCTGCCTCCAGCCACACAGCCTCTTCTCCGGTCTGGTCCTCATCGAAACCACTCAGCGCCAACCCGGTTCCATAACAGGACGGGCACCAGCCGTGCTTGGAGTTGTAGGAGAAAAGGCGCGGGTCCAGCTCCGGGAAGCTGCGCCCGCAGCCGGGGCAGGCGCGCTCGGTGGAGAAGATGGTCTCGCCGGCATCCGTCAGCAGCTTCATGGTGCCATCGCCATAGGCCAGCGCCTCGCCGATCAGACGGTCCAGCGTCGCCTCATTGCCGGGGCTGACGTTGAGCGTGCCCATGGGCAGGTCAATGTCGTGCTCCTGATGCCGGGCCAATCGCGGCCAGTTGGCGGTGGGCTGGTATTCGCCGTCCACGCGCAGATGGTCAAAACCCTTCTTGCCAGCCCAGGTGGCCAGATCCGTGTAGTAGCCCTTGCGCGCCACCACCATGGGCGCCAGCAGGGTTGCCTCCTGCCCCCGCGCATCGCGCAGGATGCGGGCGCGGATGGCTTCCGGCGTCTGCTCGTCGATCGGCAGCACACACGCCGGGCAGTACTGGGTGCCCAGTTTCACGAACAGCAACCGCAGGAAGTGGTAGAGCTCGGTCATGGTGGCCACCGTGCTCTTGCGCCCGCCCCGGCTGGTGCGCTGCTCAATCGCCACCGTGGGCGGAATGCCGAAGACTGCATCCACATCCGGCCTTGAAGCGGGCTGGACGAACTGGCGGGCGTAGGCGTTGAGGGACTCCAGGTACCGCCGCTGGCCCTCATTGAAGACAATGTCGAAGGCCACGGTGCTCTTGCCGGAACCGGACAATCCAGTGAGAACGGTCATCTGGTTGCGCGGGATCCGGATGTCCACGTTCTTGAGGTTGTGCTCGCGCGCATGGTGGATGGTGATGGCATCCGGGTCGCCGCTGTACGGTGCCGGCGCCTCGGCCACCATGGGCTGGGTTTCCGCCTCCGTGGTGTGGCCCAGATAGTCCCGGAGTGCTTTCCCGGTGTGGCTTTCAGTCACCGCCATCACCTGTTCCGGTGTGCCGCTGGCGATCAGCTCCCCGCCCCGGTCGCCGCCTTCAGGCCCCAGGTCGATGAGCCAGTCAGCAGCCGCCATCAGGTCCTGGTTGTGCTCGATCACCGCCAGGGAGTGGCCTTCGGCGAGTAACCGCCGGAAGGCCCCGAGCAGTGTGGCCACGTCGTCCATGTGCAGACCGGTGGTGGGCTCATCGAACAGGAACAGCAGGTGGCCACTGGCGCTCTTGCGCCCGGCGGCTTTCGCCAGATGCCCGGCCAGTTTCAGGCGCTGGGCTTCGCCTCCGGACAGTGTCGGCACCGGCTGGCCCAGGCTCATGTAGCCCAGGCCCACGGCCTGCAGTGGCTCCAGGCCCTGCAGGACTTTCGGGTAGTCCGCAAAGAAGCTCACCGCCTGGTTCACGGACATTTCCAGCACACCCGCGATGGACTGCGGCGGCACCGGGCTTTCCGTTGAGGGAGGCAGCGTTACTTCCAGAATCTCGGGGCGGAAGCGGCGGCCATCGCAGTCCGGGCACCGCAGGTAGACGTCGCTCAGGAACTGCATCTCCACGTGCTCAAAGCCGTTGCCGCCACAGGTGGGGCAGCGACCATTGCCGGCATTGAAACTGAAGGTGCCGAGGCTGTAGCCCCGCTCTTTCGCTTCCGGAAGGCCCACGAACACGTTGCGGATGGCGTCGAAGGCGCCCACGTAGCTGGCTGGCGTGGAGCGCGTGGTCCGACCAATGGGTGACTGGTCAATGAGCACCGCGTCGTCGATACGCTCATGACCTTCGATGGCGTCATGGAGTCCGGAAACCTCCCCAGGATGACCCTTGAGCTCGGCCACAGCGCGGTACAGGACGCTTTCCATCAGGGTAGACTTCCCGGACCCGCTGACACCGGTAAGGACGACCAGCGCGTTCAATGGAAGATCCACGTCCAGGTCTTTCAGGTTATGCTCCCGGGCGCCACGGATGCGGACGGCATCGTCAGGATCTACCGTCGCCGCCTGGGCGCCGTGCTCAATGGCATTCACCTGCCGCCGCCCGGTCAGGTAGTCGGCGGTCAATGACTGACCCTCTCGCATCAGAGTGTCCGGCCCCCCTTCGAACACGATGCGGCCGCCCTGCTCGCCCGGGCCCGGCCCCATGTCGATGATGCGGTCTGCGGCCTGCATCACCTGGGGATCATGCTCCACCACCAGCAGAGAGTTGCCGGCGTCACGCAGGCGGTGCATAACGCCGATGATGCGGTCCATGTCCCGCGGGTGCAGGCCAATGCTGGGCTCGTCCAGAACGAACAGGGTGTTCACCAGCGAGGTGCCGAGAGCCGTGGTCAGGTTGATGCGCTGGACCTCGCCGCCTGACAGTGTGCGCGACTGGCGGTCCAGGGTCAGGTAATCCAGCCCAACAGCCACCAGATAACCGATGCGGGCGCGGATGGCCGCCAGCAGCAAATCTGCAGCCTCGTCCAGGGGCGCGGGCAGCTCGATCCGGTCAAAGAGCGCCGCCAGCCTCCCCAGTGGCAGGTTCATCAGGTCCGCAAGGTTGAGGCCCGGCTGCTGTTCCAGTGTCTCCTGCGGCAGGGTCACGCCCATGGGCCGGAAGCGCTCGCTGGGCGCGACAACCGCATCCACGTCCGCCTCTGAGCCCAGGCGCCAGAGCAGGGATTCGGTCTTGAGGCGCGCCCCATGGCAGGCCGGGCAGCGGTCGTAGGAACGGTAACGCGAGAGCAGCACCCGGATGTGCATCTTGTAGGACTTGCTCTCCAGGTAGTCGAAGAAGCGCCGCACGCCGTACCAGCCGCCACGGCTGACGTTCCAGCGCCAGTCCTTGTCGCCCTCAATCACCCACTGGCGATCGGCCTCGGGCAACTCCCGCCAGGCGATGTCTGTGGCCACCCCTTCCAGACGACACTTCTTCAGAAGATCCTGCTGACACTCGGAATAACTCTCTGTCTGCCAGGGCTTTACGGCGCCTTCTTCAATTGATTTCGAGTCGTCCGGGATTACCAGTCGGTAGTCAATGCCCATGACGCGCCCGAAACCCCGGCACTCCTCACAGGCTCCCATGGGGGAATTGAACGAGAAGCTGTTGGGAATGGGGTCGGTGTAGTCCCGGTCGCAGTCCGGGCAGTGCAGGCCCCGGGAATAGAGCCACTCCGCCTCGGGTTCGCGGTTGTCATTGAGAGGCTGCGCGATGATCCGGCCCTGCCCGGCCCGTAACGCCCCTTCGACTGCCTCGGTAAGACGGTCCCGGCGGTCTTCAGAGAGCCGTACACGGTCCTGGGTCACCCTCAGCGAGCCGCCATCCAGAGTCTCAACCCGTGTGTAGCCCTGGCGTTCCAGTTCGGTGCGCACCTGGTTCTCAGCCACATCCCCGGTGAGGGCCATATCAAAGGCGATCACAGCCCGCCGCCCCGCCTCCCTTTCCAGAAGGTCGGCGACGATGCTGTCTTCGCTGTCACGCTTGACCTCGCGACCGCACCCCCTGCAATAGAGCCGTGCCCCGCGCGCGAAAAGCAGCTTGAGATGGTCATTGAGCTCGGTCATGGTGCCAACCGTTGAGCGCGAGTTGCGCACCGGGTTGGTCTGGTCGATGGCGATGGAAGGCGGGATGCCCTCGATCGCGTCCACCGCCGGCTTGTCCATGCGATCCAGGAACTGGCGGGCGTAGGGCGAGAAGGTTTCCACGTAGCGGCGCTGGCCCTCGGCGTAGACGGTATCGAAGGCCAGCGAGGATTTACCCGAGCCGCTGGGACCGGTGACAACGGTCAGCTCGCCAATGGGCAGGTCAACATCAAAGTTGTACAGATTGTTCTGTCGGGCGCCACGGACGCGGATCACGTTCTGGTTTCGGCTCATGGGCGATACGGCTCAAACGTTGAAAAGATGGTTAAATCTAGGGAGATACGCCCACGGATTGCAAGGAGATCGCCGGTTCACCCCAGCCCCGCTTCCAGCCAGGCGACCCATTCGCGGATGGCGGCGGCGTCCGCCTCCTGTCCGGCTTCCAGCAGCACAGCCCGCTCCCGCTGTTCGGCATCCATGGGATCGCGGGGATCCAGATGACCCTCGTTCTCCAGATAGGCTTCCAGCTCACGCAGCTTGTTGGTCTGGAAACGAGCAACATCACCGTTGTTGAGAGATTCCAGAAGCACACGGGGATCACCGCCCACGCGCTCTGCCAGCGCCGTAACCGCATCAATGAATTTAGCGGTAACCGCGCCCGAGGCTTCCAGCACGTTCCGGTCTACCGGGGTACCCCGCCCCCGTTGCCATACGTCCACCCAGACCCGGGCCACGCGGCAACGAGCATGAAGTGTCTGGCGATAGGCCGGATCGGTGACAGCATTGGCTCCTGCCGGCTGCTGCATCAGGGTTTCCAGCCGCCCGAGACGATCCACGCGCCAATTCTGAATCAGGTGATGCGCCAGAGTTAGATCATCACGCAGCAGATGAAAAACATGGATAGCGCCCGCGCCCCGGCTCGGGTGGATCGCTGGAACGTCAATCTTCGCCGCCCACGCCTCGGGCGTGTCCCCCTCTGGCGATGGCAGAGGCTCGTGACGGGGGAGCTGATAATCCCTGCCTTGGGGCACTTCTGTTTCCTGCCTCAGGGACTGAAGATCGATATGCGTGAGGGGGCTACCCAAGGCCGCTTCCCAACGTGCACGGTCCGAGGGCTCGGCGGAGAGATAGATAACCTGTCGGCCCTCATCCTCAACCAGCGCGCGCAGACTGGCCGCAATAGCCCGGAAGCGCTCTGGGTCCGATGTGGTCAAGACTTCGTCAAGGAAGATGGGCAGAGGCTCACTGCCCTGCTCCAGTGTCCAGATCCAGGCCAGCCGCAGGGCCATCAGCAGCTGCATGTGGGTGCCGGTGGACAGTTCCGTCAGAGCCTGGTCCCGCTCATGGACCTGATCGCGGACGTGCAGCTGGCCGTTTTGATCAACCCGAAGGTCATAGCGATAGTGGGTGAAACGGGCGAAGCGGTCCCGGGCATGAGCGAGTACCGCCGGCTCCCTTTCAGTGCGATGGGCGACATCAACCTGCTCCAGCAGGAACTGGCCGGCCTCGGCAACCATGGTGTTGTCAAAGACGTTCTGCAGTGCTTCACGGGCTCGGTCCCGCTCGAAACGCGCCTGCTCCAGCGCCCGGTCGCTGCCGGCCTGATCCAGACGGGTTGCCAGCTGACTGCGCTCCTCGAGCCATTGCTCGTAGTAACCCGCTTGCTCACGGAATGCAGAGAGGCGTTCTTCCAGACCAGCCTGGTCATTGGCCTCAACCATGGCGATCAGTTCCGGATCATTCTCAAGCCCGGCAGCACGATCCGTTTCGGCACGATGTTCTGCCTCCAGCGTAGTGGTAGCCTGGCGGTAGGCTTCAAGCTGTTCACACAGCGATTCCAGCGATTCGCGCTCACCTTCTGGCAGATCCAGCTTGCGGTAAAGAGCTGTTATCGCCTCCTGCTGCTCACGATCATCCGCTTCCAGCTCCCCACGGCGGGTCTGGAGCTGGGCAAGCGTCTGTTCCGCCTCGGTGACGGTGTCAACGCGGCGTTTCAGATCTTCAAATGCGGCGCGCAGGCCGGCTGGTGTGCCATCGCCGGACGTCAGACCCTGGCGCTCAATCAGACGCTGCACGGGGGCCAGTTCCGCCTTAATCTGAGAATCGAGGCTGGTCAGCCTCTGTTCGAATTGGGCCCTCTCTGTCCGGGCCTGGTCCAGCTCCGCCGCCAGCTTCAGGAAGCGTGCCGCGCCCTCCCCGGTCAATGCGGGATCAAAACCAACAGCCTCGGCCAGGGCCTGTCGGTTGCCTTCCAACTGGGACTGCTGTTGCTCAAGGGTTTCGATCTCCGAGGCGTGGGCCTTGGCATGCTGGGCCAGCTCCTGCTGGTACACCGCGGTGGCCAACTCATCTTCCAGTTCCTGCAGATGCTTGGCGACGGTTTCTGTCTGCCATTCTGGAACCGTCACACCGCTCTCTTCCGCCCAACGCCCCGCCTCACGGGCCGTCGTAACCAACTTCACGCACTGCTGCGCGGACCAGCCAGCTGTCACCATAGCGATAAGAGCCGGCCCCCAACTCTGGGGAAGACTGTAAAACAGCCCGACTGAGGCGGTAACTGCCGCAGCGACCAATGTCACAAGACTGCCCGCCACCAGGCCGCGGCGTCTTGCCGGTTCCAACTGACGGAGCCAGCGGCGCAGCGCCTTGATCCGGCTACGGAGCTGTTCCGGGTCCTGATGGTTACCATCAGTGCGCTCCAGGCGCGTTTGCAGCTCCTGAAGCCGCAACTGGACACGGCGCAGTGACTCAGCCATTTCCACTGCCTGGTTCACCGCCTCCGGGGTGGGTTCAGGCGAGCGCCCTCCCGGAGGCTGAAGTGCCCCTTCCGCACTGAATTCACGGGCTCTGGCCTCGTCCCGCCGCTCGCGCAGGCCATCACGGTCTGACAGCTTACGGTCCGCTTCCTCCAGATGCTGGCGACAAGCATGCATTTCAGCAATTTCCGGGACTGCTTCTTCAAGCCCCGCGCCGTCGCGCTTGCGCCATACCTCGTCCTGCTGGCGCTGGTTGTCCCGGATCTGCTCTAGCAGCCGGTCACGCTGCACCTCCAGCTCATCAAGCCTGTCCCGTTCCTGACCATTAAGGCGCGCCACTGCCTCCGGGAACGTCGCCAGAGCCCGCTCAGCCGCCTGTCGCCGCTGGCGTGCCGCCAGCCATGCCAGTGCCTGTTCAGTGCGGGTGACGTGGGCACGGGCCACCCGAGCTGCCTCAATGCGCTCATCGAGTTCGGCAAGGCGATGACGCTTCTGATCCAGCTCCGCATACTCACGCTGGCATCTGGCCAGTGTCTGTTCTTTCTCCCGAAGGGTTTTGGCTTCTGACTGCCCCTGCCGACGCCGTACCTCGAACAGCGGATCTCGGCGCAGGGATTCCAGATCAAAACCGCCAGCCAGTTCCTGCTGCAGTCGTGCAACTATCGAGGCTTCGGTATCGCCGGCCTGAAGCAGATCGTTCATGGCTAGCCAGTAGCAGCGCAGGAAGTCATCGGCGGGCAGCTCAGGAGCATCAATAGGTTGGCCGTTACGCTGCCATACCACCTGCTCGCCGCTACGGCTGACAGTAAGCACATCCTTGCCGCTGTAGAACCGGGCTTCCAGTGTCAGTGCGCCATTAGTTCTTTCAGACCCAGGCGCTACCAGTTGACGCAGAGCGCGCACGAGGCTGCTCTTGCCCGAGGCATTCGGCCCAGTGATCAGGGTAAACCCCGGATCGAATCCCTCGACACGAAGTCTTTCGCCGAACCCTGGGAGCTGGGTGATGGTCAGTTCACGCAGTATCATGATGCCCCCGGCCCTGGGCGAGAAGGTGTTCCAGCGCCGCCATCCCGCTCCGCTGAAGCCAGTCGACCACGTCATACTCGGTAATGCCCCGAGGGGACAGCGCCTGCCAGTGCGCTCGGCCAGCCTGTTCTTGGAGGTGCTGATGGGCCTCCCGGATCAGTGTCTGACGTTGCGGATCATCCGATTGCCGTTCGAGTAGCTGAAGCCGCTGGGCCAGCAGACCCGCCGGATCCGCGCGACGCGCCAGCTCGGCCAGCTCAATAACCGGTTGGGTGAGGTAGCGCAGTGTCTCTACGAAATAATGAATACGGCCAGTACCAGCATGCAGCCCGCCCAAGGATTCGCGTTCCATTAGCCGGGCCACCTCGGCTCCCAGACCCGTACGCCCTGTAAACTCAACCCGGAGTGCGGCCGCTTCCGGCGGCATCCGCTGGTCGATGAGAGTGTCATCCAGTTCGTGAACAGCCGCCTGGAGACGTTCCCGCGCGTCCTCAGCCGCTGTAATGCCGGTCAGATCCACCGGCAGGCGAGCCCAGTGCAACGGTGCCAGCCGCCATTGGGTCACGCTCCGGATACCACCGCCATCCAGCTCAAACAACCAAGGGCCGCGAGGCCCGGATTCACCGGGATCCAGGCCCGTGGCGGAGCCCAGGTAGCCACTGGGCGATTCAGCGTTAAGTGCATCCGGCTTATGGATGTGGCCCAGTAACCAGCCATCCAGTCCTGCCTCCCTCAGCTCAGCACTGCTCACGGGTGCGTAAGGGCTGGCCGGCTGGTCCCGATCCGCATGCAGAACACCGAGATTGGTTCCAGGCCCGCGTGCAAGGTTGACATGCTGAAGCGGACTTTCCCGGTAATGCGGTGACGGAAAAGACCAACCGTGTAGTGTCAGCTGCGCACCTGCGGATTCCAGAGTCACCGATTGCCACTCGCCCCCACGACCAAGCAGCTCGAACCCCGAGAGCTGATCCGCCAGTCGCGGCAGAACACGCACATCATGGTTGCCTACTATACCGACTATCCGGATCCCCGCGACGAGAAGGCGCTCCACTCCGGTCGCCAGATCCCGGTAGGCCTCAAAGAAATCGTCCTCGTCTTCGACCACGTCGCCCGCCAGAACCACAGCGTCAACTGCCTGTTCGAGGGCTTGATCGACAATCCGGCGCCAAGCCCCTGAGGTACCAAGCTCAACCGAGCGCCCGGTCAGCTCAGCCGGAAGACGACTGGGGCGAGCGCCCAGGTGCAGATCACCAACGGCGAGAAGGGAGAAAGTCATTCAGTGGCGGCTCCGGGGTTGTTCTGTAGCTCAGTCATTATCAGCGCCTTGCTGGCGATCTTCATCCTGCTAATCTCGATGCAACAAATCAATGATTTTTAGGGAAAACCATTACAGGAAACGCAATCAGGAATAACAGCCCGGAATACTCAGCCCCCTTCAGTTACCGATGCTACCCCTTTAAAGTGCGGTTATGGACAGTAACAGCTTTGCAGCAATCCGGCGCCAGTATGATTTCCGCAGTATCGGTATCGGTAACTGGGTAACCGCCCAGGAACAGCAGCGCGCGGCCGACAGGTTTGCTAGTGCACTACAAGACCTGAAGGCCATACTGGGCGGGCCAGAGGCGCTCATCTCACTGCGCGGCAGCCTCTCACTTGAATATGGCATCGGCGGTCAGCGCGGTGTTTCCGCACACTACACGCCGGCCAAGCGCAGTCTTTCGCTGGCCAAAAATGCGGGAGCAGGCAGTCTAGCCCACGAGTGGTTTCACGCTCTTGATCATTATCTGGCATCTCACGCTTTCAACCATGCACCGTCAGATTGTTTCGCGAGCGCCGCTTGGCTCAGTGAGTACACGCCCGTTCGGCACCCTCTTAACCAACGGCTGTTTCAGTGCTTGCGTCGAATTCTAGTAAGCGATGACGGCAACGAGCCCAGTCCGCTTTTCAGCGCGTCCGCCAGTATGGACCGGAAGCTGGGCATTCATTATTACAGCCGCCCTGAGGAGATGGGGGCACGCGCCTTTGAAGCCTTTGTGCAGGATGCGCCAGTCAACAGTCCTTTTCTGGTCAAAGGGACGCGCCAATCCGATGAGGCTCGTGCCGGTCTATACCCGCAACAGCCACAGCGCCAGCTCATTAATGAGGCTTTCAGCGCCTATTTCTCCCGTCTTGGAAGGGCCCTTTTCCGGGAATCGCCGTAGGCCAGCGACGAGTAGCCGGTCCCGAAATCATCAATAGCGATATCAACACCCGTGCCTCATGGGAAAACGCACGGTTGGGCCCGACTCAGGTCGCGAACCAGTTCCCGGATCAGATAACCTATCAAAACGAAGGAGCTGAAAATAAAGGAGCAGGCCGCAAGCGCCTGTGCCTTGTTCAAAAAACTGATCCAACAACGAGGTAAAACGAATGGCACGAATCCCCTATGCTGAAAAAGGCCAGGAAGCGGAAGGCGCCACGCAGGTCTACCAGCAGCTGGAACAGACCATGGGCCTGGTTCCGAACGTGGCCAAACTACTCGGCCACTCAGGCGCAGCGACACAGGGCATCGGCACACTTCTTGATATCTATTTCGGTCAGCTCTCCATCACCAACCGGCTTCGCGAGATCGCCTATCTGACGGCCTCTCGTCTTAACGGCTGTAATTACTGCCAGGGTCATCACGTACCGGCCGCCAAACAGGCTGGATTGCTGGATTCCCAGATCGATGAGTTGGACGAGGAAGGATTCGACAGTGGCCTGTTTTCCGAGCCCGAACGGGCTGTTATTCGCTTTGCCTACGAAAGCACCCGCGACGTGAAAGCATCCGAGGAAGCAATGGAGGCGCTGAAAGCACACTTTTCCAATCAGGCGATCGCGGAAATAACATTTGTGGTAGCGTCCGCTGGTTTCATTCAGCGTGTAGGAAAGAATCTCGGGGTTGAGTTGGAAAGCTGAAAGCAGCTCTTCCGTTTTAAAGGTAGAACACGGCAAGCCAGACGGTCACTCGCTCGGGGTCAGTCCAGCTGACCCTATGCCTGGAGTGAGCCGGAATCGTGAGGTGATCGCCCTCTTCAAGATGGACTTCAGGACCCTGCTCAAACAATACGGTTCCCGCACCTTCCAGAACGACAACCCACTCATGCTCCTGCTGGTCGTACCAGCCCTTCTGCGGTGATGTGTGCCCTTTTGAGACAATACGCTCGATACGGACATGCTCAGCCTCAAGAATGGGCTCGAACACTTCATCCTCGAGGTCGCTCGGCAAACCGGCTAAAAGATTACGCATCAAACCGGCGCCGCGATGGACTCAATTGACGCGATCTCAAGGTGAAAATCACCGGCGCATTGATCAGCGATCAGAAACCCAACCTGTTGAATGTCATTCGCCACCAGTGGCGGTGCGTCATCCAGTAAGCGCCCGCGGAATACAGGCTCGAATTCAGACCAACCCAGAATAACGTCAACCCACTCGCCGTTGACGGTCGTGAAGCGCGCCCTGTAAGCGCCGCCTTCAGGCAACGCCCTAGTTCTCAGGCGAAGCTGATAGGTTCGCCCGTCACCCCGCACCGAAAGGCGTATGCCCGTGCAGTTGCCCAGCCCATAACGAGCGGGTTGTCGCCGCACCGATGCAAATCCACCCCCGTTCTCCAGCGATGTGTGGCCCTCAAAAATGCCAACACCCTCAACAATCCGCAGATGGCTGTGGGATACGCCTCCCATAACGCCGTCATTCACGGCCCACCAGGCATCCGCTTCGCCCGGGTTGTTGAAATCAACCACCCGCATATTGGTTAAAATACCTCCAGTCTTGACTGAGAACCGATGATGCGCCGTGAAAAATGGCACCAAGGTACACTGGCCGTAATCTCACTTCGCAAACCTTGTCCTGACTACCCTACGCGCAACCATTTCCAGATGCCAAGCAAGCCTAATATAGAAAGGAAACAGGTTTCCGACCAGAACCGGGATCGACCGTGAATGGAACCCATGAAACCGGATTCAGAGTATGAACTTTTAGGCAGATATTAAAAAAGGTTAATAGCTCAGTCAGGTTGTCGCATTAAATCGGGTATTGGTCTGCTAATGTTTTCAATGAGGTCCCTTGGGACTGATCCAATAATAAAAAAACCAAACAATGAAACGCAGCAGGAGTTGTAAATGAAAGGCCTGAAAACAATAACCTTTGGAGCGGTAATAGCAGTCGTGCCATGGGCTGCTCAATCCGCCGGGATTGAGCAGCTCGGTGACGCAGCCATGGGAGAAATCACCGGTCAGGCAGGGGTAACGATTGAACTTGATACCCGTGTTGAAATCGACCAGATAGACTACTCACAAGGTCCTTCAACCGGATCGGTGCTGGTCAATGATATCGAGATTGGGGGCTTCGGTAATGTTGCCAACCTAGATAACAATCTCAACATGAAGATCGACATTGATCTGCAGGAAAACGGTGACGCTCTGTTGAAGTTCGGTCCTTTGGGGTTTAATCCGGTAGATCTTGATGTGTCGATTGGATCGGTTGGCCTGAGTGGTGATTCGGGTTCCGCAACCCTCATCTCCGATATTGACATGCGCACCTGGGTTTCTAACTTCAACCTCCGTGCCAAGGTCGAAGATCTGCAGGGAAACGCCGGCGGTGCTGGCTCACTGAAGCTGGATGCTGACTTTGCCATTGAAAACCTGGACGTGGATTTCGACGTAGCCGCTGTTTCGCTGGAAGGGTTCCGCATGGGCGGTCCGGGGTCCCTGGAAGGCCAGGTCCATAGCGGACTCAAAGAGGTCGGCAAGTTCCCAAATACTGATTCGACGAAACTGGCGCTTGAGCCGGTGCCTCTGGACCTGAGGCTGGGGTCGGGCCCGGCGCTCTCCGGAACAGGCCCGGATGAGACCCTACGGGTCAAGATTGACAGCTTCGTGAGTGACATCTGGATGCCCACGATCAATGTGGGTAGTGGCGACAGTACTGGTAAGGCCAGTATTGGTTCTGTCGCCATTGATAACCTTGATGTCAGCGGTACGGAAATGGCCATCTACGGACGGGAGTAGTGCCGTCATGGTCGTTAAGTAAAGCCTTCCTCAGGATTGGCTTTCTGGATGGGTAACAGCGCCCCGCTGTCAGCCGGCTGTGGCGCCGGAAAAAACAGAAACAGTGGGGCGCTTCCGCAGCTGAGCCAGCAGGTAGATCTTAACTAGACCTCTTTAACCTGCTTCTCACCAGCCCCGATCTGCAATGACTTCGCACGTTTCTGATCAACCGAATACTCATCTGCTTTGATCGTCGTTACGAACCGCCAGTCTGCCCGCGCATTGTCTTCGGTAAAGGTTACCACCATGTAACCCCGCTGGCTGACATTGGTGTAGCGCAAGTTATCAATCAGCAGCTGAAAGGCAGCCTCAACACTAGGTATCTGATTTTCAGCTAGCTTTAAATACGACTCAAGCCCTGGGGACGAAATCGATGATGTAGCGAATTCAGCACCAACGTTTTCGCCTGCCCCTGTCGTCAGGTCATTGGCCCACGCATTGTGGGTATCCCCAGCAAGCACAACCAGGTTTTTGTCAGCCTTCAAAGCCGTCCCGAGAACGCGCTCGCGCTCTGCAATATAGCCATCCCAGGCATCCAGGTTATACGGGAGCACATTTTGGACACGTGCCTTCTCCTCCTTGGTCACGCTTTCATCACTATTGAGTATTCGCTGCTTAATGGTTGCCAACTCGCTCAAACTCTCAGGATCAGGTCCTTGTGTTAGCAGCTCTGCAGGCCATTCCATCCGCCCCATGAGAACCTGCTGCCCCAGCACCTGCCAGGTCGCATTGGATCCCCCCATACGGTTTTTAAGCCAGTTCAGCTGCTCAGCACCGAGCAATGTTCGGTTTTCATCACCAACTTGCGCTGCGAACTTTTCTCCATCAAAACCCTGATCGGTGACAAAATCACCAAGCGCGTAAGGCTCCTCACGCCCAATGATCCGGGTGTCCAGCATGTGCAGACTCACCAGGTTGCCAAAGTCAAAGCTTCGGTAGATTGCCTGGTCGTTTGCCTGAACAGGGCGCACCGGCATCCACTCAAAGTAGGCCTGCAGTGCCTCACGCTTTCGAACTGCGTAATCACCTTCGCCGTCACTCTCCTCGTGATTCTCGGCTCCCTTACGCCATGCGTCGTTCGCCACCTCGTGATCATCCCATACAGCAATCATCGGCAGCGTGCGGTGCAACGTCTTCAAATCGCCATCCGAGCGGTACTGGGCGTAGCGCGCTCGGTAATCCGCCAGCGTGATCAGTTCTTTAGCTGGGTCCGGAACCCGACCAAGGGCTTGTGCGTCCTCAGTTGCGTATTCGCCTGCGCCGTATTCATACAGATAATCCCCCAAGTGCACAAAAGCATCGAGCTCAGACTCTTTTGCAATTTCGCCGTAAGCATGGAAATAGCCTGCTGGATAGTTGGAGCACGACACTACAGCAAGACGAACCTGATCCACAGAGCCTTCCGGGAGGGTGCGCGTCTTGCCGGTTTCAGAGGTGTTGCCGCCGGCGCTGAACCGATAGAAATAGGTCTTGCCAGGCTTCAGGCGTTGAACGTCAACCTTCAGGGTGTAGTCATGATCTGCAGTGACGGTTTGGCTGCCATTGCGAATAACGTTTGTGAATGCTTCATCCTCTGCAACTTCGTAATTGACCTCAATACCCTCATTGGCGCCAGATGACAGCGGAACGGCACGGGTCCAGATGATCACACGGTCCTGCAGAGGGTCACCACTCGCCACCCCCTGTTCGAACCGCGCCGGCTGCTGATCGCTACTGTCAAGACAACCTTGGAGGCTTGAGGAAACAGCGAACGCACCCAATGCGTAGGCACTGCCTCGAATGAAATCACGCCGGGTTAAGCGACCCATAAAATTGCTCCTCATCAATCAATACGTAATTCTACTTACTACGAAGAGGCTAATACTGTTATTGATTGAACGTTCAGTCAACAAAAACTTACCGGGTGGATTTCAGACAGACACCCTAGCCTCAAACGCCCTTAAGAAAGGTAGGCACTTTAAGTGGCATTTTGATGACAAGGCTTTTAAAAATCGGCACGCCGCAGTCGTACCACCATGCCCTCATACAGGCGCTTGACCCCTGATCGATCTTTACGCGATCACGGACCACAGGCAGGCTCTCCGTTAATGCAGGATGGCGGTACCTGGAATGCAGGCAGCCTGCCAGCTATGCTATTGGGTGATCGTATTGAACTTATTATTGATTTAATCGATAAGAGGTCGCCATGGTGCTGTGCTTGCCCTGTTCACGTTTCCGCTCCAGAGGAAACGTGCTTGGCTGGCTCCTGCTTGGGGCGCTGCTCGCTGGCTGCTCTGACGACAAAAAGATAAAGATAATCCTGGGCAGGACGCCGCGGTGGTTCCGGTACAGCTTGCCTACGTTCCATGGGACTCCAAGATGGCGAGCGACTCGGGGAGCCCGTGGAGCTGCTGTCCGTACTCGTAACCGCTCTCTGGGGTTCCGTTGCTGCCGGAGACGTGGGCTCTAGCGGAGCCTGGAGATTCCAGACCCCAACTCAAAAGAATCCGTACCGGGCTGGCTGTGCCCGACTACGTTGTGATCGATTCCATCGGGGAGCTCACAGAGCATCATGCAGCAAACAAAAACCGCCCCCGCGTACACGCATTCCTCAAGAGGTTCTCCTGGGACGTTGAGGGTGTGAAAGAGCTGGGAAGTACTTTTTGAGAAAGATTATGGTCGGCGTGCCAGGATTTGAACCTGGGACCCCTTCCTCCCGAAGGAAGTGCGCTACCAGACTGCGCCACACGCCGAAATCAGGGATGGGATGCGGCCTTGCCGCAATGCGAGCGCATTATCAGGATTGTGATGCGTACCTGTCAAGCTGAAGCTGTTCGAGGAGTCCAATCTCGAACGCAAAACGTAGTGTAACTCAACTAGACTATCTCATGTGTTCAACTGTCAGAGGATCGCATGCCGCTTCCGCCTTTCCCGTTCGACAACAGTTACGCCCGACTCCCCGAGTCCTTCCATCAACCCGCAAAGCCGGCGCAAGCACCCGACCCGGAGCTCATCCGCTTCAATAGCCCACTTGCCGAGGAGCTGGGCATTGAGGTGAATGAATCCGATGAACACGAACTCGCCTCTGTCTTTTCCGGAAACAGTCTTCCGGAGAATGCTGAGCCGATCGCCCTGGCCTACGCCGGTCATCAGTTCGGGAATTTCGTTCCCCAGCTCGGCGACGGGCGTGCCATTCTCATCGGTGAGGTCATCGATCAGTGCCAGAAACGCCGCGATATACAGCTCAAGGGCGCTGGCCGCACTGGTTTCTCCCGCGGCGGGGATGGACGGGCTCCAATCGGCCCGGTTATCCGCGAATACATTGTCAGCGAGGCCATGCACGCGCTGGGCATCCCGACCACGAGAGCGCTGGCAGCTGTTACCACAGGCAGCACGGTGATGCGGGAAGGCCCGGAGCCCGGCGCCATTCTTACCCGCGTGGCGGCCAGCCATATTCGAGTAGGCACGTTTGAATACTTCGCCTATCGCCAGGACACTGAAGCTATCCGTACGCTCGCCGATTACGCCATTGCCCGGCATTACCCCTCAGTGATGTTCGAGGATCAGCCTTATCAGAGCCTGCTCAGGGCGGTTGCCGAGCAACAGGCGGAGCTGATAGCGGACTGGATGAGTGTTGGCTTCATCCATGGCGTCATGAACACGGATAACATGGCCATCAGCGGCGAAACCGTCGACTATGGGCCCTGCGCCTTCATGGATCACTACCACGCCGATACCGTTTTCAGTTCCATTGACGCTAGGGGTCGCTACGCCTACGCCAATCAGGCTGAAATCGGCTATTGGAACCTGGCTCGGTTTGCCGAATCCCTGCTTCCGCTCTTTGACGGCAGTAAAGACGAAGCAATTGAAACAGCAAAAACCCTGCTGGGAGCCTACCGTGAGCACTATAACGCCGCATGGCGCCAACGTTTTGGTCGCAAGATCGGCGTCAGCAACCTTACCCCCGAAAATGAGAGCGTCGTTCACGACCTGCTTGCGCTCATGCAGCGCAATGGCAGCGACTTCACTGAAACTTTCCGGGAAATGACACGGATTACCCAAATGGATAGTCCGCAGAAAGCCGCTGCCTCCCTGTTCGGAAACACAGATGACGCACAACAGTGGAGTTCCTGCTGGATTGGAATGTTGGACTCACCGGATGTCATGTGGGAAGCCAACCCAGCCGTTATTCCGCGTAACCATCAGGTCGAGGCGGCCATCAGTGCAGCCCAGCAAGGCGATCTGCGCCGGTTCCATTCTCTGATGGCCGCGCTCAAGGCTCCTTTCTCAGCTGATGCCGATAATTCCGACTACCGGAGCCCGCCAGCACCACAGGAACGTGTTCCAAGAACCTTTTGCGGAACCTGAGAGACACAGTTCACAGTGCTGAGTAACCGTTGCTCTGCGAACGGCCATGCTCTTCTATTTGTGCTCATTTCGCTTGGCAGAGAGACCCTGCTATGCATAGTGTGAACACCTGTTCCCTGATATAAGGTTCGTCAATCTGACGTCAGTTAACAAAGCATTGGCCAATGTTGCGGGATTGAGCTGCAAATACAGTCAAGGAAAGTATAGATTTCGGAGGGATCGAAGCATGGATGTGCCCACCCGTTCAACTCAGGACACCCAAGCCTATGACGTCCCCATACTACCGCCGCGGTATGTGACGCATTTCCTGCACTTCATGGAACAGTATGGTGTCCGCCCTCCGGCCCTCCTTGATGGCACCGGCGTTGATGCGTCCCAGCTGGAAACCAGCGGGGAAAGCCTTACCATGAACGAGTTGCTGGTGCTGCTGCAGCACGCCAGCGACCTTACCGAGGACGAACGCCTTCCTTTCGAGTTCGGAAAACAACTCGATATCGATGCGCATGGACTTGTTGGCGCAGCCGTACTCTGGCAGAACGATTATTTTCGCCTCGTTGAGATGATCATCGAATACGAGCGTGTCAGCCTCCCGATCTATGACCTGCGCCTGAGTCTGAAAGACGAGACGGTTCTAATCCAGCTGCATGACCTCTGGGATCTGAGGGACTTGCGTTCCTTCATGATCCGCATCTATATGGGCAGCATTTACGAGCTCTCGCGCCACATTTGCAAGGATATGCTGCTGGAATTAGACACCTCAACCAAGCTGCTCGCTGACGATTGGCAACACGTAGCGCCCGAGGCCGAGATCCGCTTCAACGCGGAAGCAGCCCGCGCCACTCTACACCCTGCCCAGCAGTCGGGATCCGATACCGGCCAAGAGCTGTCTTCATTCCTCGCCCGGCATCGGTCGCGCCAGGACCTCAAGGGAGCTGAGAACAACAGCAGCCTGACAGAACGCGTACGCCGCCAGATCCTGGATGATCCCGGCCTCAACTGCACACTGGAACGCGTTGCCGAGAACCTCCAGATGACCCCACGCTCGCTGCGGCGCCACCTGCAGGCTGAAAACTACTCCTTCCGGGATCTGCGCAACGAAATCCGCTGCCACTACGCAGAGCGTTATCTGGCCGATACACGCATGCCGCTGAGCACTATTGCGCAAAAACTTGGCTTCAGCGATCAGGCCAGTTTTACCCGCGCCTATCGCTCATGGACAGGGCATACCCCGGGCCAGACCCGCCGCTAACTCTGATCAGGCCTTAACGCGCTACCAGAGACAGTACGGGAAAGACTCTCGCCAAGTCCCTGCACTCTTGTTCCGTGCAAAAAATGAAATACAGCTCATTATATCGTCACGCGCCCTGATTGACGTTCGTCACGAATTGAACAACTCCCCACCACGATAACCGCTTTTAACAACGCTGTTTCCTTTTTGAGCAATGACCGGAGACCAACAGACACGCGAGTGTTGCAGGTGCCGGACAGGAGTCAGAATGCGTCAACTGACCCGGCACCATGAATACAACAAACAATGAGGATGACGTTAATGAACGCCATAACCGAAAAGCCTATAAGTAAGCCTGGGCGCCTGCTGCTCAGCAGTGCGGTATCCGCGCTGCTCGCAACGGGCGCCAGCGCCGTGAACGCGGAAGAGGCCTCGTTGACAGTCGAGCACACCTGCCCGCTGCCGATCATCGGTGAGCAGCCGCTGGTGTCCGATATTTCAGCTGACCTGCCCAAGGAAGTAAAGGCCGGTGAATCCACGGGCGAGCTGACCATCAACTCGGTCACCACGCTCAACAACCAATCCCGCCAGGGACTCTATTTCGCGGGGGCCCGCACCCTGGAAGGCAACGCTGTCGCGGATAACAACATTGCCCTTCCCGAGAATGATAAGCCCCTGGATGTCACCCTCGAGATCCCGCAACAGCCGATTCCCGGCGAATCCGGCTCATTCACGGTGGAATCAAGCGCCACTGTTGACCCGCTGACCTTCGAGAATCCGGGGCAAGCTACCATCACGGTTGGTGACCTGACGCTCAACCAGGTTGTCCGTGGCCAGGACGGGTCCAAGCTCGACGATCCGGTGGGTGAATTCACGGCTGACTGCACCCTGGTGGGGAACCAGGAAGACATGGTCCTGCATACGTTCGAGGTGGTAGCAGACGAGACCCAACCCGCCAATATCACGGTTGATACCGAAGCGCTCGATCTTGGCAGTGCCATGGCGGGCAGCCCGCTCAACGGCAGCATTACCGTTGGCAACGACGGCGGCCAAGCATTGAACGTCAACAGTGTAACGATTGCCGGCACCAATGCTGACCTTTTCACACAGAGCAACGACTGCGCCACGCTCGACCCGGGGCAGAGCTGCTCCGTGGATGTAAACTTCCAGGCAACTCAACCGGGTACCTACAGTGCCAATGTCCAGATCGATTCAACTGATCCGGAGGCCGCAGATTCGCCCAAGGTTGTTGACCTCAACGCTGAGGCGACCGAGCAGCCTACGCCGGCACTTGAACTCAGCAAACCGGAGGTTGATTTCGGCACCATTGACCTGGCCAACACCAACAGTGCCCAGCAGACACTGGATCTGA
This sequence comes from Salicola sp. Rm-C-2C1-2, assembly GCF_040196175.1. NCBI lineage: Bacteria > Pseudomonadati > Pseudomonadota > Gammaproteobacteria > Oceanospirillales > Halomonadaceae > Salicola > Salicola sp. Rm-C-2C1-2. The sequence continues at coordinate 955,652 of NZ_JBEFNF010000001.1, read as the reverse complement.
CAAATACAGGCGAAGCGGTGCTCAACATTAATGGCCTGAATGTCATCAACAATGCTGACGGTGTCTTCACGCAGACCAACAACTGCCCTGCATCGCTGAGCCAGGATCAGTCCTGCACGGTAACGGTTACCTTCCAGACCAACCAGGTCGACAGTTACAGCGCAGACCTGGAGGCTGTAACCAATCTCGAAGATTCTCCCGAAGTCATTTCGCTCTCCGGCACTTCCGAAGATACGAGCGGCGATGACGGCGATGGCGACAACGGGGACGGTGATAACGGCGATGACGGAAATAAACCCATCGACGTCACCTTTGACCTGGATGGCGTAACCAATGTGGCCGCCAACGGCTCGGACGTACCGCTGAGCGGTCAGATCATCAGCGAGCTGGACCTGCAGACTGGTGAGTTCACCGCTGACCTTGAGCTCGATCCGACCCAGGCGCAGTTCCAGATCTCCAAGCTTTTCCACAAGATCCAGGGCCGTGCGGACATTGAATTCGAACCTGTTAGTGAAACCACCGGTTCCCTCGACCTTGAAACCGGTAAGCTAACCGCGGAAAGCGAACTCATGATCAAGATTCCCGAAGCACGGGTATCCCTCATTGGCTTCGGTTTCGGTTCTGATGGCATCCGGATCGGTGGCGGTAACTCGTGCCAGACTACAGAGCCGGCCACCATCAACCTCTCAAGCCCGGAAGGCGAAGAGTTTGATCCACTTAACGGTGGTACTGTTACAGGAACCTACGTTGCACCGGAACTTGAGGACTGCGGTCTTCTGACCGGCATCCTCAACGAGTTCTTCGAGGGGCCGGGCAATACCATTGAGCTTGAGCTGTCGCCCCGTTTGGAGGAGTAACGGGGAAACAGAGGGGGCGGTCCATCAAGGGGCGGGCCGCCCCAAAACAATAAAAGAGGAGAAATCACAATGACGACAATGAAAAAAAGCCTGTTGGCCCTATCAATCGCATCACTGCCGATGGCAGCCGCCGCTGACCTGCAACCCATGAATAATAAGGACATGGGCAATGTGACCGGTCAGCAGGGTGTGACCATCGAGCTTTCAACCTCAGCCACCATTGATCAGGTGGAGTACAGCCAGGGTGAGAATACTGGGTCCGTTCTGGTCGACGGTATCCGGATTGGCGGCCACGACGATGGTGAGACTGTGGATGTTAGTGTCAATGTTGACCTTGCGACTGGGGAACAGGGCAATCCTCTTGGGGATTCTTCGGTCAATGGTCTTCCTGCGGGAGATCTCGATGAAGGCGATGCCTACATTGAAGTTCGTCCCCTTGGGAATGGAGTAAAACCTGTTGAGGCAGGCGTTGATGCCGATAGGCTGGGTATTGCCTCCAGTGATGGCAGCGAACAGGCAACCATGATCTCGGACTTCGAAGCCGATTTCTGGGTGACCAGACTCGACATCACGGCACGTGTAAATAATCAGATCCAGAATGGCACTGCTGGGACAGGCTCAATCCGAATCAGAAACATCTTTCATGCGGAAATCAGCGCCGACTTTGATGTTGCGGCGATCAGCCTTCCCACGCTCCGCATGGCTGGCGCCGATCAACTTGATGCTCTCAAAGGCTCTCTGAGTGAAACGGACCGCACTAACCTTGCAATTAACGGCGTAACCGTGAACGCGGAAGTAGGGTCTGGTCCAGCAATATCTTCAGGCAGCGGGGTACCGGACGAAACCCTACGCGTGGACCTCAATGAGATGACAGCCAGCATGTGGATGCCGAAAGTTCAGGTTGGCGGTGGCGACAGCAACGGTGTCTCCAGCATTGGCTCTGTCGGCATCAAGAACCTCAACGTTGCGGATACGCAAATGGCTATCTACGGTCGCGAGTAAGCGCGTTCCACGGGGCCGGCCCTCCGGCCCCGTTTTTCTTGCTGGCCCCACTACTCGTACCTCTGCTCGTCCCCCTCTTTAGCTTTCCGTGTTTGATGCAAGTGAGTGTTTGGTACCCCGGGCGCGGACCTAAACCACCGGTTCGCTACAGAACGAAAAAACTGTAACCCCCTCCTCCCGGATGCTATCTTTTTGCTGACAAAAGGCGCTTTTTGGAGGCACTCGAATGCAACGCCCTGCCCTTCTGGCCATCGGTCTCGTGCTTGCGATACCGGCACCAGCCGAAATCTACCGCTGCGACCAGGACGGCGAGACCGTTTTCTCGGATTCACCCTGCGGAAGCGACGCGGAAAAGCTGGAGGATGTGAGCGCCCCCAAGCCCGGCGGCGACATGGGGTCCGGGATCAATGAAGAACTCCAACAGCAACGCAGCGCTGAGCGGGCGCTCGAGTCCATTAACCGCAAGATTGATGACGCACGCGAAAAGCGTCAATCGCTCAAGGCTGAAAGAGAAGCTGAACTGGATAAAGTGCGTGCTCGCAAACGCCGGGCCAATAACAACCTTGCCGGTGCTACCCTGGAGAACTCGCTGGCCCAGGAGGAACGTAACATTCAGGAGCGTTACCAGAGCCGCCTGGACGCGATCAACGAAAAGCTTGACCGGCTCAAGGATCGTCGCCGGACCATCCGCGAGCGACAGGATAAGAGCAAGAAATGAGAGCGTTCACAGGAGAAGAAGTGGCGGTGGGCCAGGGATTCGAACCCCGGGAGGGCGTTAACCCTCGGCGGTTTTCAAGACCGCTGCAATCGACCACTCTGCCAGCCCACCGGAAAGGCGTTGCCTCTACGAACAACGATTCAAATATTACCTTAAATCGGCGTCATGTCAAAGTGTTGAAGGCCTCAAAAGCATGCAGAAAGGCTTTGCACTGCCCACTGGACGCTTTATTATTGGGCTGACAGTTAAGAATCCACGAAGGAGATTCCGCACATGGCCGACAACCGTTTCCCCAATGCCGCCCAGAGCCGGGCACCTGGCGGGGCCCGCGAAGGGCTGAGCACCGAGGTCACGACGGTCCTGCGCAACACCTACATGCTGCTGGGCCTGACCTTGGCTTTTTCCGCCCTAACGGCTGGGACCAGCATGGCGCTGAACCTGCCCCACCCGGGTCTGATCCTGACACTTGTCGGATTTTACGGTCTTCTATTCGCCACCCATAAGCTTCAGGACAGCGTTTGGGGCCTGGTAACCACCTTTGCGCTAACCGGCTTCATGGGCATGACGCTGGGCCCCATTCTCAACGCTTTTGTTGCGAATGGCGCGGGGCATTTGGTGACCACCGCTCTCGGTCTGACAGCAACCATCTTCCTGGCCCTATCGGCCTACACCCTGATCACTCGAAAAGACTTCAGCTTCCTTGGGGGCTTCATCTTCGCCGGTGCGCTGGTTCTTATGGGTGGCATGCTGATTGCCTTCCTGTTCAATCTGCCAAACCTGCACCTGGCGATTTCCGCTGGCTTCACGCTCTTTGCATCGGCCTGCATCCTCTACCAGACCAGCGCCATCATAAACGGGGGCGAACGTAACTACATCATGGCGGCTATCGGCCTTTATGTATCGCTCTATAACCTTTTCATCAGCCTTCTACACCTTTTGATGGCATTCGCTGGCGAGAACTGATCCGGTTTGAAAGCAGCTTTACTGATTACGGCAGCGCATGATGAGCACCACGTAATTGAATCGGCTTGGTGCTTTGCCGCTGCTCTTCTCAGTTCCGGGCACAGCATCAATCGCGTCTTCCTTCAGGGAGATGCGGTTTTTCTCGCGGCAACTCCCAATGACGCTCCCTCGCCCCAGACAGCGACCGCTGATAAATGGGAAGAGCTCATAACGGCATGGTCTCTGCCCGCCACCGTGTGCATCGGGTCAGCAGATAACCGCGCTCTGAGAGACGGTAACCTGCGGGCTGGCTGGTTGACGGGCGGCTTAGGGGACTGGGTCATGGCCTGTTCTGAGGCAGACCGGATGCTTCAGTTTACGGGGGAGCGCTGATGCCAACGTCAGAAGCCTTTTCACTGCCAGATCAGCTCTTCGTGCTTGACCGTGAGGACGACACCCAGGAATTCCTTGATATGCTTCTGACGCTCTGCACCTTCGGGGTGAGTGTGGGCCTGCTTCTGGTGGATACAGGTGTAAAGGCTATTGCAGCTGAACACCGCGGCATTCCGGTCAGCTGCTTCGGGGATATGGGACTGCAGCATCTGATGGTGGAATCACGGACAACGAGCCACAACCAATCGAGCCTTCCTGACACCGCCATCCCGGTTGACGAGCCGCAGATACAGGATCTCTATGCACGGGTGCCAAGGATTCTTCATCCATGACAGGACGGGTTCACGTTCTTACAAAATCGCCTGACCACCCACGCCATGGGCGCTGCTTGGCAACATTGTCGCCTGAGGATACGCTTGTTCTGATAGCTCAGGCCCTTGATAGGCTGGCAGAATCTTCCCCGCTACCCCCCATAAAAGCGGGTACAGTGCTGGCCCTGGCCGAATCAGCAGACAGCCGCGCTTTGCCGGAGGTATGTGAAGCTATTGATTATGCGACCTTCGTAGATCGCATTCTCACAGAACAGCAACCGGTGTTCTGGTAACTCAGAGCCCCATCAACACGACGGGTAAGAGCGCTGCTACCAGCCCACAGACACCGCCCGCAAGCATCAGTCGTCCCTCCTCCGCCGCGAAGACCGGTCGGAGAAGCGACTGGAAGGCTTCCGGCGATAACCCTGAAATCCGCTCTTCAATGAGTTCGGCAACGATCCGTGCGCGATCCTGATTGAAGGCATCATCCCGGAACACCTCTTCCGAGGCACTCAAGGCGCGATCATTCATGCTTTTCTTCAGCTCCGTATAACCGGATGCGCCTACCGCCACCTGGGTGCTGAGACGCATGATAGTGGACTGATCCAGCAGCGGCCGCAGATGCTTCTGGATGATGGCGCGTGTACGCCCTGCCTTCTCACCGTGAACAATGGCGTGGGCCACTTTTTCGCAGGTGAGCAGTTCATGCGCCACGCGTTGGCCCCAGATATGACTGATCTCCGGCTGCCGGCGCATGAGCAGCCCCTGTATGCGGAAGGGCCCCCAGCGCTTCACTTGCTGCGGCCGGAAGATAAGTGTGAGCGCAACCCAGTTGGTGAGCAGCCCCACTCCAAAGCCTCCTCCCAGAAGGAGCCAGGACGAAGGCCAGAAGGCCCACCCCGTAACCAGAGTAATGCCCAGAACAAGCCCTATAACACCCCCGCTGCGGATCACGAACCGGAATGTGGAGGCCCCGGCGTCCTGCAGGATCGTGTTCATGAAATCCGGATGATGCCGAAGCTCCTCGCTCATAAGTGCTTTCAGATCCACCAACTCTCCCAACTCTTCGCCAAAGTCTGCCACCATGGCGTCTACGCGCTCCGGCAGGTTGTGCTCTACATAGCGGTAAATGCGCTCCTTGAGACGTCGCGGCAGGTTGTCCCAGAGCACCGGATGATGCTGATACATCACATCATCCACGTATTCCTCAAGATGCGGCATAATCCGGCTCACCACTTCACCCGTGATCAAGGCCGGATCCAGACGCTGGTAGACACCGGTAAGATCACCGCTGCGGGCAATAGTGCGGTCAATGCACTCATGAGCCATTTGCTCGGACCGGCGCGGCACAACACCTTGCCACCCCAGGAAAGGTGGCCTACCGAAAGGCTCCACGGGATGGAACAGCATCAACACGGCCAGGCGATTCGTTGCCCAACCGAGCAGGGCCGTAAACAAGGGCAGAGCCAGGATCGTCAGAGGTAGTTCAGATAGGGTCACGTGTGCATTCCCTGAACGCGCATTCAGGCACACACTCTAGCGGAAACCAGCCGCTAACGGTATGCACCAGCGCCTGATGGCACCGATGCACCGATCAGTAGTAGGCGTTTTCGCGGTACGAGTGGTCGGTTATGTCTTCAATGCCGGCAATCTCCGGCAACTGCTCCTTGAGGGTACGCTCAACGCCCTGCTTGAGCGTGAGGCTCACCGCTGCACAGCCTTGGCACCCTCCCCCGAAACGCAGCACGGCAACGTTTTCGTCGGTTAGCTCCACCAGCGAGACCTCGCCGCCATGCGCCGCCAAACTGGGATTGACCTCAGACTGAAGCACGTAATCCAGACGCTCGGAAAGCGGCGCATCCGCGCTCACCTGCGGCATTTTAGCGTTGGGTGCCTTGATCGTCAGCTGACCACCGGTCTGGTCTTCCTGAAAATCGATAACAGCCTCTTCCAGAAAAGTGGCGCTGTTGTAATCAATATAGAGCGGGAAATCGCCCATATCCAGTTGCTCATCGGACGGCACTACCTCATGGGGCGGGCAGTACGCCAGACAGGTCTCAGCGTGACGGGTGCCGGGCTGGGTCACGAACAGCCGCACTCCCATCCCTTCTACGTCTTGCTTCTGGACGAGTTGGCCCAGATAGCGCTGGGCTGATTCGGTGACGGTGACGGTATCCAATGCCGCTCCCCTTTTAATGATCAGATGTCACTCTATTGTAAGGAAGCTCCCCTGCGAATAAAAGACCAACCAAACCACTCGGGAATAGGCAGCACTGTACAACATCAAAAAAATTTGATGAACTGACAAGACTTTTGCAGATTCTGTGTTAGTATGAATCTACTTCAATAAGCAAAACCCGCTATAGAGACACGGATAGCATCTCCCTTCTGGTAATGCTCAGGATGACTCTTCCCTGCCTTACAGGGTGTCCGCCTGGCGTAATAGTTAATGTCTCGCGATTCGAACACTGACAATGAGGTAGTTGAATCAATGACTGATCGACAAACTCGACTCGAGCAGCTGCGAAAGGCACTGCAGGAACGCATCGTCATCCTGGATGGCGGCATGGGTACTGAAATCCAGAACCTTCAACTCACCGAGGAACAGTATCGGGGTGAGCGGTTCAAGGATTATGAGCACGAGGTCAAAGGTAACAACGACCTTCTCTGCCTGAGCCAGCCGGAAAAGCTTTGGGATATCCACGAGCAGTACATGGATGCCGGTGCGGACATCATCGAGACGAATACGTTCAACTCCACCCGGGTCTCCCAGTCTGATTACCATATGGAAGATCTGGTTCCGGAGTTGAACCAGAAGGCGGCCCAGCTGGCACGCGAATGCGCCGATGCCCAGACCGCGAAAGACCCCAGCAAGCCGCGTTTTGTGGCCGGCGCCGTGGGCCCGACTTCCAAGACTGCGTCTATTTCACCGGATGTGAACAACCCCGGCTACCGCAACACCAGTTTCGATGCCCTCTACGAGGACTATTACGAGGCCATTGAGAACCTCATCATTGGTGGCGTTGACATCATCCTGCTTGAGACCATCTTCGACACACTGAACGCCAAGGCAGCCATCTACGCTGCCCAGCAGTACGAGATCGACTCGGGCGCCGAAGTGCCGCTGATGATTTCCGGAACCATTACGGATGCGTCTGGACGAACGCTTTCCGGTCAGACCACCGAGGCGTTCCTGAACTCGGTGGAACACGCCAAGCCCCTGCTGATCGGGTTGAACTGCGCTCTGGGCGCCGACGCCATGCGACCCTACGTGGAAGAAATGGCCAATAAGGCTCCCTTCTACGTCTGCACGCACCCCAACGCCGGCCTGCCCAACGAGTTTGGTGAGTACGACCAGACGCCGGAGGAAATGGCGGACATCATCGAAACCTTCGCTCGCGACGGTTTCCTGAATGTCATCGGCGGCTGCTGTGGTTCAACGCCGGAGCATATCCGCGCGGTTACCGAGCGGGTCAGCAAGTACGCGCCGCGCTCGGTACCAACCCGCGAGCCACGGCTGCGTCTCTCGGGCCTGGAGCCGTTCACCGATGACGACAACGTGGTTTTCATGAACATTGGTGAACGCACCAACGTCACCGGCTCCAAGAAGTTCCTGCGCCTGATCAAGGAAGAGCAGTACGAAGAAGCCCTGGAAGTGGCCAAGGACCAGGTTGAAAACGGTGCACAGATCATCGATATCAACATGGACGAAGGCATGCTGGATGCGAAAGAATGCATGACCACGTTCCTGAACCTGGTGGCGTCCGAGCCGGACATCTCCAAGGTTCCGATCATGGTCGACTCCTCACGCTGGGAGGCAATGGAGGCCAGCCTGAAATGCATCCAGGGCAAGAGCATTGTTAACTCCATCAGCCTCAAGGAAGGTGAGGAGGACTTCCTCAGCAAAGCCCGCGCGGTGCGGCGCTATGGCGCTGCCGTGACCGTCATGGGCTTCGATGAGCAGGGCCAAGCGGACACAGCCGAACGCAAGATCGAGATCTGTAAACGCTCCTATGACCTGCTGGTTGAGGATGGTTTCCCGCCCCAGGACATCGTTTTCGATCCCAACATTCTGGCGATCGGTACCGGCATCGAAGAGCACAACAACTACGGCGTAGACTTCATTGAAGCCACCCGTTGGATCCGCGAGAACCTGCCCTACGCGTCCGTCAGTGGCGGCGTGAGCAACCTCTCGTTCTCATTCCGCGGCAACGATGCCGTGCGCGAAGCGATGCATTCGGCCTTCCTGTATCACGCGATTAAGGCGGGTATGAACATGGGCATCGTCAATCCCGGCCAACTGGTTGTCTACGATGACATTGATGATGAGCTGAAAGAGCACGTCGAGGACGTCATCCTCAACCGTCGCGAGGACGCCACCGACCGCCTGCTTGACATTGCCGAGCGCTATAAGGGTCAAGGCGGCCAGGAAAAACAGGAAGATCTCGAGTGGCGCGAATGGCCGGTTGAAAAGCGGCTTGAGCATGCGCTGGTCAAGGGCATCACCACCTACATCGATGAGGACACCGAGGAGGCGCGTCAGCGCGCGGAGCACCCCATCGAGGTGATTGAAGGCCCGCTGATGGACGGCATGAACGTCGTCGGTGACCTGTTCGGCGAAGGCAAGATGTTTCTGCCGCAGGTGGTCAAGAGCGCCCGCGTCATGAAACAAGCCGTCGCCATTCTCATCCCGTACATCGAGGCCCTGAAATCCGAGGGCCAGAAGGCCAAGGGCAAAATCCTCATGGCTACGGTTAAAGGCGACGTCCACGACATCGGCAAGAACATCGTCGGGGTTGTACTCCAGTGTAACAACTTCGAGGTGATCGACATGGGCGTCATGGTGCCTGCCGACCAGATCCTGCAGAAGGCCAAGGACGAAGACGTGGACGTGATTGGACTGAGCGGTCTCATCACGCCCTCACTGGATGAAATGGTTCATGTGGCGAAGGAGATGCAACGCCTTGATTTCAATGTGCCGCTGCTGATCGGTGGGGCAACCACCTCCAAGGCCCATACCGCCGTCAAGATTGACCCGAGCTATGAGAATGATCAGGTCATCTACGTAAACGATGCGTCACGCAGTGTGGGGATCGCCGCCAAACTGGTCAGCGACACGCAGAAGCAGGATCTGCTCAACGAAGTTCAAGCGGATTACGAAAAAGTTCGTGAGCGGCGAAAGAACCAGGGTAAAAAAGCGAAGATCATTCCCATCGATAAGGCGCGCAGCCGCGCACCGGAACTGGATTGGGAATCGTATCAACCGACTAAACCCGAGTTCCTGGGTCTCAAGACTTTTGACCATTTCGATCTGAACGAGCTGCTTGAGTATTTTGATTGGTCACCCTTCTTCCAAAGCTGGGACATGCCAGGCAAGTACCCGGATATTCTGGAAGACCCGAAAAAAGGTGAAACGGCCCGCAATCTCTTCAACGATGCGAAGAATATGCTCAACTGGCTGGTTGAAGAAAACAAGATTCGGTGCCACGGCGTCATCGGGTTCTGGCCCGCAAACCGCGTGGGTGATGACATCGAACTCTACGAGGACGAGTCACGCAAGAAAGTGCTGACCAAGCTGCATCAGCTGCGGCAGCAGGATGATAAAGCGCCTGACAAGCCCATGATGTCGCTTTCCGACTTCATTGCACCCAAGGAGTCGGAAATCCCGGACTACATTGGCGGCTTTGCGGTCACGGCCGGCCCCGAGGCGGACGAGCTGGCGCAGGAGTACGAGCAGGCGAATGATGACTACAGCGCCATCATGGTTAAAATCCTTGCCGATCGTTTCGCCGAGGCGTTTGCCGAGTGTATGCACGCACACGTGCGAAAGGAGTACTGGGGTTACCAGACCGACGAGCAACTATCGACCGAGGACCTGATCAAAGAGCGGTATCAGGGTATCCGTCCGGCCGCTGGCTACCCAGCCTGCCCGGATCATACCGAGAAACCTGAACTGTTCCGGCTCCTGCAGGCGGAGGAAAACACGGATCTGAGGCTTACCGAGAGCAATGCGATGCTTCCGGCCGCAGCGGTTTCGGGTCTGTACTTCGCGCATCCGGAGTCCAAGTACTTCGCCGTAGGCAAGATCAGCTCGGACCAGGTAGAAGACTACGCCAAGCGTAAGGGCATGAAGAAGAGCGAAATTGAACGCTGGCTTATGCCGAACCTGGCGTACGATCCGGACGAGTAAACCGTTCTAGCCCTCCTCCGCGCGAGGGGGGAAAACCGGAAAGCTGAACGGGCATCAGGCCACCTGATGCCCGTTTTTTATTGCTTTATAATAAGAAGCCAATCAGCCCACAGGAGGTTTAATGAACGATACGCAACGGAACAAGCCTAGCTTCTGGCAAGTAGTCGTCAGCATTCTGGCCGCAGCCCTGGGTGTTAATTCGGAAAGCAACCGGGAACGGGATTTCAGCGCATCCTCGCCCTGGCCCTTCATTGTTGGCGGCGTAATCTTTGGCGTGATGTTCGTAGTGGGTATTGCGCTAATCGTGAAGCTGGTTCTGGAAAGCACCGGGGCGGCCTGACCCCCCGGCATCACACGCCACTGTTACTGCGTGGCGACAAATGTGGTCGCAAGTGCGACGAACAGCAGGATCAATCCAACAGCGGCGAACGCATCAACGCGTTCATCCTTTTCACTGGGCCCGGCATCATTCTGCCGCGCTTCGTTCTGGTTGCCGTAGCTCATTGCTTTCTCCCATCAAGTGCTTATCGATAATCGGCGCATGTCTTCATGATAACCCGCTTTGAGGCCCCTTGCCAGTTTCAACTGCCAATCACTGGAAACGCCCTGCGCGGAGCCACTCGACACCTCGCATGATACCGGACTCAACCGCACTCACCGCGCTCAATCCAAGCTTCTCTGGCAGGGTCCGGCGGCGCTCGTAACGCACAAGAAATACATCACGCTCATCACAAGCCTCAGTCATCACCTGGTCGGACGTCTTAAGCTCATCCGCCAGATTGACATCAAGGGCTTGACGCCCGAACCAGATCTCCCCGGTTGCAACCTGGTCGATGTTCACTACCGGGCGATGCTCGCTGACGTAATCCTTGAAAAGCTGATGGGTCTGTTCGAGGTCCTCTGTGAACTTGCGGCGCCCTTTCTCAGTGTTCTCGCCGAATACCGTCAGTGTGCGCTTGTACTCGCCCGCTGTCAGAACCTCGAAGTCCACATCATTGCGCTTGAGCAGACGGTGCACATTGGGTAACTGTGCCACCACCCCGATGGAGCCCAGAATAGCGAATGGGGAGGCAATGATCCGATCCGCCACACAAGCCATCATGTAGCCGCCACTCGCAGCCACTTTATCCACGCAGGCGGTCAGAGGCAGCCCCGAACGTCGGATCCGGTCCAGTTGAGCCGCCGCATAGCCATAGGAATGAACCATACCGCCGGAACTTTCCAGGCGAACCATCACTTCATCGCGTTCCGGTTCGGCCACGCCAAGTATGGATGTTATGCAATGGCGAAGATCGGCGGTCTGGCTGGCTTTGAGATCGCCCTCAAAGTCCACCACATAGAGCCGCTCCCGGCGTTCAGCATTGCCATCCTTTTTCTGTTCAGCCTTCTTTTCTTTCTTTTTGCTGCGCCGTCGATCCTTCAGCCAGCGTTTGCGGCCAGCGCCTTGATGCAGCTGCGCCTCCAGCGTTTCCCGGTTATCCCGGAGCTGATCGTTGATCCGGGTTACCTGGAGCTCACCTTCATCCTCCTGGCCCCGCGCGCGCTGAGCCGCGGACATGACCATGGCGGCAACGATCAGTGCCGCCACGACGAAGGTCACTATCTTGGCCAGAAAAAGCCCGTACTCCGCCAGAATTTCCACCAGTTACTCCTTTCGCAAGAGATTCTATCAAAAGACCATTCGTATTCTACGCGTCACCACAGGTGAGGATAAGACCCAGCCAGCTCACAGCATTCAAACAAGCGTTCGATCAAGCTTGACAGTACTGACGCCCCCGCCTAAAGTCGCTCGGAAGCCATGCCCATGGCGAGACAACAACGGCAATCAAGGACTTCGAGCATGTCTGTACAATCCGTATTCGAAAAACTCGAGAAAAACTTCAACGCGGACGCTGCTGCCGGCCTGGATCTGGTATTCCAGTTTGATATCGAGGACGATGGATCCCATCACCTGATCATCAAGGATGGTACCTGTGAGCTCAAAGACGGTAAGCATGACGATCCGTCTGTAACGCTCATTATGAACTCAGAAACACTGCAGGGCATTGTAAGTGGCGAGACCGATGGCATGCAGGCATTCATGGCCGGTCAGCTGCGTGCTGAAGGCGATATGATGCTGGCAACAAAACTGAGCGAGCTGTTCAATATCGGCTGATGCCAAGTCCGGGAACGCCATTGCAGGTGGCGTTCCCGTTTTTCTTGCCTATCGTTTCTGGAGTCACGCGCTCAGAGTCCCACATCCTGAAGTGACGTATCAGCCAAACGCAGCAGCTCCGGATTCGGTTCGGCATCCATCCCCAGTTCCTCAATGTAATACTCCAGAGACGTTATCGCGTCGGCAAGCGCTTCCAGAATCCGTGATTCCGGAGGCTGTTGGGTGTTCAGAAGCTGGGACTCGATCGCGTCTGTTACCTGCGCCACAACACGCGCCGCATGATCGTTCTGAAGAAGTCGCATGCCCCCTTCAATGCTGCGCAGCGTTGCCGGTACATTGGCCAGATGAAGCTTGTCGAAATCGGATTCAAGAAAAGCGGTAATGGCCTGTTTCGCAAGAGTAAGCGCTGATCTCGCCTCGTCACTGAGCACAATCAGCGACTCCTGAACGAAGATCGACCCCTCCTCGCGGCGCACCTTCTGCGCAAGGCGATCAGTCTCGGCCGTAATGCCATGACTCGCTAGATGCTGAGAAGCCTCCTCGATGTTCAGGACGGCATCCGCAACAGCATAAAGCTCGGTCTCGGAAGGCAGAGCCCCCTTTTCCTCCCAGTCCCTGAGCCGGACGGCTTCCTGGCGCGCCAGCGAGCTCAGCTGATGCAGGTCCAGAATGAGCAGAGAGTTACCCACCCGTTCCAGAGCCGCAGCGATGGTTGCTAGCTCAGTGGTATCCGGGTCAATCCCGCGCTCAACAATATCCAGACGATCTTTGAGTTCAGTGAGCTCTTCGTTAATCGCATTCGCAAAGGATCGCAGGACGTCGGCACCGGGGCCGTAGAGATGACGCTGGTGCTCAATCAACTCAGACTCAGTGATATCAGGCTGATCCAGGCCAGCGCCACTCAGCATGCTGCGCACCTCAGGGTTTGTTGAACCGCTGCGATAGAGGATATAGACCAGCTCACGCAACAGAGGATCCGGAGGTGATTGCTGCGCGACCGAACTGCGGCTGTAAACCAGATCCCGTGCCTGCTTTTCGATGCGCATGAAAAGCCGCTTGCGGTTGCGCTCGATGGGTAGATCCTGCTCCTGGAGCACATCGGCTGTCATGCTCGCCAGACACCAGAAAGACTGCATGGCACCGCCCCCGCAAAGCCTTGCCAGGCCATGGGCCGCACGGGCGATCAGACGCCGACTGGTGCGCTGATCCTGATTGCGCAGTACACCGAGTAATCCGACCTGATACATCAGACGGAACCGGCGGGCGTGCACTTCAAAATCAGCCTCGTTCGTTGTCTCAATCTGTGGTACCGAACGCTCGCTGCAGAAATCAGGCGCCACGCTCAGACCTGCCCCGAAGAACCAGGAATCCGGGTAGGGGGCATCCCGGCGTGCCTCACGGATTTCGTTCACCACTGGCAGCAGCAGCTCCGGCCGGTCCACCTGCTGGCGCTGGTAGTATTCAATGTAGCGTCTCAGCGTGAAAAGGGCGTTACTGAGGGCGGTCAGAAGGTTGTTTTTGTCATCGGTGGCGCCCACCGGCACCTCGTTCGCAAGGACCACAGCCTCCTGGCAGAGAAGTGCGCCTCCTTTGAGTTCCACCAGCGAGAAGATCCCACGCAGCTGATTGAGATAATCCACACAGTTCTGCAGGTCTTCCTCGCTCTCACGATTCTCCTGAAACTGCTCAAGACTCTGCTCCGCATGGCCGATCGTCTGTTCAATTTCCTCACGAACCAGCCCGAAGGACTGTGTCTTGCTTGCCAGTGACGCCTGCACCATAAACGGGAGTCCCATTATGAATTTAGATGTTCAATAACCTGTAGCAGGTTTCTCAGTTTTCTCAACAAATCCCCTGCTCATTCCAGAGCACAGCGGTCTTCTCGGCCATACCATCCAGAAACGCCCGGTGTGCGCTCAGTTCATCGGCACCCGGTTCGGGAACGGGCAATGGTGACCGGTCCGAACCAAGGCGGCGTATTTCGGTAGCGACTTCTTCTCCCTCCTCAGCCTCGCCCAGAGATAATGCGGTCTGCCCCCCGGTCATCGCCAGATAGACGAGGGCCAGAATCTCGGCGTCCAGAAGTGCGCCGTGCAGCTCCCGGTTGCTGTTGTCGATGCCGTAGCGACGGCATAGCACATCCAGATTGTTTTTCTGCCCGGGATGCTTATTACGCGCCATCAGCAGCGAATCCCGGATACCACATACATCCGCCGTCCGGGGGTAGCCAGCGTTGAGCATCCCAAACTCATGATCCATGAAACCCACATCAAAGGGCGCATTATGGATGATCAGCTCAGCCCCACGGATAAACTCCAGAAAGTCGTGTGCAATATCCTGGAACGTCGGTTTATCCGCAAGGAATTCATTGGTGATGCCATGAACCTCGACGGCGCTGTCTTCCACCTCCCGTTCCGGATTGATGTACACGTGGTAATGACGACCTGTCAGTTCCCGATTCGCCACCTCCACACAGCCGATCTCTATGATTCGATGGCCCTGCTCTGGTTCCAACCCCGTGGTTTCAGTATCCAGCACGATCTGGCGCATATTCAGCCCTTACCTTCCATCACATCAGCCGCACCCCGGTTAGCCAGGGCATCGGCCTGTTCATTGCCATCATTGCCACTGTGGCCCCGCACCCAGTGCCATTGGATGCGGTGCGACTGCACCAGCTCATCCAGTCGCTGCCAAAGTTCCGCGTTTTTAACCGGCTTGCGCGCCGATGTACGCCAACCGTTACGTTTCCAGTTGGCCATCCACTGGTTGATGCCGTTACGTACGTACTGGGAATCGGTATACAGATCCACATCGCACTGACGCTTGAGCGCGGCCAGACCCTCGATAGCAGCTTTCAGTTCCATCCTATTATTGGTGGTATTCGGTTCGCCGCCCCAAAGGTGCTTCTCGTGGTCACCATAAAACAGTACCACGCCCCAACCTCCCGGCCCGGGGTTACCTTTGCAGGCGCCATCCGTGTACAGCGTCACCTGACTCATGATTGGTCTCCAGTATCACCCGAGCTCGGCCCCTTGACCCTCAGTCTGGGCGCTCGCACCCCGGGTGACACGTTACGATTTGCAACCGGCATGGCTACTACTTTGGGTTCTGGTATGACTGGTTTTAGCGGGATCCCGGCAGCATCCCGTTTCTCGGCAACAAGACAGTAGAAACCGCCGAGAGGGACCTGTAACCCGCGCTCGTAGAAAGGCTCCAGAAAAGCAAGCCGATTCAGAAAATGCTGCCCTCCTACCGGGGGCCGGAAAAATCCATAACGTGGTGGCGCAACACAACAGCCCAGCACCTGAGCCCACTCCTGAACGCGGCGTGCCAGCAGGAAACGACTGTTCCAGGGAACACCGCGCTGTGGTTCCAGCAATTGTCGAAGCCCCCATAATCCAAGGGGGTTGAATCCGACCACGATAACCTGGCCCCCAGAGCGCACCACTCTCACCGCCTCTCGCAGAGCCTGATGCGGGTCCTCTGCCAGATCCAGAGTATGATGCAGAACGACCGAATCCATCCAGTCATCATGGAAAGGCAACTCTTCCGGTCTCGCAACCACTGGCCCGCGATCCGTGTCACCGTTGGCGGCGGGTACTACCAACGGTTGTTGCCCATGCGGCAGACTCGGTGTCACTGCCCGCGCTGAACTCACTCCCACCTCAAGGTGGCGGTTCCCGAACACACGGGTCATGGCCGTCGCCACGCAGGCCTGCTCCTGACTCATCAGTGCCGACCCCAGCCCCGTGTCGAGCCAGTGTGCGAATGCCTCTCCGTTCATCGTGATTCCTCGTATCTGTGATACCTAATTGTCGAGGCCTGTGCGGCAACTGGCAAGCACGCTGTCGTCACAGCCGCTGCAACGCCTATAATGGGTCACGCAGTCCAGAAACGGAGTCCGTGCCATGAGTTATCAGGTCGATGCCATCCCCGCGCTCAGTGACAATTACATCTGGTGTATCCATGACACCGAAAGCAACGGTGCCCTGATCGTGGATCCCGGCGAAACAAAAGCACCCCGGGACTTTCTCGAACACAACGATCTGAGTCTGGAGGGCGTACTCCTGACACATCATCATCCGGATCACACCCATGGTGTGGCAGCACTTGCCAGTAACGGCGACATTCCGGTTCACGGTCCCGCGGACTCCCCCTTCAAGGGGATAACCCACAGCCTACACGAAGGCGATACACTGACCTGGCGGGACCTGGCGTTCCGGATTCTGGCCGTACCCGGCCATACTCTGGATCACATTGCCTTCAACAGCGACAGCTCCGGCCTCAGCCAACCCATCACGCTCTGTGGTGATGCCCTGTTCGCCTGCGGCTGTGGCCGGCTGTTCGAGGGCAATCCGGTTCATATGCGCGCCTCCCTGGCAAAGCTCCGTGAATGGCCAGACAACACGCTGGTGTGCTGCGGGCATGAATACACCCGCGCCAATGTCGCCTTCGCGCGCGCGGTCACACCGGACGAAACCGGGCTGGCAGACTATCAGAAGAAGGTGGATCAGCTGCTAAATGACGGCCAGCCGACGATACCCACAACCCTGGGTCAAGAGCGACGCCTCAATCCCTTCTTGCGCTGGGATGACCCCGCAGTAGTGAAAGCAGCAGAAACCAGGGCCGGCGAGGATGACCTGACGGCTGATCGTGTGTTCGGTGTGATACGCCAATGGAAAGACAGCTTCCGGGGCTGACCCCGCGGTTAACGCAAACTACATTAAAACTTACCCGCTGTAATTGACGGTACCGGCCCCCCTTTCTAGAATCCGGTAACACCGCGTGCATGCGGTTTGTCACGAGCTTCAACCAACCGGCTGTTTCTATGCATTACGTTCCGCTCCTGTGCCTGCTTTCAGCCATGAGCCTGCCACTACTGGCAGGCTGCGAAAGTCTTCAGCCGCGGGAGGTCAGTACCGAAAGTAACCCGCCAGCCATTACTCGTGCCGTCAGGATGGATGCTAACGTGCGTACAGATGGCGCTCTGAAGCCCGAGGCTGAGGAAGAGGCCAATCCCGAGACCGCAAGCGACGGGTACGGCAACGTCTGGCAGCGTCTGCGGGACAGCTTCCAGCTTGACCTGGAAAGCAAGGATAAGCGGGTACGCAGTCAGCTGGCGTGGTACAGCCGCAATCAATCCTACATGGACCGTACGGCTGAACGGGCTCGCCGCTACCTGCCCTACATCATCCGCGAAATCGAAAAGCGCGACATGCCTGGCGAACTGGCATTGCTGCCGCTGGTTGAAAGTGCCTATGATCCCTTCGCCTATTCACACGGTCGTGCGTCCGGAATATGGCAGTTTATCCCGGCCACTGGGCGTGCTTTCGGCATGAAACAGAACTGGTGGTATGACGGACGCCGTGACATCATCAGCGCCACTCAGGGCGCGCTGAGCTATCTGGACGAGCTTGCAAGCCGGTTTGACGGTGATTACGAACTCGCCCTCGCCTCCTATAACGCCGGCGCCGGACGCGTACTCCGAGCTATGCGCCGCAATGAGCGCCAAGGCAAACCCACCGATTACTGGAGCCTGAACCTACCTGCGGAGACGCGCCACTATGTGCCCAAGCTGATTGCGCTGGCGCGCATCGTTGCGGACCCTCAAGCCCATGGCATCCGCCTTGAACCGATTCCGGATGATCCCTATTTCGAAGTAGTGGATATCGGCGGCCAGCTGGATCTGGCGCAAGCTGCCAAAATGGCCGGGGTGGACGTAAACGAGATCTACCGGCTCAATCCTGGCTTCAACCGTTGGGCAACGCCACCCGATGGCCCACACCGATTGCTGGTACCATCGGATTCGGCGCAACAGTTCCGGCAGGCACTGACCTCATTGCCTGATGGTCAGCGGGTCAGCTGGCGCAATTACACCGTCCAGAGTGGCGACACGCTGATCAGCATTGCGCGCTCCTTCAACACGACGCCGGATGTCATCCGCCAACACAATGACATCAGCGGCCACACCATCCGCAGCGGTGAACGCCTGCTCATTCCGGCTGCCGGTAACGACAGCAACGCTTATGCCCTGAGCGAATCCAACCGTCGGGCTGCACGTCAGGCCTCTGCAGGCGGTGAAGGGCAGAACCGGATCGACTACCGCATTAATCCCGGGGACACGCTCTGGGATATTGCCAGCGCCCATGGTGTTTCCGTCAGCAAACTGGCGAGCTGGAACAACCTGGCTCCCGGCGACACACTCCGCCCGGGAGATACCCTTGCCATATGGACCGATGAGCAGCAGCCACGCAACGAACGGCGGGAAATGGTCCGGCGTGTGGGCTACACGGTTCGGTCCGGCGACTCGCTCCGGTACATCGCCAACCGGTTCAATGTGGGTGTATCCCAGATCGCGCAGTGGAATAACATCAACACTCAGGACTATCTTCAGCCCGGACAGCAGCTTAAGCTGTACGTCGACATACGCAACGCACACTGAGGTCAGCATGGGAATACTCGAAGGAAAAAAAGCGCTGGTCGTCGGCATCGCCAGCAAACACTCAATTGCCACTGGCATTGCCCAGGCACTGCACGAGCAGGGTGCGGAGCTGGCCCTCACCTACCAGAATGACAAGCTCAAATCCCGGGTCGAGGGTTTTGCCGAGAGCTGGAACAGCGACATGGTGCTGCCCTGTGATGTCTCCGATGATCATCAGATTGCGGCGCTTTTCGAGACGCTCAACGAACATTGGGGAGGACTCGATATACTGGTCCACTCCGTTGGCTTCGCCCCCGGTGAAGAACTCGATGGCGACTACACCGAAGTAACCAGCCGTGAGGGTTTCAAGATGGCCCACGACATCAGCGCCTACAGCCTTACCGCGCTTGCTCGCGAAGCACGGCCGCTGATGAAGGGGCGCAATGGGTCCATCCTGACCATGACCTATCTGGGCTCGCAGATGGTGCTGCCCAACTACAACGTCATGGGTCTGGCCAAGGCCAGTCTGGAAGCCAGCGTGCGTTATCTGGCTGCTTCCATGGGCGCGGAAGGAACCCGTGTGAATGCCATTTCCGCGGGCCCGATCAAGACCCTGGCGGCTTCCGGCATCAAGAGCTTCCGCAGCATGCTGTCGGAGAACGAAAAGCGCACGCCCCTGCAGCGCAATGTAACTACCAGGGAAGTTGGCAACACAGCTGCCTTTCTGACCTCTGATATGGCCAGCGGCATCACCGGGGAAGTTATTTACGTGGATGCAGGATTCCGCAACATGGCCATGAATCCGATGGAGACCTGAGCAGTTTCTCAGGCCTCAAGAAGGGTGGCGACAGCCTCCTTCCAATCAGGAAGGCTGTCGTCGCCAGCATCTACAACCACCAGACCGACCCGCCAGAAGCCATCCTCCCATTCCCGGCATGAACGCACTTCCGCTAGAAGCGCGTGAACACAGCTGTCATCGATCGTCACTCTCAGATTCAGCAAGGCGCCCTCCACCACAAACTCGTCCGCAGTGATACTGAGTCCACTGGCGGAAATATCCCGTGTGCGGCAGCGCAACCAGCGCGGCGGTTCGTCATCGACACCATCCACCACCTGCAGATCCGCAACCACACGGCCAGCGAGACGGTATTCATTGCGCTGATCACTGTCTTCCGGTATCCAGGTTCCTGTCATCAGCGCCCTACCCGCAATCGTCCCACAACCCGCGAAAGCGTATCCGCAAACTCGGCTCCCTCACTGAGCAGCCACGCTTCCCCGCTGCGTACCCGGCCAGCCAGTTCCTCACGCAGGATTTCCCTGCGATTGAGCCCGTACCGGTCCACAAAAACCATTTTTCCGGATGCCCTGATACGCAGCGCCAGCTTCAACCGCACGGCCTCATCGCCACTGCCCAACTGAATCCAGCTTCCGGCCTCGAGACGGTCGACTTCCGCCAAAACCTTTGCCCAGAGTTCAGCAGCTTCACTGACACGTTCTGCTTCGTCCTCATCACGTGCCGCCTGAGCCGCCTCCTCACGCTCACGCACCTCGCGCTCCTCACGCTCGCGATCGCGGCGGCGTTCTTCTTCAAGCGCCTCCTCCTGGGCACGGCGCAGCGCCTCCGCTTCCTGGCGTGCCTTGTCCCGCGCCTGCTCCCGCTGTTTTCTCTGGGACTCAAGAACCCGTTGCAGACTGCTTAGCGTGTCTTTCAGAACAGCGGCAAACGGGTAAGCGTCCGGAAGCTGCATCAACTCACCGGCCTCAAACCGGGCGCGTACCGAGCGGAAAGGTTCAACGCCCAGTTTGGCACCCCGTGCGTTTGTCCAAAGTACCTCGCCCGTTTCCTCCAACAGACCGGTCAGAAACTGGCGGATCTGCTGGCCATCCTCCTCGTACAGATACCACCGGTCTATCCAATCACTGGCCTCTTCCCGCTGTTGCTGATCGGGCCTGTCCAGCCAGCGTGGATCCGCTTCCGGCATGTCCGCCGGTTCCTGATCGACGGCTTCATCACGCAGCCGCCTTGCAAGCAAGGTATCCACCGCCGCAAACCGTTCAGGATCGGGGTTCTCTCCTTCCACCATGGCAACCACCTGGACCAGTTTGTCGGTCAACTGTTCTCCAACATGGTAGAGCCTGTTCCGGTCCTGACCGCAAAGACTTTCATCCCCGACCCAGATCAACCATTCCAGCAGGCGCAACGCATGGCGCCAGGCTTCAGAGTCGACCCCATGAACCAGTGCCGCACGGCGCATCAGCCCGCGCCAGTCACCGTCAATAAACGTCAGTAAGGCATTGGGCAAACGCCGCCCCCGACAGGTACGCGAGAGAGCAGCCCTGACTGCCTGTTCCGCAGCGCGCTGACCAGCTGCGCCACTCTCGGTCTGCCACAAGCGTGCAGCAACACGCTCCGCCTGCTCAGCCTGACGCCGGACCTGTTCCAGCCAGTCACCAACGCAGCTGTCAATCGGCTGCTCGTCGCCGGCTTCCAGAGCCTCACCCACTGCCTGTTCCATCGACGCCAGGTGAGTCTCCACAGGCCGGTCAGAGCGCCCTCCGGTACGACTCCAGCCACGCAGTGCATTTAGACTGTCCAGCCACCGCCGCAGCGGTCGCTCCTCGGCCACGGCCTTGTCACCATGTGCCTCAAGGTCCAGAGCGAGCCAGAAACGCAGACGTGCTGCGCGGTGAACCAGATAGGGATGAAGCCCGGAGCGGCGGAGGAACACATTCATAATCCGATCTGCCAGGTAAGCAGCATTAACCTGACGCATGCTCCAGACTGCGTCGACCCGCTGCAGGTGCGTAACCACCCGTTCATCGCTGCCAGCGTCCCAGGCCTGTGATAGCGTCCGGTACCAGAGCGGGTGTTCGGCTGGCACTGGCTGACCGACTGGGTAAGGAAGATCCGGCACCCTCAGTTCGGTGATAATGGATTCAATCAGGCTCAAACGTTGCCCTGCACGGTCAGAAATGTCTGTTATACAGCTTAAACCAGGCAACCGTTGCGGGCCAGTACAGCAGCCCGCCGGATTGCATCACTGAGGGATTTGACGCACTATAACGACCTGTTTACGTGCATGGCGACCAAGAGGCAATGATGGCAAGCAGCGACATCGAAAACGTCAACATTGAGGAACAGCAGGTACTGACCACGCCAGCGGCGCTCAAACAACAGCTGCCACTGACTGATGCAGCGCGCCGCACCGTGCTGGAAGGTCGTCAGACCATTAACAACATCCTTGATGGCAAAGACCCACGCCTCTTCTTGGTTGTGGGCCCCTGCTCGATCCATGATCCCGAGGCCGCGCTCGACTATGCCCGGCGCCTCAAGGCGCTTGCAGACGAAGTAAGTGATACCCTTTTTCTGGTTATGCGTGTCTATTTTGAAAAGCCACGCACCACAACGGGCTGGAAGGGTCTGATCAATGACCCGCACCTCGACGACAGCTTCGACATTGAACGTGGTCTCTACCTGGGGCGCAAGCTGCTTCTGGACATTGCCGAACTGGGCCTACCCACGGCTACTGAGGCGCTGGATCCTACTGCGCCACAGTACCTTCAGGACACCATCGCATGGTCCGCAATCGGAGCCCGCACCACCGAGTCCCAGACCCACCGCGAAATGAGCAGCGGACTATCCATGGCTGTAGGTTTCAAAAACGGTACTGACGGTAGCTTGGATGTTTCCATTAACGCTATGAACTCGACATCCAATCCGCACAGCTTTCTCGGGATTGACCAGAATGGTCAGGTGGCGGTTACCCGCACTAAAGGCAATCCCTACAGCCATGTGGTACTGAGAGGTGGCGCCAGCGGTCCGAACTACGATTCAGTGAACGTTGCACTCTGCGAAAAGGAACTCGAGGCGGCAAACGTGCGCAATGCCATTATGGTGGACTGCAGCCACGCCAACTCCAACAAGGATCCGGCCGTACAGCCGCTGGTTATGCAGGATGTCGCCCATCAGATCAAGGAAGGTAACCAGTCCATCATCGGACTGATGGTCGAAAGCAACATCAACTGGGGCAAGCAGAAACTTGCCGCAATGGATGAAATGGAATACGGCGTATCCGTGACGGATGCCTGCATCGATTGGGAGACCACCGACAAGGCCATCCGCCAGATGCGGGACGCACTCAGGGACCAGATTCCCCACCGTCACCGGAACTGAACGCCTCAAGCTCGGCGGGCATCTGCGACCCAACTATTCAAGGCTTGGGTAGATCACCCTCAAGATAGGCTTCAGCCCGCTCCACAGCGTCCTCGCAGAGCGCGCCGGAGTAATGGCGGCGGCTGAATCTCTCTAGTGTCTCGCCCTCCCGAACCTTCATCGAACTCATGTCTTCTTGGACTACCACGAGTGCGGATGCAAACTCGTCAGGCGTCCATCCGGAACTCTCGGACGCTTCATAGAGGCTCTGGGAAACATTCAGGTAACGATCAGCAAGTGTTTCATTGCCTTCAAATTCAAACGCAAAATTGGAACAAAGCTGGAGATCGTTATAGGTACGAGCCACCGGAACTAGCCGCCCCTCATAGCGGAACCCTGACTCTTCCGCCCATCCGGAGGGGCTGTACAAGCATGGCGTCAGCAATACGAATAGGCATGCCCTGAAGTACCGCGAGTCAGGAAAAACCGCATTGAGGCATCCATCCATTGCTCTATATCCCCCGTTTCCTGTGATTCACCCTTCCGCATACCCGACCAGGCGATAACCGGGTTCCAAGCCAAGCATGAACACTGGCCAGATCGTCAGCGTCAGATAATACGGAGGGTTACCCAAAAAACAGCCGATCATGGCACTGGCACAGAGAGCGAATAACAATCCCGGGAGTCCAACTGTCCCAAGCCACGTCAATAGCCCCCTCGAAACGTATCCCCTCTTAATCGCTTTCAACCCCACGTAGAGCAGAAGCACAGCACCCAACGCGGTAATCAAGAGAACTGTCATCTCATGAACTCCCGGGCCCATCACCAGACAGCACACTGACGATTCACGCCTCATCCTCCTTCGTCTGCCGCGCATCAACCTCGTCGGTCAGGAGGTAAGCCGGCTCAAGAGCAAGGATGAACAGCAGCCACAATCCCAGCGTCAATAGATACGGTGCATCCTCATAAAAATACTCAGTGGTGGCCGTTGCGCATACGGCCAAAAGTAGGGCAGGCGTGGCGACGCAGCGCGACCAATTTAATAAGCTCTTTGAAAGCCTTCCCTCTTTGATAGTCCACAGCCCGACATAATAAAAAAACGAACCGGCTAAGCCACTTGCAAGGAGAATAATGAGCATTCTACAGATCCTCGTACGCAAGTAGGCCACGGGCCGCCAATTCCTTCTTGGCTTGTTCAGACTGATTCTTCGCCATGATATTGATGCCTGAAATCACTATCAGGGCCGGAAGAGCAGTCTTACCAAGAGCCGTTACAGCCCCTTCCCCCAACCCAAAACGCCGACCAACCGCCGTCACCAGCTCACTCGTCTTTAACGAGGACAACTTTTCCAGTGCCGCTTCCCGCAAGCGTCCTTTGGCCATAAAGTAAAGGCCACCGGCCACAGTTGTGACGGTTAAATCAGGAATGGGAATCGGATTAAATTCATTGGTAACAGCCGCCGCGTTCGAGTTGAAGCTGTAAAACGCCTTCAGCTCTTTATCGGAGAGAGACCACATATACCAGTACGGCTGGACTCTCTGAGCGCAAATTCTGTTCATCAACTGGGTTTGAAGGTGGCTGCCAGGAATGCCTTTAACAACTGCCCTGTTGACCTGCCGCTGCTGAGGCTCGGGAAGATGCCGGTGAACGGCTATTCCGGAAAGAATCGGTGAATAGACCTCTGGTGCCCCCAGGATCTCATCTTTATAACGCTTGAGTCCCATAAGGTCCGCCAAGGATATGAGCGGGGCGTTCCTGAAATCCCTAGTAACGTAACGATCTGCAATGGCGGGTGTGCTCATGCTAAACCTCCCTGTTTATCAATACTTAACTGGACAGGAAAATTACCACCCGCACTGAAACAGGATCAAGGCCCGCTGCCAGACAAACCAGGAACGCCGTCAACTCATATAAACTGATAGTCGATCACCAACTTGCCAAGCCGCTATATAGACCGAACTCAGGGACCAGATTCCCCACCGTCACCGGAGCTGAACGCCTCCAGCTCGGCGGGCATCTGCTCCAGCCAGCCGAGCTGGCCTCTCAGGCTCACCACATCCCCAACGATGATAATGGTCGGTGCCCGGACCTCCGCCTGTTCAACCGACTCCACAATGGACCCCAGGGTGCCACACACCACCCGTTGCTCCGGCATGGTCCCCTTGGCGACCAGGGCACAGGGCGTATCTGCTGCCATGCCATGGGCGACCAGCTCACGCGTAATGACCGGTAACCCAACGAGACCCATATAGAACACGAGGGTCTGGCGATTCTGGACGAAATCCTGCCAGGGAAGATCCGCGGTATCGTTTTTGAGGTGGCCAGTGATGAAGCGCACTGACTGGGCGTGATCCCGATGCGTCAAAGGCATGCCTGCATAGGCAGAACACCCCTGGGCGGCAGTAATCCCCGGAACGACCTGGAAAGGAACCCCGTATTCGGCCAGCCGCTCAATCTCCTCACCGCCGCGCCCGAAAATGAATGGATCCCCGCCCTTGAGCCGTACTACCCGTTTCCCTGAACGGGCATACTCGACCAGCATATCGTTGATCCGGTCCTGAGGAACGCTGTGGTTGGAGCGCGCCTTGCCCACATGGATGACTTCTGCGCCCTCGTTGATGAGGTCCATAATGGGCTGGGATACCAGCCGGTCATGCAGCACCACATCTGCCTCACGCAGCAGGCGCAGTGCCTTGATGGTCAGCAGATCGGGATCGCCGGGCCCTGCCCCCACTAGGTAAACTTCACCGCCACGCTGGTTTTCCGTGACGGTCGTCCTGCCCGGAGGCAGGAGGCTTCTGAGGCGATCCTTCACCCACTGAGTAACCATTGGCTTCAGACTCCTTCAGGTACAAGCTCGGTGATGCCACCCATGTAGGGCTTCAGCGCCGCCGGAACACGGACCCTGCCGTCCGCTTCCTGATAGTTCTCCAGCACCGCCACCAGCGCACGCCCCACCGCCAGGCCGGAACCATTCAGAGTATTAATCAGTTCCGGCTTGCCGGTTTCGGGATTGCGCCAGCGCGCCTGCATCCGGCGGGCCTGGAAGTCACGGGTGTTACTGCAGGAAGAGATCTCCCGGTAGGCGGACTGGCCGGGAAGCCAGACTTCCAGGTCATAGGTGCGGGCAGCCGCGAAGCCCATGTCACCACCGCACAGGGTGACCACCCGGTATGGCAACTCGAGCCGCTGCAGGATAGTTTCCGCATGACCGGTAAGTGCTTCAAGAGCGGCGTCGGATTCCTCGGGCCGCACAATGTGGATCAGCTCCACCTTCTCGAATTGGTGCTGACGGATCATGCCCCGGGTATCCTTGCCGTAGGCCCCGGCCTCGCTGCGAAAGCACGGCGTGTGGCAGACCATACGCTTTGGCAGCTCATTGGGCCCCAGGATGCTGTCGCGTGCCAGGTTGGTAGCAGGCACTTCCGCCGTCGGAATCAGGTAGAGATCGCGGTCGCCATCGAGGCGGAACAGATCCTCCTCAAACTTGGGAAGCTGGCCGGTGCCGGTCAGGCTGTCGCTGTTCACCAGATACGGCAGATAGGTTTCCGTGTAGCCATGCTCCGCCGTGTGCAGATCCAGCATAAACTGGGTGAGCGCACGGTGAAGGCGTGCTACACCACCCTGCATCACGGCAAACCGGGACCGGGCAATGGTCGCGGCGGCAGCGAAATCCATACCGCCCAGCCCTTCACCAAGCGTCACATGATCCACGGGCTCAAAGTCGGGCTGGGCTGGCTCACCCCATCGGCGGATTTCCACATTGTCCTCGTCGGAATCCCCTTCGGGCACAGCCTCATCCGGCACATTCGGAATGCCTTCAAGAAAGGCGTTGAGCTCAGCCTGAAGGTCTCTGAGCTGATTCTCAGCATCCGCCTTCTGCTGCTTGAGCGATTCCACCTCATCCATCAGCGGCTGCGGGTCCTCACCATTGCGCTTAGCCTCCCCGATTGTCTTGGAACGCCGCTTCTGTTCCGCCTGCAGTTCTTCCGTCCGGCTCTGCAGTTCGCGCCGGCGGGTCTCCAGTTCGCGCACCCGTCCTGTGTCCAGTTCATAGCCGCGCCGTGCCAGCTGCACAGCCACAGCGTCAGGATCGGTTCGCACCCATTTGGGATCCAGCATGATACTCTCTTTCCAATCGTCAGTTGTTGTTCCCGGACGGATAGCGCTGGCGCTCGCTCTCGGCATTCAGCCGATCCAAGTAGGCGCGTTTCTCCGCCAGTTTCTGTTCCAGGCCGCGCGGCTCCGGCTCATAGAAGCACGTGCCATGAAGCGCCTCCGGCATGTAACTCTCACCCGCCGCAAACGCGTTCGGTTCATCATGGGCATAGCGGTATTCCGCGCCGTAACCCTGTTCCTTCATCAACTTCGTGGGCGCATTGCGCAGATGCACCGGAACGGTTCGGTCCTGATCCCGGCGCACCAATGCCATGCACTCATTGAAAGCCCGATAGACGCCAATGCTTTTGGGTGCAAGCGCCAGGTAGGTCACGACCTGTGCCAGAGTCAACTCCCCTTCCGGGCTGCCCAACCGCTCCTGTACCTGCCAGCCTTCCATGCTCAGGCTCAGTGCTCTCGGATCCGCATTGCCAATGTCCTCACTAGCGATGCGCACCAGCCGGCGCGCGATATACAACGGGTCGCAGCCGCCATCCAGCATCCGGCACATCCAGTACAGGGCTGCGTCCGGATCCGAGCCCCGCACTGACTTGTGCAGTGCGGAGATCTGATCGTAGAAAACATCACCGCCCTTATCGAAGCGCCGCAGCGATGTCTGCAACACCTCTCCCAGCACGGCCTCATCAATAACGGGCTTGCCGCCTTCCTCATCCCGGGCAAGATCCGCACCTACTTCAAGGCTGTTGAGCGCGCGCCGGGCGTCGCCATCCGAGGCCCGGGCCATCATGGCGAGCACCTCGTCGGAAACCGCTACTGAACTATTGAGCCCGTCTTCCGCTTCCAGAGCGCGCCGGAGCAGAGCAATCAGGTCAGTCTCCTCAAGATCCCGCAGCACGTATACCCGGGTCCGCGATAACAGTGCGCTGTTGAGCTCGAACGAGGGGTTTTCGGTGGTGGCCCCCACGAAAATCACGGTGCCTTCCTCAATGTGGGGCAAAAAGGCATCCTGTTGCGACTTGTTGAAGCGGTGGACCTCATCCACGAACAGCAGCGTTTCCTGACCGCTGGTCTCAAGGCGCTCCCGCGCCGCGCCCACAGCGTTACGGATGTCCTTAACGCCTGCAGCTACTGCCGAGAGCGTTTCGAACCAGGCTGAGGTCTGCTCTGCCAGCAGGCGCGCAAAGGTGGTCTTGCCCACACCAGGTGGCCCCCAGAGAATCATGGAATGCAGCTGATTCTCGTCAACAGCCCGGCGTAGTGGCTTGCCCTCGCCCACAAGATGCTGCTGGCCGGCATAGTCCGCCAGCCCGCGTGGACGCATCCGAGCGGCCAGGGGCTGGTGCCGTGCGTCATCAGTGCCGAAAAGCCCTTGCTGCATCAGCGGGCTCCGTTCGCCTTATTGCGGATCACATCCACATCATCTGGCGCATCCAACTCAAAACGGTCATCCGGAACAGTCTCATTAAGTACCACATTACGGAACTGGAGCTTGCTGAGCTGATCCAGCGAGTCATGCAGCTGCATTTGACGCAGCACCCCGGCCTCGTCGAAACGCATACTCAACTTCAGGAAAAGCGCACCTTGTTCCCTCGGCTTCAATATGAAGCGTTCACCATCGCCTTCTTTCTCATGCCGGACCCGGAAGGTCTCCGCCAGATTCCCGACTTCGCCGGAGAGCAGCAGCGCGGGCGTTGAGGCAATCCGGTCTTCAAGCGGGTAGATGGTTACCTGGCGCAGGTCCGGGTCATAGACACGGACCTGATCGCCTGCCGTGACAATCTTCTGCTCCATGGGCGGATCGGTGTACCAAAAAAAGTCACCGCCCCGGCGTGCGCTGAGTTGGCCTGTTGTCCTCTGCAGCCGTTCACCATCCGGCCTCTGCACCGTCTGCTCAAAATCCGCCTGGTAGCTCTGGTAATCTGACAAACGCTTACTGAGCAGTTCGGCTGCGCCCCCGGCCCCGACTGATTGGGCCAGTGCGGGCGCGGCCGCAAGGCAGAGCGTCATCAAGGTGATCCGGATCATTTTGGTCATAGCTAATCTCTCGGTGGCGGGGCAGCAAGAACTTCACGGGCACCATTGTGACCGGCAGCGCTGACCACGCCCGCCGACTCCATGGCTTCCACCAGGTTCGCCGCCCGGTTGTATCCAATCTTGAATTTGCGCTGTACGGAAGAGATTGAAACCCGGCCACTATCGGTGACAAAAGCTACCGCCTCATCGAACAGCGCGTCCTGCTCACTGTCTTCACTGCCGCCCACGGCGGCGATGCCCGGGACACTGTCACTGTCGCCGCCGCTGAGCACTTCGTCCACGTAATCCGGCTCACCGCGCTGCTTCCAGGCCTCCACCACCCGGTGCACTTCATCATCATCCACGAACGCGCCATGCACCCGTTCCGGATTGCTGGAGCCCGGTGGCAGGTAAAGCATGTCGCCATTGCCCAGAAGCTGCTCAGCCCCGCCCTGGTCCAGAACTGTTCGTGAATCCACTTTCGATTGCACAGAGAACGACATCCGCGTGGGTATATTGGCTTTGATCAGGCCCGTAATCACATCCACCGAGGGCCGCTGCGTTGCCAGAATCAGGTGGATGCCGGCCGCCCTGGCCTTCTGTGCAATCCGGGCAATGAGCTCTTCCACTTTCTTGCCAACAATCATCATCATGTCCGCGAACTCGTCCACGACCACAACAATATACGGCAACGGCTCCAGCTCCGGCCGGGCGTCTTCGCTGGGATCCAGCGCATTCTGCGGGTTCCAGAGCGGGTCCCTGATGGGTTCGCCGCGTTCGCGCGCTTCGCGCACCTTGCGGTTGTAGCCAGCGAGGTTGCGCACCCCCTGGGATGACATCAGCTGGTAACGCCGTTCCATTTCCGCCACGCACCAGCGCAGCGCATTGGCTGCTTCCTTCATATCTGTCACAACCGGCGAAAGCAGATGCGGGATCCCCTCGTAGATCGAAAGCTCCAGCATCTTGGGGTCAATCATGATCATACGAATTTCTTCAGGCGTGGCCTTGAGGAGCATGCTCAGGATCATGGCATTCACACCCACGGACTTACCCGACCCGGTAGTGCCGGCAACCAGAACGTGGGGCATCTTACCCAGATCCGCCACCACCGGCTCACCACCGATGTCGTTGCCCAGAGCGAGGGTGAGCGCGGATCCGGATTTCGTATAGCTGGGCGAGGACAGGATCTCAGAGAGTTTCACCATCTCCCGTTCTTCGTTCGGGATTTCGATGCCGACCACCGACTTGCCGGGGATCACCTCGACCACGCGCACACTGTATACCGCCAGAGCGCGCGCCAGATCCTTGGCCAGATTGGAGATCCGGCTAACCTTAACACCAGCCGCTGGCTTGATCTCGAAGCGGGTGATCACCGGTCCGGGATTGACTTCAACCACCTCCACGGCCACTCCGAAATCGGCAAGTTTCTCTTCGAGCAGGCGGGACATGTACTGCAGCGAGTCGGTGGAATACCCCTGTTTTTTGTGCGCTGCGGGCTCATCCAGAAGACTTACAGGAGGCACTGAGCTCTGCCCCCGATCAGTTGCCTTGCCCTTGGCACGACGGGCCCGGCCGCGTTTTCCGCTGGCCTTTTTTTCATCCGCCTCGGGCTGCGCGTCGCCTGCACCCTGACCCTGGAAGCGCGTAATAGTTACTTCCTGGTCACCCGGATCCCCCGCAGTTGGATCAGCCTTTTCATCAACAGCATCCATAACCACCGGCAATGAGGGCTGACTGTACTCCGGGTCATCACCAATGGCCGGTTCCTGACGCCCGAATCCCGCCTCTTTCCGATGCGAACGTCTGCGCCGCAGGCGCTGAACAAAGCGTTTTAGAAATCCGGGTGAGGGCTCGTCCACGCGCCGGTTAACGACCGGCGGTTCGGTTTTCTTCGGGGCTTCCAGACGCGCCTGGCGCACCTCTGCGGCTCTGCGCCTGAGGCGTGCCAGAGCATCCGTAACACCCCGGCCGGCCATTGCCATAGCGCGGAGCAGCATCAATGCCGCCTGCCCAATACGGTCAATCAATCCAATCCAGGAAAGTCCGGTGACCAGCGTCAGCCCGAAAAGAACGATCGCTGCCAGAATCAAGGTGGTGGCGGGCCTGTTGAGCATGGCAACCAGTGTCATGGCTATCTCGCTGCCCAGAACGCCACCGGAATCCGGCCCAAGATCGAAGAACGAATACAGGCCAAAGAGGCCACAGCTGGCGGCGAGGAACAGCACAAAACCGCCGGCGCGAAGAAAGAACAGCGGCCAGTGGAAGTCCGGATAGGTACCGCGGTTGCGGTACAGCGTAATGGCGCACCAGCCAGTCAGAAGCGGAAAGAGCCAGGCGAGTTCACCGAAAAAGGTCATCAGCAGGCTGGAAAGCCAGGCACCACTGCGCCCTGCATAGTTAGTCGCATCAAGCTCATGACCAATGCTCGCCCAGCCCGGATCGGCCGGATTATGGGAGACCAGAGCCATTACCAGGTAAACGCAGAGCACGATCAGCGCAATCAGTGCCCCTTCACGCCCACCCTGGGCGAGAAGCTCACGGAAGCGCGTCTGCCCCCGATCTGCTGTCTCCTGCTGCGCCTGTCCGGTTTTGCCCTGTGCCATAGCGTCCACTTGATCCTTTGCCCCAAGTTAAACATGTAATGACTTGATTCGCCAGAACATGTCCAACGGGAAACCAGCCGTTCAGCCGCCGGAAAGCGCCCGGTCAAGATCTTCAATCAGATCCTCAACCGACTCCAGCCCGATAGACAGGCGCACCAGGTTCTCAGTGATTCCTCCCCGTTTCTTGTCATCATCGGAAAGGCGACCGTGGGTCGTAGTGGCTGGATGGGTCACAGTACTCTTGGCATCGCCCAGATTGGCAGTAATCGAGAAAAGGTTCAGCTGATCAATCAGATGCCATGCCTGATCGCGATCCCCCTTGACTCTGAAAGACACCACACCGCTGCCGCCACTCTGCTGGCGCTGCGCCAGCTCATTCTGGGGGTGATCCGGCAGACCGGCATAGAGCACCGTCTCGATGGCCGGTTGCGCACGCAACCACTCCGCAACCCTGAGGGCATTCGCCGAGTGGGCATTCATACGCAGCGACAGTGTTTCAAGACCCTTGAGAAAAACCCAGGCATTGAACGGACTCATAGTAGGCCCTGCCGACCGGATCACACCATGGACCTGTTCCATCAGCTGGTTGCTGCCGACAACAGCGCCCCCCACGCAACGCCCCTGTCCGTCCAGATACTTGGTGGCCGAGTGGATCACGATATCCGCACCGTGGCGGAATGGCTGCTGCAGCACCGGCGTACAGAGGCAGTTATCCACGACAAGGAGCGCCTCATTACGGTGGGCGAGTGCCGCCAGCGCTTGCATGTCGGCGATTTCCCCAAGTGGGTTAGAGGGCGTCTCGAGGAACAGCATCCGGGTATCCGGTCGGATAGCGCTTTCCCATTCCGCCTGACTGGTCAGATCCACAAAAGTGGTTTCAACGCCAAAGCGAGCCATGTACTTCTGCAGCAGGACCGTGGTGGTACCGAATACACCACGGGAACACACAAGATGGTCCCCCTGCTGGAGCAACCCCATGAAAGTGGCCAGTATGGCTGACATACCGGACGCTGTGCCGACACCACGCTCACCGCCTTCCATGGCCGCAATCCGATCCTCGAAGGTGGCTACGGTAGGGTTGGTGAAACGTGAGTAGATGTTGCCGGGCTCATCCCCAGCAAAACGTGCCGCTGCCTGGGCCGCGCTGTTGTAGACAAAGCTGGAGGTCGGATACAGCGCCTCGCTGTGCTCAAGTTCGGGCGTCCGGCGCTGGCCTGCCCTAACGGCCCGGGTTTCAACCCGGGTACCAGTCAGATCGGCATGGGGCACCTCTTTGCTTGAATCACTCATGGTTCACTCGTCGTTATAGATATCGATGACGTCGCTGTCCGCTGTCAGGTCCTTATTGCGCTCATTTTTCTTGGCGTCCGAGCGCTCCTGTTCCAGGCGCTCAAGGTATTCAGCGGTTACGTCGCCAGTCGGGTAATGGCCATTGAACACCGAACAGTCAAACTCGCCGATCGCCTCATTGCCCTCCTGGGCACAGTGAACCAGATCATCCAGGTCCTGATAGATCAGCCAATCCGCACCGATCAGTGACTCCACCTCTTTCTCGGTACGTCCGTGGGCAATCAATTCGTTCGCCGCCGGCATGTCAATACCGTAGACATTGGGATACCGGACAGGCGGCGCCGCCGATGCAAAGTAAACTTTCCTGGCACCGGCATCACGCACCATCTGCACAATTTCCTGGCAGGTGGTGCCGCGAACGATCGAATCGTCCACCAGCAGCACATTCTTGCCCTGGAA
This sequence comes from Salicola sp. Rm-C-2C1-2, assembly GCF_040196175.1. NCBI lineage: Bacteria > Pseudomonadati > Pseudomonadota > Gammaproteobacteria > Oceanospirillales > Halomonadaceae > Salicola > Salicola sp. Rm-C-2C1-2. The sequence continues at coordinate 922,025 of NZ_JBEFNF010000001.1, read as the reverse complement.
TTCCAGTTCAATCGGGTTGAGCTTCTGGCGAACGGAACGCTTGCGCATGGTTTGCCCGGGCATAATGAAAGTACGCCCGATGTAGCGGTTCTTGATCAGCCCCTCCCGGAACTTGACCCCCAGATCATAGGCAAGCGGCAATGCTGATGTACGACTGGTATCGGGAATGGGAATCACCACATCGATGTCATGGTCAGGCATCTCGCGCTTGATCTTGCCGGCAAGCGCTTCGCCCATGCGCAGACGTGACTTGTACACCGAAATGTTGTCAACGATTGAATCAGGGCGGGCAAAGTACACATGCTCGAAGATGCACGGGTTGAGCATCGGTGATTCCGCGCACTGTTCCGTGTAGAGGCTGCCATCCGTCTCGATGTAGACCGCCTCGCCCGGCGCAATGTCACGGATCAACTCAAACCCCTGTGAGGCCAGCGCCACACTCTCAGAGGCGATCATGTATTCCTTACCTTCAGGCGTCTCACGCACACCGAAACAGGCCGGGCGGATGCCATTGGGATCCCGGAAACCGACAATGCCGTAGCCGGTAATCATTGCGATCGCGGCATAGGCTCCGCTCGCACGGCGATGAACGGTCCGCACCGCATCAAAGACATCGTCGCTGCACGGATTCAGCTTGCCTTTCTTCTGAAGCTCATGCGCAAAGACATTCAGAAGCACCTCGGAATCGGAATTGGTGTTGATATGGCGCAGATCCGAACGGAATACATCGTTCGCCAGCTCATCTGTGTTGGTGAGGTTGCCGTTATGCGCCAGTGTTATGCCATAGGGGCTGTTAACATAAAAGGGCTGTGCCTCAGCTGAACTGGATGTACCCGCTGTGGGATAGCGCACATGCCCGATGCCAACATTGCCCACCAGCCGGCGCATGTGGCGGGTACGGAAGACATCCTTGACCAGGCCGTTGTCTTTACGCAGGAAAAAACGCTCATTTTCGAAAGTCACGATGCCTGCTGCATCCTGACCCCGGTGCTGAAGAACGGTCAGCGCGTCATAGAGCGACTGGTTGACGTTGGCCGTGCCAACGATGCCAACGATTCCACACATCGGATTGCATTACTCCGCGGTTGCTTAGGGTTGGGAACGGTCTTCCCTGGAGAATTGCGGCGCACTTTCCTGCATTTCCATAAGGTGTTGTGCGCCTTGCTTCATAGCCTTTCCAGAGGCGTCATTCGCGGCTTCCGCATCCGGCAGAAGCGCATCGATCTCATCACCAAGTATATCCCGCGTCCAGGCCTCGACTCTTGCAAGCTCCTGAACGGTCACCGACTCACGCCACCAGACGTCACCGGTCACTGGCGTCATGCGCAACAGCGCGAGCGCAACCAGTACCACTACCAGACCACGCGACAGTCCGAAGACCATGCCCAGGGTTCGGTCAGTAGCGCTGAGGCCGGTGGCCTCCACCAATCGGCCCAGAGCATTGTTCACCACTGCCCCTACGACCAGAGTGCCCAGAAACAGGATGCTGAAAGCCGCGATAAGACGAACCGTGGGATTGCTGACGGTATCCGCCAGTAGCATCTGCATATTGGGGTGAAACGTGCGGGCAATTACAAATGCGCCCACCCAGATCACAAGTGACATCGCTTCCCTGACGAAACCCCGTTTAAGGCTGATCAGAGTGGAAACGGCGACAATGGCAAGGATGACCCAGTCAATCCAGATCAGCGCATCCATCCGGAGGCCCCAGTGTTTTCAGCAAACGAACATTCTAGCAGGAATCTGGAGACCGCCAAACCGACGTCAGTCCCGTCCTTCAACCACCATGGGTTCAAGGTCGTAATCGGCTTCGAGCTGGTCACGCGCGGACTTGGCTTTCTGCTCGTCCAGAAAAGGCCCCGTGAACACACGTGTAAAGGTGCCCTTCTCATTATCGACGGTCTCGCTGTGGGCTTCCATGCCCTGATTGCGCAATCTGTCCCTGAGCCTGAGGGCATTATCACGATTGCTGAAGCTGCCAAGCCGAACCAGCCAAGCGCCTTTGAGCGCGCCCGCATCCTCTTGCTCCACTTCAGGAGCCGGCTCTGGATCATCCTGCGCCACGGCTGGCTCTTCGTCACGGGCCACCCCCTGATCCGCCATGGGGATATCCGGCGCGTCACCGCTTCGCGGTACGTCCGGCTCCTTGGGCTCCTCAATTTGCACCGGCTGCATTTCCGGTTCTTCAGGAACTTCCAGAATCTGCTCCTGACGGCCCTGGTGCGGCTCGTCAAAAAGCATCGGCAGGAAGATCACTGCCAGGCAGACAATGATCAGTGCCCCGATGATCCGCTGTTTGAATCCGTCCAAATCCCTGCGCCTCGATTATGTTCAGGTCGGTATGGAGTGTAACCGCTTTAAGGAAGCCGGGGCCAGTTACGGAGCCACCACTGACAAAGCTTCAGAAACCGTCAGGAAAGAGCCAAAAACCAGAACGCAACCGCTCTGCCCGGCCGTCTCGCTGGCTGAGGCCAAAGCATCCCGAACCGAGGGGGTCGTTCGGATCAGATCCTGCGGAATAACACCGGAAATCCGCTCAGCAAGCTGCTCCGGGGCCAAGCCACGCGGTCCCGGCAGCGGGGCCAGATGCCAGCGGTCAATGACACCGGAGAGCGCAGCGGCTACCCCTTCGACATCTTTGTCGCTCATGGCAGCATAAACCGCTTCCACCGGCTTTTCCGGCAACCCCTCAAGTCGCCTCGCCAGCCAACGAGCTGCCTGGGGATTATGGCCCACATCAAGGATTACGGGCGGTTGGCCTTCCAGCCTCTGGAAACGGCCGGCCGGGGCTTCAGACTCACGCAGCTTTATCAGCGTTTCGTCAGTCTCGGAAAAGCCAAGCATCCCGTGGGCGGCGAGAGCTGTCTGCTGGGAAGCTGATAATCCCCTGTCACCGTCCTCGCCACCAAAATCCCGGCCCCGAATGCGCAGAGCAACACCCTGAGCAGCAGCCTGGTCAACGACCGAGGACGGCGGATCCGGATCACCGAATAGTGCCGGCTGCCCCGCACGCAGAATCCCGGCCTTTTCATAACCAATCGTTTCGCGGTCACTGCCCAACCACTGGGTATGGTCCAGATCCACCCCGGTAATGATGGACAGTACCGGTTCAGCCACATTGACAGCATCGAGGCGCCCCCCGAGGCCCACTTCCAGAAGCGGGTACTCCACGCCAGCCTCCCGGAAAAGCCAGAAAGCCGCCAGAGTGGTGAACTCGAAATAGGTGAGCGCCACGTTGCGTCGAGCCTGTTCCACGGCAGCCATGGCGCTGCAGAGGGCTGCGTCCGAAGCCTGTTCACCGTCAATGCGCACGCGCTCATTAAAACGCCGGATATGCGGAGAGGTGAAGGCCCCAGTGCTGTGGCCATGGCAACGGATCAGCGATTCCAGAGCGGTGAGCGTGCTGCCCTTGCCATTGGTGCCCCCGATGATCACGACCCTGCCGGGCAGGCCTTCCGGCATGAGACGCCGGTAGACGATCATCACCCGGTCAAGGCCAAGCTCCATTTCACTGGCATGAAGGGATTCGAGATACGCCAGCCAGTCATCAAGACCGGCATCACTGAGCGGCATCGGCGTCACCGCTGGCCTCTTCCGGCAGCTGCTCGGCAAGCGGCTCAGGCTCGTCCTCAGGAGGCTGCTCGCGCTGCCCCAGCTTGGCCAGAACGTGAGCAACACGATCCCGCATATCATGCCGGGAAACGATCATATCAATCGCCCCGTGCTCGATCAGGAATTCGCTGCGCTGGAACCCTTCCGGCAGTTTCTCGCGCACGGTCTGCTCGATGACCCGGGGGCCGGCGAAGCCCACCAGCGCATACGGCTCCGCGATATTGAGATCGCCCAACATGCCAAGACTGGCGGAAACGCCGCCGAAAACGGGATCGGTGAGCACGGAAATGAACGGAATACCCTTTTCCCGCATGCGCTGAAGCGCCGCTGCTGTCTTGGCCATCTGCATCAGCGACATGATGGCCTCCTGCATGCGGGCGCCACCGCTGGCAGCAAAACAAACCAGCGGAACGTTCTCCTCAAGGCAGAGGTTTACGGCGCGCACAAACTTCTCGCCGACCACCTGCCCCATGGAGCCGCCCAGAAACTGGAACTCGAACGCCACCGCAACGACAGGGACTTCCTGCACTGTACCGGCCATGACCACCAAAGCGTCTTTCTCGCCCGTGCTCTTCTGAGCCTGGCTCAGGCGATCCTTGTAGCGCTTGGTGTCCTTGAACTTGAGGCGATCCACGGGTTCAAGGTCATTCGCGAATTCGCGAGAGTCTTTCGCGTCCAGAAAGATCTCCAGGCGACGACGCGCGTTGATCCGGATGTGATGCTCGCACTTCGGGCAAACGTTGAGGTTGCGATCGAGCTCCGGGCGGTATAGAAACCCGCTGCACTTGGGGCATTTCTTCCAGAGCCCTTCTGGGACCGTGGAGCGCTGTTGCGCGTCCGAACGGATCATCCCGGGCATGATCTTATCGAGCCAGCTGCTCATGAACTGTCCTCCGGCTCAGGGTGTGTCGAGGCTGTCCTTCAGGGGCTTCACCAGCGTTTTGAGGGCCTGGTGCAGTGATTCGCCCCCCTCGGGATGCCGGCCAATACAATCAACAATAATACTACCCACGATAATAGCATCCGAAACCCGACCTATGGCGGCTGCCGTCTCGGCATCACGTATCCCGAACCCGACAGCGACCGGCAGTTCCGTAAGATCACGGATGCGGGCAACGCCGTCCTCAACGGCTCGAGCGTCGATACTGGCAGACCCGGTGACCCCCTTGAGTGACACGTAATAGAGGTAACCGCTGCTGTATTCGCCCATGCGCCGAATCCGTTCATCCGAGGTGGTAGGCGAGATCAGGAAGATAAGATCGAGCCCCTGGGACTGGAACCAGGGAACCACATCGCCAGCCTCTTCCGGCGGCAAGTCCACCATCAGGACACCATCCACCCCTGCTTCGGCAGCACGCCCGGCAAAAGTTTCATAACCCATTGCCTCGACAGGATTGAGATACCCCATAAGCACAACGGGCGTTTCGCCGTCTGTTTCCCGGAAACGGCGCACCACCTCCAGCACGTCGCGGCTGGTACAGCCTTTCGCCAGCGCGCGCTCACAGGCCCGCTGGATCACGGGGCCATCCGCCATGGGGTCAGAAAACGGCACCCCGAGTTCGATGAGATCCGCCCCGGCCTGCACCAGACTGTGCATGATATGTAGCGTCTCATCGGTGTCGGGATCACCAGCAGTGATGTAGGGAATCAGGGCTTTACGCCCCTGTTCACGCAGGGTCGTGAGTCGCTGTTCAATTCGGCTCATGGGTCAGCGCTGCTCCACTTCGATGTTATCCATGCGGGCAACAGAATCGATATCCTTGTCGCCACGGCCGGAAAGATTAATAACGATGGATTGATCCTGCCTCATGGTAGGAGCCATTTTTATGACCCAGGCAATCGCGTGAGCGGTTTCAAGCGCAGGCATGATACCTTCCACCGCCGTCAATCGGCGGAAGCCTTCCATTGCCTCGTCGTCAGTCACCGACACATAGTTTACGCGCCCGATGTCCTTGAGCCAGGAATGCTCCGGGCCCACGCCAGGATAGTCGAGGCCGGCTGAAACCGAATGCGTGCCCGCAATCTGGCCGAACTCATCCTCCATCAGATAGGTCCGGTTACCATGCAATACGCCGGGCTTGCCCGCGCTAAGCGGCGCCGCGTGCTCGCCGGATTCCACACCATGGCCGCCGGCCTCAACGCCATACATCGCAACCGATTCATCGCTCAGGAAAGGATGGAAAAGCCCTATTGCGTTGGAGCCACCGCCAACACAGGCGACCAACGCATCCGGCAGTGCCCCGTTTCTTTCAAGGCACTGCTGTCGCGTTTCGCGACCGATCACGGACTGGAAATCACGCACGAGCATCGGATAGGGATGGGGGCCTGCCACCGTACCGATAATGTAAAAGGTGTCGTCCACATTGGTAACCCAGTCACGCAGCGCCTCATTCATGGCATCCTTGAGCGTGCGCGTACCCCCTTCAACAGATTCCACTTCGGCGCCCAGAAGCTTCATGCGATAGACGTTGATCGCCTGCCGGCGGACGTCCTCAGCCCCCATGTAGATCTTGCATTTGAGACCAAGACGCGCTGCAACGGTCGCCGTAGCAACACCGTGCTGACCAGCACCTGTTTCCGCAATGACACGCGGTTTGCCCAGGAATTTAGCCAGCAGCGCCTGGCCAATGGTGTTGTTCACCTTGTGCGCGCCCGTATGGCAGAGGTCTTCACGCTTCAGCCAGATGGAAGCGCCTCCCAGCTGGCTGCTCAGCCGATCCGCATGGTAAAGCGGCGTCGGCCTACCCACATAGTCAGCAAGATCACTGTTCACCCTTGCGACAAAATCCGGATCCTCACGCAGCCGGAGATACTCGCTTTCCAGGTGTTGCAGAGAATCGATCAGGGTTTCAGAGACAAAACGGCCCCCGTAGGCGCCGAAATGGCCCCGCGCGTCCGGACTTTCCTTGATCTGTTGCTCAGTCAGTTTCATGGGTCAGGGTAACCTCCCGGACAAATTCATTGATGCGCCGACGGCTCTTGATGCCCGGTTCGGATTCCACACCGCCGCTGACATCCACCGCCCAGGGTCGCACGCGTCGTACGGCCTCGCCGACATTCTCCGCTGTAAGCCCGCCCGCCAGAATAAGCGGCATGGAGGGCGTCGACGGCAACCAGTCCCAGTTGAACGTTGTTCCTGTTCCACCATAACAATCCGGGTCATAGGCATCCGTCAGCAGGCCGAGCGCTCTATAATAAGTATTCTCTGCCGCCACAACCACCCGGGAATCCCGAACCCTGACAGCGCGAATCCAGGGATGTCCGAATCCGCCACAGAACGCCGCCGACTCGTCACCATGGAACTGGAGCAGGTCCAGTGGCACATGGCCAAGTGCTTCCTCCACGAAACGGCCTGATGCATTCACGAAAAGACCGACCGTCGTTACGAAAGGAGGCAGCGCCTCGCGGATTCGCCGAGCCTGTTCAAGCGGGACATAACGCGCACTATCAGGATGAAAAACCAAGCCGATGGCATCCGCGCCGGCCTCAGCCGCCGCGATGGCATCCTCCTCACGGGTAATACCGCAGATCTTGATTCGGGGGCGTGACAAGACCATCTCCAGCGTTAAAACGCACAGCATAGCGCCCGCCGCCTCGCAGACCAAGCCTTATGGAGGCGGCCCAAGCCACCAGGGGCCCAATCTTGGGCGCGGCAAAACGTTTTCCGCCGGATAGCATACATCCACCAGGTAGAGGCCCTGGGCTGGCGCGGTAACGCCGGCAGAGCGCCGATCCTTCTCGCGGAGCACCCCTGCGACCCACTCTGGCTGGCGTTCACCATGACCCACCGCCATCAGCGTACCGGCAATATTACGCACCATGTGATGCAGAAACGCGTTAGCGGTGATATCCAGCACCAGAAAAGGGCCTTCGCGATAAACAGTGATCGCCTGGATGCATCGCCAGGGGCTGTTAGCCTGGCAGCCGGCAGCCCGGAAGGCCGAGAAATCCTGTTCTCCCATCAGGTACTGCGCAGCCTTTTGCATGGCGTTGCGATCCAGAGGTGTATGCGTCCACGCCACGCGCCCGCGTAGAAGTGCCGGTGCGGTAGGGGTGTCCAGCATCACATAGCGATAACGACGGCAACGGGCGGTAAAACGCGCACTGAAGTCCGGAGTGGCCTGCCCGGCCCAGTGAACCCGTATATCGCCGGGAAGCGCGCTATTGATACCCAGAACCCAGGAGCGAATGGCACGCGAGGCGCCAGTATCAAAATGCACAGGCTGATAACAGGCATGAACGCCAGAGTCCGTGCGCCCTGCACACACCGGGGTAACCGGTTCATTAGCAACTTTTGACACGGCCGAAGCGAGCGTTCCACCAATGGTTCGGAGGCCGCTTTTCTGGTCCTGCCATCCGTGGAAGCCGCTGCCGTCATACTCAAGCACCAGGGCTATACGCCCTGGGCCAGCTGCGAACGCTGTTGTCAGCTCGGCGGGGTCCTGTAGCACGATGATTCAGAGTTCATTGAGAAGCCGCTGGGCTTCCTTCTGCTGGTCTTCACTGCCTTCGCGCGCCACTTCTTCAAGAATGTCACGCGCGCCGTCGGCATCTCCCATCTCCACATAGGCCCGCGCGAGATCCAGCTTGGTGCCAGCCTCGTCCGTGCCCTCCAGGAAATCAAACTCCTCGTCACTGCCCTCGGATCCCGAGGACACGCTTTCGGATTCCATCTCTGCTGCCCCTTGCCTCTGCTGAGGAGCGGGTGTCTGCGTTTCCTCACCTTCCAGAGCGGCCAATTCATCGTCGGAAAGAGCACTCTCAAGACCGAGATCGTCTGCTTCCGAGTCCATCAGACTTTCTTCCAGCTGGTCGGCGGGTGCGTCCGCTTTATCCGTTGACGCCTCACCCTGCCCCGGCTGTTGCGGGTCTTCGGCCATGCCTTCCTGAGCAACCTCCTCGGCCAGCTCAAGATCTTCCTCGGAGACGTCCAGAGCCAGATCTTCCAGTTCATCATCAGACTCCGGCGCCGGCGCTTGTGCTGTCGTAGCCACAGGCTCATCGCTTTCCGCTTCCTCACCAGTCACCCGATCCAGCTCCGCATCCAGCTCCTCAAGGAAGGAATCATCAAACTCCGACTCTGAAGATGGCCCTGATTCAGCTTGCGCTGGCGCTTCAGGTGTCCCCTCTGGTTTTTCCTCTGATGGCGCTGGCGCCTCTGTTTCCAGCTCCAGATCAAGCTCATCCAGTGTCAGCTCGGCATCCGTCTGCGCCGTGGTTTCGGCGGTTTCGGTAGTGTGGCTGGACCCCGTCTCGGGTTGCTCTTCGGAGAGTCCGGCATCCAGCTCAGGCACTGACTCATTCTCCGGCTCTCGGGGCTCCTCCAGTTCCAAATCGTCCATGGAGAAACCAAGGTCTGCCACATCTTCTTCCGTCTCTGAGCCAGAGTCAGTCATTTCGGGGGCAACTGGTTTTTCATCCTCGCCCAGATCGAAATCGATACTGAACTCTTCAGCCTGAGCCTCTTCCTCAGTCTCCTTCTCACTGTCCGAGGTGGCCGTATCCTTTGCAACGTCAGAAGATTCACCCAGCAGATCATCCACATCATCAAGGGCGCTGAAATCAAACTCATCGTCTTCGAGCAAATCTTCCGCAACGGGCGACTGCTCTTCACCAGGCGATTCGCCCACCATTTCGGCTTCGGAGCCGGTACCCGTCTTCAGCTGCTCGGTCAGGTCCTCAATACTGATGTCTTCGTCAGATGTGTCCAGCTGGCTGCGCAGATCGTCGGCCTGCTGCATGACGTCATCATCATTGAAAGCACTGAGCTCACGATACTGCTTTTCGAAATTCTCCGATTCACCGGCATCCGCATAGACGCCAAGCAGCTTGAGCCGCAGATCCACCCGACTTGGCTCGGCCGAAATAGCTTGCTCCAGATGGCGCGCAGCCTGTTCATGGCGCCCATAGGCAAGATAGACATCAGCCTCAGCCAACGCGTCTTCACCGTCCTGACTGTCAGAGGCCTGCTCAGCGTCAGTCAACGACTCTTCGGATTCATCAGCGGCCGCACTCAGATCCAGTGCCTGCTCATCCTCAACCGGTTCATCCGACGTTTCGGCTACATCCTTCAGCTGATCGTAGAAAGCCTGTTCCCGGGCCGCGTTACGTCGTGCAAGCCCCCAGAGCAGTCCCAGCAACCCTATACCCAGAACGCCTGCTCCGATCTGGTAGCGGGGATCGTTGACCACGCGCTGAAAGACCTGAGTTAGATTGGCGGGCGCGCCCTTGCCCTCTGTCTGTTCCGAATCGGATTGAGCAGCGCCATCGCCATCACCGGATTCACCGCCTGAACTTGAGGCGACGGCGGGTTCAGACTCTTCATCGCCAGTCGTCGGTTCCTGACCTTGAGTTTGCTGGGCCTCAGATTCAGTCACAACCTCGCTGCCGGAATCGTCGCGACTGTCAGTGGACTCAGACTGGGCGTCCGGAGCCTCGCCAGAGCCCCCTTGCGCGGCCTCCGCAGTTTCACCCGAAGCCTGGACGTCGGACGCCCCGTTGTTCTCGCGTGCCTCGGCAAGCCGCTGTTCCATTTCTGCCAGCTGATCGTCTTTCAGCTCAATCAACTGGCTCATAGTATCAAGCTGTTTCTCCAGATCCGCCAGACGATCCGATAGCTCTTCACGATCCCTCTCGGCACGGTCCAGCTCCTCCAGAGCAGAGGCGAGCCGTTCGTCACCCTCGCCATCACCCATCCCGGCCATGGTTCCATCATCGCCGCTGTTTTCACCATCCGCCACCAGGATACGGAGCTCATCCTCACCGTCATCGCCAGACTCACCGGGTGAAGGTTGCGCTTCCGATGACGGAGCCTGTTGTGCCGTTTCCGCCGAGTCATCTGCCTGCGGCGCCCTGGGAGAAGAATCTGTTGACGCCTGGCGCTGAGTTCCCTGCTGGTGGCGTTCGTTCTGCGCCACGACCTGTTGGATCGCTTCCTGCCTGGAACGCGAACGCATCGCCTCCTCAGGCGGGATACGCAGGACATGGCCACGGCGCATTTCATTGATATTGTTATTGGCAAAAGCCTTGGGATTGGCGTCCTGGATTGCCAACATCACCTGATGGCGATTCAGATCGCTGGAGGGGCTGACCTCACCGGCAATGCCCCAGAGTGTATCATTAGCGCCAGTGGGACCGTATTCTTCAGGTGCCCCGGCAGCAGCTGTACTGGCCTGTTGCTGTTGGCGCTGCGAAGCCGGCTCAGATCGGGCCTGGGTACCGCCACCTTCCGTCTCCGCGCTGGGACCAATGGCTTCTGGGCCGGGATCGCGGGACGGAGGATCCACAAGGAACGAATATTCGCGCAGCAACCGTCCTTTCGGCCAGGTCAGCTCCACCAGAAAATTCAGGAAGGGTTCCCGGATAGGCCCTTCGGAAGTGACCTCGATCTGGAATCCCCCGTCGGATTCGACCACCTCGAACTTCAGGTCGTGGAGTACATCCATCCGGCGAAGGCCAGCGCGCTCAAATTCAGATTCCGGCGCCAGAGAGACCTTGATCTGGTCCGCGGAAAGATCACGCGGTTCACTGATCTCAATTTCAGCCCGGAGCGGTTCGTTCAGGTTCGTTAGTATGCGCCCCTCGCCCATGCCAAGAGCCTGAGCAAGACCTGATCCAAGCCCGCCAGCCAGGGCGAGCGCCACCGCCAGTTTGCGTACTTTCATGCCGTATCCTTTCCCCGTTCTCGTCAGGCAGCCATCCGCGAATTCCGCGCAGATTAAGGAAATACACCTGTAATTATGAAGTTAAGCGGAAGTATTGTTGATAAACGCGAATTACGCAATAAATCGCCGGGCAAGGACGATGCCCGGCTGGCGGGAATGCGCCCCGTTTCACGCCAGACCAGGGCACAGAATCCTTCCAGATTCAGCCATTGCGCTCAAGCAGAATGGCCAGCATCCGCCGCAGCGGCTCAGCGGCGCCCCACAGCAGCTGGTCACCGACCGTGAAGGCATTGAGGTATTGCCCGCCCATGGCCAGCTTACGCAGCCGGCCAACGGGCACATTCAGCGACCCCGTAGCATAAGCCGGACTGAGCTTCTCCATACTGGCCTGCTGCTCATTCGGCACAAACTCGCACCACGGGCTATGTTCCTGAAGCATAGCCTCGATATCGGAAAGCGGAACGTCTTGACGGAGCTTGATCGTCAGCGCTTGGCTGTGGCTGCGCATGGCGCCAACGCGCACGCAGGTACCGTCAATTGGCACTGGGTTATCGGTGCGCCCCAGAATCTTGTTGCTCTCGGCGCCCGCTTTCCACTCTTCCTTACTCTGACCGGATGGCATGGGTTTGTCGAGCCAGGGGATCAGACTGCCAGCCAAGGGCACGCCAAAGTTCTCCGTCGGAAACTCGCCACTGCGCATGGTTGTGGTCACCTGCCGGTCAATCTCCAGAATCGCGGAAGAAGGATCGGCCAGCAGATCGGAAACCGCGCCATTCAGAGCCCCCATCTGGTCCAGGAGTTCGCGCATGTGCTTGGCGCCAGAGCCCGACGCGGCCTGATAGGTCATAGGGCTAATCCATTCCACCAGGTCGTGATCGAAAAGCGCCCCGATCCCCATCAACATCAGACTGACGGTACAGTTACCGCCGATGAAATCGCGCCGCCCCGCGTCCAGAGACCGGTCAATGACACCACGATTCACCGGGTCAAGGACAATGACAGAACTGTCTTCCATGCGCAGCGCGGAGGCCGCATCAATCCAGTAGCCGTCCCAGCCAGCTTCACGCAGAGGCCCATAGACTTCATTGGTGTAGTCACCACCCTGGCAGGTGACAATGATGTCCATCGCCTTCAGTTCCTGAATATCCCGGGCATCCTTAAGCGGAGGCGCCTCTTTGCCAAAGTCCGGCGCCGGCTTCCCTGCTTGCGATGTGGTAAAGAATACCGGCTCGATGCCAGCAAAGTTATCCTCTTCCTGCATCCGCTGCATCAGCACGGAACCGACCATGCCACGCCAGCCAACCAGACCTACTCGCTTCATTGTTCCGCCTCTGTTTGTAACCTACTGGGTTTGTATATCTGAGCCCTGAGCTCTTGCAGGCGAAGCCCTCTTACAAGTGAGCATCCAGGGCTGAAAGGACCGCTTCGCCCATGGCACGGGTGCCCACAAGCTGCGTTCCCTCAAAATGGATGTCCGGCGTGCGCAGTTTCTGCTCCAGAACGTCCCGCACCGCCTTTTCTATAGCGCTGGCCGCCTCTTCCATACCGAAACTGTAGCGCAGCATCATGGCTCCGGAGAGGATCGTCGCCAGCGGGTTCGCCTTATCCTGACCGGCAATATCCGGCGCCGAGCCGTGGCAGGGTTCGTACATGCCCTGCTTGCTCTCGTTAAGTGCCGCTGACGGTAGCATACCGATTGAGCCCGTCAGCATAGCGGCCTCATCGGACAGGATATCACCGAACATATTGCCGGTGACAATCACATCAAACTGGTTCGGATCGCGCACCAGCTGCATGGCGGCGTTATCCACATACATGTGGCTCAGCTCAACATCCGGGTATTCCTGCGCAAGCTCATTCATGACTTCCCGCCACAGCACGGTCACTTCGAGAACATTGGCCTTGTCGATGGAACAGACCCGTTTGTTGCGCTGGCGGGCCGATTCAAACGCGACCCGCCCGATGCGACGGATCTCAGACTCGTTGTAACGGTAAGTGTTGAGGCCCTCGCGTTCGCCATTTGTCAATGTCTCAATACCACGCGGCTGACCGAAGTAGATCCCCCCGGTCAGCTCGCGCACAATAACAATATCCAATCCGCTCACCACTTCCGGACGCAGGCTGGATGCTTCCGCCAGCTGGGGATAAAGAAACGCCGGACGCAGATTGGCAAACAGTCCCAGACCGGAACGCAGACCCAGAAGTCCCTTTTCGGGGCGTTCAGCCATCTCAAGATGATCCCATTTGGGACCACCCACCGCACCCAGAAGAACGCCACCAGCCTCCCGAGCCTTTGCCATGGTGTCATCAGGGAGCGCTGTTCCCGCAGCGTCGATGGCAGAACCGCCCACCAGAGCCTCATCAAAACTCAGGCCCAGGGCACTGCGCTCACTAACGCGCTCCAGAACGACACGGGTCTGTTCAATAACGTCCGGACCAATACCGTCGCCCGGGAGTAAAAGTACCTTCTGTGTCATGGTGTCATCATCCTGAAAGTTTGATGTCTGAATACTATTCAATCCGCCGGAAACAGCCAGGGCGCTTCCTGCTTGCGGCGCTGCTCATAACTGCGGATGGCATCCGCATCTTCCAGTGTCACCCCAATATCGTCGAGGCCGTTGAGCAGGCAATGCCGGCGGAATTCATCCACATCGAACCGATAGGTTTTACCATCCGGCGTCGAAACGGTCTGGTTCTCCAGATCCACGGTTAACGAATACCCTTCCACGGCCTCCACAGCCTGAAAAAGCTCATCGACCTCTTCCTGTTTAAGAACAACGGGTAACACTCCATTCTTAAAGCAGTTGTTGTAGAAGATGTCGGCAAAACTTGGTGCAATGATTGCCCGGAAACCGAAGTCCTCCAGTGCCCAGGGCGCATGCTCGCGGCTCGATCCACAGCCGAAATTGGCCCGCGCCAGCAGCACACTGGCGCCCTGATAACGCGGCTGATTGAGGACAAAATCCGGATTGAGCGGACGCTTACTGTTGTCCTTGCCTGGCTTCCCCTCATCCTGATAGCGCAGCTCATCGAACAGGTTGGGCCCAAACCCCGTGCGCTTGATGGACTTGAGAAACTGCTTGGGGATGATCATGTCGGTATCAACGTTGGATCGATCCATGGGTGCAAGCAGCCCCGTGTGTTTCGTGAATGCCTTCATGGTCTCACCCAACCCTGTCGTAGTACTCGCAAATATCCACAAAATGGCCATGCATGGCCGCGGCCGCTGCCATGGCCGGACTCACCAGATGGGTGCGTCCGCCAAAGCCCTGCCGGCCCTCGAAATTACGGTTGGAGGTGGACGCACAGTGCTCACCATCACCCAACTGGTCGGGATTCATGCCCAGACACATGGAACACCCTGGTTCACGCCATTCGAAGCCAGCATCAATGAAGATCCGGTCCAGCCCTTCTTCTTCGGCCTGCGCCTTCACCATACCGGACCCCGGCACCACCATCGCCTGCCTGAGCGTTGCGGCAATGGTCTGGCCCTTGAGGATGGACGCGGCCTCGCGCAGATCCTCAATGCGGGCATTGGTACAGGATCCGATGAAGATCCGGTCCAGCTTGATCTGGGTCATTGGCGTATTGGGCTCAAGCCCCATGTACTTCAGGGCACGCTCCATCCCCTCACGCTTGATCGGATCGGCTTCATTTGCCGGATCCGGAACACGATCGCCAACGTTGGTAACCATCTCTGGCGAGGTCCCCCAGCTTACCTGGGGTTGAATCTCAGCGGCATCCAGATGGACTACTTTGTCGAAGGCCGCGTCCTTGTCGCTCTTGAGCTGGCGCCATGCCTCGACAGCCCGGTCCCACATCTCGCCTTTAGGCGCCATCGGCCTGCCCTTCACATAATCGATGGTTTTGTCATCCACTGCTACCATACCGGCGCGGGCGCCCGCCTCGATGGACATGTTGCACATCGTCATACGTGCCTCCATCGACAGACCGCGAATCGCCGAGCCCGCATATTCAATGGCATAACCCGTACCACCCGCCGTACCGATCTTACCGATGATCGCCAGCATCACATCCTTACCCGTAATGCCCGGCTTAAGCTCCCCGTCCACCTGCACCAGCATATTCTTCGACTTCTGCTGAACCAGGCACTGGGTTGCCAGCACATGCTCAACTTCAGAAGTCCCTATACCGTGCGCCAGCGCTCCGAAAGCCCCATGCGTGGAGGTATGCGAATCCCCGCAGACAACCGTCATTCCCGGCAGAGTCGCCCCCTGCTCAGGCCCGATCACATGCACGATACCCTGGCGCTGATCGCTCATGCCGTACTCGACAATCCCGAACTCATCACAGTTGTCATCCAGGGTCTGGACCTGGGTCCGCGAAATCGGATCCGCGATCCCCTCAACGCCATTCTCGCGCCCGGTAGTGGGGACGTTATGATCCACCGTCGCCAGATTCGCATCAATCCGCCAAGGTTTGCGCCCGGCAAGTCGAAGCCCTTCAAAGGCCTGCGGCGACGTCACCTCATGCAGCATGTGCCGATCGATGTAGATCAGGCAGGAGCCATCAGCACGCTCCTTCACCAGGTGGGAATCCCAAAGCTTGTCGTACAGTGTCTTGCCACTCATGGCGCTACTCCCCTTGCAGGCGACCACGCCCGATCTGATAACAGACTGAACGTGGTTTGACCGATTTACCCGTCATGGTACAGACTCTTTTCAGATCACCTCAATTCATGTTTTTCCTGGTCTGAATTCCAAGCAAGAATACTATGCCAGTTGCGCGGGAGCGAAAGCGCCTGAAATGGGAGTGGCGGGCGCGGCTCCCGCTGTAAAGACCTGACGGCTGGAGACACTCTTAATGGACACGCAATCCCTCATCGCCTTCATCACCGTCATCGATACCAGCTCCTTCTCCGAAGCCGCCGAAGCCCTGCATCTGACCCAATCCGCTGTCAGCAAACGCATCGCGACCCTGGAGCACCAGACCGGCCGCCCCCTCATCGAACGCAGCGGCAGGGGTCTGCGGCTGACCGACGCCGGCCACGCCTTGCTCCCGCATGCCAGAAAGGTACTCGACGATCTGCACAACGCCCGGGAAGCCATCGCCAGCCTTGACCATCGTATGCAGGGCCCCCTGTCATTGATCACCAGCCACCATATTGGCCTCCATCACCTGCCCAAATGGCTGCGGGCCCTTCAGCAAACCGAACCTGAACTGACCTTCAACCTGCAGTTTCTCGAGTCCGAGCAGGTGTTCCAACAGCTGCACCAGCATGACGCCCCGCTCGCCTGGGTTACGCTCAACGATCGGATCATGGAACGCTTCCAGGTCTGGTGCTCCTGGGAAGATCCGATGAGCTTCGTTTGTGGCCCGGATCACCCACTGGCCCGGGCTGATCAGCTGACGCTCCAGGACATAGCCCACTATCAGGCCATCCTGCCTGCCAGTACCACTGAAACCTACCGGGTAGTCTCCCACCACTTTCTTCAACATGGCATCACTCTGGATGCCCAGATGCCCACCAATTACCTTGAAACCATCAAAATGATGAGCAGCGTGGGTCTGGGCTGGTCGGTACTGCCCAACACAATGCTCGATAACAGCCTGGTGGCCCTCGATATCTCCGATCCCCTGACCCGTTTGCTGGGAGCTGTAGGCATCCGCGGGCGTGAACCCGGAAGAGCCGCGCGTGCGCTGCTCCAGACCGTAAGCGCGTCAACACAAACCGATTTTACTGGTCTATAATCCCGCCTTAAGACACACGGACAGAAACAGGCAGAGGATCGTATGGACAGCTCTGAAGTCGAAGCAGTATTCCAGAGTTACGGGCGGGTCTGCACGGACGAACAGTTCTTTATTGATTTCTATGACTACTTTATGAGCAGCTCACAGACCATCAAGGATCAGTTCCGCGATACCGACATGAAGCAACAGCGCCATCTGCTGCGCAACGGCATCATGCAGCTGATTCTCTATGCCCGGGGAATGCCGGACACAAAACTGAAGCAGCTGGCCGAAACCCATTCACGACACGGTTATGACATAGCACCCGAATGGTATTCCATTTGGCTGGACGCGCTGATGAAGGCGGTTGCCAAACACGACTCGGAATACGACGCCTCATTGGATGCGCAATGGCGCCGTGTTCTGAAACCGGGAATCGATCTGATCCGGGATGCTTATTGAACCCGGCCTGTGAATGGCATACTCCACAATATCGGTCGTATTCCGCCGAGATCCCGAACGCAGTGAGAGATTGCAACCATGAGTGAAAACAACTACACGCCTCCGAAAGTCTGGAAATGGGAAGAACACACCAGTGGCGGGCGCTTTGCCAGCATTAACCGCCCCATCGCCGGCCCCACTCATGAAAAGGACCTGCCGATAGGTAAACATCCGCTGCAACTCTATTCCCTGGCAACGCCCAATGGCGTGAAGGTTACAGTGCTACTGGAGGAGCTTCTTGAGCAGGGCCACAACGGAGCGGAATACGACGCCTGGCCGATCAGCATTCTTGAAGGCGACCAGTTCAGTAGCGGGTTTGTGGCCGTTAATCCGAACTCCAAGATACCGGCCATGATGGATCATACTCAGGACCCGCCCTTGCGCCTCTTCGAATCCGGCAACATTCTGCTCTATCTGGCCGAAAAGTTTGGCGATTTCCTGCCCAGCAACATTCACGGGCGTACTGAAACCCTCTCGTGGCTGTTCTGGCAAATGGGCATGGCCCCGCTTCTTGGAGGCGGTTTCGGGCATTTCTACGCCTATGCCCCGGAATCTTACGAGTACCCGATCAACCGCTTCACCATGGAAGTGAAACGCCAGCTCGATGTGCTTAACCGCCAGCTGGCGGACAACCGCTACATCGCAGGCGATGAATACACCATTGCGGATATGGCGATCTGGCCCTGGTACGGCGCGCTGGTAAAGAACAAAGTCTACGATGCGGCCGAATTCCTGGAGGCGCACAGCTACACCCATGTGATGCGCTGGGCGGATGAGATCGCCGAGCGCCCGGCGGTGAAGCGTGGCCGCTTGGTCAACAAGACCTGGGGCGAGGAAAGCACCAAGCTCCCCGAGCGCCACGACGCCAGCGATTTCAGCAACCTCTGAATGGCCGCGCAGACTCAGGAAACTACTGGCTGGCGTACGCCCTCTGCGGTTCGGGCCGCATCCACACCCAGGCGGCCACAATGCCGACCAGCATGAAACCGGCGCCGCCATAGAAGGCGGCGACCGTGCTCTCCCATTCCACAAGCAGTCCCGAGAGCCAAGCGCCGGTAGCACCACCAGCGCCGTATGTAAGCCCGCTGTATAGGGCCTGCCCCTGCCCCTGATGCCCATCTCCGAAATGCAGACGGATATAGTGCACCGACGCCGCGTGCAGTGCCGCATAGGACGCCGCGTGCAGCAGCTGCGCCGCTAGAAGAACCCAGAGAAGCTGTGAAAATTCAGCGATCACCAGCCAGCGCAGTGCCGTCAGTGCCGCCGCACAAAGCATGATTGCCCGCATAGGGTAAGCAGACAGCAAACGGTGCATCACCAGGAATAGCCCCACCTCTGCCAGCACGCCCAGCGCCCAGAGCGCGCCCGTGCTGATTTTCGCGTAGCCAAGCTGTTCAAGGTGGATGGAGAAGAACGTGTAGTAAGGGCCGTGACTCGCCTGAAGCATGAAGTTCAGGATGAAGAACGACCACACCTCAGGCCGTTTCATAATCGCAGTAACGGATCCGTGATGGGGCATCCGGCGAGTGCTGGGCTCATCATGGATCAGCTGAGAAGCTATAAAGAGCCCCGCAAAAAGCGGCAACACCAGCCAGGGGATGACGCTTACCGGCATATAATCCAACGCTGCGCCGAAGCCTGCCACCGAGAGCATGAACCCGATCGATCCCCACAGCCTTACACGGCCATAACGCCGTGAACTGGTACCCAGATTGTGCAGGGTAATGACCTCGAACAACGGCAGTATCGCGTTCCAGAAGAAGCTGAACGACAGCATCACCAGCATCACCCCCCAGAAGCCAGGCCGGAGCAACGCGAAGCTGAAGCACACCAACGCCAGCAGGGAGCCGAAACGGATCAGGCGCAGCCGCTGTCCGGTACGGTCCCCCAGCCAGCCCCAGAGGTTGGGGGCGATGATCTTGGTTCCCTGGAGAGTCGCCATGAGCAGGGCAATCTCAATATAGCGAAAGCCCTGATCTTCAAGGTAGAGGGCCCAATAAGGCATGAACACGCCAAGGGCGGCGAAAAACCATAGATAGAGGTTGGATAGACGCCAGTAGGTCCCCGTCTCGGAGGCCGCCATATCAGCCCTCCTGCTGGCGGCGGACCTTCTCGATATCAGGCGCATCCCCCCGTACATCCGCGTTCTGGGCACGGTGGCGCAGGTAGTGATCCATAAGGACAATCGCCATCATGGCTTCAGCGATTGGGGTGGCCCGGATGCCCACACAGGGATCATGACGGCCGGTGGTCACAACCTCCACCGGATTGCCTTCGACATCAATCCCCTGACCGGGCAACCGGAGACTGGATGTAGGTTTCAGAGCCAGGCTGGCGACCAGAGGCTGCCCGGAAGAGATGCCACCCAGCACGCCCCCGGCATTGTTGGAAAGGAATCCGTCCGGCGTCATCTCATCCCGGTGTTCGGTTCCCCGCTGGCTGACACTTTCAAAGCCGGCTCCGACTTCCACACCTTTCACCGCGTTGATACTCATCAGGGCCTTAGCCAGATCCGCATCCAGACGATCAAACACAGGTTCACCCAGACCGGGAATCAGGCCATCCGCCTCAACCCGGATCCGAGCGCCCACCGAATCACCGTCTTTGCGCAGCTGATCCATAAAGGATTCCAGGTCCGGGACTTTTTCCGGTTCAGCACAGAAAAAGGCGTTATCGTGCACTGCGGACCAATCGGTCATACCCAGCTCAATGGGCCCCAGCTGGGTCATACAGCCCCGGATGCGAATACCCTTCTCGTTCAGGAAGGCCCGGGCAATGGCGCCGGCAGCCACGCGCATGGCGGTCTCCCGTGCCGAGGAACGGCCACCGCCGCGGTAGTCGCGGATACCGTACTTGTGCCAGTAGGTATAGTCAGCGTGCGCCGGGCGGAACTGGTCCTTGATCTGCGAATAGTCTTTCGAACGCTGATCGGTATTCTCAATCAACAGGCCGATGGGTGCCCCCGTGGTCACTCCCTCAAACACCCCGGAAAGAACCCGCACTTCGTCCGATTCCCGGCGTTGGGTGGTATGACGGGAGGTACCCGGCCGCCGCCGGTCCAGATCCGCCTGAATCATCTCCGCGGAGACCGGTATGCCAGGCGGGCAACCATCGACAATGCAGCCCAGCGCGGGCCCATGACTTTCGCCGAAGGTGGCGACTGTAAAGAGGGTTCCGAAAGAGTTACCAGACATGACTTCTATCCATTCAGCAGGGGCGCGGCCTGCGCCAGTGTTTGCGCGTCGACCACGAAGACCCCGTGACCGCCGTTTTCCATTTCAAGCCAGGTGAAGGGCACGCTCGGAAAGGCTGCCTCCAGCGCCGGCTGGCTGTTGCCCACTTCGCCCACAAGAACGCCATGCTGCGACAGGTAGTGCGGCGCTTGATGCAGAATCCGGCCCATCAGTTCCAGGCCGTCATCGCCGGCAGCCAACCCCATTTCCGGCTCATGCCGGTATTCAGCGGGCAGTTCTGCCATATCCCTGGCGTCTACGTACGGCGGGTTCGCAAGGATCAGATCATAGGGCCCGTCCAGCTGGTCGAAAAGGTCGGAGGTGACAGCGCGGACCTGACCCTCAAGGGCGTAGCGTTTGATGTTGTTTTCGGCAACCTCAACAGCCTGCGGTGAGACCTCACCGAGATCCACCCGAGCGTGCGGAAACACATGGGCTGCGGCGATACCAATACAGCCGCTACCGGCGCAAAGATCCAGTATGCGCTCAACCGGTCGACCCGCCAGCCAGGGCTCGCCCTCGGCGGCCAGGAATTCACCAATTGGCGAGCGCGGAATCAGAACACGTTCGTCCACATGAAACGCCAATCCCATGAAAAACGCTTCACCGGTAAGGTACGGTACCGGCACACGGTCACGAGCGCGGCGCTCAATGCGCTGCAGAACCCGCTCCCGTTCAGAGAGCGTCAGGCGCGCATCCAGAAACGGAACGTTATCGCTCATAGGCAGGTGGAGCGTCTGCATCAGCAGCTGCACCGCGTCGTCCCAATGGCTGTCGGTGCCATGACCGCACCAGACACCCGCTTCGCGGAACCGCGATACCGCGTAACGCAGCCAGTCACGCACGGTTTGCAGTTGTTCAATGGCCTCGCTCGTCACCCAATGCCCCCAACAGATTCCGGTAAAACCGCGTATTATACCAGCTATTGGCGTTTCGAGCCCGGAATCCGGGGTTCTCCCTTACCCGCGTTACGGTGGTCTTCCAGCGCATCCTCGGCAATCATCCGGCCCAGCTGGATCAGCTCCGGTGCACGATGGTAATCAAACGAGCGGCATACGTGCTTGGGGAGATTGATCAGGATATCCGGCGGGTAGCCGGCAATCTTGTAGCGCGTCAGCGAGTCCTGCATGGTTTCAATCGCCAGGTTCATGACGTCGAACTTGCCCAGCCCGAGTTCCTGAAGACTTACGGCACGCGCATCGTCCTCGCCATTACCAGCGCCTGCCTCCGCTTCGTAAGCATGGCGCTTCTGGACGTCTATCAGTGCCTGCTCCTCGCTGCTGGCCCGGTTGCGCCGCCGGCCCGCAGCCTCCTGGTTGTCCCAATCGAACCAGCTGGCCGCTCGCTGCTTGAGCCTGTCGAGCCATTCATCCGGCGATGCGTCAGCCTCCTCAGCAGGATCCACTTCCTCATCGGCTGCCGCCTGTGCCGCGGCCTCGGCCGCCGCCTCACTCTGTTTGCGCTCACGGGATGCCCACTCCTCAAGGGGCGGCAGATTGGCATAGCGTTTATCATTACCACTGAGGTTTACGGCCAGGGTCAGATCCGCATGGGCCGCCACTGTGGGAATAATAGGCAAAGGGTTCAGAAGCCCTCCATCGACCAGAACACGCCCCTGCAGCATGACGGGCGTGATCACGCTGGGAATAGCCGTCGACGCCCTTACCGCCTGGTGCAACGGCCCTTCCTGGAACCACACTTCCTGATGGGCCAGTAGGTCGGTCGCTACGGCCGTAAAGGGCATTCCGAGATCTTCAATCCGGGTGTCGCCAAGCATCTCCTGAACAACACCAAACACCTTTTCGCCCCGGATCGCGCCCGGGGATCCCAGCGAAAAATCCAGCAGGCGCAGCAGCTGCAGCTGGTCCAACCCCGTAACCCAGTCCTTGTAGGCTTGAAGCTTACCCGCTGCATACATGCCGCCGATAAGTGCGCCCATACTGGCACCAGAGATTGCGACGATGTTGTAGCCCTGCTCCCTCAGAACCTCAATCACACCAATATGCGCGTAGCCCCTGGCGCCGCCACTGCCAAGCACCAGGGCCACTGTCTGTGGCTCACTCATTGCCGCTCCCCTTCAGGTTGGTCCCTCTGTGGATCGACAATGCGGACAGCCCGCTCTCATTGCAAGGGGGACAGCCCCTTCCTCCCAAGCCAGGCGAGGCAACCTTCCGCAACCCCCTCCCCTTCCGCATCCAGATGGCAGTGGTGACTTCCTGCCACATCCATCAGGGTGCAGTCAGCAAGCCTGGGCAGGCGGTTTTCAAGCCATTCGGGCTTGAAAACCGCCATACCACGGCTCGCACGTATCAGCAGCGTGGGAACCGCAATGGCCGCCAGATAAGCTGTGACTTCATCTTCCTCAAGCCGGTGCATGGAGGGGTAGCGCAGCCTCGGATCCGTATTCCACTGCCAGCCATCCTGATCCTGTCGCAGACTTCTGGGGACGATGCACTCAGCGGCAGCACGGGTCAGTGGAATCCGCCCATTCATGCGTGCCTCGATAGCCTCTTCCAGGCTCGCATAGTAGGGAGGCTGCCCGCGGCTGCCCTGCCGCACCCGATCTATGGCCTGCTTGAGCTGAGCCGGGAAGGCCTCAGCATCCCCAGTCAAGGGGCCAAGGCTGTCGATGAGCAGCAGTGCCCTAACCCGCTCTGGGACCGCCACACTCAGAAGACTCGCAATGATCCCTCCAAGCGAGTGACCAACAAGAACAGCCCCTTCTCCCGGCACCAATCGATCAAACAGGGGCGCGAGATCCCGCACATAGTCGAGCAACTCATAGCTCGCCCCGGGTGGCCTGTGAAAGGAATGGCCATGGCCTGGCAGGTCCACTGCCAGGACCCGGAAGTGATCGCCAAGGGCCGGCCCGAGCCGGCTGAAACTGGCAGCGTTATCAAGCCAGCCGTGGAAAGCAAGGACCAACGGGGACGACGGATGCCCCCACGCAACAGCCCCAAGAGTGCCAGACGGGACATCCAGGGTCAGATGTTCAGGCTCAGAAGTGGCCATGGGTTACATAGTGTGCGTCGGCCGGTCTGAATTCAGGGACCCGGCCAGGTAGGCTTCAATCTTGGTGCGCGCCGTCTCGTCGTCGCCATTGAACTGCACACCGACTCCCGCGGCACGGTTGCCCTGAGCCCCTTTCGGAGTGACCCAGACCACCTTGCCGGCAACAGGAATCTTTTCCGGTTCGTCCATCAGGTTGAGCAACAGAAAAACTTCATCCCCCATCCGGTAGTTTTTCTGCGTCGGGATAAAAAGGCCGCCATTGCGAACGAAGGGCATATAGGCGGCGTAAAGCACCGCCTTATCTTTGATGGTCAGCGTCATGATGCCGCTGCGTGCGCCGATTCCAGGCCCCATGTTTCTCCCGTTTGCTTGCGTTTTCGCTTTTGGCCAGTCTAGCCGCTTATGCGGGGTTTGCCACCCCTGGACGGCGCATCAGCTGGCGCCACCGCTCCAGAATACCGATCACTTCAAGCTCTGGATTGACGTTGTAATCCAGGCCCCGACGAACCTCCATAATGCTTTCATGGATGGCAGTCAATTCCGACGGATGCCGACGCCCGGCCAGAAACCGCAGCATGGGCGCTGCCTCATTGTCGCCAATGGCGTCCGGATCCGCTCCCGCCCGTGCCAGATCCAGCGCCCAGCCCTGAAGCAGGTCCAATACTTCCGTTAGCGGCATAGCCAGAAAGGGTTTTACCGCCTCGGACATGGTGATTTCCGATTTCAGCGCCTGCTGCAGCGCCTTCAGGCACTGCGCCCTTTGTCCTGGCCTGTCCGCCTCAAGCAGGCGAAGCGCTTCCAAGGGGGCCCCTCCGGCCCACCTCAGGGCCTGATCCAGCGCAGCGGTATCCTCCGATCGCCGCTGCGCCAGCCATTGCCTGGCCTCGGCAGTACCCGGCGCTGCCACCCGAAGGATCTGACAGCGGGAGCGGATGGTGGGCAGAACCGGTTGCCCCTCGCGCTGCAGTACCAGAAGAAAAGTATCAGCAGGCGGTTCCTCCAAAGTTTTAAGCAGCGCATTGGCGGCATTGAGATTGAGCTGATCTGAGCGCTCAATAATCGCAACCTTGCGGCGCGCCACCTGGGGGCTCTCCATCACGAACGAGCCGAGCGCCCGCACCTGATGAATGCGGATAAAACGCGACTGATCCGTCGGCATGAGCCGGCGTGCATCCGGGTGGCCCTCGCCGGCCAGCAGGCGACACTGTTTGCATTCGCCACAGGCCGTGGTCCCTTCACCCCTGTTTACCGGCCCTTCACACAGCAGCAGCGACGCCAGCGCGACCGATAGCTGACGCTTGCCAACGCCAGCCGGCCCCAGCAGCATCGAAGCATGGGGAAAACGCCCCTCCTGACGACGCTGCATCAGCTGATCATACGTATCAGACTGCCAGGGCCAGGGAGCGAAGGCATCACTCTGCAGTGGCTGTGTTTCCGGATCGGCCATGGGGTTTCCGTTTTCGGATTGCGTTCATGAGACGGCGCGCCCGTGCGAGATCAATGTGCCTCAGCTGCTCAGGACTGTAAAAAGCCCGTTCCAGGAGCGCGCCCAAGGCCCGGACGTCAGCCGCCAGCGCCGGGAAGGCCTGTTGTGCTGCCGACACCTGTCCGGCCAGTGTCTCGTTGCGACCGGCCGCGACATTGCGGTGCTCAAGCCACCCACACCACCGATCATACAGCCGGTACCAGGGGTCGCGGAAGTGGCGGCGCCGGGAGCGCAGCAACGAGACTCCCACGCCCGCCATGATCAGAACAGCAACCAGCACTGCTGTGATAACACCCAGCATCCGCCGATTGATGTCACCAGGCAGCCGATCCAGAAGGGAAAGCTGGGTCTGGCCCTCGTAGCCCACGACCCACCGTTGCCAATAGTAGTTGACTGCATCAAAGCGCAGGCGCATCCAGTTGACCCAGCCCACATCCGTATAGCGGTTCATGGAAAAGGGATCATCCGCCAGAAATCCACCGTCTTCTCCCATGGCCGCACGCAGCCCGTTCTCGATCCTGTCAGGGGCAATCATGGCTGTGGGGTCGAGCCGCACCCAACCACGCCCTGGTAACCATGCCTGAACCCAAGCATGGGCGTCATACTGGCGCACAATCAGATACTCGTCATCCACTCCGGGCTCGCCGCCGAGGTAGCCTGTAACAATCCGCGCCGGAATATCCGCTGTGCGCAGCATGAAGGCCAGCGCACTGGCGTAGTGTTCACAGAATCCCTCCAGGGTTTCGAACATCAACGCGTCCACAGTGTCGGATTCTCCCAATCCCTCCGGCTGCAGGGTGTAATGGAACGGCTCCTGATTGAAGTGTTCCATCAACCGCCGCACCAGCGCCTCTCTGTCGCCGGATTGTCGCCGCTGCTGGGCCACCCATCCACGGGTCCGGTCATTGGTGTCACCGGGGAGGCGGGTATAGAAACGCTGTGCGGATTCTGAAAGACGCTGCGCTTGCGCCGGCTGCGCGCGTTTCATGCGATAGCGCCTTCGGGTATCCACGCTGCGCTCAAACCGCACCATACCGTTGTGATTCAGGCTTACATTCGTGGATGCCGGCACTGAATCCGCCAGCGCGAATCCCCAGCGGCGCCCATGAGGCTCCAGCATCACCTCGTACTCGTCCTCCGCCATCTCTCCGGCTGCGGCATCCTCCGGAACACGGGAAATGCCACCGCCTTCATCAGGGCTGCGCCGATCCCACCGCCGGCCATCAAACCGATCAAGCACCAGAGCCTGCCAGTAACGCTGCCCCGATTCCGGCGTTTGCCCGCCGAAGGTTACCCGGAAGGCCGGATCGTCATTCTGAGCCAGGCTGGTAATCGCCCCGGGCTCAAGACTGTCACTCAGCCCCGTCATGCCCTGATCAGATACCAGTGGCACGCTCCACAGAGGTCCGATCCGTGGAAAAAAGATGAACAGCACAATCACCACCGGCAGCATCTTCACAAAAACCAGAGCTGAGCGTTTCATCGCCTCGCCGCCCATGCGCTCAACACGACCGCCCAGCGCCATCTGCAGCCCGGTGAACAGCAGAAACACGCTGACAAGAAGCCCCCCGGCCCACAGCATGGACTGATGGAAGAGCAGCGTAACCACGGCCAGGTAGCACTGGATAAAGAACAGAATGAACAGATCCCGGCGCCGCCCCAGTTCCAGCCACTTTAAAGCAACGGTAAGTACCAGGAAGGAGGCAGCGGTATCCACCGTGAACTGCCCGCGGTAATAGCCCCAGAAAGCCGCGGCGCTGGCGAGCGCCAGAACGCCAAGCCACAGGGGCCGGAGCCCGCGGCGCCGGTAGCGCTGCAGCAGCCAGCCGGAGAGCGCCGCGGCGCCGGCGCCCAGCGAGAGCCACAATGGCAACCGCTGCAGCTGGGCCAGAAGGATCAGCCCAAAAGCGGCCACCCATGGATCAAGGTGATGACGGCTCATGCCCGCGCCTCATCGAATCCGAAAGTCCCCAGCAAGGTCAGGCAGGCACGCTCATGGTGGTCACCGCTGTCCGGCTCCAGGGTCTGACCCGGTAGTCGCAACCCGAAAGGCTGCCCCTGCTCACTCAGCCTCTCCACCTGCCAGGCCAGATAACTCAGCCGCAACTCAGTATCCACGCCAGGGAACTGCGCCCAGTCCAGCCAGCGCGGGTCCGCTGGCGGCGTATCCCAGTCCATTACCACCAACTGGCCATTGCGCACGAAGCGCTTCCAGCTGATACGCCTGGGCGAATCACCCTGACGGTAGGGCCTGAGCCGGATATCCGAGTCACCGGGTGAGGCATTCAACGTAACCTCGCCCTCTTCCCCCACCACATCCGGCGATACCTCGAGCGGTGGTGGCGTGACGGGGCGCGGTGTCACCAGGCCCCTGGATGCCGGGCGAAACCAGGTCCAGGCCTTGATCAGCCCGAACGGAAAGTCGGTCTCGAGCCGGATGGAAGGGGTTTGCCGCAGGCCGCGCCGGCGAGTGGCAACAGGCAGCAGCACCACACGCCCCTCACCCGCCTCAACAGTGACCATGACCGGTGCCTCAGCGTCAATCTGCAACCGCAATGCCGAACGGGAACGGTGGTCTTCATCGGTGATGCGGATTGCTACAGGAAGGCTGTTACCAGCCTCGGCTTCACCGGCCCGCACCAAACTCAAATGCAGCCCCTCGATATTACGGTAGGTCTGGAAGATAGTGCCGTAGAACAACGCCCCCAGGATGAAGGTAAACAGATAAATCAGGCTGTTCTGATAGTTGATACCGGTCAGCAGCGAAATCAGCAGCACCCCGGTGAACATCAGCCCCTCCCGGGTGGGAAGGACAAAAATGTTACGCCTTCCCGGTCTATAACCATCCGCCCGGGGAATACGCCGGTTCACCCACCGGCGCCAGAGACGTTTCACAAACGAACCCGCCATTTGATTCCTGTCACGCCTGTTAACGAACGCTCACGGTTAGGCACCAATCGCTGTTGCAATAGCCTGTCAAACAACAAATACTGAAAGCTGACCAATCAGCATACGACCGGGGCATACGACCATGGCTACCAGACCGATTCTAACCGCTACCGTACTGGGTGCAGGCCTTTTTGCCAGCGCCGCGCTTGCCGATGGTGTCCGGAGCCTCTCCCAGGATGAAATGGTCGAAACCTACATCCAGGATTCCGCCATTGTGGTGTCTCCTCGAAGTGATCGCCAGCGCCGTAGCGTTGAAGAGAGCCGAGCGAGGGCCGTCCGGGCGCTGGTCCGCCCTGGCGAACCCATCCGTACGGAAGCCGATGAAACGCAGACCATCATGGAAAGGCAGCAACAGCGCATGGCAAGCCTTGATGAGGCTCAGCGCTTTGCCGAGCAGGAATTCCTTCGCCAGGCGCTGGCATCCTCGGCGGACCCGCTCGCAGGCGTACAGCCACGGATCGATACCGGTTTGGCGCAACCGTCGATTCCGGGCTACGGCGTGCCGGACATTCCCGAAGGCCCGTTCAGCCGCAGTTACGAGAACGGCCAGCTTGGCCTGAGCTTCGACGGCGAGACGCTGAACTTTTCAATGGGCAATAACCCACCCGGCGTTGGGGCCATTGATCTGCCGAAAGGCATTGATGACGGACCGGTCAAACTCACCCCCAAACCAGGGGGCGGATTCGATCTCTCCATTGATGTGCCACAGCAGTAACCCCCTCTTTTAGAGCGATTCACGTGAGAGCATCTTCAAAATAGAAAGGGGCCATTTCATGGCCCCTTTCTAGCTTCGTTTGATGCACCACGTGACGCCTTAGTCGCGTGCTTCAACCAGAGTAACGTCTTCAATGGTGAGTTTTTCGCCGTCACTGCTCAGGAACTCGGCAAGCTGGTTCTGCATCTCATTGTGCACCTGCTCGCCGCGGTAGACCGGGAACGTAGCCCCATCTCCCTCGCGGGGATCACTGTCTTGCGTAACGGGCCGCAGCGGCGAGGCGTGCGTGCCGAAACGGAACCCGAGTGCCGCCTGAAGCACGCCGCCTTTACGGTAGCCTGAGCGCAGCGTAACCGACCCGTTACCCGGGTCATCAGCACCGGTTGGTGCCTTTTTCAGACCCACAGCCTCAGCCAGGGGCGTACTTCCGGCCAGCGGCCGACCCTCGACAGATGGCGGGAGCACCAGATCGGAAGGGGTTTTACCGGTTCCGGAGGCGCCCTCATTGCCGAGAATCTGCGTCAGGTAGACAGGCCGCGCTTCACCGTCACTCCCTTTGGTGATCGCAGCCGCATGGTTCAGCGGCTCGGCACTATCGATAACCGCTTGGACCGAGGCAAAGAAGCGATAATACCGTTCCGTGCCTGGCACCACACCGCTTTCCGCAAGCCCCGCACGCAACTGTGGCCCAATGGTCTCGCTGCCTTCCAGCGCCCGCATCAGACCCCCAACGGGCGTCAGCATAGACGCTGACTCAATGCGCGAATCCCAGGACAGGAAGGGGGCGGCCACAACGTTACCAACCGAATGCCCAACGAAATGCAAAGAGCCCAGATCGAGCTGCCCCAGTGCCGCGTTCTTGCCGCAGTCCGGCCCAGCAAAACCATCACTGAACAGTTGGGTACCGCATTCGGAAACGTCGCCTTTGCGCAGGTGATGCGCCAACGTTACCAGATCCAGCGCGCCCTGGCGCAGATTGTCCCGCTGGGTCAGCGGCTGCGAGGGATTGAGAAAGTGCGATCCGGATGAATCAATCACGCCATCACTGGCGTCATCACCGTTGCCCACCAGATCAAGGTACTGGGTGCGCTCGTAGGTGACTGGCAGTGCACCGCGCATCCCTTTCGCCCACTCAATATCCCCATCGCAGAAAATCCAACAAGGGCTTGTGATCGCCGAATTGTAAAGACGGGAATTGAAATTGGGCGCGTAAAGATCCGTAAGGTCCGGGTTATCAATGTTGCGTTCAACAAGGCCATGCAGTGGCATGTCGATCCCCACCACGGCAAATCCTTCCTGCGCCAACCGATCCGCGACTGCGAGCGCATTGGAGCGATTCTGCTGAATGGCGTGCTGGAAGATCACAACCGGGTAGCCATCCCCGGATGGTTCAGGTACGCCGCCAGCACTTGGGTCCGGCACCGCCATCACCAATGGCGCCGTCTGAACCGAGTCAACGATGGACTTACCAGCGGCGTTGCCGCGAACCGCGTCTGAGTTACAGGGCCCCTCCTGGCATTCCCAGTGCTCACTGAGGGCCGCGTCATCGTTGGCCGGCGAGGGTTCAAAGTCGTTGCCTGATGACCCCGGCGACAGATCGGATGCCTCACCTATGCCGTAGGGAAGCCGGATGCTACCAGGCAGAATGCGGGCTTTCCCACCAGGAGTCGACGGGGCCTCTTCCCCCGTGGCCTCGTCAAGATTGACCAGGCAGATCACAGAGGTGCATTCGGCTTCCGTTTCATTGAAAAGTGTTTTAAGACCGTCGTTTTCGATGAAAGTCGCTGCGGATGCGAAGGTTGCATCCACGCGCTGAGTGGTCACGCCCCAGGCCAGCAGCATGTCAAACCGACTGGCCTCGTAATCCGGGTCTTCCTCAATCGGCTCAATGGCACGGTTGGTAACACACTGCAGCAGCGTCTGGCCCTCTTTAATGGGCTCATCGCAGCTGCCCAGCCTGTCTGTATTCAAAGCCCCCAGCCAAGAGACGGGATACCCCACTTTTTCTCCGTCGGTATCCTCGATGCCCTTCATAAGGGCCACGGTATAGGTAGTATTGAACGCCAGGGGTTCAAGCGGTCGTATCTGAAGCGCTTGCTGCTCAGCGTCGTAGTTCAGGGTGTAATCCTCACCCTCAACCAGCTCCCGCTCCACATCACTGGGACGGGCCCGCTCAGGGTAGCCCTTACCGCCCCCTTTCATTTCAAAAACACGGACGGTCTCACCCCCAACGAGGGTTTCGGGATTGATGGCGCCATCAAACCCCACCCGCCATGCACCAACGGTTGAAAAGCCATCCAACTGATTCAGCGCCAACGGTACACTGGCACTGCTGCTTTCGGGATTTTCAACGGGAATATTAAGTGTTCCATCAAGATCGCCGGCTGAATCCGCGCCCGCCTCGAACAGGATGTCATAAGGAAACGGGATGACCTGATTCCGGGGATCGAACGCTACCTTCGTATCGGCGCTGACATTGGAACCATGAGCGTTGACACTCATAAGCAAAACAGCGGCCAGAATAGAGAGCACGGGAATTTGTCGCATTTTCATCACTCACTCCTGATTGCGGCGACTTAGGTTTGCAAACCGGTTCATCTTCAAACAGCAAGGCCGCCAACAAGGGCGGCCGTGCTGTTACTGCTGAGACGCCTTCCAAGAGTTATTCACGTCCGTAAATTGCCATGGTCGTATCAGTAAGCTTGAGATTACTGATGCCGACAGAGCCAATGCTCGCGTATTCGCCCGTATTGCTGTCAGCATTGCCGATGCCGATTTCAGGCATCCATATATCGGCCTGGAAGGTGTCCAGTTCGACCCGCAGGGCTTCATCCACATCGGAATTAACCGCGCCACCTACCCCAATATCCATGCTGACCAGAGCCGGCTGGGCAGCGACGCTACCAGTTCCCTTATTCCCGTTATCGTTGGGATCATCAAGATCGCCATCCTTCTTGAGATCTTGGAGCGCGTTTTTACCCGCCATGCGGAAGCCCCTCAGGCTCACAGCTGCGACATCAAATTTGACATCCAGATTATCAATACCGAAGGCCACATCCACGCCCAACGAACCAGTGGTGCCCGTATCGCCATTCAGATCCTGAGTCCTGGCGATGATGTCCAGCTGGGAGAGGAAGATCTCAGTGTTCAGGTCCGAGATCAGTGTTGCTGATTCTGTCCCGTCTTTGCTTTCAAGCCCCATACTGCCGATGGTAATGCCCGCATCAACCGGAACGCTGCCATCATTTTCAATGTTTTTCAGTGAGATAAGCGCATCACCATCATTGAGCGGATTACGCTGGATGGCTCGTGGGGTCACTCCGGATTTCACATCGTCCGGGGTCTGGCCATCCTCAACCAGATCAACGTTGATCGCGATATCCAGTGAATTACCGAATGCACCACCGCCAATATCGATGTCATTAACCAGGAACGAGCCGGTATTTTCGCCCTGGCTGTAAGACACCTGGTCAATAGCAATCTGCGTATCCAGCTCAACAGTGACACCTGCCTGACCGGTGGTATTACCCATGGCTTCATCGGACATAGGTTCCATCGCTTGGGTAGCAAGGGGAGCGGCGGCAATGGCCGCAGCGAGTGTTATTTTATTCAGGCCCTTCATAGGGGTACTCCTCATACTTCTTTGTTATTGGGCAGCACATGCTGCGCTCAAATCAGGCGCCCATTTTTCTTTTTGTAGTTAGCGCCATGTGCAACATGGTAATGACCATGTGAGGTTAAAAAATGGACTGTTTAGCAAAATGAACGAATGGCTTACCTGACGGGAATAATGGCCATTTCAGTCAATATCATTTATAGGTAACTGATATAAAAGACTTTATAAATAACCTCCATATTAACCCACCGTCATTGTTTTTCAGAAATGAGGATTGACTCACAGAGGTTTGGGAAGGCTGATGGTTGCTCACTGCCCACGCCAGCGCGCTCTCATGTAAGACAGTGTTCAATGCAGAGGCGGATCTTACGCAGGATGATGTCGACCTGTTCCAGCTCGTCCTCCAGGTGGGCTTCCAGCCCCTGGCCGGAGTGATACCCACAGGACAGAACCCGTGCCCCAATACTGATTCGCAGAGCCGCCGTGTCCGAGCCTTTAAGAGGCACCGGTTGCCCAATGTGACAACATTGGCCAGCGATCTTCTGCCTCTCCCGACTCAACGGTTCCAGCGTATCCGTATCCAGCTCCTGGTTCAGCAGTTCATACAATTTTCGGGTCTCCCCCGGGTCAAGCCAGTCACCGTTGACTGACCCCCGAACCAGGAAGGGAAAGATGGTACGCCGGTTGGAAAGCTCTTCCCCACTGAAGTCGCTACGGGCCCACCAAGGGCTGTCAGGTTCGAAGAGCGGCTCCACCAACGGATGGTCGCGCAGAAGCCTTACAACCTGGTTGCTGAACCGGTTGAGCCCGTCGATCCGGAGCGATTCTGGAACCGCGTAGTAGCGTTCCATCTCCGCCAGCGCCGCGCGCCACCGCAGTAGCACGCCTGTCTGTACGACCGGATTGGCGCCCGGAACCAGGCTCTGCCAGCTGCCAAGCGCATCCGAGGGCAGATAGTCGGCAAATCCCACTGGCAAGCTGGGCGCCCGTGGCAGCTGGGCACAGAGCTGGGCGGGGAAAACTACGGCACCGCTGAATGGCGGCCCTGTAAAAAACTTGGAGCCGGTCAACAGCAGAATATCCCCTTTTTCGAGGTGACACCGCAGATCATCCCGATCCGTCCG
Source organism: Salicola sp. Rm-C-2C1-2 (assembly GCF_040196175.1). Classification (NCBI taxonomy): domain Bacteria; kingdom Pseudomonadati; phylum Pseudomonadota; class Gammaproteobacteria; order Oceanospirillales; family Halomonadaceae; genus Salicola; species Salicola sp. Rm-C-2C1-2. The sequence goes on along the minus strand of NZ_JBEFNF010000001.1, from coordinate 888,422 downwards.
CAGCTGACAAGCATCAATCACAATCTGGAGCCGATCACCACAGCTCTGCCGGAGCCGCTCCATCACCTCCCGTGACGGACACCACCTGCCGAGCTTGGACTGCTCCATGGCATGCAGAATGACAGAGTGGCCATCGCTCACCAGCGCCTCAACACGCGCCTGCGTTGCGGCATCCATCTCTGCCGGGGTACGGGGGCGGCCGCTGTCATCATGGACCTCAACCGCCCTGTAACCGATGGGAGCCATGCCAGCCAGCCGCTCACCACGGCTGACTGGTACGCCGAGGCAGGTAGTGTCGTCAAAATGCCGCCCGGTCACCGACTCCGGCGTTCCAGACCCCGTTTCATCGGCGCCGCAGACAACGCTCACCCAGGAGCCAGCCGATCCAGTAGCTGTTACACCCACTGACAGCAGCTGGGCATCGGTCCCGGAGGGCAGCAGAACAACCCCTGGATCCAGATCGGCCAGACCCAGAATCCGGCCCAGATCCTGTTCAAGGCCACGGAAATAATCGGGGACCACACGGCCCGCCTCGCCAGCTACCACATCATGCAATAACTGCTGACGATAATGGTCCGCCGCCTCATAGGCCTGAGGCGAAACAGAGGATGCCGTGGATGAGGCGAAGGTGAACGCATGCTCCCGGGGAGCGGGCGAGCAGCCGTATCGATTGAGTCCGGTGACGGGATCAACAACGAGACGCCCGTCGCCCCCCTGCATGAAATGCCAGTGCGTCGGATTCAGGAGTGAGGGGTAATACGCATCCAGGCATTCGCCAATACGGCGAGTATGACGGACAAGTTGCTCAAGGTGTTCCCACTCGGTTCGGTGGTTCACGATGGCCACGCGTATTGCAAGAGCGCCATCGAGCGTGGTGGTGGAGGGCGCGGATACCCCCTGGAGTTGCACTTGCGTCACGATGGCCCTGTTAAGGGCATTCAGGTAGTGCTCCGAATCCTCGGCCCCATTGCCACCGCGGACCGGCCGATAACGCAGGCAAACAATATTGCTGCTGACCGGTGCCAGGGTCTCCATATCCGCTGCGGCCATGACAGTATCCTGCAGCTGACGCGCCAAATGGCAATGCTTCCGGACACTGGCCGCCATGGTATCCAGCCCTGCCCCCTGGAACGTGAACCAGACTTTCAGCGCCAGAAACCCGCGTGACAGTTCCGGCCCCAGATCGCAGGGCCAAGGGGCTCCGGCCTCCAGGCCCAATGGCTGGGTCTCAAGGTACTCGACCGGCTCCGAAAAAGTACGCCGGTGCGTGTCCGCATCACGGACCAGGACCCCGCCAACAGCGTAGGGGACCTGAAACCATTTGTGGAAATCAAAACCCACTGAGTCCGCGCGACTGGCCCCTGCCAGCTCTCCCGCGTATTCCTCCAGCAACGCCAGGGCGGCACCAAATGCAGCGTCCACATGGAACCAGAGCTGTTCCTGCTCGCAGATGTCAGCGATGCCCTGCAAATCGTCGATGGCGCCGGTATTCACGGTACAGACCGTACCCACAACGGCAAAGGGTTTCAGGCCGGCCCGACGATCCTGCTCAATGCAAGCCTGCAAGGCCCCAGTGTCCAGCGAGTGATCGTCACGCACGGGAATGCGCCGTAAGGCATCACTGCCCAGGCCCAGGAGCTGAAAAGCCTTGACCAGGGCGCCATGCGTCTGGGTTGAACAGTAACCAACCAGAACCGGCCCTTTACCCTGAACACCCTGGCGCTTCACCTCTTCGCCCAGCGCCCATTGCCGTGCAACGGCAAGCGCAATAACCGAAGCCATGGAGGTACCACTGACCAGCAGGCCGGAACTCCCAGAAGGAAAATCAAAAAGGTCACGACTCCACTGAACCACCTGCCCTTCAACCGCGTGTGCAATGTGGTTCCTGCCACCCAGGTTGTTATTCAGCAGCGCCGCGCAGAGTTCACCCAACGCGCCATAGAGATTACCGCCACCGTGGACCCAGCCAAAAAAGCCCGGGTGGAGGTTGCCGTTGGTATACGGAACCAGGTAATCCCTGAAATGGTCCAGGAGCTGGTCAACAGGCTGCCCCTCCCGGGGCGCGGGGCCAGCAAACGCACGCCATGCCGCTTCCGGAGCGGGCTGCCATACCGGCGCCTGCTCCAGCCCCTTGTAATGGTTCAGCCCCGCCTCCAGCGCCTCGTGGAAGAAGCGTGTCAGAGCTCCAAAATCGTCCGGATCAAGATTCGCCATGACTGCCCCGCACCAGCACTCCCTCAGGCTTCCGCCATCACGGCGGTTGTGCCGGCAGGCTCACTAGCGGCTTCCAGGACACGGATTCGTCGCGGCATTGTTCCGGTCCAGTCCGCGACCGCCACCTGGTCGATGGAGGCTTCTTCCGGCCCGTTGGGGTCGGACAGAAGGTGCGCCAACGCCTTGTCACTGCCAGCCAGGACCGCCTCTACACGGCCGTCGGACAGGTTCCGCAGCCATCCCTTCAGGTTATGCGTGTGCAGTTCATGCCGGAGCCACTCCCGGAAGCCGTGCCCCTGAAGGTCGCCACTGAAAAGCACATGCCGGGCCACGGGCACCGCCGGATCGAGTTCAAGACCATGCTTCTGGGCCGGCCCCTCGAGCCCTTTCGGTGGATTGAAATCCCACTCCGGCACACCGCCCCGGGCACAGAACATCCGGTGCGCCGCAAGGATGATCTCGCGGGCCGCCTCGTTCTCGGGCGTGTTCTGGTAGGTCTGGCGCAGAAAGCTGCGCATGCTGGCATTGGCCTCGAAAACCACGATCCTGCCGTGATTTCCAGCTTCCGTGCAGACGGCGAAATCGACCCCGAAATAATCCAAATCCAGCGTCTTTAGCGCTGCTTCAAGGTCTTCCCAGATGCCAGCCTCAAAATGGGACACCGGATCCTCGATGTAATCCTGCTCCATATCATAGAGCCAGGGGAATTTACGGAAGGCCTTGCGGGTTTCCTCCCAATGCACGTTCCAATCCCCATCATGGCCCACCCGCAGATGGGCGGGATAGAGCTTGCCATCAACCATGAAAGCACGGTATTTGGGATGGAAACGGTGGCCCTCGGCACGTGAATCGGTGAAGGTGACATCGTGATACTGGAGGACATAGACCTCCGCTTCACTGGTGATCCGTACCGGGGTGGATCCGGGATCATCGATCCGGTACATGTGCTTGCCATTCTGGAAGCCCGAGGGCCGGACTATGATCGGTGCCTTGAGCCCATTATCCCTAACGGCACGCTGAACCTCGCCACTGATATCGCCCTGGACCCGGCCCAGAGAGATACTGCGTGGCATGAGCAGGCATTCATTCTGCCCGAGACGTTCCGCGTTTTCCGCGCGTGTGGTGCGCAGCACCTCGGAGGGCGCATTGATGACGGGCGCGTTAAACTTGGCGCATACTTTCTCCGCCTTCCTGAGGCCTTCGTGGCACCGCCCCACGTCCGTAATGCTGTTGTAGATCACGTCCACATGCGGAATACGGGAAAGAACCTCTGGCTGGTCGTCAATAACGTCCACCGTCAGCGAATAGAGCGCGATCGCGCCCCGGTCCGTCATGTGCATGAGGTTGTTGTGGCCCTCACTGACGCTGAGCTGACGGGATGAGGGATCGTACTGGTAGGGCACGTTGTTCAGCGTTCCCAGAACCAGTACCCGTAGGTGTTGTTCATCGGTGGCTTCTGTGCTGTCCGTAGGCTCCTGATACGCTGCATTCAGGGCCCAGTGGCAGCTCAATGCTTCTTTACCCAGAATGCCGTAGAGGCCTGACAGAAGCCTCATGGCGGTCACCGAGCGCTCCTTGTCAAGACTTGCCCAGTGGCGCGCCGCGCTCAGGGCATCAAGATGGGCTTGCGCCTTCAGCGCCTGATCAATGTAACGCCCCAAAAGGGTCTCGTTGTCCGGGTCAATCCGCAGCGCCCTTGAGTAACTGAGCAGCGCGTCTTCGCTTTTGTTGCTGCTTGATTGCACCTGGGCCAATGAATGCCAGCCTTCCGGGGCCGCCGGATCAATACGCAGCAGCTGTTGGGCCGCGGTCGCAATGGCCTCTGCTCCTTCAGCTGCTTTCAGGTTCGCCTTCGCCTGTTCCAGCTGCGGAACCTCGTTCTCGGGAACCCGATGGCCGGGCATTCCTCTGGCACCCCCTGATCCCCGCTTTCTGATACGTTTTGTTTGCTTTTTCTTGCCTGCCATTGGTTCCCCCACTACAGCCTTATCAGCAGATCAACAACAGGGAGCTGTTCCGGTCGCAGTCCCGGCTTCTCCCCTTACCATAACGTCCCGACCGCCTCCACTGATGCGGAAGGTTTCCCAAAACGGACACTCAGGCATAAAAAAAGCCACCCCGAAGGGTGGCTTTCCAGACTAGGCCGAGGCTTTATTCGCGGCCGTAAACTGCAATCTCTGTCTGCGAGATGTTCAGGTTGTCGATACCAACCCGGCCGATGCTGGCTGTGGTGCCATCACCAGAACCAACGTTGATCTCAGGCATCCAGATGTCAGCCGTGAAGTTATCCAGGTTGATGTTGAGCGCCTCGCCGCTGATGCCAACCGCATCGCCCTGGCCGATATCCATGCTCACAACCGCGTGGTTGATTGCCGTGGGATCGGCTGTGGAGCCGGCACCTGTGGATTTCAGCGCACCCAGCGAGTCAGCGCCTGCCATGCGCATGCCCTGGATATTCACGGACGCTACGTCGAACTGCGCATCCAGGTTGTCAATGGCGAAGGCTGTCTCAATCTCGAGAGAGCCGGAATCCGCGTCGCCGCCAACCTTGTTGTCAGTACGGGCAACAATGTCGAGCTGCGACAGGAACAAGTTCATGTCAATGTCGGAGATCAGCGTTGCCTGGGCATCACCATCGGAGTCGGCAAGCTGCATGGCGTTGCCGTCATTGGACGCGTCGCCCAGTTCGCCAGTCGCGTCGCCATCACCGATATTGACGTTCATGTCGACGGCGCCATCACCCTTGAGGTTGCCCACGGAGATGAGGGCATCGCCATCGTTCAGGTCCAGATCATTGCCAGTGCCGACACCAGGCGCAGCAATTTTCTGGTTGTAGTCACTCAGGCTTTCACCGTCTTTCGCCAGATCAACGTCCACGGTTACGTCGAGGCCATCATCAAACCCCGGACCGCCAACACCAGCAATGTCCAGATTGTTCATCAGAACAGAGCCTGTATCAGCGCCCTGATCGTACTGGATCTGGTCCATGCTCACCTGGGTATCCAACTCAATGGTCACGCCAGCCTGGCCAGTGGTGTTCCCCATGGCCTGGTCGGACATGGCGGAAAGCTCTGCCTGAGCGGCGAACGGTGCTGCGGCAACGGCGGTTGCGAGTGCTACTTTATTCAGGCCTTTCATAATTGTTCTCCTTCGAGATTTTTTTGATTGCTTGCTTTGTTGTTATTACCGGCCGGCTCCGACCGGTAATTTTGATTCTAGGTCAGACAATCGGATCATAGAGTGACCAGGTTCACAGGTGAGAAGCTGAGACAATGGGGAGAGGTGATTTGTGACTCTATTAACATTCGGTCAGCTTCTTACCTAAAACGGCCACCCGCAGGTGGCCATTTGCGTTACTGAAAACAGGGCAAACTGCTTTGGGCCAGGAACAGGCGAGTCAGCCACTGTTTTTCTGCTTTTGCGCCGCTTTCCGCATCATATTTTGGACCGTTGCCTGCAGCTCCGCATTGATCTGCTGGGAAATGGGTTTTCCGAACACCCACTTGTCCTCATCGTTTTCCCAATAGGGAACCGACATGAGCAGACCAAGCCCACCCAAGTGCTGCAGCTCCACCATAAGGAAGCGCACATCCTCGATGCTTCTGTCACCCTTGATTGATTCTGCCAGCTCCTGTTTCGTCTTTTCCTTAATGCCCTGTGGCATCTTTGACGTCATGAAAAGACCACTTGCCGCCAGATCGCCGCGAAGGGCGTTGGTCACAATGGTCTTCTGAACCGCATGCGCCGCCACTTCGGCCCGCATTTCCTGTTCCGGGTCAATGTGCAGGAACTGCCCTTTACCCTGATGGTTAGCAACGTAGGCGTAAGGCACAAAGCTGCCATTATCGCGGATGCTGTCTTCCGCCTTGACCTTGCCCTCCTTGAAGAGCTTTTTGAGCATCCCGACAACCAGCTTCTGCTGTTTCTCAGAGAGCTGCCCAAAGGCCATCTCCTTTGAGTTCTGCTGTTCAAGACTTTTACCCGCTTCCTGCGCCGATCCGGCTGCAGGCAGCAGCATGAGAATCATCACAGTGCAAATCAGGGTTCGAAGCATGGTGTAACCTCCAGGCGTTGGCCTTACTATTCAGGCCATGATTGTGCCTCAAAGCAGCGCTGGCACGGGGCTCACGGGCTCACATAGAAGCTACTGAAAGGTTAAACTGTGACGCTTTTCACCGGAATCATCATGGAATCGAGTCAACCACTGCTACAGATCAGCTGGTCAACCCTGACCCGGGCGCTTTCGCAGGAGCCCGGTTTCTGCGTGTTTGATGTGCCCGGTGCTACACGGGACCCGGCACCCGTGCGGATACTGACCGCTCTGCCGCGATTTCGTGAGACCCGTTACCGGTGTGCCGACCACAGCACCAACCTCAGCGACCATGCCCGCCAGGCGCCCGGTAGTGGCGAGGGCTGGCTGCCGCTCAAGCTTGGATTTGTGGCCTATGGCGACGGGGAAATGGAGCTGGCGGACCGCGCGCCATCATCAATGCCCCTCGTCCAGGTCAATGAGTACGACTGGCTGATCCTGTACCGCCCAGAAGCGGGGACTCTGGAGCTGCGCATCCATCCCGACTGCCCCCTAGCGCGTAAGCGCTATATCCACGCGCACCTGGAGGCGCTTGCCCAGCGTCCTGATCAGGCGGCGCAACCGGCCGCTTTTCATCTCACCGCCCGGTTCAGACCCCTGCAGTCACGAGCGCTCTACCTGGAGCGGATCCAGCGGATCCTGGACTACATTCACGCCGGAGATGTCTACCAGGTCAACTACGCCCAGCCATTCAGTGCGCACTACCAGGGCCATCCCATCCATGCCTTCCAGGCGCTCTATAGTGCCAATCCAGGCCCCTGTTCCGTCTACTTTGACACGGGCGCCAATTGCATCCTGAGTCTGTCGCCGGAACGCTTTCTCAGGGTCAGGGAAGGCCTTGTGGAGACCCGCCCGATCAAGGGCACGCGCCGACGCGGTGATACGCCGAGTGAGGACCGCCAGCTGGCGCAGGCGCTGCTGGCGAGCCCCAAGGACAGGGCCGAAAACCTGATGATCGTGGATCTTCTACGCAATGATCTGGGCCGGTGCTGCCGGACCGGCTCGATACGCGCTGCCCCACTCTTTGCGCTGGAAACCTTCGCCAATGTGCACCATCTGGTGTCCTGTATTACCGGTGAGCTGGCGCACGGGCTGTCGCCGTTGGATCTGCTTCTGAGCGCCTTCCCCGGTGGCTCCATCACCGGCGCACCCAAGCGCCGCGCCATGGAAATCATCCGCGAACTGGAAGAGCAGCCCCGTGGCGTCTACTGCGGGAGCTTTTTCCACTGGAGCCCGGGGAACGGCTTTGACAGCACTATTGCCATCCGCACGCTGGAATGCCGGGACGGGGAGATTACCTGCTTCGGAGGTGGCGGGATTGTGGCGGATTCCCAGCCCGAGGCTGAGTATCAGGAGTCGATCACCAAAATCCAGCTCTTGATGGATGTGCTCGAGCGCCTGCAGGCGCCTGCGTCGTAGATGCGTGCAGGCGCCGTTATTCGTGCTGGGCGGTGCTGGCGTTGAGAAACGCCTGTTTGAGGCTTTCGTAGTCATGCACGGCCGGAAACTGCGGGAATTCGCGGATGACGTTGTCCGGCGCATGAAACAGAATCCCGGCTTCAGCCTGGGCCAGCATGTTGGTGTCGTTGTAGGAGTCCCCGGTGGCGATGCAGCGCATATTGAGCTGCTGGAAAGCGCGCACAGCCTGGCGCTTGGGGTCTGGCTGGCGCAGGTGGTAGTCCTCGATGGTGCCGTCCTCGCCCACAGTCAAATGGTGGCACAGCAGCGTTGGGTAGCCGAGCTTTGCCATCAGGGGCATAGCGAACTCATAGAAGGTGTCCGAGAGAATCACCAGCTGGAAATGGCGGCGCAGCCAGTCCAGGAATTGCGGCGCACCGGGAAGCGGTTGCTGTTCGCTGATCACCTCACGGATTTCCGGCAGCCCATAACCGTGGCGCTCCAGCAGTTTCAAACGCTGCTGCATCAGCTGATCGTAATCCGGCACATCCCGGGTGGTGGCTTTCAGTTCCGGTATGCCGGTCTTTTCGGCAAACGCAATCCAGATTTCGGGGATCAGCACCCCTTCGAGATCAAGACAGGCCAGCTCCACGTCCCCTCCTTTACACCAGTACCCAGACCAGCATTACAAGTCGTATCGTTATAGGTGCTTATCATAAATAAAGCCTGGACTTAATGCACGGGTAATAACGCCTTACGGATGTTAGACTTGGCGGTTATGAATAAACCGCCAAAGACGGAATGCCATTCATGGATATTGAGACGCTGAACAGCGAACTCGCGGAGGCCTCGCCCCGGAAAATCATTAAAACCGCACTGGAGCAGTTTGAGCACATCGCCATTTCGTTCAGCGGCGCTGAAGATGTGGCACTGATCGCGATGGCGCACAGTCTTAAAAAACCCTTCAGCGTGTTCACTCTGGACACCGGTCGTCTCCATCCCGAAACCTACCGGTTCGTGGATCATGTCCGGCAGGAATACAATCTGAACCTCGAATTCCTTTTCCCTGATACCCAGGCCGTACAGGATCTGGTCAATCGCAAGGGGTTATTCAGTTTCTATCAGGATGGGCACGAGGAATGCTGCGGCATCCGCAAGGTGGAACCGCTGCGGCGCAAGCTTTCAGGGCTCGATGCGTGGATTACCGGTCAGCGCCGGGACCAGAGCCCCGATACCCGCAATGACGTCCCCGTGGTCCAGCAGGACGCCACTTTCGAGGGGCGCAACGGCCCACTGATCAAGTTCAACCCCTTGGCCAACTGGTCATCGAAGGATGTTTGGGATTATATCCGGACCATGGAAGTGCCCTACAACGAACTGCATGACCGCGGCTTCGTCAGCATCGGCTGCGAACCCTGCACGCGCCCTGTATTGCCCGGCCAGCATGAGCGCGAGGGGCGCTGGTGGTGGGAGGAAGCGACCCAGAAGGAATGTGGCCTGCACGCCAGCAACATGATCACCAGCTCCAGCGCTGAGTAAGCCACCTCCTCAGTAGGTAGGCAGCATCACATCTTTGAAGAGTTCATCCAGCTCCATCTGGGAAGTGCGCTGCGCCGCCGCCTCAATGAGGTCACGACTGAGGTGCGGCGCGAACCGCTGGATGAAATCGACCATGTAGGCGCGCAGGAAGGTTCCTTTACGGAACGCGATGCGGGTGATGCTGGCTTCGAACAGGTGCTGGGCATCCAGCGCCACCAGGTCGGTGTCGACCGCCGGATCATGGGCCATATGCGCCACAATGCCGACGCCCAGGCCGAGGCGCACATAGGTCTTGATGACGTCCGCGTCCGAGGCTGTAAACACGACCCGGGGCGTCAAACCCTGGCTCTCGAACGCATTGTCCAGCCGTGAGCGCCCGGTGAACCCCTGCACGTAAGTCACCAGCGGGTACTTGGCGAGCTCTTCCAGTGTCAGAGTTGTCAGCTGTGCCAATGGATGGTCTTTCGGCACCACGACACAGCGGTTCCAGCGATAGCCCGGCATCATGATCAGATCATGGAACTGGTCCAGAGCCTCAGTGCAGATCGCAAAATCCACCACCCCGTTAGCCGCCATCTCGGAGATCTGCCAGGGCGTGCCCTGATTCATGTGCAGCGTCACTTCCGGGTATTCCGCCATGAACGCCCGGATCAACTCAGGCAGTGCGTAGCGTGCCTGGGTATGGGTGGTGGCGATTCGCAGCTCGCCCTTCTTCTGGTTGCTGAACTCCTGGGCAATGCGCTTGATGCCATCGGACCGGCGCAGGATCTCACCGGCCTCGCGGATAATACTCTCGCCGGCCGGTGTGATACGCGTGAGATGCTTGCCCGAGCGCGCAAAGATCTCCACTCCGAGTTCATCCTCCAGCATGCGGATCTGCTTGGAGATCCCCGGCTGCGAGGTGAACAGCTCGGCCGCAGTGGCGGACACGTTCAGATCATGGTGGGCTACTTCCCAGATGTAACGCAGTTGCTGCAGCTTCATGCCTGGAGACTCCGGGGCTTTTATGTGGCTATAAGAATATAGCCTATTATTCCATTTTTTCCGCATCCTGTCCCAGCCCTGTGCAGCAATCCGGCTCATAACGTACCTTGAACATGCAACCGCCAGGCCCGACAATGCGAAACCGAGCACAGGAACGGGATCAGGGACTGGAAGATGTTACTGGCAACTAAATTCATGCGCCCGGCTGCGGATCCCCGCGCCATTGCCCGCCCCCGTCTCCTTGAACGGTTGCAACCCGATGCGGCACGGCGCATCACGACCATCACGGCACCTGCCGGGTATGGCAAGACCACGCTGGTGAACCAGTGGTGTGCGGATCACGACCAGACGGTGGGCTGGCTATCGCTTGATGAACAGGACGACGAACCGCGCCGTTTCTGGTCCTATACCGTTGGCGCGCTGGAAAATGCGTTCATGGGGCATCAGGACGCCATCCATCGCTATCTGGACACTCCGGGCGAGGAGCACATCGAGGGTGCCCTTACGGCCGTCATCAACAGCCTGATTGAACAGTCCATCCCGCACGCCACACTGATTCTGGATGACTATCACCTGATCCGGGACCCGGACATCCAGCGTCAGATAACCTTTCTGGTGGATCATGCGCCTCCGGCGCTGCATCTGGTCCTGCTGTCACGCACCGAACCATCCCTTCCGCTCGCCCGATGGCGGGTCAAAGGGTGGATGGAAGGCCTCCATGCCAGCGACCTGGCCTTCTCGGAAACAGAATGCAGCGCCTTCTTCAATGACTATATGGGGCTTGCGCTGGATGAACAGAAGGTACGTTCGATCTGGCAACGGACTGAGGGCTGGGCAGCCGCAATGCAGCTGACGGCTCTTTCCGGCAAGAGCATGAACGCTAATAGTGGTCTTGCCCAGGTGGTACTCAGTGAAGGCGATCAAAGCCGCCAGATCAGTGACTATATACTGACCGAAATTCTGGATCAGCAGACACCGCAAGTTCAGGATTTTCTCCTGCGCACCAGCGTCTGCCGGCGCCTCAGTGGCGAGCTGTGCAACAGCATCCTGGAGCGAGACGACAGCCAGGCCATTCTTGAGCAGCTGGTCCACGCCAACCTTTTCATCATTCCCCTGGATACCCGTGACCATTGGTTCCGCTATCACGACCTTTTCCGGGAAGCGCTGGCCCAGCGCCTGCACCAAACCGAGCCGGAGGCCTACCGCGACCTGCAGGCGCGCGCAATCCGCTGGCTTCTGGATCAGGACTTGCTGCAGGAGGCCATCGTTCAGATCCTCCAGCTGGAAGACTGGAACTGGCTGGAGCAGGTACTGGAGCAATACGGCAATAACCTGATCCATACCGGCTTTCACGAACTGGTCCACAAATGGCTGCAGTACCTGCCCCAGGAACGCACAACCGCCAATCCGCGGCTGATGATGCTGGAGATCTGGGCGCTGTTCTTCCTCAACCGGCTCAACAACATCGAGCCGTTGCTGGAACAGCTGGAAGACACGCTGGATATCCGTGTGGCCAACTCGGACGACAACGCCGATGTGGCTCTGGCACTTCACAATGAGATCGCGCTCATCCGCTCCTACATGGCCCGCACCCGCAGCGATCACTCCAGTGCCCGGCACCTGACCCAGCAGGTTCTGAAGGATATTGACCACACCAATATCCCACTCAAATCGGTGACCTATTACGGCATTGGATTGGACTGCTATGCCAACGGCGATCTGGCAAGCGCTACCCACGCCCTGGAATCCGCTGTTGATCATGGCCGCCGCGAAAAGAAACACGCCACCACCCTTTCAAGCGGTGGCCTCCTTGCCTGGATTCTGTTCTACCAGGGCGAGATGGATCGCGCGCTGGAGGTAGGTACCAGCGTGCGCGAATGGGTAAACTCCTATCACACCGACCCGCAGCAACCCCGGCTGGTGTCCTGCTGGCAGAACAGCGCCATGGTCCAGATCCACCGGGAGAAGAATGACCTGACACTGGCGGATGCGCACATGAACCCTCTGCTGCCCCATCTGGACTCCGGCAGCGAGCCCGGTCAGCATGTGGTGATCCAGTACACCCGCGCCCATCTGGCCTTTTCCCGCGGGCAGTACCAGGCCGCTATGGAATACCTTGAGGATGCCGAGCGTGTCCAGGACCAGAAACGCGACGCCATCCTTTTCGAACCGCCATGCCTGGAGGCGCTGCATGTACGCTGCCACTTGGCACTGGGCGACATCAAAGGCGCTAAGACCTGGCGGGAACGACTCGACAATCACAACTACCGCAACCCCATCAACCGGGAACAGGCTCGTATTGGCCTGGCGCGGCTGCTGCTCTCTGGGGGTGAGGCGGAAGAGGCCATCAACATTCTTGCGCCACTGAGATTGTCGACCGAGAAAGGTCGCCACATTAAGCATCTGATTGAGCTGCTTGCGGTCTACGCGGTCTGCCTGGAGCGTCTGGAGCGCGCCGAGCAGGCAGGGGTGATGTTGCACCGTGCTCTGGAGCTCGCCTCACGGGAACGCTTCCTGCGCCTGTTCGTGGAGGAAGGACCGGCGCTCGCGGCTTTGTATCAGCGCATGAACCATCACGGACTGCCGCTGGCATTCCGGCGCGAGCTTGATCCGCTACTGATAACGCAAGCCGCTCAGGCACCTGCCGCGCCAGCAACCTCCGGTACCGGCCCCTCAGAACTGGTGGAACCTCTGAGCCAGCGCGAAATCGAGGTCCTGGCACTGATCCACTCCGGTCACGCCAACAAGGAGATCGCGCAGCGGATGTCGGTAGCTCAGACCACGGTCAAGGCCCATATCCGCAACCTTTACGGGAAACTCGGGGCGAGCAGCCGCACCGGAGCGCTGGCAAGAGCACGTGAGCTGGGGCTGGTCGACTAGTTTTTGGGTTAAAATGTGACGCGTATCACATTTTGGGATCCATGCGCCCTTTCAGGTCGCTTTTTACGCCCTTTGGACGATCCCTCTACGCCCCCGTCCGCCCTAAATTGGGCACCGTAACAAGAGGCAACAGGAATTCGATTTCAGGCCTTTCGGATTTCTCCTCAATTGAGCTCTTCTCTCAGCCACCCGCGGCAACCGTTGGTGGCTTTTTTCTGTCCGCCTGTCAAAACACCCATTGATTTCCTGAAATCAGCTGTCATCATCCCGCGCTTAACTCACTCGCCACGAGGCTCTCATGACTCCATCCGAACCGACCCCCGGGGCTGAAACTGAGAATCGCCCCCTTGGTGATCCGGTGGTGCTCGGACTCAGTGCCGGGTTCATCATTGTTTTCATCCTGCTGTCGCTCTACGACATCAACATGGTGTCGGAAAGCATTGGTGCCGGCTTTACTGCCACTGCCGCGGCGCTGGGCTCCTATTTCCAGCTGCTGCTTCTGGCGACCTTCTTCATCGCGCTGGGTGTCGCCGTCTCTCCCGCGGCCGGTGCGTTTGTGGGTAACCGCACCACACCGGAGATCAGTACCTTCCGGTGGCTATCCATGATCATGTGCACACTGCTCGCCGGCGGGGGTGTGTTCTTTGCCGCTGGTGAACCCGTGTATCACTTCGTGGTCACGCCACCGGCATTTGAAACCGAGGCCGGCACCGCCGAAGCCGTCGCCGGCGCTCTCGCCCAGTCATTCATGCACTGGGGCTTTCTGGCCTGGGCCATTCTGGGATCACTGACCGCCATCATTCTGGCGCACAATCACTACGACCTTGGTCACCCACTGCGCCCCCGCACACTGCTCTACCCGGTGTTCGGCCAGCGCATCATGAGCGGCTGGCTGGGCAGCATTGTGGATGCCTGCTGTGTGGTTGCGGTTGTGGCCGGCACCGTAGGGCCCATCGGCTTTCTCGCAACCCAGGTAAGCTACGGGTTTGAGGTGCTGTTCGGCATTCAGGACCGCTACTCCACGCAGCTGATGATCGTAATCACCCTAGGAGCGATCTACGTGACCTCGGCGGTAACCGGTATTCACCGTGGCATCCAGTTCCTGAGCCGCTTCAATGTGATGCTGGCACTCGCCATCGCGGCGGTCATTTTTATCTTCGGTCCCACCCTCTTCCTCATCAACGCCTATACCCAGGGCTTCGGTGAATACATCTCCTCGTTCTTCCGCATGGCAACCATGACATCGGAGACGGCACCGGCATGGTGGATGAAGTGGTGGACGGTGTTCTTCTTTGCCTGGTTCATCGGCTATGGGCCGCTGATGGCGATATTTGTGGCACGTATCTCGCGTGGCCGCACCATTCGCCAGATGATCCTCGCGGTCGCGGTTATGGCACCGGTTGCCACTACGGTCTGGTTCACGCTGCTGGGCGGCTCCGGCATTTTCTACCAGATGCAGAGCGTCATTGACCTCGCCGAGCCGCTTCAGAACTTCCAGTTCGATGTCGCCACGCTGACGGTTGCTCAGGCACTGCCCGGCGGCATGCTGATGGCGCTGGCCATACTACTGCTCACCACCATCTTTGTGGCGACCACCGGCGATTCCATGAGTTACGCCATCTCGGTAGTCGGGACAGGGCATGACGAGCCGAACCGCGCCGTGCGTGTATTCTGGGGCGTTGCCATGGCCATGATGGCGGCCATCCTGCTCTACATGGGTGAGGGCCAGATCAGTGCGCTGCAGCAGTTCATCGTGATCACAGCCATTCCGGTATCGCTGATCCTGCTGCCATCACTATGGAGTGGGCCCAAAGCAGCCTACGCCATGGCACGGCAACAGGGGCTCATCAGCCAAGAACCTCACCCAGCAAAGCGGGCGGACTGAGGTCCGCTCAGGCGGCAATCACACGGCGGAACGGCGGCAGTGCGTCAAGCAGCATGCTGCCGTAACGCCGGGAGACAATGCGGCGGTCCATGATGGTCACCCGCCCGGTATCGGACTCACTGCGCAACAGGCGCCCTGCAGCCTGAACGAGCCGTATTGAGGCATCCGGTACACTGATTTCCATAAAGGGGTTGCCGCCTCTTTCCTCGATCCACTCGGCCAGGCTGGCCTCAATGGGATCATCCGGCACCGAGAAGGGCAGGCGTGTCACCACCACGTGTTCCAGGTAGCTTCCCGGCAGATCAATACCCTCAGCGAAACTGGCCACCCCGAACAGAATCGAGGTCTCTGCGTTATCCACCCGTTGGCGGTGACGCTCCAGAACTTCCGCCCGCGTATGATCATCCTGGGTGATCACACAGTCCCGCCAGGCTTCCGGCAGCATATCCCGCACTCGCTGCATGTCCCTGCGCGCAGTAAATAGCACCAAGGAGGCTGTGTCCCCCTCCAGTACGCCCGGAAGACGATCCACGAGCCGTTCCGCATAACTGGCCGGGTCCCCTGGCTCCATGCTTGAGGCGGGCACCTCCACGGTCGCGTTTTCCTGATAACGGAAATTAGACGGAATCACGAGACAGCGGCTGTCCGGCGGCAGACCGGCGCGCATGCTGAGCCGATCAAAGCGGCCCAGTGCCGTCAAAGTGGCAGATGTCAGGATGGCTCCGAAACAACGGCTCCAGAGACGGCTGAAAAGGACATTGTTCGCCAGTACGGGACTGCTGTAGAGGGTGATATCCCCATTGTCGCCACCCCGGCGGTTGAGCCATCGCGCCGGCGCTGGGGTGCGGGTGTTGTCTTCGCCTTCTTCAGCCTCTGGAACGGCCTCAGCCCAGGCCTGCCACAAGCGCAACTGGTCTTCAGCTCGGGCATGAAACTGACCAACAACAGGGTACCAGGCCTCAGCGGTTTCCCGATCAATATCGCCTTCCCTGCGTTCATCCATGCCTTCTTCCAGAAAATCAGCGAGTTGATCCAGCCGCCGCGTCAGCTGCACCTGATGCAGCTGGAGCGCTGTCACTTGCTCCGTCAGCGCCTCAGGCAAGCGCGCGCCGGGGAAACGGTACTGGCTGGCGCTCGCATCACCATCACCTTCCCAGGGGATATTATCTTCCAGCCACTGGTGGAGCTCGGACAGCATCGGGTCCACTTCCCGCCCCAGATCAGTCAGTTTCTGCACGGTGCGCGCAGCCTCAGAATCAGCGGGCAGGTGCGGCAGCAGCTGCGCCAGGGCCTGGCTCAGACTGCGCAGCCACTGCCGGGTACCTTCCAGGCCCAACGAGGCAGCAAAGTGATTCAGAGCCTTGTCCGGCAGATGATGGGCCTCGTCCATGACATAGATGGTGTCTTCCGGCTTAGGCAGTATGGCGCCGCCCCCCAGCGCCAGATCCGCGAGCACCAGATCATGGTTGGCCACGATCACGTCAGCGTGTTCCAGTTCCGCACGAGCAGCAAAAAAGGGGCAGCTGTCGAAGTAGCTGCAGCGCCGGTTGGTACACTGGCGGTGATCCGTGGTCACCCCCTGCCAGATTTCGTCGGGAATATGATCCGGCCAGTGGTCTCGATCACCATCCCATTCGCGCGCGGCGTAGCTGGAGAACAGCTTCTCATGGAATGCGCGGGTCTCCGCCGGCTCCCCTGGCTCGTCCTGGAGCATGAACAGCGGAATGGTGTCACTGTCCTGATTGCCTTCACCATGAAGCCGCTGCTCGACCTTGGACAGGCACAGGTAGCGGCCCCGCCCCTTCGCCAGAGACCAACTCACATCCAGCCCCGAGTGGGCTTTCAGGTCCGGCAGATCTTTGTTCACAATCTGGTCCTGAAGCGCGACTGTGGCGGTGGACACCACCAGCTGCTTGCCCAGTTGCCTCGCTACAGGGATGGCAGCCAGTAGATAGGCCAGGGTCTTGCCGGTGCCGGTGCCGGCCTCCAGGACGCAGGCTTTATGGGCGGATGTCCGCTGACCATCGTGTTCCGTGATCTCACCGAGGTAGCGGGCAATCTCCGCGATCATCAGCCGCTGACCGTAGCGGGCGCGCAGATCCTTGCCGGCAAGCACGGCGCGATACGCCGCCTGGATCTCAGCCTTGGTGTCCTCGTTGAGCATGCGCTCCTGTCCACAGGTGGGGATGGGGGCGCCCATGATAGCGGGCGCCACCGGGAGCGTACAGGCTCAGCTTGCGATCACGTGCAGCTCGGCTCCTTTGCGGTTATGCTGACGCAGGCGGCGGATACAGCTTTCAAGCGTGCGCGATATCTTGGCGTGCGTCCGGATCTGGGAGATCAGCGGCCAGGTTGCACGCTCGCCTTCAAGCATCATTTCGCGCACGAACTCCGGCGACGGATTGGACATCATCTGCCGGAAATGGCGCATTCTGTAGCGTGGCGCCAGGGTCACATCCCCCTGGTACTGCTGCGCCATAATGGTATAGATCTGGCCACAGACCTGGCGCGCCAGCTCCGGCCGCATGCGTTGCCTGAGAACGTCGAACAACCCCTTGCCATGAAACTGCATTTCAGCGCGCAGCATCGACAGCGGCAAGCCCGCCAGACTCTCCCGCGTGCGCCCATGATGGCGCCGCAGAAAAGGCACTACATGGGGGTTGGTCTGACTGACCAGCGTGAAGTTGACGTCGTACAGGTGCATGAGCCGCTCCCGCGGCAGATCACTCACCACGGAGCCATCCACAAACCGCAAGCGGGGCATGTAGGGCACAGTCGCCCCCTGGTGGTCCTTTTTCTGCAGCTGCACCGGCGGGAATACACCGGGCACCGCCGATGAAGCCAGTGCGGCGCTCCAGACCAGCATGTAGGGCGATGTGTAACCACTCAGCAGTCGCGCCGCATGCTGCCCCTGATCCGAGGAAACGCTGATGTTGGTGGAACGCCCTGTGTGCTGAAACGCCTCCTCGAACGTGAATTCGCCGATATTCTCCCTCAGGCACTGCTCCAGCACGGCCTGATCCATGAAACCGGCACCCCGAAGCCCGTTGATCACCCCTTTCCAGCGCCAGGCCTTGAGGTTGTGGCGCTCTGGCTCCAGAAGCTGATCCAGCTCGTCATCCGGCGTGGTGCCCACCATGGCGGCCATCACCGCGCCAGCGCTGGAGCCGGAGATCACCTGTGGCAGCAGATCCCGCTCCCAGAGCGTGCGGATAACGCCCAGATGAAACAGGCCGAGAGTAGCTCCGCCACTCAGCAACAGGGCCGGTCGGCCATAACTCAGCAGCGTGTCTTTGAAGAACCCGAGCTTCTCGCTTTCCGGAAGCTCCGGAATGGTCGTGTCGCACAGCAGATTGATGGAGTCGCAGACCTGGTTAACGTACTCCTCAATCAGATGTTTGGTGCCAACGTAACTATTGTGGTAGAGGGCAGGGTTGGAGATATTGCCGAGGTCATGATGGAGCCCCTCGCGGATTGCCCGCTTGAGACGGGCGTGGTCACCGGTCTGGTGGTAATGGCGCAGCTCACGCAGACGGTCATGGATCAGGTTGTAGTTGTAGAGATCAGAAGCAAACGCTTCCTTCCACTCCACATTGCCTTCCAGGTAGTCCAGCTCAAGCGCCGCCGCCTTCCACTGTTCGTAGGTGCGCGCCTGCTCGATCAGTTTGCGGTAATGCGAGATATTTCGGCTCATACGGACTCCGGTAACCACTGCGTGGATCGACCATGACCTGAGTATAGCCCCGATCAGAAATCCTCAAGCATGAGATCCTCATCGTCTTCAGCAAAAGGATCATTCTCTACGCGCCCGTCATTGACCTGATACTCACGCCGTTGCAGGTAGGCATTGCGTATGAACGTGTAGCGATCACCCGTGATCTGATCCTCATAGCTCAACAATGACGCTCTGAGATCCACGCCATAAAGCGCGTAAAGGAAATAGCGCTCCGGTGATTCCACATTCTCCATAAGATCCGGAACGGCATAATCCACACTCCGCCCCGCCGTATCACGAACCGTCGACGGTCCCATAAATGGCAGCATGAGGAAGGGACCTGTATCCGCACCCCAGACACCAAACGTCTGTCCGAAGTCCTCATCCTGTTCCGGCAGCTCCATATAGCTGGCAACATCCACCAGTCCCAGCAGTCCAAAAGTAGTGTTGAAGATGAACCTGCCGGTACTGATCAGTGCTGCTTCGCCTTTACCCTGGAGAAGGCTGTTAACAACGTTGGCCGGCTCACCGATATTACTGAAAAAATTGCTGATGCCATTGTTCACCGGCTCAGGCGTAACCCGGTTATAGCCGCGCGCCACCGGCCGCGCCACGTTGCTGTCTACCACCTCATTGAATGCGAATATGCTGCGGTTGAACGATTGCCAGGGGTCACGTTCATCGTAGACAGAGCTCGTCGCAACCGTTTCGGGGTCAACGTTGCCGGGTAAATTGCTGGCATCGCCTTCCGATTGCTGCGCCAGGGCGCTCGCGCTGAGCCCGAGAGCAAGACAGAGAGCGACGGGAGTACGTTGCATCATCAATCTGTAAATCCTGTCTGAAGGGGATTGAAATCGTCTGTTCCGGCCCTGGAATCAACGCCAGACACAGAACAGGAGCAGCAGCCTGGAAACTTAACGCCAAAGTAGTGTGGATCAATCATGATGCGGGCCCTGAGTGCTGAGAGCGGCCAATAGGGCAGCTTCAGCGCTTGCGCACGACGACGTTCCCGATGGAGTAGCCGGCTCCGAAAGAACAGATGATGCCATGATCGCCACTGTTCAGGTCTGATTGGTACTGATCAAATGCAATGATGGAGCCTGCAGAGCTTGTGTTGGCGTACTCATCCAGAATCACCGGCGCCTCACCGGGTTCTGGGTCCCGCCCCAGAACCCGCTTAGCAATCAGCTCATTCATATTGAGGTTGGCCTGATGCAGCCACATGCGTTGCAGCTGCGAGGTTGTAAGGCCCAGAGCGTCCAGATGTTCACCGATGAGGTCTGCCACCAGTGGTGATACTTCTTTGAACACCTTGCGCCCTTCCTGCACAAACAGTTTGTCCGGCTGGCCGATACCGGATTCGTCGGCACGGTTCAGGAACCCGAAATTGTTGCGGATATTGTTGGAGAAACGCGTCTTCAGCCGTGTGCCGAGTACATCAAAGCCACGCCCGGCGGGCACGTCATCCGGATGTTGCACAATAATGGCAGTGCAGGCGTCACCGAAGATGAAATGGCTGTCACGATCGCAGAAATTCAGATGGGCGCTGCAGATCTCGGGGTTGACCACCAGCACGGTGCGCGCATGACCATTATTGACCGCGTCTACCGCGTTCTGGATGCCAAAGGTCGCGGAGCTGCAAGCCACATTCATGTCGTACGCGAAACCGTCCACGCCCAGCGCGTCCTGCACTTCCACCGCCACTGCCGGATACGGACGCTCCAGATTCGAGCACGCTACAATCACTGCGTCCAGATCACTCGAATGAAGGCCTGCCCGCTCCAGCGCCTGCTGGGTTGCCTTGACCGACATCTCGCATTGGATGCCATTCTCCGTATTGGATCGCTGGGGAATGGAGGGCCTCATTCGCTCCGGGTCGAGAATACCGTCCTTATCCATAACGTGCCGGCGCTTGATACCCGAAGCCTTTTCGATGAAGCTGGAAGATGAAGGATGGAGCGCGTCAAGCTCACCGCGTTCGATGGCCGCCGCGTTACGCGTATTATAGAGTTCAACATACGCATTGAACGCCTCGACCAGCTCGTCGTTGTCGATAACGCTGGGCGGCGAGAAGAGACCGGTGGCACTAATTACTGCTGTCGACACGGGATGGCTCCGGTTTGTTGTTGATGTTGATTACTGAAAATAGTAACACATCGAACCGGCGTGTCAGGTGTACGGGTTTACCGGCGCACCTGCTGCCATTGGCGCTCAAGTCTCTGGGGTGAAACCGTGACGGCCGTACCGAGCTGTTGCGCAAAGTAAGACACCCGGTATTCCTCCAGCATCCAGCGATAGGTAATCAGGGCGTCGTCCTCAATGCCCTGCACCGCCAGTACCTCGCGGCGCTCAACGTAGCGGTCCCAGAATGGCTGGAATTCATTGAGAAAGGCCCGTTCACGACCCGCTTCTCTTGGCATCTTATCCAACCGGATCAGCGCCGCGTCCATATAGCGCGGAAAATGTTTAAGCCACTCCGGTGGTGTCTGCGCCATAAACCCCGGGCAGATGAGTTGATTCATCTGGAATTTGAGATCCGCCATACTCTGAGCCACGTTCAGGGGGATCTTGCCTTTCAGGCCCTTCATCACTTTGTGATAACGCTCCATGATCTGGAGCAGGAGCTGGCTATTGGCCTCCAGAGCCGGCACGAAACCACTGCGGCCGGCTTCCAGGCAGGCTTGCAGTGCCTGCTCACTGCGCGGCAGGGCCTCATCCACGAGAAAGTGGGACTGCGCGGTTGCGATGAGAAGGTCATCGAGCAGCTCCGCCTTGCGCCCAACAGGTGCAAACAGCAGCGAGGCATCATGGAAACCGGGTAACCGGCGATCCAGATCCCGCAGGGTATTGCCAAGCCGGTTCACCAGAATCCTGGCGATGCCACGACGGTTCAGATACCAGGCCCGAACCGGATCCAGCACCTGGGTCTGGCGCACGCCCTGGCCCTCATCCGCCAGCACCGGGTAAACGCGCACCTGCATACCGCCCTGCTCAGTCTCCACACTCTCTGGCAATTTCCCCCCGGGCCAGTCCGTATCAACGGTTTCCGAGTCGGACGTCTCGGGCTCATTCTGCATGGCGGTTTGAAGCGCCTGATGCGCGTCACTTTCATGGCGGGTGATCAGGGTCTCCACATCACGCCCCTGATCCAGAATATTACCTTTTTCATCGATCACCTGGACGTTCATGCGCAAGTGATCCGGCAGGCTTTGCGGGCTCCAGTCCTCTACCGGGACCCGGACCCCGGTCATTCGCTGGAGCTGCTCACCGAGCTTGCGCGTCAGGGGCTCATTGCAGAACGTAAGATTGGACAACGCGGCATCTACAAAATCCGGAACAGGCACAAAGTTGCGCCGCAGGGACTTGGGCAGACTCTTAACAAGCGCAATGGCGCGGTCACGCAACAGCCCCGGAACCAACCACCCCAGCCGCTCCACCGGCAGCTGCTTCAGGGCCATGAGAGGCACCCGGATACTCACACCATCTTCAGCCGTTCCAGGCTCAAAATGGTATCGCAGCTCAAACGCCAGACCGTGCCACTCCAGCGTATCCGGATAGAGACTGGCGGTGTCCGTGCCGGGCTCTTTCTGGAAGACATCGGATTCGGTCAGGTAGAAACGATTCAGCTCGTCATCGCTGAGCCGCTTCCACCACTTTTCGAAGTGCTTGCCACTGACAATGTCGGGAGGCAGCCGCTCATGGTAGAACTGGAACAGCGTTTCCTCGTCCACCAGCAGATCCCGCCGGCGCACCTTGTCCTCCAGCTCTGTTACCTCTGCGACCAGCTCCCGATTCGCCACTACAAAGGGGGCCTTCGTCCGGTACTCCCCTTCAACCAGAGCACGCCGGATGAAGATCTCACGGCACAACTCCGGATCAATGCGCGCGTACCCCACCCGCCGATTCGCCACGATCGTCAGCCCATAGAGCGTAACCGACTCCATGGCCATGACCTGGGCTCGTTTCTTTTCCCAGTGCGGCTCCGCGTGATTGCGCCTGACGACATGCTCTGCCAGCGGCTCAATCCACTCGACCTCGATCCCGGCAACCATACGTGCGAACACCTGACTGGTCTCCACGATTTCGGCGGCCATGATCCACTTGGGCGGTTTTTTCGCCAGGGCGGAGCCCGGGAATATACGGAATTTGCGATTGCGCGTGCCGTGAAACCAGCCCTTCTCCTCCTTGAGTGCCACATTGCCCAGAAGACCGGACAGAAGCGCCCGGTGCACGGCACCGTAGTCTGCCGGCCGTTGATTCACGCGCATGCCCTGCTCGCGCGCCAGAAGCAGGATCTGACGGTGAATATCCCGCCACTCGCGCATGCGCAGAAACGCCACGAAATGCTTCCGGCACCATTTCTGGAGCTGATTGCCGGACAGTGACTGGCGCTGCTCCTCCCAGGCATTCCAGAGGTTGAGCAGGCTGTTGAAATCCGAATGATTATCGCGGAAAAGCGCGTGTGCCTGATCGGCCTGGGTTTGTTTATCTCCGGGGTGCTCACGGGGATCCTGGATACTGAGCCCGGCCGCGACGACGGCCACTTCACTCAGACTGCCCTCACGCTCCGCCGTCAGCAGCATCCGCGCCAAGCGGGGGTCCACCGGGAGCCGTGCCATGCGTCGCCCCGCTTTCGTCACTTTGCGACTGTGGTCGACGGCGCCCAGCTCTTCCAGCAGCTTGTACCCGTCATTGACCAGACGCTTATCCGGCGGATCAATAAACGGAAAACGTTTAACGTCGCCAAGGCCCATATTGGTCATCTGAAGGATCACCGAGGCCAGATTGGTGCGCCGGATCTCGGGGTCCGTGAACTCCGGTCGATTCAGGAAATCCGTTTCATCATAGAGCCGAAAGCACAGGCCCGGCGCCACACGCCCACAACGCCCTTTGCGTTGCTCCGCGCTGGCCTGGGCGATGGGTTCCACCGGCAGCCGCTGCATCTTGGAACGCACACTGTACCGGCTCAGCCGCGCCAGTCCCGTGTCAATCACATAATGGATTCCGGGCACTGTCAGCGAGGTCTCCGCCACGTTGGTCGCCAGCACAATGCGGCGCCCGCCATGGGGCTGGAAAACCCGGTTCTGCTCCTGATTGGACAAGCGCGCATATAAGGGCAGAACCTCCGTATGCTTAAGATCCGCATGCCGCAGCGCTGTGCTTACCTGGCGGATATCGCGTTCCCCGGGCAGGAACACCAGAATATCCCCGGGTGCTTTGCTCTGATCCTTCTCGTAATCCTCAATTTCATGAACAATCGACTCGATTGCCCCCGGCCAACCGGACTCCGGATCCTCGGAATCCGCAAGTGGCCGGTACCTAACCTCCACCGGGTAGGTCCGCCCGGAAACCTCCAGCACCGGCGCATCGTCGAAATAGGCGCTGAAGCGATCCAGCTCAATGGTCGCTGAGGTAATGATCACCTTAAGGTCAGGCCGTTTCGGCAGGATCCGCTTCAATGCCCCCAGCAGGAAATCAATGTTGAGGCTGCGCTCGTGAGCCTCATCAACAATGATGGTGTCATAGCGATCCAGGAGCCGATCATGGGTCAGTTCATTCAGCAGAATGCCATCTGTCATCACCTTGACCAGCGAGTCCTCGCTTGTCTGCTCACTGAAGCGAACCTGATACCCAACTGTCTCACCAACGCGGCTCTGCATCTCCTCCGCGAGCCGCTGCGCCACAGTGCGCGCCGCAATCCGCCGCGGCTGGGTATGCCCCACCAGCCCGCGCCGACCCCGTCCGGCCTCAAGCGCCATTTTCGGCAGCTGTGTTGTCTTGCCCGACCCTGTCTCACCAGCCACGATCACTACCTGGTGCTGCTCCAGCAATGAACGGATGTCCTCGGCGCGTTCAGAAACCGGCAACGACTCCGGGTACGACAGCGCAGGCACCAGACCCTGACGGTACGCCAGCGCTTCCTGCCCTTCTTTCAGAAGCGCTTCAATCCGCTCCCGCGTCTTCCCATCCGGCTGCCCACGCCCCATCAGCCGCAGAATACGCGCAGCCTCCCATTGCCGGCACTCAGCCAGAGACTGTTTGATCTGTTCTCGCCAATTGCTTTTCTGGTCACTCAATGAAAGATGCGCTCCGGAATGCAAAGGAGATTAAGTGGAGTGAGGTGGGGACGGCATAGAACAAAAAACCCCGCCTGATCCAGACGGGGTTTCCAGAAGCCAGCCTGCAGGCAACCTCAGCTGTCCCGCAGTTCCTTTCGCAGAATCTTGCCCACATTACTCTTGGGCAGTTCATCCCGGAAATCAACGTGCTTCGGTACCTTGTAGGCTGTCAGGTTCTCACGGCAGTACTTTATGATCTCGTCCTTGTTCAGGTCTTCATCCTTGGCAACCACAAAGATCTTAACCGCCTCACCGCTCTTATCGTCCTGAATCCCGACAGCAGCACATTCCAGAACCTTCGGGTTACCCATCACAACGTCCTCGATCTCATTCGGATAGACGTTGAAGCCCGAAACCAGGATCATATCCTTCTTGCGATCCACGATCTTTACGAAACCATCATCCTGGATCACAGCCATGTCCCCGGTCTTGAACCAACCTTCCTCATCAATGGACTTGTTGGTCTCCTCAGGACGCTGCCAGTAACCCTTCATGACCTGCGGTCCGTGCACACAGAGCTCACCGGACTCGCCAACCGGCTGATCGTTACCCTCGTCATCAACCGCTTTGATGAGAGTGCCCGGGATAGGTATACCGATGGTGCCAACCTGAGCGGCACCCAGCGGATTCAGGCTTACTACCGGCGAGGTTTCGGTCAGGCCATAGCCCTCGGTGATCTCACACCCAGTAACCTGCTGCCATTGATCCGCGGTGGGCTTGGTCAAGGCCATGCCTCCAGCTACCGTGATCTTGAGGTTACTGAAATCAAGATTGCGGAATTCTTCGTTGTTGGCTAGCGCCACGAACAGCGTGTTGAGCCCCATGAAAACCGTAAACTGCCACTTCTTGAGCTCTTTCACGAAACCTGGAATATCCCGCGGGTTCGGAATCAGGATGCTGTGGCAGCCACTTTCAAGCATGACGCCGCAGTTCATCGTGAACGAGTAGATGTGGTACAGAGGCAGCGGTGCCACGACCACTTCCTTGCCTTCCTCCATCTGGGTCTCAACCATCGGCTTAACCTGAAGCAGGTTCGAGACAAGATTGGCGTGGGTCAGCATGGCCCCTTTGGCAACACCGGTCGTTCCGCCAGTGTACTGAAGAACCGCAATGTCCTCGCGCTGCATGCTGACAGGGCGGTAAGTCAGGCCTGCGCCGGCTTTGAGTACTTTCGGAAAGGCATGAGCCTTGGGCAGATTGTAAGCCGGCACCATCTTCTTAACGTGCTTGACCACGCTGTTCATCATCTTGCGCTTGAGCGGCTTGTGCAGGTCCGCAAGCTCGGTAACGATTACATGCTCAAGGCCTGTATTCGGAAGGACTTTCTCAACATTGCTGGCCATGTTGGCCAGTACAATCAGCGCGCGAGCGCCGGAATCGTTGAATTGATGCTCCATTTCACGCGTGGTGTAGAGCGGATTGGTATTCACTACTACCAGACCGGCCCGCATCGCACCGTAGATGGCGATCGGATACTGCGGGATATTGGGCATCTGGATGGCGATACGGTCGCCCTGCTGGAGATCCGTCTCATTCTGAAGCCAGGCGGCGAAGGCGCGGCTGTAATGATCCAGATCCCGGTACGTCAGGGTTACGCCAACACCACTGAATGCCGGCCGGTCGGCAAACCGCGCCACGGATTTTTCGAACACTTCCAGCATGGTGCTGTACTGGTTGGTATCCACTTGCCGGGGGAGCTCAGCCGGGTATCGCTCTTTGAAAAACTGCTCCATATCCATGACGGATCTCCTCGAGTAACCTGTCTCTAATTGGTGTTTTTGTGGATTCGGATCTTAAAGCCTTTTTACAGCTTCGTCATCATTGCGTATCGCAACTCAGCGACTGAGATAACGCATGGCCGACTCCAATCCTTCCAGCGTCATAGGGTACATGTGGAATCCCACCAGCTTCTGGATCATGCCCATGGAGCCACCCTGCCCCCAATGATCCTCAGGCAGTGGGTTGAGCCAGACCACCTTGCTGAAATGCTCCGTGATCCGCTGGAACCAGGTTGAGCCCGCCTCCTGATTCCAGTGCTCGATGGAGCCACCAGGATGACTGACCTCATAGGGTGCCATGGTGGCATCCCCAACGAAGATCACCTTGTAATCCGGAGGATAGGTGTTGATCACCTCCCATGTGGGGGTGATCTCAGTAGTACGGCGGCTGCTGTCTTTCCACACACCTTCGTAGGTGAAATTGTGGAAGTAGTAGTACTCCAGGTGCTTGAACTCTTCCCGGCAGGCGGAGAACAGCTCTTCGCAGACTTTCACGTGCGGATCCATGGATCCGCCTACGTCGAAGAACAGCAGCACCTTGACCGCGTTGTGGCGCTCTGGAACCATTTTCAAATCCAGATAGCCACCATTGCGCGCGGTGTCTCGAATGGTGTCATCCAAGTCCAGGTGCTCAGCAGCGCCCTCCCGCGCGAACTTGCGCAGGCGCTTGAGCGCTGCCTTGATATTGCGCGAACTGATGGCGACACTATCATCCAGATCCCGGTATTCACGCTTTTCCCAGACCTTGATCGCACGGCCGTGGCGGCCTTTTTCCTGGCCGATACGATAACCCTCAGGATTGTAGCCGTTAGCACCGAAAGGGGAGGTGCCGCCGGTACCAATCCACTTATTGCCACCTTCGTGGCGATCAGTCTGTTCATCCATGCGTTGCTTGAAAGTCTCGATCAGCTCCTCAAGACCACCGAGGGATTCGATCTGCGCCTTCTCTTCCTCAGATAGGTGTTTCTCGAACTCAGAGCGCAGCCAGTCATCCGGAATAAGAGCCTCAAGCAGCTCATCCAGGTTCTCGATACCCTTGAAATAGGCATCGAAGGCCCGGTCAAACTTATCGTAATGGCGTTCGTCCTTGACCAGGCACAAACGGCTGAGGAAGTAGAACTCCTCCATATCCGCAAATGCCAGCCGCTTCTGCAGCGCCTCGGTAAGGTCCAGAAATTCCCGCAGGCTGGCCGGCACCCCGGCGCGGCGCACTTCCAGGAAAAAGTCGATGAGCATAGAGCCCCCGAAGTCGGTGAATCCGCGTTACCGCCAGCGTATCAGCGGCGCCGGCGCGCCATGAATGCCAGTTTCTGCAGCAGGTGCACGTCCTGTTCGTTCTTCACCAGCGCCCCATAGAGTGGCGGCAGCGCATCGGAGGTGTCCTTGTCCTGGATAACCTTCTGGGCCAAATCATCTGCCATCAGCAGCTTGAGCCAGTCGATCAGCTCAGAAGTGGACGGCTTTTTCTTCAGGCCAGGCACTCGGCGCACGTCAAAGAAGATCTCAAGCGCATCCTGAACCAGCTGCTGCTGAATGCCTGGGAAGTGCACATCCACGATCTCCTTCATGGTGTCGTGATCCGGGAAGTCGATGTAATGGAAGAAGCAACGCCGCAGGAAGGCATCCGGCAGTTCTTTCTCGTTGTTACTGGTGATCACAACGATCGGGCGCTGTTTTGCCACCACCTGCTGTTGGGTCTCGTAAACAAAGAATTCCATGCGGTCGAGTTCCTGTAGCAGGTCGTTGGGAAACTCGATGTCCGCCTTATCGATCTCATCGATCAGAAGCACAGCCCGCTGGTCCGCTTCAAATGCTTCCCACAGCTTGCCCTTTACGATGTAGTTGCCAATGTCGTGAACCTTGTCGGAACCGAGCTGTGAGTCGCGCAGTCGCGAGACCGCATCGTACTCATACAACCCCTGCTGGGCCTTGGTGGTGGACTTGATGTGCCAGGTGATCAGCTCGGCGCCAACGCCGCTAGCCATCTCCTCAGCCAGCTTGGTCTTGCCAGTACCGGGCTCGCCCTTGATCAGCAGTGGGCGCTCCAGTGTGATGGCTGCGTTAACGGCCATCTGGAGTTCGTCAGTGGCAACGTAGTTCTCGGTACCCTCAAATTTCATGTCAGCGAACCTCAGTCAGGAAACTGGCGGCCGCGGTCCCCTTAATAACGGGTCCGGCCTTGTGCGAGGGGCGAAGTATATAGGCAGGCGGACGGGGCCAACAAGTAATCGTCGGCCCCGAATCCGGAACCATGGCGCAGCCAAGGTTCACAGAACGTCAGCGGTTGCTGTCATCCTCTTCACTGGAATCCGCCTGATCTCCCTGATCCGGCAGATCATCGAATTCGGATATATCAAAGTCTTCCAGCGAGAACTCGTCCTCGCCGGCATTATCCTGGTTTTCCTGGTTTTCTTCCAGAATCTGATCAGCCAACGCCTCAGGGTCGTCCTCCGAACTCTCTTCACCTCCGAGGGTCGGAATGGCTTCCTCAGCTTCGCCGGCCTCTGCCTGGGCGGATTCATCGGGCTCAGCGCTGTCCCCCTCTTCATCAGGCTCTGGCTCTGGCTCTGGCTCTGGCTCTGGCTCTGGCTCTGGCTCTGGCTCTGGCTCTGTAGCAGTCTCCTCGTCAGCGCCAGTGGGCTCCACTGTGGGAACGGCTTCATCGCCCGCTGAAGCATCCTCTGATAGGGCCTCAGAGTTTTCTGCCTCAGGCGCTTCGTCTTCTTCAGGCGCTTCATCTTCTGTTTTCTGCGCCTGATAGGCAGCGGCCGCTTCCGCCAGGGAAGTGCCATCATCCGGCCCGGAATCCGGCTCCTGTGTGTCTTCCGTTTCCAGGTCCGCCTCCATGGCAGGTTCTTCGGACTCACCAGACGCTTCATCCGCCGGTGTTTCAGGGGTGCTTTCGCTTTCCCGCGGCGCAGGCCGCTGAGCGCCAGAGGCACCGCGGCGACGCAGCCACCACCAGAGCCCACCAGCGATGGCCATCAGACCGATAAGGCCACCACCTGCACTGCCCCAAAGCAGCCAGTTGATACCATCCCCTGCATCAGACGCCTTTTCCGGCTCTGGTTTTTCCTCAGGCGGTTCAACAGGCTCAGGATCAAAAAGCGGTTCCGGCTCTGGTTCCGGCTCCGGCTCGGGCTGCGGCGCCGGTTCCGGGCGCTGCGGCTCAGGCTTCAGTGTCTGGTAATCCGCCGTATCAGCCGTGCGTGGGAACTGAGCCTCAAAAGCTGCGGTACTCAATGATACAGGGCGACCATCCTGGGTTTGCGCCTCCATGTTGAGACGAACACGGTAGGTTCCATCGCCCTGTTCTCCGGTCAGCGTCATCATCCGGTCGCGACCATTGGAGTCCGACTGCAGAATGCGCTTCCGTGTCTTACCATCCGGACCGGTCACCATCGCCGAAACGTCTATGCTCTGCGCTGCAAGTCCAGGATCACGCGGAATTACCCGGAATACCCAGCGGCTGTCGTCCCCGGTCCCGACGCCCTGGATTTCAGTATCAAACGGCGGTTTCAGTTTAACCTCCTGACGCTGACTGCGCTGGAAAGTCTCACCTTCACCGATAAGCCGGACCTCGTAGCGTCCCGGCTCACTCAGGGTTGCAATCTCGCCGCCAAAAACCCCGTTGGTGGGTACACCCGCTCCTGAAAGTCGGACGGTTCCCTGGCGATCCCCTTCCTCGTTCCGGATCTCGGCGCGGACATCCATCACTCCGAGGAAGTCCTCATCGGTGAGCCGGTCGCCATCCTCGTAGAAGGCGACTTCCAGATCCAGAACATCCGAGGCGAAGAACCGCGCCGGCAGATCAGCAACTGCCATTCGCAGCTCACTGACCACTTTGATGCGGCTGTCCGGCCCCACCATCGCGTCCACCTCCCAACGTCCGGTGGTGGGCTCCGGAATGGTCACCAGATCATAGGTCTCCGCGCGGTGCCAGCGGCCACCCTCAGGCAGGCTGTTACGCTTGACCCGGTTGCCTGCCGGATCAACCAGTTCCGCCGACTCTGTTCCCCGATCCCGGAAAATCAGTGCTGTAAACTCATCCACACTGTCATCAATTGAGAATCCCTTGTTCTCAAGTGGAACCTCCTCAGTCGGCGAGGCCGCACCAAACGCTGAGAGAAAGGCCCTGATCAGTTCCGTATCCGAGCGGGCGATGGCATGGTGCCCCCCGGTTTCAGCAGCAAGCTGTTCCAGCAGGGGGCCATCAGCTTCTTCCGAAAGCGCCAGTGTGTGCAGCCGTGCGCCATGCTCCTGAAAATGGCCGACCACCTGATCCAGAATACGCTCACGCTCTTCCCGACTGGCCTCCTCGCCCTCTGGAACATCCACCATACCATCAGTAAGCAGGACCACATGGGTATTGTCATAATCACCGCCAGGCCAGAAGTCCTCAGTGGCGGTCTCCAGGGCCCGCCCCATGTGCGTGTACTGTCCAGGCGATCCAATCTGCGAGCGGGCATCACGCATCTGCTGACGCCACTGATCGTCGACCTCTTCCAAGGGCACCAACATGTTCACGTAGCGTGCAAAAGTCCATAGTCCGCTACGGGCTCCCTCGGGCATGAGCTCGGCCAGCATGGGCACAGCCTGACTGCGCAGATTACCCGGATCGGTACGTTCCATGCTCCCGGAAACATCCACCACAAACCGGACATCAATATCGGCAGGCAGCTCCGGCGCCTGTGACTGTTCCTGCGTCTGAGCGGTCACCATCCCGGTCACTGAGAGCAACAGAATGGCCAGAAGAATGTGAAACGATCTGAATAGTGACTGTCCCATGGCGGCCTTATTTCATGTGATGTCTGGGAAGGACGAAAAACCTGCTGATTACACTCAACCTATAGCAGGAATCCCGCAGAATGAAAGCACACGGCTGCAATCAGGTTTTGCGGCGACGATACCTTGCCCACCAGGCATCCAGTGCCAGAACAGCCAGCATGGCGGCGCCGGCCAGGCTATACACGAACAGGGTCCGGCCCATGACTGCCTGCTGCCCCAGAAGCACCGCGTAGGAAAAGTTCAGCCAGGCAGGCACCAGCCATTCGGCGGCCCGCTCCGAGGCCACAGGAGTCAGCAGTACCAGCGCCAAAAGCCCCTTTAGAAACTGCCGCAGGATCCGCAGCGGCAGCCACCAAACGATCCGAGCCCAGAAGCGGTAGACGACCAGAAAACCAAGCAGATACACCGCCCAGGCGATGTTGTACTCAGTCAGTAACAGCTCCATGGGTTTACTCCGAGGTCTCCACTGTTTTCGGTGGCATCTGAAGGTAGAACCCCTGGTCACTGATCGCCGCGAGCACATCGGCGGCGCTGACCCGTGCCAGCCGACGCTCCGGAGTGAGCACAAGGTCCATGGCATGCACCGGTTGCCCGAAGTACGCCATCAGGGATGCGGGCAGCGTTGCGGGATCGGTTTCCCGTGGCAGGAACACATACATGCCCTCACGCTTACTGCTTCGGTAGATACTGATCAGATGCTTGTCACTCATGGAAACAGACTTCCAGTTCATTTTTGCGGGATGCCAGCAGCTCACCGCGCCACCCTTGCGCAAGGAGAGCCGGAGTGCAGGCTTCACGGAGGCCAGCGCGAACAGCCGGCTCAAGATAACGCCGCGACGCGATAAGTTCCAGCGGCAAACCGGCGCTCTCCGCCTGCTCTGTCAGAATGCGCCTGACGTTGCGGTAAACATCCTTTTCATGGCGCGTCAGCGGGGGCGGTATGAGGTCGACTGCTTGTTCCGGACCTGCGACCACTTCAGAGATCACCGCAACAAGCGCATCGCCCTCTCGCCGGACAACGCCACTGGGCACCCCTTCTATGCCCGCGAGCGCCTTACGGCTACGCGGCAGTGCCTCTGCCAGCCGGATCAAAACACGATCCTCAATCACACGCCCACGGGGTCGGTCCAGTTCCCGGCAACGATGCTCACGCCAGGTGCAAAGCGCACGCAACACCGCCTGATTGCCGGGGCGCAGCCGCCAGGCTCCGGTAAGCCGCAGATAATAGTTTTCAGGCGGGTCGGCCACGCTCTGGCGCTCACACCAGCGTTCGCTTTCCTCGGCGAGGGCATTCTGGAACCCTCTCGCTGAGACCTTACTCATCAGATGCTCGTAGAGCGGCATCAGGTAGTACACATCCGCTGTGGCATAGTAGATCTGGGCATGGGATAGCGGACGCGCCAGCCAGTCTGAGCGCGTCTCGCCCTTGCCCAGCGCTACGCCCAGACAGGTCTCAACCAGCCGGGCATACCCTACGGACATGCCATAGCCGGCAAACGCCGCTGCCAGCTGTAGATCCAGTGCGCCCTGAACTCGAACCCCAAGCCAGTCGCGGAAGAGCTCGATGTCCTCGCTCATGGCGTAGAGGTGTTTGGCGCGCTGCGGATCCTCCAGAAGATCACGCAGAGCGCCAGCGCGCGCAGCCGCGTCCGGTTCCACCAGCGCCATATTGCCGGCGATGGCCAGCTGCACCAGGCCGGGAATCGCATGAAAAGTTGTCACACGCTCAAACTCTGAGTCGATTCCCACCGCACAGTCGTTCGGGCGTGAAGCGAGCCACGCATCAAGCTGTTCCGGGGACGCCAACCATGCGGCCTGCTCAGGATCGGGATGGTTCATCGGCTGCTCCATTACCCGGCAAGTGGCCGACGGCCCCGCAGGGCATGGCTGAGAGTGCCACCATCCACGCCTCCGAGCTCACCACCAACAGGCAGCCCCTGGGCAGGCCGGGTGATCGCTACCTTTTCCGGGTCCACACGATCCGCAATGTAATGGGCTGTCGCGTCGCCCTCCACAGTGGCATTGGTCGCCATGATGAGTTCCGTAACACCCCGCTCGTGGATCTGTCTCAGCAGCCAATCCACCCCGATCTCTTCGGGCCCGATGCCGTCGATAGGCGACAGATGCCCCAGCAGCACAAAATAGTAGCCGCGATAATCACCGGACTGCTCAATCGCAGCAAGATCGGCGGGCGATTCCACCACGCACATCAATGAACTGTCCCGTCGGTTATCCGCGCAGACCGGGCAGAGAGAGTCCTCGGCAAAAGTCTGGCAACGTTCACAGCGCCCGATATTCGCGAGAGCATCATCCAGCTGGCGTGCCAGCGCAGCTGCGCCCTCACGATCACGCTCCAGCAGCTGGAAAGCCATCCGCTGGGCGGACTTGCGCCCCACTCCGGGGAGACACTGCAGTGCTTCGATCAACGCCTCAAGGCGCGGACTCAGACTCATGATTCACTCGCCTCAGGAGGGCATATTGAAGCCGGGCGGCATGCCCATCCCCTGCGTCATATTACCCAGCTTTTCCTTCTGATGCTCCTCGACCCGCCGCACGGCATCGTTAACCGCAGCCGCCATCAAGTCTTCCAGCACCTGCCGGTCTTCATCCATCAACGATGGATCAATATCCACATTGCGCACGTCATGACGCCCGTTCATGGTGACCTTGACCATGCCAGCGCCTGACTCTCCGATAACCTCAGCCTTGGCGACCTCTTCCTGCGCCTTCTGCAGGTCTTCCTGCATCTGCTGCGCCTGTTTCATGATGTCGTTCATGCCGCCCTTCATCGTGCCACCTCTCTGCTGTCTGTTGCCCCCGCTTCCGGCGCCTGCGGAGGCTGTATGCTGTCTTCAATCACTTGAGCGCCGAAACGCTCGACAATCTGCTGAACCACCGGATCGCCATGGATGGCGCTGACCGCGTTCGCTTGTGCCTCTTCGACCTCAGCCTGCCGCCACACCTCCGGGGTTGCTCGACCGGGATCACCCTCTCGGAATACCAGTGTGACATGGCTTCCGGCGACCGAGTTCACTGCCTCACGGATCCGCTGCTGATGCCGCTCGTGCAGGAGCTGATAATGCCCGGAGGCCAGTGTGAGCACCCAGGCGCCTTTTTCTTCATGATGAGCCGCGTTAGCCGCAAGTGTTGCCGGCATCCCCTGCAACGGCAACTGGTCAAAATCGCGGCACCAGTCAAAACCGCCGCTTTTGCCTGCATCCGGTTCAGCAGAAACCCCGGCGACGGGTTCCGCCTCTGCATTACCCGCATTGCGATCCGCTTCATCTTCAGGAATCGGCGGTTCGGACTCAGGAACCGGTTCTGGTTCTGGTTCGGGTTCTGGTTCGGGTTCGGGTTCGGGTTCTGGTTCGGGCTCCGGTGCAGGTGCCGCCTCTTGAGCGGTCGTGCTCGATTCTTCCACTACCGGCGCAGGCGCTCCTGTTTGACCGCCCTGGGGCGGGGTATCAACCGGTTCCGGTCGGAATGCGAGCATGCGCAGCAGCGCCATCTCAAACCCCATCCGGGCATCCGGAGTGATCGCCAGATCCCGTCGCGCTGTCAGGGCCGTCTGATAGAACAGCTGGGCGTCTTCGGGGCTCAACTGCCGGGCCAGGGTCCGGATCCGCTCCTGGTCGCCCTGACTGTTGTCATTGCTTCCGGGAATTGCCTGCTCCAGAGAAATACGATGGAACACATCCAGCATATCCGCCAGTACCGCACTATAGTCGGGCGCGAACTCGGCGATCCGGTTCACCTCATTGAGCAACGTCTGGCCATCGCGCTGGATCAGTGCATCCAGCATGCTGAAGATGTCGGCCCTGTCCAGCGTACCCAGCATCCGACTGACACTCTCTGACTCCAGACGCCCGCCACTGAAGGCCACCGCCTGGTCGGTCAGGCTCAGAGCGTCACGCATGCTGCCGTCCGCGGCCCGCCCCAGCAACCAGAGCGCACTGTTTTCATACTCAATGCCTTCCTGAGCGAGGATATGCTCAAGGTGGGAAACAATCAGTTCGGGGCCCAGTCGCTTGAGATTGAACTGGAGGCAACGGGAAAGAATTGTTACCGGAAGCTTCTGGGGATCTGTGGTCGCCAGCAGAAACTTTACATGATCGGGAGGCTCTTCCAGCGTTTTCAGCAACGCATTGAAGCTGTGGCTGGAGAGCATGTGGACTTCGTCGATGAGGTAGATGCGGAACCGCCCGCGTGTAGGCGCATAATGGACGTTGTCCAGCAACTCACGCATGTCCTCAACACGGGTCTGGGAGGCAGCATCGATCTCAACCAGATCCACGAACCGCCCCTCCATGATCTCCCGGCAGCTATCGCATTCACCACAGGGGGTAGAACTGATGCCGCGCTCGCAACTCAGGCAACGAGCCAGAATGCGGCCGATCGTGGTCTTGCCAACACCCCGGGTTCCAGTGAACAGAAAAGCCTGGTGGAGACGATCCTGATCCAACCCATGCACCAGCGCTCTGAGCACATGCTCCTGACCCACAAGATCCTGAAAACGGGAAGGGCGCCATTTGCGTGCTAGTACCTGATACGTCATGCCGAACCATCCATTATCTGATGGGACACTTTATCACGGCCTTATCTCGGGATGGCAAGCAGACGGTTTAGCCGGGAATCAAAGCTGGGGAAAGGAAAAACTGGGGGTGGCCTGCCAGCGACACTCCGGCACACGAATCCACCGTTACGGCTGCTCCCTTCCGGGCCTGACCGGGTTCACGGTTTATCGTTGCGAAGGCACCAGCAGGACCACCATCGCGCTCAGCCGGGCTCTTCTATGCCCTCGCTGAGAGCCGAAAGTCTATCACCAATGTAACTCCCGCTTCAAGCCGCCCATCGTCAAGCAGGAGTGCAGTCTCTATACTCCCGGGGTCTATGCGGACGCCACCACCGGAAAGAGGAACCCCATGCCAGCTGTGCCCCGCATCCTGATCTTTCTCGCGGCATTGTTGACCGCTGGTTGCGCTCATTTCCAGAACGGGCCCACTAACGACAACATTGAGGTTCTCAAAGCGCAGCTGGCACACCAGCAGAGTCAGATCGCCTCCCAGCAGGCCCTGCTAAACGCAATGTTGGGCGAGCAGAGCACCGCCACAAGGCAGCAGCAACGGGGCTTCGCTAACCTCCAAGACCAGATGGAACGCCTGCGCAGCGTTACCAACCGCCATCTGGCATCCCGCAACACCACTGATGACGGTGACGCCTGCCCCATTCTGTCAACCAGGCTGAGCGGTAGCCGTGAACAGTGTTCCGGGCTCACCCGGATCGGTTCGGTGGAAGTCGTCCGCCTGCTGCCTCCGGACCATTTTTTCGAGGCTCGGGTCGACACCGGCGCCAATACATCGTCGCTGGATGCCCGGCATATTAAGGTCTTTGAGCGCGATGGTGATGATTACGTTCGTTTCACTCTTGCTGGCGAACACTTCGCCAATGGCGAGTCCATTGAGATGGAGCGCCCCGTATCCCGTTTCGTTCAGATCATCCAGGCATCCAGCGAGCAGAATGACCGACGGCCCGTCATCGAACTTCAGTACCGTATCGGGCCTGTTGAGCGGGTAGCGGAATTCACTCTGAACAACCGCGAGCGCCTGACCTACCCTGCCCTGATCGGGCGCAATATCCTCAAGGATCTTTTCAGGGTTGATGTTTCCACCCGATTCATCCTCAGCGACCGCGATCGAGCAAAGCAAAATAGCGTCAGCAACGGGGATGAGGAATGAGCCAGCGCTCTCTTTTTTATACAGCCGTAACCGCCCTTATTCTAATCGGCGCCTCGCTGATGTGGCTGCGACATGATCGACTTGGTATCCCCATGGTCCCCGAGAACGACGCCCCTATCTGGCTGGTGGAGGCTCGCATTGACTTTGTGGCCCTGAGCGAGGAAACACTGGCCAGCCTCAGCCTCCCGGATCAACCACCGGGTTATGACATTATTTCGGAACAGGCCGCATCTCCGGGCTACGGGTTCTCCCGGGTTTCTGACACCGGGCATCCACGCGGTGAGTGGTCCAAACGCGAAGCAACCGGACCCCAGACGCTCTACTATAAGGCCCAATTCGCGCCGAACGGTAACCGCTCCAGTCGACGCGACAAAGCCGGTGATCCTCCTTCCGATCCCAAACGGATCATCTGGGAAGAACCCCAGGCTACGGCTGCAGCGGACCTGCTTGATACCGCCACACGGCGTTCCAGCACCCCTGCCAGCCTGACACGGGAGCTTATCAAGGCAGTACAGAGCCCTAACGACCAGAATGCCGCACTGCTTCTGGACCAGCATTCATCACAAAAGCTTGTGGTCCGGCTGCTGAACCAGTCCGATGTCCCTGCCCGCCTTGCGATGGGCCTGAAACTGGAAGACGCTCGCCGGAATCAGAGCCTCCAGCCACTGGTGGATGTGTACTTTGACGGTGCCTGGCACCTGTACGATCTGGAGCGCAGTGATCAGATGGGCATTACCCCGCACACCCTGATTTGGCACCGTGCCAGCGGGCCCGTGCTTGAGGTGATGGGCGGCCAGAATTCACAGGTGCGATTTTCAATGATGCGCCAGAGCATTCCGGCACTGGATCTCGCTCAAAACCAGGTCTCCACTGATCAGCCCATGGGCTACATCAGCCTCTACCAACTGCCGATCGAGGAACAGGGGATGCTGAAGCTGCTTCTGCTGCTGCCGGTGGGGGCACTGGTTGTCGCCTTCATGCGGATCGTCATCGGGATACACACATCCGGCACTTTCATGCCGGTGCTCATTGCCCTGGCCTTCATCCAGACGACGCTACTGCCAGGGCTGACCGCCTTTCTGACCATTGTCGGTCTGGGCCTGCTCCTGCGGGGTTACCTTTCACGCCTCGATCTGTTGCTGGTGGCACGAATCGCCGCGATGATTGTGCTCGTGGTTCTTTTAACCGCACTGCTGAGTGTTTTTGGGCATGAAATGGGGCTCGACCTCGGGATGACCATCACGTTCTTCCCGATGATCATCATCGCCTGGACCATTGAACGCATGTCAGTGATCTGGGAAGAAGAAGGCCCCCGTGAGGTCGCAATACAGGGTGGCGGCAGCCTGTTTGTGGCCATTGCCGCCTATGGCCTGATGCAGTGGCCTGCGGTGCAGCACCTGACCTTCAATTTCCCCGAGGTCCACCTGATCATTCTTGCCTTGATCCTGCTTGTAGGCCAGTACACCGGCTATAAGCTGTCTGAGCTCTACCGGTTCCGTTCTATGGCGGAGTATGACTGATGCTGGCATCCCCCGCTGCTCTGCGCAAGCGAGGCCTTCTGGGCATGAACCGCCGGAACGTGGCCTTTATCGCCCGCCATAACGAACGCCGCCTGTACCCACTGGTGGATGACAAAAAACTCACGAAGGAACGGGCCATGGTTCACGGGGTGGCGGCACCGACGCTTCGCGATGTTATTGATACCCAGCACGGTGTCCGCAACCTCGGACAACGCCTGGAATCGCTCAACCAGTTCGCCATCAAACCCTCACGCGGTGCCGGCGGCAAAGGCATCATGGTGATCCTTGAACGTGACGGCGATTTTTTCCTCAAAGCTTCCGGCCAGAGGCTTACACTGGGTCATCTTCAGCGTCACTGCTCCAACACCCTTGCCGGTCTTCACTCCCTCGCTGGCGCGCCGGACTCGGTCATCATCGAAGACTTGATCGAGTCCAATCCCTACTTCGAACCCCTGTCCGTTGAGGGCGTCCCGGACATCCGGGTCATTATTTTCCGCGGCATCCCCGTCATGGCCATGCTACGGCTCTCAACCCACGCCAGTGACGGCAAGGCTAACCTCCATCAGGGCGCCATCGGCGTAGGACTGGATCTGGCCAGCGGCCAGTGCATCCATGCGGTCCAGCACTCAAGCCGCGTACACAGCCACCCGGATACTGGGATTGACCTCAACCAGATCGCCATCCCCGACTGGCAGAACCTTTTAACCCTGGCAGCGCGCTGCCACGACCTGACCGGCCTGGGCTATCTGGGGGCGGACATCGTGGTCGATCGCAAGCGAGGACCGCTCATGCTCGAACTCAATGCAAGGCCTGGGCTGGCGATACAGATTGCCAACGGCAAGGGACTGCTGCCGCGTCTGGAGTGGATTGAAGGAATCAAGGATGTACCAGCCAGCGCTGAGACGCGCGCCTGGATGGCTATGACGCAATTCGGCGAGAGAAACGACGGAGCATAAAAAAACCCGGCCAAGGGCCGGGTTCTGTGTTGGCGGAGAGGGAGGGATTCGAACCCTCGGTACGCAGTACGTACACACGCTTTCCAGGCGCGCTCCTTCGACCACTCGGACACCTCTCCTTTGATCGATACGCGCAGGGCTCAGGGCCGCTGCGTTTTATGGGCGAAGACTGTACGCAAAACGCAGGGCAAACGCAACACTCACTTGGAACGATAGATGATTCCGGGACGGCACTGGACCATCTCATAATACTGGTTGAGCCCATTGAGGGATTCGGAAGCCCCCAGGAGCAAATAGCCGCCGCGTTTCAGAGTGGCATGTGTCCGCACCAGAATGTCCTGCTTAAGGTCGCTGGAAAAATAGATCAGCACGTTACGACAGAAGACAATATCAAACTTACCGAGATTAAACCGCTCCAGAAGATTGTGCTCGCGGAATGTCACCATATCCCGGATCTCTTTGCGCACTTGCCAGCTTCCCGAAGGCAGCTGAGTGAAGTACTGTTTCTGGCGATCCGCGGACAGCCCTCTACCCAGCGCCAGCAGTTCGTAAATACCATCTTTCGCGGCATCAACAACCGGTTTGGAAACATCCGTGGCGATGATCTCCACGGGACGCCGCAGTCGACCGGGATTACGGCGCCGATATTCATCGATCACCATTGCCATGGAATACGGTTCCTGCCCGGTTGAACAGGCGGCCGACCAGATCCGCAGAGGCTGGTTGGTGGATTCTGCCGCCATTTCCGGAAGCAGCCGCTCCTCCAGGATGCGAAACGGGTGTGTATCCCGAAACCAGAGCGTCTCGTTGGTCGTCATGGCATCAATGACTGTCTCGCTCAGCTCACTGCGCGGATTTTTGCGCAAGCGCTGAACAAGCTCACCAAGACTACTGAACCGGTTGTCCGCCATGATTCTGCGCAGGCGGCTCTTTACCAGGTACTGCTTATTCTCGCCCAGAAGAATACCTGAGGCGTCCTGCAGGAATTCCTTGAAGGCGCGGTAATCCTCCTGGCTGACCTCGGAACTCATTAGGCTCTACACCTCCGTCAGGATGGCATGTGCTGTCGCTGGTCCATAACAGCCATGACGCGCTCTGCCAGTTCGTTGGGATTAAACTTGGCCATGAACGCGTCAGCACCCACTTTTTCAACCATGGACTGATTGAATACGCCGCTGAGCGACGTATGCAGCATGATGTACAGAGGCTGAAGGGCGGAGTTGTTTTTGCAATGCGTTACCAGGGTATAGCCATCCATCTCCGGCATTTCAACATCCGAGATCATCAGGGCAAGATGATCGTGGATGGAACTGCCGTCCGCAACGAGCGACTCCAGATAGTCCATAGCCTCACGACCGTCATTGCAAATGACCACCTCCAGCCCCACGGCCTCCATGCATCGCTTGATCTGGCCCCTGGCCACGGACGAATCATCCACCACAAGAACCCGCATTGCACTATCACTGCTGGTATCCAGCGTTGACTCGAAGGTTTCGCTCACACTGTCATCAATGGGAGACACTTCCGCAAGGATCTTCTCCACATCCAGAACCTCAACCAGCTTCTCCTCCAACTCTGTTACCGCTGTAAGATATTCCGCCTTCGCCCGCTTGGGTGGTGGATGCACATCTTCCCAGTTCAGATTAACAATGCGTTCCACCCTTCGAACCAGAAACCCCTGAGTCTTGCGATTGTACTCGGAAACAATCACCAGTGATTCCGCCAGCTCCTCATCCGTCATCGGTTGCTTACCAATAGCCATACCCGTATCGATGATCGGCACCGTTTCTCCACGAACGTAGGAAACTCCTCTCACAACAGGATGACGATGCGGAATTGCTGACAGTTTCGGACAGGGGAGCACCTCCCGAACCTTGAATACGTTAATGCCGTATAGCTGGTTACCCTTGAGCTGAAACAGCAGCAACTCAAGGCGGTTCTGACCAACCATCTGGGTGCGCTGATTAACGTTGTCGAGAAGTCCCGCCATAGTCCTGCCTATCCTCACAAGTCGGCATGGTTATTGTATGATCTTGTCTGAGACAACAATAAACTCCGGCTTTCGCCATATCTTTGCCGGTCTGAGTCATACGCCATTCGATTCGGGTCGGATGAACCACCGGCTAACCGCAAGGATAGGACATTTTTGAGGCTATGCGCACCGATAACACCAACACGACGCCAAAATTCCGCCAGCTGCTACTGATGGCACTGCTGCTTCCGGGTATGGCGATCGCATCGGGGCCCAAAGCCAGTACTGCAGAGCGCATTGTTCAGGCTGCCAAGGATTTTCTGGAATCTTTTACCCAGAAACAGGCAGACAAAGGACGTGCGGTCGAATACGGCCTCGACAGCGTGGACAATCGTCTTTCTCTTGCCCATTGCCCTCAGGATTTGGATGTTGAGTTTGCCGGCGACCCGGAACGCTCCACTCGCACGACACTGCTTGTGAGCTGTCAGGGGGATCGCCCCTGGCGAATTTTTCTCAGCGCAAAGGTGCGCATTCAGGTAGACGGCTGGGTGGCGGACAGACCCATCGGACGCGGGGAACGGTTGACACAGAGCATGCTGCGCTCCAGCGCTGTTGTGATCAACGGACAGCGAAGTGGCGGTTTCCGGGATCCTCAGCACATGATCGGCATGCAGGCCAGCCGCACCATCCGCGCGGGCACGGCCATTACCCCCCGCATGCTTGAGCAACCACTGGCAGTGGAGCGGGGGGACCGCGTTGTCATCTCGGCTGGCAGCGACGCCTTTTCTATTACCACACGCGGCGAGGCGGAACGCAGCGGCCGAGTGGGCGAACAGATCCCGGTAGTCAATGAGAACTCAGGGCGCCGGATCAAGGGCCGGATCACGAAACCGGGCCATGTCGCCATCAACTGAACACGGCGGCAGGAAAATGCCGGCCACCGGCAGTTCCGTGCCCAGAGACAAAAAAATTGGCAGGAGGCTAAAGTCTGCGCCCTCGCTGCCGTTACAATGAGCAGAGAGTACGGATCCGAAACGGGGTGAGCCATGGCAGTTGACTTCAATGGGGCTAACAACAACGCCCTCAACACCCAGAAACAAACACTGCGGCAACGCGACGGCACGCAGGGACAGAACCAAACACAACAGCCAGCGGAAGGCGGTTCACAGGCGCGCGAAAGCACACGCGTTGATCTGAGCCCTGATGCGCGCAATCTGAAAGCGGCGGAACAGACGCTTCAGCAACAGCCGGAAGTGGATGACGCTAAGGTCGCGCGTATCCGCGAGGCACTTGAGGACGGCTCCTACTCAGTCGACGCTGAAAAACTGGCCCAGAAAATGCAAGAAATGGATGACAGCATTTTCGGATAAGACGCTATGACTGATTATAAGACGACGTTCGAAACACTGGATCAGCTCCTCAGGAAAGACGAAGCTAACCTCAACAGGCTTGCGGAAGTACTGGAACAGGAACATCGCGCCCTGGCCAGCAACGCGATGGAGCAGCTGGAGCAGGCGACCAGTGAGAAAAACGAACTACTCGACGCGCTCAGAGACCGAGCAAAGCAGAAAATCCGCCTTCTGGCCCAAATTGGCTATCACCCCGATAGTGGCCAGGCAGTAAGCGACTTTCTCCGCGACCAGGCAGGCGCTGATTCAGCATTGATGGAGCGCTGGGAAGCCGCTCAGAAACAGCTTAGTGAATGCCAGCATCGCAATGCTGTTAACGGTCGTATCCTGAGTCACCTGCAGCGGCGCCTTTCCCGCGTCTCTGATATTATCAGGGGAGCCGATCAGCAGCAGGCGCTTTACGGCAGCACGGGCGAATCCCGCAACCTAACTCACAGCCAGGTATTCGCAAGCGCCTGATCCGGATCAGCGTGCCCGGATGGTCAAACTGGAATCGCTGGAAAAGCGGATGTCAGTGATGGTGATATTCCCCATGGAGTGGGATGCCGGTGCACCTTCGACTCTGATCCCCTCCATACGGATCTCGCCGATTCGCTCCGGCATAGCAAGACTTATGCCTCCACTGTTATCAATGGAAAATCCGGGGCCTTCCGGGCCATACTCCACTCCCTTCACCGTGAGATCCGAGTCCAGGAAGTTCAGAGCCGGCACGAAGGTGCGCGCTGTGAATTCAAGAGCATCAAGCGTTTGATCGTCAGCCTCTTGCGCTGAAGACGGTGGCTGCGCCAGGTCAATTGCATTTTTAGAGAACGCATCCCGGCCCTGGGCCACAGCACCGCTCATCTCTCCCGCACTCAATGGTTGCATGCCGTTTACGGAGGCGCGAACCTGCTGACTACTGGTTTGAGCCGATGCATTCGGCAGCGCCGGCGCGGGCGACGCAAGCGCCGCCATCGGCTGTAACGGTGTGACAACAATGGCCGTGAGGGCTGCTGCATACCGGTATCGCTTCTGGTGATTGAGCGTGCGCTCCAACTCACGCTCTGTGATCCACCCACTTTTGACGAGCACACTTCCCAATCGCTCACCGGAAACCCGCTGTTTCTCAAGGGCCTGCTGAAGCTGGGCGTCAGTGATGTAGCCGCGATTGACGACAAGCCGGCCAAGACGGCTTTTCTCGAGTTGCTGAGAGCTGGGCGTTGCCATGGATGCATCCCTTTAGTTGTGCAATCCGAAAGTCCTTAAGTATAGTGACGGCACTATTAACCGATGTACAGAAAGTATACTTTATGAAAGGTAACGGAACGTCAAATGGCGCCAGCTGATGAACCAGTTCCGTCACCGGATGTGATCATTACTGGTGCCGGTGTAGCAGGCAGTATCACGGCACGGCGACTTGCAGAGACAGGCGCGCGGGTCGTGGTGCTGGATCCCGCACCTCCATTCCCCCCCAACCCAGAGCGCCGTGGCGCGCTCTATATGAAACCGGCGGTTAACTACAGTCCGGAAACACGCTTTGCCCACGAGGCGTTTCTGGCCGCATCCGCGTTCTATTCACGCCTCCAGACGGAGCATGCGGATATCGACTTCTGGTCGCCAACCGGGACGTTGAGCCTGGCCTGGAATGAGCGTGAACACAAACGCCAGGAAAAGCTGATAGCCCGCAACCAATGGGATCCGGCTTTCCTGCAACCGGTTTCACCCCAGAAGGCCTCGTCACTGAGCGGTCTTGAAGTGACTGTACCCGGCCTCTGGTTTCCGGCGGGTGGCCACCTGCGTGTCGATGCGCTAAGGCAAGCAGCACTCACCCATCCGCTCATACGGGTTATTACTACGACAGCTCATGCGCAACAGGCCCAGGCGGGGACGGATCGCTGGTATGTACAGATGCCGAGTGGCGATCGTTTCCAGGCGCAGACCCTGATTTTTGC
This sequence comes from Salicola sp. Rm-C-2C1-2, assembly GCF_040196175.1. NCBI lineage: Bacteria > Pseudomonadati > Pseudomonadota > Gammaproteobacteria > Oceanospirillales > Halomonadaceae > Salicola > Salicola sp. Rm-C-2C1-2. The sequence continues at coordinate 843,509 of NZ_JBEFNF010000001.1, read as the reverse complement.
CACCGGAGCCGCTAGCACACAGTGGGCTCCGGAACTGCCGTTGGGGTGCATCCGGGGACAGCTAACCACACTCCCGGCCACCAAACTCACACCCCGGGTAGCGATGGCCGGCGCCGGCTATGCGCTGCCGCCGTTCGGAGGTCGGGTCTGCGTTGGCGCCACCTTCGATCGGCACTCAGACCTGGAAAAACCCGACAGCCACAGTGACCAGGCCAATCTCGAGAATCTGGCTCACTGGCTTCCATCGCTTGCCGAGGCGCTTGCGAAACCGCAAGCCTACGGAAACTGGGCCGGTTTCCGTAGCACAACGCCAGACCACATGCCCTTGGCCGGAGAACTCAATGGCCACTATGTGCTTGCTGGACTGGGCGGCAAGGGCCTGATGTACGCGCCTCTACTTGCCGACCATCTAATGGCATTGCGCTTGGGTGCCTCATCGCCTCTGGACGAGGATGCAGCCGAACGGATAGCGCCTTCACGATTCTTTCAGCGTTAACGATATTGCCTTAAATTTTCCGGGGACCCGCCGATAACCTTCTAAAACGGATCAATGGAGACGAATCCATGGCCATTTTTATTGCGGAGCCAAGCCGGCCGGTCGGAACGCGGCTACCCGAAGCACTTCGGGCCAGGCGCATACAGGAGACGGATCAGACCGACGCCATACACCGAACCGCCTCGAATACGGAGCAGGCCGAAGACCCCGCCCGGTTCCAGGCGGAACCCCAGGTCCGTCGCGCCCTGCGTGAATACCAGGAGGAATCCGGCGGTGAGGGAGATGCCGAATCCCCCTACCTACCCTCAAGCCGACTTGCTTCCCCAGCATTGCACATCGTCAGCGCTCGAGCATCGCTGCGCACTGCGCTGGATACCATGGCAGAGCACCTGGTCCACCACCTGGTGGTCACCACGGATGCGGGAGAAGTTGCGGGATTGATCGACGAAATCTGGCTGCTGCGCCAGATCCGTGAAGGGATGGCCGAGACCGCGCCGCTCTCCGGTTGCGAACTCCCCTCCTTCATAACCGTCACCCCGGAAACGGATGCCCACCACCTCGCCCAACAGATGCTCAGTCATGAGCTCAATGCCGCGCTGGTCATCAATCACGACAACAAGCCAGCGGGCATTATTACCGGCACAGATTTTCTGCGGCTGTACGCAGACGGCCACCACCTGCATACCACCATTTGATCAGGGTGGCGGTTATTGCGTGAGCGGATTGCCGACCTGATCGTACAGGCGGATACGCTGCCCCGAACCTCCATCCATCACAAGATAGAGCTTGCGGTCGCGATAGTTATCCAGAGCCACCACTGAGTCGGCATCACCGATAGTTGCACTCCAGCGCTGCTCAATCGCGGCCTCATCATCAGCCTGGGAACCAGTGTAGCGGACGCCCATCAGGTAGACGCTGTCATCCTTGGTCTGCCCTGCGATAAAGGCATTATCGCCTGAAACAACAAGTGCCTGAATGTTGCCCACCTGTGCGTTGTGATCTTCCAGATCCTGAGGATGTACCGCCGCCTGCAGATCGCCATTGCTGTTAACGATAAGGAGGAAAGCTCCAGCGGAACCGTCTGCCTCCTCCTTAAAGCCTCCCGAGTCATCCGCTTCATAGGGGCCGCCGTCGTTACCGGCCAGCCAGAAGCGACTACCGTCCGCATCGGACAGCGTCGCTCGGTCTTCGCCCTGAGTACCGAACTGGACTCGCTCATTCACGGCCCCCTCCGTATCACGGGAAAACAGATAGAAGTCCTCACCGCCAATGTTCGATCCAGGATCAACCGCACCCCCGTCACTGCCCAGAGCCACGATACCGGCTGTTCCCGGAGTAAAGAGCCCAGAGAGCGTAGCACCGGTAGCCTCCAGACTCTCCGTCCAGGACTGCTCTGCAACAGAGTCCCCATTGCTGTTTTCTGCGGTATCAATGCGTGTCATGCGTAAAGAAGCATCACCGAGAGCGCCGGCATAGACTGTACCCTCCGTGGTTACAGCCAGGGCACGCTGCAACCAATCACTTTCGGGGTCAGGCACCAACTCCCATACAAGCTCATCCGCTGAAGGAGAGCGGCTGATGCTGCCATCCTCAGTAGAGATGGTTGACCTGAAAAGCTTCACATCGCCCTGCTTCATTTGCGTCGGGTAGGCGAGCCCGAGATAGCGAGTCACCGCCGGGGCTCCGGATGTCCCACTATTCTCTCCCGCGAACGCCAACTGGAGGGTGCTGTTGTCTGCTAGCGAAGACCAGTCTGCATTGCCCTTGCCCTTCAGCTCACCAAGCGCAACAACATCCTTATCGCTGCTATCAGTAGATCCAAGACGGTTGATGCTCTGCAGACGGATCCCGCCGGAATCGTCAACGCCTGTGACATAGGCCTCACCAAGCTCACCAGCAACCAGGCTATTAACAGGAAACCCAAGCTCGTTCTGCGTCACATCATCTGTCCACTCGTTGATATGAGTCTCAAGGATACTATCAGTCGTCGCAGCCGCGAATTCACGGCCGTACTGGAAGCTCTGGTCAAACTGCAGCTCCCGCATAACTTCTTCTTTAAGAGGGGCATCGGTATCCGTGCTCGCCTGCACGTAGAAGGTGGTCGCGTCACCGCCCTTATCGAACTCAACAGTCAACGAGGCATCGTTGCTGCCGTTGCCAACTGTTACACACTCACTCCCACTACTACCCTCATCAGGGCAGAGATCAGCCTCCCAGGAGGAATCATCATCGACCTCGGCCACTTCAACCGCCGCATAGAGCGCTTCACCGGTGTCATTGGCGCGACTCAATGTGGCCGTCACTTCCCGCTTCCGGTTTTCACTCACAACAATGCTTTCCGCCTCAAAATCCGCCGTAGGCGTGTCATCCTCAATCGCAATGCTCCGGCTGCGTACCGCGCCGTTGTCATCGAGGCTGGCAATGCCCTTCGTTACCTGTTCCAGTTCAACATCGAAGAATTCCTCATCCTCCGCCAGATTATCGTCATGAACCCAGACCGGGATGAAGCAGGTTGTCTGTCCGGCCTCGAAATTGAGCAACCCCGTGGCACCGGTTGCTTCTTCTTTGATGTACTCAACGTATTCAGGCGGTTCTGGAAAACCGGAACCATAACGAGCGTTTCCATCAAGAACCAGATCTTCCCCATAGATCGCCCGGCTCTGATTGCCCTCCTGGTATTCACAGGGCAGATCAGAGTCCCCCTCACAGTTTTCTCCAGTGGCCGTATCCTGTCCGCCAACGCGGAACCGGACTGCCAAAGGTTCTACGGAAGGCTGCTCCAGATCCACACGGATCAGCGCCCGGCGGCTGGGGTACGCCCGGCCACCCGGGCTATAGCCATCGCCGTTTCCCACCACCAGACTCCCGTGCTCTACTGCGGCCTCGGGGGTCACCTGCCTATCCGGGATCTCACAGACTTCATCGGACCCATCGTTGACATCAGGTTCATACGCCTCTCCCTCGACCAGAGTGGCATCTACGATCTTCAGGGGATTGTGCCGGACATCAACGCTGAACTCACTGTCACCGATCAGGTTGCCGTCATTGGTGGCGATGCGGATGTTGTCGTACTGCCCCAGATCCGCCTCGCCTTCGCGGCCACCGCTGATGCCGGGAACGCCTCTCAGGACGATACCTTTTCGGGCTTTGTTGGTAGTCGCTTCCAGAGCCAGCCAGGAGGGATTGTTGACCAACGAATAATTGAGTGGATCGTCGCCCCCTAGTGCGCCAAAGTTGTAATTATAGTCCGCACCCAGATAGGCCACCTGGGGCGGAAGACCGAGAATCCGCGGGTCCTCTGGCGATTTACTCGTATCACCACAGCCTAGAAGCAACAATGGCAGCACTGAAATCAGCGCCGTCAGGATTCGGCGCACTGGGAAAGCGTAAGGGCTCACTCTCGCGGATGACATTCTCACGGTTCGGTATCCGTCGGGTCTCGAAACATCATCCATAGTAGGGGATCCGCTATAAACCGGATCCGTACTGGTTCTCAGATTCAGGGGGCGGCTGGTGATTCTGTGACACAGTCACGCTTCGCCAAGCCACTCCAGGAAGGTTGCTTCATCAACAATGGCGACACCCTGTTGGCGAGCCTTGCTGAGCTTGGAGCCACCCCCCTCGCCGGTCACCAGATAGTCGGTTTTACTCGAAACGCTGCCTGCCACCCTTGCCCCCCGGGCTTCCAGGGCCGCACGCGCCTGATCCCGCGAATAGTGCTCCAATGCGCCAGTGACCACTACGGTTGCACCGGAGAAAGGTGACCCGGAATCATCCACCCGCTCCGGTGCCCGATAACTGACACCGGCTGCCCGCAGCTGCTGGATGATCTCGCGGTTATGGGGTTCGGCAAAGAAACTGCGGATATGGCCCGCGACCACCGGCCCGACGTCCTCAATTTCCTGAAGGTGCTCTTCATCGGCTTCTATGAGTGCGTCCAGATCGCCGAAATGCCGGGCCAGAGCCCGCGCCGTGGCCTCACCCACCTCACGGATGCCCAGCGCATAGATCAGCCGGTCAAGGTCAGGTTCACGGCTTCCCGCAATGGCGTTCACCAGATTGGAGGCGGATTTCTCACCCATACGCTCGAGCCGGGTCAGGTCCGAAACTTTCAGCTTGTAGATGTCGGCTACGGTCTCAACCATGCCTTCATCCACCAGCACGTTGACCCACTGCTCACCCAGGCCTTCTATATCCAGGGCGCGACGGGAGGCGTAGTGGCGGATGGCCTCCTTGCGCTGGGCGGGGCAGAAAAGTCCACCGGTGCAGCGCGCAACCGCTTCATCCTCTGGCTGCTCAATCGCGGAGCCACATTCCGGGCACGCGGGCGGCAGTTCGATCAAACGGGTATCGTCAGGGCGTTTTTCAGCCAGCACACGCACCACCTGGGGAATCACATCACCGGCGCGTCGGATCATGACCCAGTCGCCCTCGCGCAGCCCCAGGCGCTCAACCTCATCCATGTTGTGGAGGGTGGTGTTGCTGACCGTGACACCTCCCACAAACACCGGATCCAATCGGGCCACCGGGGTGATAGCACCAGTACGTCCCACCTGGAAAGCCACCTCGCGCACCCGGGTCATGACCTCATGCGCCGGGAACTTCGTAGCGATGGCCCAGCGTGGCGCCCGGGAAACAAAGCCAAGACGATCCTGCAGCGCCAGATCGTTAACCTTGTAGACGATGCCGTCGATCTCGTAATTCAGTGATTCCCGCTTTTCGAGCATCTCCCGATAATAAATGATGCAGTCCTCGATCCCGGTCACCAAGCGGATCTCGGGATCGATCCGGAAGCCCCACTCCCGCAGCTTGAGCAGTTGATCGTAATGGCGCACCGGAAGACCGGCTTCCTCAGGACCATCCACACTATAGCCGCTGAACGACAGGGGCCGTCGAGCCGGTACGCGCGGATCCTTGTTGCGGAGACTGCCAGCAGCCGCATTGCGCGGGTTCACAAAGGGCTTCTCACCGGCCTCCGCCAGCTTCTGATTGAGGCGTTCAAACCCATCCAGAGGCATGTAGGCCTCCCCCCGAACCTCAAAGGCATCCGGGTAGTCATCACCATACAGTTGCAGGGGAATGGCACGGATGGTGCGAACATTGGCTGTGATGTCCTCGCCGGTGTAGCCATCGCCACGGGTGGCGGCACGATGAAGCACACCATTGCGGTAGAGCAGACTGATTGCGAGGCCATCGAGCTTGGGCTCACAGGCGTAGTCCAGCGGCTGATCACGCCCAAGGCGTTCACGAACCCGGCGGTCAAAGTCCCTGAGCTCGTCCTCGTCAAAGGCGTTGTCCAGGGACAACATAGGCGTTTCGTGAGGCGCTTCCGCGAACAGTGAGCCTGGGGCTACGCCCACCCGCTGTGTTGGCGACTCGGGGGTTACCAGTTCGGGGTGCTGCGCCTCCAGCTCCTGCAGTTGCCGCAGGAGCTGGTCATAGTGTTCGTCCGAAACTTCGGGGTCGTCGAGCGCGTAGTAGCGGTAGTTGTGATGATCGATTGCCCGCCGCAGGGCGTCGATACGCTGTTCAGGGCTGTCTTCCCGATTCACGAAGGCAATCCTTTCAGGCTCTTACGGGGGAACGGCGTTTACGCTCGAACTCGCGGATCCGCTGGCGGCAGTGTTCAATGGTCTGGCTGGTCATAACACTGCGATGCTCATCCCGCAGCTCACCGCCCAGATTGCGCACAACGGTATTGGCTGTCTCAAGCATGAAGTCGAAAGCCTGTACCGGCTGGCTGGGTCCGGGCAGGCTCATAAAAAAGCTGAGGCCGGGGGTCTCCAGGGTCTCGATTTCCTCCGGTGTCAAGGTACCAGGTGCGACCGCGCTGGCGACACTGAACTGGACTGGCGTCCGCGTATCTGCTTCCTCATGCCGATGATAGATACCCAGATCGCCGTATTCCATACCACAGGCTTCCAGAATGCGGCGAATGGTCGCTCCCCCATAGTGACCACCGTCACAACAATGAGCGTGAATGACAATGACCTCCTCGGCTTCCGGGCGATTAGCTCCGGCCACAGGCGGCTGATCCGCGGTCTCATGAGTGGCAGAAGATTCCGGATTATCACCGGTACTGGCGGCAACCGAATCACCACTGCTTTCGCTCTCCTCGCGGGAGCTGCCTTCGCGGATGCGGTTCCAGATCTCACGGGCACTGGCACTGATACGACTGGCAGCCTCGCCCGCTGCGGCGCTGGCCTCAGCCGCCTTTTCACCCGCACCTTGTTCCCCGCGTACTCGCGCCGGGCCCACGATGCCATCGTCATCCGCGGCGGAGAGCGATTCATCAGGCGACGCCGGCGGAGCCTGTTGGTGGCTGTTCCGCGTCCCTGGTTCGAGGTCTGAGTCGGATTTGGAGCCGGGATTGGGTACAGGGCCCGGTTCGGGGTCAGGATTGGATTCCTGGGCCTGTTCCGCTCCAGCATTGTCCGAAGTACTGCCTACAGGGCGAGCCCCACCCGTGGGGAGCTCAGGATTGTAATCCGAATCAACCGGGCTCTGACCGATACCGTCGCCGCCCATGGCCCGTTGCATTTCCAGCGCATCACGTCGGGCTCTGCGCATGCGCCGGAGCCCGTCCACCACGACGCCAATAATCAACAGCGCCCCGATGATGATCAGCCATTCTCTGAGACTCATGATCCTCTATCTGTCCTCATGGGTTGCCCCCGCGCATCCCAGTGCGCCCGTTTGACTGCCACTTTAGGCAATGACCCCGATCAAGACAATGCCGGCGCATTGCGTCTTGTTCATCAACTGTCTGCCAGAACGGCAGCCTCTTCTACATCCACTGAAACCAGGCGTGATACCCCAGGTTCGTGCATGGTCACACCCATCAACTGATTTGACAGTTCCATGGAAATCTTGTTGTGAGTGATGCAGATAAACTGAACGTGCTTGCTCATCTCATTCACCATCTTCGCGTAACGGCCAACGTTGGCATCATCCAGAGGTGCATCGACCTCATCCAGCATACAGAATGGAGCCGGATTGAGCTGGAAGATGGAAAACACCAGCGCGATGGCGGTCAATGCTTTCTCGCCGCCAGACAGCAGATGGATGGTGGTGTTCTTTTTGCCAGGTGGCCGCGCCATGATGGCGACGCCGGTTTCCAGCAGGTCATCGCCGGTCATCTCCAGATGGGCGCTGCCACCGCCGAAAACCCGCGGGAAAAGGTTCTGCAATCCCTGGTTGATGGCATCGAAAGTCTCACGAAAGCGACTACGGGTTTCGCGGTCGATTTTCCGGATGGCGGATGCCAGTGATTCCAGCGCCTCCTGCAAGTCTTGATCCTGCTCATCGAGATAGGTCTTACGTTCACTCGCTACCCGGTACTCATCGATCGCCGCCAGGTTGATGGCGCCCAGGCGTTGGATGCGGTTGCCGATACGGGTCAGCTCCTGCTGCCAGGCCTCGGCAGTAGCATCTTCCGCCAGCCCGCCCTGGACATCGCCGAGGCTGACTTCAAGCTCCTCCAGCTGTTCCAGGTACTGACGGGCCTGGAGCTCAACAGCTTGGGTATCCATACGCAGTTTCTCGAGCTTTTCGCGGGCCGTCTGGACCTCCTGTTCCACCTGCCCACGACGCTGTTCACGCTCACGGACCTGATCATCGATGGCATCCAGTGCCTGCCGTGCCTCATTGAGCTTTTCCTCTTCCTGGACACGGCGTTCAAGCAGCCCCTCAAGCTCAAGCTCCAGATCCTGAATGGGGGCCTCGGCGTTTTCCCGGGTCTCACGCTGCACCGCGATACGCTCATCCAGCCGGCTCTGCTGGTTTTTCATCCGCTCGAGGGTCTGTTCCAGCGCCTCCTTCCGGTTTTTCAGGTCCTGAACCTTCAGCTGAAGCTGGTGCTGATGATCGCGCGCATGGCGCGCTTGCTGGCGTTCATCATCGAGCTTCGCCCGCAGGTCGTCGCGCTCGCTGAGCAATGAGTCCTTCCAGTCCGCGTTCTCATTCATGCGATCCATGGCTTCCTGCCAACTGGCGCGGGCTTCTTCCAGGCGCTCATTCTCGTCCGCTTCCTGAGAGGCCAGATCCGCCAGATCTTCGCTGATCCGCCGCACCCGTTCCCGCACCTGCTCAATGCGGGCCCGGAAAGCCTCAAGTCGGGATTCAGTGGCGGCGAGTGACTCCCGGGCGTCACTCAGGCTTCCCCGGGCCTGCTCTAGCGCTTTTTCGGTTTCATCGCGCGAAGCGCGCAACCGCTGCAACCGCTCTTCACCTTCGGTGACATCGGCCTGAAGCGACCCCGACTCTTCCTCCAGGGTCTCGATCCGTTTCTGACGTTCAATAACGCCGGTGTCGTCGTCACCCTCGTCCGGGAGACGAAGCCACGCCCGGCCCACCCAAACGCCTTCCGGCGTGACCAGCGAATCGCCATCCGCCAGTGAATACCGGCGGGAAAGGGCGTCGTTCAGCCCCTGAGCACACCAGACTCGGGCCAGCCACCCGGAAACAGCGTTGCCCTGCCCCACTTGCGATAGCAGCGTACCCGCGCTGGAATCCGCGCGCGCGTTGCTGCGGTGCACGATGGTCAGTCCCGAAGGTGCTTGCTTGAGAACGCAAGCGTCATAGTCATCCGGTTCCAGCACCAGTGCCTGCGCGAGCGGCCCCAGCACAGCCTCCACTGCCTTTTCCCAGCCTTCAGTCACATCCAGGGTCTGTGCCAGCCGCTGGGCCTGCTGCCAGCCTTTCTGGCTGATCCATTCGCGGCGGCGCTCATCACTGTCACCCAACTGCCCTTCAAGCAGCGCCTGCTCGGAGGCGAGGCGACCATTCAGCGCCTGGAGACGCCCACGTTTATCGTTGAGCTCAGGCTCAAGCTGTTCAATTGCCTCGCGATCCTGCTCCAGCTGTTCGGTGAGGGTTTCCACCCGCTCCCTGGCTTCTTCAACACGCGCTTGCTGCTCCTCGCGTTCATTCTCCAGCGCCGCTTCTTCGCCAGAGCGGTCATCATGATCCAGTGTCGCCTGTTCTTCCTCCAGGCGCTGGCGCCGCTCCCGAAGCTTAAGCAGCGCATCCTCGCTCGCCTTGATGCGTGACTGGCCTACTTCCGCCTGTTGGCGATCATCTGCCGAGTGCTGGCTGAAATCTTCCCAGCGCTGCTGCCAGTCCTGCATCCGGTTTTCCGCCTCGGTCAGCCGTTCGCCGTATTCCTCAGCCTGGGCACTGGCGGTTTCAAGTTCCGGCTCAATACTGCCCAGTTCCTTGCAGACCTGGTCCAATCGCTCCTGATCCTGCTCCAGTTCCCCCGCCACTTCCTTGTGGCTGGCCAGCGCCTGCTCAAGATCCTCTGCCGCCTGACGGGCATTGCGCCTCTGGTTCTCAAGATTCTGCTCAACCCGGGCGATTTCGGCGCCGGCCTCGTAATAACGCCCCTGGGCCTGATTGAAGCGTTCGCTGCGATCGCTGTGTTCCTGGCGCAGGGATTCCAACCCGGATTCCAGCGAGGTGCGTTCCGTGACCGCTTTCTCCAGCCCGTTTTCCGCCTCGCTGATCGCCTGGCGATATTGCTGAAGCGAGGTATCCAGATCACGCCAGCGCAATGCCGCCAGCTCCGCCTGCTTGTGGCGTTCCTCCTGCTTCAGGGCGCGGTATTTCTCGGCCGCTTCAGCCTGTTTTTCCAGGTGCTGAAGCTGGCGGTCAAGTTCATCCCGCAGATCGGTGAGGCGATCGATGTTTTCCTGAGTGCGGCGCATCCGGTTCTCTGTCTCGCGTCGGCGCTCTTTGTAACGCGAGATGCCCGCCGCTTCCTCAATGTAGTGACGCAGCTCCTCGGGCTTGGCCTCGATCAGACGCGAGATCATACCCTGCTCGATAATGGCGTAACTGCGCGGCCCCAGGCCGGTACCCAGAAACAGATCCGTTATGTCACGACGCCGGCACTTGGCGCCATTCATGAAATAATCGGACTGACCCTCCCGGGTAACCCGGCGCTTGACCGAAATCTCGTTGAATCGCCCGTATTCGCCGGGGGCGGTGCCGTCGCTGTTGTCGAACACCAGCTCGATCGAGGCCTGCCCCACGGGTTTGCGGCTGGTCGAGCCGTTAAAGATAACGTCGCTCATGGCCTCGCCGCGCAGGTATTTGGCCGAGCTTTCCCCCATAACCCAACGCACGGCATCAATGATATTGGACTTGCCGCAGCCATTAGGCCCCACAACCGCCGTCATATTGGAAGGAAAGGGGACTGTGGTGGGATCGACGAAGGATTTGAAACCAGCGAGCTTGATGGACTTCAGGCGCATGGACGACCGGCTCAGGTGGCGGGTTCGACGGTAAGCGATTCATCTCGGGCCAGCGCCTGCAGCGCCACTGCGCGCTGATGTTCACCGAACTCCCGGATCACACTGGTGACACCCTGGTGGTCATCCGCCTGGAGCCGCTCAGCGATGCGCCGGAAAAAACGCCTGGAGACCTGCATCTCCTCCGGATCGTTGGCGAGCACCAGATAATACGTCCGGCTAATGGCAGGCCGGAAGTTCTCCAGGGTCTCCTCCAGGTAGGGATTGGCCACCACCGGGTAGCACTTACGCATGACTTCCAGCCCACCGTCGATCACCTCAGCCACATCGGTACGCTCATCACCAAGGCGGCGGCAGAGCTGATCGATGGCCTGCAGCAGCGGCTGTTCATCCGCTGGTGTGCGTTCAGCCATAAACCGGACCGCCAGCATTTCCAGCAGGTTCAGATAGATGTCATAGAGGCTGTTGACCAGCTCCGGAGTCATACCAGAGACCACGGCACCCTTGCGTGGATAGATGCGGATCAGATGCCGGCGCTCCAGAATCAGCAGTGCTTCACGGACCGATCCCCGGCTGACATTGAGATCACCCACGACCTTGAGCTCCTGAATGCGCTCACCGGGCTGGAGTTTACCCAGTATGATCTGGCGCCCAAGATGCTGGGCGATTTGTTCGGAGAGACTTTCCGGCGCCTGAAATTGCATAATGGGCTACCTACCCTTCCCTGTATGAGCGGCGCAAATGATACCACAACTGTCCAACACAGGGACATGCGACCGGTCAGCGTCATTTTCTTGCCGGTGCTTCTGATACTCGGGAGGCACTTCTTTGCCACCATTCTGTATCTTACTGTCCTACGGGCTTTTATAAATGCCGGCACGGATTTCGCTTGGCAATGCCCATAAGCCTATCCCAGACCGGAGCAGGGCATGAAAAAGATAACCGGCAACGACAACCCCATTGATCTGAAGCAGGCCCGCGATGCCGCTGAGACCGTGCGGATCATCGATGAATGGCAGGACAACACCAACCGGCTTAGCGTGCTGTGCAGTCGGCTGCACCAGACACTGGACCTCAACGCAATGCTGGATATTTTTGCCGAGGAACTGACCCAGGTGGTTCCCTTCGCCGCACTGGCTTACCGGCGCTCACGCAGTGGCGGAGAATTCGGCTACCTGCTGGGCTCGGGCGGCCCACACCACTGCTGCTATAACCTGTCGTTACGCGGTCAGGAGCTGGGCTCACTGCGTCTGGATCGTCGGGAACGCTTCCGCGAGGATGAGCTGATGTTCATTGAGCAGGCCATCGGCGTCCTGATCCAGCCCTTGCGCAACGCCTGGCTCTATCAGCAAGCCCTCGAATCGGCCATGACCGACGGCCTTACCGGCATGGGTAACCGCCGTTCTCTAGATGAAACACTCGAAAAACACGTTGAGCAGGCCCACCGCTACAAACAGCCCCTGAGCCTGCTCCTGCTGGATCTGGACCATTTCAAGCAGATCAATGACACGCTTGGCCATGCGGCTGGAGATGAAATCCTTAGGCTGGTCAGTGAGCGTGTTAATGCCCAGATCCGCTCCTGCGATCAGGGGTTTCGTTACGGCGGCGAGGAGTTCGCAATTGTGCTGCCCCATACCGGCCAGGAAGCCGCAAACCAGGTAGCGGAACGCCTGCGTCGGGCGTTACGCGAGCACCCCATGCGTTACGCCGGCAGAGCCATGGCCATCACCGCCTCCATAGGTGTTGCCGCCCTCGGCGACGACGATGACCCCGATGAGCTGCTACAGGCAACAGACACCGCTCTGTATGCAGCCAAGAACAGCGGCCGTGACAGGGTCCGCATTGCCGGCGATGACACCGACAGGGTGGATAACGCCGTCAGCCTTTAGAACCGCGCCCTTTGTCCTGATGGCGTTTTGTGCCGCCGCGCCCCTTCTCAGCTGGCTTGGCAGCTTTCTTTTCCGCTCCTTTCGAAGGCCTCTTGCCCTTAAGCCGACGCAGTCGGTGCTTTTCCGGGGGCGTCGGCGTCTTGACGGGAACAGACTCCAATCCAACGGATCCGCTGAGCGAATCCACATCCGCCTGCCCCAGTTCTTCCCAGCGCCCGGCGCTGAGCCGGCTTGGCAGAAAGATCGGACCCTGGCGCACACGTTTGAGCCGTGACACCTGCACGCCCTGGGATTCCCAGAGCCGCCGCACTTCCCGGTTACGCCCTTCCATGATGGCAACGTAATACCAGTGATTGTGGCCTGTCCCGCCCCAGTACACCAGATCCGTGAAACGGGCCTCGCCATCATCCAGCGTAACGCCAGTGACCAGGCGCTCCGCCATGGCATCATCCACTTCACCAAAAATGCGCACGGCGTATTCGCGGTCCACTTCCCAGGACGGATGCATCAGCCGATTCGCCAGCTCACCGTCAGTCGTGAACAGCAGAAGCCCACTGGTCGAGATATCGAGCCGCCCCACCACGATCCAGCGCTCACCGGTCAGCTGGGGGAGGCGATCAAACACCGTGGGGCGGCCCTCAGGGTCATCCCGGGTTGTTACCTCGCCTTCGGGCTTATTGTAAACGATCACCCGTCGGCTCGGTGAGGCAGCCGATCCCAGATCCACGCTGCGTCCATCCACCCGAATATCATCATGGGATGTTCCCCGCGCACCCAGCTCAGCTACCTCGCCATTGATCTGCACGCGGCCCTCGCTGATCCAGCCCTCAATAGCGCGCCTTGACCCCAGGCCTGAGCGCGCCAGCAGCTTCTGGAGACGCTCGCCGGCCCCGCTTTGATTGTGACCGGATTCACTCATTCATTCGTCTCCGTATTCTCATGGGTATTGCTGTTGGATTCATCCAGTGCCAGCTCTTCCTGCAAACGGTCTTCCACCTCGCGGCTGATGGTCTCGAGATCACGGACCTCAGCAAGACTGGGCAATTCATCCAGTGACTGCAGGTTGAAATAGTCCAGGAACTGTTTGGTTGTCGCGTACATTGATGGGCGTCCGGGTACGTCACGCTGCCCCACGACCCGGATCCACTCGCGATCCAGCAGCGTGCGGATGATGTTGGTGTTCACCGTCACACCACGCACCTCTTCAATATCACCCCGGGTGACGGGCTGGCGGTACGCGACCAGCGCCAGCGTCTCCAGCAGCGCGCGCGAATAGCGCTGGGGTTTTTCCTCCCACAGCCGACTGACCCAGGGCGACAGCGACTCGCGCACCTGGAAGCGCCATCCGGAGGCCACTTTCCTGAGCTCAAAGCCCCGTCCCTCGCAGGCGTGCTCGATCAGCGAGATGACGTGTTCCAGAATCGTACGAGTAGGCTGCTCATGGTCGTCGAACAGTGTCTGGAGCTGATCCAGACTGAGAGGCTTATCGGCTGCCATGAGCGCGCCCTCAACAATGCGCTGAACGTGATCGATACTATCCCCGTCCATCATGCATGGCCTCTGGCCCGGATATGCAGTGGCGTGAGAGGCTCGGACTGCACCACCTCCACCAGTTGTTCACGAACAAGCTCGAGGGTGGCAATGAAGGTCACAACCACACCCAGACGCCCCTCTTCCGGGCAGAACAGTGTCTCAAACCGCATGAACGCCTCCCCGGACAGACGCTCCAGAATGTTTGACATACGCTCCCGCGTGGACAGCTGCTCGCGTTCGACCTGATGGTGCTCATAAAGATCCGCCCGTTCCAGCACGCCTCTCAGAGCCAGCAGCATCTCCTGCAGGCTCACATCCGGGGACGACTGACGCTCCGGCATCTCGGGAGGCGCAGCGCTTGCCAGATGGAAGTCCCGATTGCGTCGCGGCAGAGCATCAATATTCTCGGCCGCCATCTTGTAGCGCTCGTATTCCTGAAGCCGACGGATAAGTTCAGCCCGTGGGTCATGCGCCTCTTCCTCCTCTTCGGTCTGGCGCGGCAGCAGCATTCGCGATTTGATCTCGGCCAGAGTGGCCGCCATCACCAGGTACTCGGCTGCCAGCTCGAACCGCATTGCCTCCATCAGAGCGATGTAGTCAATATACTGGTCGGTAATGGCACTGACATCCACGTTCAGGATGTCCATATTCTGGCGCCGAATAAGGTAAAGCAGCAGATCCAGCGGCCCCTCAAAGGCATCCAGGAATACCTCCAGGGCATCCGGCGGAATATAAAGATCCTGAGGGAGATCGTGAACCGGCTCACCGGACACCAGCGCCAACGCTTCACGCTCAGACGATTGTTGCGCTTCGGCCATGCCAGCTTCCACTTCCGAGGTCATCGGCGGTATTCCAGCCCCATCACACGCCGGACTTCCTGCAGGGTATCCCGAGCCGCATCACGCGCCCGCTCGCGCCCCTCTTCCAGGATCGAACGCACCAGTTCCGGGTTGTCTTCATATTCACGACCACGCTCCCGGAAGCCTTTCTGCTCCTCAATTACCTTCTCTTCCAGCGCTTTCTTGCAATCGATACACCCGATGCCCGCATTGCGGCAGCCGTTCCAGACCCATTCACGAGTACTGTCGTCGGAATAGATCCGGTGCAGATCCCAGACCGGGCACTTTTCCGGATCGCCCGGATCACTGCGCCGTACCCGGGCAGGGTCGGTCTGCATGGTGCGGATTTTCTGGCTGACCGAATCCGGCTCCTCACGCATGAAAATGGTATTGCCGTAGGACTTGGACATCTTCTGTCCATCCGTTCCCGGCAACCGTGCTTCCGGTGTCAGCAGCTCCCGGGGCTCCGGCAAGATCACTTTGCCGCCACCCTCAATGTAACCGTACAGCCGCTCCCGATCTCCGATAGAGATGTTCTGCTGCTCCTTGAGCAGGGCACGGGCGGTTTCCAGCGCCTCCTCGTCGCCCTGTTCCAGAAAACGACGCCGCAGGCTGCGATAAAGTTTGGCGTTCTTCTTGCCCATCTTGGCAATGGCCGCCTCTGCCTGCTCTTCAAATCCGGGATCCCGACCATAGAGATGGTTAAAGCGGCGAGCCACCTCGCGGGTGATCTCCACGTGCGAGACCTGATCGGCGCCGACCGGCACCAGACCCGCGCGGTACATCAGAATGTCCGCACTCTGGAGCAGCGGATAGCCCAGAAAACCATAGGTCGCCAGGTCTTTCTCCTTGAGTTTCTCCTGTTGGTCCTTGAAAGAAGGCACACGCTCAAGCCAGCCCAGCGGTGTAATCATAGACAACAGTAGATGCAGCTCCGCATGCTCTGGCACATGCGACTGAATGAACAGGGTTGAAGAGCCGGGATTGACGCCCGCCGCCAACCAGTCAATCACCATGTCCCAGATGCTCTCCTCAATTGCGAAGGGCTCTTCGTACATGGTGGTCAGAGCATGCCAGTCCGCCACGAAGAAAAAGCACTCATATTCGTGCTGGAGCTGGGCCCAGTTGGCCAGTACACCATGATAGTGGCCCAGATGAAGCCGGCCTGTGGGCCGCATCCCTGAAAGGATGCGTTGCTGGGGTTCAACGGAAGTCAATCCGGTCTCCTCATTGGTTCAGGGTCTGACTCGATTATACGCACGAAACGTGCATGGGTTAATCAACGAAAAAAGCCGACCCGGAGGTCGGCTTTCCTGTGACGCATGAACCGGCGGTATTACCAGCCCGTCGCTTCCTTGATGGCTTTGCCGATGTCGGCAAGGCTGCGCACTGTGTGTACGCCAGCGTCGTGCAACGCGCCGAACTTCTCGTCCGCAGTACCCTTGCCACCGGCAATGATGGCGCCCGCATGGCCCATGCGCTTGCCGGGCGGTGCGGTGACACCCGCAATGTACGACACCACCGGCTTGCTCACGTTCTCTTTGATGTAGGCAGCCGCCTCTTCCTCGGCGGTACCACCGATCTCGCCGATCATGACGATGGCCTCGGTTTCCGGGTCTTTCTCGAAAAGCTCGAGCATGTCGATGAAGTTGGACCCCGGGATCGGGTCGCCGCCGATGCCCACGCAGGTGGACTGGCCGAAACCATAGTCCGTGGTCTGCTTCACCGCCTCGTAGGTCAGCGTTCCGGAACGCGAGATGATGCCAACCTTGCCGGGCTTATGGATATAGCCAGGCATGATGCCAATCTTGGACTGCTCGGGCGTAATCACACCGGGGCAGTTCGGGCCAATCATGCGCACGCCCTTACGTTCCACATATTCTTTCACATAGAGCATATCCAAGGTCGGAATACCCTCTGTGATGCAGACCACCAGCTCAATACCGGCATCCGCCGCTTCAACCACTGCATCCTTACAGAAGGGTGCTGGGACATAGATCACGGTGGCGGTAGCGCCGGTCTGCTCGACGGCTTCGCGCACGGTATTAAAAACGGGCAGTCCCAGATGCTCGGTACCACCCTTGCCGGGACTGACACCGCCGACCAGATTGGTGCCGTATTCCAGAGCCTGTTCGCTGTGGAAACTCCCCTGGGCCCCGGTGAAGCCCTGGCAGATTACTCGGGTTTCCTTATTCACCAGTACACTCATGCTTCACCTCCGGCTGCGGCAACCACTTTTTCAGCGGCCTGACTCAGGCTGCTGGCCGCAATGATATTAAGGCCGCTGTCCGCTAGCTTCTGGCGGCCATTTTCAGCGTTGTTGCCCTCAAGACGCACTACTACGGGAACGGTTACGCCAACCTCCTCAACTGCGCCCATGATGCCCTCGGCGATCATATCGCAACGCACAATGCCGCCGAAGATATTAACCAGAACAGCCTTTACGGTGTCATCGGACAGGATAATCTTGAACGCCTCGGCCACACGCTCCTTGGTGGCGCCACCACCCACATCGAGGAAGTTGGCCGGCTGGCCGCCGTGGTGTTTGATGATATCCATGGTGCCCATGGCAAGCCCGGCGCCATTGACCATGCAACCAATATTGCCGTCGAGGGCCACATAGTTGAGATCCCACTCAGCGGCATGCGCCTCGCGCTCATCCTCCTGGGAAAGATCGCGCATTTCGGCGAGCTGCTTCTGCCGGTACAGCGCATTGTCGTCCGCTCCAACCTTGGCATCGAGGCAGTGCAGATTGCCCTGATCAGTGATCACCAGCGGGTTGATCTCGATCAGCGCCAGATCCTTATCCTCAAACAGTTTCGCCAGACCCAGGAAGATCTTTGTGAACTGCTTGATCTGATTGCCTTCGAGCCCCAGGCCAAATGCCAGTTCACGCGCCTGATAAGCCTGCGCGCCCACCAGCGGATCAACCGTCGCCTTCAGAATCTTTTCCGGGGTTTCCTCGGCGACCTTCTCAATCTCAACACCACCTTCGGTGGAAGCCATGAAGACGATCCGGCGGGAGCCGCGATCCACGACCGCGCCCAGATAAAGCTCCTGGTTAATATCGGTCAGGGACTCGACCAGGATCCGATTGACCGGCTGGCCCTTGTCGTCCGTCTGAAAGGTCACCAGGCGTTCGCCCAGCCACTGGTCGGCGAAGGCACGGATCTCATCCTTCGATTTGGCCAGTTTCACACCGCCGGCTTTGCCGCGGCCACCGGCGTGTACCTGGGCCTTCACCACCCAGCCATCGCCGCCAATCTTATCGGCAGCTGCCATCGCCTCATCAGCGGTGGAACAGGCCACACCCTCGGAGACGGGCAGGCCGTACTCCCCAAAGAGCTGCTTGCTCTGATACTCGTGCAGATTCATAGATCACAACCTGTTGTGTTGGAGGTTGCGCCGGTCATTTTTTCCGGCGCCGATTTGCCTTGTGAATCGCCATGCCATCCACTCCCAGCGCTGCCTCATGGACGGATTCGGACAGCGTCGGATGCGCAAAGCAGGTCAGGGCCAGGTCCTCGGCGCTGGAGCCGAACTCCATCGCGATCACGCCCTGGGCGATGATCTCGGAGGCCTGGGGCCCCACCACGTGCATGCCCAGTATCCGGTCGGTCTCCTCATGAGCGATGATTCGTACCTGGCCTTCGGTTGCGTTCGCAGCCATGGCCCGGCCGTTCGCCGCAAACGGAAAGGCGCCGACCTTATAGGGCTCACCCTCAGCCTTGAGCTCTTCCTCGGTCCTGCCGACCCAGGCCAGCTCCGGGTGGGTGTAAATCACGTTGGGAATACACTCGTAGTTGACTTCGGTGGCGTAGCCAGCAACCTGGTCCACCACCATCATGCCCTCTTCAGAGGCTTTATGCGCGAGCATGGGACCGCGCACCACGTCACCAACGGCGTAGATACCCGGCACATTGGTCTGACACTGCTCATCAACAGCCACAAAACCGCGCTCATCCAGGTCCACCCCTGAGTCCGAAGAGAACAGTTTTTCAGTATTCGGGGTCCGCCCGACGGCCACGATCAACTTGTCGCATTTAATCTGCTGCTGATTGCCGTCGCCGTCTTCATAGGTGACATAGACCAGATCGTCCTTCACCTCCGTCTTGGTCACACGGCACTTGAGACGGATATCCATGCCCTGGTTCTTGAAGTTCTTCTGGGCATCTTTGGCAATGGCCTGATCCACCCCTGCCAGGAAAGTATCCTGAGCTTCCAGAACGGTGACATCGGACCCTAGCCGGTTCCAGACACTGCCCAATTCCAGGCCGATGACACCCGCGCCGATCACGCCCACGCTCTTGGGCACTTCGTCGAATTCCAGCGCCCCGGTGCTGTCAACGATCTTGCCTTCTTTCATCGGCGCCGGTGGGATCTCAATCGGACGCGAGCCCGTGGCGATGATGATGTTCTTCGCCCCGTAGGTGCTCTTGTTGCCTTCGGGATCCGTTACCTCCACCTGCTTGCCATTGAGCACGCGGCCCCAGCCATGGATGGACGTAACCCCGTTGGACTTGAACAATCCTGCGATACCGCCGGTGAGATTACCGACGATCTCATTTTTATTCTTCATCATCTGCTCGACGTCAACATCGAGCTCCTTGATCTTCAGTCCCTGCTTCTCAAAACCGTGCTTGGCCTCCTCATACTTGTGGGAGGTCTCAAGCAGTGATTTGGAGGGGATACAGCCCACATTGAGACACACACCGCCCAGCACCTGGTCGCCTTTGCCGTCTTTCCAGCCTTCAACACAGGCGACGCTCAGTCCCTGCTGGCCTGCACGGATCGCGGCCACATAACCACCCGGTCCGGCGCCAATAACGATGACGTCATAGTCTTGAGACATAGTAATTCCTGCTTTTCAGTGATTCGTTGTCAGACGTCCAGAAGAATCCGCGCTGGATCCTCGAGCAGTTCCTTGATGGTGACAAGAAACTGCACAGCTTCTTTGCCGTCAATCATACGATGGTCGTAGGACAGTGCCAGATACATCATTGGCAGCACCTTGACCTCGCCATTAACGGCCATAGGGCGCTCCTGGATCTTGTGCATACCAAGGATCGCCGTCTGCGGCGGATTAAGGATCGGCGTCGAGATCAGTGAGCCGAAAATACCGCCATTAGTGATCGAGAAGGTACCGCCAGTCATCTCTTCGATCGTGAGCTTACCGTCACGAGCCTTCTGCCCGAAGGTATTGATACCCTCCTCCACGTCGGCTACCGAAAGTGCGTCCGCATCGCGCAATACCGGCACGACCAGACCGCGATCCGTGGAAACGGCGATGCCCACATCCTGGTAGCCGTGATAGACCATCTCATTACCGTCAATGGAGGCGTTGACCGCCGGGAAGCGTTTCAGAGCCTCGACAGCTGCTTTTACGAAGAAGCCCATAAAACCAAGCTTCACGCCATGGCGCTTTTCGAAGGAGTCTTTGTACTGTTGGCGGATATCCATGATCGGCTGCATGTTCACCTCGTTGAAGGTGGTGAGCATGGCCGTGGTCTGCTGTACATCAACCAACCGTTTGGCAATGCTCGCGCGCATGCGGGTCATTGGCACACGTTTTTCGGGACGCTCGCCTTGCGGCATGCTGCCCGCAGGTGCCTCGGGAGCGGCGGCCTGGCTTTCACCGCTGCTGCCTTTCGCGGCCGGGGCCGGGGCCGGGGCCGGCTCATTGTCCTTCTTTTCCACAGCGCGCTGAACATCTTCCTTCAGGACACGTCCACCTTTACCCGTCGCCTCAACCTTTGAAGGATCAATACCCTTTTCTTCAGCCATCTTCTTCGCGGCCGGGCTGACCAACGGCTCTTCGCCACTGTCTTCGCTTTTGTCGCCAGACGCTGCCGCCGGTTGGGCCGCCTCAGTTTCACCGCCACCGCTGGCGCTTTCCTGGGACTCCTCTTTGGCTTCGCCACCGCCTACAGAACCGGACTCCCCTTCGGCGAACTTACCGATCACTTCGCCACTCTCAACGGTATCACCCTCGCCCTTGACGATCTCCTCGATCACACCCTCGCCAGGAGCCACGACCTCAAGCACGACCTTGTCGGTCTCAATGTCGACGATCAACTCATCCCGTTCACACTGTTCACCGGGTTTCTTGTGCCAGGTAGCGATGGTGCCTTCCGCGACGGATTCGGGAAAAACCGGAGCTTGGATATCTGTTGTCATTGCCCTTCCTTTCTTGTCGGGACCCGTCAGACGGAGAATGCGTCTTCAACGAGTTGTTTCTGTTCCTGAGCGTGCACACTGGGGTAACCAGAGGCCGGCGCTGCCGAAGCCTTGCGCCCCGCGTATTCAAGCCATGGCTTGTTCGGCACACGCCCCAGCGCTTGGCGCATGTGATGCTGACTGCAATACCACGCGCCCTGGTTCATCGGCTCCTCCTGACACCAGACCGCCTTCTCGATATGGCTGTAAGGCGCCAGCACCGCGTCCAGATCACCGTGCGGGAAAGGATAGAGCTGCTCTATCCGCACGATCAGGGTGTCATCGCGTTCATCCGTTTTCTGTTTCTCGAGTAGATCGTAATAGACCTTGCCGCTGCACATGATAAGCCGCTTGACCTTGCGTGGATCCGGCATTTCCTTGGGCGGTAGCACCGTCCGGAAGGTGCCCTCACAGAGATCATCCAGCGAGGAAACGGCTTCCTTGTGGCGCAGCAGACTCTTGGGGGTCAGCGCGATCAGAGGCTTGCGCAGCGGTCGCTTGATCTGGCGGCGAAGCATGTGAAACACCTGAGACGGCGTAGTCGGCACGCAGACCTGGATGTTGTGCTCCGCGCAAAGCTGTAGAAAGCGCTCAAGCCGAGCCGAGGAATGCTCCGGCCCCTGGCCTTCGTAACCATGGGGCAACAGCAGGGTGAGGCCACAGAGCCGTGCCCACTTGTGTTCACCGCTGGCGATGAACTGGTCGATCACCACCTGGGCGCCGTTGACGAAATCACCGAACTGAGCTTCCCAGATGGTAAGCGTCGTCGGTGTGGTCGTGGCGTAGCCGTACTCAAAGCCCACCGCCGCTTGTTCCGAAAGCAGTGAATCGTAGATCTCGAAACGCGGCTGATCGTCCCGGATATGCTCCAACGGGACGTATTCGGAACCGTCTTTCTGGTTATGCAGGACCGCATGGCGGTGCGAGAAGGTACCACGACGCGAGTCCTGCCCGGTGAAGCGGATCGGATGCCCCTCATTCAGCAGCGTCGCGTAGGCCATGGTCTCGGCATAGCCCCAGTTGAGCGGCAGCGCCCCCTGAGTCATTTTGTCGCGATCCTCCATGATCTTCTTGACTTGACGCTGGATGGAGAACCCTTCCGGAATTGTGGAGATCCTGCGCCCGAGCTCCTGGACAGTCTTCATCGGCACACTGGTCTTACAGCGCGCGGTCCATTCATGGCCAATGTAGGGCGTCCAGTCCACATACAGATCGGTATTGGGCGATTTGACCAGCGAATCCACGACGTGATCGCCATTGTCGAGCTTGTCCCGGTATTCCTCAAATAGCTTCTTGGCATCCTGTTCCTGGATGAAGCCCTCGTTGATAAGCTGCTTCACATACAGATCCCGGGTGGTCGGATGGTTGCGGATCTTTTCGTACATCCGCGGCTGGGTGCCCGATGGTTCATCCGCCTCGTTGTGCCCGCGCCGGCGGTAGCACACCAGATCAATTACCACGTCCTGACCAAACTCGTTGCGGTAGTCCATAGCCAGCTGAGTCACATAGAGGACTGCTTCGGGGTCATCACCGTTCACGTGCAATATCGGCGCCTGCACCATCTTCGCCACATCTGAGCAGTACTCTGTCGAGCGCGCATCAAAACGGTGACTGGTGGTGAAGCCGATCTGGTTGTTGACAACCACGTGGACGGTTCCACCAATGCCGAAACCACGGGTAAGCGACATCTGCAGGCTTTCCATCACCACGCCCTGACCGGCGAGGGCCGCATCACCATGGATCGCGATCGGCAGCACCTGTTGACCGGTCTCATCGTCACGCCGTGCCTGGCGCGCACGCACGGAACCACTGACAACCGGCGTCACAATCTCCAGATGGGATGGATTAAACGCCAGTGCCAGGTGCACTTCACCGCCGGGGGTCATAATATTGGAGGAGAAGCCCTGGTGGTACTTAACGTCACCGGAGCCCTGATCCATGGTTATTTTGCCATCGAACTCATCGAACAACTCTTTGGGATTCTTACCCAGGGTGTTCACCAGAATGTTGAGACGGCCCCGATGAGCCATGCCGATGACAATCTCACGAGCCCCATACGAGCCGGCACGTTGTATCAACTCACTGACGCAGGGAGTCAGAGTCTCCGCCCCTTCAAGACCAAAGCGCTTGGTACCGGGATATTTGGAGCCCAGATATTTCTCGAGCCCTTCCGAGGCATTGAGCCGCTCGAGCAGATTCAGGCGCGTTTTCGCCTCATAGTCAGGGTGCGACCTGACGCTTTCCAGCCGCTGCTGGAACCAGCGTTTCATCGTAGTGTCGACAATGTGCATGTACTCGGCACCAACAGTGCTGCAATAGGTGCGCTCAAGCCCATCAATGATGTCGCGCAGCTTCATGCGCTCAGCACCAAAGAACAGCGACCCGGTCTGGTATTCAATATCCAGATCGTCGTCATCGAGCTCGTGATAACGGTAATCGAGATCTTCCACTTTGGGCCGGTTCAAAAGCCCGAGTGGATCCAGATCAGCATTCTGGTGTCCGCGGAAACGATAAGCGTTGATCAGCTGGAGAACGCGGACCTGCTTCTGTTCGGCATTAGAGATGGAAGATGGAGCGCCCTGGGAAGGAGAGTAACGGCGCTGGTTCTGGGAAATGTATCGGAACTGCTCTCGGATATCTCGGTGTGGAACATCGGGCCTGTGGTCGCCTGGTATTCCTGGAAGCTGATCAAAATAACGCCGCCATTCTTCCGGAACACCGTTGGGATCCTTAAGATAGGTTTCGAATAGATCCTCAACATAGGCCAGATTCCCTCCCTGCAGGAGGGACGTCCGCCACTGCTGCTCCATTATGCTTTCATGCATGACATTCGCTCGCCTCTGACTGGACTTCAGGTCAGCGAACGTGGCCTAAGCCTTGTGAGCCCCTGCCACGTTCCCCAGCGCGACACGGTTTTGCCGTAACGCGCATCTAACAAGGGCGGCCTACGGGCCGCCCTGAGCGTCTTCTGGCGTGAACTGTGTCGCAATAATCAGGTTGTGCGTTGCATCAGCATAGTACGGATATGGCCAATTGCACGTGTCGGGTTCAATCCCTTGGGGCAGACACTCACACAATTCATGATACCGCGGCAGCGGAATACGCTGAACGGATCATCCAGATTATCGAGACGTTCCGCGGTTGCCGTGTCACGGCTGTCCGCCAGAAAACGGTACGCCTGGAGAAGGCCCGCAGGTCCCACGAATTTGTCCGGATTCCACCAGAACGAGGGACAAGCGCTTGAACAACAGGCGCACAGAATACATTCATAGAGCCCGTCGAGCTTCTCGCGGTCCTCTGGGGACTGCAAACGCTCGATCGCGGGTTCCGGGTTATCGTTGATCAGGTACGGCTGAATTCGCTCGTACTGCTGATAGAAGATCGACATGTCGACCACCAGGTCACGCACTACGGGCAACCCGGGCAGCGGCCGCAGCACCAGCTTATCCTTCTTGACCACCTCGGAGACCGGAGTGACGCAGGCAAGCCTGTTCATGCCGTTGATATTCATGCCATCGGAGCCACAGACGCCTTCGCGACAGGAGCGACGGAACGCGACACTGGGATCGTCATCCTTGATCATGTGCAGTACGTCGAGAACCATCAGATCCTTACCTTCCGGAAGCTCAACCTCGACGTCCTGCATGTACGGAACATTGTCCGTTTCAGGGTTGTATCGATAGAGACTGACCAGCATTACAACACCTCTTAATTAGTACTTCCGGACTGTCGGCGGGAACGCATCCATCGAACGCGGCGCGAAGTTGACCCCGCGCTGACCCAACCGCTTTTCAAGCGGAAAGTAGATGGAATGCTTCAGCCAATTTTCATCATCACGCTCGGTATAATCGTTCCGGGCGTGGGCACCACGGCTCTCACGGCGCTCGAACGCGGACATCGCCGTTGCGTACGCGACCTCATAAAGATTTTCCAGCTCCAATGCCTCAACACGCGCCGTATTGAAGGCATTGCTGGTGTCTTCGAGTTTTGTGTTCCGGATCTTTTCGCCAATCTCATTCAGAATTTTGAGGCCTTTCTCCATAGGCTCGCCATCACGGAAAACCCCGAAGTAGAGCTGCATTGTGTCCTGAAGTTCCTTCTTGACATCGTAGACCCGATGGCTTCCCTCACCACTGTTGAGCCGGTCAAGGCGCGCCATGGCCTGTTCGATATCGCTCTCGCTGGCCTCCATGCTGTCGCCGCCTTCGCGCAGCTGCTTTTCAATCTGAAGCCCGGCAGCACGGCCGAACACCACCAGATCCAGCAGCGAGTTACCACCCAGGCGGTTGGCGCCATGTACTGAGACCGAGGCTGCCTCGCCGCAAGCGAACAGACCCTCGATAGGCTGGTCGTTGCCATCGGTATCCTGAGTCATCACCTGACCACCGATATTGGTTGGCAGACCGCCCATCATGTAATGGCAGGTCGGTACGACCGGGATCGGCTCTTTAACCGGATCCGCGTGCGCGAACGTCCGGGACAGTTCAAGGATCCCCGGAAGCCGCAGATTCAGCGTCTCCTCGCCGAGGTGATCAAGCTTGAGCTGGACATGATCCTTGTTGGGGCCGCAGCCACGGCCTTCCAGAATTTCCAGGACCATGGAGCGGGCAACCACATCGCGACCGGCCAGGTCCTTGGCGTTCGGAGCATACCGTTCCATGAACCGCTCACCCTCGGAGTTCACAAGGTAACCGCCCTCGCCGCGACACCCTTCGGTCACCAGGGTACCGGCGCCATGAATGCCTGTGGGATGGAACTGCCACATTTCCATGTCCTGAACCGGAATACCGGCTCGCAGCGCCATGCCGACACCATCGCCGGTGTTGATCAGCGCGTTCGTGGTGGAAGCGTAGATGCGACCAGCACCACCAGTTGCCAGCACTGTGGCCTTAGCCTTGATATAGACAACCTCACCGCTTTCAATCTCTATCGCGATGACGCCAACGACCACGCCGTCCTGATTCTTCACCAGGTCTACGGCATACCACTCGTTGAGAAAGGTGGTACCGCCCTGCAGGTTGGCCTGGTAGAGAGTATGCAGCAGCGCATGCCCGGTGCGGTCCGCCGCAGCACAGGTCCGTGCTGCCTGGCCACCTTTGCCGTACTCCTTGGACTGACCACCGAAAGGCCGCTGATAGATCCGGCCATTCTCGAACCTAGAGAACGGCAATCCCATATGCTCCAGCTCGTAAACAGCACGCGGGCCGACTGAACACATGTACTCGATCGCCTCCTGGTCTCCGATGTAATCGGATCCCTTGACGGTGTCATACATGTGCCAGCGCCAATCATCATTAGGGTCCGCACTGGCAATCGCACAGGTAATGCCGCCCTGAGCCGAAACGGTATGCGACCGGGTTGGAAAGACTTTGGAGATACAAGCTGTGTTAACGCCGGCCTGCGTCAGCTGCTGCGCCGCTCGCAAACCGGAGCCGCCGCCGCCGATCACAAGTGCGTCAAACGACATGGTTCTAAGATTGGACATGATTCAGAGCCCCCAGAGAATCTCGATACCCCAGACGAGGTAGACAAACATGATCAGCCCGCTGGCGGCCTGGATGAGGAACCGCAATGCAGTCGGCTTGATGTAATCGGTGGTGATCGTCCACAGACCCACCCACGAGTGGATGCCCAGTGAGATCAGTGCCAACAGACTGAATATGCGCATCCACATCTGATCGAAAAGACCCGCCCACTGAGCGTAATCAAGATTGGACGATCCCAGTACAAACCCCACGAGAAACAGGGTGTACAGCGCCAGAACTACCGCTGATACACGCTGCATCAGCCAGTCATAGGCACCCGTCCGCCCCAGGTTGGTGACACTCTTTACCATATCCAGACTCCCAGAAGAACAATCAGTACAGCGGCAACCACAAATGTGATCTTGGTGCTGAGGCGGCCGCCCTCAAGGGTCTCGCCGACACCCATATCCATGATCAGGTGACGTATCCCCGCCACCAGATGGTAGGCAAGCGCCGACAGTATCCCCCAGACCACCAGCTTGCTCAGCGGATGGTCCAGAAGCGCTACCACGGAAGCGAAACCGGCTTCACCAGCCAATGATCGCTCGAGGCCATAAAGAAGAATTGCTATACCTAAAAACGCCACAATACCGCTAATACGGTGCAGAATTGAGGCAATAGCGGGAATGGGAAAATGGATGGTGCTGATTTCTAGATTAACCGGTCGTTTGGTCGTCACGGCTCCTGACCCCTGTCTGGTGCGCCGGGCGGCATCGGTTGACCCCGACAGCCGGGCACAGTGTGTTGGTGGATCTTAGCTTTTTGATCAGCGGGCGGGTAAAACCGCCGGCTCTGGCGGGTTCCCGTCTACGGGCTTCGAATTATAGAGACTGCCCCCAGTGATTACAAACCGGCAACACCCCCTTGTGGGGGCCACAGATGACCGGGAGATTGACAATTGGTAACACCGGCCTATATTTTCGCGAACCGCGAAGGCGTTACGGAGCGACCCGCCGAGTAGCCCACCCGACTCCACGTTCGTGACGTCCGGGTCAAACTTCTGCGATACTTGGGTCCAAAGTGCGTCATCTCCAGCACTGGTTTTGCTGAACTGACAGGAGAACACCATGTCCAACGAGAAAGCAACGCTTTCAGTCGGAGGCCGAACCATGGAGCTGCCGGTCTATTCCGGCACGCAAGGCCCTGATGTTATTGATATTAGGAATATGGTCACGGAAGGCTGGTTCACTTTCGACCCCGGTTTTGTCTCCACCGCCGCGTGCGAGTCGAAGATTACCTTCATCGACGGCGCGAACGGGGTTCTCCTGCATCGCGGCTACCCTATCGAGCAGCTGGCCAACAATGCTGATTACCTTGAGGTCTGTTACCTGCTGCTCCATGGCGAGCTCCCCACCTCCGAAGAGAACGAACGCTTCCGCCGCACCGTCAACAACCACACCATGATCCACGATCAAATGAGCCACTTTTTCAACGGGTTCCGCCGCGACGCGCACCCGATGGCCATCATGGTGGGCGTAGTCGGGGCGCTCTCCGCTTTCTATCACGACACCATGGATCTGACCGACGAGGCCGAACGTGAGGTTGCGGCCCACCGGCTGATCGCCAAGATGCCGACGATTGCAGCAATGTGCTACAAGTACTCCATCGGCCAGCCGTTCATGTACCCGCGCAATGACCTGGGGTATGCCGAAAACTTCCTGTATATGATGTTCGGCGTGCCCTGCGAGGAATACAAGGTTAATCCGGTCCTGGCCAAGGCCATGGATAAGATCTTCATCCTGCATGCGGATCACGAGCAGAACGCCTCCACATCCACGGTACGCTTGGCGGGCTCCACCGGCGCCAACCCGTTTGCGGTCATCGCAGCCGGTATTGCCGCCCTCTGGGGGCCAGCACACGGCGGTGCGAACGAGGCAGTCCTTAACATGCTCAACGAGATCGGCGACGAATCCCGCGTTGAGGAATGCGTCGAACGCGCCAAGGATAAGGATGACCCCTTCCGGCTGATGGGCTTCGGCCACCGGGTTTACAAGAACTTCGACCCGCGCGCTCGGGTTATGCGTGATACCGCCCACGAGGTGCTGCACGAACTGGGACTCGAGAATGACCCGCTACTGCGCATCGCTCAGCGTCTTGAGAAGTTCGCTCTGGAGGATGAATACTTCATCGAGCGTAAGCTCTATCCCAACGTCGACTTCTATTCAGGGATCATCCTCAAGGCGATCGGCATCCCGACGTCGATGTTCACGGTGATCTTCGCACTCTCGCGCACCATTGGCTGGTTTTCCCACTGGAACGAAATGGCCAGCGGCAATTACCGGATCGGGCGGCCGCGCCAGCTCTATAGTGGCTATACGAAGCGCGACTACCCGAGCGAATAACCATCCCGCAGAAAACCCGCTTCCGAGCGGGTTTTCTCGTTTTAAGGCAATAAACAGGGAGCCAACACCTATGCGGATCGCATTCATCGGGCTTGGCGTCATGGGCTTTCCCATGGCCGGACACCTGGCGTGTCATGATGATTTCTCCGTGCGAGTCTATAACCGCAGTCCGGCGAAAGCTGATAACTGGACCCAGACCCATCCAGGAGAAACCGGAGGGCGCCTACCTGAAACCGTGGCGGATGCGGATGCCGTTGTTACCTGTGTGGGTGCAGACCAGGACCTCCGGGAGCTCTACACAGAAGACGACGGCATCATTGCCAATGCCCCTGAGGGCACCCTTCTGTTGGACCACACCACGGCCTCCGCCAGTGTCACCCGGGAACTGGCCGAGTTGGCCGCAACGGCGGGCCAAAGCTGGGTCGATGCCCCCGTATCCGGCGGCCAGCAGGGCGCAGAAAAAGGTCAGCTCACCATTATGTGCGGTGGCGAGCGCGCCGCTTTTGATCGTGCCCAGCCCGTGCTCAACTGTTATGGTAAGGCAGTGCACTATATGGGCGTTGTGGGCAGTGGTCAGCTCACCAAGATGGTAAACCAGGTCACTGTCGCTGGCCTCCTTCAGGGGCTATCGGAAGGGCTTCATTTTGCCGAGGAAGCGGGGCTTGACCCGGCATCAGTCGTACAGGCCATCAGTGGCGGTGCCGCCCAATCCTGGCAAATGGACAATCGCGCCGGAACCATGATTGAGGGAGAATACAACCACGGTTTTGCCGTGGACTGGATGCGCAAAGATCTGGGTATCTGTCTCGCGGAAGCGCGCAACAACGGCGCCAGCCTACCCGTGGCGGCCCTGATTGACCAGTTCTATGGCGACGTCCAGAACCTGGGCGGAGGGCGCTGGGATACGTCAGCGCTGCTGGAGCGGTTGCGAGCGCACACCTGATCAGCACCAGCGAGCCTGCACTGCAGGCTCTACCAGAATCATCAGCTGGCCTTTCGCTTACCCCCTTTGGCGCCGGATTTCTTCTTATCCTGCGGCTCCCACTGCCCGTTACGATAGTACGCCTGCCATCCCGTCGCCTTACCGTCTTTTTCAGACGCTACATACTGCTCCTTCGTCTTGCGGCTGTACCGCACTGTTGTCGGATTCCCCTCCGGATCACGCTCGGGCGCATCCAGTATGTAGGCGTATTTGGGATCCAACTCCGCTGCGTGAGGCTTAATCTCACTGACAAGCGGCGGACGGGTTTCGCGATTCTTGGGGAACTGGCTAGCGGCCAGGAACAGACCTGAGGCGCCATCCCGCAGCACATAGGTGTCGTCCACCTTCTGGCACTGGAGCTCCGGCATCGGAATCGGGTCCATCTTGGGCGGCGCTGGCTCACCATTGCGCAGCAGTTTACGAGTATTCTTACACTCCGAATTGGTACAGTCGAAATATTTGCCAAAGCGCCCGCTCTTGAGCTGCATCTCGCTACCACACTTGTCGCACTCAAGCGTTGGCCCTTCATAACCTTTGATGCGGAAACTGCCGTATTCCAGCTCCTGGCCGTCACAATCAGGGTTATTGCCACAGACGTGCAGCTTGCGGCTCTCATCAATCAGATAACTGTCCATCGCAGTACCGCATTTAGAGCAGCGGTGCTTTTCGCGCAGAAGGCGTGACTCGCCCTCACCATCTTCATCCTCATCCGCACTGACCGCCTCATCACCCGGAATCAGGTTGATGGTTTTCTTGCAGCGTTCCTTGGGAGGTAGTGAATACCCGGAGCACCCCAGAAAAACACCGGTGCTCGCAATACGGATCTGCATCGGCCGCCCACAGTCAGGGCACTCAATATCGGTATCCGTCGGCGTGTTGGTCCGCATGCCACTGTCTGTGGATTCCGCCTGCCGAAGCTGCTTCGAGAAGTTGTCATAGAACTCATTGAGCACCTGCTTCCAGTCTTCCTTGCCCTCGGCTACTTCGTCGAGCTCTTCCTCCATACGTGCGGTGAAATCATAATCCAGGAGATTGGAAAAGGACTCGTTAAGGCGATCAGTAACAATATCGCCAAGCTTTTCCGCGTAGAATCGCCGGTTCTCAAGGCACACGTAACCGCGCTCCTGAATGGTCGAAATGATGGAGGCATAAGTCGAAGGACGGCCGATACCGCGCTTTTCCAGTTCCTTAACCAGTGATGCCTCAGTGTAGCGGGGCGTAGGCTTGGTGAAGTGCTGGCTCGGCGTCAGCTCGCTCAGAGTCAAGCGATCCCCTTCGACAATGTCCGGAAGCTCGACGTCCTGATCCTTCCTGTTGGACTGCGGCAGTACTTTCTGAAAACCATCAAAACGGATAATGCGCCCCCGGGTTTTCAGCTGGTAATCCCCCGCCACAACCGTGATCGACGTGCTCAGGAATTGCGCATCGGTCATCTGGCAGGCCACGAACTGACGCCAGATCAGGTCATAAAGGCGCTCCGCGTCCTTCTCCAAACCACTGATGTCCTGTGCGCGATACTTGACGTCTGACGGACGGATTGCCTCATGCGCTTCCTGCGCACCCTCCCGGGACGTGTAATAACGCGGTTTTTCAGGCAGATAGTCATCACCAAAGCTGGCCTGAATGTAACCCCGTGCGGACTGGATCGCATCCTGGCTCAGATTGGTGGAGTCTGTTCGCATGTAGGTGATGTAACCCGCCTCGTACAGTCGCTGGGCAAGCGTCATGGTCTTCTTAACACTGAACCCCATGCGATTACTGGCCGCCTGCTGCAACGTTGAGGTAATGAAGGGCGCGGAGGGCCGGGATTTCGTCGGCTTATCCTCACGCTTGGTAACGCGGAACGCCTCTTCGTCCGCTGTCAGCGCTCTCAGACGCTCAACATGCTCGTTGCTCTGCTGCTCGCTGGTAGGGCGATACGCCTTGCCGTTGTACTTCGCCACATCGAAAGGCACACCAACGTTTTTCTGTTCCGGCGGTGTCAGAAGTGCAGCAAGCTCCCAGTACTCCTCTGGCACAAACGCCCGGATCTCGCGCTCACGCTCCACAATAAGCCGCACGGCAACGGACTGGACCCGCCCTGCAGAAAGCCCGCGCGCGATTTTGCTCCAGAGCAGCGGCGAAACCATATACCCGACCACCCGATCCAGGAAACGCCGCGCCTGCTGTGCCTTGACCCGGTTCGTATCCACATCCGTGGGTTCAGAGAACGCCTCCTGAATGGCACGCTTGGTGATCTCATTGAAAACCACCCGACGGTACTTGTCGTCCTCTCCCCCCATCGCCTCTTTCAGATGCCAGGCGATGGCCTCTCCTTCCCGGTCAAGGTCCGTTGCCAGATAGACCGCGTCGGCATTATTCGCCAGGCGTTGGAGTTCACTGACCACCTTCTCCTTGCCCGGCAGAATCTCGTAGTGGGCTTCCCAATCGTTCTCCGGGTCCACCCCCATGCGGCGGATCAGCTGATCGTGAGCTTTCTGCTGCTTGTACAGCGCCTTGGTCTCGGGATCCATCTTGCGTGTCTCCGCCGCCTGGCGGGCACGCTCCTGGGGATCCGTCTTTCTGTTGCCGGAGCCACTGACCGGAAGATCGCGGATGTGCCCCACGCTGGACTTCACAATGTAGTCATTACCAAGGTATTTATTGATGGTCTTGGCCTTGGCGGGAGACTCCACGATTACCAGACTTTTACCCATAACGGCGAAAACATCCTCAGGACAGTGTAGTGACCATGGCGCCGGCCATGGACGTGGCGACAATATATAGGGATTCGGTGATGGCGGGTCAAGCCGACCCAAACAAAAAGCCCGGCGCTAGGCCGGGCTTTTCAGGGTATGGAAGCGGTTCAGACCCGCTCGAAAACGGTGGCCGTCCCCTGCCCGAGACCGACACACATGGTGGCGACACCCAGGGTACCCTCATTCTGCTGCATCACACGCAGCAGTGTGGTGGCGATGCGGGAGCCGGAACAGCCCAGCGGATGACCCAGGGCGATGGCACCACCATGGAGATTCACCTTCTGGTCCATCTCATCCAGCAGCTTAAGATCCTTCAGAACCGGCAGGGACTGCCCGGCGAAGGCTTCGTTGAGCTCCCAGTAGTCGATGTCTTCGACCTTGAGACCAGCTCGCTTGAGCGCCTTCTTGGTAGCCGGAACGGGACCATAGCCCATGATCGCCGGATCCACGCCTGCCACAGCTGTTGCCCGTATCTTGGCGATGGGTTCGAGACCCAGTGCCTTAGCCTTCTCGGCAGACATCACCAGCATGCTAGAAGCGCCGTCGGTCAGCTGTGACGAGGTACCAGCGGTAACCGTGCCATCCTTCGGGTCAAAGGCTGGCTTGAGCTCGGACAGCCCTTCCGCAGTGGTATCCGCGCGAATGGTCTCATCCTGCTCAATCAGTTTGCGGTAACCATTGTCATCGTGACCCTCAACGGGAACGATTTCACTGTCGAAACCGCCATTTTCGCGAGCATTCGCCGCACGCTGGTGTGACCGCGCGCCGAACTGATCCTGCTGTTCCCGGGTAATGCCGTGCATCTTAGCCAGCATTTCCGCAGTCAGGCCCATCATGTTGGACGCCTTGGCGGAATACTTGGACGACGCTGGGTTGTGGTCGAAGCCGGATTCCATGGGAATGTGACCCATGTGCTCAACACCACCAATCACGAACACTTCGCCGTTGCCGGTCTGCACCGCCTGGCTGGCGGTATGCAGAGCACTCATGGAAGAACCGCACAGACGGTTCACGGTCTGCCCTGCCGCTTCATGAGGGATGCGGGTCATCAATGACATCTGGCGTGCGATGTTCAGTCCCTGCTCTTTCGTCTGATTGACGCAGCCCCAGATCACATCCTCCACTTCCTTCGGATCAAGCTTCGGGTTGCGGTCAAAAAGCGCTTCGACCAGTGCCGCGGAAAGATCCTCGGCACGCACATTGCGGAAACAGCCATTTTTGGCACGGCCCATCGGTGTCCGCACGCAATCGACTATGACAACGTCTCTCGGATTAAGGCTCATAGATTTTCTCCGTTCGGAAATCTGTTCAACGATCAGCCATGGAACTTTTTGCCGGCCTTGGCCATTTCACGCATGCCGTCGGTCGGATGATAAAGCGGACCCAGGTCCTTGTACTTGTCTGCCATCTGACAGAACGCGTCCAGGCCAATGTCGTCGATGTAGCGCAGCGCACCACCACGGAAAGGCGGGAAGCCGATACCATAGACCAGCCCCATATCCGCCTCGGCGGCCGTACCCACGATGTTGTCTTCCAGGCACCGCACGGTCTCGATGCACAGCGGGATCATCATGCGCTCAATGATCTCGTCGTCGGTGAGCTCCTGGTTGTTGTGAACAACAGGCTTAAGCAGGTCATAAGTGGACTCATCCACAACTTTTTGCTGCTTGCCCTTCTTGTCGAGCTTGTACTGGTAGAAGCCAATGTCAGACTTCTGACCAAGGCGATCCTCTTCGAACATGACGTCGATAGCACTCTTGTGCTCATCTTTCATGCGATCCGGGAAGCCTTCGGCCATCACCTCATTGGCGTGCTTGGCGGTGTCCATGCCCACCACGTCCAGCAGATAGGCCGGGCCCATGGGCCAGCCAAACTTCTCCATGATCTTATCGACCCTTTGGTAATCGGCGCCGTCGCGGACCAGGCGTGCAAAACCACCGAAGTACGGGAACAGGATCCGGTTCACCAGGAAACCGGGGCAGTCGTTGACCACGATCGGGCTCTTGCCCATCGCACGGGCATAGGCAACGGTAGTAGCAACCGCGTTGTCGCTGGTCTTCTCGCCACGGATTACCTCAACCAGCGGCATCATGTGTACCGGGTTGAAGAAGTGCATCCCACAGAAATTTTCAGGGCGCTTGAGGTTTTTCGCCAGACGGTCAATGGAGATGGTGGAGGTGTTGGAGGTAAGGATCTTGTCCTCGCCGATCACATCCTCGGTCTCACGCAGTACCGAGTCTTTGACCTTCGGATTCTCGACCACGGCTTCAACCACCAAGTCCACATCACTGAAATCGCCATAATTCAGCGTCGGATGGATGTTGTTGAGCACATCGGCCATCTGACCGGCGTTCATCTTGCCCTTTTCAACACGCTTGGTCAGCAGCTTCTTGGCTTCTTCAAGACCCGCTGTGATGCCATCACGGTTGATGTCCTTCATGAGGATGGGCGTGCCCTTGGACGCGGACTGGAAAGCAATGCCGCCACCCATGATGCCGGCACCGAGAACGGCCGCCATCTTCACCTGGTTCGCCTGCTTCTCGTAGTCTTTGCCCTTCTTCTTCAGATCCTGATCGTTCAGGAAGATCTGCACCAACGACGACGCAGTGCCGGTTTTCGCCATTTTGGCAAAACCGTTTGCCTCAACTTCGATCGCCTTGTCGCGCGTCATGCCGGCATGCTTCTGCATCACCTTGACCGCTTCAACCGGCGACGGATAGTTGGGTCCGGATTGCCCGGCCACGTAGCCCTTCGAAGTCTCAAACACCATCATACTTTCCATGGAGTTGAGTTTCAGCTTGCCGGTCTTCTCCTCGCGGCGGGCCTGGTAGTCCAGCTTGCCGGCATTGGCTTCGTTAAGCATATCAATCGCAGCGTCGACCAGCTGGTCCTGCTCCACGACGGCATCGACAGCGTGCGCCTTGAGTGCGGCGTCCGCTTTCTGTTCTGACCCCATGCAGATCCACTCAATCGCGTTATCCGCGCCGATAAGCCGAGTAAGCCGCACCGTACCACCGAAACCGGGGAAGATGCCGAGTTTAACTTCCGGCAGCCCGACCTTGGCCTTCTCGTCAATGACGCGGAAGTCAGTGGCCAGACACATTTCAAAGCCACCGCCCAGCGCCTGACCGTTAATCGCGGTCACTGTAGGGAAAGGCAGATCCTCAATGCTGTTGAAGATCCGGTTGGCCTTGAGGTTGTTGTTGACGAGCTCTTCCTCCGGACCCGCGAACAGGTCCGTGAACTCGGTTATATCCGCGCCCACAATGAAGGCGTCCTTCGAGCTGGTAACAACCAACCCCTTGAGCTTTTTCTGCTGTTCGAGGGCCTCGGCCGCTTCGCCGAGTTCCCCGATGGTGAGCTGATTGAACTTATTAACAGACTCACCCTTCAGATCGAAGTCGAGTTGTGCAAAACCGCCTTCGATCTCTTTAACCGTGATGGCTTTACCTTCGTAAATCATCAACTGTTCTCCAGGTTGTGATTGGTACGTCGCTGGCCGTAGCGCGATCCAAATTCATACAGTCGTTTGAATCCGGTGCCAACGATGAAAAAAAACCGAGCGTTTGTCAATTTGTTTATACACGCCCATCCTGCGATATTAACCGCTGAACTCCTGCTACGCAGATTGGAAGAATGCGAAACCTTGCTAGACTGTTTGGGACTAAGTTATGAGTACCCGAACTGATCAGCCTACTTAATAACCAAATAAGCGGTGGAGACGATACCCCATGACGCAAGAGACTGCCTGCACTTCGACCGGCTTGAGCCTGGGAGCAACACTGTTGCTTACCCTGGCGATTGCCATCCCTGCCACAGCACAGGAAGGCTCCAGCAATAGCGGTGCACCAGGAACCGGTTTTGGACCTGAAACGGTCGAAAACGGCAACAATGACGAGCCGGTCAAACAGGGCAAGACCGCGCAGAACCTGAGAGCCGAAAAGCTTCTGAGCAACGTGCACCGCTTTCGACTGCGCAATTTCAGAGCCCTGAACGACTACTACGTCTACACCACAGATCCCGAGGAAGAGCTAGCCACCCGAATCAGTGACCATATGGATCAATCGCGCCAACTGCTTGAGCAGATTAAAGATCAGACCGGAAACTCGCTTACGGACAGCCAGATGGGCGACCTGAAAAAGGCGTTCAACAACTTTGATGATCAGATGGAAACCAACATTGAGGATGTGCGGGAGTCCGGCTACCCCGACCTCCGTCTGCTATCGGACATGGCCAATCAGGCGCAGAGCCTCAGCGTACTCTCCAAAAATATCTACAACCAAGTTGCTGGCCAGGATGCTACCCCCACCGAAACGGATCTTGAGCTGGCCCGAGAAGCCAGCATCACTATGGCCCTGATGGTGACCCGTTATTCCGCACGCTCATCCTCCTCCGTAGCACAGGTCTTCCAGGGAGCAGACTCAGAACAGTCTCTGGACGACCTTGCCAGAAGTTTTGAGAACACTCTGGATAAACTGCGCAACCGCACGGAGGATGACGGGAAGATTGACGCCAATCTATCGGACGTCAACAGCAAATGGCGCTTCATCCGTGGTTCCTACATCGAATATGATGAGCAGAACGTGGCGTTCGTGATCAACCGCTACTCCACCAGCATCATCGAGAGTCTGGAACAAACCATCGATCGCCTCAAATCAGCCTGACAGGCCACGGAGAGAACCCTATGAGTGATTATCAACGTATCTTGGTTGCCATCGACCTGACAGAGGAAGCACCGGAAGTGCTGCGCAAGGCAAAGCATCTGGCTGAAAGCAACTCAGCCGCACTGGACCTGCTGCACGTCGTCGAGCCGGTAGGCTATGCCTACGGCGGCGATCTGCCACTCGATCTCAGTGATCTTCAGCAGCAGCTTGAGGACAATGCGCGCAGCAAACTCAATGATTACGGCGAGCACTACGGTATCGCCAGCGACAACCGTCACGTGATCGTTGGTCGACCGGGGTCGGAGGTTCGCAGACAGGCAGAGCAACAGGGAGCTGACCTGATCGTGATCGGCAGTCATGGGCGCCATGGCATCCAGCTCCTTCTGGGCTCAACCGCCAACTCCGTTCTGCATGGCGCTCCCTGCGATGTGCTGGCGGTACGCATCGGCGGCTGATCAGTCGCCGGCCATCTCCTCCAGCTCCATCCATCGTTCCATGGCGGACTCAAGCTCGGATTCCCGCTCCGACAGTTCGCCAAGGGTCTTTTGGACTCTATCCTCTTCCTGCTGATAGAAGGCAGGATCAGAAACCTGTTCATGCAGTTCAGCCACCCGGGCCTCGAGATCCCGGATACGCTGCGGCAGCTGCTCAAGTTCCCGCTTGTACTTGTAACTCAGTTTATTGTTTCCGGTTCCGGAGGTCGGAGCCGCACGGCTGCCAGAGGGCTGGGCCGAGGCCTGTGTTGACCCACTGCCACCTGACCCTGTACCCCCCTGTTCAGCCGGGAATTGGCCACCTTCGCGCCGCCAGTCACTGAAACCACCAATGGTCTCGTGGACGCCACCCCGCCCGTCCAGAAACAGCACGCTACCAGCCACATGGTCCAGGAACTCCCGGTCGTGACTGATCACGATCACGGTTCCGGAGAATTCCACGAGCTGAGCCTCCAGAAGTTCCAGCGTATCCACATCCAGGTCGTTGGTGGGCTCGTCGAGAACCAGGATATTGGCCGGCTGGCTGAACAGCTTGGCCAAAAGCAATCGTGCCCGCTCGCCCCCGGACAGCATCCGAACCTGAGTCCGCGCCCTCTCTGGCGTAAACAGGAAATCCTGCAGGTAGCCCATGACATGACGGCTGCGCCCGTTCACCTCGACCGTTTCACGCCCCTCGCTGAGGTTTTCAAAGGCAGACTTTTCCGGGTCAAGCTTGCCACGCAACTGATCGAAATAGGCCACTTCCTGACGCGTCCCGCGCCGTATCTGCCCTTCTGTTGGCTCCAGATCACCGAGCAAGAGCTTCAGCAGGGTGGTCTTACCGGAGCCGTTCTCACCGATCACCCCGATCTTGTCGCCCCGCAGCAACATAAAGTCGAGATCATGGATCAGCGGCTGATTGCGCTCCCAGGCAAACCCCGCCTTCTGAGCTTCCGCGATCAGCTTGCCGGAGCGGCCGGCATCCTCCACCTCAATCTTGGCCTTACCAGAGCGCTCCCGGCGCTGCCTGCGCTCGGCCCGCATGGCTTCAAGCTCTTTAACGCGGCCCTGGTTACGCGTGCGCCTTGCTTTCACACCCTGGCGAATCCAGCGCTCTTCCTGCGCCAGCTTGCGATCAAACTCGGCGCGCTGGCGTTCCTCGTCCGCCAGCGCCTTTTCCTTCGCCTCTAGATACTGTTCGTAATTCCCGGGCCAGGACGCCAACGCCCCCCGGTCCAGCTCGATGATCCGCGTAGCCATTGACCGGATAAAGGCCCGGTCATGACTCACGAACAGCACGGCTCCCGAGAATTGGCCAAGAGCGCCTTCAAGCCATTGGATCGCAGGCACGTCCAGGTGGTTGGTGGGCTCATCCAGAAGCAGAAGATCAGGCTCAGTCACCATCGCCTTGGCCAGCAACACCCTGCGCTGCCACCCGCCTGAAAGGGTATCCAGCCGCGCCTCCGGGTTGATCCGGTATTGCTCAAGCACTGTGCGGATGCGCTGATCATAGAGCCAGCCATCCAGTGCCTCCAAGCGTTCCTGGACCTTCTGCATCTTATACAGGTCATCCTCATTACTGGCGGTCATGGAGAGCTCATTGAACCGTTCCAGCAAACGCCCTGTCTCCGGAAACGCCTGAGCGACCACCTGATAGGCGGTAAGATCCCGCTTTTCAGGCAATTCCTGGGGCAGCTCCGCCACGCGCATCCCTTCCGGGACAGAAACCTCACCTGAATCAGGCTCTGTTTCTCCGGTCACCAAACGCAGCAGTGTGGATTTCCCCTCTCCATTACGCCCGAGCAGCGCCACGCGCTCGCCGCGCTCAACACGCAGGTTGGCGCCATCGAGAAGGGGTTGCATACCAAAAGCAAGCTGGATCGAATCCAGCGTTAAAACAGTACTCATGAATCGCTGTTAGACACCCTGCGCAAATAGTTCTGGACAAGTTCCGCCAGTTCGTCTGGGCGGAACTTCGATAAAAACTCATCACAGCCGACACGCTCCACCATGGCCTGATTGAAATCCCCACTCAGTGAGGTATGCAGCGCCACGTAAAGATCTTTCAGCTGCGGGTTCTCACGGATCTCGGTGGTCAGGCGGTAACCATCCATCTCGGGCATTTCGGCATCGGTGATGACCATAAGCAGTTGGTCGATCTCGCCGTTCTCAGCCATGGTCTTCAGCCGTGCAAGCCCCTCAGCGCCATTGCCGGCCGTTACCACCTCGATCCCGAGCTGTTCGATGGTATCACGCGCCTGGTTCATCGCCACCGGTGAATCA
The DNA here is from genome assembly GCF_040196175.1 of Salicola sp. Rm-C-2C1-2. Taxonomy (NCBI): domain Bacteria; kingdom Pseudomonadati; phylum Pseudomonadota; class Gammaproteobacteria; order Oceanospirillales; family Halomonadaceae; genus Salicola; species Salicola sp. Rm-C-2C1-2. The sequence continues at coordinate 803,276 of NZ_JBEFNF010000001.1, read as the reverse complement.
TCCACCACCAGAATCCGCTGGCCCTGAGCTGATGCAATAACATCCTGATCCACTAGTCCATCGGAAAGCGAGGTCGTGTAGTGCACGATCTCAGATAGCACCTTTTCCACATCAATGATCTCCACCAGCTTTTCCTCATGGCGGGTGATCGCGGTCAGGTAATGCCCTCGGCCCGTGGTTTTGGGCGGTGACTCAATCTCTTCCCAGTTCATGTTCAGAATGCGCTCGACGCCACCGATCAGAAACGCCTGCGTGCGCCGGTTGTACTCAGTGATGATCAGGCTCGCATCATCGCTAACCTCCTGCGGCTTCATGCCGATGGCCTGACTCAGATTGAGTACGGGAACGGTGGTGCCACGAAGGTGCGCGACGCCCACTACAACCGGGTGCTGTTGAGGGAGCGCGGTGATTTTGGGCATGCGGATTACTTCGCGCACCTTGAACACGTTAATTGCAAACAGCTGACGCCCCTGAAGCCGGAACAGAAGCAGTTCCAGCCGATTACGCCCGACCAGGCGCGTACGCTGATCCACATTATCGAGCAGTCCCGCCATGGGAGCCTCCTGGAAGGCTTGGATTTATCCGTACAGTATAGCTGAGCGACAGCGGTAGGGGGCAGAAACACGAAAGCCCGGCGCAAGGCCGGGCTTTCGTAAGAAATCTGGAGCGGGAAACGAGATTCGAACTCGCGACATCCACCTTGGCAAGGTGGTGCTCTACCAGCTGAGCTATTCCCGCTTGTTGTGCCGAAGGCTTTTATTGCCCTATCGACAGCTGCGCATTCTACTTATACACGAACCGTCGTCAAGTCTCAGTGACTGGTTTATTAACTGGATTCATCAGACACTCAGGCGATCGTTCTGAGTTCAATGCGCATCTCAGGCCCATTTTTCAAGGCTTTTTTCTGGCGAAGCACGCCTTTGGAAATAGCGCCCTGGAGGATATTAACCCGCCCCTGACCACTTCTTACTGCCCAAACTGTGCTGCCTCTTCCAGGAACGCAGCCTCGGTGGAAGTACTGCGACGACCCAGTACTCGGTTGCGGTGCGGGAATCGGCCAAAACGCTCAACAATCTGAGCATGCTCGCATGCACTACGATGGAACCCGCTGAGCACATCCCGTAAACGCCCTTGCGCCGTGCGCTCAAGCTGCTCATAGAGTGCGACCCCTTCGCGCTGCATTTCCCGGTTCTCGGCGTGTTGGTAGGGCATGTAGAAAAACGCCCGCTGGATATGCGCCAGTGTCAGCTCACTGCCTTCTGCTACCCCTTCCCGCGCCAGGCGCTGAGCCAGCGCATCATTGCGGTATGCCATAGGGGTGCGCCGGTAAATATTACGGGAGAACTGATCCAGAAGCAGGATCTCAGCAAGAGCGCCTCCGGGAACACTGCGCCAGTGGTCCAGCCCCTCCTCGGACGCCAGCAGCACCATGGAGGAAAAACGTCGTCTCATGGCCCGATCAAACCGACGCCCGCCAGCAAACCACTGCTCACGGTAGCTTTTGTCGGGAACCCCATCATGATCCAGGGGACCGAACCAGAAATCCAAAATGTAAGGCCATTCGAACATAAACAAAGGATATCAGGGCGCGGCAAATGCGACCATGCGGGATTCGTGAACCTTTTCCTGGCTCGCAGCGTCTGCCGATGCCACCATTGACGAAGGTTCAACCTATTATCCTGAACCGCAACCGGAGCTCCCTATGCGCCAGCACATTCTGATCACCGGCGGCACCGGCTTCATCGGCCAACTCCTATGTCACCAGCTCCAGAGCGAAGGCCGTACCCTGACCGTGGTGAGCCGCCGCGACGATGCTGAAGTCCAGCGCCTCTGCGGGCGGGTGCAGGTGATACACGCGCTGTCGCAAGTGCCGCAACTGCCGGCTGTCGATGCCGTCATCAACCTCGCTGGCGAAGGCATTGCCGAAAAACGCTGGACGCAGAACCGCAAACAACAGTTATGGGATAGCCGTGTGGCCTTCACGGATGAGCTGGTCAATCAGCTCCGCCGCCGTCACGCCCTACCCGATGTGCTCATTTCCGGGTCCGCGGTAGGCTATTACGGCGATCAGGGGGAGCGGGATGTCACCGAAAAAACCACTCCCAACGATGAGTTCACTCATCAACTCTGTACCGCATGGGAAGCATCCGCCAACCAGCTGGTTAACGAAACCCGCGTGTGCCTGTCGCGAACCGGTCTTGTGGTTGGGCGTGATGGCGGTTTCCTTCAGCAGATGCTGCCTCTGTTCAAGCTTGGGCTGGGCGGGCGTCTCGGCAACGGCAAGCAGTACATGCCCTGGATTCACCGATACGACATGGTTCAGGGACTCATTCATCTTCTGGACTCGCCCCAGCTCAGCGGCGCGTTCAACCTTACGGCTCCTGAACCCGTTTCCAATGCAGAGTTCAGCCAAGCACTCGGTCAGGCCCTGGGGCGCCCGGCCCGGCTTCCGGCACCAGCACCGGCACTAAAGCTGATGCTCGGCGAAATGAGCCGGCTGTTGCTAACCGGCCAGAAAGCTCGCCCCGAACGGCTCCTGGAGTCCGGATTCCAGTTCCAGTACCCCAGAATCGACCAGGCACTGGCCGAGGCCGTGGAATGAGCCTGCCACGGCTGATCGCGCTACTGGCTCTGATCACCGCCACAGTCGTGCCAGCCGTTGCTAAGAAGTTAGACGGCGGCAAGGCCTTTGAAGGGGCCAGTTATCAGGCCTGCGGCTTGATTGCGAGCCAGTATCTGACATCCGTACAGCTGATGGAACAGGGGCTGTCGCCACAGATCCTGAAAGAGACGCTTCCGGGATTGAGTGATGCTGGAGAAAGACGCATTAACCGGCTCCATAATGCCCTCAACGAAGGCGGCACTGCAGAGACCTACTCCAACATCCATGCCCGCTTTGCACGCTGCGCCAACAGCGTGCATGACCAACGGGGTCAACCCGACCCCGGAACGCGCGAGGATCTTTTCTACCGCTGTGCGGGCGAACACAAAATCCGCTACGAAATCGCGCTCGCTGCCTTTGCCGGAGGTAGTCTCGAGGAGGTTCGAAAGCAGCTGGCCTCTCGTCACAAGCCCATCGCGGAAGCTGTTTTCCAGCGCTACCGGGAAACGGACGCCGCCACAGTACTGCGCGAGATAGGCACCACCTTCAAAGCGTGCCTGCGCGCGCCTGCCGCAAATTCCAGCGCAGATAATGGTTGACAGCCCCGCCCGGTTTAACTAAAGTGCGCAACCTGTAACGCAAAGCGCAGCGTCCCGTTCGTCTAGTGGTTTAGGACACCGCCCTTTCACGGCGGTAACAGGGGTTCGAATCCCCTACGGGACACCATCTCCCTATTCTTTCCCGTTTTCTCCTAGCTTACCTGATTTGAACCTCGTCCGGGCACGACGGCCATATGCGACGAATAAGGGCCGTACTGCTATAGTATGTCGCATCGGTAATCCACCCCGACGACTCGGAGTCGAGCTGACGTCCCATGCGTAACCCGCTGTCCTGGTCACGTAGCCCCATCATCCGTTCGCCTCTGTCGCTGCGACTGCTGGGCCTGATCGTGCTGTGCAGCTCGATTTTCACTTTGGTCGCCGCAGCCGCCCAGGTATGGGTAAGCTACCGCTCCGACGTAGCCAGCATCGAGCATAGACTCCGCGTGATTGAGGCCGGTTACCGTAACAGCCTGGCCAGTAGTGCCTGGGCCATTGACAGAGAGCTCATCAAGGTACAGCTGGAAGGCATCACCAGTCTCCCCGACATTGCCCATGCAAGGGTAGACATGAAGCCCGAAGGGGTGATTCGCGCTGGAAGCCGTCCACAAAATGCTGGTACCGCAAGCCATGATTTCAACCTCAGCCACGAAGGGGCATCACTGGGGCACGTAACGGTCACCGCCAGCTTGAATGGGGCCTGGACAAACCTCAAGCGAAACATCCGCGTCATCCTGACAACCCAGGCGCTACGAACCTTCTTCCTGTGCCTGCTGCTGTTATGGATTTTCCATTATTTTGTGGCCCGCCATCTCACAACCATGGCCAACTACGCCCAGCGGTTCACGCTACGTAATCTGAACGAACCACTGCTACTGGAACGACACTCGCACCCATCCCAGCGCCAGGATGAACTGGATCATGTCACAGAGGCCATCAACAGCATGCGCGAACGTCTTCGTGAAGATCTGGAGCGCCAGAAAACCGACGAAGCCGAGATCCGCAAACTGTCGCTGGCCCTGGAGCAGAGTCCTTCCTCGGTGGTTATCTGTGACCGGAACTGGCACATTGAATACGCCAACGACAAGTTCCTGCAGCTCACTGGCCACCGCATGGACGACATCAACGGCCACCATCCGGCATTTCTGACAGCGGATACGCTCAGCGAGGAAGACAACCGCGAGCTTTGGAACAACGTTCGGCTTCAGGTCCAACGGGTCGGTGTCTGGCAGGGGGAGATGCAACGCACACGGGATAACGGCGAGCGCTTCTGGGAACAGGTCGTGGTCACACCCATCCGCAGTGAGGATGAACAACCGTCCCACTACCTGATCCTCGGGGAAGACATCAGCATTCGCAAGCGTTACGAACAACAGCTGCTACGTCAGGCCAACTACGACATCCTCACCGGCCTGCCCAACCGGATGCTGGCACTCGACCGTCTCAAGCTGGCCCTGGCGCAGGCCCGGCGGGATCAGAGCATGGTCGGCGTCATGTTCCTGGACCTGGACAACTTCAAGCACGTTAATGACACCATGGGCCATGACGCTGGCGACAACATGCTGATTGAGGCCTCACGCCGCATATCCGCCTGCCTGCGCGGCACCAGCACCGTGGCCCGCCTCGGCGGGGACGAATTCCTGATCATCCTGCCCACGCTGGCCTCCCCCGAGGCAACGCATCAGGTAGCCGAGCGCATTCTCCAGACCTTTGTGCCGCCCTTCCACGTTGCCGGGCAGGAAGTATTCGTAAGCACCAGTATTGGCATTGCCATATATCCTGGGGATGGAGAAAACAGCACCAATCTGCTTCAGAACGCGGACGCTGCCATGTACGAGGCTAAAAACCGAGGTAAGAGTGCATTCCAACGCTTCGCCCCGGAAATGAAGGCCGTCTCCCAGGAGCGGCTGCAGACGGAGAGCCTGCTCCGGCGCGCTCTGGAAATGCAGGAATTTGAGCTCCGCTTCCAGCCCATACTGCGACTCGGAGACAGTCGCATCATGGGAGCAGAGGCGCTCCTGCGCTGGAATAACCCGACTCTGGGCATGGTGCCACCGGACCGTTTCATCCCGCTGGCGGAGGAAACCGGCCTGATCATCTCAATTGGCCGCTGGGTCATCCACGAAGCCTGCCATGCGCTCAGCCGCTGGCAGAAGCAGACTGGCGATCCCGTGATCATGGCTGTCAATGTATCGCCCCGCCAGTTCCGTGATCCGCATTTCGTACAGACGGTCAGTGACGCTCTCGAGGAAACCGGGCTGGAAGGCCAGTACCTCGAGCTGGAGATCACAGAAAGACTGATCCTGGACAACAACCTTGAAACCGATCGCGTCCTCCACGACCTGGATGCAATGGGCGTGCGGCTTTCCGTGGACGACTTTGGCACTGGCTATTCCGCTCTTGGTTACCTCAAGAACTATCCATTTGACACCCTGAAGATCGATAAATCCTTTGTAGGCGATCTCAACCGCGATTCGGATGACACTGCCCTGGTGCGTGCCATCATCAACATGTCACACAGTCTTGGGCTGCAGGTAGTGGCCGAAGGCGTGGAACATCAGGATCAGCTTGAATACTTGACAGGTGAGCACTGTGACTACGCTCAGGGCTTCCTGTTCACCCATCCGCTCAATGAACGCGAATTTCTACTCTGGTGCAGCAGCCACGTGGACGGTTAGGATGCCGCCATGAATCAAAAGCATCTGCTCATCATCAACGCTGGCAGCTCCTCACTGAAGCTGACTCTGGCGACACTGCCCAACTACACCGTTCTTGCCGCCTTCCTTGCCGAGCGACTGGGCGCTGATACCCCTACTCTAACCCAGAAGGCACCGCAGAGCGCCTGCACCCCCCTGAGCACTGGCAGCAGTCACCAGCAGGCGCTGGAAGCCTGCCTGGAGCGCCTCCAGGAGCAGGGCCTGCTCACCCACGAGCCGGACGCGGTGGGCCACCGTGTGGTGCATGGTGGCGAGTCATTCACGGATTCGGCCCTGATCGACGAACAGATTATCACCGCCATTGACACCTGCAGTACCCTGGCACCGTTGCACAACCCCGCCAATCTGGCGGGAATCCGCGCTATTCAGACCCTCTACCCCGACTGCCCTCAGGTGGCCGTCTTCGATACGGCTTTCCATCAGTCGCTCCCGCAAGCAGCCTACCATTACGCCGTACCACGAACTCTCTACGAGGAACACGGCGTGCGGCGTTACGGCTTCCACGGCACCAGCCACCGCTGGATCCTACAGCAGGCCTCTGAGTGGCTGAATCAGGCGCCGGAACGAACTGCCATCATCTCCGCGCATCTCGGTAACGGCTGCAGCGTGACCGCCGTGCACGAAGGCCAGAGCGTCGACACCAGCATGGGTCTAACGCCCCTGGAAGGCCTGGTGATGGGAACACGCAGCGGTGACGTGGATCCTGGGCTGTTCGACTTTCTCCTCCGGCGGGGCTACGGTGCTCAAGCCATACACGACATGCTCAACCGCGAAAGTGGCCTTTTAGGACTTTCCGGAGTCAGCCATGATATGCGCACACTTACCAAAGCAGCTGCTGACGGCCATGAACAGGCCGATCTGGCGGTTAACGTCTTCTGTTTCCGACTGGCACGCTACATTGGCGCTATGATGGCATCCCTGGATCGGCTGGACGCACTGGTGTTTACAGGGGGCATCGGAGAGAACAGCGCTACTGTGCGCCAGCGAACCCTGGCACATCTCGGTATTTTCGGTATTGCGGTGGATGAGACTGCTAATAATCAGACTGAGACAGATACCGCAACAAGCATTCAGGCCAGTGGCGGCCCTCCGGTACTGGTAATCCCCACGGATGAGGAACAGATGATCGCGCTGGATACGCAGCGCCTGACCAACGCAAGGAGGACCACGTGATGGCCCATAATCTGTTCATTGCCCCCACCGATCTGCATTCCGGCCTTACGTCTGTCTGTCTGGGCCTCGTTCGGGCACTGGACCGCCTCGGGCTGCGTGTTGGCTTTTTCAAGCCCGTGGCTCAGAGTGCCATGGGCGAGGATTCTGATGCCTCCGTCCACTTCATCCGCGCGCGGACCAATCTTGAGCCCTCGACCCCCGTTACGCTGCGCGAAGCGCAGGAATGCATCAACGAGGGGCGTTCAGGTGAATTGATGGAAGACATCGTCAGCCGTTATCACGAATCCTGCGAGGATTGCGACGTTGTCATTGTCGAAGGTCTGGTGCCTGACAGCCAGGAAAGCTACACCCAGCGGCTGAACGTGGAAATGGCCCGTAACCTGGACGCACAGGTCATCCTGGTGAGCGCCCCCGGAAAACGAACCCCCACCGAGCAGGGCGATCGACTGACTTTCACCAGCCGCATTTTCGCCGAATCCGGCGAAACGCCGGTCATCGGCGTTATTCTTAACCGTCTCGGGGAGCCCACCGGCCACACCCTGCCCCTGGCTGCCGATGATACCGAACCCGACCCGGTGCCCGACTGGGCTGGCGAATGCCCCCCGCTGCGCGACGGCCATCTACGACTGATCGGCGCCATTCCCTGGCGCCCGGAATTGATCGAGCCGAGGGTCAGTGATATAGCCCGGGAACTGGAAGCGCAGCACCTCTACAGTGGTGACATGGAGAAGCGGCGGGTACGCCGGCTCAGCATTGCCTCGCGCACTATTCCCAACATGGTGGAAACCCTCAGGCCAGGCACGCTGGTGGTTACGCCCGGCGACCGCGAGGACATCATTGTGGCCGCTGCTTTGGCCGCCCTTTCCGGCATCCCGCTGGCCGGACTGGTGCTGACCGGTGGACTCAGACCCAGTAACCAGACTCTTAGGTTCTGCCGCTCAGCACTGGACACGGGTCTACCTGTCATGACCTCAACCATGGACACCTATCATACGACCCATTGCCTTGCCTCCATGGCTATTGCGGTACCCGTGGACGACGGGGAACGCATTGAAAAGGTTATGGAAACCACAGCTGAAGCCATCGATGCCGAATGGCTACGCGACCAACTAGCCGTGGACCGCGAACCGCGCCTATCACCACCGGCGTTCCGTTACCTTCTAACACGCCGGGCTCGCGAGGCGGGCAAACGCATCATCCTGCCGGAAGGCGATGAGCCCAGAACACTGCAGGCCGCCGCACGCTGCCAGGAGAAAGGCATTGCCGAATGCGTGCTGGTCGGCAATCGCGACCAGATCCGCTCCGTGGCCCATTCACGGGACATCACCCTGCCCGACAGCATCGAGATTATCGATCCGGAGGAGGCACGGGAAAGCTACGTGGATAGCATGGTCGAGTTGCGCCGCCATAAAGGCATGAAGCCGGACATGGCCCAGGCCTTACTGGAAGACAACGTCATGCTGGCCACCCTGATGGTCGCGCTGGATGAGATGGACGGTCTGGTTTCTGGCGCTGTTCACACAACCGCCAACACCATTCGGCCCGCCCTGCAGCTGATCAAGACCCACCAGGCGGCCCGGATCGTGTCGTCGATTTTCTTCATGTGCTTGCCGGATCAGGTGCGGGTCTACGGCGACTGTGCGGTAAACCCGGATCCGGATGCTAAGGAGCTGGCGGATATCGCCATACAGAGCGCGGATTCCGCCCAAACCTTCGGCATCACGCCCCGTGTAGCGATGATCAGTTACAGTACCGGCAGTTCCGGAAGCGGAGACGACGTGGTAAAGGTGCGCCAGGCTACCGAAATTGCCAAGGAGCGGCGCCCAGACCTCGTTATCGACGGACCACTGCAATATGATGCCGCCGCCATTGAAAGCGTTGCCCGAAGCAAAGCGCCTGACAGCCCTGTCGCGGGCCGTGCCACCATCTTCGTTTTCCCGGATCTCAACACCGGCAACACTACTTACAAGGCGGTTCAACGCAGCGCCAATGTGGTAAGCATCGGCCCCATGCTACAGGGCCTGCGCAAGCCGGTGAACGATCTCTCAAGAGGCGCTATGGTGGAGGACATTGTCTTTACCATCGCGCTGACGGCGATTCAGGCAAAACAGGTGGCAGACCAGGGGCTGGCTTGATTCGCCTCAAGCCCGTTTCTTGCGGTGCTTGGTCTGCTTTTCCTTCTTTTTCACATGCTGCATCAAGCGCGCTTTCTTCTGTTTCTGGCGCTTGTTGAGCGTGTTTTTCCGGCCTTCAAAGGGGTTGTCCGGCGATCGGAACTCAAACCGGATGGGCGTTTCCTCAACCTTCAGTACCCGGCGGTAGGTGTTCTCCAGATAACGCTGATAGTCTCTGGGCACAGCATCCGCCTGGGTCCCGTGCACCACGACCCGTGGCGGGCAGGAGCCGCCCTGATGGGCATAACGCAGTTTAATACGATGGCCCCGCACCATAGGTGGCGGATGCTGGGTAACCGCATCCTGCAGAATGCGGGTAAGCTGGTTGGTGGACCATTTTGCCATCGCGGAATCATATCCCGCATTGATGGAGTCATAGAGATCCCCCACACCCGTACCATGCAGGGCCGAAATGAAATGCATCCGGGCGTAATCGAGAAAGCCCAGCCGCCACCTCAGGTGTTCCTTAAGCCAGCGCCGGTCCTCCGGATCCATGCCATCCCACTTATTGATGACGACCACAACGGCACGACCGGCATCAAGGGCGAAGCCAATCAGGTGCATATCCTGATCCACCAGCCCTTCACGCGCATCAATCATGGCAACCACGACATGCGCCTGCTCTATCGACTGGAGCGTCTTAACTACCGAGAATTTTTCGACTTTCTCCTTGACCTGCCGCCGGCGGCGGACCCCGGCTGTATCAATCAGGGTATAGTCGCGATCCCGACGACTGAAAGGGATCCGGATGCTGTCACGAGTCGTGCCGGGTTCGTCGTAGACAACCACCCGGTCCTCGCCAAGGATCCGGTTAACCAGGGTCGACTTGCCCACATTGGGGCGACCGATGATGCCAACCTGAATCCGGTCCTCGTCTTCTGCCTCTTCTTCCCCTTCCAAAGATTCCTCATCGCCAACCACGGCATCCAGAAGCTGGCGAACGCCACGATTATGGGCGGCGGAAACTCGGTGAAGAAGTTCAAAACCAAGACCATGGAACTCAGCTGCCGCCTGCTCCTCGTCCTGGCCGTCAGTCTTGTTGATAACAAGGTGGGCAGCAACGCCCTGGCGGCGAAGCTGGTCAATGATGGCTTGATCACCGGGCGTAAGCCCGGAACGACCATCCACAACCAACAGCACGGCGTCGGCCTCTTCAATGGCGGCGGTAGCCTGGTCCGCCATCAGCTGGTCTACAGCCTCCTCTTCGCCGGCGAGCCCCCCAGTATCAATGGCAATGAAACGCCGCCCATGATGGCGCCCCTGACCATACTGGCGATCCCGGGTCAAACCCGAAAAGTCAGCGACCAAGGCATCCCGGCTACGTGTGAGCTGGTTGAACAGGGTGGACTTGCCCACATTGGGCCGGCCGACAACGGCGATGACAGGTATCATAGGTTTCAGCGGCTGCTTTCCCTTATGTGGTAGGAAGCCAGCCAGCCCCCGTTGCCAAAGACGATCACACGGTCACGGAACCGGATCGGCGGCGAGCGCAACCCCGCGTCGTCTACAAGAAGGCGCGCGTCAATGCTGCCATCAGCGGCGTCAACCGCGTAAAGATAACCCTCAAAGTCCCCCACCATGACATGGTTTCCCAGAGACACAGGCGCGCCCGGCTGACGCCAGGCTAGTTTACGGTGGCGCCAAAGCTCATTGCGGGAAGCACGTTCAAATCCCACCAGCGTACCATCCGCGCCAGCGGCCACTATCTGATCTTCAGTGACAGCGGGCGCCTCCAGACTGGAGAGTTCACGGCTCCAGCGTTCTTCGCCGGACCGTAGATCCAGAGCTGTCACACTCCCCTGATAAGCGCTCACATAGACTGCATCGTCAACCACGTGGGGCGAGGAATCCACGTCCACCAGCCGCTCCAGTTCGGTTCTACCTGCCGGCTCGGCCAAGCGCTTTTCCCACTGGACTGCACCGCTGCGCACATCCAGGGACACCACCCGGCCATTGTCAAAGCCGGCAATCACGCGGCTTCCATCCAGCCAAGGGGTGGCATTACCGCGAAAGCTCAGCACTGGCATGTTGCTGTCGTACTGCCAGCGCCGATCACCGTTGGATTGATTGAATGCCAGGAGTTCACCGTCAATGGTCTGGGCGACCACATAGCGCCCGTTGCTCCGTGGCGCCACCAGGGACTCATTAGGCAGGGACGCACGCCACTGTTCCTTTCCCTTATGGGACAGCGCGATCAATTCCCCATTACGTGTCACCACATAGAGGTGGTCGCTGTCCACGCCCACACCAGCCAGAATCTTCTCATCCAGCTTTTGCCACCAGTCGCGACGACCATTGCGAGCGTTATAGGCCGTCATGTATCCGCTCTCGGTGGCCGCGTAGACCGTACCCTCATGCACACCGGGCGACAGGAACAGATACTGTCCGTCCATGCCATCGGCTACCCGGCGGCTCCAGATCTCGCGAACTTCCACATCCCCCGAGGCTTCAGGAACAGCAGCTGGTTGCTCTTCGGGCTCGGAGCTGCTGCATCCGGCAAGCACAACACTCGCCAGCACATACATCATCACGCAGCGCCAAGCTGCGGCAGGTGCCCGCATCAACCCTCCTCCATTGCGGCCAGGTCGCTCAGCTTGAGCTCAAGCAGACGGTCATTCATATTTTTTCCCTGGGATTCGCGTGCTGCCTGGTAGGCCTGCCGCGCGTCTTTTTCATTCCCCACAGCGTGATGGGCGTCTCCTTTGAGTTCGTGGAACAGAGGTGCGAACTCGCCAGCATCAGCGATGCCTTCGAGTGTTGATAGCGCACCCTCAAAATTCTCATTGGCCAGCTGTGCGCGCGCCAGCCGAAGACGGACCACCATTGGCAGTGGTTCACCCCCTGCTTGCTCCAGTGCCCATGAAAGTTCCTCCACCGCGTCTTCCGGGCGGGATTCTTCCATGTAGACGCTGGCTGCCACCATGGCAGAAAACACCGCGTAAGGACTGCCTGGCTGGCTATCCTTGAGATTATCCAGCGCGTATTCCATGGAGGAAAGACGCTTTTCAGTATCTTCTTCGGATTGCAGTGCGCTGATCACGCCGTCAAAACCCTGCCGCGCCTCGGCGCGAGCCGTAGCCTCACGGGCTTCCCAGTACTGCCAGCCGGCTACCCCCAGGATGACGATGGCAATGCCCATGAGCACGCTGGCACCATTCTGCTTCCACCAGCGTTTGAACGCTTCCCACTGCTCATCTTCTTCCGCCACTGTTTATTCTCCCTGTTCGTTTGTTCTCTGAGCGAGGCGCGCCTCACAGGCCGCCACCAGCTCGGACTGTGCCAGCTGATGCTGTTCAGTACTTGCAAGATCCTTGACGCTGACCTCCCCGGCTTCGGCCTCATCCGCGCCCAGAATCACCGCCAACCGTGCGCCGGAAGCATCCGCCTTTTTCATGCGGCTTTTAAAGCCACCACCACCACAATGAGTGACAACTCGCCGCGACGGCAGGGCACCCCGAAGGCGCTCCGCGAGGGCGAACGCCTGGGTGGAAAGACGCTCGTCCATCCCCAGCACATAGATATCGGCGTTACCGTTGACCCAGTCTGGAACCAGCTTTTCTGTCTCCAGAAGCAGTATCAGGCGCTCCATGCCCATGGCGAAGCCAATCGCTGGCGTGGATCGGCCACCGAGCTGCTCCACCAGGCCGTCGTAGCGACCACCCGCACAAATGGTCCCTTGGGCACCAAGCGCATCGGTAACCCACTCGAACACGGTTTTGCCGTAATAGTCCAGCCCCCGGACCAGTCCGGGGTTGATGCTATAACCAAGCCCGGCGGCATCGAGGCGCTCACACAGACCCCGAAAATGCTCGCGGCTTTCCTCGCCGATGTAGTCCGCCAGCACAGGCGCATCCTCAAGAATCCGCTGGGTTTCAGCTACTTTCGAGTCCAGGATCCGCAGCGGGTTGCTGGCAAGCCGACGCTGACTGTCGTCGTCAAGCCGGTCACGGTGATTGTCCAGGTAGGCGGTGAGCGCCTCACGGTAACGCTGGCGGTCTCCGGCCGTGCCCAGGGAGTTGATTTCCAGATGCACCTGATCAGCCAGCCCAAGGGCACGCCATATCCGTGCTGTCATCAGAAGCAGCTCGGCATCAATGTCCGGCCCTTCCATGCCAAAAGCTTCCACGCCAATCTGATGAAACTGGCGGTAACGTCCTTTCTGGGGACGTTCATGCCGGAACATGGGACCGGTGTACCAGAGTCGCTGCTGCTGATTGAAAAGCAGCCCGTGCTGTTCGGCAGCGCGAACGCAGCCCGCGGTACCTTCAGGCCTGAGAGTCAGGCTGTCGCCGTTACGATCCTCGAAGGTATACATTTCCTTCTCAACGATATCGGTGACCTCACCGATAGAACGGCTGAACAGCTCGGTTTTCTCCACAATGGGCATCCGAATCTCACGATACCCATAGCCATTGAGCACACTCCCAATGGTGTGCTCCAGATACTGCCAGACCGGTGATTGGTCCGGCAGTATGTCATTCATTCCACGAATTGCCTGTATTCTGGCCAAGGTTTTCCCCTGTTCGGTCGCGTGGTTGCCTGCCCGCGATCACCCCTTGGCGATGATGGCGTCTTCTTCCGCCTTTTTGCGTTCCGCCCGTTCGCGGATTTCACGCTCCAGATCATCCACCAGGGAAGCCTTGTCGATCTTGCGATCTTTGTCCCCGTCCTGATACATCAGGTGCTGGGGCGTGCCGCCGGTGATACCGATGTCGGCTTCCTTCGCCTCGCCGGGACCGTTGACAACGCACCCGATTACGGCCACATCCATGGAGGTGTTCACATCCTCCAGCCGGGACTCAAGCTCGTTCATGGTCCCGATCACATCAAAGTTCTGGCGCGAGCAACTCGGGCAGGCGATGAAGTTGATCCCGCGCGTGCGCAGGCGAAGACTCTTGAGGATGTCAAAACCGACCTTGATCTCCTCCACCGGGTCCGCCGCCAGCGAAATGCGGATGGTATCACCAATCCCTTCCGCCAGCAGCATGCCCAGGCCAACGGAGGATTTGACCGAGCCGGAACGGAAGCCCCCGGCTTCAGTGATACCCAAGTGCAACGGCTGTTCGATTTTCTCTGCAATCAGCCGGTAGGCCTGGACGGCCATAATCACATCAGAAGCCTTGAGGCTGACCTTGAAGTCCTTGAAATCATAACGTTCGAGGATCTCAATGTGGCGCATGGCGGATTCCACCATCGCCTCCGACGTGGGCTCGCCGTACTTACGCTGCAGATCCTTCTCAAGGGAGCCGGCATTGACGCCGATACGGATCGGGATGCCGTAATCCTTGGCTGCGTTGATTACGGCCCTGATCCGTTCTTCCTTGCCGATATTGCCAGGATTGATGCGCAAGCAGTCAACGCCCAGCTCGGCCACGCGCAGCGCAATCTTGTAGTCGAAATGAATGTCTGCCACAAGGGGGACGTTCACCGCCGAACGGATCTTTGCAAAAGCTTCCGCGGAGTCCATGTCCGGCACGGAAACACGCACGATGTCGGCACCGGTTTCCTCCAGCTGCCGGATCTGCGCTACTGTCCCCTCGACATCAAGCGTGTCAGTGTTCGTCATGCTCTGAACAGCAATGGGGGCGTCGCCCCCCACGGGGACCGAACCCACATGGATCTGACGTGAGGGCCTGCGTTTGATGGGAGACTCTTCGTTCTTAAGCATTGTTGCGATCCTGTCACTGTCTGCGGCTGCCCCGACGGGGCTCAGCCATTGACTGTTTCAAGTACAAACTGTGCGCGCCCGGCGTTCACCGGATACTGGCCCAGGTCGACCGCTTCACCCATGAAACGGACTCCCGCAACCGCGTCCACGTTGCCCAGCAGCACCTCAAACGGCGCTGGTCCTTCATAGTCCACTCTATCCCCGGCCTCGGCAAGAGTGACGACCACGCGTTCGCCACTGCCATCGACCACCTCAACCCAGCAGGCTCCATTAAAGGCAATGGTCAGTGAAGCCTGACGACCAGCGCCCGGCGCTGACGATGTCATCGGCTGTCCCGACTCATCTTCTGCAGTTTTAGACTCTTCAACAGTTGCGACCGGCGTGGACAAGTCCGACTCGGTTTCAGCAGTTGTAACCTGCGCTTGCGACCCGGCGTCAGTGCCGGTGCCGGTGCCGGTGTCAGAATCAGGTTCAAGTTCAGGTTCAGGTTCAGGTTCAGGTTCAACGTCAGGCTTGGGCTCTGAGTCAGGCACATCCAGCTCCATCTCCCCGACGGTATCAACTACATCGCCTGCTGAATTAACAACCAAGGCTCCGTACTGATAGACCAGCCATCCCAGCACCAGGACAGTCACAGTCGTGATGAGCGCAACACCTATACGGCGCCGTCGAAGTTTTGTCTGGTGTATGATCTCAGTAGTACTTGGCTCTTTCTCTTCCTGACTCTGACGGTAGGGCTCCAGCTCCCTGTCCAGCCGTGCAATCAGATCGTCCCCGTCCTGCTCAGTCAGCCGCGCGTAGGAACGGACATACCCCTTCAGGAAAAGATCCGCCGGCACCACCCCGTAATCGCTTTCCTCAATCGCCTGGATGATGGAAGGCCTCAAGTGCAACTGATCCGCCACATCCTGCCGATCCATTCCGTGCTGCTCGCGGGCGCTTCGCAGTTGTTCGCCCACAGATCGGGGCATTGTCTCGTTATTATTATCCGTGATGCCCTCTTCACTCATCAGTGACCATGTTCCTGTATTGCTGATATTCCTGTGAATCCGGGAAACGTTCCCCCAGCTGGCGCGCAAGCTTGGACGCCCTGTCGTCACGCCCCGCTTCACGCGCCAGGCGAATCCCGGCAAGCAACGATTCCGGCGTATGCGAAACCTCGGCCGACCGGTCAATACGCATGGTCAGCTGGCGGTACAAAGAACGGGCTTGCGCATAACGTTCGGCCTCGACCAAAGAGGATACCGCGCCGATGTGTGCGGTGACATTGCCCCGCTGCAACTGCATAGCTCGCTGGTAAGCCTCAGCGGCCTCATCGGGTCGGTCAAGTCGACCCGCGCTGCGAGCAAGGTTGATGAAAACCCCGGCCCGGTTGTCGTAATCAGTATTTTCAGACGCGTGCCGGAACTGCTCTAGAGCCTCTTCATATCGGCCACGATTGAACAGGAAAACGCCGTAATGGGAGCGCCCCCGGGTGTACTCCGGATCCAGTTCAAGTGCCTTCTTAAAGCGTTTCTCGGCCAGATCGAATTCGCCTTCCTCCTGGCTGATCAAGCCCCTGGCAGCAATAGCAGGAGCACTCTCGTCATTGATCTCGAGCGCACGGTCCAAATGGCGGCGAGCCCGCTCGAAGCGGTCATCCTGGATGTAAGCGAGCCCCAGCCGGACGTACGCATCTTCTGCCTTGTCAGGATTCCCTGAGGCAAAGGTCCCCTCACGCTGCGAGACACATCCTGCTACGAGAACGCACAGAAGAAGAACCGCAGTGGTTCGCATCGCGTCTGCCATGAGCCGCACTCGCATGGAGTCTGTCATCCTCCGCAGGTGTTGCAGTTCAGCTCACCTCCTGGTGAACCGGAATATAGCGCTCGCTGCGCCGCGTACGATCCTCAAACTGACCAACCAGCTGACCACAGGCCGCATCAATATCATCACCGCGGGTCGTGCGCACCGTTGTAATATAGCCCGCCTGATTCATGATGTCCTGAAAGCGCTTGACGGCATTGCCGCTCGGACGCCGATAGTCACTCTCCGGAAACGGATTAAACGGAATGAGGTTGATCTTACATGGCACATCGACCAACAGTTCCGCCAGCTGCCTTGCATGCTCTGGCTGATCGTTAACGCCCTCAATGAGGGTGTATTCGATTGTTGCCCGGCGCCTGTCCCCAAGTCCCGAAAGATACTGTTTCGTAGCTGATAACAGACGCTCAATCGGATACTTGCGATTCAGCGGAACCAGCTCGTTCCGAAGCTCATCATTAGGGGCATGAAGTGAAATGGCAAGTGACACATCAGACACTTCACCCAATTTCTCCAGCGCCGGGATCACCCCGGAGGTGCTCACGGTTACCCGGCGCTTGGAAATGCCATAGGCCCAGTCGTCCATCATCAGGTCCATGGCATCAACGACATTATCGAAGTTGAGCAACGGTTCCCCCATCCCCATCATCACCACGTTGGTGACGGGCCGCTCGTTGGCGCGATCAAAGGGCATGAAGGTACGCAGTGCTGCCCACACCTGTCCGATGATCTCAGCCGCTGAGAGGTTGCGGTTAAAACCACGCTTGCCAGTGGAGCAAAAACTGCAGTCAAGGCTGCACCCGACCTGTGAGGAGACACAGAGTGTACCGCGCTCGCCGTCGGGGATCAGCACCGCCTCGATGCTGTTGCCCTCGGCCATCCGCATGACCCACTTACGGGTGCCATCGCTCGACGTCTCATCCAGCAGCACCTCTGGCCCCCGAATCTCAGCGATCTCCGCAAGCCGCGCCCGTAGTGTCTTACTGACGTTGGTCATAGCTTCAAAGTCATCCACCCCGTAATGATGGATCCACTTCATTACCTGCCCTGCACGGAACTTTTTCTCGCCGATATCGACGAAGAACTGCTCCATTTTATGCCTTGGCAAACCAAGAAGATTGACCTTTTCGGTCTGGCTCTGGTCGCCGCTGTTGCTCATGATCGGGTACCTTCTGTGCCCGTACCCGTTTTACAGGGTGCGCGGGCAGATCTCGCTGTCGTTGAAGAAATAGGCAATCTCGCGCTCGGCGGTCTCCGGCGAATCAGAGCCGTGTACCGCATTCGCGTCGATGGTCTCGGCGTAATCGGCACGGATCGTGCCAGCTTCCGCTTCTTTGGGATTGGTTGCTCCCATCAGGTCACGGTTCAGCGCAATCGCGTTTTCGCCTTCCAGAACCTGCACCATTACCGGGCCGGAAGTCATGAAACCCACCAGATCAGGGAAGAATGAACGTTCCCGGTGCTCGGCATAGAAGCCTTCCGCCTGCTCCTGGGTCATATGGATCATACGGGCCGCCACGATCTGAAGGCCAGCGTTTTCAAAGCGACTTTCAATCTCGCCGATCACGTTACGGGACAAGGCGTCCGGCTTGATGATCGAAAGCGTGCGCTCAATAGCCATGTTTTCAAACTCCTGTTATCGATAATCGGTAGCATCCAAGCGGGATTATACGCACCTCAGGCGCAAAGTCACACCGTCGCCCGACGGGCTGCTCCCCGCTCACGCAGCCGGGCCACTGCTTCGGTGAGGCGCTCAGCAGCTGTGTCGATCTCTTCCTCAGTACTGAACCGCCCCAGGGAAAAACGCAGCGACCCCTGCGCCATCTCAGGAGAAAGGCCGATGCCACGCAACACATAGGAGGGTTCGGTGGTCGCAGAGGCACAGGCAGAGCCGGAAGATACCGCAACTCCGCGCAGCGCCAGAAGCAACGACTCACCATCAACCCCCTCGAAGCCGATATTGATGATTCCGGGAATACGCGCCCGCTCCGGGCCATGAACATGAACTCCCGAGAGCCCCCCAAAAGCGTCGAGAAACCGCGAACGCAGTGACTCGAACCTACCGGCCTCCGCATCTCCCTCTTCCAGTGCCAGATTAAAGGCATGCCCCATGGCTGCGACCTGATGGGTTGCCAGAGTGCCGGAACGCAAGCCCCGCTCATGGCCACCGCCATGGATCTGAGCCTCAATGGTGACGTCAGGTGAGCGTCGCACGTACAGTGCACCAACTCCCTTGGGGCCATAGGCTTTGTGCGCTGACAGCGCCATCAGGTCTACCGGCATCGCGCTCACATCCAGAGCCATCTTGCCCGCCGCCTGGGCGGCATCCACATGGAACAGAACGCCCCTTTCTCGCAAAAGCGCACCAATTGCCTGGAGAGGATTAATGCTGCCCAGCTCATTGTTAACCGCCATCAGCGATACAAGAATGGTGTCTTCCCTGAGCGCTGCCTCGACCTGTGCTCTCGAAATACAGCCGGCCTCATCAGGTTCCAGCCAGGTTACCTCGAATCCACGCTCTTGCAGCCATAGAAAGCAGTCCACTACTGCCTTGTGCTCAATGAGCGAGGTTATAACATGGCGCCCATGGGCCTGATTGGCCATGGCTGCCCCCTTGATCGCGAGGTTGTCAGACTCAGTGGCACCGGAGGTCCACACGATCTCGCGACTGTCCGCGCCCACGAGACCGGCCACACGCGCACGCGCCTGTTCGACGGCCGCCTCGGCCTGCCAGCCCACTGCATGAGAGCGCGAGGCCGGGTTGCCGAAAATACCGTCTGGTGTCAGATACTGCTGAAGCGTCTCCGCCACGCGCGGGTCAACTGGCGTAGTGGCGGCATAATCAAGATAGATGGTCTGTGTCATGGGATTGCTTCGCTCTTGGGAATCGCCCACGCGGGAATTTCTCAAACGCTGGCCGGGCGGGTATCGTCCGCGATGACTGCGGTTTCGCGCTGGCGTTCATCCTGACGCTGGGCCACCGCCTGGATTTCCGGCTTATCCCGGAGTTCGGCCAGACTGATGCTGCTTAGAAACCGATGGATCTCATCCCCGAGATCCGCCCACAGATAATGGGTCAGGCACATCTCGCCATTCTGACAATCGCCGGCCCGGTTACAACGGGTCGTATCCAAGGACTCGTTAACAGCATCCACGACCTCCGCCACGACAATGGCGTCATCTCCCGCCGTCAGCCGGTAACCACCGCCTGGCCCACGTACACTGGTCACCAACCCGCTCTGGCGCAACCTGGAGAACAGTTGCTCCAGATAAGAGAGTGATATGCCCTGGCGCTGGGAGATGGCCGCAAGCGATACCGGACCGCTCTCGCAGTGGATAGCCAGGTCCAGCATCGCTGTAACGGCGTAGCGTCCCTTGGTGGTCAGCTTCATGGCTGGCGTCCGATTTTACTGGCAGATTGATTCTGATTATCGATTAACCAAGTAAAACAGTCAAGTATTTGAACCGGTATCCTCCTGATCTGACCTTTGATCCCGCCCCTCCTCCGGTACGTCTCCGCAGTCGAAGTCCATCGGCAATGGCGGCATTTCAGTAGAGCCTCTATAGCTATCCATCTGTTTCAACGCCCGGCACATGGATTCAATGCGTTCATCGACCACATGGATGTGATCCAGCATGCTGCGGATGGAACGCGCAATTGGATCCGGCATATCCTCACTCAGCCCGTAAGCATCGAAGCCAATCTTCTGTTCCATTGCCTTGCGGCGCCCTTCCTCAGGCTCTTCCTTTTTGGTCACAATGCGCCCGGGAATCCCCACAACAGTCGCACCTTCCGGCACCTCCTTGGTCACCACTGCGTTCGATCCCACCTTGGCATGCTGACCAATGGTGAAGGGGCCAAGGATTTTCGCGCCAGCACCCACGACCACGCCATCGTCCAGAGTTGGGTGGCGCTTGCCATGGTTCCAGCTGGTGCCTCCCAGCGTTACGCCCTGGTAGAGCGTCACGTCATTACCGATCACGGTGGTCTCACCAATCACCACGCCCATGCCATGATCGATGAAAAATCTGCGCCCGATGGTTGCCCCCGGATGGATCTCCACGCCCGTCAGCCAACGCGCAAAAGTGGAGATGGTGCGCGCCAACCATTTGAAGCCCCATTGCCACAGACGATGATTCATGCGATGAAACAGAAGTGCATGCAGGCCGGGATAATTGGTCAGAACCTCGAAGGCATTGCGCGCCGCAGGATCACGATGGAAGACGCTCTGGATGTCCTCGCGCAGACGATCAAACATGATTGCCCCTGTCCTGGGAACGGGCCAGCTTGTCAACGCTGGTCAGGATTCCCCTGAGTATATTCATTTCCATGCGGTCCGGATGAGCCCTCTGGAACAGCCGACGCATTCTTACCATCAATTGTCGCGGACGCTCCGGATCATGAAAACCGGTGGTTGTCAGCGTTCGCTCCAGATGGGTCATAAGCCGCTCCATATCCCCAGCAGTGGCGGGTAGCTCATCCCAACCGGCATCCGCCGGCGTATGCGTACTCTGCCACGCCGCAACGTTCACATCCGGCGCTTCAAACAGGCTCTGCATCCGGACTTCGTAAAGCATTACCTGCACCGCCATCGCAAGGTTGAGAGAACTGAACGCAGGATCTGAAGGTACCTGTACATGATAATGGCAGCGCTGCAGCTCCTCATTCGAAAGCCCGTTATCCTCGCGACCGAACACCAGCGCCACGGGGCCCTGGCGACGCTGCTCCAGCACCCTGGCGCCGCAGTCCCGGGGATTAAGAATCGGCCATGTCAGGCTGCGTGAGCGGGCACTGGTGGCGATCACCTCAACACAATCAGCCACTGCTTCATTGAGATCCGCGACCACCCGAGCATTTTCAAGCACATCATCCGCTCCAGAGGCGCGAGCACTCGCCTTTTCAACTGGGAAAGGCGCCGGGGAGACCAGTACCAGCTCGGCGACGCCCATATTCTTCATAGCCCGGGCCACGGCACCAATATTGCCCGGATGCGACGGTTCAACAAGAACAACCCGAAGGCCCTCAAGGGAAGGATAGTCAGACATTCCGCTTTTCACCCACCATGCCACCACCTGTTGCCAATAAAAGGCGCATCCTAGCATGAGCGGCCAGCTGGCGGCAGATGGCTCGCGGGTTTCCCTGACGCCGTAGCCTGCCCGGCAATCGTTTTAACAGCCATTTTCTGGTATAGTCCGCCGCCCATCCCCGAATCGAACCCCATTGGTAACCTGATGCAACCAGCAATCAAAATGGCCTTGCGCGCGGCAAGGCAAAACAGCGATTTTCTCAAGGACCAGCAGGCACGCCTGGATGCCGAAAGCAAGACGCCAGAGGCGGTAGTGCGCACGGTTCAGGCGATTGAGCACCGGCTCCATGAACGCACCGAAGACCTGCTGCGCCGTTCCTACAAAGACCACTGGATTGCGCCCCTCGGCGACCCGGAGGCGGGGGACTGGCCCCAAAGCTGGCACGTTTTTCCCATCCTGGGCGAACGCAACTTCGCCCGCGGCCTACCGGAATACGCCACAGCCCTGCTCCAGAAAATCAATGACCGGCCAGAAAATCTCGTCGTACTGTGCCCATTCACAGGCGAGGAATACGCGTTCAGCCGTGGTTACGGCGCCGTGCTGAACAGTCAGCGTATCCGCGCTCGCTCGACCCAGCATCTCGGTCAGACACTGCTCAGCTGCAACCTTTTCAACCGACGCAGCAGTGGCGAAGACAGCGGACTCTGGTTGGATGTAGCGGGGACGCTGGTACAAGAGGGAGCAGACCTGCAGTACAACGGCTGCAGTGTTCTGGATATAGCGAGGGTCGCCGGCGGTTATCTGGACGCAGCCGTATTGGCCACTGACCAGCGCCACGAGCAGGTTATGGCGGGCCTCATCAGCCAGGAAGCTGGAGCTGTAGGGGGTGACCTCAAGGGCAATCCGCTCGGGCGCAAAGCCGGTGAGCTGGTAATTGCCAACAACCTGCTTTTTCGGGAGATCCTCCACCAGGCCCAGCCGTACCGACAGCGCATGAAAGGCGCCTAAAGGCGCCTATCCTTAATCCATGCGCTTGAGCCAGTCGGGCGGATCCTCTTCTTCCGGCTGACTGCCCTCCGCACCTTCCTTTTGCGGTACGTAAAGGTCATCACGGTTCACATTCAGAGTTACCAGCATGTTCGCCGCCACGTAGATTGACGAATAGGTGCCCACCAGAACGCCGATGAACAACGCCAGCGCGAAATTCCGGATCATTTCGCCGCCAAACACCAACAGTGAAATCAATACCACCAAGGTTGTGCCGGATGTGACGATCGTCCGCAGAAGAACCTGATTGAGAGAGATATTGATGATTTCTTCCGGCTCGCCTTTGAGAATGCGACGGAAGTTCTCTCGGATCCGGTCCGAAACAATGATGGTGTCGTTGAGCGAGTAACCGATCACCGCCAGAAGCGCTGCCAGAACGGTCAGATCAAAGGTGAGCTGAAAGACCGAGAAGATACCGAGCACGATCAACACATCGTGCACAAGCGGTACCACTGAGGCGAGACCGAACTTCAGCTGGAAGCGCATGGCTACATAGATGAGGACCACGAAGAAAGCCAGCAACAGTGCAATCCCGCCCTGCTCGCGCAGTTCCTCACCAACCTGACCACCGACGTATTCAGAACGCTCCAAAGTCAGCTCCGCGTTCCGGCTCAGTGCCGACACCACTTCCGTGCCAACGGAATCATCAAACGCCGCCGGCAACCGGATGAGCACCGCCTTGTCCGAACCAAAATTCTGGACCATGGCGTTGTCGTAGCCTGCTGACTCCAGCTTGCTGCGTACATCAGGCAGCTCGGGCGCCTCCGCATACTCCAGTTCCACCAGGCTGCCACCGGTAAAATCCAACCCCAGGGCCAGCCCCTTCACACCGAGACTGATCACGGCGCCCAGAACGAGAATGATCGAGACTGCGGCGGCAATCCGCCGCACGCCCATGAAATCAATATGTTTTTTACTCTCTTCACTCATTCGATCACCCTCAGATTGACAGTGCCTTGAGGTCACTGCGCCCGCCAATGCTGGCATTGACGATGGCGCGGCTGACCATGAGGGCCGTGAACATGGATGTCAGGATGCCGATCAGAAGGGTGACGGCAAAACCTTTCACCGGCCCGGTCCCCACGGCAAACAGGATGCCGGCAACCAGGAAGGTGGTGACGTTGGCATCAAAAATAGACACGAAAGCCCGACTGAAGCCAGCATTGATGGCGGACTGAACAGGCAGGCCTTCGCGCAGCTCCTCTTTGATGCGTTCAAAGATCAGCACGTTGGCGTCTACCGCCATGCCGACCGTCAGCACGATACCAGCGATACCCGGCAGCGTCAGTGTTGCCCCTAGGATGGACATCGCCGAAACAAGCAGCGTCAGGTTAACCGCCAGCGCCATATTCGCAAGCAGACCAAAGGCCTTGTAGATCACAAGCATCATGAGCGCGACCAGGATAAAGCCGAGGATCACGGAGTTGATGCCTGATTCGATGTTCTGCTGCCCCAGACTTGGGCCAATGGTGCGCTCTTCCACGAAATAGATCGGTGCCGCCAGCGCACCCGCCCGCAGCAGCAGGGCCAACTCAGAGGCTTCCGCTACGTTTTCCAGGCCGGTTACCCGGAAGTTACTGCCCAGAGTGCTGCGGATAGTTGCCAGGCTGATGATGCTGCGCTCGGTTTCGCGCTCACGCTCAGTCACGGTTTCACCGTTTACCTGGCGTTCAACCTCTTCGCTGCTGTGCTCAATGAAGAGAACGCCCAGCTGGCGCCCTACGGCATCCCGGGTCACGTCCTGCATGATGCTGCCGCCCGGCCCGTCCAGTGTAATGTTGACCTGAGGTTGACCGTTCTCATCAAAGGATTGATTGGCATCCGCCACGTTGTCGCCAGTGATGATAACGTTACGCTCAAGTTCCGCTGTGCGGTTCGGATTGTTACGGAAAGAGAAAGTCTGCGTCTTCGCCGAGGATGCATCCGATCGCGCCTCGAGCCGAAACTCCAGGTTCGCGGTGGAGCCCAGTACCCGCTTGGCCTCGGCAGTATCCTGCACACCAGGAAGCTGGACTACGATCCGATCACTGCCCTGTTGCTGGATCAACGGCTCGGCTACACCAAGTTCGTTGACCCGGTTACGCAGAGTAGTCAGGTTCTGATTGAGAGCATATTCCCTGATCTCGGACGCTGACTGCTGATTCAGCGTTAGCTCCAGAATATAATCATCACCGTCTGCGCGCGTACTGCTGCGGAACTGGTCATACTCTGAATTCACCAGAGACCCTGCCTCATCGCGGGCGGCCTCACTAGGGAAAACAAATTGCAGCTGACCATCTGCAGCGTCACCGCCCCGGTACCGCACGCGCTCTTCACGGAGTTGGCGTTTGATCTCACTGGCATAGACATCGAGCCGTCGATCCACGGCCGCCTCCATATCCACTTCCATCAGGAAGTGAACACCTCCACGCAGATCAAGCCCCAGGGTCATGGGCGTTGCCGCAATAGAACGCAGCCAATCCGGCGTGGTCGCCGCCAGACTCAGCGCGGAAACATACTCCGAGCTAAGGGCTTCCTGAAGCACCGACCGGGCACGCAGCTGCGCATCACTGGAATCAAAGCGCAGCATGGCGGTACCGTCATCCAGCATCGGGTCCCGGTACGGAACACCGGCCTCGTCCAATGCGTTTTCAGCCTCATCCAGCAATGGCTCGTCGACACTGACCGAAGCACTGGAGCCACTGATCTGGACGGCGTAGTCGTCCGGGAAAAGATTCGGAAGCGCGTATATGATACCGAGAAGAACCACCGCCGAAACCAGGAGGTTCTTCCAGAGAGGATACTTGTTAAGCATCGGGGATCCTTGTGCGGAACCGGAAGATCAGATGTCCTTGAGCGTTCCCTTGGGCAGGGCCTGGGTAACAGACTGGCGTTGAACCTTCACCTCAACGCCATCAGCGATCTCCACCACCATGTAGTCATCGGTCAGACGTGAGATACGACCTGTGAGGCCACCGCCTGTTACCACTTCGTCACCTTTATCGAGCCCTTCAACCAACGCTTTGTGTTCCTTGGCACGCTTGGACTGGGGACGCCAGATCAGGAAGTAGAAGATAAGAATAAAGCCGCCAAAGAGCACGACCTGTGAAATAACCCCCGGCCCGCCCTGGGGCGCGGCAAAGGCAACCGCCGGCATAAGAGCCAGCAGCACAAACAAAAGCGAGCGAACGCTGAACATCATCGGACTACTCCGCGTAACTGATAGAACCTGTCAATGAAGGTCGCCAATGTACCTGCTTGGATAGCCTCACGCAATCCAGCCATGAGAGTCTGGTAATAATGGAGGTTATGGATGGAGGCAAGCTGTGCCCCCAGCATTTCGCCACAGCGGTCAAGATGGTGCAGGTAGGCGCGCGAAAAGTGGTGGCAGGTGTAACAGTCACACATCGCATCCAGAGCCCCGGTATCATGACGGTGGCGGGCGTTGCGGATGCGTACGACGCCCTCGTGGGTGAACAGATGCCCGTTACGCGCATTGCGGGTCGGCATCACGCAGTCGAACATATCCACACCACGACTGACCGCCTCCACAATGTCCTCAGGGCGCCCCACGCCCATCAGGTAACGCGGTGCATCCTCCGGCATAACCGGTTCCAGCACCTCCAGCATCCGGTGCATCTCCTCACGGGGTTCGCCAACGGACAGCCCACCAATAGCGTAACCCTCAAACCCGATGGCTTTCAGCCCCTCCAGGGACTCACGCCGCAATGACTCGTACATGCCCCCCTGAACAATGCCGAAGAGTGCGGACCGACTGTCACCGTGCGCTTGCCGGCTGCGTTCGGCCCAGCGCAGAGACAGGTTCATGGACCGTCGTGCCTCTTCTTCTGTGGCGGGGTACGGTGTGCATTCATCGAAGATCATGACAATGTCCGAACCCAGTGACCTCTGCACCTGCATAGACTTCTCAGGGGTCAGCTCCACCCTGGCACCGTCAATTGGTGATTTGAAGGTCACGCCTGTTTCCGTTGTCCAGGTCATATCCGAGAGGCTGAAAACCTGAAAACCACCGGAATCCGTAAGCATCGGCCGTTCCCAGCCAGCAAACCCATGCAGGCCATCATGCGCCTCAATCACCTCGGTGCCCGGGCGTAGCATCAGATGGAATGTGTTACCCAGTATGATCTCGGCGCCGGTCGCTTCCAGATCCCGCGGCAGCATACCTTTGACGGTGCCGTAAGTGCCCACGGGCATAAAGGCAGGTGTCTCTACAGTACCACGAGGAAAGCTCAGCCGACTCCGCCGCGCGGGCCCGTCGCTCGCCATGTGTTCGAAGTCCATGAATGAGTTAGCGCTCATGCCGACACCTCCGGCGCAATCGCTTCGGGATGGGGAAATACCAGCATGGCATCGCCATAACTGAAGAACCGATAATGTTCATGGATCGCCGCCCGGTAAGCATCCAACACATGCTGGCGACCAGCAAAGGCGCTGACCAGCATGATGAGGGTGGATTCCGGCAGATGGAAATTGGTGACCATGGCGTCAACGCTGCGGAACCGGTAACCCGGATAGATGAAGATCCGAGTCTCGCCCGCGAAGGGCGCGAGCTCTTGTCCCTGCGAGGCGGATTCGAGCGCCCGGACCGCCGTCGTGCCCACAGCCACCACTCGGCCACCCCGCTTGCGGGTACGCTTCACCGCATCCACCGTTTCCTGGTCCACGGCCAGCCACTCCTGATGCATGTGGTGTTCTCGTATGTCTTCGCTGCGCACTGGCTGGAAGGTTCCCGCCCCAACGTGCAGAGTTACAAAGGTGCGCTCGATGCCCCTACTCGCCAGCTCATCCATTATGGCATCCGTGAAATGCAACCCCGCAGTAGGCGCCGCCACGGCCCCGGGCTTCTCGCCGAAGACCGTTTGATAGCGTTCCTCATCTGTCATCTCGTCAGGCCGGTCAATGTAGGGTGGCAACGGCATGTGTCCGACTGCCTCCAGAACGGTCATCACCCCCGCATGCATAAAGCGCACCCGGAAGAGTCCTTCCGGTGTGTGCTCCTCAACTGCCACCTGATAGCCACCTTCCAGAGTGAGTTCACCTCCTGCCGTTGGCGCTCGCGAAACTTTCAGGTGCACCAGAGCGCAATGGGAATCCAGGATTCGCTCCACAAGCATTTCCACCTTTCCCCCCGAGGCTTTCTGGCCGTAAACCCTTGCGGGGATCACCCTGGTGTCGTTGAAGACCAGAAGGTCACCGGGCTCCAGCAGATCCGCAAGCTCTCGGAACTCATGGTGAGAGACAGCACCCCCGGCACCATCCAGGCGCAGCAGACGGCTCGCTTCACGCTCGGCAAGCGGGTAGCGGGCGATGAGTTCATCAGGAAGATCAAAGTGAAAATCGGAGCGTTTCATTCAACGGGGAACCCAGCAAGCGAAATCTGAGCGCGAATGGTACCGGAGCCATTAGTAACGGGGAAGCGCTCCTATCGAGCGCCAGCCCATTTGAGGCGGTTTCATCGAGAATCATGGCGGGCTTGGGCATCGCCAAACGTCGTTCGTGCTGATCTGACAAGACTAGGCGCGCTTGAGACCAGCCTGAACATGCTCCAACTGACGGTGCTCAAGATCGGTTACCGTCACCAGCTCTTTCTGCAGCAAGGTCCGGCGCCCTGCTCCACGCAGCGCCTCGCCGGTACCCAGAATCATTCCTCTTGAAAGGGTCGATCGGGCGCATCCGAGAGGCGTCTCATGCAGTTCGCGGAGGTGGTCTCCATACCGGGAGGGCAACTGCCAAGCCCCAACCAGCCTCTCCAGCATACGCCCGGTCTCACGATACAGCGCCTCGCTTAAAACCGGTGGCGGAACAGGTTGGTTCCCCGACTGATCCTGGGCAATGGATTCGAGTTCCCGGTAGATCGACAGGTAAGCCAGCGAGGGCATCAGCCCGATCATGAACAGGTCGGAGCCCACATCGCGCTGCTGCTGCCCCAGGAGGTCGCACGCGTTCGCGCACAACAGGCCCCAGTGCCATACGTTACGCGCGAACCCTGCCCCCGGACGCGATGCACTCTGCATCACAGGCCGCATCACGGCTTCCGAAACGGCCCGCCTGACCCCTTCAAACCCGACCATCAGAACCGCCTGTTCAACCGATTCGATTGAATGCGCATCAATAGATTGACCACGGGAACGATTAACCACACGGAGCAGTTCGTCCGTCAATGCGGGCTCATCGACAATAATGGAGGCAATGTCACGGTGGCTCTGGCGCTCGTCACCAAGCGCCCGGATCAATAACGGTAAGACCCTCGGCTGAAGCGGAATCTGGGAGAGACGGCGATCCCTGATCCGGTGCCGTAACTCAGTGAGCATTGCCCGTTCTGGTATAGAGTGCTCGCCATGGTCAATTCCCTGACGCCCCATCAGCCAAGCGTGCAATCGCTCCACTTCGGGTGCCAGATCCTGGCTTTCTGATAGCGACTGCCCAGTGGAGCCATTTCCCGCAACATCTGCTGTCTTGCTCGCCAGCGATCTCCGTTGGCCTTTATAGCCTGAGAACAATGACAGCAATGCCTGGACCAGTCTTGCCATGACCATTCAATCCCTGCTGTTCCGTTCTTTCAAAAAGTCTAGCATGGTCGGGGAGCGCACGCTGCCCCACGCGCCCGGTTGCTCTCGATGCTATGCTGTGCGCCTCAACCAACTGCGACTGGAGGCCGCCCCATTGCACACGCTTCGCCGGATGAGCCTTTTCATTATCTCCGCTGCCGCCATTGTTGTCCTGCTGGCATTCGCAACCCTGCAGCAGGAACTGGCTCGCACGGTATTCACCGGTTTAGAGGCGTGGTTCTCCCACAACACCGGCTGGCTTTTGATCCTCATCATGAATGCCGCCCTCCTGTTCGCCGTCTACCTGATATTCAGCCCGCTGGCGCATATACGCCTGGGCGGCAAGGATGCCAGACCGGAGTTCAGCCGCCTGGACTGGTTCGGCATGCTGTTCGCAGCGGGTATGGGCATCGGCCTTCTGTTCTACAGCGTTTCCGAACCGCTCCAGCACTACGACACTTTCGGCCCCTTTGTTGGCAACAATGCGGACACCGCCCAGCTCGCCATGGAAACCACTTTCCTCCACTGGGGCCTTCACCCCTGGGCGATCTATGCGCTGGTTGGGTTAACCCTGGCCTACTTCCACTTCAACGCCAATCATGCCCTCAGCTTCGATGCGCCGCTTAAGGAACTCTTCAGCCGGAAACGGGCCCAGCGCATTGGTGGTATTGCCAACTTTGCGGCAGTTATCGGGACGGTTTTCGGTGTCTGCACATCGCTGGGTCTGGGGACCAGTCAGGCGGCGGCCGGTATCGCCAAGCTCACCGGCTACGAATCCGGGCTCTGGCTCCAGATGCTGCTTATCGGTATTGTCTGTGCCGTAGCCCTTGTCTCCGTAATGACGGGACTGAGCAGCGGCGTACGACGGCTGAGTAAGCTCAACCTTCTACTGGCTGGTGGCCTGATGCTGTTCGTGCTTATTGCCGGGGAAACCGTATTTGTGCTCAAGGCTCTGGGCCAACACATCGGCGGCTACTTCAATGATCTGCTGACGCTCTCAACCTGGAACGAAACTTACCAGGGCACAGACTGGCAATCCTCCTGGACGGTCTTTTACTGGAGCTGGTGGATCTCCTGGTCGCCCTTTGTGGGCATGTTCATCGCTCGGGTATCGCGGGGGCGCACCATCCGTGAATATCTTCTGGGCGTCCTGCTGGTGCCAACTTTCTTCAACTTTGTCTGGATGACGGTGTTCGGTGCCAACGCGCTGCACCTGGAGCTGTTCCAGAATGTTGATTTCGTTAACACGGTCACCAGCTCGCCCAACGCCAGTCTGTACAACTTTCTGGAGTTCCTGCCACTGAGTGCTGCCACCATTGGGATTGCAATCCTGGTGGTACTGGTTTTCTTTGTAACCTCAGCGGATTCCGGGTCACTGGTGGTGGCAACACTGACTTCCAATGGCCACGACCCAAGCTGGCAACAGCGCCTGTTCTGGATGACGGCCATCGGTCTGGTTACCGCAGTGCTTCTGCGGGCAGGCGGCCTTAACGCCCTGCAGTCGGCCACTATTGCCAGCGGTTTGCCGTTCGGGCTACTGCTGCTGACGTTCATCCCGGCACTTCTGATCGCCCTCAGAAAGCCTTATGTGGACCAACGGACCCACGTGCGGATTCCCAGGGAACCTCCCCAGCAAGACCGCACCTGACGGCACATTTACCCGTCCCCGGAGAGCCGAACGATCCTCAGCCTGAGCGCATTGGCGATCACGCTGACCGACGACAGGGACATTGCTGCTGCCGCAAAGATTGGCGACAGCAGTATCCCGGCGAACGGATAGAGAACTCCGGCCGCGATCGGCACCCCCGCCGAGTTGTAAACAAAGGCAAAGAACAGATTCTGGCGGATGTTGCGCATGGTTGCGCGTGAGAGCCGCCTGGCCTCGACAATGCCCATCAGATCCCCGCGAAGCAGGGTTACCCCGGCACTTTCAATAGCAACGTCGGTCCCGGAATCCATGGCCACCACCCCACAATGAGCACACTCGTGTGAAGTCATCACTATCTCCCAGCGTGAATCCTGATGGTCAATTTACCAACGGGTTTCCTCTGACTCCGGCCACTTGGAAAAGGCCAGAAAATAGATAAACGCCAGGTTCACCAAAGGGATCAGGATGAGCAGGGCCAACGGCCCCGGGTAACCGACGCGGGTGGCCAGTTTCCAGAACGGAATAACGAGGATAATGCCCACCACGAGCATCCAGATCATTCCACCTGCGTGCATACCGCCAGACATCATTTAAGTGTTCCTTCTAAAGGTAAAATCAATCTTGGCGCGAGAGCGAGGCCGTTCTCGCTCTCGCGCGCTGAAACCATGATCACATTGGTCTCATTCACTTGCCCTCTACCCTATTTAAGCACAATACGCTGAACTGCAGCTGGATTGGAGCGTCAGGTTATCGTTAATGGCTGCTATCCAGGCGCCAGCCCTGGCGCTGTGTGAGGCCTGATGGTAAACGATGCCTGCCTCGCGCACGGTCAGTCCGCGCGCAATGGCGTTACGGATTAAGAGGAGCGTGTTCCGGGAGAGTCATGATCAAACTGCGAGACAATCCGCATCCTCGCCGCTTCGGCAAACACCCGAGACAGCGCGACGAGGCTTAGCATCAAGATGCAGGATCAGTGCGCATGGTCATGCCCTTCGTGGCCTTCAGGTGCTGTCTCCTCAGTACCACCCTGCTCTGAATCCCGCTCTGCGTTCGGCGATTCAGCATCGCCGCTTTCTGGATCATCCGTTTCTTTCCGGGATTCCGGGGAGCGATCTTCCGACTGGGTTGATCCGGTATCGCCAACACCATCCGGCAATCGTTCAACCCCCAGACCATGACGATAAACGTTTTCCGCCCCGAGGTAGCCGGTAACAGCAACAGCCCCGGTGCCGATCAAAAGCACGACAGTCAGCACCAGCCCTGCCCCACGGGCCCGGAAACGATCCAGCCAGGCAAGCACAACGGCAACCACAAACAGGGCCGCAACCACCCAAGCCGCCGTCATATGGCGCTCCATGGCCTGGTGGCCGGCGCCGTCATGGGCGACTGAGTTGTAAGCCAGATAGCCTGTCACCAGCGTGGGGATCAGCAATACCGCTCCCACCGCCAGATTCCAGCGTGCCGCAGCCGTTACCCGTTCCCCCACCCTGTCCGGAAGAACAAGGCCCAGTAGGAAAAAGGCGGTTGCCATACTGAACAGCGCGATTGGGAAATGGACCCAGATGGGGTGCCAGTTGGGTACAATCTCGATCATTATAGGTCTCCCGCGCTCCTTATTCTTCTTCGAGCGACTCCCGTTCCATCATCTGCTGCATCATGCCCTGCATCATCTGCATGTGCTGCTCCATGCGCTGCATACGCTTTTCCATAGGCATTTCGGAAGGCTTGGCGGTGCCCTCGCTGTTCCTTCCCATACCGCCGCGCATCTCCTGCATGGTGCCGTGCATGGTTTTCATGTGTTCGCGCATGAATTCACGACGCTTTTCAGGGTCCCCTGTTTGCCGGGCCTGATTCACTTGCTCGTGCATCCTCTGCATGCGCTCCTGCATGTGCTCGTCATTCATCATGCCCATGCCTGAGCCCTTGCCCATCATGCCGCCCTGTTTCATGCCATCGTGCATGTCACCTTGCTGGGCGACTGCTGGGGTCACAGTAAATACAGCCAACAGCATCAGTGCGAGTATCTTTTTCATTCCCTTACCCTCTCTTTTCATTGCTTAATTGTCGCACCGGAGCCAGCTACCCAACCCCGATGATCCCCATCACACCATATAAAGCTGACCTGAAACTGATTACCGGCGAAATTTAGTGGTTTTACAAGGAAACCCGGTCCGGCAATACGATCCGAACCTGGAGCCCTCCGCTTTCACTGCAATCAAAAACCACCCATCCGCCGTAGCGCCGGACCACATCACGGACAATAGCCAGCCCCAACCCGTGCCCGGGAGCCTGCTCATCCAGACGCTGGCCACGGGTCCCGAGTGTCGACAGTCGTTCCCGCGTGACACCTGGGCCATCATCACTGACCTCCATGACCAGGCCCGCTTTATCTTCACGCAACGACAGAACCACCCTCGACGCTCCCCATTTCCCGGCGTTATCCAGGATGTTTCCCAGGACCTCATTAAGGTCGTATTCCTCGATGGGCCAGCGGCGTTCGTCCGCCAGAGCGGTTTCGAGCTCAAAATCTTTGTCCAGATAGAGTCGTCCGAGCATCCAGATCAGCTCCCGTGCCTGAGTCACGGGCGCTGCGCCCTTACCGGCCTGGGCGCCGGCAAAGCGGCTGCGACGCATTTCGTTTTCGAGTTGACCATCGATATCCGAAAGGCGTTGGGCCAATTGCTGGCGCGTGCCCCAGTCCAGATGCTGGTCGCGCTCTTCAAGCACCTGCCGTACCGCCGTGATCGGCGTCTTAACACTGTGAGACAGGTTCGCCAGCGCCTCCCGCGAGCGGGCCAGGCGCTGGTCAAGCGTGTCCAGCAGCTGATTCAACTGATGAACAAGCGGCCGGAACTCTTCGGGCGTGTCGCTATCCAGGCGTTCCCGCTCGCCCTGCTGCAATTGCTTCAATGCCGTCTGCAAATTCGTCACAGACGCCAGAGACAGCCGAATGGCCATCCAGATCACCAGAACAAGCAGGCCCAGAAGCACCGCGGAAACCACCGCCGTCCAGATATGCAGCTCGCGCTGACTGGCATCAATCCGGGAAAGGTCTTCAGCAACGACAATAACTACTTCCCGTTCACCCAGCTTGAAGTTTTCTCGGTAGGCAAAGTAATCAGAAATCGCCCCGTCAGAATCCGTCCGCCGGATAAATCCCGTGCCGTTCTCTTCCAACAGTGGCGCTAGTAACGGTTTCCAGCGGGCGAGGCTGAAGTAGCGCTGGGATCCCACGCGGACGGCAAAAGCGTGATGAAAGACTGCCTCGAAATAATCCCCGGTGCTCAGCGCATTAATGCTGCCGTCGGCTTGATTGATGCGATGTTTGAGAAAACTGACCTCTTCCCTGAGACGGTCCTCCACAAAACTGCGCGCCATACGCTCAAGCAGTGCTCCATGAATAACCCAGGCAGCGCCCATCAGGGCAATGGAAGCGGGAAGCAGCACAATCAGCAGCGCGCGCCGGATGGAGCGGTTGAGGTCAATCCAAGGCATTGAACATATACCCCTGCCCCCGACGCGTCACAATGGCGTCTTTCCCGGCCAGCTTCCGGAGCCGGCGGATATACGCCTCAATCGCGTTGTGGGTCGGGCTTTCATCCAGGTTATAGACCTGCTCCAGAAGCCGTTCCTTGGAAAACAGCTGCCCCGGCCGACTCATCAGACAGCGCAGCAGGCGGAACTCAGTGCCGGTAAGCGGATGTTCCTCGCCATCCGGGGTTGCCAGGACCTGACGGTTTTCATCCAGTTTGAAGCGGCCGGCGCAGAGCATCGAATCAACCCGCCCTTCGCTGCGACGGATCAGGGCATCAAGACGCGCCAGCAGTTCTTCGGTCTGGAAGGGTTTGGCCAGATAATCATCGGCGCCCGCCTTGAGGCCACTCACCTTATCCTGCCAGTCACTGCGGGCGGTGAGGATCACAACCGGCATTGTAAGACCGCGTGCTCGCCACCCCCTGAGCACCTCCAGACCGTTGCCGTCGGGAAGGCCCAGATCCAGCACCACAACGCGATAGTCTTCCTGCCTGCCAAGCTGGTCCGCGCCTGACGCCGTAGCAATTGCATCCACACTGAAGCCTGCCGAGGAGAGCTGTCGTTGCAGGCTCTCGGCAAGCAGGCTGTCGTCTTCAACCAGCAGCAGTCTCATTGCATTCCTTCAGAACCACCAGCGCACGCCGGCAACCAGTGATGTCTTTTCCGTGTCCTCGCCTTCGGCACGGGTCAGATCCGCCGTATCCCCGTACTGGTCCTGCCAGCGTACGCCGACATAGGGCGCGAACTCACGGAACAGTTCATAGCGCAGACGCAGTCCGAGGGTGAGGCCATTAACGCCTTCACCAACACCGAATTCACGGACCTCGTTGAAGGCATAGCTGGTTTCCGCCCGGCCCTGAAGGATCATTCGCTGGGTGAACAGCCAGTCGTATTCGCCCTCGAATTCGGCGACCGCATCACCATCCTCACTGACGCGCAGGCCGGTGTCCACCTCAAACCAGTAAGGGGCCAGCCCCTGAACGCCGACGACGGCGGAAGCCCGGTCCCTGTCCGGACCGGGACCGAAGGTGGTCTGATATCCAACCCCGGTCTTGGCCTGCCAGTAGGCACTGAACCCGTAGCCGTACTGGACATCAAAGCTTTCCACTTCACCGCCATCACCCCCGGAAACCAGGGCCTCACCCTCGGAGTCGACTACCAGACGATGGGTATCCCCACCCCACCAGGCCTGGCCCTCCCAGGCAAAGACGTCCTCGTCATCGCCGTCCTGGTACTCAAAGCGATCCATCAGAAGCTGGCTATGGGTGACATCGTCATGCACCGGAAGCGACCAGCCCGGTTTCGCCTGGGGGCCAACGCCCTGTGCGAAGGTACCGGCAGCCGGCACTATCAGCCCCAGGACTATCAGGGCCGCGCAACGACCGTGTGTGACAGCCATTTTGTTACTCCTGTTCTCTGCACTCATTGGACGGACACCACGCGGAACATGCCCGCCTTCATGTGGTAGAGAAGGTGGCAGTGGAAGGCCCAGTCACCCTCATGCTCCGGCGTAATCTGTGCCGAGATCATTTCCCCCGGTTTGACCAGCAGGGTGTGCTTGCGGGGTCGGTAACCATCGTTACCAGTCTCCAGTTCCATCCACATGCCATGGAGATGGATGGGATGATCCATCATGGTGTCGTTGACCAGGATCAGGCGCAGGCGCTCGCCATGACCGAAAGGCATGGAGCCATCCACTTCAGAGAACTTCTCCCCGTCAAAGGACCACATGTAGCGCTCCATGTTGCCGGTCAGGTGCAGCTCCACCTCCCGCTGGGGTTCGCGCTCATCCGGCCAGGCGTGCAGCCCCCGGAGCTGGTCGTAGGTCAGTACCCGGTGGTCAACATGCTCGAAGCCGACACCGGGTTCGTCGAGTCTTGGTCTTGGATTCATCGCAACCATGGCGGCGCCGGCGCCGTGGTTGTCCGGTCCGTGCGAAATCTGGCGGTCCGCCACCGGGGGCTGTCCCCCATTGTCGTGCATGGGGCCGTCCATGCTGCCACCGTCCTCGTGCATGGCGTTCATCCCCTCCATGGAACCATGCTCCATGCCGCCATCACCGGCCATGCCCATGGCTGCCATGCCCCGCTCAGTGCGCGGATAAAGCTCCGGAACGGACGCTTCCATACCGTCGCGTACAGCCAGGGTGCCACGGGTAAACCCGGAACGGTCCTGGGACTGCGCGAACAGGGTATAGGCCTCGTCCTGCGGCTCCACGATAACGTCGTAGGTCTCGGCCACCCCGATGCGGAACTCATCGGTCTCCACCGGCTCGACCTTCTGACCGTCGGCCTCGACCACGGTCATCGCCAATCCCGGGATGCGGACATCGAAGATGGACATGGCCGAGGCATTGATCACGCGCAGGCGCACTTTCTCGCCCGGCTTGAAGACACCGGTCCAGTTGTCATCGGGCGACATGCCATTCATCAGGTAGGTGTACTCGGAACCGGTGACATCCAGGATGTCCCTCGGCGTCATGCGCATCTCGCCCCAAATACCGGCCTTCTCCCAGGCGCCACTCCATCCGAGGTTGGCCACATCCTCAAAGAAGTCGGCCACCGTCCGCTTGTTGTAGTTATAATACCCCTCGGCCACCTTGAGGTTGCGCATCACCTCGGCTGGGTCACTGAAGGTCCAGTCGGAAAGCACGATCACATGCTCGCGGTCGTACTCGAACGGCTCGGGTTCCGCCGGATCCACAATCAGGGGCCCATAGTGGCCCAGTTGCTCCTGGAGCCCGGAATGGCTGTGATACCAGTAGGTGCCACTCTGGCGGACCGGATAGCGGTATTCGAAAGTTTCACCCGGCGCGATCCCCGGGAAGCTGACCCCCGGCACGCCGTCCATATCGAATGGCAGAAGGATGCCGTGCCAATGGATGGACGTGTAGTCATCAAGCTTATTGGTAACCCGCAGAACAGCCTCACGCCCCTCACGCAGACGGATCAACGGAGCCGGCAGTGAGCCGTTAAGCGTGATCGGCTGGACGCTCCTGCGCCCGTCGATTGTCAGGGGCGTGCGGTCAATGGTCAGCTCGTAGATGTCCGAGTTGCCCTCGGTTCGACGCGTGAGTTCCTGGTTACCGGTCAGGCCGAAGGCATAGCCGGGCAAAAGGCTGCCCAGCCCAAGCAATAGGCCCATGGTGGAACCCGTTCTGAGAATATCCCGGCGCGACAGTGGTCGTGGTTGCTGGTGGTTGCTCATGCTCAAACTCCCCCGATCTCCGGATCATCGGGACTTGCCGATTCGAATGGAACCATGAGCTTGGCACAATAAGCTGACACGAAACTGACGGCTTGCAAAACAACCCTCTCAGTCTCGGCCCGGGTCCTCGCGCTTACCAGCCACATGGCAGCGAAAAGAGCACCCCAGGTGGCAAAGCCCCGACCGGTCAGCCACAATCGATACAAGACTGACTAGGTGATCGGTCTACCAGCACAAGGATCTAGTCAACTTTATGACCGGGAAACGCTTTCAACCGGCACCACTGCCCCAGGACGAGCAGGCCCGACTGCTGTCACTGACCAGACTTGATATTCTGGATAGTCCACCGGACGACCAGTTCGACGACCTCGCGTATATCGCAGCCCAGCTTTGTGACAGACCGATTGCATTGATTTCTCTGGTGGATTCAGATCGGCAATGGTTTAAGGCCACCTGCGGCCTGGAGGCCCAGCAAACGGGGCGTGATGAGTCCTTCTGTGCTCACGCCATTCACGGCGCCGACATTCTGGAGGTGTGCGATACACTGGATGATGACCGCTTTGCCGACAATCCGCTTGTTACCGGCCCTCCGGGCATTCGCTATTACGCTGGCACACCGCTGGTGGGCGAGCCCGGGCACGCCTACGGAACGCTCTGCGTCATCGACACCCGTCCCCGAGACAGACTTAGGGAGGGGCAACGAGAAAGCCTTGAACGCCTTGCACGGTTAACCGTCAAACGTCTTGAAGACTGGGCCCGGCAGAGGCAAGCTGATATCGACGCTAGAACGCTTGCCGTACTGCTTGAGTCGATGCCGGACGCCACGGTCTCCTGCGATAGTGAGGGCAAGCTGGCCCAGTTCAACCGTAAAGCGCGTGAATGGCATGGTGTCGACCCTCGCGCCCTGCCTCCGGAACAATGGGCAGATCATTTTGGCCTTTACGAACCAGATGGCAAAACACCATTGGCGACAGCGCATACCCCCCTATCGCGCGCTTGGCG
This sequence comes from Salicola sp. Rm-C-2C1-2, assembly GCF_040196175.1. NCBI lineage: Bacteria > Pseudomonadati > Pseudomonadota > Gammaproteobacteria > Oceanospirillales > Halomonadaceae > Salicola > Salicola sp. Rm-C-2C1-2. The sequence goes on along the minus strand of NZ_JBEFNF010000001.1, from coordinate 764,526 downwards.
TGGTGAGCGGGTGCGCAACGCCGAAATTGTGATTCAAACACACGACCAGGCGTCCCGGGTTGTGCTTTGTAATGGCGAACGCCTCGAGGACAGTGACGGCCGGCTGCTCGGCGCCGTCGTCACCATGAGCGATATAACGTCCCTGCGCTACGCCTATAGTGAACTGAACGAAACACGCGCCTACCTGCAGTCCGCAATCGACTCATCTGTCGGGGTTGCCATCATCGCAACCAATACAGAAGGGATCATTACGCTTTTTAATACCGGAGCCGAGACGCTTCTTGGCTATTCGGCTGAAGAAGTTGTGGGAATTCACTCACCCGCGATATTCCACTGGGCGCCAGAAGTGGAAGAGCGAGCTGCGCGACTGTCAGAAGAACTCGGGGTCTGCGTCAACGGGTTCGACACTCTCGTCGAGAAGGCGCGTCGAGACCTCCCCGAAACATTAACCTGGACCTACGTGCGCAAGGATGGGGAACACCGCCAGATCCGTCTTTCCGTGAGTGCAATGCGGGACGAAGCCGGTACAATCAGCGGCTTTCTCGGTATGGCCGTGGACATCACGGAGCGCCTGCGCGCAGAGAAAGAGGCCCGTCTAGCAAAGGAGCGCTTCAGCGAAGCATTCAACTCCGCAGCACTGGGCATGGCACTGGTATCTCTCAAGGGGCAATGGCTTGATGTCAATGAGGCTCTGCCCAGTCTTTTCGGCTACTCCCGGGAGGAACTCCTCGCGACCGACTTCCAGAGCCTGACCCACCCCGATGACCTTGACAGTGATCTGGCGCTTTTGAACGACCTGCTTGCCGGCCGGATCAATCAGTACCAGATGAAAAAACGGTATTACCGCCAGGATGGCAGCATTATGCACGCGCTACTGTCAGTAGGACTGGTCACCGACGACAATGGTGAGCCGCTGCACTTTGTATCCCAGATTCAGGATGTGTCGAGCGAACATCACGCAACCCAGGAACTGGAGGCCAACCGACGCTTTCTGGAGCAGCTCTTCGACTCCCTGGTCGATGCTGTTCTCGTGCTCGATTCGAACACCACAATCATCAGTCACAACCGGGCAGCCGCTGCGCTTTTTGAGCTACCGACCGACGCCGTCGGCTCAAGTCTCAGCACTCGACTACCAGAGCTGGCCGATAGGCTAGCCGCTGAAGAGACCGAGCCATCCGAGGAGCAGACGCACGAATCACTGGTAGCACGGTGGGAAACTTCCCTCGATATAGTTGGCAAAGCGCCGACCTCCCTTGAGCTAAGCCTGTCGCGCGTGCGGGGCCAGTATGATCCATTACATGGCTGGGTTCTGGTGGCCCGGGATCTCACCGAGAGCAAACGTAATGAAAAACTGAAAGACGAGTTCGTGTCGACCGTAAGCCACGAACTGCGGACGCCACTGGCTTCAATATCGGGCTCGCTGCGGCTGATCACCGGAGGAGCTGTGGGCGAGGTGCCCGAACGTATGAACAATATGCTGCGGATCGCCGAGCAGAACAGCCAGCGGCTGATCCAGCTGGTCAACGACCTTCTCGACCTGAACAAACTCGCCGCCGGGGAAATGGACCTGAACTACGAAGATGTAGACCTCGCCGCCATGATCGATGAGGCCATTGAGCAGATGCAGAGCTTTGCTGAGCCCTACGAGGTGACACTCAAACACACCGGTTCATCAGACGACCGGATTCAGGTCGATCCCCCCCGCCTCCAGCAGGTATTGGCCAATCTGATATCGAACGCCTGCAAGCATTCGCCACGTGGCGCGGAAGTTGCGATCCATTGTGAGTCCAGCTCAGAAGGTCAGGCTCTGGTCAGTGTCATTGACCAGGGCCCCGGAATCCCTGCGTCATTTCGAAGCCGTATTTTCGAGCGCTTTGCCCAGGCAGATGCCTCAGATTCGCGCGCTAAGGGCGGAACCGGCCTTGGTCTCGCGGTAACACGGGAGCTGGTCGAGCGAATGGGCGGTGTCATCGGCTTCGAGTCCCGTGAGGGCGAAGGGTCACGGTTCTGGTTCCGTTTTCCTCGCGCCGAACTCGATTCAATGCCGTCCCCGGGTAAAGCCCGCATCCTGCATGTGGAGGATGATAACGATCTGGCAACGGTCGTCGCCGCTCAGCTCGCGCCATGGAGCAACGTCGAGCGAGCCGTCACTCTGCGCGAGGCGCACGAGTTTTTGCGGCAGGTCGCATACGATTTGATCCTGCTGGATCTGAAACTGGACGATGGCAGCGGCATCGAATTGTGGGAATCGCTCCACCGCGCCCAACCCGATGTGCCGGTCGTGATTATTTCTGGCTACGAAGTGCCGCGCCCAATCGCCTCCCGCGTTGCGGCGGTTGTGAACAAGGCCTCAGTAACACCCGACGAGATCGAGAAACGGGTTGTTGAGTTGATCAAACCGGGCCAGGGAAATCCATAAGTAGTTGGGCACCAAGCCTAAAAAGACCCTCTTTAAACTCGGAAGAATAAGAGGCGCCGGTAGCTGTCAACGATGGGTGCACAATTGGCGCCCGCATCTTTGCCAGTATTTTGCCGTATCCCGTATGCTGCCTATCCTGACCTCGGATGAAACTGGTGCCCCACAGCCATTTCGGCATGCCGGGTTACATCCAAAAGCATACGCTGGTCTATACCATGGTTCTGGGCCTGATCCTTACGGCCTTCTTCGATCTCACGCGGATCGCCGCCCTGGGGATCATCTTCTATCTGATCATGGACATTGCCATTCACTGGGGGGTATTGAGATACCTGAAACAGGAAGTCAGAGCCAATCCCGCCATCCTGGTAACGGCGATCCTGCTTGACCTTGTCGTGCTGGGTGGGTTTATCTGGGTTAAACTCGTCACCGACCGTGTTGTTATTGGCGTGGCGGCGCTGGCCATGGGCGTTATCCTGTTCGTGGAAAGCGTATTTCTTGCCAACAATCACACACCCGCGGATAACGGCCACCATCATCACGGTGATTAGCCAAAGGAGCGCTCACAATGGAACTCAAAACGTTCAAAGATCTGATCGACTGGACGCGCACACTCCACAGCCACATGGCCACCTGCCTTGAACACTGTGCCAATGAGCATGAGGAAACACGCGCCCGTATACTACTGGATTATCTGGCAACCCACGAGGCGGAACTGGAAAAAACAGTGGCGGGGTTTGAAAACGAAAGCGATGCCAAGGCACTTCAGACCTGGATCTATGACTTCCTGTCCCATAAGCCCGTCGAGACTCATCGGACCTGTGATCTGCCCTACACCAGACTGGATTTCGACGGCATCTGCCAGGAAATCTTTGATTTCCACGACCAGATCATAGAGCTCTATCAGAACCTTCAGGACCGTGCCGAGATCCCTGAAACACGGGAGATGGCTGAGAACCTGTTGAACCTGGAGCGCCACGAAGCCATGCGAATCGCACGCGAAGTCGGTCGCATGCAGGACGTTTAAAACGTCTGGATCAAAAGATGGTCCGGGAGGTGGGACTCGAACCCACAAGGCACAAGGCCACTCGATTTTGAGTCGAGCGCGTCTACCAGTTCCGCCACTCCCGGAAGCAGGGGATGATGTACTGCTGCGTCAGCAGCTCAAGCGGGATTATACGCACGGTCAAAGCCGCGTCAATCACAGCGCATCAAACAGCGACAGGCGTGAGATCTGAGCGAATGACTGCTGGGCCGCCTGGAGCGTGAAGTTCTGCTGAGTCAGGCGGCTAATAGCCTCAGCGTAATCCACATCTTCAAGATCCGAAAGAGTCTCCTCGGCGAGGAGGTCGCTGTCTTTCAGGAACTCCTGAGTGCTCTCCACAGTATTCAAGCGCGTGCCTACGCCCGACTGGATTTCCGTGGCCCGATCCTCGGCATTCTGGAGATTAGCCAGCCCTTGGTCGATGGTGTCCTTCAGCGCTTCGCGCCCACCCGGCGTATTGGGATGGGTCTCCAGCCCCTCGATCATCTTTTCCATGGTGCCGAAAATGCTTTGTTGGTCGCCACTGGTCACCGTAAAGGTATCGTCTTCTTTAGGCTCACCGCTAATCTCAAAACGCATGCCCTTCACTTCAACAGAACGCCCACTGGTGTAGGCCTCATTTTCGATGAACTTTTCGCCAGTCTCTCTGGATTTCACCGTAAATTCACTCCCCCCTCCAGAAAACTCAACCACCAGATCGTCCGGGTAGAACGATTCGAACTCTTCCCGGTCTGCCACGACCCCGGTACTGATGCGACCGCTGCCCTCGTTACCCTGTGAGGCCTGAGTGTTGAAGGTAGGCCGATCGCTGGGTATGGCCTCGAAGGTTTCACGCCCATTATCGTTTACCTTGAGGGTGACGCCGTCATCAATCTGAACCGAGCGCTCGCCAGAGTCCCCGCGGTACTCAATATTACCGGAAACGTCTTCGGTAAACGGCTTCTCCCCGCCCTGAAAGCCTGCGAACAGGAACTCGCCCTGCGGCCCCTGAGTATTGGCCAGGCTGACCATCTGGTCCTTTACCTGTTTCAGCTCTTGTGCAATGGAGCCACGATCCGACTCACTCAGCGAGCCACTGCCGGCCTGAACCATCAACTCCCGGGTGCGAGCCAGCGCATCGGTATAGCTGGAGAGCGACCCATCTTCCTGTTCCAGCCGGGTCTGGGTCATATCCAGCGTATCCTGGTATTGTTCACTACGCGCCAGGTCATCCTTGAGCTGCACGATGCGGGTTGAGGCCACCGGGTCATCAGAGGGGCTTAACACCTCTTTGCCCGTGGCTATCTGCTCCTGGGTACGCGCCTGCTGGGCGTTCAGGTTCTGGAATTGCTGGATCCCCTGATTGAAGATCTGGCTTGTGGAAACACGCATGAGCTCCCTCCCCTAGTTGAAGGTGCCGAGCAGGGTATTGAACAGGTCCCGGGCAACCGAAACCACCTGCGATGAGGCGCTGTAAGCGTTCTGGAACTGGACGAGCTTACCGGCTTCCTCATCCAGGTTAACGCCGGACTGCTCCTCCCACTGTTTCTGGGACTGCTCTTTGAGCGTACCAGCCGCTTCCTTATCCACCTGGGCGGTACGGGTTCGCGAGCCCACATCCTCCACCACGGAGCCGTAAGCATCCGTAAAGCTGAAGTTGCCATCATCCAGGTAGTTCTTCGCGTTCAGGTCGCCCAAGGCCAGGCCGTTACGATTGTCCGAGGTGCCGCCTTCGTTAGTTTCAAGACGGAAACTGTCACCGGCTTTGGGGTTGCCGCTGAGCTCAAACTGGAAGCCTTTGTAGGCGGGTTCACTACTGGGGGCCTCGTTGAAGACCCCATCATTATTGGCTGTCAGGCGCACACCATCGGCGAGGGTTGTATCGACGTAGCCCCCAACAGTTGCCTCTTCCCCAGCGGCCCCCAGGGTTTGAGCGCCACCTACGGTACCACTCTCATAGGCGTTCGGCTTTTCAACCTCAAGTGAGTCCCCACTGCTTTTGAGCTGAACCTGTATATCCGCTCCGGTGTTGGAACGCAGCTTGACGCTATTGCCATCATCACCGGACGTGCGAACATCGAGATTCAGTGACGCAAAATCGCTATTGCCCTGCATAGCCTGCTTGAGGCTATCAGCCGTTAAAGGACCATCAATTGGACCTAAATTAGCCGTTTGGGTGCCGGAATCATCTTTGACTGAGATGGCGATTTCAGCATCGTTACCACTGAGGTTACTGAGCTTGGTTTCCGTATAGGCCGTTGCCTGAACCCCTGAACGTCCATTAAGTTTCTCGGCAATCGACTGGGCAGACTCATTGGCACTGATGTTTAGTGCCGGCTGGGTTGAAACCACACCGGTTTCCGGATTACGCACCCGGATGTTCAGTGTCTGCCCGGTGTAGCCATTGTCCGTCCCGACCTGCGGACCCACACCCTGTGGCTCAGAAGCTGTCACAACCCGCGCTCCCGGATCCCCATTGAACACGGTATTCGTCTTCCCCGGCTCAAACCGCACATTGTTCATGGGCGGATCCAGCGACTTGGGGTTGGCAGGGTCAGAGACGTCTACAACCTCATAGCGATTCTCCGAAAGGAACCGGATCTCCATGGGCGGATCGAGATTGCCGTTCTGATCCAGGGCCTCCAGTCGACGCCCGGTCTGCGGGTTACGAACATCCAGCATCCGGCCCTGGCTGATCTGGCCAGTACCCTGGTTGCCGCTGCTGGCCTCGGCGCGGATGGGCGCGGCAAGCGCAATCTCCTCGCCACTGCCGATTGCCGTCTCCATGTCACGGGCGCCATTGAAGGTGGGCCGGATAGTGAATTCATCACCCTGCTCGAAATCGCCGGATTCCAGCTCAACCTCGAACCCTTCCATGGAAATAGTGGACGGGCCACTGTCACTGATGCTGCCGGTTTTGACCAGCTCCCCGCTGGTCGCGTCACGAATGCGGTACTGCTGATCATCCGGCCCCGTGAATTCCAGTGTGTAAGAGCGGGTATCCAGCTTGCTGCTGTCAGTAATGTTCACACGAGCCTGGCTATTGCCACTCTCCGCTGTTTCAGCGGACGGGGTGATTCGCCCCCGGGCCAGACTCTCCGAATTGATGTCGCGGAAGAAATTGCCGCCAAGGTTGCCATTCAGATCCTGGCCCAGTTCATGCTGTTCGTTGATGCGCTCCGACAGGCCGACGGCGATCCGTCCGATACCATTCATGGTCGGTTCAAGAACCTCATCCCGGAAGGAAAGATTACCGCCCAGGGCTCCGCCCGCCAACTCATGGGTAATGGCCCGGTCCCGGCCAACCCCCTGCAGCAGCACCTCCCGTCGACCCGCCTGCTCGGTGCTGCCGGAAAGGCGCAAAGTAGCGCTTGTACCCTTGCTGACAACGCCCTGGCCCTTGCCGATACTCACATCAACAGTGCCATCATTATTCTCGTTGGTCTGGACCTGAACCAATTCCGAAAGCTTACGAAGCTTTTCATCACGCTTGTCCAGCAGATCATTCGCGTCGAGCCCGCTGGCACGCCCTGGTGATTCGGCAATACTGAGGTTCAGCTCTGCAATACCATCCGCCAGTGAATTAATCTCGCTCAGATTGGCCGAGATACGGTCATTCACCGTTTCCTCTCGCGCACGCAGCTGACTATCCACAGATTTGAATCGGGACACCAGGTTGTCGGCTTGGTTGAGGGCCTGCGCACGCAGAGAACCGGAGGCAGGGCTTTCCGCTGCGTCCTGAAGTGTGCCGAAGAACTGGGTCAGAGACTGGTTAAGACCGGTATTTTCGTTCCCCAGAAGATCATCCATGCCATTCAGGTTCTCCACTAGAGCGGTCTGCTCCGAGTGCAGGGTGGTATCCGATCGCAGCTGAGTGTTGATGAACTCGTCGTTGAGCCGCTGAATATCAACAACATTCACCCCCTGCCCGATGTAGCCACTGCCCGATACCTGGGAAGGGTTGGACTCGAAATCCGCACGCTGGCGGCTGTAGCCCGGGGTGTTGGCGTTGGTAATGTTGTTACTGGTGGTCTCGAGTGCCTTCTGGTTGGACAGGATCCCGGTCAGGCCCGTATTCAGCAGACTCATGGCAGCTTACTCCCCTTCCGTCCCGTCATCGGTCACGCTGCCGAGCGTAGGCCGCTCCATAATGTCCTGGATTTTGTCGGCATAGGCGGGGTCCGTAGCGTAACCGGCATCCTGCAGAGCCTGGGCGAATGCTTCCGGATTATCCGCCTGTTGCAGCACCCGCTGGTAACGGGGATTTTCGTTCAGGAAGTTCGCGTAATCCTCAAAGCTGCTGGCGTAATCGGGGTAGGCACGGAAATCAGCCTTTTCCTGCATTGCCAGCCCGTCGCGGAATTCAGTGGTGCTGACACGGACCTTCTCACCGTCCCAGCGTTCATCCGCTTTGATGCCGAACAGATTATGGCTGGGCTGCTTTTCACCACTGATCATATTCTGCCCCCACCCGGTTTCCAGAGCCGCCTGGGCAATCATCACCTGGGCCGGCACGCCAGTGCGCTCGCTCACATCACGGGCCACAGGGCTGAGCGCCTGCACAAACTGCTCAGGCCCTTCAAACTGTTCAGGCAGCTTGCTGGCGCTTTCACCGGCAACCCCGGAACCCGCGCTGTTCGCCTCCGGCATCATTTGACGGACTTCATCAACACGTTCCGCCAGCTTTGGGTCCGGCGCCGGCAACTGCCGAGCATACTCAGTGATACTGGTCCTGGCATCAGGGCGGTCCGCACCCTTTTCGCCACCACCAAGCTGGCGCACCAGCTGGTCGGCAATACCAATGCTGCGCTCCTGGGTCAGGCTCAGCGTCAGCTGCTTGTCGAACATGTCCTGATACTGCTCAGTCTCCTGGCTGCTCAGGTAGTTGTCCTCGCTGAAGACCTCATTGGCGGAGCGCATGGACTTCATCATCTGCTGCAGAAACAGCGATTCGAACTGCTTGGCGACTTTCTCAAGGGCCTTGTCACGATCGCTATCGGCAAGCCGCTTGAGATCGCTCATGGCACTCATGTCGGTGTAGACGTGAGCGCTATCGGTACTGCCTGCAGATGACTGGATCATGGCTTCCACCTCAGATAACGATCAGTTCCGCGCGCAGCGCGCCGGCCTGTTTAAGCGCTTGGAGCACTGCCATAACATCGCCCGGCGCGGCGCCTACCTGATTCACGGACTGAACAATCTCGTTGAGCGTAACGGCCGGCCCGAATTCGAACATCCGGGCCTCCTCCTGCTCGATCGCCACATCGGTTTGCGGGATAACGGTCGGGTCACCATCGCCAAAGAGGCCCGGCGCGACGGCCTCGGGGCTCTCAGTGATGGTCACGCTCAGATTACCATGCGTTACCGCCGCCGGGCTGACCTTCACATTCTCACCCACCACGATGGTGCCGGTGCGCGAGTTGACGACGACCTTAGCGGATTCCTCCGCTGGAGTGATCTCTATGTTCTCCAGAATGGAAAGAAAGCTCACGCGCTGGGAGGCATCCCGTGGTGCCCGCACCTTCACGGCAGAGGCATTCTTAGCATAGGCGGTCTCCGGGCCAAGTCGGTCGTTCACAGCCTCCACGACACGTCGTGCTGTCGTGAAATCCGGATTGCGCAGATTCAATGTAACGGTATCGCCTTCGGAAAAGGCGGTCGGTACCTTACGCTCAACCGTCGCCCCCTGCGGGATACGGCCCACACTCGGTATATTCACCGTTATGGAAGAGCCATCTCCGCCCTCAGCACCAAAACCGCCGACAACCAGACTGCCCTGAGCCATGGCATAAGTCTGGCCGTCCGCCCCCTGCAGGGGGGTCATCAGCAGGGTGCCGCCACGCAGGCTGTCGGCATCACCAACAGAGGACACGGTAACGTCGATCTCCTGGCCGGGGCTGGCAAACGGCTCGAGATCCGCAGTCACCATGACAGCAGCCACATTCTCAGCACCGGGATCAACGCCCGGCGGGATGGCGATGCCGAACTGGTCCATCATGTTGCGAAGGCTCTGATTCGTGAAAGGCGCCCCATCCCCACTGCCGGCGAGGCCAACCACAAGGCCGTAGCCGACCAGCTGATTGTTTCGCACCCCCTTCACTGAAGTCAGGTCCTTGAGCCGGTCGGCCTGCACCGGAGCGGCCACCAGAACGGCCAGCATCAGTACTGCCGCAATCCGATTCCACATGACGCCACCTCCTGAACGACTGCTCACAGCGGCCACCATTCACTGTTGAAGAAACGGGTCAGCCAGCCCATACGGTTGGACTGGTCAAAGTCACCGGTCCCGCCATAGGAAATCCGCGCATCCGCAATCCGGCGCGAACTCACCCGGTTGTCGGAGCCGATGTCCTGTTGCCGGATCAACCCGGAAACCCGCACGTATTCCTTGCCCTGAGTCAGCTCAAGCCATTTCTCGCCACGCACCCGCAACACACCATTGGGCATAACCTCAACCACAGTGACGGTGATACTGCCACTCAGCTGATTGCTCTGGTCCGCCTGGGCAGCCCCATCGAATTCACGGTCCTGGCTCACGTCAGTCCCAATCCCCAAGCCTTCCTGCCCCAGCACCGAGGGGGCCTCCAGGCCAGCTTCACTCTCCTTGGTGATGTTGGTATTGGAGGTCTTAGAGGCCGCCGTGTTTTCCTGCAGCTGCACCGTCACCACATCGCCCACATTCAGCGCCTTGCTGTCGCCGAACAGATTATGGTTGCGCGAGTTCTGATAGATGGAACCATTGACCGGCTGATCCGCCATCATCGCCTCCGGCTCAACCGGCGCGAACGCCGGATCCCCGGGTTTGGCGCGCTCACGGGTCATGGCCTGGCACCCAGCCAGCACCAGGATCAGCATCAGCAGCATGGCCCGCTTGAGTAGCATGCCTGGCGTAATCATCAAGGCTCTCCCTCTACCCCAAGCGTTACAGGTTCTGAGTAATGAACTGGAGCATCTGGTCCGAAGTCGAGACCACCTTGGAGTTCATCTCGTACGCGCGCTGGGTGGTAATCATGTTGACCATTTCCTCCACCACCTCAACGTTGGAGCCCTCCAGCATCCCCTGTTCAATGGTGCCAATACCGTCCACGCCGGCCTCACCAACCAGCGGATCGCCACTGGCAGCGGTTTCCTGGTAGAGATTGCTTCCAACGGCCTGGAGCCCCTGCGGGTTCACAAAATTAGCAAGATCAATCTGACCCAGTTGCTGCGGTTCCGGCTGATTGGCGATTTTGGCGCTGACAGTGCCATCGCGACCGACTGTAATCGAGGTCGCGTTTTCCGGCACATTGATGTTGGGCTCAAGCGGGTTGCCATTAGGGGTAACGATCGTCCCTTCTGAGTTGAGCTGGAACTCACCGTTGCGGGTGTAGGCCACTTCGCCATCCGGTTTCAGCACCCGGAAGAACCCTTCACCATCAATGGCCATGTCCAGGGACTGATCCGTGACTTTCATATCGCCCTGAGTGTGCTCTTTGCTGGTAGCCGCAACCCGCACACCAGTGCCCAGTTGCAGCCCCGAGGGCAGCTCTGTGTTCTGGGAAGACAGACCGCCTGGCTGACGCTCCGTCTGGTACATCAAGTCCTGGAAATTGGCGCGGTCACGCTTGAAACCGGTGGTGTTGACGTTCGCCAGGTTGTTGGAAATGGTGCTCAGCTGTTTGTCCTGAGCGGCGAGGCCGGTCTTGCTGACCCAAAGCGCTGGATGCATTGTTCTGTCCTCCGATCGCGTGGGTGCGGGCCCTTCGGGCGGCGGCATCGGTTTGCCGCTTTTCCGTCACCCATGACGTTTCCATCAGAGGTCTTGCAATAAGCGTGCCACGCTCTGGCTGTTCTCGTCGGCGGTCTGCATGGCCTTGACCTGCATCTCGTACTGGCGGGAAAGTTGAAGGTTATGGATCATGGATTCTACGGCGGAGACATTGGACCCTTCCAGAAACCCGCTGACGACGCGGACATCGCCATCCGGCTGCGCAGCCCCCTGTTGATCCGCATCAGGCTTGAAGCGGAACAAGCCGTCGTCACCTTTCTGAAGTGCTTCCTGATCCGGGTTCACAAGCTTGAGCCGGTCCACCTGCACCAGCTGATCGCTGGGCGCCCCGGCAGGCACGACCGAAAGGGTCCCGTCCGAACCGATCTCCACCTTATCCGCCGGAGGGACCGCGACCGGGCCGCCATTGCCCATTACGGGGAGTCCTTCGCCATTGCGCAGAATCCCGTTAGCGTCAACCTGGAGGCTCCCGGCGCGGGTATAAGCCTCTTCACCCGGCTCCGGTTCCACCGCCAGCCAGCCGTCGCCCTTGATGGCAACGTCCAGAGAACGCCCGGTCTGTTTCATGGGCCCATGGCTGAGGTCCGCTCCCGGATTCTCTGTCATGGCGTAGGCCCGTGAGGGATGCCCCTCCCCGAATACCGGCATACTGCGCGCATTCGCGAAATCCTGCTTGAACCCGGTGGTATCCGCGTTCGCCAGATTATTGGAGTTGACCTGCTGCGCATACATGTTCTGCTTGGCGCCGGTCATGGAGATATAGAGCGAGCGGTCCATGGAACCCTCCTGTGCTCATTCAGCCCTCAACCCGCGGCGTTACCGCAGGTTGATGATGGTCTGGGTGATCTGGTCCGAAGTCTCGATGGTCTTGGAGTTGGCCTGGAAGTTCCGCTGCGCGGTAATCAGGCCAACCAGCTGCTCGGAGAGATCGACGTTGGATTCCTCCAGTGAGCTCGCCTGAATAGCCCCCAGAGGACCAGTATTGGGGCGACTGATCACCGCATCGCCGGACTCGAAAGTCTCAACCCAACTGGTGTCACCCACCGGTGCCAGTCCCTCATTGTTGCGGAAATTAGCCAGAGCAACCTGGCCAAGTGCCTGGGATTCGCCATTGCTGAAGCGCGCCTGGATAACGCCCTCCTCACTGACATCCAAACCAGTGAGCCGGCCTGTGGCAAAGCCGTTCTGCTGAAGATCATTGATGGCGAACTCCGAGCCAACCTGGGTGCTGTTCGTGTAATCAAGCACGAAGTTGGAACTGCTGGACTCCGGGGGCAACGGCGGCTCCTCGACGCCGTTGTTGGGACCTGCAGCACCATTAGGATTGCCACTGCTATCTTTGGGTACCCAGTCATTAATCAATACATCATCGGATTGAGCGGTGTCCAGACTCCCGTTGTTCTGAAAAACCAGATCAAAACCGTCAGTACCATCGGGGTTATCCTGAGTATTGCCGACCAGTTCGCCATCAACCTCTACGTAGCTTTTCCAGGAGTTATCGGGGTTACCGACCTGCGACTGCTTCACGAAGTACTGGGTCATTTCATGCGGGTTGCCCAGACTGTCGTAGATGGTAGTGGAGGTTGAGTGGTTGTAGGTATTCGAATCGTTAGGATCAAATGCATTCTGAATGTCAGACGTGCCTGTTTCACTACCGCTCAGGATCTGTGCATTATTCGCGGCAAGGTCAAAGCCATCCTGTACGGTAAACTCCAGATTTCCGAATACTGTAACCGGCCCAGTAGTATCAAGATTTTTCGGCCCGGTATCAGGCCCCTGTGACTCAAGATCCAACTCTGTTGTCCCGCCGCCGGTGAGCTCAACCTCAATGTTGCGGCCTTCATTGTCAGCCAGCGTCAGATCGCCACCGCCTGCCTGTGCATTAAGCGCAATGGAACCGTCCGCGTTGATGTCATCAGCAATATCCTGAAGACTTGAACTTCCGTCAATATTGTAATTAAAACTACCGCCACCGTCGGACAGAGTCAGCTTAAGCGTATCCCCAGCATCCTGGTTGTTCAGATTGGAAAGAGTGGCCTGAGAGTTGGCAGTCGCACTCACGCCCGACTCACTGGCAAAGCTCGCGGCAATATTAGCAGCGGAGCTGTTATCAACGGTTGAAAAGGTTGAATTGTTGCCCTCTGGGTCTGTAACTGTCCAATCAGTTTGATCAAACCCAACGTTGCCAATCGATCCCGATTCCAGCTCGTCAATCTGATCGCCATTGGCTTCGATCAACGTCTGATCAACTCTTAGGACGTTTTCGCGTGAGTCCAGGTTCAGATTCGCCGCAACATTGGTGGTGGATTTGGGCGCCAGATTCTCAGTGTTTACTTCGAGATCACCACGAACGTCACCAACCTCACCATCCTCGGTCGCCTGAAAACCCTGTACCCGAGCACCCTGATTATTGGTAACAAACCCCTGCTCATCCACACCGAACTGACCAGCGCGCGAGAATTGGCGTTCACCATTGGCACCATCAAGAACGAAAAACCCTTCACCATCGATCGCCATATCCAGGCCATTGTTGGTGGCGGTTAGATTGCCCTGTTGGAACAGCTGCCGAGTGTTCTGAACGCTCACCCCATCACCCGCGGACGTATCGCCCAGATTCTGCAGGCCGGAACTGTAGAGATCACCGAATTCCGCCCGCGAGCGCTTGAAGCCCGTGGTGCTGGCGTTGGCGATGTTGTTGCCTTTCACATCCAGATCCGTCTGGGCCGCATTGAGTCCGCTGAGTGCGATATTGAACGCCATGGTAAACCTCGCCCACTACTTGTTATCAGTTGATCTGTTTGACCTGGTCAAGCGGCACCGAGCCGCGTCCTGCCAGGTTCAGCGTCACGCCCCCATTCTCCAGGTTGACGCTGTCCACGTTCGCATTGAGCCGGGTGGCCAGCTCCTGGGTCTCGCCGTCGTACTGGGCTTGCGCTTGAACGCGGTAATCGCCCGGCTCCATCAGGTCGCCGTTACCATTCTCGCCATCCCAACTGAAATCCACCGTGCCGCTGCCCTGCTGCCCCATATCCATCTGGCGAACCAGTTCGCCGGAGGGGTTATAAACCGATACCCGCAGGTTCGAGGTGGCCGACGGCACCTCCACCGCCCCTTTCACCTGACCTTCAGGGCCAAGATTGGCAACGTTGCCCTCCACCTGAACCTGCTGCCCCACCATGGCGGAGGCCTGCAGCGCCTGCGTCGAGCGGAACTGGCCCATGGCATCCTCAACAGAGGTGTTCAGGCTCTCCATCTCCTCCAGTGACGAGAACTGGGCCAGCTGGGCCACGAAATCCTCATTTTTCTTCGGATCCAGCGGATTCTGGTTCTGCATCTGGGTCATCATGAGATCCAGGAACTCATTACGTCCCATATCGGAGGCTTTTTTGCCACCTTCGCTCTTATCGCCCTGGTTCCGATACTCCTTGAGAATGTCGGAAGCCGAGTTGGCTGAACTGTTAACGCCGTCCATCGTCGCTACTCCCGTTCCCGTTTACTGGCCCTGACCCAGCGTCATGACGCGCTGCATCATGCTCTTGGCCGTATTCATCACCTCAACATTGGTCTGAAAGGAGCGGGATGCCGACATCATATCGGCCATCTCCTCCACCACACTGACGTTCGGGTAATACACATAGCCGTTATCATCCGCTTTGGGATGCTCCGGCTGATAACGCTGCTCCAGACCCACATCGCTCTCTACGATGCCATCCACCTTGACCCCGGCCGACTGCAGCTCATTGCCAGAGAAGCCCGCCTCGCTCACACCGCTACCCTGCTGGCCCATCATGTCGGCCTGGATCGCGGAGAAAACCGGTTTGCGCGCACGATAGACCTCACCAGTACTGGAACTGGCCGTCTCGGCATTGGCCAGGTTGCTGGAGGTGGTGTTCAGCCGGATGGACTGGGCCGACATAGCTGAACCCGCGATATCAAAAACCTGATTAAGTGACATGGTTTACTGCCCCGCGAGTGCGTCTTTAAGTCCCTTGATGCTGCTGTTCAGGAACTGGAAACTGGCCTGGAACTCCATGGAGTTGCGCATGTACTTGGACATCTCCGTCTGGGTATCCACGGTGTTGCCGTCAATCGACGGCTGAATAGGGTTGCGATACATCAGTTCCGGGCTGCCACCACCAGCACCATCGGCTGACATATGGGCCGCGTCCGAGGCTGCCATTGTCATGCCCTCCTGCTGACCCTGCGCCTGCTGCAGGGCAGCCTGGAAATCGACATCCCGCGCCTTGTAACCGGGTGTATCGGCGTTGGCGAGATTGTTCGCCAGCACTTCGGAGCGCTGAGAGCGCAGCCGGAGTGCGTCATCGTGAATGCCTAATGCATTGTCAAAGCTGATCGTGGTCATGACTGGCCCCTTTTTGCCGGGTAATCGGGCTTTGCCTGTTGATAAGCAATAGCAGTGCCAAACTGCTACACTCCTTTGTATTCAGGCATTAACGCCGCCCTGGCAACCATACCGGGGGCGATGCGGCAAACCTGTGCCAGTGCCGGACCCCCTGTCTCCGGGGTCAATTGTGAGGCTGTAACTTTGCTGGTACCGTTTTCCAATATGCACGCGATCGTTGAACGATGATGAACGTATCCCTCATGCCCTCGGGTCTCACCGCGATTGACCCCAAACACAAGCCCAGTGCCATTCCGCCCATGCCGGACTACCATGCGCGGGTTTTGGGTTATATGGCCGGGGCTGCCATTATCGCCACCGGGGTTTTTCTGGATCATTTTGAGGATCACCTGATCTGGCTGGTGCCGCTGGCGCTGATCTGGCCCCATGTCCTGTACTTCATTTCCCGCGCCTTATTCACCAAACGCACGCCGCAAATCCGTGAACGCATTCTTCTGCTCGACAGCTTCCTGATCGGGTCACTCACGGTGCACATTGAATTCAGCGTGATGCCGTCGCTGATGTTTCTTCTGATGATCAGCTTCAGCGCCATCATCGTCGGGGGATTGAGGGCCTGGGCCCTGAATGTCTCGGCGATGGCAGCGGGTGTGCTGATATCAATCCCGGTTGCCGGCAGCAGTTTTGAGCCTTGGGCGCCGCCTGCCCTGACGGTGGTGAGTGGTGCGGTTACCGCCTTCTACGTCTGCGTCATGGCCTTCTACACCTATCTCCAGGCCCGTGCGCTGGTGGCGGCCAAGTCCCAGATCCAGTACCAGAGAGAACAATCCATCGCCCTGTCCCACAAGCTTGCCAAGTACCTCTCGCCCCAGGTCTGGCAGTCCATCTTCACCGGCGAGCGGGATGTTCGGCTGGAAACACAGCGCAAGAAACTGGCGGTGTTTTTTTCTGACATCCGCGGCTTCACGGAACTGTCGGAAGAGATGGAACCGGAGGCGCTCACCGAACTGCTCAACACCTACTTCACCGAGATGTCACAGATCGCGCTGCGGTATGGCGGGACCATCGACAAGTTTGTTGGCGACAGCATCATGATCTTCTTCGGTGACCCTACCAGCCAGGGCGCCAGACAAGACACCCAAGCCTGTGTCTCCATGGCCATCGAGATGCGCAAACACATGACGGTACTGCGCCAGAAGTGGAAGAGCCAGGGCATCCGCACGCCGCTTGAGATCCGCATGGGCATCAGTACCGGCTTCTGCACGGTAGGTAACTTCGGGGCGGACAACCGGATGGACTACACCATCATCGGCAAGGAGGTGAACCTCGCGAGCCGATTGGAAGAGCTGACGGATCCGGGCGAAATCCTGGTTTCCTACGAAACCTTCTCACTCATCAAGGATCAGATCCTGTGCCGGGATAAGGGCGAAATCACGGTGAAGGGCTTCGCCCGACCAGTCCCCATCTACCAGGTTATCGATTTCCGCCAGGATGTGGGCGATCAGCGCAGCTTCCTGGAGCATGAAGGCGATGGCTTCGCGATGTACCTGGACTCCGAGAAAGTCAACGAGCGCGAACGCGACCACATCATCCAGGCACTCGACCGGGCGGCCCGGCGCCTGCGTGACGATTAGTGCCTACTGGCGCAACAGCCTAAGAGGCGGGGCATCGCCCTGATGGGTCGAGCGCCAAGGATTGATGTCGAGCCCGCCGCGGCGGGTGTAGAAAGCCCCCACACTGAGCCGCTCCGGGTTCAACGCCTTTTCCAGATCCATGAATATGCGCTCCACGCAGGCTTCGTGAAAACCCCGGGCATCACGATAGCCGATGATGTACCCAAGCAGTGCTTCCGGCCTCAGGCGAGCACCGGTGTAATGCACCATAAGCGTCGCCCAGTCCGGCTGACCCGTCACCGGGCAGAGACTGCGCAGCAGGTGGCTACACAGCGTCTCCGTGACCACATCGCCTTCCAGCGAACGCAGCGACGCCAGCGGTTGCGCGCCGGGCATGATCACGCCTTCCACATCATCGATCAGGTGAGCTCCTTCCGGCCTCGCCACTACCGACGCTTGCGCATCCACATCCGCCAGAACCACGGAGACATCGGCACAGGCAGCCCCGGAAAGATCCTGCTCAACCGTCGCGCGTACCAGATCCGCGTTTTCGAACGGCGTCCCGTTGAGCGAGTTCAGATACAGCTTGAGCGACTTGGACTCGACCAGGTTCGGTGAATGCGCCGGTACGCGGAACTCCGCCGTCGCCACCCGTGGGACACCATCCGGCCGCAGCCAGCTGAGTTCCCAGGCCTGCCAGCGATCTTCGCCGTGCCACGGCCAGCCGTCCGCCAGACCCAGCGAGTGCCGTGCATCCGCCCGGGGAACCGGGTAAAGAAGCGACGGATCGTAACGCTCAGGGTAATCGCTGGTGCGGCCCAGCGGCCCATTGTCCAGATGCATAGTCCCGCTCCTCAGCTGCGAATGCCCTTGCCCTGGTTAAGCAGGCGCAAGCTTAGCGTGAACAGTACCACGGAGAACACTACTAGCATGGCAATCGCCCAAACCGGCCCCACATCCGAGGCGCCCAACACCCCGTAGCGGAAGGCATTGACCATGTAGAGGATGGGATTGGCCATGGAAAACGCCTGCCAGAGCGGATCCAGAAGGTTGATGGAATAGAAAACGCCTCCCAGATAGGTCAGCGGCGTCAGCACAAACGTCGGCACAATCGAGATGTCATCAAACTTGGTGGCAAACATGGCATTGATGAACCCACCCAGAGAGAACACCAGGGACGTAAGCAATGCCGTTGAGATAACCAGCACCGGGCTGTAGAACTCCAGAGTAGTGAAAGTCAGAGATACCAGCATGACCACAAACCCCACAATCAACCCGCGAGCCATGCCACCGGCCACGTAGCCGGTCAGGATCACCCAGTTGGGCGTGGGCGAGACCAGCAACTCCTCAATGCTGCGCTGGAACTTCATGCTGAAGAACGACGACACCACGTTGGCGTAGGAGCTGGTTATCACCGCCATCATGATCAGGCCCGGAACAATGAACTCCATGTAGTCATAGCCTTCCATGGGGCCAATGCGGCTGCCGATCAGGTTGCCGAAAATCACGAAATACAGGGTCATGGTCACTGCCGGCGGCAGCAGCGTCTGCGGCCAGATGCGCGTAAAACGCCGCACTTCGCGCACCACGATGGTCATGAACGCAATCCAGATCTGGTACGCCGTCATGCGCTTGCCTCCTCTTGCGACTCCGGCAGCGAGCGGCCCACCAGACTCATGAAAAGCTCCTCCAGACGGTTGGAACGATTACGCATGCTGGTGACCTCCCAGCCCTGCTCGCCAAGCTGACGGAAAACATCATTCAGCCCGTCTTCGCGTTCCACCTCAACGACCAGAGCGCCCTCGTCATTGCGGAAACAGTAATAGCCCTCGAGCTGTGGCACCGTCCCCGGATCATTGCCGATATCAAGAATGAAATGCTCCAGGCTCAGCTGCTGCAGAAGCGCCTGTTTGGACGTGTTCTGGAGAATACGCCCGCCATCGATGATGGCAATATTGCGGCACAGCGCTTCCGCTTCCTCCAGATAATGGGTGGTGAGAATGATGGTGACCCCCTCACGGTTGATCCGCTCCAGGAAGCTCCACATGGAGCGCCGCAATTCAATGTCCACGCCTGCGGTGGGTTCGTCCAGGATCAGCACCCGCGGCTCGTGCACCAGCGCGCGGGCAATGAGCAGTCGCCGCTTCATACCACCAGAAAGCATACGTGCCGGGGAATCGCGTTTGTCCCACAGGCCCAGTTCGCGCAGATACCGCTCAGCATTGCGGGCAGCCCGGCCCGGTGGCATGCCGTAGTAGCCCGCCTGGGTGCGCACGATGTCACCCACTTTCTCGAACTGATTGAAGTTGAACTCCTGAGGCACAAACCCTAGCCAGGTCTTGAGCCGCGCGGGATCGCTATCCAGGTCAGCATCAAACACCTGGACCTGGCCCGCTGTCTTGCGCACCAGTGAGGCAAGCACGCCCAGTGTGGTGGATTTGCCGGCTCCATTCGGGCCCAGAAGCGCAAAGAAATCGCCCGTTTCGACCTGCAGGTCGATCCCTTTCAGGGCATCAAGGCCACCGGGGAAGGTCTTGCGCAGTCCACAAATATCCAGTGCGTAGCTCATAGGGATCTCTTATCGAATGAACGGCGCCGATTATGGGGGTCATGCGCCGCAATGCAAGGGTATTCCCAATCTGCGACCTGTGTCAGATCAGAAGTGGCACCAGCTTCCTACAATGGCGAAACGTACCACTCAGGGCCTACGGACGACCAATGACCCATCAGACCCCGCGATACACAGGATGGAAAGCAGGTATATCTTTCACCGCGCTGAGCCTGCTGACGCTTACCGGCTGCAGTGATAGTGACGGTGGTGGTAATGACGGTCTGCGCACAGGCACCCTTTTTACTCAGGGGATTGAGAATATCCATTATGAAACGCGCAGCCAGTCCGGGACCACCGACGAAGCCGGAGAATTCCGCTTCCGTCCCGGCGAGACACTGACATTCCGCGTGGGCAACCTCGTCCTGGCCGACGATATACCCGCCGCCCCCTTCCTGAGCCCCATCGATTTCACCGCGAATGCGCGCACGCGGCTGCATAAAGGCGGCGCTGACGAAGGCGAAGACCTCACGACCCATCGCACCACCGAAGTGGCACTGGCCAACAACAACGCCGTCGCCATTAACATCACACGCTTGCTAACAGCTCTCGCCGAGCAGGAAAACGTACGTTCATCGGACGAAACGCTCGAAATCACAGAGCGCACGATTGACCAGCTGAACGACTACCTGGCGGACGACAGCAACCCCGAAATCGACTTCAGTACTACCGTCGAGGCATTCGCACGGCCGGAAAACATCTCTGAGGAAAATCGGGACAAAGCGGGCGACCTGGCGAATCCGTCCCCCGCCAACCAGCTTCTGGACAACATCTGCTTTGCGGCCAAAGGCAGCGAGCTCTGTGAGAAACCGCCCGTCGATGGTCCCAACAATGAGCTCTCGGAAGAGCAGTCAGACAAACGCAGCCGGATTCTCAATGCCCGGCGCACTCTCGACGAAGCCCCTGCCAATAACGCCATTGATTTCCTCGAGAGTGAGACACTGGATTTCAGGAACGACCTGGCAACCGCGTTCTACCTGGAACCGGAAACCCTGACTCTGGATCCCTCAGACGGCCGCATCAAAGAAGTCGCAATCAGGCGCACCGGCTCATCGGGCTATTCACTGAAACGCCTGGATGCAATAACCAAAGGCAAGGGCTGGGCAATTCACGGCGTTAACCGCCAGGAAGGCACAGTGGAATTCTATCGCAACACAAGCCAACCGGCGGAAGACGGCACTATTGTGCTGAGCTTCAAGGTGGACTACCCGGACTTCGACAACTACCGCTGGTTCCGCAAGAACCTGCTCGTGGAAATCAACTGAAAAGCCCCCTGAGACGCCACCGAGACCGCGAGCGCGCAGCAGCGCCAGTCACCTCGTACTGAGAGGGGTCAATGCCACCGTAACCGACGGGCTTGCAGTCCACGATACGTGCGCTGGCATCCGCCGTTTCCTCATTCTGCCGGGCAAGATCCACGACATGACCCTGTTTGAGCGGCCTCTTCTCAGCATCAGTCAGCACCATCACGCTGGGCCAGAGACGGCGTTTCGGCGTATGTGAAACAACCACCCCAACCTCGCTGGTGGCAAGCTCGACAATAGTGCCGGTGGGATAGACCCCCACAGCCTGGATGAACTGTTCAACCAGATCCTCCTGGAACTGGCTGTTACGACAGTCAAAAAGCCGTGAAACCGCCTGGGCCGGCGTCAACTGATTGCGTCTGTCGCGCGGCTCGATCAATGATTCGTAGTAGTCCACCAATCCCACGAGCTTTGCCAGAAGCGGGATCTGCTCGCCCGTTACCTTCTGCGGGAAGCCGGTGCCATTGTGGCGTTCTCGGTGATAGCGAATCACATTGACTACAACCCGCGGCAGACCGGATTCCGCTGCGATGCGGGCGCCGGTTTCGGGATAGCGGCAATAGGTTCGCCACTGTTCATCACTCAGGTCGCTTTCGAACACCAGCATTCCCTCAGGCAAGCGCGCCTTGCCAATCTGGGAAAGCAGAGCTCCCAACGAAAGCTTGTGCAACACATCTGGATCCAAGCCTAACTGGCGGCCCAAAAGCAGCGCCCAGATACTGATGTTGAGCGAATGACGCCAAGTATAGTCATCCCGGCTCTGGACCCGGCTTAACCACAGCAACGCATCCGGATTGCGCGTCACGCTTTCGGCCATGGTACGCGCAACGGAGGTAACCGCCTCTACAGCCACCTGGCTCCGGCCTCCGGACAGGGTTTCACTGACCCGATCCAGAGCCTTTTCGACACTGTCCAGGACCTGTTGCACATCTCGGACTTCTTTGCGCAGAGGGCGGGTTATCTCGTAGTGGTGAGGGTTACGAACCTTAACGGCGGGCAACTTCAGAACCTTGCCGCCAGCGCTCCCCTGGCGCTCCGGTCCGGCAACCGACTCAGCGGCTACATCCTGGCGTTTTTCCGCCACATCTACGTGCACGTGCCGGCAATGGCGTATCAGCTGATCCAGCTCCTGCTGATCACGGATATGGAATCCCTGGATCGGAAATGGGGTTTCGTACCATGGCCGATCAAGGTCGGCCACGAACATCCCTATTTCCAGATCCTGAACGGGAAGCTTACACCGCTGTACACCCATGAATCTAACCTCGAACGCCCGGCACTAATTATACCTTTTTGCATTTTTTCAAATTTCAGAGAAGAAGCAATGGCCCCCCGGTGACGAAACGTTTAATAAATGCGGCGAAATGTTACTGACCTTTACGCGGCGGATGCGTCAGTCGTCGCTGCAGACATGATCATCGAGCTCCGGCGGGCGCTGGGTCAGACTGCCAGTCGGCACGGACCGCACCCGGAAGGTGTAGGCCACTGAGGACGCTCTCGGATAATCAACATTGACCACCCTGTCTCCCATATCCACTTGGGCGCGGCGCGGTGAGCAACTGACCTTCAGTTTCAGGCGGTTGCCAAGTTCCCGAATACGCTCGCTGCCGTCTTCATCAGTCAGCCGCATGCATACCAGCCCCTCGTCCACCGGCTCCCCACTCCCTGTAGCATCCAGACGCGGATCGCCACAGGCGGCAATAGCATCGTCTGTGCAAGCTCCCTCCATTCCCGGGTCACGCAGCTTCCACTGGCGCTCACTGCATTGGGTTTCAACAGTAATCGGCGTTGCCCTGTCAAGGCGCCAGTGCCAACCAGGGTAGCGCGAGGTTTTCCAGGTCAGCAGTACACGCCGCTCCTCACCTGCGGAGTTGCTCGCAGTCATCGCGGAGTAATGAGTCTCATGGGTTGCACAACCCGTGAGCTCTCCCGCCAACAACAGAATGAGCACTCCGACCGACCCCGTTTTCAATGCGCTTCTCCCTGCCTGATTCATAAATCTACGAAGGCAAGCCCAAAGCCATCCTCGGCCCTGCGTACAACCTGCATCCGGCGCACCGGTGCGGGTACTGGCAGCCCCTGAACCTGGACTTCAACCTCACTCCCCAACTCAGGGAACACTTCATTATCCACAACAACAAAGATGCCGCCGTCGGATAGATCACGCATTGTGAACACCTGCTCACCAATATCACTGTGCCGCACCATGATGCGGGCACTCATGTTAGTCCGTGTGTAGTGCCGCTGTTCGGGCATTTTCTCAATTCACTCCTGAAACCATCCGTCGCAAGCATAGCAGCCCTTATCCTCCATGCAGCAGAACCAGTAGTAGGTGGGAATCATTTACATTAAAATATCGGCGTAGCTGGAATACCCGCAGGGAGAAATGGATGCAGAACAAACTGATTGGCCTTATCGTGCTCGTGCTGATCGCCGCCAGCGGTTATCTCGGCATCTCGGCCGTCAACCAACCCAGCACGCTTACGCTCTACTCCGGTCGCGGTGAATCGATGGTCCGACCGATGATTGAGCGTTTTGAATCCAAGACAGACATCAACATTGATGTGCGCTATGGCGATACCGCCCAGCTGGCAGTGCTTTTGCAGAAAGAAGATGGGCAGACATCCGCAGACCTGTTCTGGGGTCAGGATGCCGGCGCCATGGCGTCACTCGCCAAAGCGGACCGCCTCGCGACACTACCAGAGTCGCTTTACGCGGACCTGCCTCCCACCTTCCGTAGCCGCACCGGTGACTGGGTGGCCGTGACCGGTCGTGCCCGCACCTTCGTTTACGCCCCGGATCGCGTCAGCGAGCACGACATGCCTGAAAGCGTCTTTGAGCTGACCGAACCGCAATACCGGGGCCGCGTGGGCTGGGCGCCAACTAATGGCTCCTTCCAGTCATTCGTGACCGCTATGCGCCATCGCCATGGCGACGAACGCACCCTGGAATGGCTCCGGGCCATGGATGACAATGATGCCCGGATCTTCCCTAACAACAGCTCCCAGGTAGAAGGGGTGGCCGACGGCGCCATCGACTTCGGACTGGTCAACAACTACTACCTGCCGCATTACAAAGCCAACAACGAGGCATACCCTGCCGAACAGGCCTTTTTTGAAGCCGGGGACATTGGCAACCTCGTGAACGTTGCGGGCACGGGCATCATCAAGGGCACGGATAACCGCGAAAACGCGATCAGGTTCATCCGCTTCCTGCTCTCGCCCGAAGCTCAGGAGTACTTCACCCAGCAAGTCCATGAATACCCTGTGCGTGGGGGCGTGGATCGCAACCCGGAACTCAAACCTCTGGATGAACTGCTTAAGGCCGCTCCGAAGATCGACCTAAATGAACTGGAGGATTTGGAAGCCACGCTCGATCTGCTGCGCGAGGCGAACCTGATCTGACCGCAGACAGCCAAAGAAGCCTCGGTACGGCTTGCGTGCGGGTTGTGCCACGGCGCATCAGGCGCTTACAGTGCCTAAGCACAGAGCCGGAGACCGTAACGCATGCTGGTATGCAACAATTGTCGACAGGGGCTGATGGATCCAATCCGCAGCGATGATGAGCCCGAATACACCGACCGCTACCAATGCGGACACTGCGGCCACACAGCAACCATTCCGTCGATGCTGATCATACTGAGCCAGATTGTCTCGGCGGTTCTCGGTGGGGGAATCACGGCCTACCTGCTCCAGCACCATGGCTTCAGGGCGTTGCAGATGGTGATTTCAGAAAGCGGCAGCAATCAGCTTCTCATGCAGGAAGGCGGGCTGGCTCTTGTCGCACTGATCCTGGTTCTGGCTTTCGTCTATCTGCTGTTGCTTGCGTTCCGTGGCATCAGTAAGCGCATGCGCTACCGCCTGCCACCCCAAAGCGCCGAGTAGGCGTTCACACAGCTACGCCCTCGCTACTCAAAAGCCACCGTTTGCGCTGTTCACCGCCCCCATAGCGGCCAGTACCACCAGAAACCGGCAGCACGCGATGGCAGGGCACCAGCACCGGCACGGGGTTGGCACCTACTGCTGAACCCACAGCACGGGCAGCACCCGGCTGGCCAATGTGCCTGGCGATTTCACCATACGTCAGGCACTGCCCGGGGTTGAGCCGCAACAGGTAGCGCCAGACCCGCTTCCGGAAGCTGGAGCCCACCATCTCCAGGATCGGCATTGGCGCCGGTGGCTCGTCGGGCCACACGCCCAGAATGCCAGCAAGATCCGTAAGCCGCTTATCCGTCTCTGGCAAAGGTAAAGGCCTCCGGCCCCACTGCCCCGCAGCCCGGCTGACCTTCTGCTCAACATCAGCAGCGTTGTCCACAAACGCCAGCTGAGCCAAGGCATCCTCATGCCAAAGAGTCCAGACACGCCCCCAAGGAGAATCGAGCTCGCCATACGCGAGCTCCGCTACGGCGTCCGGGCGCTGCAGCCAGACCACATTCATTGGTTCGCCTCGCCCATCACCAGGGCATCGGTGCGGTCCACATCCTCGCTGCCAAACGTTACCTGCCCGTCCTCGCGCCCATAACTCAGGCGCCGCAGCAGTGCCCGGCCGGAGAAATGCTCCAGGTGAACCACCACCATATCGCTCTGATCGCGGCTGTTGAGGAGCTGGCCCTCACCTGTGGCGTAAACCACCAGCGCCACAACTTCGTCGCCCCTCAGAATGGCCTCCAGGCTCTGGAAGATCAGCTCAATCCGCTCGGCGTCATCCGCTCCCGACGCCGGATCAATATGGACACCCCGTACCCCGCCGCGGCGTGACAGCACAAAGGCACGCGGGCGGAAGCGCTCGCCCTCAGCCGCCAGCTCCGACTTCACCACTGGCAGGGTCGCGTTCATCAGCCGGTTCCAGCTCGGCAGCGGCCGGTCATCGGTGACCGGCTCCGGGCCAGTCTGCTGCTCCATGGTACTGTCTACGGTGGTGCAGCCAGTCGACATGAGCGCGGCCAGAGCCATGGGCAGCACCAGCACAATCGTGATCCGCATCACCGCATCCCTCTTCAAAAACCGCAGGATAACCCATCGTTCAGGCGCATTCACCCACTACTAGATCTAGTATGGCGCATACTACTTTTTTACTGAGCAGAAACACGCCTGGCGCGAGCCCGCACCACGGGCGACATCCGCGCTCTCCCCTCCGGATCCGGGGCCACCTTAACTTGACAGGCGGGGAGGCAAAACCACAATATGCAGAAATAAATAAGAAAAAAAAGCCGATATATTGTGGGTTAAACAAAAATGGCACTGCATGTCAACAGGCCTGAGGCATTGCCTCCGCCTGCGTTCCTATTGAGCCCATAACGCTGGAAATAGCCCCCGTCCACCCTCTCACCGGGTCTGGACTGATCAATTCACGAACACAAGATATGGTGGTTGCAGCGTGCAACCGGTAATCAGAAACAATCAGGGACACCGCCACACATGAACGCCAAGACTCAGGATCTCACCAACAACATCCCGTTTCAGGAAACCTCGGTCGACATCTGGGCCAGCAAGTACCAGCTCAAAACCAAGGCGGGCGAGCCCGTCGACCGCGAAATTGAGGACACCTACAAGCGTGTCGCGGAGTCCCTGGCCTCCGTGGAAACCGCCAAAAAGCGCAAAGCCGTGCATGAAGACTTTGTCTGGGCTCTGCGCCATGGTGCCATTCCGGCCGGGCGTATCACCTCCAACGCGGGCGCTGAGGCACACAAGCCGGCTACTTCCACGATCAACTGCACTGTCTCCGGCATCGTCTATGACTCCATGGACAACATTCTGGTGAAAAACCACGAGGCGGGGCTTACCCTCAAAGCCGGCTGCGGCATCGGCTACGAGTTCTCCACCCTGCGGCCCAAGGGCGCCTATGTGGCAGGCGCCGGCGCCACCACCTCCGGCCCGCTGTCGTTCATGGACATCTTCGACCGCATGTGCTTCACCGTCTCTTCCGCCGGTGGCCGCCGTGGCGCGCAGATGGCCACCTTTGATGTGCACCACCCGGACATCATCGACTTCATCGAAGCCAAGCGCGAAGACGCCCGCCTTCGCCAGTTCAACCTTTCGCTGTTGATCACTGAGGACTTCATCGAGGCGGTCAAAAACGACTCGGATTGGCAGCTGTCGTTCCCCGTCTCCAGTGAGGAAGTGGAGAAAGAAGGCCTGGACCTGAACGACCCGGAACAGTTCGTCTACCGCGACTTCCCGGTCAAAGACGGCTACGTGACCGACGGCAAGGGCCGCGTCGCCTGCCGCATCTATCGCACCCTCAAGGCGCGTGCCATCTGGGACAAAATCATGTCCTCGACCTACGACTACGCCGAACCCGGCTTCATCCTGATCGACAAGGTCAACCGGATGAACAACAACTGGTTCTGCGAAAACATCCGCGCCACCAACCCCTGCGGTGAACAACCCCTGCCGCCCTACGGCAGTTGCCTGCTCGGCTCCATCAACCTGACCCGCTTCGTGGAGTTCCCCTTCACCGATAAGGCGCGCTTCAACTACGACAAGTTTCGCAAGGTTGTGGGCATCTTCACCCGCATGCTGGACAACGTGGTGGAGATCAACGGTCTGCCGCTGGATAAGCAGCGCCATGAGATCGAGTACAAGCGCCGCCACGGCATGGGCATTCTGGGTCTGGGCTCCACACTCGCCATGCTGCGCATGCCCTACGGCTCCGCCGACTCCGTAGCCTTTACCGAGGAAGTGACCAAGGAAATGGCCCTGGAGGGCTGGCGCGAAGGCGTTAAGCTGGCCGAAGAAAAAGGCCCCGCGCCAATCATGGATGACGAGTTTGAGCTCACCGAAGAAATGCTCGCATGGCGCCCTGAAATGCGCGAAGACGGCTATAAAGCCGGTGACAAAGTGCCTGGGCGCATCCTGCATGCACGCTACAGCCGCTACATGCAGAAAATCGGCGAGACCGAGCCGGAGATCATTGAGCAGATCGCCGAGAAAGGCGCGCGTTTCACGCACCACACCTCCATTGCGCCCACGGGCACCATCTCGCTGTCACTGGCGAATAACGCCAGTAATGGCATTGAGCCCAGCTTCTCGCATCACTACTCGCGCAACGTGATCCGCGAAGGCCGCAAGTCCAAAGAAAAAGTGGACGTCTTCTCGTTTGAGCTGCTTGCCTACCGTGAGCTGGTCAATGCCAATGCCATGCCCGACTCCACGAACCCGGAAGAACAGCTGCCAAGCTACTTCACCGTTGCAGACGACGTGACCCCCAAGCAGCATGTGGACATCCAGGGCGCGGCCCAGAAGTGGGTGGATTCGTCCATCTCCAAGACCGCCAATGTCCCCACTGAGTTCCCCTATGAGGACTTCAAGGACATCTACATGTACGCCTACGATCAGGGCCTCAAAGGCTGCACCACCTTCCGTTTCAACCCGGAGGCTTTCCAGGGCGTGCTGGTGAAGCAGAAGGATCTCGAAGGCACCCAGTACGAGTTCGCGCTGGAGGATGGCAGTACCGTCCAGGTCAGTGGCGATGAGGAAATCGAATACGACGGCGAATTCCACAACGCCGCCAACCTCTTCGATGCCCTCAAGGAAGGTACCTACGGCAAGTACTGAACCGAATCCAGACTACGGAGACTCCAAGCAATGACTGTCCGAATCGAGAAAAAAATCGTTGACCAGCGCGTTCTCAAGGAAGACAACGCCGCCAATGAGGAACAGACGGCGGCCGAGAAACAGCCGCTGGTGATGAACGAGCACATCGAGCGGCCCGAGTTCCTGCTCGGCACCACCTACAAGATCAAGCCGCCGATCGATGATCACGCGATGTACATCACCATCAATGACATCATTCTTAACGAAGGCACTAACCACGAAACCCGGCGCCCCTACGAGGTGTTCATCAACTCCAAGAATATGGAGCACTTCCAGTGGGTGATCGCCCTCACCCGCGTGCTCTCGGCCGTTTTCCGCAAGGGCGGCGACGTGACCTTCCTGGTGGAAGAGCTGCGCTCCGTGCACGACCCCAGCGGCGGCTACTTCAAGAAAGGCGGCGTCTTCATGCCCTCGCTGGTGGCAGAGATTGGCTACGTGATTGAAAAGCACATGAAAGCCATCGGCCTGATCGAATCCGAAGAGATGAGCGAGCTCACCCAGCGGATGATCGCGGAAAAGAAAGCCGCCTTTGAGACCAATGGCGAGCCAGTCTCCAACGCGGAAGGCAGCTACCCCTCCAATGCCACGGTCTGTGGCAAGTGCCACACCAAGGCCATGGTGATGATGGACGGGTGCGAAACCTGCCTTGCCTGCGGCGAAAGTAAGTGCGGCTAAAGCCGGAAACCAAGCCCCCTGCGGTTCGCGCCCCAGGGGGCTTTTTGGTTAGGGTTGATTGGATGTAGGTAAGCAGGAATTCAGGATATTACAGCGCTGTTTACGCTGACACGATAAGCCACTGATTCAGCCGATAAATATAGAGCGCGCAGCGCGCCCTGTACTGGCGCTATACCGAATTCAGGGATATCAATAACGCAGAATTCCTATCATTACCTGTTATATCTCTTGAGGTAGATCTGTGCTAACCGATGAACAGAAGAAGTACCGAGACCGCGCTAACCGAGCGCGAAGAGAACTTTTCAAAGAAAAGGAGAAGTTCGGCGCGATTTCGGACGGCTCAGGGAAGCGCTACCGGGTGTGCGTCTACTTTGTGCTTAGCGGTGCTCCAGAGAAAGCAGCCGATTTTTTGGAATGGTTCGAACAGGAGTTTGCAGATGACGTCGGTGAGCCCGCATTTCTGCTATATGCTGCATTGGCGCACTACCGCGTAGGTTCACTAAGAAAAGCGCGGAGGAATCTGTTGGATTCGATGTTGAGCAATATTTATCTGCTCCCCTATTTGTTTTCGCGGTCAATGCCCAAACAAGACATGTGGCACTCATCTAACTGGGCGCAGCCGGCCTACATCGAGGAAATCGAAGAGCTTCTCGAAGAGCCAACGAGTCAGGAGCGGGAATGGTGTAAAGAGCAGTTCGACAATGAGCTCTTCACGAGCGCTCGAAACAAGTACATAGAAACATTTCATGCATTACAGCATGCCAGCGAACTGGACACACGTCGGCGCATTCTTGGGGATTGGCGTGATTATATTTCTGCTTGCCGTGCAAACGAGATATAACCAGTTGCTGCACGCGGATAAATTACTCGCTGCGCTCTTAATTTACCGGTGAGCAAAGCGTTAGCTATGATTGCCCCACCTGAAAAGTGATACTATAGTGTCACTATTAGTCTGATCTACGGTAACCCCATGAAAGTCGAGCTTGTTACGAACCTCAAACGCCAAGCAACAAAGATTCTGGCAGATCTGCACCTGTCCAAAGAGCCGATACTGATCACGGAGCATGGTCAGCCATCAGCATACCTTGTCGATGTGCAGGATTACGAGTTCATGCAGCGCCGACTTGAGCTGCTTGAAGGGCTCTCACGGGGAGAGCGTGCTGTACTTGAGGGAAGAACGTACAGCCAAAGTGAGGCCAGGGAGAAAATGAGTAAATGGCTGAGGTAGTCTGGACGGAGCCCGCCCTTCAGGAACTGGATGCCATCGCTGAGTACATTGCTCTGGATAATCCTGCCGCCGCGAGTCATCTGGTCCAGGCAGTTTTCGATAAGACCGAGCGCTTGGACGATTTTCCCCAATCCGGACGGATTCCACCAGAGCTCCCTGATTCGGTATACAGAGAGGTAGTGGTTCCACCGTGTCGCATTTTTTATCGTGAGGATGAGAGTCGGGTTCTCGTCCTCTATGTCATGAGAGAGGAACGGCAACTTCGTGCGTACATGCTTGGTAGAAGCTAACCAAGCGCGTCACTGGGATGCCTTTGTCTCCGCTTCGCTACGTCAGTGCTGGAGTTATTATCTGAACTCAGGCCAGATAGTTAACCAACAAAAAGAACCTAACGAGTAGGCCAAGAGGACGATGGAGTTCTCCACTCAAGGGGCTAACAATTCGTGGAACTATATCTTTTCATTCCTCTAGCGTTGCCTCAAGAGTGGCGACGCCATCAAACGGGTCCTGAAAATAGGCCTCACTCTCCAACGCCTTCCGCATTGATTCAGGCAGCGACTCGTAGCGCTCCCTGAATCGCCAGGGCGAAGGCGTATACAGCAGATCTTCCACTGCTTTAACTCTTTCTGCCGTCTTTTCAGAAAGGTCCAGCCGTTTGAGCATTCCGATGGCGTATGAGAGTTCCGTCAGCTCCGGGCGTTCACACTGGCTTTCAAGTTGCTGGGCACGTGCGATCAGGAACACCCTCACCTGCTTGAGTTCATACTGTCTCAACTGTTCCAGCAACGCATCCCCGGGCAAAGCACGTCCCCTGACCTGCTGTTCGCACCGCTCGATCGCCTGCTCGTAGGCCTCTACCCGCTCTTCAAGATGGGTTCGCGCCTCGGAGGCCGTCGCCGGTGTTACTGAAACGGCAGCACAAATCCATACCGCAGTACGTGTAAGCCAACTCATTGCCGCACTCCTTCGCAACCGTTCTCGATCTTCTTCCAGAACTGACGTTGTTTCGGAGACAGCTCGTCCCTGAGAAGCTGCATCCTTGCCACCTTGATGAGTGTTTTCCTCACCATGGGCCCAATGGCCTGCATGGATTTGGCAAACCGAACCCAGTCGGTCGACTTGATGTTGAATGCGGCTTCCGCTCTGTTGTTGCCCAGAAAGATGCTCGCCATGACGCCCGCGGGCAGTACAACTTCCAGCATTTTCCCGTTTCGCTGAGCCTTGCGGATGGTCTTGAGCGCTTCTCGGTCTTTGCTGTCGAGCTTGAGGTTTCTGACGGGCGTACACTCCATTGCGTCTTTCTCCTTCCCTGGTTGCCTTGTCATTTCAGAAGGTTACTGTCTGAGCTTTAGAGGTTCAAGTGATCGATTTCACGTTGGTATGCAATATTTAGCGCGTTCCTCAGCAGACGCTTGGAGAATACCTGTTCCCGCTGGAGCTTGCTCTCGCTGAAGGCATCGACTGGGTGAGTAGGATCTTGTCGCTGCACATGCCCAACCATCATAATGAATGCTCTGGTGGCCATTCGGCTGCACGATGCAGGCCGCAACGGTAGCGCCGGAACCCCTCGGTTCCGGCGTGCCTCGCAGCCTTTCTACACCTACCGGTGCCGGTCAATCAGCTCACAGAGCGCATCCAGCCCATCCGTGAGCGCCGCAGGCCCCGGCTGAAGAATCAACGGTGACTTCACTTCGTAAAGCGCGTTGTTGGCTACGGCGGGGATGCCGTCCCAACCCGGTCGTTCCGCCACCTGTTCCGGGCGGAATCTGCGGCCACACCAGGAGCCGATAATGAGGTCCGGCTGGCGCGCCACAACCTCATTGGGGTCTTCGATAATGCGCTCCCTGGCGCCGGGCTCCGCGGCCCGCTCGGGAAAGATGTCTTCGCCACCGGCGATATGGATCAGCTCCGAGACCCAGCCAATGCCCGTAATCATCGGGTCGCCCCACTCTTCGAGGTAAACACGCGGACACGGCCCCTGAGCCTGCTTCGCCCGTATCGTCTCCACTCGTGACGCCAATTCATCCGCGTAGGGTTCGGTGTGGTCATGGAGGCCGAGCATGCCGCCGAGGGTGCGGATCATGGAGAGAATGCCGTCAACGGTGCGGTGGTTGAAGATGTGCACGGCGACCCCGGCACGCACCAGTTCGGCGGCGATATCGGCCTGCATGTCCGAAAATCCCAGCACCAGATCCGGCTCCAGCTCAAGAATCCGCCCAATCTTGGCGGAAGTGAAAGCGGAGACTTTTGGTTTCTCCTGCCGCGCCCGTTCGGGGCGCACGGTAAAGCCGGATATACCAACAATGCGATCCTCGGCACCAATGGCGTAGAGCGTCTCAGTGGTTTCCTCGGTCAGACAGACAATGCGCTGCGGGTAATCCATAGGCTCAGTGCCGGTGCTCCATCACAATGGTTTGCATGTAACGAACTCCTGTTGTTAACTCGCTTTGAATGCGCCTCAAACTACACTTATGGGGACTTGCTGAACACCCGGATAAAGACAAGGAATGGCAAGAACCCAAAACCCCTCTGCGGCAATGGCTGTAATCCTCACTGCAGTTCTGGCCGGATGCACGTCTGATGCTGTAAACGAGCGGCAACGCAATCTGAACCTGCCTGTGCTCTCCGAACTGGAGCTGACGTGAGCAATGACTGATCCGGTTCAGCGCATTTCCCTTTGGCGCATTGGCATCGTGTCGATCAACGCAAAGATCCCGGCGACATCCAGAACCCGGCTTCGCTGTTTAATCCCGCCATCCTTGCCGATCAGGACAACGCTTACGTTTTCCGGCTGTGCACGCAGCGTTTTGCGGACATCCCGCTGCAGATCCCTGCCCGGTTCCTCCAGATTCGACTGGATGCCTTGGTTCCCGAGGACAAACCAAACAATGTCCCGGTCATCGATACCCGCGGCATGCTGCCTTAAGGCTTCAACACGTTGATCGGGGTCATTGGCCTCTTCAACGAGAATCAGCCGATTGCACCATTGAAAATCCGAAAGCGAATTCACCCCCTGCTCCTCCGCAATGACTGAACCAAACCAAAAGACAATAAGAGCCAGTACTGGCCGCCAGTCGATCACGCCGTTAAACCATTTCATCCCGCCATCTTCCTTTGAAAACCTCTTCAGTTATACGCTTGGAGGAGGTTCAGGTTTACGATAGGCTCGTGCAAAGGAGACTTCATGAAGAAAGGACTTGAACTGACAATCCCCCCGCCACTGATTGCTCTGACCGTCGCTGTGCTGATGTGGGGTATCGCGCAGCTCGTTCCCAGCGCGGCCCTGCCATTCCCGCGTTCAGCGACGCTGGCGATTGTGGTGGCAGTGGTTGGTATCGGCATTGCCCTGATTGGGATCCTGCAGTTCTGGCGTGCCAGTACCACGATCAACCCGCATACGCCCCAGAAATCCGCCCAGCTGGTGGAGCATGGGATCTACCGCTTCAGTCGCAACCCGATGTACCTGGCGCTTGCTGTGGTGCTGCTGGCCTGGGCCCTGTACCTGACCAATGCCCTGTCGCTGCTTCTCATCCCGGGATTCATCGTCTACATCAACCGGTTCCAGATTCTGCCGGAAGAACGCCACATGCGGGCGCTGTTTGGTCAGCCCTTTGACAAGTACGCCGCCCGGGTAAGGCGCTGGATCTGATGTAAAACCTGGTTGCTCGAGAAGGGGCGTTGAATGGTCCGCGTTTCCCGGCCGGTGTTCCTGGCCCACATGCTGTTCCTGCTCGCCGCCTGGACGGTATTCATCAAATACCTGTTCCCACTGGCGTTCGCGCTCGCTGAGGGCATCGACTGGCACACCCACATCTACTGGGACCTGTGGCCCATCGCCCATGGTTGGCTGGGCTGGGCATTGCTGGCGCGCCCGAGCTATACCCGCGCGCTGGCGATTGGTATGGCGTTGGTGGAAATCGCCATCATCGTCACACTGTTCGCGAGCTTCCTGGCCGACCCGGAGTGGTCAATCTGGCGCACCAACTGGTTCGTCAACAAGGTCTTTGTCCTGGCCTGCTTTATTCTTGTGCTGTATTCAGCACTTCGGCGCCCAGCGGATTTCAGTGCATATCGTGGGTCTGAGTAGGAGCTTGTCGCTGCACATGCTCACCCCTTATAAGGATTTTCCGGTGACCATTCGCCTACACGAGGCATGCCGCCAAGGGTGCGGATCATGGATAACCAACGATGTGATCCTGGGCACCAACGGCGTAGAGCGTCTCAGCGGTTTCCTCGGTCAGACAGTCAATGCACTGTGGGTGATCCATATCCTCAGTTCCGGGCATCCGCTCTCGACGCGGTCTCACTCAGTCGGCGGTCAATCGACTTGAGCAGACCCCCGAAGGCCTTGGTACCCGCTTTGGCTGCCATGGGGGATAGAACACGCCCGATCAAGGGCAAACGCACACGGAATGTGGACGTCCATGTGACCGTTGTGCCCTCTTGCGTTTCGCGCAATTGAATGCGGCCGCTTTCGTGCTCGATGGGCGGGCGTGAACGCAGGATCCGGTAATCCATGCCATGGGGGCGAGAGAAGTTGCTGATTTCCTCCTCAAACCAGACCGCGCCCAGATCAATACGCCTTATGGCGCCGTCACCGTTGGGGTCTTCTGAGCCTTCTTTGACCAGCCAGGAATTGCGGATGCCTTCGAACTGCTTGTAGTTGGCGTGATCACTGAGCAGGTCAAACACCTGATCAATTGGGGCGTTGATTGTGCGCTCAACGACGATGGTTTCCATGGTTCGTTTCCTATTCCAGGTTTCTTTGCATGTCAGACAGTTACCGAGCGTTCTCTGACCCTTTTTACAATTTTTATACCGCCCGTTCCAAAACCATCTCATCATTTTCTAGCGCCCCGCGTCGCACACTGCTACAACTTTGTGCGTAGGACACACCAAACTGATCGCATCATTTGCGTATAAGCCGTTTCTCGAAACGCAGGCTGATCCGCCCATCAGCAACAAGGAGTCATCACCTTGGGAAAGAGTGCCTGGCTTATGAATGACAATGTTAAGGCAGTGACGCTTCTCGTACCCCTGGCTGCGCTGGTTGCAGGCATGGCCATCGCTACGCTCTGGCAGGGCTGGGCCGGTGTTATTGTAACCTTTGCCGGCATACTACCGCAGTGGCTGGCCGACAGTAACCCGGGCGTGGCGCCACCCGACGGAGAGGACGCTCGGGCGTGCGAAGACCAGCATGGGATGGACAAGCTGGGTGATGTCCTGGCAGCCCGCCTCCAGGAAACACGCGAGGGCCTTGATTCTGTGGAGCAGATCCAGAGCGATGCGAGCACGACCCTGCAAGACTCATTCACCGACATTCAGCGCCTTATCCATGAACAGATCGAACAGCTGAACAAACTCATGTACCCCGACACTAATAATGACTCAGAAGCCAACATGAACACACGCATGGAACAGTTTGTTCAGGAGGCGTCTCAAACGCTGAACCGGTTTGTCGAAATCACTGTTCAGATGAGTTCCGATGCCATGGGTCTGGTGGAGCGGGTCAATTCGGTCTCCCAATCCATGCCCGCTGTTATGAAGGCGATGCAGGATATTGATGAAATTGCCGACCAGACCAACCTTTTAGCGCTCAATGCGGCGATTGAAGCCGCCCGAGCCGGGGAGAGCGGGCGCGGATTCGCAGTGGTGGCGGATGAGGTTCGCAACCTGTCCAAGCGCTCAGCCGAGTTCAGTAAAGACATTCAGGATCGGCTCAAAGGTATCAGCACCTCGTTTGAGCAGCTCAAAGAGGAAGTTGGCGACGTCGCCTCACAGGATATGAGCTTTGTGATGGATGCCAAGAAAAATGTCCAGAGCACCGTTGAGACGCTGTTCAGTAAATCCGAACAAGACCGTGAGATCGCTGGCGTGGTCGAGAAGCATGCGCAGCAGCTGGACTCTGATATTAACCACGCGATCCGAGCGCTGCAGTTTGAAGACATGGCCAGGCAAACGATCCATTTCACCCGGGAAGGCGTCGAGGCTCTGAAACCACTGGCACAGGCTCTTGATACCACCGCTCATCAGGATAGCGCCCAGGCGCTGAGCGAGGCACTGGCGACTTACCAGGCGGCCATGACTGCCAGAGATGAAAGCCCGGTCAGTGCGCGCTCCATGGAATCCGGTGATGTGGATCTGTTTTAGAACGTTTCGACAAATGACCCTGTTGAAGAGTGCAGCAAACCATGAATGACACATCGCGTGAGGGCGTTATCGCATTGGGTGAGCGGTTTGATTTTGGCATCCACCAGACCTTCATTGCTGAAAGCCAGCAATGTCTGGAGGACACATCGGTTAGAACTCTGGTTGTCAATCTAGCGCGAACCCAGTTTATAGACAGCGCTGCGCTGGGCATGCTGATTCAACTGAAAAAAAAGTGCGATAACGCCAACAAATCCCTTGTCATTTCCAACGCGAAAGGATCGGTCAAGGACACACTGGAAATCGCCAACATCCAGAAAATGATCACCATGCGTTAGACGATCAAGCGTAGATCAGGTTCTTTAATTCTGTAGGACTTACAATGACATTCTCGGTATTACTGGTTGAAGACGATGAGTTGATGCGGATGCTCATCTCAGAGTCGCTGGAAGACAGCGCCGACATCACGCTTTACGAAGCGGGTTCCTACAGAGAGGCACAATGGTGGCTGGATTCGTCTGAGGTGCTGGACCTTGTCCTACTGGATAATTATCTGGGCGATGGCGAGGGCTCGGAACTCCTGCCCTTTTTCACTCAACAGGTCGAGGGCAGCAAGGCGCATTGCCCAAGGGTCATGATGCTTAGCGCCAACAATGATGAGTCATTTCTCAGCGACTGTTTTGAGCGCGGCGCCTCCGATTATCTGATCAAACCGTTCAATCTTGGTTTATTAACGCTCAAGGTGTCCGCCCTGCTGCGTGAGAAGGGCCTGCAGCAGGCACTCGACCGCAAAAACCAGCAGCTGCAGGTCTTAATCGCACGCGCAGAGCATGAGGAATATCTAGCGCGTTTCACCTACGACTTCATCGTTAAGAGAGCTACTCGCCCGGTCCCCGGCGTCGCTGACAGAACGGTCTCCTCCCACGCCTTTAGCGGTGATCTGATCCTGCGGGCAACCGCGCCTGATGGCCGCGCCATCATCATGGTTCTGGACGCGACCGGCCATGGTCTTTCGGCTGCCATCACGTTGTTGCCGGTGGTATCCACCTTTCAGACGATGATCTCCAAAGGGTTCGCCCTTCAGTCCGTCTTACTCGAGTTGAACCGTCACCTTCTGCTCGATACCCCCAGTGATCGCTTCATCTGCTGCATTGCCCTGGAGATGGACCCCAACCGGCATGAGGTGGCTGTGTGGAACGGAGGCATGCCGCCGGTCCTGGCGGTGGATGCCAATGCCCGTGAGCTCAGCCGGGTAACCTCAACCAATATGCCGCTCGGGGTCCTCAGCGACACTGATTTTGAGACCGCGACAGAAACCTACCCCCTCGATTTCTGCCATTTCTGGCTGGCCTACAGTGACGGACTCTACGAACAGACCAACCATGACAAGGCCCCCCTGGGCCGCGACCGGATCCATCAGCACCTGAGGCCCACCCCCGAGGCCACCATTGAGGCACTTTTCATGGCGCTGGCAGAGCACGCAGGCGCCGAGGCTTACGACGACGATGTCACCGTCTGTTCAATTGATCCACACGCGTTTCTGGCCTCGGCAACGGGTGACAGCACGCCTGCTTCCGAGACACTCCCAACTGCCTCGTCCAAGCTTGATCACGGGGCTTTTGAGTGGTCGCTCCTGCTGCGGGCTCGGCAACTCGAAGACATCGTTCCCCCAACGCTCGCCATGTCATTGATCAATGAGCTGAATCTGGCTCAGAAGCTGGTTGAACGCGTTTTTCTTGTGCTGACCGAACTCGTGACCAACGCCTTGGATCACGGAGTTCTCAAACTCGAATCGGAGCTAAAGCAGGGTGAAAACGGTTTTCTCGTCTATGCTGAAGAGAGAGCAAAGCGCTTGGCCCGGCTCCAGCATCACGACTGGGTCGCAATCAGTCTCAGCTGGGACGATATAGCGCGCAAACTATGGGTATGTGTGAGTGACTCGGGTGCCGGTTTCAGCCCGGATACACCAAGCACCGATCCGGCCGAGCTGTCATCGGGGCGTGGTCTGGTCATCGTGCGCCAGTATGTTGAAGACTTTTGCATCACGCCCCCGGGCAATCGGGTGAACGTGAGCATTCCCTATCCCAAGTGACGGCACACAACACTATGGCATTTTAATGGATCAACAGTGAGGATCATGGATAAATGAGCAAACATGTCTTAATTGTGGACGATTCGGCTTCCATCCGGCAGATGGTGGAGGCAACGCTCAAGCAGGCGGGGTATCAGGTAACGGCAGCGGAAGATGGCAAAAAAGCGCAGGATCTGTGCCAATCGAAACGTTTTGACTTCGTTCTGACCGATCAGAACATGCCCAATATGGATGGGTTAACACTGATCAAAAACCTCAGGGGCATGAGCAGCTATCGCAGTACTCCCATTGTCGTGCTGACAACCGAGGCCAGTGATTCCATGAAGGCAAAAGGTCGCGCTGCGGGTGCAACCGGCTGGATGGTCAAACCTTTCGATCCATCCAAGCTGTTGGATGTGACCTCGAAGGTCCTCAAATGAACCACGAGCTTGCCCGCTGATCCGGCCAGGAGACTCCGTCGATGTCATTGGATATGGAACAATTCCACGAAAGCTTTTTCGACGAGACCGCAGAGCACCTTGATGAGATGGAGCGGCTGTTAATGGCGCTCGACCTGGAACAGCCCGACGCTGGCGAACTAGATAGCATTTTCCGTGCCGCGCATTCGATTAAAGGCGGCAGCGGCATTTTTGGTTTCGAGGCACTCGGCACCGTCACTCACGTTATGGAGAATCTCCTTGACCGAGCGCGCGATGGCAGCCTTGCCCTCTCCGCCGATCTTATGGATCTGCTGCTCAAAACCGGCGATACCCTTCGCGCAATCCTGGATGCCTACCGCAATCAGCAGGAGCCGGACTGGGACAGTGTCAACCAGGCCAGTGAGGCACTGGAGCAATGGCTAACGAGCCAGCAACCGAGCACAGAAAACTCGGGTGACGAGCAATCCGAAGGGTACGGTTTCTTTGCTGCGCCCGCTGAGGGCTCGAACGACTATGAAGCTTACGGCTTTTTTGATGAGACGGTACAAGGCACAGACGATGACCCCAGCTTTGGCTTCTTTGAACCGGTGGAAGCGCCCGCAGAAGAAGGCGACGCATTTGGCTTTTTCGAGGACGAAACGCCGAGCTCAACCGCTGTCGCCAATGCAGACTATATAAACAGCCTTCTGGAGGATGGGACTAGCGAGGCCGCGCAGGCGCAAACCCAATCTGCCCAGTCCGCAAATACAAAGCCGGAACCCAACGATCCACCACAAGCGGCCACATCTGGCGCAGCCACTGCACAGTCAGGCAAGACCGCCTCGACCACACCAGACACAGGCCAGAAGAACGCTAATAAAGACAGCAACAAAGAAAGTTCGTCCATCCGCGTTGACATCCAGAAAGTCGATCAGCTGATCAACCTCGTTGGTGAGATGGTGATCACACAATCCATGCTGCAGGAAATCGGCAAACAGGTTGAAGGCGCCACTGGGGAGCGGCTTGAAAGTGTTCTAAATGAGCTGGAGCGCAATACCCGCGAGCTGCAGGAATCCGTGATGGCGGTGCGGATGCTTCCAATTTCATTCGCTTTCAGCCGCTTTCCGCGAGTCGTGCGTGATCTATCCGGCAAGCTGGGTAAGAAGGTGCAACTGGTCGTTGAAGGCGGTGATACGGAGCTTGATAAGGGACTGATTGAGAAGCTGACCGATCCTTTGACACACCTGGTTCGGAACAGCGTCGATCATGGCGTGGAAAGCCCCGAACGCCGCCGTGAGGCCGGCAAACCTGAAACTGGAACGGTCACTCTGCGTGCGATACAGCATGGTGGCAACGTTGTGGTTGAGATTGTTGACGATGGCGGTGGCCTTAACCGCGACAAGATCCTTGAAAAGGCAATGGAGCGGGGCATTGACGTTCCCAGTAACCCTTCGGATCAGGCGGTCTGGTCACTAGTGATGGAGCCTGGGTTCTCCACTGCCGATGCCGTTAGCGATGTGTCCGGTCGTGGGGTTGGCATGGATGTGGTGCGTCAGAACCTTGAGGCGCTTGGAGGGCGTGTTGACATTCAATCCGAGCCCGGAGAAGGAACTTCGTTTTTCATCCACCTGCCGCTCACCCTGGCGATTGTGGATGGCATGGGCGTTTCAGTCGGGAATGAAACGTTCATTGTTCCGCTGGTCAACATCCTCGAGTCCATGGCACCTGAGTCGGGCGCGGTCAGAACGCTTGGCGGCACTGACCAGCTACTGGCAGTGCGCGACCAGTTCTGGCCCGTCATTCCCCTTCACCGGGTGATGGACGTTGACGAGGCACAGGCGAAGCACCCCGGTGAGGGCATCATGGTGCTTGTGGAGTCCGGGCGACGGCGCTTTGCCCTGCAGGTGGACGACCTCGTTGGGCAACAACAGGTCGTCATCAAGAGTCTTGAACAGAATTACCGACGGGTACCTGGCATCGCGGGGGCCACCATCATGGGCGACGGCAGCGTTGCTTTGATCCTGGACACAGAAGCGCTGGCGGACCTTGCGAAACCAGTCGAACGGGAGGAGGCAGCATCCCATGAGTAATGAAGAGAAGCTGGCGCGTGCCGCCAATGAGCAGGGCCAGGAGTATCTGACCTTCACCCTGAGCGACGAAAGCTATGCGCTGGACATTTTGCAGGTCAAGGAAATCCGGGGCTATGAAGCCGTCACCAAGATTGCGAATGCCCCAGAGTTCATCAAGGGCGTCATCAACTTGCGCGGTGACATCGTGCCGGTGATCGATCTGCGCATCAAATTCAACGTCGGCCAGGCAACCTACGACGAATTCACGATCGTGATGGTTCTGCAGATCCAGGGACGCTACGTTGGCGTTGTAGTGGACAGTGTCTCAGATGTGGTGACCCTTACCAGCGATGAAATCCGGCCAGCACCGAATTTCGGCGTCGCCTTTGACAGCGAGTATCTGATCGGGCTGGCCAGTGTCGGCGACGGCATGGTCATTCTGGTCGATATCGAAAAGCTGATCACCAGCGATGAAATGGGCCTGGTGGAGGCCGCAGCAGAACAGCCGGGCGGTATTGCGACGCCGGGCGAATAATCCGTTGCAGGCTCAGGGTGGGCCTGCGATCCATGGGAGTCAGTCGGAAGGGTAATTGCTATGGGATTCCTGAAAAAA
The DNA here is from genome assembly GCF_040196175.1 of Salicola sp. Rm-C-2C1-2. Lineage (NCBI taxonomy): Bacteria > Pseudomonadati > Pseudomonadota > Gammaproteobacteria > Oceanospirillales > Halomonadaceae > Salicola > Salicola sp. Rm-C-2C1-2. The sequence goes on along the minus strand of NZ_JBEFNF010000001.1, from coordinate 722,616 downwards.
ATGAAGTTGCAGACACGCATTCTTCTGCTTGCAGCGGTGAGCGCGTTACTCGTGCTTTGGTTAGCTATTGACAAGAATGCAACCAACTGGACCGACTACAACTCGGCCAAACGAGTAGCGGCTGCCGAGCATGTGGTTGAGGACGGAATCCCTTTGATCAGCGCGCTGCAGAAAGAGCGCGGCAAGAGTATGGGATTTCTGGCCAGCGACTCGGAGACGCTGCCAGCAGATCTGCGCCAACAGCATGACGCTGTTGATGAGTCAGTAGAAGAATTTGCAGAGTCAGCAACCCAGGATGCCGCTGCGCTGAGAGAGCACTTCCAGCAACAATTGCAAAACCTTATCAGTCAGCTGCAACGACTGGACGACATCCGAGGGCCTGTCGAGGAAAAAAATCTTGGGACAAGAGATGCCGCTACCCGCTACACCGAACTGATACACCGCATTATTCGGCTATTCGGAGTGCTCCCCGAGGACGCCATGGAGGCGGGGGCTCAGGAAATTGCCCTAGTGTCACGAGGTCTGATGTCGGTTCTTTTTGCCAAGGATGCTACCGGCCTTGAGCGTGGTTACATAACAGCCTATCTGGCGGCAAGAGACGCGGGTCGCGATGGCAGAGCACTGCGCGGGGCTGCACAGACAGCGCTGGGGTCGATCGAATCCCAGCTTGAATCAGCGCATCTGGTACTACCGCAGTGGGCGGTCGATAATTTAGATGAGAAGGTGAAGCAAAGCAGTGAAGCCCAAGCGCTGGCGCAGGCGCGGGAAGCACTCTACCAAGCCGGCAGGGCTGATCTGAGTCAGGATGCCTGGTGGCAAATGGCATCCGCGCAGATATCGAATTACGCCGACTTTTCGCACGACACTCTGTCAGAGATGAACACTGCATCGGCGGCAATAAAGCAGGCTGAGCTAACCATGCTGATTGCCATGTCCCTGGGGTCATTGTTGATCCTCGCATTGGTGATGTGGCTGGTCTGGGGCGTCAAAGACGTTGGCCGCATCCTGGGTGCTGAGCCGGGGCAACTGCGCGACATTGCGAACGCTGTTGCCCGGGGGGACTATAACCTTGAATTCGGCTCCAATCTGCCTGAAGGCAGTGTCATGCTTGCTGTTAAGAATATGGTGTCTTCGTTGCATGAAGCCGCCAAACAGGCGGTCTTCAATGCCCAGATCCGCTCGGCGATGGATGGAGCCAGCACCAATGTGATGATTGCGGACAACGACCGTAACGTCATCTACCTCAATCGGGCCGTACAAGACATGCTGCGTCACGTAGAAAGGGACTTGCAGAAGGATCTGCCCCACTTTCGGGCGGACGATGTACTCAATCACAGCATCGACCGCTTTCACAAGAACCCGTCACACCAGATGACGCTGCTGGAGAATCTGACATCGCAGTACACCTCAAACATCAAGGTTGGGGGGCGCCATTTCCGGCTGCAGGCCAATCCGATCTGGGGCGAACAGGGTGAGCGACTGGGCACCGTGATCGAGTGGCTGGATCGCACTGTCGAGGTGACGGCTTCGGAGGAAATTACGGCGATTGTGCAAGCCGCTGCCGCCGGCGACTTTACACGCCGCGCCACCGAAGACGGCAAGGACGGCTTCTTCCTGGAAATGGCCCAGGGCATGAACCAGCTCGTGGCAACTGCGGAACAGGGCCTGAATGACGTTGTCCGTGTTCTGGGCGAAATTGCGAACGGGAACCTGACTGCGCGTATCGAGGCTGACTATGAGGGTACCTTCGGGCAGCTGAAGGCGTACACCAACCAGACCGCGGACAGCCTCTCGGAAATGCTGGGTGAGATCCGCACCGCTGGAGAGACCATCGCCACGGCCGCAAACGAAATCGCTCAGGGCAATACCGATCTGTCTTCACGCACCGAGGAGCAAGCCTCCAATCTGGAGGAAACCGCCTCGAGCATGGAGCAGCTCACCTCAACCGTGAAACAGAATACCGACAATGCGCGTCAAGCGAACACCCTCTCGGACCAGGCCACTGAGGTAGCACAGGATGGCGGCGAACTGGTTGCGCAGGTTGTTTCAACCATGAACGAGATCAATGAGTCCGCACAGAAGATTGAGGAAATCATCGGCGTCATCGACAGCATTGCATTCCAGACCAACATACTGGCATTGAATGCTGCAGTGGAGGCCGCAAGGGCTGGCGATCAAGGGCGTGGGTTTGCGGTGGTTGCCTCGGAGGTCCGTAGCCTGGCTCAGCGCTCGGCGAACGCGGCTAAAGACATCAAGGGCTTGATTTCCGACTCCGTATCCAAGATTCAGAACGGCAACCAACTAGTCAACCAATCCGGCGAAAAGACTCAGGAGATCGTCACTGCGATCAAACGCGTGAGCGATATCAATGCTGAAATCTCGGCAGCCTCAGAAGAGCAGAGCAGCGGCATTGAGAACATCAATACCGCTGTCAGCCAGATGGATGAAATGACCCAGCAGAATGCGGCTCTGGTGGAAGAGGCCGCCGCAGCTTCCGAGAGTCAGCAGTCGCAGGTTGAAACCCTCCAGCGGCTTTTAACGCGATTCACCCTGCAGCAGGCCCACCGCACCAGCGGCTCCAGTAAGGGCACACAGACGCAGCTGACTCAGACCAACAAACGGGATCAGCACCAGAAAACTACTGCGGCTTCCACCAACAAGACCCAGCAAACCACAGAGGCTCGTGATGATGACGACGATTGGGAAACATTCTGACCATTTAATACACCAGCACGCTTGAAACGGCATTACAAGCTGACGCGGAACCAGGGGGTCAACCGCTCGTGGCGGATTCTAGGGAGTTTGGCTTTCAGTCTTCTGATTTTGAGAAGGTCAGGGATTTAATCCACCAGCGGGCGGGGATCCGCCTCTCAGACAGCAAAAAACAATTGGTATACAGCCGGCTGGCCCGACGGATACGAGCGCTCGGGCTCAAGGACTTCACCACTTACCTAGCTTATCTGGCGGACGTTGAGTCGGAAATGGAGGAGTTCATCAATGCACTGACCACTAACCTGACCTCGTTCTTCCGGGAAAACCATCACTTTGATTACCTGGCAACCCAGGTAACCACACTCAAGTCTCGTGACCGACCTCTGAATGTATGGTGCGCCGCTGCCAGCACCGGTGAGGAGGCCTACTCCATCGCTATAACGCTGGCAATGGCATTCGGTAGCGACCGGCCACCAGTGAGCATCCTCGCCTCGGATATTGACAGTCAGGTTCTGCGGACGGCCCAAAGGGGTGTGTATCAGGCCGAGCGAGTTGCCAGCCTGTCGCACGAAACCAGGAAACAGTTTTTTTTAAGGGGCCGGGGCACTAATACAGGTACCGTCAAAGTCAAACCCTTTCTCCGCCAGATGATCACATTTCGCCAGGCCAACCTATTGGACGCCACCTGGCCTGCTGAGCCACCTCTGGACGTTATTTTCTGCCGCAACGTCATGATCTACTTTGATAAAACAACCCAGAGACAGATCCTCACCCGCATGGTTCCACTGTTACGCGACGGTGGCCTGTATTTCGCAGGCCATTCGGAGAGCTTTGTTCATGCCTCAGATCTGGTCGAGTTGATCGGACACAGCGTTTACCGGCCATGCGCCACACGGGAGAATGCATGATGGCCTCGCAGCCTGACGCGGAACTGTTCATGGCGCCCAATCGCTACTTTGATCGGTATTTTGAGCGTGACGCTGTCAAGATACTGCCTGGCGAATATTACGTTACTCAACAGAATACGATGATTGTCACTGTTCTGGGTTCATGCATAGCTGCGTGCGTACGCGACCCCGTTCGCGGCATTGGCGGCATGAACCACTTCCTATTACCCAGCGATGAGCGCGCTGAAATGGACAGCCCGGTGGCTCAATCCGCACGCTATGGCGCTTACGCCATGGAGCTGCTCATCAATCAGTTACTTAAGCTCGGAGCCAGCCGTCAGCGTCTCGAGGCTAAAATCTTCGGGGGCGGCAATGTTCTGAAGGGACTTACCAGTCACAATGTCGGGGAGCGCAATGCAGAGTTCGTAGCAGCGTTTCTGCAACAGGAGGCAATACCTATCATTGCCAGTGATGTTGTGGGAAATTTTCCGCGCAAAGTGTACTTTTTCCCCGATAATGGGCAAGTAAAGGTCAAGAAAATTCGTTCGATGCATAACACGACAATTATCGACCGTGAAAGCGAATACCGCATGCGTCTGCGCCATGGTTCCGCTGATGGTGGTGACGTAGAGCTCTTCGACTAGTAGTAAGGAAAATGAATGGTGCCGATTAAGGTGCTTGTCGTCGATGACTCAGCTATGGTCAGACAGGTTCTGAAAGCCATTATCGACCAGGCTGAAGGCATGACGTGTGTGGCGACAGCCCGCGATGCCTATGAGGCGAGGGACAACGTCAACCAGCTGGCGCCAGACGTCATTACACTCGACATTGAAATGCCGCGCATGGACGGGCTGACATTTCTGAGCAAACTCATGCGAGCGCGCCCTACCCCCGTTGTGATGATCTCCACGCTGACGGAGAAAGGCACGGAAGCCACGCTTCGCGCGATGGAGCTGGGCGCTGTTGAGTTTATCGCAAAGCCCAAGCTGGCTGTCCGCTCAGGTCTGTCGGAGTATGGTGCAGAGATCGTCCGTGCGATCCAGAGTGCCAGTGAGGCAAGGGTTCAGTCTGCACGCCGCGCCATCCCCCCACAACAAGGGGAAATCGATGAGCTGCCGGCACTCTCCGGTACGGAGAAAATCATCGCCCTGGGCGCCTCAACCGGCGGCACTGAAGCAATCAAAGCGATTCTGGAACCACTACCCGCCAACATGCCAGCAATTGTCATGACTCAGCACATGCCAGGGGGATTCACGCACTCATTCGCATCACGGCTGAACGCCACCTGTGCCATGACGGTAAAAGAAGCCGAACATAACGAGCGCATTATTCCGGGACGCGCCTACCTAGCCCCGGGTGACATGCATATGCAAGTCATACGTAGTGGCGCCAACTATGTGATTCAGCTATCCCAGGACCCACCGGTAAACCGACATCGGCCTTCGGTGGACGTCATGTTCCTCAGCCTTGTTAAAAACGCGGGGAACAATACCATTGCGCTACTGCTGACCGGTATGGGCCGGGATGGCAGTTCAGGAATGCAATCGTTACGGGAGACTGGTGCACTGACGATTGCTCAGGACGAAGACACAAGTCTGGTCTATGGCATGCCCAAGGCCGCCGTTGATCTTGGCGCGGCCGACACTATTCTGCCTCTGGACCGAATGCCAAAGTTCCTCGTTGATTGGGCCAGTAGGAAAGCCAGTACCAATCGTGTTTAACGCCGAAGCCACGTTTCAACAGCAACCGGATCCCGTCCATTCGCTGACATGTTTCAGGAAATGCTGATCAGTCAGGCCTTTACCCAAAAGCGTGGCGCTTCCAAGTTCGGCTATGGTTCCAGCAGTAGCTTCGCTGCCTTCGGCTGAAAGGAACACGATGGGCGTCTGCTGTGGGTGCTCATCTGCTCGCAGCAATCGAGCCAGCTCGATGCCGGAGATATCCGGCATTTGAATGTCCATTACCAACAGCTGCGGCCCGAATTGCTTTTTATGCGCCCGCACTTTAGACGCCTGTGTCTGGAGATCGGAACCGAACCCCGCGCTTTCGAGCAATGTGATGTAGTAATTCCCCACCGATTCCTGATCATCAATCACGAGTACTCTGACTGCTTTTTGCGTCAGCGTCGTCGACTTTTCGTGCTGCGTCTCGTCACTCAATACTTCACAACTGTACGACTGGGTATTACTGGCGCACATAGCGCTGATCCCCTGGCTCAACTGAGCCATGTCTGAACGCAGCTCAACAATCAGTGCTTGGGGGAGTTGCTCCTCCTGTAGATAGGGTTTGAGCTTTTGTTCGGTTTTGCGCAGGCGCTCGCTGAATGCGGTGAGCCCAAGGGTGCCACTGGTACCGATCAATGTATGCAGCCCTTCGTGAAAGCGGCGGATAGCCAGGTTACCTTCAGAGCCAACGGCCGTGTTCTGCCACGCTCTTTCGACCGGCCCCCAACGCGACGGTAACTGAGTAATGAACCGGTTGCGCATTTTTTGCAATTTAGCCTGAGAGGAACTCGTCATTACCCACTCTACCTGTCGCCTTTACTGTAAAAATACCCAATCCGCTCTGTCATGCCCAGATACTCATACATACGCTCTGGATAGTCTTTTGGCTTCAACGCGCCCTGAACAGTCAGTTCCTCATGGATTGCCAGGTCGGTCATCATGGCCTCGTTCCTCGGAATATCCGGATTATAGAGTAGGACAGTTGGATTCAGTAGATTGTCTGGGTTAACGGTCACCACCAACGCAACACTGTCATCCGAGAGTTGGACCACAGTGCCGGGCGGGTAAACGCCCATCGATTTAATGAAATGAATCAGCATCTCGGGATCCAGCTTGCCGCGCCAGTCCCGGTACATCAATGCCATTGTCTCTTTAGGCGTTCTCGCCGCCGACAGATCTCGCGGATTACAGAGGTTGTCATAAACATTGGCGATCGAAACAATTCGTGTCGCCCGACTCAATTCATCGCCTTTTTTGCCGGCCGGGTAGCCGCTGCCATCGAGCAGTTCGTGATGATCCTGAATGATCCGGATGGTGCTGTCGTCCAGGGAACCGATCTGTTGCGCCAGCTTGGCACCCGCTGACGAATGAGTCTCATAGACTTTCTGCTCCCGCGGGGTCAGTTTGCCTTTTTTGTGCATGATGGACCCGGGCAATGTGATCTGACCGCAGTCGTGCAGCAAGGCCCCGGTGGCGATCTGGTGCAACTCGTCTCTGTCAATACCCAGCGAGCGCGCGAGCGAAAGCGCCAGCACGGTTACGTTCAGCGAGTGTGCGTAAGTGCTGAACCCCCCATCCGGTAGATTGACCAGGTTCATCAGCACACTTTCGCCCTGCTCAAAGTGGCTGACCATATCCTCAACGATGGTCTCTGCATCATGCATGGCATTCGCAGGGGCGTTAGAGAGGTCGTTGGTCAGCCGATGGACGCGTTCCGCTGCCTGCTTGTACTCTTTCATCAAACGCCGGCGTTCATTCCGGTACGCTTTAGCCTCCTCAAGGTGTTGACGCTTCTCAAGCCAGAGCGCGTCCTCGGCTTCCTGTGTTGGTGTCTCTGCCACACCGGAGGCTCCTGACGACGCATCATCAAGTTCTTCCTTACCCACGACGCTTTTTTTGGGAAAAACCAGAACCGTCTCATTATGCAGGCGCTTAATAACTTCCACCTGCTGTCGGTTTTTGATCCGGAACCGCCGGAACAGGAAAGGGTGCTCATTCCAGGGCCGTTCCACATCAACGTAAAGGCCAATCCTGATTTTGCTCACGGGCATCCGTATCGCATTTTTAGGCTGATCATTCATAATCGATCCTACAAACCAAGCGGTAGCTCAATGCAGAAAACGCTCCCTCCACCCGGGGCATCTTCATAGAAAACCTGACCGTTCATTTGCTCCGCGATCTCCCGGGTAATCGCCAACCCCAACCCGGTCCCCGGCAAACGCCGGGCATCCGTACCATCGGCCTGGGAAAAGCGATCAAACAGAAGCTCCTGGAAAGACGGATCCACACCTGGCCCATTATCGCGCACTTTAATAAGAGCCTGCTGGCCTTGCGGCACCATACTGATCTCAACTGTCCCTTCTTCTGGCGAAAACTTAATGCCATTGGATATCAGATTGGTCAGCGCCTGCTCCAGGCGTGAAGCATCCACAGAGGCAACGAGATCATCATCTGTGTTCGCAACCTGAAGCCGGACGTTGTATTGCCGCGCGTACTCGGCCATTGATTCCGCAGCGTCTTGGATCAACGGTTTGATAGGCTGGCGCTCGGCATGCATCGGCATTTTCCCGGCCACCAGTTTTTCCATGTCCAAAAGATCATTGATCAACGTGCCCAGCCGCTCCGCGTTACGCTTCGCGGTCGCCAGCATTTTGGTGGCCTTTTCCGGTAACTCGCCCGCTGTGCCACTGGCGAGAAGGCCAAGTGAGCCACTTATGGAAGTCAGCGGTGTGCGCAGCTCATGGCTGACAGTCGAGATGAACTGGTCTTTCATCCGCTCCATACGCCGGCGGTTTGTAATGTCCTCGGTAAGTGACCAGATTAGGGGACGATCATCAGGATCATAGGTGACTACCCCCTGCAGACGGACTGGATAACGGCTGCCATCGCGGCGTATGTACTCTTTTTCAAAGGGGCCATAGGCGCCCTCAGTACGCAAGTGCTCAAGAGCCAGCTGCTCTTCTTCGTGGTATTCCGGTGGCGTAATATCCCAGTAGCTGAGATTGATGAATTCTTCAGGGCTGTAGCCTGAGGGTTTATACAGCGCCTCATTCAGGTCAATAAACTGACCGGTTTGAAGGTCATTCAGTGCAATACCGATGGGCGAGAACTCGAACAGACTGCGTAAACGCAGTTCATTACGCTCCATGGCCTGACGTGCCATCTCCTGGTCGTGTATATCGTTGATATAGCCGTGCCAGAGCACGCTACCATCAGTCAACCGCTCCGGCCGAGCCTGACCGGAAACCCATCGGTAATAACCCTCGTCACTGCGCACCCGAAACTTCGCCTGCCAGCTCTCCAGACTTTCGGCCGACCCCTCAATCGATTCGGCAACCAACTCAATGTCATCGGGGTGCATGGCTTCGAAAGCCTTGGATCCATCGTCGGCAGCCATTTCTGGTGTAATGCCGTAAATGGACTGAATGCCGGATGATGAAAACGGGAAGGTTATGGAGCCATCCGGGAAGCGCCGGAACTGATAGATCATCCCCGGCACTTGCTCGAGAAGCTTGTAGAGACGTTTACTGCTGAGATGACGGGCCAGCTCTTCACTGAGCCATTGCGCAAGCAATTGAACGAACAAACGTTCGCTTTCGTCAAAATCGTCAGAGCGCTCTGCACTCGCTGAGAACGCAAGCGACCCGAACGGTTGGCCTTCTACTTCAATCAAAACCCCGAGATACTGACCAACTGGAAACACGCGGAAACAGTCATAACGGCGGTCGTTGACCTCGCTCACCCGCGGAATGAACACTTCGCGCTGATGGTGCGCAAAGAGCAGCTGGCACCATGTGGTGCTGAGCGCAACTGTCCGCCCTGGAACCAGATCAGGATTATCGGTGATAATGCGGTACAAAGTGTAGGTATCGCCGTCGACCTGGCTGACAGCAGCGTTATCAACCCCCAGATAAGTTTGAGCCTCAGCTAATGCATAGTCAATTCGAGCGGCATGATCGCTGTCCGGATTGAGCGCGATACGACTTAACAGCGACAATGCTTCATGATGGCGCCTCAGCTGTTCCCTGGCCTGATGATCACGCGTAACGTCAACGAGCAAGCCCTCGAGAACAAGCGGGTAGTCGTTTCTCCCTCTGATCGCTCTACCACGCTCTTCTACCCACCGCCAATGCCCGTCACAGTGGCGCACACGATACTCCACATGCCATTCCTGTTCGGCATGGATGGCCGCATAGACCAACGTATCAACCCTGTCGGCGTCCTCAGGGTGTATCAGCTCGGCATAGCTGATACTGGCGTTATGGATCAAGTCCTGTGCACCGTAGCCGACGATGCCATCAATTTCGTTGCTGATGTAAAGCATCGTCCAATGATGATCTGGCAGACATTGATAGGTGATCCCCGGCATATTTGAAACCAGAGCTTCCAATTCGTCGCGACTGGTTTCAAGAGCCTGCTGTGCGTCTACTTCCGCCGTGATATCGGCATGGGTGCCGTACATCAGCAGCGGCTCGCCGGTGTCAGTCCACTCAAAGACGCGACCGCGGTCATGCACCCAGACCCAGCCACCGTTTTTATGGCGCATTCTAGCCTTACAGTCATAGGCTTCCGTCTCACCCCTGAAGTGCTGCGTCAGCAGAGCTTCTGATTCAGTTACATCATCCGGGTGAACAAGCCCGAACCAGGTTTCAATGGAGATCGGCTCCAGCTCTGCCAGGGTATAGCCAACAATCTCGGCCCAGCGCTCATTAAAGACAGTCTCACCCGTCTGAATATTCCATTGCCAGGTTCCGACCTGGGTTCCCTCTATAACCAATCGGGCGCGACGCTCACTCTCCACCAGTGCTGAGTGCCACTCTGAGCGGGAAGACTGCAGTGCTGAGTCAGCTTTCAGCTGTTCTTCAACCATTGCGCCAAAGTCATACAGAGCAATCAGACTGTCATCCGAGAAATGGCAAGGGCGGGTATCGATCAGGCAGAGGGTTCCAATGCAATGACCTTCAGGCGTTTTGATGGGAACGCCGGCGTAAAAACGGATGCCGGGTGATCCGGTCACCAGCGGATTGTCATAAAAGCGTTCATCATCCAGCGCGTCTTCAACGACCAGCGGTGCTTCATGGAAGATCGCATGCGCGCAGAAGGAAACACTGCGCGGTGTCTCGCACAGATCCGCCCCCTGGCAGGACTTGAATGACTGGCGATTGTCCTCAACCAGAGACATCAGTGTAATGGGTACTGAAAAGAATTGTTTTGCGAGGCGGGTTATGCGGTCAAAACGCTCTTCCCTACCCTGCTCCAGAAGCCCGGTATCAAGGAGTGCCTGCTGTCTTTTAGCTTCACCGTTCGGGTAAGGCGACTGTTTCATGGAAAGCCTTAGCTCAAGAGCCTGGTTTGTTTCCAGCAGGTAATGCCCAATGTAGAGAAGAGAGCGAAACCGCGCCTGCTGATGCAGTACTGCCTGAAATAATAGTGAATTTTTCATCGTTTGCTGGATTAATGGATCCAGCTGACTAGATGTGCCCGGCTTACCTATGAAGGGTCAACAAGGGACGTTTGTAGACCTTTGAAAGCATTGAGTATTACATACCCCTCGCACCGCCTGGAGACTGTCCGGGTTGCATACTGTTACAACACAGAACAGACGGAACTATGTCGCCGCCCTACCGTCGGGGGTCCCAACAGACCAAAGTGGACTTCCGGGTGGTTGCTCTCGAGAATGGTTTCGAGGCTGTTAAACAGCAACGCAACAGCGTGCTGTTCTCCATTGCACGCACAGAGGAACGGGAAAACAACTTCAAGTGGGTTTGCCCAATCGATCAACTCAGGACACAGCTCGTTGGGCTGAAGTCCAGAGACTTCACCATCAACAATGACAATGATTTGAAACATTATGACATCGGCACCATCAAGGGCGATGTGGGCGAGGAACTTCTCAAAAAAGCTGGCGTACCCCAATCCAGAATGTCTTACGGCAATGAATACAACAACCTGACCAGGCTAATCAACGGTCAGACTGACCTCTATGTGGTCAGCATGGACAATGTCGCCTCCAGCTGTCAGAACCGCGCCTGCGATGTGTCGCAGTTTAAGCCAGTCTACACGTTGAAAGTCACCGACCTTTGCTACGCCCTCAATAAGGCCACAGCAGACTCAGTCGTAGGGCAGCTACAGACGGCACTTGATGAACTGCACGATAAGGGCAGGGTTGAGGCCCTTAAGGACAAATACACCACAGGGCGTTAGCCGCTTATGCAATACGTAAAATCCGAAAAACTCAGTTGCCAGCTCCCTCTACTTTCTCTAGTATTCGCTGCGCTTGGCGGCAGGGCTTAACCGTTGCCAGACCCACAACCGTTCCCGATTCCATAATAATACCAAGGCTGAACGGCTTTTGGTGCGGCCGTTCCAGCGCTGCCTGATGGCCGGCAACCCAACGCAAAATCCAGCAATACAAAGAGGGCTCTACTCTTGAAACACAGACTTCTTACTTTATTGGTTCTGATGGCGAGCACGACGCTCGTCGCATGTCTCGACGAGGGCAGCACCAGCAACAGCGATCAAGACAACAAAAAAGGAAACGATGTCAGCGTTGCCGGCATTCCGGAATTCGCCAACATCGCACACCGCGGCGCTTCCGGCCATGCACCGGAAGCCACCGCGCCCGCGTTCGGCCTTGCTCAAAGCATCGGCGAGGTTGACTACCTGGAACTCGATGTCAATCTCTCTAAAGACGGCGAGCTCGTTGTCATTCACGACACCACGGTGGACCGAACGACCGACGGCTCCGGCAAGGTAAAGGACCTCACGCTTGAAGAAATCAAAAACCTTGATGCGGGATCCTGGTTCAACGACGAATACCCCGAAAAGGCAAGCCCCTACTATAAGGGTCTTGAAATTCTGACCCTGGATGAGGTCATTGATCGTTTCGGTGTTAACACGAAGTACTACATTGAAACCAAGTCGCCGCAGATGTATCCCGACGCATTCGAGCAAAAGCTGGTGGATACCGTTGAGAAACACGGGCTGGTCAAGCGGGACAATGTTGTGCTGCAGTCGTTCCAGCCGAACAGCCTGAAGAAAATGCACAAGATGAACGCGGATATCCCGCTGGTCCAACTGGTCTACTATTGGCCCAAAAAAGACGAGGATGGCAACCGCACGCGTGACGAAATCACTGACTGGGTAAGCGGTTTACCGGCACCAGCAGAATTCGAAGCTTCTGATTTTGAAGCAATCAGCGAGTATGCGGTTGGTTTGGGTACCAACCACACGTATGGTGACCGCAAAATGTTCTCACCTTCTTTCGTCCAGAAAGTCCATAATGCGGGTCTGCTCGTGCACATCTACACGATCAACGATAAGAACACCATGAACACCCTCATTAATGACTACGAAGTTGACGGGATCTTCACAAACTTCCCGGACCGGCTTGCGCAACTCCAGCCGATTGACTGAACCCAGCAGGCGCCGCCTGGCCTCCAGGCGGCGCCTGCGCCCCTCCCAAGCTTGTTTCCCCGCTGCTGTCACATGACACACTCCCCCTGCCTGACACGCCACCTATAGTGCGCTACGCTCACTGGCGTAAGCTCACATGTCTTTTTACGGAAAAAACACCATGGATGTACGTCGCATCGGCTCGCTCTTGCTTGGCCTTGCCTTGGCTTTCTCCCTTTTTGCTCAAGCTCAAGCTCAGACGCAAAAGGTCCAGGTTGCGGGTTATCGCTTTCCACCTTTCGTAATGATGGAAAATGGCGGGCACACCGGGCTGACTCTTGAGGTTATTGAAGCGCTTAATGACATACAGACGCAGTATGAGTTCGAGTTTTTCCTAACTTCCTCAAAACGACGTTATCTGGATCACAAAAAAGGATTTTACGATCTCATTCTCTTTGAAGACAGGCGCTGGGAATGGCGGGATCGTCCGGTATCCGGCACGCGCGTCATTGCCCGCGATGAAGAAGTGTTTGTTGCGCACAGCCGCCAGGCTCACGGTGAGGATTTTTTTCAGGATCTGGAGGAGCGGCAGATGGTGGGCATGCTTGGGTTTCACTATCAGTTCGCCAACCATGTGACGGATACGGGCTTTCTGGACACAAAGTTCGATATGCTGCTGTCAAGCAGTCTTAAGAGGAATCTCAAGTTAATCCGCCTGGACCGGCCTTCGCTGGCCGAGGTCGCCGTTGTGCCGCGTTCGTTTCTTAACCTGTATCTGAGCCGTCACCCCGACGCCCGCCAGCATCTAACAGTCAGTGACCGCGTGGATCAGGTCTATCAGCTGCGGGCTCTGGTGCGGGACAGCAGCCCGATACCAGTCGAATCACTGGATCGGCTGCTGGGCCAGCTGGAAAAAAGTGATCGATTGACCGCGCTGAGACGCAAATACCATTTGCCCCCCATGGATAAAGATACTGACGCTCGATCTCAATGATTTGAGTCCATGAACGTACTTCGATGACGGCACGACCCTACCCGGGTGAATAAATGCCATAATCCCATGAAAATTCAACGGTTGCACCTGACGGGGCCCTAATGGCTGACACTGAAAACCAACGCCTTGCTGTCATGATCGACGCGGACAACGCCCAGGCCTCCTTCTGCGCCGAGCTGCTAGCGGAAGTAGCGCGCTTTGGCGTCGCCAGCGTCAAACGCGCCTATGGCGACTGGACTACTACGAACCTGAAAGGCTGGAAGGAACACCTGCTTAAGCATGCCATACAGCCGATCCAGCAGTTCAGCTATACTACTGGTAAGAATGCCACCGACTCCGCATTGATCATTGATGCCATGGACCTACTCCATGAAGGCAAGCTGGATGGCTTCTGCCTGGTCTCCTCCGACAGTGACTTCACCCGCCTTGCAACCCGGATCCGTGAATCAGGACTGACGGTGTACGGGTTTGGTGAGCGCAAAACGCCCGAGCCTTTCGTTTCGGCCTGCGACAAGTTCATCTACACTGAGATCCTGAGAAACCGGACCGATGTGGACGAGCCGCAGCCGGTCGATACCGCACAGACCACTGACCTCCGTGACATTCTCATCCCGGCGGTAAACACGGTCTCCAAGGATGATGGTTGGGCGCCGCTTTCAGCCCTCGGTGATTACCTCAACAAGAAATACCCTTCTTTTGACTCGCGCAACTATGGCTACGAAAAGCTCGGGCAGCTGATGAAGTCACTGGATTACATTACAGTGGATGAGCGCAAGCCCCAACCGGACTCTCCGATCAGCCACCTTTTTGTGAAAGCCAGCCTCTGAGCGCGGTCCATCACTCCTGCCCGCTTGTCCGCGTGCTGTCCATGCTGCCGAATGCCTGCTGCTGGAGCTCGCGGAAACTTTCCTCAAAGTACCGCACTACACGGTCAGGGGCATGCACCATGTTGGCGTCTGAGATAAGGCCGAACTGGACCGTGCCTGCATAGCTCAGAATACTCAGTCCCACCCCGAGATGACCGGACCGCGGCACCCAGAACAGCGGCTGAAGGGTCTGTGCCCCGGCAACGGTCAACGGCGCGGGCGGTCCCGGAAGGTTGGTCAGCACCCATGATGATTTATTGCTGAGCGTGTCGAGCGCGAACTTCTCAAGCGCTGCTGGGCCATAACTGAACATCTCCAGTAACCCGAAGGTGATCTGCGGCTGGGAGGATGCCTTGGTTTCTGACAGAGCCTGTTTCACCTTCTTGAAGCGCTTGATTGTATCCGGCTCATCCAGTGGCATTTCAACCAGAATCAGCCCGAAGCGGTTACCCAGTAAGCGCACAGGCTCATCCTTCGGACGCAGATTGAAGGGCATCGTGATATGGATGTTGCCCTTGATGTACCGATCCGCCTCGCTGAGATACCGCCTGAGCGCGCCCGCGACAGCAGCAACCAGCACATCATTGACCGTTGCCTCCAGCTGGTGTGCAAGATCCTTGACCACTGCCAGTGACAGGGGATCAGCCCAGGCCACATGTTTAAGCCCGGAAAGCTCGGCATGCAGGCGGGTGTCCGGGTCCCGGGGCATCAGTCCAAGATGAGCCACTTCCCCAACAATCTGCCGGCCCTCCTCGAACCAGTGCGTAATATGCTCAGGATGGCGAGCAAGCTCCATGCCCTCTTCGAACAGTTCATGACCCAGGTGGACGCCCTGCTCAGCCAATCGACGCATGGATCCGGTCAGGGATCTGACCAGACCACCAGCGGCCAGCTGGTCCACATCACCGGCTTCCTGCGTTCGATTATAGGCCTGTTGATGGCGGCAAAGATTGATCTGGTTCAATCATCGCGAACAAAGCGTACTGCTCAGAGCGTTCAGCGACTTCCTGTTATCCGGCACAACGCGTCCAAACCGGCTGGACATTGCCAACATTACTCAAGCAACATCAGCACGCCTTAACGTGTCCCGGGCAGACTGAAGAGGAATCTGATTGCTTGAGCCTTGAAGTAAAACACCGTGAGTGCTTTATTTGCCAGGTATGTCCCGAGACTGATGCACGCCTGCAACTTGTCAGCTCGGGGAAGGGGTTCATTTCGACGTCCGCGTTGGCGGACGAAACCAGCCAGAGCAAGGAGAGAACATATGGCCCGCCTGATCGCCGCAGCCTTATTGGTAACTGCTTTTTCGGCGGTGGCGGATCCCTTACCCGAGTTACACATCTACACTGAACACCAGGAGCCCTATAACTTCATCGATCAGGACTAGATGCCCGCTGAATTGAAGGGCATTGGCGTGGAACTGCTTGAAGAAATGCTCGAACGGGCCGGATCCGATCAGGACAGCGCGGACTTCAGGGTGGTCGCTCTGGCGAATGGGTTTGAAGCCATCAAACAACAACAGAACGGCCTGCTGTTCTCAATAGCCCGCACCCAGGAACGCCCCCACTTCAGATAGGTATGCCCGGTTGACGAGCTCAAGACACAGCTCGTCGCCCTCCTGTTCAGTTGTTCTTTCCCCGATGACGCACCAGCGCTTTGCGATACACCGCAGGTTACATGGTTCTGCTACGCTGACCGAAATTTACGCCGTTAAGGTATCTCAATGTCCGAAGACCCTCTTAAGGTCCTGTCTGATCTGGCCAGCGAGGCTCATGCCCGTATCCAGCAGGCGCATGAGCACATCAACCCGGTTGTGGAAGTCCGCCAGGGAATGCGTGACAGTGGCATTCCGGCGGATGTCATGACCATTGACTGCCTGCGCACACGCCGTCGCATTGTTCTGATACTGCACGATGAGCAGCCCGGCACCCTGCTCTTTGAATTCATAGGCCTTGACGAGGAGCCCGGCGGCCCCTTCCGCAGCATCCCCCTCAACGAAGTGGACACGGATACATTATTTGACTGGATGCAGGACTACTTCTCCGACTGAGCATCCATTCCCTTCACAATCTTACGGTCTGTAGCGAATTGTATTTCGTAATCAACGCTCTCCGGGATATCGTTTATACTCGGTCTAACCTTGATGGCTTGAAGCCAGTCCACTTGCCGCCGCAGGCTGTTGATGATACGCAAGACCACAGTCACAACCCTGATCGTGCTCGTGATGATGGCCACGGCGTCTGCACGGGCCGGAGAGCCAAAAGAGCTTAACCTACACGCCTCCAACAGCGACCTGGGGATGGGAGGCCTCAAGCGGTGGAATTTCCGCACCACGATGAATGGTGCCCTCGATCCGGCCGATGATGCGGAGAAGGGCCACGCCCGGACGGAGTCCAGAACGCAGCTGAAACTGGACCGGTTCCTTTTTTCAGGCCGCATGGACAATGTCAGCGTCCGGTTCGGCCGCCATCAGGCTGCCAGACAGGGCCTTCTTCTCGATGGGGATACCGACTGGGACCTTTCCGCCACAAGTGAACTTCACCCGCTGAACAGCGATGTCTCGGTTTTCGCTGTCAGCGCTGGCGAAGCACCCGATACCGTCCGTGAAATGCAACTCTCCGGCGATACGCCCTGGTATACCGGGGGTGTCTGGGAATCGACACTGCCCATTGCCGGGTCCGATACAACCTTCTGGGCAGGCTATGTGGCCGGCTCCCGGAGTTCCCGGGTGAGGCACCAACAGGGCTACTCGTTTGGAATCCAGAGTGCCTGGAACCACACCGGCTGCGTCTGACACTGGAACGGGCAACCAGCCGGCGCTCCGCTCTTGGCCAGCGCCCGGACCATAAGGCCTCGGATACGGCGCACACGGCGGCCCTCCGGTACCGCCCGAAGACCCACCTGCCCTTTCTGGGTTGGGAGTGCGGAGCAGAGGCAAAGCATGTAGGCGATGCCTTCCATACGCCAGGCAACCCGTCCGACGCCGGCAGTATCTGGGCGGTGAGCTGCAGTGGCAGGCGCTGTCTCCCCCACAACCGCACGGGCCTGGACGTTAGCCTCAGCTTCAGCGCTGACAGCCACGAATCCCGCTTCGATCGTGGCGGCTCACTGGACGATTATCAGGTGCTGCTTTCCATCAGCTCCGGCAGTGAGGGCGGTAGCCGGATCTGGTAGCCCCCCAGTCGCGTTTTGTGATCCGTTTAACGGTTGATAGAGTACAAAGCACCTACCAACCAACAGGACACTGATTACCGATGAAAAAAACCATTGCCGGCATTGTATTGATGACGGCCACCGGCGCCGTAATGGCGAATCCGGAGCTGCCAGAAGAATATGCCTACCTGGGCATCCACGGGACCCAGTTCTTCCATGACACCAACGGTCAGCGTCAGGACGGTGCCGACTTCGACAGTGCCCTGCAGCCCGGTCTCCAGATCGGCTACCGCTTCCAGTCCGACTGGTCCGTACAGGCACTGTATGAGACCGGCGAACTTGACCGGGAACAGGCCAGCGGTGAGACAGATCTCGACACCGCAGTGATCGAGGGCCGCCGCCATTTTGGCAGCTTTGACCTGGCCGGGTTCGAGCCCTATGCCGGGATTGCCGTCGGGCACCATGAGTTTTCCGCCAATGGCAGCGACGACACTGAAACCCTGACCGGCATCGGTGTGGGCGTTCAGCGTGCGGTCGCAAGCAATGTTTTCATCGATGTGGGCGCGCGCCACGACTTCATCCTTGATAACAGCCGCCAGGATACGAAGGTCTATCTGGGTGTGAACTACGCCTTTGGCACCGGCGGTGACGAACCGGCTCCGACCCCCCAGCAGGAGCCCGCCAAGCCGCAGGACTCGGACAATGACGGCGTCCCCGACAGCCGTGACGACTGCCCTGACACACCCACCGGCACCCCGGTGAATGACGCGGGCTGCGCCATTGAGCGCGACTCCGACAATGACGGCGTAACCAACCGTAACGATCAGTGCCCGGACACGCCGGAAGGCGCGAAGGTCAATGATCAGGGCTGCCACGAAACGCTCAAGGAAAGCGTGCGCGAGACTCTCAATGTGCGCTTTGAGACCGCCAGCGCCAACGTCACTGAGGGTTCCCTGCCGGAGATCCGCGACGTGGCCGAAGCCATGCGTGAGTTCCCTGAAAGTACCCTGGTACTAGAAGGCCACACAGACAGTGTTGGCAACGCAGAGGCCAACCGGGCCCTTTCCCAGCGCCGCGCGGAAGCCGTCAAGCAGATCCTCGTGGAGGAAATGGGCATCGACGCGGAGCGGGTGAGTGCTGAAGGCTACGGTGAATCGCAGCCGGTTGCTAACAACGACACCGCTGAAGGCCGTGCCAGGAATCGCCGTGTGGAATCCGTTCTGGAAGCCAGCCGGGAAGTCCAGCAGTAAGCGGCGTTTCCACCGCATCCCTGGATGACCCCCGGAGCCGGCCCAGCCGGCTCCCGTTCTTGCTCCCTCCTCCTCGTCCCTTCCTTCCGACCATTCTCTACCACCAGCAGACGACGCCGTGATGACCTCTGGACGGCATGCGTTCGTACGCGTTACACAGAAGGTGCACGGAGCTGCCCTGAAACCCAGAGAAGAAGAGAGGATTACCATGACCCAACCCGTTGTTGCGGATAATAAGCCGATGAAGGTCAGCCTTACGGCTGGCGAGAGCTACATGTTCTGCGCCTGTGGCCGGTCTGAAAGCCAGCCATTCTGCGATGGTTCCCACAAAGGCACAGGCATTACACCCGAGAAGTTCACCCCTGAGGAAAGTGGTGATGCGGCGCTGTGCTGCTGCAAGCACACCAGCAACGCGCCCTACTGCGATGGCACCCACAAGCGGTTTGGTCCGGAGGATGTAGGCGCCGAAGCGCCCTGACCGGGGGCCCTGAAACAGAAAAGCCGGGTGCGGCTTACGCCACACCCGGCTTTTTTTACGTCTCAGCTCAGGCTGGGATGATCATTCCAGATCGAAGCGATCCGCGTTCATCATCTTGTTCCAGGCCTTCACGAAGTCCTGTACGAACTTCTCTTCGTTGTCGTCCTGAGCGTAGACCTCCGCGTACGAACGCAGGATCGAGTTGGAGCCGAAAACCAGGTCTACCCTGGTCGCGGTCCACTTCGCCTTGTCCGTCTTGCGGTCGCGGATCTCATACAGGTTGTCGCCGGTCGGTACCCAGCTGTAGGACATGTCGGTGAGATTCACGAAGAAATCGTTGGTCAGCTGACCTTCACGATCCGTGAATACACCATGCTTGCTGCCACCGTGGTTGGTACCGAGTACCCGCATGCCGCCGATCAGCACCGTCATCTCAGGCGCGGTCAGCCCCATGAGCTGGGTGCGGTCGAGCATCAGGTCTTCCGGCTGAACGCTGTAGTCCTTCTTCAGGAAGTTGCGATAGGCGTCCGACAGCGGCTCGAGCCACTGGAAGGAATCCACATCGGTCATTTCCTCGGTGGCATCGCCACGACCGGGCCGGAACGGCACGGCAATATCATGCCCAGCGGCTTTCGCGGCCTTTTCGATGCCCACGTTACCGGCCAGAACGATCACGTCCGCCACGCTGGCACCATTCTGCTTCGCGATCAGCTCAAGTACCTTGAGCACACGCTGCAGACGCTCCGGCTCGTTGGCGACCCAATCCTTCTGCGGCGCCAGGCGGATACGGGCACCGTTGGCACCACCGCGCTTGTCGGACTGGCGGAAGGTACGGGCACTGTCCCAGGCCGTTGCCACCATGTCGCTGATGCTGAGGCCGCTTTCGGCGATCTGCTTCTTCACCGCCTCAACATTGTAGTTCCAGCTGCCCTCGGGTACCGGGTCCTGCCAGATGAGGTCCTCGGTGGGTGCTTCCGGGCCGATGTAGCGGTCTTTCGGGCCCAGATCACGGTGGATCAGCTTGAACCAGGCGCGGGCGAAAGCATCGTCCAGCTGGTCCGGATTCTGGCGGAACTTCTCGCAGACCTTGCGGAATTCCGGATCCACTTTGAGGGCCATGTCGGCGTCGGTCATCATCGGCTTGCGGCGGATCGAGGGATCCTCCACATCCACCGGCATGTCCTCTTCCTTGATATCCACCGGCTCCCACTGATTGGCACCTGCGGGGCTCTGGACAACCTGCCACTCGTGGTCGAGGAGCATTTCAAGATAGCCGTGGTCCCACTGGATCGGGTTGGTGGTCCAGGCGCCTTCAAGGCCACTGGTCACTGTGTCACGCCCAACGCTCCGCGTGACATGGTTGTTGAAGCCGAGGCCCTGTTCCTCTACGTCTGCGCCTTCGGGTGCCGGACCAACGTTGTCCGGATCGCCATTGCCATGGCATTTACCAACAGTGTGTCCGCCAATGGTCAGGGCAACGGTTTCCTCATCGCTCATAGCCATTCGCTGGAACGTAACGCGCACATCCTGCGCCGTCTGCGCCGGGTCCGGCGTGCCATCCGGGCCTTCCGGGTTGACGTAGATCAGACCCATCATCACGGCCGCGAGCGGGTTCTCGAGGGAGTCCGGGTTACGGTCTTCGTCGTAGCGGCTGTTCTCATTGTCACTGGTGGCGAGCCATTCCTTCTCGCTACCCCAGTAGGTTTCCTTTTCAGGGTGCCAGATGTCTTCGCGGCCGAAGGAAAAACCAAAGGTCTTGAAGCCCATGGATTCGTAGGCAACGTTACCCGCCAGGGTGATCAGGTCGGCCCAGCTCAGGCGATTGCCGTACTTTTTCTTGATCGGCCACAGCAGGCGGCGTGCCTTGTCAAGGTTACCGTTGTCGGGCCAGCTGTTGATGGGCGCGAAACGCTGGTTGCCGGTGCCCGCACCACCGCGGCCATCGAATACACGGTAGCTGCCCGCAGCGTGCCAGGTCATGCGGATCATCAGGCCGCCATAGTGGCCCCAGTCTGCGGGCCACCAGTCTTGGCTGTCGGTCATCAGGTCCATAACGTCCTGCTTGACCTGATCGAAATCGAGCTTGCGGACTTCTTCGCGATAGTCGAAGTCCTCGCCCATCGGGTTGGTCTTGGTGTCGTGCTGATGAAGGATGTCCAAATTCAGGCTGTTCGGCCACCACTCCATGACATCGTCATTCACATGGGTATTGCCACCGTGGACAACGGGGCACTTACCGCCGCTTTCGTTTCCGCTCATAGATCTCTCCGATCGTAACTGTAGTGTTGAATGAAGCAGGTCCACTCAAAACGACCGCCCCCGGGCCTGTTTGAACCCGGTGCGACGTCATCGACGTGTATACTATACGACATTCACCGGGGCTCTTGCCCCATTATCATCAGTTGCATTTGTTGACCATTTCAATAGGTTCTTTTTATGAGCATCCCGGCCTGTCGATGGCGGCTAACTCATGCGCCTGAGGGTGCCGTCACGCCGCACAAACTGATGGTAGAAAACCACCGCAATGTGGGCGAGCGTCAGGCCCAGAAGCACCCAGGCGGTGATCGAGTGAAGGTCGCCAACGGCATGTTGCTCCTCCGTTCATGGATGACCGTTGATCGCCTCACTCTTCATGATCCACAACCATCATGCAACCGATGATATCAACGCCCTGTGACACTGCGATGATCAGGGCTCCCAGACCCGGAACCCTTCCTTCGGGAAGTGCAGATGCAGCACACCCGTATCATCATTCTCTAGCCTGAGGATACTCTCATTCGCACTGGAGGCCACGAGGGTGCCGACGACCGGATCCCGGGCGTAGTCGTCGGGCGCAATGGATACCTGCTTGCCCAGCAGTGGGTCTTCCCCTTTCATATTGACCGGTCGGGGTTCCGCATCGCGGGCCTTCGCCAGCGCAGTTTCCTGACTCAGCTCGCGCGCCGCTCCGTGGCCGAACGCCTCGATCCGGTCCATCCAGGCGTTCACGCTCGGATACCCCTTCATTACGAGATGTTCCGCAAGATCCCTCACATACCAGAGCCCGTGGTAGGCCGAGAAGTCGGCGATGCAGGGGGTGTCTCCGAAGAGAAAGTCCCTCTCAAGCATGCCCTCCAGCCGCTCCAGATGCTCGCGGATCTTAGCCCGGGCCTGCTTCGGTTTCATGGCGGAAACCCTGGCGGTGCGCCCGATTGATACCCGGTCCTTCAGAAAGCGCAGGGCGTTGAGCGTGGACGTACGCTTCGCCAGCTTGACCATCATCCCCGGCCCACTGAACCCAATGACACAGGCCAGAAAGATTTCCAGGTCCGCTTCCCGGACGAAGGCCTGCACCGCCTCGCTGCTGTGCTCCAGCACCAGTTCGGGCCGGTTGCCCCGTGCAGCGATCTCCCGGGCAATGACGCGGGTATCGCAGAACACGTCCGCGCCATCCTGCGCCACCGGAATCTTTCGGTAACCGCCGGTCAACGCTTCCAGATTCGGGCGTGGCGGCATCTCGCGCACCGTTACGGATTGCCAGCCGAGGCCAGCATAGCCAAGCATGGCTCGCACCTTTTCCGAGAACGGTGACATGGGGTAGTGATGGAGTATCAGATCAGCCATGACAATGCCTTTTCTGTCCGTGATTGAGGAAGCCCGAGCCTAGCCAATCCACACCGACGAGGCCAGGCCCGCGCGCCGGCACCAGTGCGTCACTGTGCACGCCGGACTGTTCTCCGAACCCGCGACTGGCGTATTCTTGAATCCTACGGAAACAGCAACCGACACCTCACTCCTGACGCTCAGCAGACCGGTGACGCTGGCACTGGCCATCGTGGCCCTCTGGCTTGGTGTTCGCCTCAACCTCTGGACCGGGATGTTGCACCGATAGAATGTGCCGCCGACGGTCGCGCACTCGCACTGCTATTCGGCCTGGCTGAGCGGCCAGAGCCCGCTTTACAGGCACGTGGGCGGCAGCATCTCACTGGCCGGCGGCCATGGCACACCGCTCACCTGGGGCCAGCTTTTCGCGTATAATTCCGGCCTCTCTGATGCGTGCACGCTGGGGATGTCCTTCGCCACCTTCGGGCTGATACTGGGTGGTCTGGTACGCGCCAGTCGGGGCCTGAATTATCCGCCGCTACGGACTCGCACCCGGTGGAACGGAACCATGCGTCGCCAGCCTAGCACCGGGCACTGCGTCATCTTACCTGATCCATGTGAGGTGCGTTGCTGATCGACATCGCCAATGCCACCCTGATACGAATGCTTCTGGGCTCAGGCTCGTTCTCATGACTATACTGATGCGATAATCTCGGTCTCTTTCCACGCCGCAAAGACACCGATACAACCGGCGGAGACAATGCCATGACCACATTGACCATCAACGGAACCAACCATGAGCTGGATGTCCCGGACAACATGCCACTGCTCTGGGCAATCCGCGACATCGTCCAGCTCACGGGCACCAAATACGGGTGCGGCATGGCGCTGTGCGGCGCCTGCACCGTTCACCTCGATGGCGAGGCGATCCGCTCATGCACCACGACCGTGGGCAACGCGACCGGTGGCAACATCACCACAATTGAGGCCATGAGCTCTGACCCCATCGGTCAGCAGGTTCAGAACGCCTGGCTCGATCTGGGAGTGGCCCAGTGCGGTTACTGCCAGGCGGGCCAGATCATGAGTGCCACGGCACTGCTGAAACAGAACGACGACCCGTCCGAGACCGAAATCCAGGACGCAATGAACGGCAACATCTGCCGCTGTGGCACCTATAACCGCATCCGCCACGCCATCCATCAAGCCGCCGACGCGGTGCAGGAGGAGGCCTGATCATGACGCAGGAAGACGATTCACTGATGATCGCAAACGTCAGCCGCCGGCGCTTTCTTGGCGGCATGGCCGGTGCTTGTGCCCTGGTTCTGGCGGCACGCTGGGACATGGCTCTGGCCAGCGAGGATGATAAACAGTACGGCGCTGCCGGCATGCCCGGTGGCTGGGTGGATGACCCCAATGTCTTCATTCAGATCGACCCCAACGGCGCGGTAACCATCATCAACCACCGGTCCGAAATGGGCCAGGGCATCCGGACCAGCCTGGTAATGGTTGCAGCGGACGAGCTCGGCGCCGATTGGGACCGGGTAGCCGTCCAACAGGCGCAGGCAGATCAGAACCGCTATGGCAATCAGAACACCGACGGCTCGCGCAGCATGCGCCACTGGTATGATCCCATGCGCCGCGCGGCCGCTTCCGCCAGGATGATGCTGGTGCAGGCGGCTGCCAATGAATGGGGTGTTGCTGCTTCCGATTGCAAGACGGGTGTGCATCAGGTCATCCATACCCCCTCCGGCCGTACTCTGGGCTTTGGTGACCTCGCACAGCCAGCCCGGCAACTGGATGTACCGGAGCGCAGTACCTTGCAGCTCAAACCGATTGATGCCCACCGCTATATCGGCCAGGAAGCCGGACCAGTGCGTGGGCGTGATGCCGCCAACGTTGAACGCCCCAAGGCCATTGATGGCGAAGCCATTGTTGAAGGTACCGCCACCTTTGGCGCGGACGTCCAGTTCGACGACATGGTCCATGCCGTGATCGCAAGGCCGCCGGTACTTGGCGCCACGGTTACTAGCGTTGATGACAGCGACACCCTGAAAGTGGCTGGTGTTAAAAAAGTGGTTACTCTGGACACCAACAGCGAGCCCGCCGGTTTCAAGCCGATGGGCGGCGTGGCGGTGATCGCCAGCAACACCTGGGCCGCCATGCAGGGGCGTGATGCCCTGAAGATTGATTGGAATACCGATGCGGCGGGCGATAATGCCCGGTACAACACCGACGAGTATCGTCGATCGCTCGAGGAAGCCGCCCAGTCCCCGGGTAAGGTGATCCGCAGCAGTGGCGATATTGAGAATGCTCTCAACAGTGCGGAGCAAACGCTTAACGCGACCTATTACATGCCGCACATGGCTCAGGCGCCTATGGAGCCGCCGGTGGCTGTTGTTCGACTGAAAGAGGGTAAGGCGCAAGCCTGGGCACCGATCCAGAACCCGCGCGCTGGCCGCGAGGGCCTGGCCGGCATCCTGGGGCTGGATAAGGCGAATGTCACCCTGAACGTGACACTTCTTGGGGGCGGTTTTGGCCGCAAGTCCAAACCCGACTATGTACTCGAAGCCGGCTTTCTGGCGAAGGCAATGGAAGGGCAGCCGGTCAAGGTTCAGTGGAGCCGGGAGGATGACGTTCACCACGCCTATTTCCATGCTCTCTCTGTGGACCGGTTCGAAGGCAGTCTGGACGCCAATGGTAAGGCCACCGGCTGGCGTCACCGCACGCTGTCCCCGACCATTACCTCTCTTTTCCAGGAGGATCCGGAACACAAGGGCGGGTTCGAACTGGGCATGGGCTTTAACACCATGCCGTTCGACATCCCCGCGATCCAGCTCGAGAATCCAGAGGCGACGTCCCATGCGCGTATTGGCTGGTTCCGCTCGGTCTACAACCTACCCCATGCATTCGCCATCCAGAGCTTTGCGGCTGAAATGGCAGAAGCGGCAGGAAAGGACCACCGGGACTACCTGCTGGAGCTGCTGGGCCCCGCGCGCCAGATCAACCCCCGCCATTTTGGTGACAAGTGGAACTACGGGGAGGACCCTGCGGTCTACACCATCGACATTGGCCGAATGCGCGGCGTGATCGAAAAAGTGACGGCTGAGGCGGATTGGGGACGTAACCTGCCAAAAGGCCGGGGCCTGGGGCTGGCGTTCCACCACAGCTTCCAGTCCTACACCGCCATTGTGATCGACGCGGAAGTGAGCAGTAACGGCAACGTAACCATCCACAACGCCGATATCGCCTTTGACTGCGGCTTCCAGGTAAACCCCGAACGCATCCGCTCCCAGCTTGAAGGCGCCTGCGTCATGGGTATCGGCATTGCCCTGCACAGCGAGATCACCTTCCGGGATGGCCGGGTGCAGGAGAACAACTTCCACCAGTACACCGTGCCGCGCATGACGCATGCGCCCGAGCAGGTGCGCACGCATCTGGTGAACAACGACCCGCAACTGCCCATGGGCGGTGCGGGTGAGCCTGGCCTGCCACCGGTAGCGCCTGCGGTGTGCAACGCCATTTATGCCGCCACCGGCGAGCGCATCCGCCAGCTCCCTGTGGCTGACCAGCTGGCCGGCTGATGCCGGCTCAACCTCCGCCCGGAAACAGGCTTGAGGGCACTGGAGTGATTGCCCTCGTGATGGCCGCTGGCGCCTCCCGGCGTTTCGGCGATGGGGACAAACGCCTCGCGCCTCTTGCCGATGGGGGCACGCTGCTGGCCACAACTGTTGAGAGCCTGCAAACAGGCTTCAGTGATGTTCGGATCGTGCTCGGCACCGGAGACACAGCGGCAGACCTTGAGCTGCCCGAGGCTGCCCGGATTATCCGGGCCCCTAATGCGGGCACTGGTATGGGCAGCAGCATAGCGGATGCTGTGCACACCCTTGAGGGGGAAAAAGCAGCGGCCCTCGCCATTTGCCTGGGCGATATGCCGTGGATCCGAGAAGGCACCCTTACAAGCCTTGTTCACCAGGCCACTGAATCCCGTATCGTGCGTCCGACGCACCAGGGTCGGCCCGGCCACCCGGTCTTTTTCGGCCGTGCTTTCTGGCCGGAACTGACACAGTTGACTGGTGACCAGGGAGGCCGCCAGGTTCTGCGCAGGCATGAGGCCTGTTACCACCCAGTCTGCGTGGATGACCCTGGAGTCCTCACCGATATTGATTACCCCCTGGCGTCAGACCGGGACATAAGCGTATAGCCACGGGCCGGGATCAAGAGGTATCCTTTCCGACCGTAATCCGAAACCAGGAACAGAGGAATACAACTCCGATGACCGAATCGAATCAGCCCTGGAACACCCCCATGCCCGACGATCAGTTCGAGCTGATGCGCGACATTCTGGCCGCGCCCAGCCCGATCGGCATCGAGGCGGCGATGACCTATGGCGTACTCAAACCCTACCTTGAGCGCGTAGCCCCAAAGGACTGGCACATTCACCAGTTCAAGGGCCACGCCGGGGTTGTTCTGGACAGCCACCCGGGGCGTGATGATCTGTTCAAGGTCATGATCATCGGCCACGCCGACAAGATCCGGATGCAAGTACGCAGCATTGGCGACGACGGTAAGATCTGGATCAACAGCGACTCCTTCTTGCCGACAACGCTCATTGGTCATGAAGTGAAGCTGTTCAGCGAGGATCCGGAAAACCCCGGCAGCTACCGCGTGATTGAAGGCGGCACAGTTGAGGCACTGGGCGCCATCCATTTCGCGGACCCGAACGTCCGCAGTGGCGACAAGGGCATCAAGAAAGAACAGCTGTATCTGGAACTACAGATCCACGGCGACAACAAGAAGCAGCAGATTGAGAATCTCGGGGTTCGCCCGGGCGACTCCCTCCTTCTCGACCGCCCGATCCGCAAGGGCTTCAGTCCCAACACATTCTATGGTGCCTATCTGGACAACGGGCTGGGCTGCTTCACCACCGCGGAAGTTGCACGCCTGATGGCTGAAGCCGGCGGCACCGAGAACATCCGTGTCCTGTACACTATGACCACCTATGAAGAGATCGGCCGTCTGGGCAGCCGGGTTATGGCGGGTGAACTCAAGCCTGATGCGCTGATCGGCGTCGACGTAAACCACGACTACAAGGCGGCACCCGGCATTGGTGACCGACGCATGAACCCACAGGAGATGGGCAAAGGGTTCACCATGTCTGTGGGCGCCATCGCCAGTGAGCAGCTCAATCGGTTCTTCGAAACCACAGCGCGCGAGCAGGCAATACCCTTCCAGCGTGATGTGGTAGGCCCTGATACCGGCACTGACGGCATGGCCGGTGTTCTAGCAAGCGTTGATTGCGCGGCGACCTCCATTGGTTTCCCGATCCGGAACATGCATACAATTTCCGAATCCGGGAACACCCTGGACGTTCTGGCGGCCATCCATGCCATCAAGGGCACGCTTCAGAAGCTCGACACGCTGGACGAGCCTCACCGTGAGTTCATGAATAATCATCCGCGCCTGGATCAGGCAAGTGCGCTTGACCATCAGGGCAGCGACAAGCCCGGCGACTCCGGCGCCTGACGCTTAAGGCGCCCGTCAGACGTGGAAGAAGCGAACCTTCTCCGTCAGGTTATCCGCAAGAGTGGCAAGATCCCGGCTGGATCTTGCCACTTCCTCAGAGCCGGAAGCTGTTTCGCCAGTCGCATCGCGGATGCGGGTGATGTTGCGGTTCACCTCCTCGGCCGCTGTACTCTGTTGCTCAGCAGCACTGGCGATCTGGGCATTCATATCGTTAATCGAGCCCATCTCCTTACGGATCCGCGCCAGCGCTGACTCCGCCTCACTGGTCTGTTCCGCGGTGTTCTGAGCCAACTCACGACTGGTCTGCATCACCTGGGTCGCATTTGCCGCCCCTTCCTGAAGCTTGTTGATCATACCACGAATCTCCTGAGTGGACTCCTGGGTGCGCGAGGCCAGCGACCGAACTTCGTCAGCGACCACCGCAAAGCCACGTCCATGCTCACCCGCCCGGGCTGCCTCAATGGCCGCGTTCAGAGCAAGGAGATTGGTCTGGTCCGCAATGTCATTGATCACCTGCGTGACTTTCTCGATCTCGGCGCTATCGCTGGATACCGACTCAACGGTACGTCCCGCATTTTCCAGTGTTTCGGCCAGATTGTTCATGCTTGAGGCTGTTGCCTGAACAACACTATTGCCGCTTTCAACCTCGTGATCGGCATTCTGGGTCGCGCCAGCGGCATTAGAGGCGTTACTGGCAACTTCCTCCACAGAAGCCGCCATTTCATTCACCGCCGCCGCCATCTGCTCAGCCTCATTCGACTGGACCTGAATCTGCTCATTATTGCGGTCTGATGTCTCACTCAGATGAGCGGAGGACTGGTTCAGCTGGTCAGCCGTGGTACGCACATCACTGATAATCTCCGCAATCCGTTGCAATGTGGTACTCAACGTTCCCATCACACTATTGGGGTAATTGGTGACAATTGACTGATCCAACTTGCCCTCAGCAAGCCCCTGGATAGCCTGCGACACGTCAGAGGGTTCGCCGCCAAGTATTGCCTTGAGATTACGGATGATCATCACAGCCACTAAAACGCTCACCACCAGCGCAAACCCCGTAACAGCGAAGATAAAGAACTGGAAGCCATGAGCCGTTTCACGGACCGCCCCAACATCGGCGCGGATAAGCTCTTCCTGGTGGTCAATGAACGCGTTAACGCGCTTGAGCCACTCCGAATAAGCGGGCGAGACCTCATCAAGCAGGAACTGTCGCGCCTGCTCCAGGTTTCCTGACTGACGTTGATCCAGCACCGTCGCGGTCACGTCCAACGCACGTTCCTGTATGTCCTGAATACGCTTCAGAAGCGCCCGCTCCTGATCGGTAGTTTTCGTCTCAGCAAACAGTTTTTCCATGGTACTGGCCGATTCGGCGTAGTAATTCTTGAGTTCACGAATGTCAGCCAAGTGCTTTTCAAGCGCCGAATCGTTCCGAACAAGCACAGCATCCCTAATAGCAATCGCGCGGTCATGCACACTACCTCGAAAATTGATTGCTTGGCGCTGCTTCGGAGAAGCGCCGTCGTTCACAGAAGTCAGGGTGCGATCAATAAAATTCACCCGCATGACGCCTATTACGGCAATCACCAACATCAGAGCGACGACGGCACCAAACCCCAGACTCAGGCGCTGCGCCATGGTCAGATTGAACTTCATTGAGCGATCTCCAGCGTTTTAGCGTCTTAATATACATCTTTGAACTAACAGTAATCTACGGCCCGGTATCTTGAATCGATTACAGTACCGCGTAACGCTTTGTACTTACGCTTCAGGATACGC
This sequence comes from Salicola sp. Rm-C-2C1-2, assembly GCF_040196175.1. Taxonomy (NCBI): domain Bacteria; kingdom Pseudomonadati; phylum Pseudomonadota; class Gammaproteobacteria; order Oceanospirillales; family Halomonadaceae; genus Salicola; species Salicola sp. Rm-C-2C1-2. Next base: position 692,276 of record NZ_JBEFNF010000001.1, on the reverse strand, counting down.
CCACGCATCACAAAGCACTCTGTTACCAAACCCTCCAGCCGTGAGAATTGGCTTTTGGCAGTGGAGCTGGGTAACAAAAACGGTAGCATCGGCCTGTTGGTCACGCTTAACCTGCTGGAATTCGAGACTATGTCGATGCCTTCAGCGGTTTATGGCGTACTGATGTTCTTCTTCGGCTTTCTGTTAACCTTATATGGACGTAAATACATCCCGCAGCCAAGTCCGGCCACCGCCTGATGCATAACAGGTAGATGTGCCCCCTGCGGGACCATTCCGGATCTGCAAGGAGTTCCTCCATGCCCACCATCGAATTCCAGTGCCGCAACGGCCTCACCCTCAAGGGCACCATCGAGTTACCGCCGGGCGGGATCTGGCAGGCCACGGCTATCTTCGCCCACTGTTTCACCTGCGGCAGCCAGGTGCGCGCGGCGCGCACCATCACCGCCGCACTCGCCGGCGCCGGCTTTGCGGTACTGCGATTCGATTTCACCGGACTGGGGGAAAGCGAGGGCGAATTCACGGAAACCAATTTCTCCAGTAATCTCGACGACCTCGAAGACGCCGCCAGCTGGCTCAGCGAGCACTACGCCGCCCCCCAGCTCCTGGTTGGCCACTCCCTGGGCGGCTCCGCCGCCCTTGCCGTTGCCGAACGCCTCGACAGTGTGCGCGCCATCGCCACCATTGGCGCCCCGGCAAGCCCGGATCACGTGCTCAAACAGTTCGGCAAAGACCTGGAGCGCATCGAGGAAAACGGCAGTGCGGAAGTCGACCTGGCCGGCCGTCCTTTCCGCATCCGCAAGGACTTTATCGACGATGCCCGCAATCACAACCTTACTGACCGACTCCACAACCTGAGGCGTGCCCTGCTGGTGATGCACGCGCCGCATGACCGCACCGTAAGCATCGACAACGCCGAGCAGATCTACACCGCCGCCCTGCACCCCAAGAGCTTCATCAGCCTGGACGACGCGGACCACCTGCTCTCGCGCCGGGCAGACGCCCAGTACGTCGCCCAGGTCGTCTCCGCCTGGGCCGCCCGCTTCCTGGAGCCTGAAACCACACCTGCCCCGGAAGGCGCGCGCGTTACCGGCCGCACCGAGGACGGTTTCCTGTGCCGTATACAGGCTGGTCCGCATGAACTGGTAGCGGACGAACCCAAGAGCAACGGTGGTACTGACAGCGGGCCCGACCCTTACGGACTACTGGCATCGTCACTGGGCACTTGTACCGTCATGACCATCAACATGTATGCGCGCCATAAGGAACTGGCGGTGGAGCGCGTCACCTGCGAGGTTTCCCATCGCAAGATCCACGCGCAAGACTGCGAAGCGTGTGAGACGGAATCCGGGAAGGTGGATGAGCTGGTGCGCCACATCGCCATCGAGGGTGACGTAACCGAAGAGCAACGCCAGCGCATGTTCCAGATCGCCGGCCGCTGCCCAGTGCACCAGACCCTCAACAACGAGATCCGGATGCACGACGAGTTGGTCGAGTAAGTCCAGATGTGTCTCAGGAATGAGAGGCTTTGGTGGGAGGGGAGGCGGGTAACGCTCTCCGGGAATCGCTATGAATCCATCCATGGACGCTGCCCGGTCGCCATCCCTGGCGACCGGGCTTCCCTCCGAGCGTTACCCGCCTCCCCTATTCAGACCTGATGGGTGTCGCTAACGCCACTCTGCCAGCCGAACCGGAACCCGCCTGGCACCCCAACGTCCGGGATCCCCATCAAACACCCCGGCACACTGGGTACCGCAGTTCGTGCAGTGACCGTTGGCCGTCAGATTCCAGTCACTGAGCACAAACCAGTCACGCCCAATCAGCTTTTGCCCGCAATGGTGACAGTAGGTGCTACCGCCCACCTCGTCGTGCACATTACCCGTATACGCATAACGGACGCCATTGTGCATGGCGATTTCCCGAGCCCGCGCCAGCGTCTCGGGCGGCGTCGAGGGGTAATCCATCATCTTGAAATCCGGATGGAATGCCGTGAAATGCATCGGAATATCCGGCCCCAGATGCTCAACCACCCACTGGCTCATCTGCTCGATTTCCTCGCTGGAATCGTTTTCCCCGGGAATCAACAGATTGGTCAGCTCAAACCACACGTCCGTCTCTTTGTGCACGTATTCAATCGTATCCAGCACCGGCTGAAGCGCGCTGCCCGTTATCTTGCGGTAAAAACGCTCAGTAAACGCCTTAAGGTCGAAATTAACCGCATCCATATGCCGGAAGAACTCACGGCGCGGCTCGTCACAGATGTAGCCAGCCGTTACCGCCACCGCCTTGATGCCACGCTCATGGCAGGCCTGGGCCACATCAATCGCGTATTCGTGAAAGATGATCGGATCATTGTAGGTGAAGGCGATGCTGCGACAGCCCAGGTCCTCGGCAGCCCGTGCGATGGTCTCCGGCTCCGCCTGGTCCGCCAGCGTATCCATCTCGCGGGACTTGCTCATATCCCAGTTCTGGCAGAACTTGCAGAACAGGTTGCAGCCGGCAGTGCCGAAAGACAGAACCGAGCTTCCCGGCAGATAGTGATTCAGGGGCTTCTTCTCGATCGGGTCCACACAGAACCCACTGGAACGGCCATAGGTGGTCAGCACGATCTGATCATCATGGCGGGCGCGCACAAAGCACAAACCCTGCTGGCCTTCCTTCAGCTTGCAGGCGCGAGGACACAGATCACACTGGATACGGCCATCGTCCAGCTGGTGCCAATAGGCCGTCGGGAAACGGTCGCTGGAAATCGTAACACCCATGGTTTCACCTCCCGGTACTGGCGTTATACTTCGAGTATAGGGGCCCATCGAGGGCATTGAACAGCCTTGTGGATGGCCTGGACCGCCCCCATATTGGCAATAGAATGCAGATCCCGAGGAGGTGCAGCATGGAACATACGGTTCGGCCACCAGCGGTTTCAGGGCTCTTCTACCCAGCAGAGCGCGACGTGCTTCAGCAGCAAGTAGCCGGCTACCTAGATCAGGCGGGCACCCAGGAAACGCCACCGCCCAAGGCACTGATCGCCCCTCACGCCGGTTACCCGTTCTCAGGGGCGGTAGCAGGCGAGGCGTACGCACCGGTGCGCGCTATCGCGGACCGCATCACGCGGGTCATCCTGCTCGGCCCGAGCCATCGAGTCCCCTTCCTCGGGGTCGCGGCCAGCAGGGCGGAGTTTTTCGCAACGCCTATGGGCAATGTGCGGGTTGATCAGGGGACGCAGGCTGAACTGGTAGCGCAACGGTCGGATGTGGTCTATCGGGACGATGCCCATAAGCGCGAACACGGCCTTGAGGTGCATCTACCGTTCCTGCAGGCACTTCTGGACGATTTCAGCGTTGTGCCTCTGGTAGTGGGCGAAGCCTCGCCAGAGGATGTGGGCACACTGCTGGATTCCTTATGGGGCGGTCCCGAGACGCTGATCGCCATCAGCTCGGATCTGAGCCACTTCATGGATTACGACAGCGCCGTGCGACGGGACAGGTCCACCTCCGAGGCCATTGAGAACCTGGCTTACGAGGAAGTCCGCGATGGCGATGCCTGCGGTCGCCACCCGATCAACGGCCTGCTGTGGCTAGCCCGTCAGAAAGGGCTGGAGGGCCGCATCCTGGATCGGCGCAACTCAGCGGATGCCGGAGCCTCAAAAGACAGCGTTGTAGGGTATGGCGCTTATGTCTTCAACTGAAACCTCGATCACGCCTGCAAACCGGCAGATGCTGCTGACACTGGGCCGGGACAGCATCCGGGAGGGACTTGACAGCGGCCACGCCCTGGCGGTTGATCCGCAGCAATGGCCCGAGGTACTGCAGCAAAACGGGGCTAGTTTTGTCACTCTGAATCGCCTTGATGGCAGTCTGCGAGGGTGTATCGGGACCCTACAGGCGCATCAACCACTGGTGGCAGATGTAGCGGAACATGCCCATGCCGCCGCTTTCAGGGACCCGCGCTTCCCGCCGCTGGCAGCGGACGAATTTGAGAAGGTGTTGGTGGCGCTTTCGATACTCTCGACGCCGCAAGCCCTGCCAGTCACCTCCGAGGCGGAACTGCTGGCAAATATAAAGCCCGGCGAGGATGGACTCATCCTCGAGGAAGGGGCCTATCGGGGAACCTTCCTACCCACGGTCTGGGAGTCACTGCCCGAGCCCCTGGACTTCGTGCGCCAGCTCAAGCGTAAGGCCGGACTGCCTCCGGATTACTGGTCGCCAACACTGACCATCCGGCGCTACCACACAGAGTCCTTCGGTGAATATGAAAGCTGAATCGGCGCCATAAAGGCAAAACGCTCTTCTGCCGAGTCTAACCCAGAAGCGCCACACTCTTCACCTGCGCGTAAACGTCCATGCCCGGCACCAGATTCAGTTCCCGTACGGAACGGCGGCTCACCCGGGCGAGAAGGACTGTTTCCCCCACGCTCAGCCGGAGCATGGCATGGCCACCTGCCTGCTCGGCAACCGCCTCAAGTCGTGCCGGCATCACGTTCAGGATGCTGCTGGCCTGGGGCGGCACAAGCGCCACGCTCACATCCCGTGCCCGGATCTGAAGCCTTACCGGCTGACCGGATTCCAGCGGCCCCAGCACCGCCTGCATGGGACCTGCGACGGAATCCACCTGCACGACTCCGTCCGCGGCGTCGTAATATGCCACAACGCCTTCAATGACAGTCTCCGCACCCGGCTGGCCGGCAATCGGAAGGTCCAGGCAAGTCAGCACCTCGTTCAGGCCCCCTTCCGCCTGAACGCGCCCGGCCTCCATCAGCACGAGATGATCCGCCAGCCGCGCCACCTCCTCCCGGGAATGACTGACGTACAGCATGGGAATGGCCAGCTCGCGATGCAGGCGCTCCAGATACGGAAGGATCTCAAGCCGGCGCTCGTCGTCCAGGCCGGACAGAGGTTCGTCTAACAGCAAAACGGCAGGCTCAACCGCCAGAGCCCGGGCTATGGCAACACGCTGCTGCTCACCACCGGAAAGTTGATACGGGCGACGTTCCAGCAAGTGAGCGATACCCAGCAGCTCAACCGCCTGCTCCAGCCGATGCTGACCCGCGAGGCGTGCACGCCGGCGAAGGCCGTAGCGCAGATTGCCGGCCACGCTCAGGTGCGGAAACAGGCTGGGCTCCTGGAATACATAGCCAACCGGACGCCGATGCGGGGGGCGAAACGTGGTGGCGTCCTGCCAGGTATGGCCATCCACACGCAGATGCCCGGACACACCCGGCTCTAACCCGGCGATGGCGCGTAACAACGTGGTCTTGCCACAGCCTGAGGGACCGAAAACCGCGCTCACGCCGCTCCCAGGCAACGCCAGGGTCAGATCCAGGCTGAAATCGCCGCGGTCGAGGCGGAACGCCAATTCCATAGTCACAGCCGCACCACCAGAAAACGCCGATTGAGCGCATAGACCGCCATCAGCATCAGCAACGACATCAGCAGCAAGCCGCCCGAAAGCCAGTGTGCGTTGGCGTAATCCAGTGCTTCCACATGGTCATACACGGCGATGGACACCACCTGGGTACTGCCGGGAATATTGCCGCCGATCATCAGCACCACGCCGAATTCCCCCAGTGTGTGGGCAAAACCGAGGACACCCGCCGTCAGAAAACCGGGCGCGGCCAGAGGCACCGCCACGGTGAAAAATCGGTCCAGCGGTGAGGCACGCAGTGTGGCAGCCACCTCCATGGGCCTATGCCCGACTGCAGAGAACGCGTTCTGCAACGGCTGAACCACAAACGGCAGCGAATAAACCACCGAGCCGACCACCAGACCCGCAAAGGTGAATGCCAGCGGCTGGCCGCCCAGCGATTGCATGAGGCTACCGATGGGGCCGTCGGGCCCGAGCGCAATCAGCAGGTAGAAGCCCAGTACTGTGGGCGGCAGAACCAGTGGCAGCGCTACCATTGCCTCAACCACGAACCGGAAACGCCAACGGGTGCGCGCCAGCCACCAGGCAAGTGGGGTGCCCAGAACCAGCAGAATCAGGGTGCTGACGCTCGCAAGCTTCAGCGTGAGCCAGAGCGCAGTCAGGTCAGCCTCGGTCAGGATCATGGCACCTCATACCCGAATTCCCGAAAAACAGCGCGGCCGTTTTCACCCCCCACAAACGCCAGAAACGCCCTGGCGGCCTGATTCGCCTCGATCAGAATCGCCTGCTGCTCAATCGGTTCATGGAGTGACTCCGGTACGCGCCATTGCGAGCCCTTGTTCGAAGCGTCCATCGCTTTCAGCTGGGAGGTGGCGACAAAACCGAGCCGGGCGTTGCCCGTCTGGACGAACTGAAACGTCTGGGCAATGTTTTCACCCATCACGCGACGCCCTTGCGTAGATGCCCAGAGACCGCGCGTTTCAAGCACCTGCCGCGCAGCCTGTCCATAGGGCGCAAGTCTGGGGTTGGCAAGCGCCAGGTAGCGGTAATCGCCAGTCTGGAGAACCTGCCCCTGCGCATCCACGTACCCAGACTCTGGACTCCAGAGAGCAAGCGTACCCCGCGCGTACGTGAATCGGCTGCCCGCAACAGCAATGCCCTTTTCTTCCAGCTGCCGGGGTCTTTCCACATCCGCCGCCAGAAAGGCCTGGAAAGGGGCGCCATTGCGGATCTGCGCGTAGTGCTTGCCGGTTGAGCCTGATGCCAGGACGACGGTGTGCTCGGTAGCTGCCTCGAAACGCTGCGCCAGGACTTTGGCCGCCTTCGCAACGTTACTGGCCACAGCAACCCGGATCTCGTCCGCTCCAAGCGGGACTGACCCGCCGACAAGCAACACGATACTCAACCACATCAGCACTCGATCAGGACGAGGCAATGCTACTTCTCCTAGTAATGCGGACTGCTGAGTTAAGTCTACCAGACGCGACTCTCACGCACCGTGTCAGAAATGGTACGCTGTCGCCCATTCCGGAGGCGATTACTTCTCAACCAACAAGGCTTTTTATGCGCGTCATTATCCGCTATTTCTTCCGTACACTCCGCCTGATCCTTACCCCGGCCGTACTGATCAGTGAGAAGCTGACTACCCCCAAGGCGGTCTCCCGTAGCGCCGAAGAGCAGGCGCGCGTCGAACGCGCCGCCAGCAACCTGGCACTTTACCAGTTCAACGCCTGCCCCTTCTGTATCAAAGTGCGCAAGGAAATGTCACGCCTGGGGCTGCCTGTTGAAACCCGGGATGCCCAGAACGACCCGGACCACAGGGCCGCCCTTGAAGCCGGCGGTGGCTGGGTCAAGGTGCCCTGCCTGTTGATTGAGCACGACAATGGCGAACAGCAGTGGCTTTACGAATCCGATGATATCAATGCCTGGCTGCGGGAACAGTTCGAACCTGCATCAAGCTGATGGCCCTGGTGGCGCATCAGCCGACGACGGCCACCCCGATCCACGCTGGATGCAGCCAGATTGTGAAGACCACATAGATCGTCAGGCCCAGCACGATCACGATCGCATCGTTGAAGCGCGATGCCGGCAGGCGGGGGATGGGCCGTGGCGTACGGCGTTTGAGCGATATGCGGTCAACCACGGCCCACGCCAGGAAGCCGCCGAACAGAAGCACATCCGCCAGCGTGCCGTTGGCCAGAAGGTGACCGAGCGCCCAGGCTTTCACCGCCACCAGCATGGGATGCTTCAGCGTGCTGCTGATCTTGCCGGGAAAATAGGTTGCGATGAACATGGGAAACGCGACCAGCATCAGCAGCATGGTGATGTGGGACGTCCAGGCCGGCGTTGTGTAAAGCACCACCGGGTCCATGCGCGCGGTGCCATAGCCTTTGACGATGAGCACAAGGCCGATGATCGCTATGACCGAGTAAATGCCCTTGAAGGGCCATTCTCCGAGACTTCGCGCCATGGCGTCGCGTTGAGCCGGAGCCACTATCGACAGTGAGTGAATGCCCAGAAAGAGTACCAGGCCGAGCAGAAGTAGCGCCATGAATCCATTCCTTGTTGCTGTTCAATTGGTTGGCAGTAAACACCCTACCCTCAAACACAGCATCCGCAACCCCCTGATGCACGGTTGCGCCTGTGGATGCTACCGCCGCGCGATGATATAGACCGCGTGGATGACCCCCGGAAGGTAACCGAAAAGGGTCAGCACGATATTGATCCAGAACTGAAGCCCGAGCCCGACCTGGAAGAACACGCCCAGTGGTGGCAGCAGTATGGAAAGAATGAGACGTACAATGTCCATGCGTAATCACTCCTGTAAACAATCACTGAAGCGGGACCCCGTCCCACTCTTCTATGCCATGGCGGCCTGCTGCCCATCCAACACTTTGCGATACGCTTCCATCAAACGTCGATGCCCCTCCGTCGGCGCTTCCGGCGCCAACCGCTCAAGTCCTGGAAACCGTTCCTCTCCCCGGGCCCAGCGTCGCGCCTGACTGACCAGCTCATTACCATGATAGAAGTGAAGAGCCCGCTCATAGGGCGTGGCATCATCCGTGCACAGATCCAGCTCCAGAACCTGATACAGCGCCTCAAAGGCGGCCCGCTCCTGGTCGCTGAGATCGCCCGAGGCGAGGATCGAAGGCAGGGCTTCCAGCGCTTCCTCGCGCTCGCCCAGTGCCAGCAGCAGCCAGACCCGGAACTCGCCCATGCGCAGCCGCCCCCAGGGGCCAGTCTTGCCGACAATGCCGGCCCACTCGAAGACCCGGATCTGATCGTTGACGTGCTGATCATCAATCACCTCAAGGATCCGGCGCCAGCCGTCCTCACCTGCCGCCTCCAGATCAAAGAGCAGTGGCCGTATGGGGAGACAGGCGTTGTTGTTCTGCAGCAACAGCTCGTCCGGCAGGTAGATATCCGAGAATCCGGGCACCAGAATGCGGCAGGCATAGGCGCCCAGCTGGGTATGCTCAGAGATGTAGACCTCATACCCCTCATCCGCCAACTGCTGCAGCATCTGAGCGTGCGCCGTCGCATTTTCACGGGCCCAGGGGCTATTGGCATCCCAGTCATAGAAGGCCACGTCCGGTTCGTCTCCCACCATGGCCCAGGACACGTAACCGCTGGAGTCGATGAAATGAAGCTCGAGATTATGGGGCTCGTTCACCAGTTCCATATCCGCGGTGGGCGCGGGGAAGCCGCCCAGCTCGTCCACTGCCCGGCCCTGAAGAAGCTCGGTCAGGGAGCGCTCCAGCGCCACCTGGAAAGTCGGATGGGCCCCGAATGACGCATAGACCCCGCCGTCCGGGTGTTTCAGGAGCACACACATCACCGGGTACTTGCCACCCAGCGAGCCGTCCAGTGCGCGGATACCAAAGCCCTCGTTGCGCAGCGCCTCCATGCCTTCACGAATGTGAGGGTAGCGATCAATCACCTCTGAAGGCACCTCAGGCAGTGTTATCGCCTCACTGATGATGCGCTCTTTAATGCCACGCTCAAACAGCTCAGACAGCCCCTGCACGATGGCTTCATCCCGGTTGTTGCCGGCACTCATGCCGTTGGAGACAAACAGGTTGGCAATCATGTTCACCGGCACATAAATTGTTTCGCCATCGCTCTGACGTGTGTAGGGCAGCGCACAAAGGCCCCACCCGGTGCCGCCACCGTTCATATCCTGGATCTGCGCCGGGGTAATGGCCTGTGGATGGATGTAGCGTTCCAGCCAGGTCTCATCCAGGAGGCCTTGTGGCCACTGCTGCGATTCCTCAGCAGGGAACCAACGCTCTTCCGCCTGATGGACAAACCCATATTCCGGCCCTGCCGCATCCAGCATGAAATCCGCCCAGAGATAGCGGGTCGACAGACGCTCGATCAACTCGCCATAAGCGCTTGCAAGTGCCGCCTCACGGTTAGCGCCCTTGCCGTTGGCGAATACCTGCGGGCAGTCACGGTCCCGGATATGTACGGACCAGATGTAGGGTGCCGGGTTCAACCAGCGTGCCTGTTCGATGTTGAAGCCGAGACTGGCGACGGCATCGCCGATACGCTGGATGGAATCCTCCAGTGCTCGGTCCTTGCCGGGGATATAGGTTTTGCTCATGGAAGGGGCTCAGATGGTCGTTTCGGGAAAACACCGATTATCGCACGCGCCACTGCCCTAGAACCACCGGCCGCCGGCAGGGTAATGGCGCTCAACACGAACTCCGGCGTCTTCCATTACGCCCAGAAACTCTTCCAGGTCCGCCGGATTGAGACAATCAGCCAGGGGGACGCGAGTGTCGTGATACGCCAGCATCAACCTGGGGACGGCGAACCCGTGGCGCGGCATTTCCATGATGATGCGAGCCCAGTGCCGGGGTAGGGTCCATTCCGACTCTTTGCGGTTGACCCCCTTCTCCAGCCGCACCGTGTCCGCGGTAAGCACCACCACCTCCTGGCGGTGACACTGGCGCGAGGTGTAATAGAGCCCATAGGCGACCACGGCCAACTCCACCCCTGCGAATGGCAGGACCATCCAGGCTCCTGCCAGGGACCAGCCGATGGCCACCATCAGCGTTACCAGAGCAATCAGCCCGAAAAAGATCACGTTGCCCTGCCAGCTCAGGGAACGATTGGGCGTCAGGCGCAGAGCCCTGCCTTCATCGTAATCCAGATACTCCACCATAATGTCACCGAATTACTCAGTACTGCTCACCAATCTAACGACAGAAGCTGTTCGGGGCTACCACTCCACAGAAGTCCAGATCACCGGCTGCAATCCGGGATCACCATTGGTTCGTACACTATTCTCATCCATGATAAGGCTGAATTAATGATAACGGAGTCCCGGATGCGCTTGCATTCCACACTGGTGCTGCTCCTAGCTGCCACCCTGCTAACCGCCTGTGGAGGCAGTTCCCAGGCGCCTGTCTCGATGGAGTCCGTAGCGGAGGAAGGAGTCCTCAAGGTAGCCACCCGGAATGGCGCTACCACCTATTATCTGAACCGCCACAAACAGCCGATGGGGCCAGAGTACGACCTTGTCAACGAATTCGCTGAAGCTCAGGGCTGGGATGTGGAGTGGACCATGCACAACTCTACAGCCGACGTCATCGAAGCGCTTGAGAAAGGCACTACCCACCTGGCGGCGGCAGGGCTCACCCATCGCGCCTCGCGCAACGAACGCTTTACCCGGGGCCCGGCCCACAGCGAGGTAACGGAACAGCTCGTATGTCACCGCGAAGGCCGCCCCCTACCCCGCCTGCCGGAAGATATGACGGGCATGGATATCCGAGTGACTGACAGCTCCAGCTATGTGGAAACGCTCAACGAACTGGCGGTGGAGCACGAGGGCATCACCTTCAGCAACAGCAAGCTAACCACGGAAGTTCTGTTGTCGCAGGTTGCCGAACAACAGTTCGACTGCACCGTTGCGGATGCGAACATCGTTCAGGTTACCCGCCGGCACTGGCCCCACCTGGAGGTTGCCATGAACCTGACCCAGGGGCAGAACCTCGGGTGGTATCTCCCCACGGGTGCCGATGAACTGGCAGGGATTGCGCGCGAGTGGATGAACAGTCGCGCTGGCGACGAAGCCATTACGGCCATGGAAAACAAGTACTATTCCTACATCGGGGAATTCGATTTTGTTGATCTGCGAGCTCTGAACCGGCGCATTGATGAGCGCCTCCCGGAGTTCCGCAAGCACTTTGTGAGAGCGGAAAAGAAAACCGGCATGCCGGCCGACCTGCTTGCCGCCCTCGCCTACCAGGAATCGCACTGGGATCCCAGCGCTGTGTCCCCCACTGGGGTGCGCGGCATCATGATGCTGACACGGCGCACGGCCGGATCACTGGGAGTTAAGAACCGGCTTGACCCGGAACAGGCCATCGACGGCGGCGCCCGCTACCTCGCGGACCGCCATGCCCGCCTGCCGGAAACGATTCCCGAGCCGGACAGGACCTTCCTGGCCCTCGCCAGTTACAACATCGGCCGCGGGCACCTGCTGGATGCGCGTCAGCTGGCAAGAAACCTGAACAAGAACCCCGATTCCTGGGAACACATGCGCCAGGTGCTGCCGCTCAAGGCTGATAAACGCTATTACCCCAGTACCCGCTATGGCTATGCCAGAGGCTATGAGCCCGTCCACTATGTTCAACGGATCCGTAATTATCGGGACGTCATCAGTAAGGAATTTGAATGACACCGATAGTCAGCGATGTAATGGTTACACCCCTGGCAGGCTGATAGCCTTTCCGGGACACTGACAGGTGCCAGAAACCAACGTGGTAAACCATGCCTGAACGCCTGATGGCACTGCTATTGGCTGGCCTTCTGGCCGGTTGCGCATCACAACCGGCGCAGGAGCCCGAGCCTCCCGTTAGGATCCCCGAAAGCTTCTCTGCCTCCGGGGACACTTCCCCCCCTGATCAATGGTGGCGGGACTTAAACGACGCCCAACTGAACCAGCTGGTTCAGGACGGCCTCGACGCCAATCTGGATGTGCGCACCGCCTGGCAGCGCCTGCACGAAGCCCGGGCAGCAGTGGCGCAGCAGTCTGCGGATTTCTACCCGGATCTGGACGCCACTGCTGATGGCGAAGTCAGCAACAGTGACACCAGTGACACGACGCAAAGCCTGCGCCTGGGCCTGAGTTCCGACTATGAGGTGGATCTCTGGGGCCGGATCAGCTCCCAGGCGGAAGCAGAGCAGTTCCGCGCCCGTGCAACCAGGGCGGACTATCAGACGACCGCACTCACCCTCAGCGCGGAAGTCGCCCGCACCTGGTATCAGCTGCGCGCCCAGCGGGCCCAGCTGGCTCTGGCGGAGTCCCAGATCGAGACCAATCGCAGCGTTATGAAGCTGTTGGAGGCCCAGTTCGGCAGTGGCCAGGCTAGCAGCGCGGATGTGCTGCGACAGCGCCAACTGCTCGAATCCACCGAGGAACAGCGGCTGAGCACGGAATCGCAACTCCGGGTTCTGGAGAATCAGCTGGCTGTTCTACTGGGCCGGGCGCCCCGCAATACGGAACTGCCATCAGGGCGCGGCCTGCCTTCCCAGCTGCCGCCTCTCCCGGACACCGGAGTTCCGGCTGATCTGGTTCAGCGCCGCCCGGACGTACGCCAGGCTTTCAATCAACTGCAGGCTGCCGACGCCGACCTGGCCGCCGCCATCAGCAACCAGTTTCCGCGCCTGACCCTCTCCGCCTCCGCGTCAACCCGCGAAAACAGCGTTGAGGATCTGTTCGACAACTGGGCCACCACACTGGCAGCCAACCTGGTGGCGCCGTTGATCGATGCCGGCCAACGCGATGCCCAGGTCAGCCAGGCCCGTGCGGTACGTCGTCAGCGCCTCTACGACTACGGCCAAACCGTTCTTACGGCATTCCAGGAGGTGGAGGATGCGCTGGTCCAGGAGCGCAACCAGCGCCAGGCCATTGAGCGCATCAAGCGCCAGCTGGCGCTTGCTGATGCCACCTACGAACAACTCCGGCAGCAGTATTTCAACGGTCAGGTGGGCTACATCGATGTACTGAACGCCCTAACCGACCGTCAGGACCTGGAGCGCAGCCTTATCAGCGCCCGACGCCAGCTTCTGGAATACCGGATCGCCCTGTATCGGGCATTGGCCGGCGGTTTTGATCCCCGCAAAAACTCTGCGAGCGAGACAGAATGAACGATCCCATCGACGACAGCGCAGCACGCCCTGAAACCGGCCACGCCGGCCGGCTCAAGACGGCGTTCATCTCCCTGCTGATACTGGCACTGGGGGCTGCCCTGATATGGCTGGTATTCAGCACCGAACCCACCGCCACACGCGGCCCGGATAGCGCCCGGGAAACAGCGATGCTGGTGGACGTTATGACGGCTGAAAAGAACGACTACCGCCCAACGATCAATGCCATGGGCCAGGTGCGCGCCACCCGCGAGCTGACACTCAAGCCCCGTGTTGGGGGCCAGATCATAGAGCGCGCACCAGCATTTACGCCAGGGGGCATGGTGGAGAAGGGCGAAACGCTGGTGCGGATTGACCCGGCCGACTACGAGGCCACCCTCCAGCAGCGACGCAGTGACCTGCGTCAAGCCCGCGCGGACCTTGACCTGGAGCAGGGTCGCCAGAACGTAGCTGAGCAGGAATTCGAGCTTCTGAACGAGGAACTTGCAAACACCAATAAAGCTCTCGTACTGCGCCAGCCGCAGCTGGACCAGGCGCGCGCCGAAGTTGAATCCGCCGAGGCTGCGCTTCGCCAGGCCCAACTCGATCTGGACCGCACAAGTGTTACCGCGCCCTTTGACGCCCGGGTACTCAGTCGCGACATCAGCGTGGGCACCCAGGTCAGCGCCGGCGAGGCAATGGGGCGGCTGGTGGGCGTGAACGAATACTGGGTGGAAGCCACAGTGCCCCAGAGCCAGCTCCCGTGGCTGCGCTTCGCGAGCCGCGGCGGCGACGCTGGGGCACCAGCCACCATACGCAACGAAGCTGCCTGGCCGGAGGGCCGGCATCGCAAGGGGCGCCTGCAGCGCTTGGTGGGAGAGCTGAACGAGAGCACAAGGCTGGCCCGGGTGCTCATCACGGTTAAAGACCCCCTGGCGCTGAACGCTGATGCTGGTGAGCAACCGCCGTTGCTGATCGGCGCCTTTCTCAACACAGCGATCGAGGGGCGAAAAATCCAGAATGTAGTCCGTATCGATCGTGACTATATCCGACGCGACGATACCGTCTGGGTTATGGAAAACGGTCAGCTATCCATACGTGATGTCACAATCGACTTCCGCGACGCCAACTACGCCTACATCAGCGATGGCGTCAAGGACGGTGAAACGGTGGTCACCAGTAACCTGGCCAGTGTGGTCGATGGCGCCGATCTGCGCACTGAAGAGGGCAACGAATGAGCGCCAGCAACGACCAGAGCCGCAATAACCAAGGCTGGACCGGCCCCATTGCCTGGATGGCACGCAACTCCATTGCCGCCAACCTTCTGATGGTACTCCTGTTGGCCGGTGGCGCCTGGATGGCCTTCGAAGTCCAGAAAGAAGTTTTCCCACAGTTTGAACCGGACGTTGTCCAGGTCTCGGTCACCTACCCCGGGGCAGCTCCCGAGGAAGTGGAGCAAGGCATTCTGCTGCCCGTCGAAGAGGCGGTGCAGGGACTTGAAGACATCAAGGAGATGTCCTCCACGGCTCGCGAGGGCTCCGGCACCATCACGCTGGAGCTGATCAACGGGGCCGAGCGCATGAAAGCCCTTCAGGATATTGAACAGGAAGTCGACCGCATCCGCACCTTCCCAGATGAGGCCGAAGAGCCCCGTGTTCGCCTGCAGGGCCGTGCCCATGACGTCATGGAGTTGGTACTGTATGGCGATGTGGATATCTGGACTCTGCGCCAGCTGGGCGAACAGGTTCGTGACCGCCTGCTCGCAGAAGATGGCATCACACAGGCCACCATCAGCGATGTGCCGGACTACCTGACGGCAGTGCAAGTCCCCCGGGACCGGCTCCGCGAATACGACCTCACGCTACAGCAGATCGCGCAGCGGATCGAGGCGTCCGCCAAGGATATCCCCGCCGGCTCGATGGCGACCGACAGCGGTGACATCCTCCTGCGCATGGAAGAGCGCCGCCTTTGGGCGGACGCCTATAAAAATATTGTAGTCACCAGCGGTGATTCCGGAGGCACCGTAACCCTGGGGGACATTGCTCAGGTTCGCGACGGTTTTGACGACGCGGGCTTTCACTCGCAGTTCAACGGCACGCCCTCTGTTGAAATCGAAATCTTTCGAACAGGCACCCAATCGCCACTGACGGTCGCCGCTGCTGGCAAGGAGGTCATGAGCGAACTCGACGCAAGTCTGCCGGATCGCGTTAATCTGCGGATTGACAACAACCGGGCGCAGCACTTCGAGGATCGCATGACCATGCTCCTCGAGAACGGCGTGCTGGCCATGGTCATCGTGCTGGTCATCCTCAGCCTGTTCCTGGAGTATCGCCTCGCGTTCTGGATCATGATGGGCATGACCATCTCGTTCGTCGGCGGCATGCTGTTCCTGCCGGTCATCGGCGTGAGTATCAACATGGTCTCGATGTTCGGCTTCCTGGTGGTTCTGGGTATCGTGGTGGATGACGCCATCGTGGTGGGCGAGAACATCTACGAGTACCGGGAACAGGGCATGGACTTCATGAGTGCCGCCATTCAGGGCACTCGGGACATCGCCGGACCGGTCACATTCAGTATTCTCACCAATATCGTCGCCTTCCTGCCACTGCTGTTCATTCCCGGCGTCATGGGCAGCTTCTGGTTCCCCATGGGCGCTGTGGTGATCGTGGTACTCGCCATTTCGCTTTTCGAGGCGTTGTTCATTCTGCCTGCGCACCTCGGGCACAGTGGCGGCGGGACGGTCACGGTTTACGGCCACTGGCTGCACGCTATCCAGCGCGTGTTCTCACGGGGCTTCGAGGCCGTGATCAACCGGTTCTATCGACCTCTACTCAACCTCAGCCTGCGTTTCCGTTACGCGACACTGAGCCTCGCCGTCGTGGTGATGGCAGTGGTGGGCTCCTACGCCATCAGCAATCACATGGGTATGATCATGATGCCAGAGGTGCCCGCCGACGAAATTGGCGCCACCGTAAGCCTCCCGGTTGGCACCACCACCCATAGAGCGGGCGAGCTCGCCATGCAGATCACACAGGCTACCCAGCGCTTGTTTGACGAGCATGAGCTCGATGAACAGGCCGAGGGCATCAAAACCAATGTCTGGGGAGAACGCACCATTGATGTCGAACTCGTCTTGCATCCCGAACATGAACGCGACATGACGGTGCAAGCGATCGTAGACCTGTGGCGCAACGAGATCGGCGATTTCCGCGGCATTGATGAAATCAGTTTTGAGGCCGAGCAGGGCCCCGGCTCCTGGCGTGACGACATCGCCGTGGATCTCAGCCACTCCGACATCGACACGTTAGCGCGCGCCAGCAAGGCGTTCGTCACGCGCATGAAAGAGTTCAGCGCAACCCGTGATGTGTCCGATAACTATCAGTCCGGCAAGCCTCAGCTGAACCTAACGCTCAACGCTCAGGGTCGCGCATTGGGGCTCAGCCCCGCAGAGGTCGGGGATCAGGTACGGGATGCCTTTTTCGGCGCGGTGGCACTGCGCCAGCTCCGGGGCACCAATGAGAACGAGATCCGCGTGCGTCTGCCAGAGCATCAGCGCGAGGATCTGCGTCATCTGCAGGAATTCGTCGTTCAGATCCCGGAAGGCGGCGAAGTTTCGCTGATGGATGTGGCGGACACAACCATGAGCGAGGCTTTCCGCTCCATCGATCGGCGTGATGGCCGGCGCGTGATCACTGTGGGAATGGACGTTGAGCCCAAAAGCGACATCTCCCGGGTACTGACCGCTATCCGCTCCGACGTTCTGCCCCAGCTGCAAGCGGACTTCCCGGGCATTACCTGGACCTTTGAAGGCAGCCAGGCGGACCTGCGTGAATCCACAGGCACCCTCTACGGCGCCTTCCTGCTGGCCATGGGCGTGATCTATGCCTTGCTTGCGGTCGCCTTCCGCAGCTACGTCCAGCCCCTCATCGTGATGCTGGCCATTCCCTTCGGCGCCGTCGGGGCGATTATTGGCCATGTGATTCTGGGTCTGGATATCTCGCTGGTCAGCATAATGGGCATCGTGGCGCTTTCCGGCGTGGTGGTGAACGATTCGCTGATCATGGTGGACTACGCCAACCGCCGGCGCGCTGACCGCAGCGCCTTCGAGGCCATCTATGAGGCGGGTTTGCGCCGTTTCCGCCCGATCCTGCTCACCACCATGACCACCTTCGGCGGCCTCACGCCCATCATCCTGGAAACCTCCCTGCAGGCCACCTACCTGATTCCCATGGCGGTCTCCCTGGGCTTTGGCATTGTCTTCGCCACCGCCCTGATCCTGTTCCTGGTACCCTGCTTCTATCTGGTGCTGGAGGATCTGATGAGCGCTATCCGCCGAACCACCGGGAGAGCATGATCCCCGTCAGGCCTTGAGCTCCATGTGCAGGTTGACCGTTCGGAGCAACCGCTCCCGGTCAATCCAGCCGACGACGCGCTCGGCCTCCATGACCGGAATCTGGTTCAGATTGTTCTCGGTCATTGTGGCCAGTACCTCCGTGGCCTCGCTCTCGGGCGTAACGCGCACCACTTTCTCAATGGGCGTCATCAGGTCTGCTACCTGAAAGTCAGGCCAGCGCTCCCGATCAACCGCGGTTGTGTCGCTCAGGCTGACCAGCCCCAGTGTCCGATCGCCGTCACAGACCATATAGGCGCGCTGACTTTCCGGCAGCACCCGGTTATGGACCCAGTCATCGACGGTCATGGACGGCGCCACATGGGGAATCGGGTGATCGGCCAGATCGCGCGCGCGGATACCGCTGAGCTGATGCTGCAGATTGAAGGTTCTGTCATGGCCTTCAGCCAGGTTGAGCAGGAACCAGGCCAGCAGCATGATCCAGATTCCGCCAACCATGTTGCCTTCCACCAACAGCCGCCAGAGCCCCAGCGCAAACAGGCCATAGGCAACCACGCGGCCACCCGCAACGGCCGCCCGGTTACCCTTGGCGGCATCCCCTGTGGCCTTCCACACCAGCGCCCGGAACACCCGACCACCGTCCAGCGGGAAACCGGGAATCAGGTTGAATACCGCCACCATCAGATTGATCACCGACAGCCAACCCAACCCAACGGTCAGGGGCTCGTAAACCGCCAGCCCCGAAAGCAGCGCAAATCCGATCGCCAGCCCAAAACTGACCGCCGGTCCGGCAATGGCGATCCAGAACTCGTCCACCGCGCTCTCACTGTCCTTATCCAGCTGGGCGACCCCGCCGAAGATGAACAGGGTGATCGCATTCACCGGTACACCACGCCGGATCGCGACGAGGCTGTGGCCCAGCTCGTGCGCCACGATGGAGGCGAAGAAGGCCACTGACGTCAACAGCGCCGTCAGAAACGCCTGGTTGAACGACCAGGCGGCATACTCATTCCGCAGTCCGGTGGTCATCGTGATCATCAATAAAGCAAAAATGATCAGCCAACTCGCATGAATCTCGATCCGGATACCCTGGATGTGTCCCAGGGCCATGACGGATCGGAACATCCCCCGTCGCTCGTGCTGTGAATGATCCATACGCCCTCTCTTCATCAGTAATCGTTGTGCTTCAGTCAGGTGGGGCGCTCAGCCACTGAACATCAAGCCAACGCCCAGTAAGTAAAGCACCATGATCGCCAGGCTCTCCGCGCCGATTCGGCCCAGACCATAGCGTTCCCTCCGGATCAATCCCATGATCAGGATAGCGGCCATCAGCAGGGTC
This sequence comes from Salicola sp. Rm-C-2C1-2, assembly GCF_040196175.1. NCBI lineage: Bacteria > Pseudomonadati > Pseudomonadota > Gammaproteobacteria > Oceanospirillales > Halomonadaceae > Salicola > Salicola sp. Rm-C-2C1-2. Next base: position 673,089 of record NZ_JBEFNF010000001.1, on the reverse strand, counting down.
AGAGTGACCCAGCGTTGCGTATCCGCAGTCATGGTGTGATAGATGGACCCGTGCCGATAGGCCATGTCTGAGGCGGCCATGAACAGCGTGTCAAAGGCGTTGCCGCCAATGATACCACCCACGGCCAGGGTCAATGCGCCACGCCTCACTGCGGCCACCGAGGTGACCAGCTCCGGAATGGAGGTACTCACCGCGGTCAACAGGACGCCCACAATGGTCTGACTCAGCCCCGCTTCAACACTGATGGTCGTAGCTGCCGGTTCCAATACCAGGCCAGCGACTCCGAGCATTGCCATCAGCAGCAGGAACTCCACCCAGAGGCGGGCCAGCGGCGGCAGCTGCTCCATGGCCTCGGGGTTGTCCTCCCGCGTATCCCGTGTGATGGAGGGGCGCCACATGGGCGATTCCCAGGCACCCTGGATCAGGCGGGTGCCATAGAGATAAAAGCCGATCAGTATCGGGGTGATGGGATGGATCTGCCAGAACGTAACATCTGGCAGAGTCGGCGCCAGAAGAATCAACGCCAAAAGCCCGATCAGCAGCCCATTCTGCATCATGTTCGGGGCAGAAGCCGCCGCGTGCTCCAGGTTCGCACGGCGGTAGACCATGTCCGCGATGGCCAGGAAAAAGGTCTGTACCGCAATACCGCCAAGGGCGTTGCTCACAGCCAGTTCGGGATGCCCGCGGTACGCAGCCGTCACCGAGAGCACCGAGCCGGCCAACGAGGTCGCCGCGCCGAGCAGAACCGCGCCGGCCGTGGCCTCACCCAGCCCGGTCCGGTCGGCAAGCTGATCCACAACCCGGGTAATACGCGTGCCCGCACTGGCAATCACAAGCGCGCAGAGACTGAACACCAGAAGGCTCTGGAGAAGGCTCCAGCTTTCAGGGTTGAGGAACGGCACCGGCCTCCTCCAATTGCATTACCTACGCCGATTCATACCGATTGCGGCCATTATCCTTGGCTGCATAAAGGGCAAGATCCACACGCCTTACCACCATACTGGCCCTTTCCTCGCCATCAAAAACAGCAACACCCAGGCTAGTGGTTATGGGAAGGGAGCCAGCGGTGGTTTGGAATGCCACATCCGCAACGGTACGGCGTAGTTTCTCAGCAACCGACCCGGCTTCGCGTTGGTGGGAATCACGCAGCAGCACCATGAACTCCTCACCGCCCCAGCGCCCCAGTTCATCCTCAGTACGCAGCGTTGCCTGAAGCCGTTGGGCCAGCTCTCTGAGCACCTCGTCGCCAACATCATGGCCATGGGTATCGTTAACCTGCTTGAAATGATCCAGGTCTGCCATGATCAGGGCGTAGGATGCGCCGTGTCTCAGGCAACGGGAATGCTCAGTCTCCAGTAGAGAATCGAACGCACGCCGATTTCTCAGGCCGGTCAGAACGTCGGTGCTGGCGCTCTGCGCCAGTGTCTGTCGGGCAATAAAAGCTTCCAGACGGATCCGATATAAGACCTCCGAAATCACAACCCCCATTACCGTCATGATCAGCGGATGGATGAGCAGCCGAAAAATCTCAAGCAGCGTGACAGGCGCCCGCACAACAACAAATGCCAGCGCCACCAGCGGAAGACCATAGACCAGAAGCAGATCCCGCGCCCCGGCCGTTGCCAGCACAGCGGCCAAAGCAACGATAACCACGAGCCCTTTGGTCATGAAAGCTTCATGCCCGTTGGGCTCAACCATATGCTCTGCAACCATGCCCGTCATCATGACCATGGCCGACAGCGCGTAAAGCATCAGCATCAGCCGCGGCCAAGCGCCATCCGGGATACGCCAGCGCAATATCAGAATGCCCACGGCCGTCACCATTGGCAGGATCCGCCACTCCAGATGATCCCACCTGTACTCCGCCAGCCCCAGTCCAGCCCACAGGTCCGCCGCCTGAAAGAAGGGAAGGATAATCAGCCCCATGACGGCGCAGACAACGGCAAAGCGCCGCGCCAGAAGCCGCTGGTACTCGTGGAAATCTTCCTGCCACTCAGGAAGTATGGAAAGATACCTGAAACGCACTCAACAATCCCACATCCAATCAGAATCAAACTGATATTAATCATCGTGCTTTCAACACCGTATACCTACACTGCAGTGCTCGCTACAAGTCAGGTTTAACGATGATCGCCGTCAGAATCACCCTTGCCACTTTCGTGTTCGCCCTCACAGCCCTGTGGTTGGCCGCCGGAACAGGTACGCCCACCGCAGGCCAAACCCTTCAACCCATGATAACTCAGTACACAGGCACCATGGCTCTCGCCCTTATGAGTCTAGCCATGGTTCTGGCTACACGCCCGAAATGGCTCGAGCGCCCCCTGAACGGGCTCGACCGGATGTACCGCCTGCACCGATGGCTCGGCATCACGGGCCTGGGGTTCCTGCTCGTTCACTGGTGGGTGTCCTCAGGCGAGCAGCTGCGACGCCGCAGGGCATGGGCGGAAGAGCCGGCAGAAGGGTTACACAGCTGGCTCCAAAAACAGGAAGGCATTGCCGAAGCCGTTGGTGAATGGAGCTTCTATGCCATTGTGACACTGTTAATCCTGGCGCTTGTGCGCTGGTTCCCTTACCACCTGTTCCAGAAGAGTCACAGACTTCTGGCTGTAGCCTATGTGTTCATCGTCTACCACAGCCTGGTGCTGATGCGCTTCGACTACTGGAGCCAACCCATTGGGTGGGTGACGGCTGCCCTGATGCTCGCGGGTCTGATCGCCACGATCATTGTGCTCACCGGCCGTATCGGCCATAGCCGCAAGGTGAAAGGCACTGTTGAATCCCTCGCTTTCTATTCCCGCCTTCAGGTTCTTGAGGGCACGGTGAATCTGGAAGACGGGTGGCCCGGTCACAACCCTGGCCAGTTTGCTTTCATCAAGGATGAGAAGCGGGAGGGCGCTCACCCCTACACCATCGCCTCCGACTGGGTACCGGAAGAGCACCGCCTGACGTTCTTTGTGAAAGAACTCGGTGACCACACCCGCGAAATGCCGGCAGTGCTGAAAGAAGGCATGCCGGTCACCGTTGAGGGCCCCTACGGCTGCTTCGATTTTGAGGACAGCCACAGCCGCCAGATCTGGGTTGCCGGCGGCATCGGCATTACTCCCTTTGTAGCCCGGATGAAATACCTGGCCCATATCCCAGGCGAACACAGACGGATTGACCTCTTCTTATGCACCGAGGAATACGACCAGGAAGCAGCCGACAAACTCATGGCGGATGCCAACGCCGCCGCTGTCCAGCTGCATCTCTACCACACCCCGAAGGATGGCCTGCTCACAGGGGACAGAATCCGGGCTACAGTGCTCCGGTGGCGGGAGGCAAGCATCTGGTTCTGCGGCCCTCCGGGATTCGGCCAAAGCCTTAAGCGCGACCTTGTCGCTCATGGGCTAAGAAAACGGGACTTCCATCAGGAACTGTTCAAAATGCGCTGACCCCGGACGCGGTTTAACGCTCTTTTTTCAGGTAAGGCAATTAGAGCATGCGCCGCATGGCCTGGGTCACGGCAGAAGGCGGTACTCGCGTCAGGCTGGCGGCGAGACTAAGGCTGCGAGGCATCAAACCTGCCCAGCCCATGAACACGCGCTGGCTGGGCGCCCAGCGGCTTGCGCGATAGAGGAGGCCAGTCCGCCAGATTTGGCTGCCAATATCGTGACGGATCTGGCGGTGATAACGGCCGGCGCCTGACCCATCGAGATAATGGGTCGCAGCCGATACGCCGCTGTGGAGCGCAATACCCATCCCATCACCGGAAAACGAGGAAATCACGCCAACCTGATCGCCTAACCGATAGATGTTATCCGCACTATCGGCAGGCGGGTCATAGACAAAGCCATAAGGCACGCGGTAAATAGTCAGCGGCTGTGATAACAGGGGCGTCGCATTGGACAGGCGTCGCTGCAGGTGTGGACAGATGCGCAACAGTTCTTCCAGTAAGCCTTCCCAGGTACCGCCACAGGCTTTCAACCAGCCACCGTCAGCCAATAGACAAAGGTTGACCCGGCCATCCTCCACGCGCTGCAGCCCTGCATAGCCATGATCAAATAAGACCAGCTCGACATGGTTGGCGAGAGCTTCACGCTGCGAGCTTTCAACGTCGAAATGCATCTTGAAGCCGACCAGGTCTTCGGGAGGGGTATCGGGATTACGTCGCAATTCGCGCAGATCATGCTTGCCGGTGGCCAGAAATAACGTGTCGGCTCTGACAGTTCCGGCGTTCTGAACGTCGAGATCAATAGACCCACTGATCTCAGAAACACTGGCACGCTGGCCACGCCAGAGTTGCGCGCCACACTCGCAAGCATGATTCAGCAAAGCCTCATCCAGACGATAGCGCGAAAGACCCAGGCCATTAAACGGCAAGGCTGTTGCCACGATTTTGTTCTCACGGACGAGACGCAGGTGCGAGACAACGTGACCACCGAGTCCATCCAGATCCAGACCTAGTTGCCTAAGATAGCCTTGTGTCTCCGTACTCAGAAATTCGCCGCAGATTTTGTGCGTGGCAGAGGCTTCACGCTCCACCAGCAGCACCTCTCGACCTGCCTTCGCCAATACACAGGCCGCACCGGCTCCAGCCAGGCCACCACCCACCACTGCCACTTCGGCTGACGTGGGGACCTGTTTTGTCGACTCAGCGGTTTGCATAGCGGTTATTTCAGCCGTCCGACACACAGACGGAACGGCATATGCCAGCGAATATCCGCCGGGATGCCCGCTTGCGCCAAAAGAGCCTGCCAATCAGCACGACGAAAACTACGGGCAACGGAGACTGCCCCGTCATGACGCACGATAGGGTGCCAGCGTGCCAACCTTGCCAATAGTGAATAGCCATAGTAGGCCAGTGGATGACGCTGTAGGTCGGCAATAAACCATCCATGCCGTGCATACTGCTCCATCCATTGCAGGAAACGCACGACCTCAGTATCGCTGAGGTGGTGGGTTAGCTGCGAACTCACGATGAAATCGGGAGGCGGTGCAGGCGCAAACGTAAAGACATCCCCCGTGTAATAGGTAATATCCATATCTGATGGGGTGGCCTCGCGGGCGGCTATGGCGCTGTTCGGATTCAGGTCGAGGCCCTGTAAGGTGATATTGAGATTACGCTGAGCGCCAAAGCGATGAATCATCCGCAGTAAATCACCCTGGCCACAGGCGACGTCGAGAATCGTAATGGGTGTGTTCGCCGGTAAAGCGCGTATCGCTTGATCCAGCCAGCGCAATGTTGGCTGATGCGTCCGGGTGATACGATTGACCGATGCCAGATCAGCCAGGCATTGATTGTAGTCGGCGGTGCTGACGTCGTCATTATCCATCAACTCGGGCTCGATACTGCGTTCTTTGAGCCATTTCATGGTATTAGCCTGCCATCTTGAAGCGGAACGTTTCAGCTACCATGCCCGGGCCAAAGGCCATCGCCATACCCCGCGCCTCTTGGTGACGTTGGTCCAGCATGTCCTGCAACACAAACATGATTGTCGCCGACGACATATTGCCATAGTTGTGCATTATGCGACGTGAACTACTCAGGTCAGAGGAAGTAAGGTCCAGTCCAGTCTCAACAGCGTCAAGCACCGAACGCCCGCCGGGATGTACAGCCCATAAGTCAAAATCTTTGACCTGCTCTCCGCGCAATATCTGATTGGCTCCGGCTTGTTCCATGTCCTCGCGCAGGGTCTGCTTGATCCGTTGCGGAACCTCGCCCGAGAGGTGCATATCAAAGCCTTGATCGCCGATACGCCAGGTCATGAGATCGCTGCTGTTGGGAATAATCGTCGCAAGGAAATCAAGCAAGGCAATGCCTGTCGGCTGTGCCGTTACCAACGCGGCACTGGCACCGTCAGCAAACAGTGTCTGTGGTAACAAGGCGTTCAGGTCTGAGGTCTCTTGCAGATGCAGTGAACATAACTCCAGATTGACGACCAGAACACGGGCGGCTGGATCCGACTGTACCGCCTGGTAAGCCACTCGCAGGGCGGGCACGGCCGCAGAACAGCCCATAAAGCCAACCAGCGTGCGTTGTACGTCGGGGCGCAGACCCAACTCTGTCACCAGTTGCAGGTCCAGCCCCGGTGCTGTAAAGCCCGTACATGACGCAACCACCAGGTGAGTGATGTCATCCAATATCCCCTTTGGGATTTCACGTTCCAGGGCTGCCACGGCGCGTTTCGCCAGATGCGGAGCTTGCGCTTCGTAGAGCGCCATGCGGGCACTGGTGCTGGGAAAGTTGCCACGTGGATAGAAGCCACCCGCATCCACCTCGTGTTCATTGGCTCGTCCGTCTGCACGCATGAAGGAATAACGATGGCCAATGCCGGAATGGTCAGCCATGCGGTCGAATACCCGACGTGTACGCTGGTCGAGTAGCATGGAGCGCAACACTGCATTAATAGGCTGATGAACATCATGCTCAGGTATTGCTGTACCGATCCCGTTAATGTGGGCTGTTGCCATACCGTTCTCGCAGATTGATCGCAACCAACAGCTCAGCGTTACGCTGCTAATGTCCAGATAATATGAGAATATCCTAAAATCTAAAAGCCTTATGTGCGATTAGAGACACACGATGCGCATGCTCTGCAGGAGCAGATGCGCCAGTGAGGGCCTACGCTTGGTTCATCCCCGAAATAGGTTCCCGGCTGATGCCGCTGTTCTGCTTCGCGCTGGTAAGCTGTGCCGCAGGGCTGACTGTAACAGGATCTGGCATAGCCCTCCCGGAGATCACGATGGTAAGGCGAGTCACGCCTGGGAGGCTGAACGTTCCACGAAACCGACTAAGCTGGGGGTTGCAAACCTGGCTGCACCGGCTGAGTTCCAGCACGAACCAGATGCTTGAGGTAATGAAAAAGGTTTACTCATGAACGATTCAGATTCCCCCAAAATGGATTTTGAACAGGCTGCGCATCGTACTCTGCAGGATGTCTTCGGTTACGAGAACTTCCGTGGCCGCCAGCTCGAGATCATCCGCTCACTGGTGGAAGGCCGCAACGCGCTGGTGCTGATGCCCACCGGCGGCGGAAAATCGCTTTGTTACCAGATTCCCGCCCTCATGCAGCGAGGGCTGGCCGTCGTGATCTCTCCTTTGATTGCGCTGATGCGGGACCAGGTGGAGGCTTTGCAGCACAACGGGGTGCGGGCGGCCTGCCTGAATTCCAGTCTGGACCCGGTCATGCAGCGGGATATTGAGCAGTCCGCACTGGACGGCGAGCTGGACCTGCTGTACGTGGCGCCGGAGCGGCTGCTCACCGAGGGCATGCTGGGGCTTCTGGAGCGCGCGGAGATCGGCCTGTTTGCCATCGACGAAGCGCACTGTGTCTCCCAGTGGGGGCATGACTTCCGGCCGGAATACATGAAACTGGATGTGTTGCGCCAGCGCTTCCCTCAGGTGCCACGCATTGCCCTCACCGCCACAGCGGACCAGCGCACGCGCGAGGAGATCGGCCGCCAGTTGCTGCCGGACGGCGGCGAGACTTACGTGGCCAGCTTCGACCGGTCCAACATCCATTACCGCGTCGGCCTCAAGGGTAACGCCCGCCAGCAGCTTCTGACCTTTATCCAGAAACGCCATGCGGGGCATTCCGGCATTGTCTACTGCATGAGCCGCAAGCGCACCGAGTCCACCGCCGAGTACCTGAGCAGCCAGGGCGTGCCGGCGGTGGCCTATCACGCGGGGCTGGCCAGTGAGACCCGCCAGCATCACCAGGAGCGGTTCCTGCACGAGGAGGGACTGGTGGTGGTCGCGACCGTGGCCTTCGGCATGGGCATCGACAAGCCGGACGTGCGCTTCGTGGCGCACCTGGACCTACCCAAGAGCATCGAGGCGTACTACCAGGAGACGGGCCGCGCCGGGCGTGACGGGGAGCAAGCCGAGGCCTGGATGGTTTACGGCCTGCAGGACGTCTACCAGGTGCGCCAGATGCTGGCGGACTCAAGCGCCGGCGAGCTCCAGCAGAAGGCGGAGCGCGAACGGCTGGAGGCTCTGCTCTCTTTCTGCGAGGCCACCGGCTGCCGCCGGCAGGTGCTGCTGCAGTACTTTGGCGAACCCCACGAGGGTAGCTGCGGGAACTGCGACAACTGCCTGCAGCCCCCGAAAACCTGGAATGCCACCGACCCCGCCCGCAAGGCACTCTCCTGCGTCTACCGCACGGGCCAGCGCTTTGGGGCGGCCCATGTGACGGACGTCCTTATGGGCAAGACCAACGACCGTCTAAACCGCCTGGGTCACGACCAGCTCAGTACCTTTGGCATCGGCACGGACCTTTCCAAACAGGCCTGGCACTCGATCCTCCGCCAGCTCCTGGCCCACGGGCACCTGCAGAGCGACCCCGAGGGTCACGGCGGCCTTCAGCTCGCCACGCGCTGCCGCGAACTGCTGCGCGGCGAGGCATCTGTCGAACTGCGCGAGGACATGCTGCCCTCAGCGAGCAAACGCAAAGCCGCCGGCTCGGGCCGCAAGGCACCGCCGGATGTACCCGATGGCCCGCAGTGGGAGCGGCTACGCCAGTTCCGCAAGGAACTCGCAGACGCCGAGGGGGTCCCGCCCTATATCATCTTCAAGGACGCCACTCTTAAGGAAATGCTCCACGCCAAACCGAAGACGCTGGGTGACATGGCCTCAGTACCAGGCGTCGGGCAGGCGAAGCTGGAGCGCTACGGCGAGCAGTTCCTGAACGTGCTCAAGGCTCTTGAGGATATGGCCGAGGAAGCCTGACTCAATGGAACCGATTGACTACAACGGTACGCCCACCCTGAGCTTCCGTCAGGTTGATGAGATGAACGGGTTCACCAAGGGCACAACCTTCCGGCTATTCAAGCACTCCGGTGATGCCCTCGAGCAAGGGCGGGATTTTTTCTACCTGCCCTCGCCGGAGCACAGTGAGTGGATCGCCACCCTGCAGGCCGAGGGCAGGGTCTACCCGTCATCACGCCACCTGGTGTTGCTCACCCGCGAAGGGTATGAGCGGCTGCAACGCCTCTAGCCGGACGTTTCGCCAGCGTTACGCCGCTCATTCAGCTGCCATGCAACCCAAACCACCACCAGCAGCACGGCAGTTGTCGCTCCCACCACCTCCATCCAGACGCCCAACCGCTGCTGGATCAGCGTTTGCTTTTCAGCCACTCTGAAAGCCGTGGGACCTACTACTGCAGCCACGCATCTCCGGATCCTGAAAATGATCATCGATCCACACGGCCATCGTCTCCAGGGATCAGTACCCGGATCACTTCAATCCGGTCGTAATCTATGAAAAAGGCGGGGAAACCGACGGCGCGGACGCCATCGGAATGGTAGACCACAATCTGATCGCGCAGCACCTGCCTGCCCCGGCCGCACGCTGCTACTTCGTCGGTCCGGAAGCCTTCATGCAGACGGTTGATGCCGCCCTGGATGCTCTGGGCGTGAGCGAAACCGGCGCCACTTCGAGCATTTCGGGCCCTCCAGGCCCTTGCGCGCTGCCTGAGGTTACTGAGCCGACGATGGCCACCATTCAAGGGGGCGGCCAAGGGGATAAGGGTACAATGATACTCTTGGCAAACAATACCGCTTCTGCGATCAATCCAGGGAGAGAGCACCATGTCTGCCACCGAATGGATCATCCTCATCGCTGTCCTCGGCTCGCTGCTTGGCGGGGTCTTCATGCTGAAAAACCGGGCTCACGGCCTGAGTGTTTCAAAAGACCAGATGGAACGGATCCGCAAGCGCAAGACGGAGCTGGAAGAACAGGAAAAACGCGACGAAGAAAACAACAAAGAGCTGTAAACGCTGTGTCATAAACAGCCTCTCAATCGCTTTCCCAAAGCTCCGGGCTGGCCTTCTCCGGCACCCGCGCGTGCCTGCTCCAGGGCATGATCAGGAAGTCGCCTTTACCGCCCTGTGTCATATGGCGTTCCGAGCGCAGCGCTCTGTAAAGGCCCAGGCAGATCGCAATCAATAGAAAGGACATCAGGAAACCAAGGGAGATGGAAGCATCCTGAATCGCGCGCAACCCGCCCACAATCAGCAGAATCGCAGCAACAGACCCCTCAGAAACGGCCCAGAAAACGCGCTGCGCACGCGGCGGATTGGGGTGACCGCCCGAGGTGACCATGTCGTCCACCAGCGACCCCGAATCCGAAGACGTAATGAAGAAAATCACGATGACCACCGTCGCCCACATCATAGTTACGCTCGCCAACGGCAACGCACCGAGCAACGCATGCAGCGACAGCGACACATCGTCCTGAACAATCTGATTCAACCCCCCATCGCCGAAAAGCTCGATGTGAAGCGCCGAACCACCAAAGACCGACAGCCAGACAAAGGTGACCAGCGTCGGAACCAGCATCACTGAAAACACAAACTCGCGCAGGGTGCGCCCACGGGAAATGCGGGCCACAAAAACGCCCACAAAGGGCGACCAGGAGATCCACCAGCCCCAGTAGAACATAGTCCAGGTTGCTTGCCAGTCAGTGTTGCGGGTGTACTCCACCCACAGGCTCATCTCAGGCAGCTTCTGGATGTAGATCCCCAGCGTCCCCACCAGCGTGTCCAGAATGTAGACGGTTTGGCCTGCCAGGAGGACGAACATCATCAAGCCGAAGGCCAGCGACAGATTGATCAGGCTCAACCGCCGGATGCCTGACTTGATCCCGGAAACCACCGAAATGGTGGCAACCAATGTGATCAGGGCGATGATCCCCACCTGCACATTCGTCTGGAGCGGAATGTCCATGTACTGGGAAAGACCACTGTTGATCTGCATGGCGCCCAGCCCCAGAGACGTGGAAACACCCAGGAGGGTGCCCACCGTGCAGAGAATGTCCACACCATGTCCGATTGGCCCTTCAATGTGACGCCCGATCAACGGGTGAAGAATGGATCGCGGGGCAAGCGGAAGATCATGACGGAAATGGAAATAGGCAATGGAGGCGCCGAACAGAATATAGATAGCCCAGGGATGCAGTCCCCAGTGAAAGAAGGTGTAGCGCATGGCTTCCTTGGCAGATTCCGGCGTGCCGCCCTGCGCAAACAGCGGATTGGCGTGATGGTAAAGCGGCTCGGCCACAGCCCAGAACACAAGGCCCGTGCCCATGCCGGCACTGAACAGCATGGCAAACCAGGCCCGATAGCGAAATTCCGGCCGTGAATCCGGCGGCCCCAACCGCAGCCGGCCATAGGGGCTGACCATCAGCCAAAAGGCAAAGACCACGAACACAGTGACGATCAGAGCGTAGTACCAGCCAAATGTCTGGGAGATGGTCTGCTGAGCGGTGGCAAACGCATCACTCGCCGTCGCGGTAAAAAGACCACCAAAAACACAGAACGCAATGACACACAGCGCCGAGCCGATGAATACCGGCGGGGACATTCTCTCAGTGAACCGATGCCACCCATGTGCAAGCCCTGCTCTGAGTCCGCCCATGTTCTGAATCCTTGAAAAATGCTGATGACGTTCAGCCGGTATTGGATACCATAACCGGCGATGATGACCGGCTTATGATAGAGCCTTAGCGCGTCTCAAGCCATCCGTTGCAGGAGACGCACAGTGTCGTCCCACCCCAGACACGGATCCGTAATGGACTGCCCGTGAGTCAGCTCGCCATGGTCTTTCTGCTTACCATCAACCAGGAAGCTTTCAAGCATGATGCCGATAATACGCCGGTTACCCGCATTGCGTTGCCGCAGCAGCTCACGCGCAATATCGGGCTGGCGTCCATGCTCCTTGCACGCATTATCATGGCTGCAGTCCACCATTACTGAGGGATTCAGTCCGCTCTCGCGAAGCTGCTGCTGGGCGGCCGTAACGCTGGCCTCATCGTAATTGGTAATCCCTCGACCACCGCGCAGCACCAGATGGGTGTCAGGATTGCCCGGTGTCTGGATCATGGCGGGGCGCCCGTGAAGGTCGGTCCCCAGCCGATAATGCGGCGAAGCAGCGGACTGCATAGCATTCAGGGCCATACCATGACTGCCATCGGTGCCGTTTTTGAAACCCACCGGCATGGGCAACTGACTTGCCATTTCCCTGTGGAGTTGCGACTCCGTGGTCCGCGCGCCAACAGCCGTCCAGCTCACAAGATCGGACAGATAATCCACCGCCATGGGGTTGAGCGCCTCGGTGGCCAGCGCCAGACCCAGCTGGGCCAGATTCAAAAGCAGACGCCGGCTGCGAACCAGTCCCTGCGCCAGATCACCTTCACCAGTGCGCTCCGGATCATACAACAGCCCTTTCCACCCTACCGTGGTGCGGGGCTTTTCAAGGTAGGCGCGCATCACGATGAGGCAGCGGTCCTGGAGGGTTGCCGCCAACTCCGCCAGCCGCTCACCGTACTCGAGCGCAGCCACTTCATCATGCACCGAACAGGGCCCCACAACCACGAGCAGCCGGTCATCCTCACCCCTGAGAATAGCCCGAACCGCCTCCCGCTGCCCTTCCACCTGGGCCGCCAACTCCTCGGGACAGGGCAACTGGCGTCTCAGCTCCGCAGGCGTTGGCAGATCCTGGACGGCAGCGGCATCACCCGTTTGCCCGGTTTTCTCGATTGTTGTTTCTGACTCAGTCATTGGCATAACCATTCATTTGCTCCCATAAAAAAACCCCGACGGCCGGCTGCCAGTCGGGGTTTTGATCCGTTGGCAGCCCTGCTTTCTGCCGGGCCGCCCCTGGGGTGTGAGGTATCGTCAGGCGTGGCCCGGTGTGCGACTGAAAAAGAAAAAGCCGTAACCAAACCACTGGTGATACACAGCACCAACGTTACCTGCCGAGTTTCCGGTAGGCTCTGCATCTAATGGCATAGGTGCTGCATTGAAGATCGTCATAGTCGGAACTATAACGCAAACAAACAGGGTTGCAACAACCCGGTCAGTCTTCGGGGAGCGTACGTTTTGGGCCCGTGAACACACTCAACGCCGTGACTGTGCTCAGAATCAGCACCATCCCCAGGATCTGGAGCATCACCAAGCTTTCGTCCAGGACCGCAACACCGAACAGCGAGGCTGTAACCGGCTCAACCATTGCCACAATCGAGGCCACGGCCGGCGCCGTATGGTTCAGGCCAATGATGTAGAAAATGAACGATAGCCCCGCCCCCAGAATTCCCAATGTGACAAACAGAGGCCAATCCGGAGTGCTAAGCGCAATGGCAATTTCGCTGGAATCCCCGAAAACTCCGAGAATGATGACCAGCGCCGTGAAGGCAATCGTGAGAATTGCCTGAGGGCTGCCGTGGGGTGCCGCATACTTGAAGCCGAATATAAAGATCGCATACGACAGGCCCGCGAGCAGCCCCGCGCCAACGCCAAGCCCCGTGACACCGCCCGCGTTCACGTCATAGATACGAGTGAGCAGCACGATGCCCACCATTACCATCACGATAGCAGCCCATTTGAGGCGCGTGGGGCTTTCCAGCTTGAGCGCAAACGAGAGAAGGTAGACAAACACCGGCGCGCAATACATCAGCGTTGCTGCCACCGCGACACTGCCTTCAGAAATGCTCAAAAAGTAGAACGAGAAGTTACCTGCCACGCCTAGCCCGGCAACTGCCGACCAGAACCAAAGCTTACGGTTGGTCAGCCCGCTGTTGCCCGGGCGAATCGCCAGCCAGCCCAGAACAAACACCAGGCCGATCGCCCCACGGTAGAACGAAACCACGAACGCATCCCAGCCGTCCGCCATGAGGATACCGCCAATACCGCCGGATAGCCCCCAGCACAGGGAAGCCAGCATTACCAAAGCCGTTGCACCTGCCATCAAACCTCCTGACTGCCGGGTGGGATAAAGGGTAAGAAGCCTAGTGCAGGAACAACAGCTGCGTCCAGTTGCGGGTTTCCGAAAACCCTTAACACCTGCATTCTGTGTACGGCGCATCGGCGTTCGTTACTGTCATAAGGCCCCGGAGCCTACCAATGCTCATCTACACCCTCTGTGTGCTGGCCGCTATTGGCGCGCTCATCTTCTACCTATTCTTCTATCGCCACTTGTGGCGACACAAGCAACTCAAGCATCCATTCCCGAACCACTGGCGGGAAGTGCTCCGACACCAGCTCCCTTTATACCACCAGTTGCCTGCTCAGCTCAGGCTCCAGCTGGAGCAGCATGTGCAGCTGTTCCTGGCCGAAAAACCCTTCTACGGCTGTGATGGATTTGAGGTGGACGACACCGTGCGCCTCACCATTGCTGGCCACGCCTGCCTGTTGATCGTTGCGCGCAGTTTCTCGGATTTCGATGAAATCAACAGCATCCTTGTCTACCCAGGCGAGTATTACGCCAGAGGAGTTGAAAGTGATGGGCTGGTGGTCAGCGTGAGCAACCAGGTCCGCGCCGGCGAAGCCTCAGACCGTGGCCAGGTGGTGCTGGCCTGGACCGATTGCGAGAAAGGCGCAGTTCATCCCCACGGCCACCACAACGTGATCCTTCATGAATTTGCTCATCAACTGGATTATCTGGACGGCACCGCCGACGGCGCACCACCGCTCAGCGGCGAGCAGGCCCGGCACTGGCAGGAAACCATGAGCCATGCCTATGAACAGCTGCGCCACTCACTGCGTCATCATCGCAAATCCTGGCTTGATCCTTATGGCGCAACCCAGCCAGCGGAATTTTTTGCCGTGTTGACGGAGACCTTTTTTCAGCAGCCCGGTCACCTCAAAGCGAAACAGCCGTATGTCTATAACGAGCTCTGTGGTTTTTACCGGCTGGACCCACTCAATCTCGATGCCCCAGAAGACAATACCTGCGATTAGACGCGCGCCTGTCGCCCGTACCAGAGCGCAGTTAACGATGTTTGTACTGAGTTGGGCAATAACCTCGGCCCACTTTCGGACTTCGTAGCTTTCGATGTTTTGTTGAACGACCAGACACTCTTGAACGCCACAATTCGAAGCTGCGGCGCTTCAAACGACAACGCATCAACCGAATCACCTCAGACTCCTTAAGGCCAAACTGCGATTCAATGGCCTCAAACGGCGTTCTATCCTCCCATGCCATTTCGATGATTCTTGACTCGTCTTCTTCGGCCAGTTCCATCAGTACTCACTTAAAGTAGGCTTCCAGTGAATTACGTGACTCGCTGGCCCTGAGTTCAATAGTGATGTTTTGGGGCCCGTATTGGGTAGGAAATGACAAGGGCGAGAGGAGGGATTGCCGGCGCCATGGCTCTGGCCACGACGCCGCAGCAGGCGTGGTAGCCCGATCAGAATTCCAAACAGATCTTTCCAAAGTGTTTGCCGGTTTCCTCATGCCGGAACGCATCCGCAATGTCGTCCAGCTTGAAGCTACGGTCAATCACTGGCTTGAGGCCGGTAGCGTTGATGGCATTCACCATATCGATCTGGTGTCGGCGGCTGCCGACGAGCAGGCCCTGAAGCCTGGCCTGTTTGGCCATGAGCTTGGCGGTGGGCACGTCGCCGCCGCTGCCGGTGAGCACACCGATCAGGGAAATAAGCCCGCCTACGCGGATGGCCTCAATGGACTGGGCCACGGTGCCAGGGCCGCCCACCTCGATCACCTGGTCCACGCCCTGGCCGTTGGTGAGCTCTTTCACCGTCTTACCCCACTTGGGGTTCTCCTTATAGTTGATGGTGTGCTGGGCGCCCATGTTCTTCAAGCGAGCAAGCTTTTCATCAGAGGAAGAGGTGGCGATGACGTTAACGCCCATGGAGCGCGCAAACTGAAGAGCAAAGATGGAAACGCCACCAGTGCCCAGAATGAGGATGGTATCGCCGGCTTTGATGTGATTGTCCACAGTCAGGGCACGCCAAGCGGTGAGACCGGCGGTGGTGAGCGTGGCGGCCTCGGCGTGGCTGTAACCTTGCGGGGCGTGAGTGAAGCTCTTGGCCGCACGCACAACCTGTTCGCGGGCGTAGCCGTCCACGCCATCACCAGGCACAGTGGTGAAATTGCCCTGCTGCGGCTCGCCTTCCAGCCAGGGCGGAAAGAAGGTGGAGACGACGCTGTCACCCACGGCGAATTCCTCAATACCCTCGCCCACGGCTTCCACCTCACCGGCACCGTCAGACATGGGGATACGGCCATCTTCGGTGGGGATGCCGCCATTAGCCACAAGGTAGTCATGGAAGTTGAGAGAGTTGGCATGCACCCGCACACGGATCTCGCCGGGCCCGGGTTGGCCGGGTTCGGCCTGGTCACTGACCTGGAGTTTATCAAGCCCGCCGGGGCTGGTGACGGTAACCGTTTTCATGGCGTTTTCTCCTGTTGAGTTGCGGGGTTGCGGATCTTGAGACTCATCATTGAGCGTCATTCTATTGGCGTCAAGCGGCGCCTAAAATTCCACGGTGCGATTAACCGCACAGGCCACTGCCTTCCCTATTCCGGTTAGCGTTTCGAACTCTCTTGAAAAAGGGAACTGCGCCACGGAAACTTACCAGTCTGTTATCTTACACCTAATTCTGGATTATTGATGTCCGCTGACGGGAACTACCGGAAAGCATCCGAGACCTTTCCCGATGAAGCAGTGCGGACCTGAGGAGGCTGACCATGAAAACAGGGCTTATTGTCGATTCCGCCTGCGACATCCCCCATGAGTTCAGCAGAGAGCATGGGCTCTTCATTCTGCCGGTTACCGCTCACATTGATGACCAGACCTACACTGATACCCACGACCCCAAGCTGACACAGGAGTTTTACGATCAGGGACTCCTCCAGAAGGGTCACCACGCTGAGACTGAAGCCTTCTCGGCGGAACAGATTCATAAGCTGTTCATGGAACAGATCGTGGAGAACTATGACCTGGCGATCTGTGAGACGGTCACCCGTTCGCGCAGTAAGATCTACGAAAACGCCAGTGTCGCCATGAACACGGTTCTGGCGGAATACCGCCGCCAACGCGATGCAGCCGGGGACACAGGCAATTTCTCCATGCGGGTGGTCGACAGCAAGCAGATCTTTGCCGGTCAGGGGCTGCTGGCCGCCCACACGACCCGCCTGCTGCAGCAGAATCTGGACAAGAACGCGCTGCGCCACGAAGTCGAGGCCTTCACGGATAATATCTACAGTGTAGTGATCCCGAGAGACCTGCACTACATCCGGGAACGCGCCCGGCGCCGGGGCGACAATAGCGTCTCGGGGCTGGTGGCCTTTCTCGGCAAGGCACTGAACATCACTCCAGTGATTTTCGGCAAGGGCGCGGAGGGCAAACCGGCCACCAAAACACGCGGTTTTGAGCCAGCGGTTGAGAGGGTAATGAACTACGCCGTGGCACGAGTGGAAGCCGGGCTGCTCACACCTTACGTCGCGCTCTCCTGCGGCATGGAATGGGATGAGATCGAGGCTCTGCCCGGGCTGCAGCGGCTGCGCGACGCCTGTAAGGCGCATGGAGTGGAACTACTGCTTTCACAGATGGGCATTACCAGCACCATCTACATTGGGCCGGGGAGCCTGTGCCTGGCGCTCGCGGCTGAAACCCACGAGTTCAACGACTTCCAGTAAACCGGTCCCCGGCTGTAGGGGGCGCTGTGTTATGCTTTGCACACTAATGAACACAGCGGAGCCGATATGACAGCGGAAATCGTCATCGTTGGCGGCGGTGCCGGGGGGCTGGAGCTGGCCACCAAACTGGGACGCCGCATGGGGCGCCGGGGTGAAGCGCGCATCACCCTGGTTGATCGCAGCCCTACCCACATCTGGAAACCCCTGCTGCACGAGGTGGCCTCCGGGGCGATGGATTCGTCGGTCGACCAGATCAGCTACCGGGCTGTAGCCCGCCATCGCGGATTCCATTTTGTGCTGGGTGAATTCGCGGGGCTGGACCGCGAGGCCCAGACCATCACACTCAATGCCATTGTTGATGACAACGGCCAGACCATTCTGCCCGAGCGCCAGCTCTCCTACGACTACCTGGTGCTGGCTCTGGGCGGCATTACCAATGACTTCGGTATCCCGGGCGTCAGTCGCCATTGCCAATTTCTGGACTCCCCCGATGAGGCACAGAACTTTCATCAGACCTTTCTGAACACGCTGATGCGGGTCAACAGCGAGCGCAGGACGAACCCTGACGCCTGTGCGCATATCCCCATTGTCGGTGGGGGTGCCACAGGCGTGGAACTGGCTGCCGAGCTGGTCTATGCGGCGGAAACCGTGCATGAATACGGCTTCTCGCAGGCTGATCGCAGCATGCTGCACATTACACTGCTGGAAGCCGGCCCGCGCCTGCTGCCTGCCCTGCCCGAGCGCATCTCGCGGGACACCCTGCGTGAACTCAAGGAGCTGGGCGTGGATGTACGACTGGAAGCTCGCATCACGGAAGCCAGTGCAGACGCCCTGGTGGATCAGCACGGGCACGAATTCCACGGCGACATCATGGTCTGGGCAGCAGGTGTGCAGGGCCCGGCGCTAATGGAACAGCTGGATGGTCTGACCCTGCAACCCAACCGTATGCTCAAGGTAGCGGCCACGCTGCAGTCTGTGGATGACCCTCATATCTTCGCGCTGGGTGACTGCGCCGCCTGCCCCCAGGAGCAGGGTTTTGTCCCGCCGCGGGCCCAGAGCGCCCACCAGATGGCCGACCACGTGGTGGGCAACCTGCGCCGAGCCCTCGACGGGCGCGAGCTCAAAGCCTTCCAGTACCAGGACTACGGGTCACTGGTGAACCTGAGCCAGTATTCCGCCGTTGGTACCCTCATGGGTGGCACATCCAAGGGCAGCCTGCGGGTGGAAGGGCGGCTGGCGCGACTAGTTTACATCTCACTGTACCGGATGCACCAGGTCGCGGTTTTCGGCTGGTTCCGAGGCCTTCTGATGGCGTTTACAGACCGGCTGCACCGGGCTTTCAAGCCCAAGATGAAGCTCCACTGACGGAACTCAGCTTTCAGGCACCAGGCGGTTATTGTCGCGGCGGAGCCTGTGGGGGAGGCTTATATTCATGGCCTCCCGGCCACCGACCTCATCCAGTAGCGCATCCACCGCCCCACGCTGGGGTGCCGTCAGCCCCTGGTAGCAATCCAGTGGGCGCTGCAGTTTCCACTGGGGAAAGCTGAGCAAGGCCCGCTCTTCTTCAACGCCACTCAGGCGGAAACGATGCTCACCCACTTTGCGTGGCAACCGCTGGCTGGGATGCTGGTCTATCCACTGCCCCACGGCCTCTACCGTGTCACGCAATACCGGGAACTGACTTTCGAACTGGTGCTGAAGCAGCGGATACAGAGTTTCAGGCACCCAGTCATCCGGCAGCCAGTCGCCCACACGCGGCTTGCGGGTGTTCATGCGCTCGATCCAGTTGACGACATTCGGGGCACGGCGCCTCATGATGTGCCCTGGCGCGGGATCCCGATAAAGATGAGCGTAGAGCGGCGCCATCAGCCCAAAGTCTCCGATGCTCGCGCGTTCACCCAGAAGGTACGAATGCTCGGCGAAATGGGTGTTGAGCGTATCGAGCACCGAGTAATACCAGTTCTCGATGGCTGAGGCAGTATTGTCCGTGATGCCAAGGAGCGGCAGCATACCGGCGAAACGCTTCGCCAGCCGGCTGCCCGCCATCCGCTGCAATGGCCCGGGGAGCCAAGGTGACACGATCTTGCCAAATTCGCCGTGAACAAAACGCCGGTTTTCCTCCGGAAAATTCCAGCGGAAATGCATCGCCGGGATCAGCAGCCATTCATCAGCGTAGAGTTCCATCAGCAGCGATACCAACCGCTGCTTAGGCGAAGCCGGGTAGATACCGCGTTCGGGAAAATGCTGTTCCAGGGTGTCAATGATCTCAACGGTATCCTGAATAAAATCATGCTCAGGCGTTTCCAGAACCGGAATCATCGCCACGCCCGTCTTCGGGATCAGCACCCGGCGGTAAACCCGGAGCGTGGCCAAACGCTCCTCAAACGGAATGCCCTTGTAACGCAGATAGGAGCGAGTCTTGCCACTGTACAGCGAAAAATACGCTCCGTAGTGAGTAAAAGCGTGGGTCGTGGTCATTGGCGCTCCCTTTCGCTGGGCTGTCAGCCCAGCCAGCGGTACATGACGTGTGCGTCCACAAACCCATATTCCGGATGCTCGAAAGCGCCCGGGAGAGTACCTGTGACTTCAAAGCCATTCCGCTCCCAGACCTTGATCGCCGCCAGGTTGGTCGACACCACCAGATTATACTGCATGGCACGGTAGCCCATATGAGCCGCTTCTTCCATGGAATGGCGGCACATCTCATCAGCCAGGGCACGGCCACGCGCATACTCGGCGACGATGTAGCCGCAGTTGCAGACATGGCTGCCTGGCCCGGGCGCATTGGTCTTCAGGAAATAGGTGCCCAGATACGTCTCGTCATCATTGAGCACAACGTAAGTGCAGTCCGGTTTTTCCACCCAGAACGTGAACGCGTCATCCTCATTTATGTCCATGCGAACGGCGTAGGTTTTTCCGGCGCGGAAGACCGGTTCCAGCATAGCCCAGAGTTCAGGCCAGTCATCCGGCAGAAAAGGTCGGATCTCGGGCATACGAGTCTCCTCAGTCGCCCCAGCGGAAGATGGTGGCGCCAGCCTCGGCATGGCTTACCTGATCCCGGAAGCCAACAAAAAGCTCACGGCCAAGTCCTTCATTGCCGCGGCCCCAGTGCACTGGTTCGCCCTGCTCGCGCTCTGGTTCCCATTGTAGCGCACCCGCAACGGCGTCAATGCGCACCCGGTCGCCGTCACGGATGCGCCCAATGGCTCCCCCGCGCACGGCTTCCGGGTAGACATGGATCGCGCTGGGGATTTTACCGGAGGCACCGGAAAGCCGCCCGTCAGTGAGCAACGCCACCCGCAAACCGTCGCTCTGAAGGCTGGAAAGCACTGGCATCAGCTTGTGCAGTTCCGGCATACCGTTCGCGGCCGGGCCTTGCCCCGGGAGAACAGCTACAAAGTCCTGTTTGAGCGATCCAGTCTGCCAGGCATCCATCAACGCCTGCTGGTCCGCAAAAACCCGCGCCGGCGCTTCGATGCACCACCGGTCCTCGGGCACCGAAGATGTCTTGATGATAGCCCTGCCGAGATTCCCCTGCAGCCGGTGGAAGCCGCTGTCCGCCAGAAAGGGGTCCGTTGCGGAGCGCAGACAACGCGGATCATGGGAGGCTTCCCTAGGCTTGTCCCAGACCAGTCGCCCGGTGTTATCCAGGCTGGCCGGCCTCATATAATCATGGATGGACTCGCCGAACATGACATTCACATCCTCATGCATCAGCCCGGCGCTCAACAGTTCCCGCACCAGGAAGGGCACCCCGCCTGCCTCATCAAAATCGTTGATGTCCGATTCACCGTTGGGGTAAAGACGGGTCAGCAGCGGCACCACCCGAGAGAGCGCGTCGAAGTCTTCCCAGTCGACACGGATGCCGGCCGCACGCCCGATGGCCACCAGGTGAATGCTGTGGTTGGTGGATCCCCCAGTGGCCAACAGCGCAACCATGGCATTAACCAGCGTCTTTTCGGAAACCACCTGTGACAGGGGCCGGTAATCATCTTTGAGATCGGTGACCTCGGTAATATGGCGGCTGGCGGCCTGCGTCAGGGCCTCCCGCAGCTGCGTACCCGGGTTTACGAATGAGGAGCCGGGCAACTGCAGCCCCATCACTTCCATCAGAACCTGATTGGAGTTTGCCGTACCGTAAAAGGTGCAGGTGCCCGGCGAATGATAGGAGCGGCACTCCGCCTGCAACAGTTCATCACGACCAATCTCACCCCTGGCATGCTGCTCCCGGATGCGTGACTTCTCCGCGTTGGCCATCCCCGAGGGCATGGGGCCCGCCGGTACAAAAAGCGCGGGAAGATGACCAAAACGCAGGGCACCGGTTAGCAACCCGGGCACAATCTTGTCGCAGATGCCCAGGCAGAGCACACCGTCGAACACGTTGTGGCTGAGCCCGATGGCGGTGGCCTGGGCGATCAGGTCACGTGAGAACAGCGACAGTTCCATGCCCGGTTGACCCTGGGTTATCCCGTCGCACATGGCGGGCACGCCAGCGGCAAACTGGGCTACATGCCCGACTTGCGCCACCTTACGCCGGATCTGATCCGGGAAGTCGCCATAGGGTTGATGGGCCGAAAGCATCTCATTGTACGCAGAAATGATGCCGACGTTGGCGCTGCGCTCGGTCTGGCGCAGGATCAATTTATCCGAATCGGGTTTTGCGGCCATCACATGCGCCAGGTTGGTACAGCTCATGGTTTCACGCTGCGGGCCGTCTTGGCGGGCACCGGCCATCAGGGCCAGATAACGGTCCCGGCTGGTGGCGCTGCGTTCGCGAATGCGCCGTGTCACTGCCTCAACCGTCGGGTGCATCGTCTATCTCCCTTTCATCCCAGAGTCGACCGTCCCGGGCCAGCAGCATGGTCGCCGCCGACGGCCCCCAGGTCCCGGCCCTGTAGGGCTCCGGGCGGGCGCCTGATTCACGCCATTCTTTAAGGATCGGATCTACCCAGTACCAGGCGGCCATGAGTTCGTCATGACGCACAAACAGGGTCTGATTGTCGTGGATTACGTCGGCAAGCAGCCGTTCATAGGCATCGGGTACCCGCTCCCGCCTCAGTGTCTGCGGGTTCAGGCTGAGCTCGGACATGCGGATGTCCATGGCGGCGCCCGGGCGCTTTTCGCTGAACGCGAGCTGGATGCCCTCGTCCGGTTGCAGCCGGAACACCAGACGATTGGCCATGCTGGCGCGTTGCTGCGGAAATATGGAATGCGGTACAGGCCGGAAATGCACTGCGATCTCGCAGGTGCGCGCCGGCAGGCGTTTGCCCGTACGCAGGTAGAACGGCACCCCGGCCCAGCGCCAGTTGTCGATGGCCACACGCATGGCCACGAACGTCTCGGTGGTACTCTCCCGGACACCAGCGTCCTCAGCGTAACCTGACTCTCCGTTCACCCCGCCAGTATATTGGCCACGTACCACTTGTTCGGCGATTGTGGTGGTATCCATGGGTCTCAGTGCTCTAAGCACCTTCACTTTCTCATCCCGGACCGCGTCCGCATCCAGCGCGTAAGGGGGCTCCATGGCCGTCATGCAAAGCAGCTGCAGCAGATGATTCTGGACCATGTCCCGCAGCGCTCCCACCTCCTCATAGAAAACGCCGCGCCCCGCAACACTGCCGGATTCCGCGATAGTGATCTGGATGTGATCAATAAACCGGTGATTCCACTGATTCTCGAACAGGGAATTGGCGAAGCGCAGGACCAGCAGGTTCTGGACAGTCTCCTTGCCGAGGTAATGGTCAATGCGGAAAATCTGGCGTTCCTGAAAACGCTCACGAACGCCAGCCTCTATGCCAGCCGCAGAGGCGTAATCCAGCCCGATGGGCTTCTCCAGAACAATTCGTGACTGCTCTGATACCAGACCGGCATCACCCAGTGCCCGGGTTATACCGGCATACAGATCGGCGCGGGTGGCGAGGTAGAAAATGCAGCGCTGACTGCCCAGGGTGTCAGGCAGTTTATTCAGTGCCGCAACATCCGTAGCATCCGCTGTCAGGTAACTCAGATGCGCGAGGAAATCCTCAGCTGGGGTGTCTTCCAGTATCTCGGCAAGCTCCGCCCGCCATTCGTCACTGCTTCGGGCGCTACGGCTCACGCCAACCAGCTGCCAGTCCGCGGGCAGAGCCCCGTCGCACCAGAGCGCATACAAAGACGGCACCAAGCGCCGTCGGGCAAGGTCACCGGTGGCCCCGAAAAGGACCAGTGTGAAGGGCATGGCATTGGTCTGCGTCATACTGACAGCATGAGCAATCCCGGCTTGCAGCGCAAATCACACAACCCGCGCCAACGCCCCCTCCTTTTTACGCAACGGATTGTTTACACTGACAGGTTCTGGAATCATCCGCGGATCAGCGACCACCTAACAGGGAATGCCAACAATGATCAGCAAGTGTCTTTTTCCGGTGGCCGGCTACGGCACCCGCTTTCTGCCGGCAACCAAGGCCATGCCCAAGGAGATCCTGCCCATCGTCAACAAACCGCTGGTGCAGTACGCGGTAGAGGAAGCCTCCGAGGCGGGCATCCAGGATATCGGCTTCGTGACAGGCCGTGGTAAGCGGGCCATCGAGGACCACTTCGACATCAGCTACGAGCTTGAGCACCAGATCGCGGGCACCGGCAAGGAAGACAACCTTAAAGGTATCCGCGAGCTGATCGTTAACCACCGCTTCGCCTTCACCCGCCAGAACGAGATGAAGGGGCTGGGGCACGCCATTCTTACCGGCCGCAATCTGATCGGCGATAATCCCTTCGCCGTCATCCTGGCGGATGATTTCTGCGTGGCCGGAGATGATGACGAAAGCGTGATGGCGCAGATGGTCAAACTCTACAACCAGTTCCGCTGCAGTATCGTCGCCATTGAGGAAGTTCCCGAAGATGAGACTCACAAATACGGGGTTATCGAAGGCGAGACCATGAAAGACGGGCTGTACCGGATCACGGATATGGTTGAAAAGCCCCCGAAGGAACAGGCGCCTTCCAACCTGGCTATCATCGGGCGCTACATCCTGACGCCGGATATTTTCGACATCCTCGAGCGCACGCAGCCCGGTAAGGGCGGAGAAATTCAGATCACGGATGCGCTGCTGGAACAGGCTAAGAACGGCTGCGTTCTGGCCTACCAGTTCCGCGGCCAGCGTTTTGACTGCGGCAGCATAGATGGCTTTGTAGAAGCCACGAACCACGTCTACGAAAACGTCTATCGCCGCGGCGAACGCAACCTCTGACCGGCAACACAGGCTGGCTCATGACGGAACACACGGCAGGCACAGAACCCCAGCCAGCGACGGTCATACTCCCGGAAGGCGGTTGGCCCGAGGCATGCCCTCTCCCGAGCGGGAGCATCATTGAAGCCCGCCAGCACGCGGTTGTCGCCCTGCAGCGATTCGTTGCCGACGAACAGCTGCCTCAGGGGTGGATGAGCGTATTCCCGCGCCTGGTTATTCCGATGGCGGCGTGGCTGCTGTCCGAGCAACGCCGACTGGGGCGCCCTCTGGTTATGGCCATTGGTGGCAGCCAGGGTAGCGGCAAGACAACGTTCTCACGGGCTCTGCGGCTGGTTCTTCATCACTGTTTTGCGGTCCCTGCCTGTGTTCTCAGCCTCGACGATTTCTACCTTAGCCGGTCTTCACGCCTTGAGCTGGCCAACTCGGTCCATCCCCTGCTGGCAACCCGTGGCGTTCCGGGAACCCATGAGATTGAAGCGCTGCTGGAGTGCGTGGATGCCCTGCAAGCCGCAAGTCACGACAGCCAGACTCTGCTGCCACGCTTTGACAAGAGCCGCGACGACCGCGCGCCCACCTCGGAATGCACTGCCTTCCAGGGGCGCCCCGGGGTGATCTTCCTGGAGGGCTGGTGCCTGGGCGCGCAGCCTGTTTCGGAAGGTGAACTCGCGCTACCAATCAACCAGCTTGAGGCAGAGCACGACCCCGAGGGGCACTGGCGCCGCTACGTCAACGAACAACTCGCCGGGCGCTACAAACACCTGTTCCAGCGCTTCGACCGGTCGCTGTTCCTGCAGGCGCCCTCCTGGAATGCCGTAAAGCGCTGGCGTCTGCTCCAGGAGGCGAAACTGATCCGCAACAGTAGCGACAGCTACCGTGCCCATCTGGACGAAGGCGACGCCTTCGACACATTCATGGCGCATTACGAACGCATTACACGGCGTCTGCTGGACTCACCGCCAGCAACCGAACTCCGCCTGGCTCTGGATGAACAGCAACGGCTGGCAACGCTAACGTTCAACTCAACTGAGAGGTACCGTCTTGGGTAGTCGACTTTTCCGCCTTTATGACCGAACCGTGCTCGCCCACCCGGTGATCACACTGCTCATTGTTCTGGCCGCAGCTGTGATTGCCGGACTGCGGGTCGACCAGTTCCAGCTGGATGCCTCCCCGGACACCCTGGTTATGGAAGGCGATGAGTCGTTCGAGTACTACCAGCAAACCTATCGTCGGTTTGAAACCACAGATGGCTTTCTGGTCGTCAGTTACCAGCCCGAAGAGAAACTGTTCAGCGACAGCGCCATCAACCGGCTCACAGAACTGCGTGACGACCTGATGGCCGTTAAAGGCATCAACCAGAGCAACAGCATTCTGGACGTGCCTCTGCTGCACAGCCCGGACATCACGCTTATGACGGTGAGCGAGCACATGAAGACCCTCCAGGGTGGCGATGTGGCACTGGATACCGCCCGCAAAGCGTTGATGGCGAACCCCTACTACCAGAACATGCTGGTCAGCAAGGACGGCTCCACCACTGCAATCCAACTCCTGCTCCCCACGGATAAGCGCTATTACGAACTGCGCGACCGACGCGACGAGCTGGAGCAGAAAGCGCGTAATGAAGGTCTCTCCGCCGCTGAGGAAGCCAAGCTTTCTAAGGTGCGGTCCGAGTACCGCCAACGCAAGGAATCCTTAAACGCCCAGCAGGACCGGATCATCCACGATGTGCGTCAGGTGCTGGCTGATTACGGTGAAAAAGCCCAGATTCACCTCGGTGGCGTGCCCATGATCGTTGCCGACATGATGGCCTTTGTGGAAAGCGACCTGGTCACTTTCGGCCTGGGCGTGCTGGCGTTCATCATCCTGATGCTCGGCATCATCTTCCGCCAACCCCGCTGGGTCCTGCTGCCGCTTCTGTGCTGCGGTCTGACCGTGTGGTTCACGCTGGGCTACCTTGGTTGGACGCACTGGCCGGTAACCGTCATCTCCTCGAACTTCGTCTCGCTGCTGCTGATCATCACCATGTCGCTGACGATCCACCTGATCGTGCGCCACCGCGAATACCAGCAGCTGGACCCCGATGCCGACCGTTACCAGCTGATTTCGGAAACCGTCAGCGCCATGGGCCGCCCCTGCTTCTACATGGTGGTCACCACTGTGGTCGCATTCGGCTCCCTCATCTTCAGTGAAATCAGGCCGGTGATAGACTTTGGACTGATGATGACCGTGGGCATCCTGATCGGCTATGCCGTGGTCTTCCTGGTCCTGCCCGCGGTTGTCATGCTGCTGCCGCGCGCGGCGCAGCCCGGCGGCGCCCTGCATCGCACACCGATCACCGAATACCTGGCCCGCATTACCGACAATAACCGTGGCGCCATACTGGCCGTAAGCGCGGCGCTGGCAGTGATCTGCGCGGTGGGCGTCTCCTGGCTGTCGGTTGAGAACCGATTCATTGACTACTTCAAGTCGGATACAGAGATCCATCAGGGGATGGTGGTCATCGACCAGAAGCTTGGAGGAACCACACCGCTGGACGTGGTCGTCAGCCTCGAGAAAGACGATGGCGAGCCCGCTGAGCCCTGTGATCCTTTCGTGGACCCGGACTGCCAGCCGGAGAAGCGCATCGACAGCTTCTTCAGCACCGATGGCGCGAAGCTGGTCAAAACCATCCATGATTACCTGGATAAGCAACCCCAGACCGGTAAGGTCATATCCCTGGCCACCACCATCCGGCTTGCGGAACGCGTTAACCAGGGCCAGCTGAACCCGTTACAGTTGGGCCTCATGGGGCGGGCCTTCCCGGAGGATCTTCAGGGGCTGCTGCTGGATCCTTACGTTAATGAAGAAACCGCTGAGGCGCGCTTCAGCATCCGCCTGATCGAATCCTCACCGGATCTGAACCGGGAAGCGCTGTTCGAGCGCATCCGTTCGCACCTGACCGGAGAAGTCGGGCTTAAAGACGAACAGGTCAATCTCACAGGGATGGCAGTGCTCTACAATAATATGCTGCAGAGCCTCTTCAGCTCCCAGATCAAGACCCTTGGCGCGGTCTTCCTGGCCATCATGGCCATGTTCCTGGTGCTGTTCCGCTCACTGCGCGTGGCCGTGGTGGCGATTGTGCCCAACCTTCTGGCCGCCGGCACAGTACTTGGCATCATGGGGCTGATGGGGATTCCTCTGGACATGATGACCATAACGGTGGCTGCGATTACCGTGGGAATTGCCGTGGACGACACCATTCACTACATCTATCGTTTCCGCGAGGAAGTGCGGCGTGACCGTAATTACCAGGCCGCCATGCACCGCAGCCACCAGACCATCGGCCGTGCCATGCTCTATACCTCACTGACCATCATTGTTGGTTTCTCGATCCTGGCGCTGTCGAATTTCATCCCGACCATCTACTTCGGGGTCTTTACAGGTCTGGCCATGGCGATTGCCCTGCTCGGGGCGCTGACACTACTGCCCAGGCTGCTGATGATCGCCAGACCCTTCGGGCCGGACCAGGGGGCCGTTAAGGAGAGCGGATAATGGCCATTGTCACAACCATTGGGCTGCTCGTTCTGATTGGGGTAGGCGGGTGGTCCCTGTATCGGGTGCGCGAGCAGCGTCGTCGCATTGAGCATGCGCTGGCGCGGGTGGCGGATCCCGATGTTCCACCGCCGGAAATGCTGATGACGGTACGTGTTCTGAATCCGATTGAGGTGGCACGCCGGGAGTCCACTTCAGCACGCCTTGTCGGCGACTACATGCCGGAAACCGTGCGCCGCATTGTGTTCCGCCAGCTGACCACCGAGCTCGATGAGGCGCTCTCCGAGCGCGGGATCGAGTCCGAAATCAGCGTTGAGTACCGGTAAGCGCTATGATGACGATCCTGAACCTTCTACTCGGTGTGATTGTGCTGACACTGGCCGGCCTCGTAACCTGGGAGCTTCATCGCCAGGAACAGCTGATACAGCGCCTTGAGCAATACGCGGCCCATGAACGCCGCCCCAAGCATGGTCGGGTGATCCACAGCAACTCCGAAGAACCAGTCGTGCCAGCGTTCGAAACGCTACCGAAGCGGATTATCGAGCACTTCATGCGCAATCGCTAACCTTCTGTCCTGCTACAGCTGATCTCAACACAAACAACTCGGCTTTACCGTTGCGAATACCTATCATTTAGTTTAGGGTTCTTTCCCGTTACCAAACTTTCATTGGGATAAACTCCATGGCTCAAAATGCACCTCTCCGTTACTCGCCGCTCGCGGTCTTTCTGGTGTCGCTTGCCCCCTGCCTGACACAGGCACAGAGCGAACAGGACGCACCGACAACCTTCTCAGCCCAGACCCTGGAGGTGCAGTCCAGCGCCGACGCCTCAGCTGAGGGCCTGACCCCCGCCTTCGCTGGCGGGCAGGTGGCCGAAGGGGGTCGCGTTGGTCTGCTCGGCAAGCAGGACAAAATGGAGACGCCCTACAACTTTACCAACTACACTGAGCTCCTGATCGAAGATCAGCAGGCGGCCAGTGTTGGCGATGTGCTGCGCAATGATCCCGCTGTTCGAGTAGCCCGCGGATACGGGAATTTCCAGCAGGTCTACCTGGTGCGCGGTCTGCCCGTCTTTTCAGATGACATGACCTACAACGGCCTCTACGGAATGCTGCCCCGGCAATACCTCGCCTCCGAGTTCATCCAGCGAGTGCAGGTCTTCCGCGGCGCCAACACTTTCCTCAAGGGCGCGGCACCGGGCGGAAGCGGCCTCGGCGGCGCCGTCAACGTTGTCCCCAAACGCGCCCCCAACCACCCGCTTACCCAGGTCACCACCGGCGTGCAAAGCGGCGGCCAGGGCTACGCCGCTGCGGATGTGGCACGCCGCTCCGAGGACGGACGCTATGGCCTAAGGGTCAATGCCGCCCGCCGAGACGGCGATACCGCCGTAGACGGTGAGTCACGCGAACTTTCAATGAGCCACATCGGGCTCGATTACCGGGGTGAGAACCTGCGCTTGTCCGCCGACCTGGGCTATCAGGACCACCTGATGGATGCCAGCCAGCCGAACATCACGATTGCTGAGGGCGTGGCTATCCCGGATGCGCCCGACGCTTCCGAAAGCGTAGCCCAGCCCTGGACCTACTCGGAATCCGAGGATGTGTTCGGGACGGTTCGTGGTGAGTACGATTTCAGCGAGGCGGTGACCGGCTGGCTGGCGTTCGGCATGCGCCAGGGCGAAGAGCAAGCCAGTTTCGCCAATCCGACGGTGAACAGCCCGAATGGTGACTACACAGCTTACCGATTCGACAACACTCGAGAAGATACCGTGACTACCAGCGAAATTGGCGCAAGAGGTAGCTTCGATACCGGCAGTGTCAGACATGAAGTCACCGTTTCGGGCTCCGCCTACAAACTGGAATCCGATAACGCCTACGCAGGAACATTCGGTGGTATAAGTGGCAATATCTACAATCCGACCAACGAAGCCCGTCCAGCCTATACCTACACCGGTGGCAACCTGGATAATCCGGGTCTGACCGAAAAGACACGACTTTCAAGCCTCGCTGTGGCGGACCAGGTGTCACTGTTGGAAGATCGCCTCAAGATCACCCTGGGCGCGCGACACCAACGGATTGAGACCGAGAGCTACGATTACAGTAACGGAGACCGGACTGCCAACTACGACGAGAGCGACATTACGCCCTCTATTGGACTCGTTTACCAGCTGACAACCTCTTTTTCTACCTATGCCAACTACATCGAAGGCCTACAGCAGGGTGATACGGCCCCTGCAACCGCAAACAGCCAGCCGGTCAGTAACGCTGGGGAAACCCTTGAACCATTCACAACGGAACAGAGCGAAGTTGGGTTCAAGTTCGAACAGGGTGATCTCGGCGGCAGCGCCTCGTTCTACTACAGCCGTAAGCCCAGTGCCGAGGTCGACAGCGACAATGTTTTCCGTATCTCGGATTATCAGCGTAATCGGGGGGTTGAGCTGAATGCGTACGGCAAGGCCACCCGCCATCTGAGTGTTCTTGGTGGTGTCAGCTTTCTGGATGCGGACGTGAACGGCGACGAGGCCATCGGCTCCCCGGATACTCAAGCCAATTTCAACCTCAAATACGATGTGCCCGCCCTGCCCGATCTGGCCCTGGACAGCCGCCTCATCTACACCAGCTCCCAGTATGCGGATTCAGCCAATGAACAGAAGGTGCCCTCATGGACTCGCCTGGATATCGGCGCCCGCTACCTCGTACCCATGGGCGATGACCGGCTCCTAACGCTTCGTGCCCGTATTGAGAGCGTAGCGGGTCACGATTACTGGGCCT
Source organism: Salicola sp. Rm-C-2C1-2 (assembly GCF_040196175.1). Taxonomy (NCBI): domain Bacteria; kingdom Pseudomonadati; phylum Pseudomonadota; class Gammaproteobacteria; order Oceanospirillales; family Halomonadaceae; genus Salicola; species Salicola sp. Rm-C-2C1-2. Next base: position 642,145 of record NZ_JBEFNF010000001.1, on the reverse strand, counting down.
CCGCTGGCGGCTATCCCGGCGAAGGGTACCTGACAGTGGGCGCTCCCCGTACCGCGAAGCTATCCGCCACAGTCGACTTCTAGGAGATCCGCCCCTCATGCAACAGCGAACCATCCGTGTCTGGTCCGGCATCCATAAATGGACCAGCCTGATCTGCACGATCTTCATGCTGATGCTGTGCCTCACCGGGCTGCCGCTGATCTTCCACGATGAGATTGACGCAGCCCTGGATACCCACGACTGGGAGCCCGCCAATCCTGGTGGGCCCATGCTCTCGCTGGACCGGATCCTGTCAGTGGCGCTGGATAACCAGCCGGGCGACAAGCCCATTTTCATGAGCTTTGATAAGGACCGACCAGTGGTCAATGTGACCACTGCACCCACTCTGGAGGCATCAGAAGGCGCCATGCACTTTGCCTCCTACGACCGAACAAGCGGCGAGACGGTACCTGACCATGAAAGTAGCTTCATGGCATTCATTCTGGAGCTGCACATGAACATGTTCCTCGGGCTTCCAGGCATGCTGTTTCTCGGGGCTATGGGGTTGTTGCTGTTCCTGGCGATTGTTTCCGGCGTGGTGCTTTACGCCCCTTTCATGCGCAAACTCAACTTTGGAACAGTGCGCACAGGCAAGACCCGTCGCATCAAGTGGCTGGATCTGCATAACTTCTTCGGTGTCATTACGGTCGCCTGGCTTTCCGTTGTGACACTGACAGGGGTCGTTAACACCCTGGCGACGCCTATCATTGATCTGTGGCGAACCCATTCACTGGCGGATCTGATCGAAGGCTATGAGAACCAGAGTGTGCCAACGCCGGAAGAGATGGCGTCGCTGGATGCTGCGGTGAAGGAAGCGGTTGAGGCCGCTCCGGATAAGACCCTGCAATTCGTTGCGTTTCCGGGGGGGCAGTTTTCCACCGATTTCCATTACGGCGTCTTTCTCCAGGGTAAGACGTCACTGACCCAGCACCTGATCACGCCGGCACTGATCAATGCCCGCACGGGTGAGCTCTCAGATATCCGGGGGACGCCCTGGTACGTCAAATCCCTGGCGCTTTCAGGCCCTCTGCACTTCGGGGATTACGGCGGATTACCGCTCAAGATACTCTGGACCATACTGGATCTTCTTACCATTATCGTGCTCGTCAGCGGGCTCTATCTGTGGGCCTCGCGCCGGCGACCGGTGACCAGTGAGATCCGCGAGCCAACGACCACACATTCACCCTCTCTTACGACAAGCTCATGAGTGCATCCAATAACAGCCGTAACCGCCGCTCCGCCCGGTCCACTTTTGCCCTGCCTTTCTGGATCGCACTGGCAAGCCTGGTTGGGCTTGTCACCGCGCTTCTGGGCGACGGCCTATGGAATGCGGTTGCGTGGCTTGGTTTGGGCACTCCCATTGTGGCCCTGGGTTATGGTCTGATTTACCGAACCGGCTGAAGCGCCCGTCCCATCCCGCGACTCAGCCCCCCCGGCGTGCGAGCAATGAGCCCAGAACCACCATCAGGGCCGCCACCGGCAGCTGCCAGCTCGGCGCGGCGAAACCAGATACCACCAGAAAAAACGCTGCCAGCACGGGCACGCCGTAGGCCAGGCTGCCCACCAGACCTGTTGGCCCGTTGCGGATCGCCACATCCCACGCCACCATTGCAATTCCATAGGGGCCCAGCCCCAGGGCCGCACCTGCGGCAATGCTACTGAAGGGAAAGGCCACGTTTTCCGGCTCAAGCACCACGCCCATGGTCGCGGCTCCCATTGCCGCGATCATTAAAATAGTGGGCATGAACGGAGTCAGCGTTACTGGTGTATTCTGGCAAAGCCAGGAATAGAGGGCCCAGCAGCAGCCAGCGAGCAAAGCAAAAGCATAGCCCAGCATGTTACCGGAAAGTCCATTATTCAGAGCGTCTGGTGCAAGCAAAAGAACCGCGCCCCCAAAGGCAATAGCGGCACCACCGAGAACCGGCCCGGAAAGGGTTCTGTGCGTAAACCACTGATTGATCAGAACGAAAAGCACCGGCCAAGTGTAGGTAATAAGCGCGCCTTCCGCTGTGGGGGCCATCCCAAGCCCTACCAGATAGGAGCCCACAGCCCCCAGCACGAGCAGGGGAATCAGCCCGTAGATGACCATAGAGAATCCGGGCGGTATTTCAACCTTAAAGTTTTTCCCAAGGCTCATCGGCAGAGCCGCCATTGAGCCAGCCAAGAGGGTAATCGCTGTCAGCCTCAGCGGTGGAATCATAGTTGCGAGATCAATCAAAAGGGGGGCCAAAGCCCAGAGCACAACGGCAAACAGCCCTGCCATAGGGCCTACAGGAAACTGGGGATTCTCAAGTCTCAGTGCCTGCACGCTCATGTCTCCTGTAACGTCTCGTTTACGAGATGACAGCGTCAGGTTAGAGTCTGAACAATAATCACAAAAACGATTTTATATGAATCGACCGATCAAAGTCTGTGATCTTTATGCGCACCCCAGTGCTTGACCTGAACCTCCTCCAGACCCTGCTCGCGGTGGCTGATACTGGTACCGTCACCGGCGCGGCGGAACGGCTCGCCTATACCCAGTCCACCGTCAGCATGCAGCTGCACCGGCTTGAAAGTACGCTGGGCGTGACCCTGCATGAAAAGAGCGGGCGCGGGATCTGCTTCACCAACGAAGGTGAACGCCTTCTTGGCTATGCCCGGCGTCTGCTGACCCTGAATAACGAGACGTTGAACGACCTCCGGGACCGAAGGGTTTCCGGTTCCCTGAGTCTTGGCATTCCGGAGGATTACGCCTTCCTGCTGACCGCGGCGCTGGCGTATTTCCATCAGATGTATCCGGCCATGCAGTTGCAGGTGACCTGCGGTGCCAGCATTGACCTCGTCCGCCAGGTCCAGGCGTCGGAACTGGATCTGGCAGTGGTGACCCGTCAGACCCATTCGCCGGGAGGTGAGGTAATCCGACGGGACCCACTTGTATGGGCGGTAGGCGCCCACCAGCAACCGTCACTGGTGGATCCACTGCCGCTGGCGCTGTACAGCCCAGGCGCTGATGTCTTCCGGGAGGTGGCCGAGCACGCCCTCAGCGCTGCCGGCCGGCACTGGCGACTGGCCTATTCCAGCCAGTCCATGACAGGGTTGATGCCCATCGTTGTGGCGGGTCTGGCGGTGGTGCTGATCACCCGGGACATGCTCAATCCTCAGCTCAGAGCCCTGGACGAGAAAAGCGGACTCCCAGCGCTTCCCTCCGTGGAGATTGCACTGCACCGCGCCCCTGGCCGTCCGTCGGAACCCGCCAGGCAGCTGGCGGAGTTGATACGTCAGCACATGAGGTCAGAGAAACCGTAGAAATGCGCGTTCAATGCCCTGAGACCCTGCATTCGCGCGCGAGGCTGTGTTCCAATGGCAATGAACCAGAGTCACGAACCCAGCCGAGGTGAACAGGAACCTGCCATGCAAGAGACCGCTTCCATAAGCATCGATAACGGTGATGCTGTCATTGATGCAGCCACGCTCGCGGAATGGCTGAACATCGATCTGGAGACACTGACCCAGGCTATTGAGTCCGGCGCTGTGCGGACGCTTGTGGAGAAGGGCGAGGGAGAGGACGCAGGGCGGATACGGCTGACCGCGCGTTACGGTGAGCAACAGGCCTGCATGATTCTGGAGGCGGACGGCCGTCTCACGCCGGCGACGCCCCCTCCGGACTCCCACCGCCCTGTAAAACCATCGCTGATGCAGCTTATGGACGACTGAGCGCGATTGACCGACCCAGGCGCACTCTTTGGATATAGGTATGACGCATCCTGAATGAGGAAAAAGGCATGGTTCATGACAATCGCCTCCCGAGCACCATGAATGCCATGGTGCTGGCGCAGCAGGGCCAGGCACTTCAGCACCATCAGGTGCCCCTTCCGGAGATTGAAGAGACGGACCAGGTACTTCTGCGGGTGGAGGCCTGTGGCGTCTGCCGGACGGATCTCCACATCCTGGACGGCGAACTCACGGACCCTTCACTGCCACTGATTCCTGGCCACCAGATTGTGGGAAAGGTGGTTGCTGCCGGTAATGACGTTACCGATCTCCGGGTCGGCGACCGGGTTGGTGTTCCTTGGCTTGGCCACACTGACGGCACCTGCCGTTACTGCTGCCGCGGCCAGGAAAACCTCTGCGAACACGCCCGGTTCACAGGCTACACCCTGGATGGCGGCTACGCGGAATACGCCCGTGCCTATGCGCCCTACTGCTACCCTCTACCCCCGGAAGCCGAAGCGCTGGATATTGCGCCCCTGCTCTGTGCCGGCTTGATCGGCTTCCGCACATGGCGCCTAGCAGGCGGCGAGAACATCCAGCGGCTCGGCATCTATGGCTTTGGCGCCGCCGCCCATATCCTGTGCCAGATCGCCTGCTGGTACGGCCAGTCCGTGTACGCATTCACCCGACCCGGCGATGAACAGGCGCAGAAGCTGGCGCGCGATCTTGGTGCCGTCTGGGCGGGCGCGAGCACGGAGGATCCACCGGACGTTCTGGACGCAGCGCTTGTCTTTGCCCCGGTGGGTGAACTGATGGTCAGTGCGCTCAGGAATGTAGACCGCGGCGCCAGCGTCGTCAGCGGCGGCATCCACATGAGCGACATCCCCTCATTTCCCTATGGCCTTCTGTGGGAAGAGCGCAGCCTGAAATCAACCGCCAACCTCACCCGCGAGGATGGCCGCGCCTTCCTTGAGGTCGCACCCAGAGTCCCGGTGCGAACCGAGGTGCACGCCTACCCGCTCAGCGAAGCCAACCAGGCCCTCGAGGACCTGAGGGAGGGACGGTTCGCCGGTGCGGCGGTACTGACCCCATAGGAGGCTCAGCGGCCATACCTATACGGTCAGGTGTTGTGACACAAGCTCGTCCCCGAGCTCATCCATGGGACGCCTATTTCCCTATCCCGTGACTGCACCGACTTGTCGCACAACTCACCATATCGGGGCACCGTCTGGTTCTTAGGCAGTGTTTTCGACCTGCTCATTAAATCCAAGCCTTTGCTATAAGGATTTTTTCGGGGATTCAGAAGGAATGGCACGCCGTTTGCTTACGCCAACTTGTATACAAGCTGGCAACCAAGAGACTCATCATGGCTTCAACAACCGGATGGACCATCAGGGACTGGCAGGAGGCGTACCATAATGGCCAGTCACCCCAGGCGCTTCTGGAAGCGCTCCTGGAGGCCGAGGACCCACGTGACCCCGCCTGGATCAGCCTGACGAGCCGGGAACAGCTGGCCGCCCAGATCGCGACCCTTTCCCCGGAGCAACCACTCTACGGGGTGCCGTTTGCGATCAAGGACAACATTGACGCGTTCGGTTTCGAGACCACCGCGGCCTGTCCGGAATACGGCTATCAGCCCGAGTGCAACGCGGAAGCGGTCAAGGCATTGAAGGAAGCGGGCGCCGTACTCATCGGCAAGACCAACCTCGACCAGTTCGCTACCGGTCTTGTCGGCACACGCTCTCCCTGGGGCGCCGTCCCCAACAGCTTCGATGACACCGTCATAGCGGGAGGGTCGAGTTCAGGCTCCGCCGCAGTTGTGGCCCGCGGCACCGTCCCCTTTTCCCTGGGCACGGACACTGCCGGGTCCGGACGTGTACCGGCGGGACTGAACAACATCGTTGGGCTCAAGCCAACCCGCGGTGCCATCAGCACCCGCGGCGTGGTACCGGCATGCCGGAGCCTGGACTGTGTCTCGGTTTTCGCCCTGACCACGGCTGATGCCGGCGTAATCCAGAGCTGCCTGGAAGCGGGCGAGAGCACTGACCCCTTTGGCTGCTCCCGCCTGGAATACGGATCCAACCCCGTCTGTGCACTGAGGGCACCGGGGCCGATACGACGCCTGGCCATTCCCAGGGATCCGGAATGGTACAGCGACGACCAGCAGCGCGATGCATGGGAGCAGGCCCTGGGCCAGTGGCGGTCCCTGGGCGTTGAGGTGGTGGAGCGGGACTTCACAACGCTCTACGCCATGGCCGCACTCCTGTATGAAGGCCCCTGGATCGCGGAGCGTCACGCTGCAATCAGCACCTTCATGGAGGCGAATGCGGCGGCCATGAACCCGGTAGTCCTGAACATCATCCGCCGGGCGGAGGGGTTCACGGCTACCGATGCATTCAATGGCCTCTACCAGCAGCATGAGCTGCGCCATGCCCTGGACCAGGAGCTGGCGGCCATCGATGCCCTGCTGGTGCCGACCGCGCCCATAACCCCTTCCCTCAGGGCGGTCGAGGCCGACCCTGTGCACCTGAACGCCCGCCTTGGCCGCTACACCAACTTCGTCAACCTGGCTGACCTGTGCGCGCTGGCGTTACCGGCCGGGTTCCGCGGAGACGGCCTGCCTTTCGGCATCACCCTGATCAGTGGCGCCTGGCGTGACCGGGATCTTCAGGAACTGGGCGCGCAATGGCTCAACCACACCCCGACACCACTCGGCGCCACCGGACGGGAGCGGCCACCGGAGACGCCACCAGAACCCGATGGCGGCACGGTCCAGGTAACCGTGGTGGGCGCCCATCTCAGCGGCATGCCACTGAACGACCAGCTGACCGGGCGCGGTGCACGGCTGCTGCAAAGCACAGCAACCGCCCCCTGTTACCGGCTGTATGCCCTGGCCGGCACCACCCCGCCCAAACCCGGGCTGCGACGGGACCCCACCGGCGGCGCCCTGGACGTCGAGGTATGGGCAATGCCCACGGAGCACTTCGGATCCTTTGTGGAATTGATTCCCCACCCACTGGGCATCGGCACCGTCGAACTGGCGGACGGCACCTGGGCCAAGAGCTTCATCTGTGAGGAAGCGGGGCTCGAGGGAGCCACGGACATCACGCATCTGGGGGGCTGGCGCGCCTATATCCAGTCCCTCCGGGAACAACAGGGATAAGGAAAGGAGTAACGCCATGTTTTCAAAGGCTCTTGTGGTCAACCGGGGCGAGATTGCGGTGCGGATCATACACCCCCACCCGGACCGCTGGTGTTAACCCCAATGGCGGAATCCGGCGCCCCCACACAGCGCGAAAGCATGGCCGACCGGATCTATCAGGCGCTCAAGGAGGATATCTTTGAGTTCCGCCTGATTCCCGGTGACAAATTCAGTGAATCCGACATCGCGCAGCGGCTTTCGGCCAGCCGCACGCCAGTTCGCGAGGCGCTGTACCGGCTGGAACGCGAAGGCTATGTGGACGTGCTCTTCCGCAGTGGCTGGCAGATACGGCAGCTGGATTTCAAGCAGATCGAGGATCTCTACGACCTGCGCATCACCCTTGAGCGGGCCGCGATGCACAAGATCTGCCGCCTGGATAAGCCGCCGCCCGCGCTGCGGCTGCTCAACGACATCTGGAACCCGGATGCCCCCTCCGAAAGAGCTTTCGGCAGCACGGTGCGCGCCCTTGATGAAAGCTTTCACTGTGAGCTGGTGGCGGCAGCCGGCAACGACGAAATGACACAGATCCACCAGCGGATAACGGACCGATTGCGCATCGTCCGCCGACTTGATTTCACCCGGCCCGACCGGATCGATGCCACTTACCGGGAACACGCCGAGATCCTGCAGGCACTGATCGCCAACAATCCCGGTGAGGCCGCGGAGAAAATGACCGCCCATATCCGTACCAGCCAGGAGGCCGTCAAGGGCATCTCACTGGAACGCATCCGGGAGGTCTCGCAACAGCATCGGCGCCGGGAACCAGGTTGCCCTTAGGTTTCAGGCCCAATCTGCCCCCAACCGGGGCACACCCCTCTAGGCTGCACCAAGATGGCGCACCCGATTCCCGACCACGGCAGCATCAGATCCCCAGGCTACTGTCATTAAAGGTTTTTCAATAGGTGGCACTGTGGTTGCAGTCTAACAGACAGGAATCAGATGACTGAGCGGCGCTGTGCTGCCCGGTCCGTTCCAAGACAATCTGAAATGGACAGCTAGGGTTCCGGCCACACCGACGTGGCGTCTGGTCCGAGAGCGGTCGACCTTCTGAAGGTTACACGGCGGGACAAAAGCCCGGGAGGATACAGGCTGACAGCCATCTGATTCCTCCCAGTAAACCGTCAGGAGGCTCGACATGCGATCCAAGCTGCTTACCGCACTCCCCTTCATTGCCGCCGCCGGCATGCTGCCCGGCACCGCCCTTGCGAAAGACGAGTTCAGTGTCTGCTGGTCCATCTACGTGGGCTGGATGCCCTGGGACTACGGCGATGCCCAGGGCATCGTCGACAAGTGGGCGGACAAGTACGACATCGAGATCGACGTCGTGCAGATCAACGACTACATCGAGTCCATCAACCAGTACACCTCCGGGCGTTTCGACGGCTGTACCATGACCAACATGGACGCGCTCACCATCCCGGCATCCGGCGGCGTGGACTCCACCGCGCTGCTGGTGGGCGACTTCTCCGATGGCAACGATGGCATCGTCATGAAGAACGAGGATGACCTGGCCGAGATCGAGGGCAAGCGCGTCAACCTGGTCGAACTGTCCGTCTCCCACTACCTGCTGGCGCGGGGCCTGGAGTCCGTAGGGCTGTCCGAGCGTGATATCGAAGTCGTCAACACTGCTGACGCGGATATTGTCTCAGCCTTCGCCACGCCCGACGTCAGTTCCGTGGTTACCTGGAACCCGCAGCTCAGCTCCGTGCTGGAACAGCCCAATGCCAACCTGGTCTTCGATTCCTCCCAGATCCCTGGCGAGATCATGGACCTGATGGTGGTCAACACGGAAACCCTGGAAGCGAACCCCAAGTTCGGCAAGGCCCTGACCGGCGCCTGGTACGAGATCATGGCCCGCATGCAGGGCGATGACGAAACGGCCATTGAGGCCCGTACCCATATGGCGAATGCCGCGGGCACCGATCTTGAGGGCTACGAGGCCCAGCTGGAGGCGACCAACATGTTCCATGATCCCTCCGAAGCGGTGGATTTCACACGCAGTGACCAGCTGCTGGAAACCATGCAGAGCGTGGCCGAGTTCTCCTTCCGCCATGGGCTGCTTGGCCAGGGTGCCCCCAGTGCGAAGGCCGTGGGTATCGAAACCCCCTCAGGCACCTACGGTAACGAAGGCAATGTGAACCTGCGCTTTACAGACAAGTACATGCAGCAGGCCGCGGACGGGGAGCTCTGACCCACCGCCTCACGCGCACGCCGGCTCCCCGGAGCCGGCCCGTTTCCCCGCTGACGGGCTGATCCCATGAAGAAACTGATCAACCGCCAACCTAATCGCTACGCCCGCTGGTTTCTGGGCCTGCTGCCGTTTGCGCTGCTTCTGGCCATCTACATCGGCGCCTCCTCGGCGCGCCTGGCGGAGAACCCGGATGACCCCCTGCTGCCCTCGCTGACCCAGATGGCTGAGGCGGTCGAACGCATGGCGTTTGAACCCAGCAAGCGCTCCGGCGACTACCTGCTGCTCCAGGACACCCTGGCGAGCCTTCAGAGGCTTGGTATCGGCATTGGTTTTTCCGCCGCGCTGGCCCTGATATTCGGTATCGCCAACGGCGCCATTCCCTATGTGCGAGCCACGCTCTCGCCTTTGGTCGTGGGTATCTCCCTGGTGCCGCCAATGGCCATCCTGCCGATTCTGTTCATCGTGTTCGGACTGGAGGAACTGGCCAAGGTCATGCTGATCATCATCGGCGTGACGCCCTTCATGATCCGGGACATGCAGCAGCGGACCCTCGAGATTCCCGAGGAGCAGATCATCAAGATGCAGACCCTGGGCGCCAACACCTGGCAGACCATCACCCGCCTGATGCTGCCCCAGATCATGCCCCGGCTTCTGGCCACCATGCGCCTGGCCCTGGGCACCGCCTGGCTGTTCCTGATCGCCGCCGAGGCCATTGCCGCTACCGAGGGACTGGGCTATCGCATCTTCCTGGTGCGGCGCTACCTTTCCATGGACGTGATCCTGCCCTATGTCCTCTGGATCACGCTGCTGGCTCTGGTGATCGACTTCCTGCTCAACCGCTGGTCCAGGTGGCGCTATCCCTGGTTCCACGCAACCGGCCAATAAGGAACGCAACCATGGCCATGATCGAAATCCGCAATCTGTGGAAGGAATTCGGTGAGGATGTGGTGCTGGAACGGCTCAACGCCAGCATCGAGGCCCGCGAGTTCGTCACCGTGGTGGGTGCGTCCGGCTGCGGCAAGACCACCTTCCTCAAGATGCTGCTGGGTACCGAGACGCCCACGCGCGGCGAGCTTCTTCTGGACGGCGCGCCCATTCCGGATGAACCGGACGCCACACGCGGTATCGTCTTCCAGCGTTACTCCGTTATGCCCCACCTGGACGCCACCGGCAACGTCATGCTCGCCGGCGAGTTGGAAGCTAGCCGCTGGCTCGGGCGTGTCTTTGGGGCCAGCCGGCGCCGGCTCCGGAATTACGCCATCGCTATGCTGAAAGAGGTGGGCCTGGAACACGCCCTCGATAAGTACCCCCACGAACTCTCCGGCGGCATGCAGCAGCGCCTGGCCCTGGCCCAGGCCCTGATCAAGAAACCCCGGATCCTGCTGCTGGACGAGCCCTTCGGCGCCCTGGACCCAGGCATCCGCCGGGACATGCACGAACTGGTCAGCCGCCTGTGGCGCGAGCAGCAGCTCACGGTCTTCATGATCACTCACGACATTGAGGAAGGCTTCGCGCTCGGCACGCGCCTCTGGGTCTTCGACAAGGAACGCCTCGACCCGCAGGCGCCGGAAGCCTACGGCGCCCGCATCACCTACGACCTCGCCGTGGGCCGCGACGACACCGGCGTACTGGACACCATTACCGCCGACGTGGATGCCACCGCCCGGACCATCGACACCCGAAACCCGCAACCGACAGGAGAACACTCATGAGTCGACTCCTCTACGACTACACTCTGCCCGGAGGCCACCACTGGTCCTTCCGCATGCGCCGCAACACCGGCCTGCGCCTGACGGACGTGGAAGGCGGCGGCAACCTGGCCCTGCTCATTTTCAACCCGGAAATACTCATGGAGCGCTACAACGCGCCCGACACCATGAAGGCCCAGGAAACCTTCCGGCTGACCCAGGGCCACTGCCTCTATTCCGACATGGGGCGTTGTATCGCCTCCATCGTCGAGGACGACTTCGGCGGCCACGACTCCGCCTGCGGCACGCTGACGCGGGGCACCTGTTACGAGCGCTTTGGCCGCTGGTCCTTCCAGGAATACATGAATGAATGGTGTTTGAGCGGCGAGGAAAGCTTCCTCACCGAACTAGCCAAATACGGTCTGGGCGAACGCGACCTGCACGCTAACCTCAACCTGTTCAGCCGGGTGGAAACCGATGACGCCGGCAACATGCACTACGTGGACAGCCACAACCGCCCCGGCGCCAGCGTGACCCTGCGCTTCGACATGGATGCCCTCGTGATTGCGGCGACCAGCCCCCACCCGCTGACCCCGGCGACCGAGTACCCGAAGAAGCCCATCCAGGTGGAATTCCTGAAGACAGACCCGGTCACGCCCGACGACGAATGCGTCAACGCCCACGACACCAGCCGCCGGGCCATGGAAAACACCCGACTCTATTACCTGGACGACCCCGTCCGCCTGACCGACGCAGGAGGTGCCTGATGCTGACCGAAAGCTTCCGCCAGACCCATGATGCCCGTTACAGCCAGAAAATCGGTGCCGGCGACTACTTCATGCGCACCGTCAAGGCGGGCTCAACCGTCCGTATTACCGACGTGGACGGCAACGAAGCCGCCGACACCCTTTTCTACAGCGCTCTGGACCCGGCCGAACGCTACAGCGCCAATGACACCGTGCGTGAACAGGGCAATGTCTACCTGGGCACCGGCAGCGTGCTGCGCTCCAACCGCAACAACCCGATGCTCGAGATCATCGCCGATACCTGTGGCCGGCACGACACCCTGGGCGGTGCCTGCTCGTCCGAGAGCAATACCGTGCGCTATGCCCACGACCGCCGCTGCATGCACTCGTGCCGAGACAACTGTGGGCGGTGCCTGCTCGTCCGAGAGCAATACCGTGCGCTATGCCCACGACCGCCGCTGCATGCACTCGTGCCGAGACAACTGGATGAACGCGATCCAGGAAAACGAACACTTCGGTGTCACCAAGCGCGACATCGCGCACAACATCAACTTCTTCATGAACGTGCCCATCACGCCGGAAGGCGGCCTGAGTTTTGCCGATGGGATTTCGGGGCCGGGCAAGTACGTGGAGATGAAGGCACTGATGGATGTGATCGTCCTGATCTCCAACTGCCCGCAGCTCAACAACCCCTGCAGTGGCTTTGATCCCACGCCTCTGGAGATTGCTGTCTGGGACAGTTGATGTTGGGAGACTGATGGGTTGTTCAAGGGAGAGGTGTCGGGAGGGTTGAACGGGAAACGCTGTAAATACATCCCTGTACGCTTGTCTTCCGCCATCCATGGCTCCAGACATTCCCGTTCAACCCTCCCGACA
>NZ_JBEFNF010000001.1:0-629700 GCF_040196175.1 Salicola sp. Rm-C-2C1-2 | reverse complement strand
GCGCCCCCCCCCCCCCCCCCCGCCCCCCGCCCCCCCCCCCCCCCCCCCCCCCCCCCCCCCCCCCCCCCCCCCCCCCCCCCCCCCCCCCCCCCCCCCCCCCCCCCCCCCCCCCCCCCCACCTCTCCCCAGAGCGCCTTGGTGTACGCGACAGGTACAGGTTTACAAGCAGAGACAGCGGCCTGCATCAAATCAGGCTGCTGACGGGGCGCGGGGATTCCCGGAGGGAAACTCGGCCGCATGGAAAGCGGCCGCGTAGCGCCCATGGATGGGTTTGCAGCGGTTCCCGGAGGGAATCCCCGCGCCCCGGCAGCAGCCGTCTGGATCGGACAGGCCCCGGAAATCACCCAGAGGACGACCTCGGAGGGTGTCAGAACAACCAGGCGGGACGACCCGCAAAAGCGAGAACAGGATCATGTTCAACAAGGTACTGATCGCCAATCGCGGCGCCATCGCCCGCCGCATCACCCGCACGCTGCGCGAGCTGGGCGTCACCAGCGTCGCCGTCTACGCCGAAGCCGACGCCGACTCCCTGCACGTCCGCGAGGCTGACGAAGCCTGGTCCCTGAGCGACGGCTCCGCCACGGAAACTTACCTCAACCAGGACAAGCTCTTCCGCATCATTGAGGACGCCAACATCGATGCCGTCCACCCCGGCTACGGCTTCCTCAGCGAAAACCCCGACTTCGTGGAGCGCTGCGAGGCCGCGGGCGTTGCCTTCATCGGCCCACGCCCGCACCAGATGACGGAATTCGGCCTCAAGCACACCGCCCGCGAGATCGCCGAGAAAGCCGAAGTGCCCCTACTCCCGGGGACCGGCCTACTGGACGACAAGGCCAGCGCCCTCAAAGCTGCGGACGAAATCGGCTACCCGGTGATGCTCAAAAGCTCCGCCGGCGGTGGCGGCATCGGCATGCAGATCTGCCACGACAGCGGGGCCCTGGACAAGGCCTGGGACAGCGTGCGCCGGCTGAGCGCCAACAACTTCGCCAACGACAGCGTCTTCCTTGAGAAATACATTGAGAACGCCCGGCACATTGAGGTGCAGGTCTTCGGTGACGGCAACGGACAAGCCGTGGCCCTGGGCGAGCGCGACTGTTCCGCCCAACGTCGTCACCAGAAGGTGCTGGAAGAGGCACCCGCCCCCAACCTGCCCGACGAGGTGCGTGCCACACTCCACGAGACGGCCCCGCGCCTGGTCTCGGCGGTGAACTACCGCAATGCCGGGACGGTCGAGTTCATCATGGACCAGGACACCCACCGCTTCTACTTCCTGGAGATGAACACCCGCCTCCAGGTGGAGCACGGCGTGACCGAGCAGGTCTACGGTGTGGATCTGGTCGAATGGATGGTGAAGCTGGCGGCCGGGGAGCTGGGTGACATCGAGCAGCTTGCCGCTGACCTGGAACCCAAAGGCCACGCCATCCAGGCCCGCCTTTACGCGGAAGACCCAAACAAGGACTTCCAGCCCTGTGCCGGGCTGCTGACCCATGTTGAATTCCCGGCCGCGGATGGCGACCAGCGCCGCATTGACCACTGGATCGAGGCCGGGCTTGAAGTCTCCGCCCTCTATGACCCCATGCTGGCCAAGATCATCGTACACGAGGCCGGCCGGGATCAGGCTCTGGCAGCGCTGCAGGAGACACTGGCGCAGACCATCGTCGAGGGCATCGAGACCAACCGGGAGTACGTTGCGGCAATCCTTGGAGACGGCGTCTTTGCCGATGGCCGCATGACAACCCGCTACCTGAACGATTTCACCTATCAGCCGGCGACGATCGACGTTCTGGCCAGCGGCACCATGACCACGGTGCAGGACTACCCCGGCCGCATCGGCTACTGGCCGGTGGGCATTCCGCCCTCCGGGCCCATGGACAACCTCAGTTTCCGACTGGCAAACCGCCTGCTGGGAAATGACGAAGGCGCCGCCGGCCTGGAGCTGACCCTGAATGGGCCCACCCTGCGCTTCAACAGCACCACCACCATCGCCCTCACCGGCGCGGACCTCAATGCCACCCTGGACGGCGACACCCTGCCACTGAACCGTACCGTCCGGGTCTCAGCGGGCCAGACCCTTAAGCTTGGCAAGGTCACCGGCGACGGCGCCCGCGCCTACCTGGCCATTGCGGGGGGCATCCAGTGCCAGCCCCACCTGGGCTCGCGCAGTACCTTCACACTTGGCCAGTTCGGCGGCCATGGGGGCCGGGCGCTGCGCACCGGCGATGTGCTGCACCTGGATGCGGACGCTTCCGCGCCCGATGCGATGAACCTGCCGGACGCCATGACGCCCGCACTCACCACCCACTGGACCCTGCGTTGCACCTACGGGCCCCATGGCGCGCCGGAGTTCTTCACCGAAGCGGACATGGAAACCTTCTTCAGCGCGGACTGGCAGATCCACTACAACTCCAACCGCACAGGCATCCGCCTGGTCGGCCCCAAGCCGGAATGGGCTCGGCGTGATGGCGGCGAGGCGGGCATGCACCCCTCCAACATCCACGACAACGCCTACGCCATCGGCACGGTGGACTTCACCGGCGACATGCCGGTGATCCTCGGACCGGACGGCCCCTCGCTGGGCGGCTTTGTGTGCCCAGCGACGGTCATCCAGACCGACCTCTGGAAGCTGGGCCAGCTCAAGGCCGGTGACACTGTGCGATTCGAACCTGTCAGCCTGGAAGATGCCGACCGCCTTACCGAGGCCCGCAACCAGAGCATCGAGGCGCTTGATGATCGGGCACCGGCGGTCACTTCATGGCGCCCTGCCTCCCCCATCCTTCAGTCCCTGAGCGCTGAAGAAGCCGGTGTGGCTGTCACCTACCGGCCCTGCGGCGACCGCTACCTGCTGGTCGAGTACGGGCCCATTGAGCTGGACCTGCGCCTGCGCTTCCGTGCCCACGCCCTGATGCTCTGGCTACAGGAACAGGACCTGGCGGGCGTACTGGAGCTGACACCCGGCATCCGTTCGCTGCAGATCCACTTTGATCCGCTGGTCATGGACCGCCAGCGCCTCCTGCAGCTGCTGAAAGAAGCCGAAAACCACCTGCAGCAACAGAAAGAACAGAAGGTCGCCTCGCGCATTGTCTGGCTGCCCCTGTCCTGGGATGACGAGGCCTGCCACGAGGCCATCCACAAGTACATGCAGTCGGTGCGCAGCGACGCGCCCTGGTGCCCCAGCAACCTGGAGTTCATCCGGCGCATTAACGGCCTCGACAGCATCGATGACGTGAAGCAGATCCTGTTCTCTGCCA
The DNA here is from genome assembly GCF_040196175.1 of Salicola sp. Rm-C-2C1-2. Classification (NCBI taxonomy): domain Bacteria; kingdom Pseudomonadati; phylum Pseudomonadota; class Gammaproteobacteria; order Oceanospirillales; family Halomonadaceae; genus Salicola; species Salicola sp. Rm-C-2C1-2. The sequence continues at coordinate 626,452 of NZ_JBEFNF010000001.1, read as the reverse complement.
GCTATGTGGTCATGGGCCTGGGCGATGTCTACCTGGGCGCCCCCGTGGCGACACCCTACGACCCCCGCCAGCGCCTGGTCACCACCAAGTACAACCCGGCCCGTACCTGGACGGCGGAGAACTCCGTGGGCATCGGCGGCTCCTACCTGTGCGTCTACGGCATGGAGGGGCCCGGCGGCTACCAGTTCGTGGGCCGGACCCTGCAGGTCTGGAACCGCTACCGGCGTACCCGGCACTTCACCAAACCGCACCTGCTGCGCTTCTTCGACCAGATCCGCTTCTACGAGGTCAGTTCGGAAGAGCTGCAGCAGATCCGCCGGGATCACCCCAAGGGCGACTTCCCGCTGCAGATCGAGGAAACCACCTTCGACCTGGCCGAGTACCAGCAGTTCCTGGAGGCCAACGCCGAGAGCATCCGGACCTTTACCGAAGCCCGCAACCAGGCCTTCGAGGAGGAACTGGAGCGCTGGGTCGCCAGTGGCGCCATAAACTACGAATCCCAGCAGGACCTGGGCGAGCACGAGGCGGATGAGCTGCCCGAGGGCACACCGGTGGAATCACCCACCGCCGGCAACATCTGGCAGCTTCTGGTCAGCGACGGCGACACCGTGACGGAAGGCCAGGTGGTGGCGATCCTCGAATCCATGAAGATGGAGATTGAGGTCACGGCGCCCGAAGCTGGCAAGGTGGTGCATATTGCCCGGGACGAAGGGCAGCAGATTGACGCCGGGCAGGCCGTGATGGTGGTTGGTACAAGGAGCTGACTCACCATCACAGATCAGCTGCAGGGCCGTGTTGGCAATCGTACGCCGCCGCTCAAACGGTGTGGTGACTGTGGTGGTCTTCGATGCAATGTGCACCGCCCGTCTACACTTTGCACCTTTTTGGAGCACAGCCCTGTGACCGCTTTACGCGATTTCACCAGATACCCGAAATTGATGGGCTGTTGCAGCATAAAGTCTGACTCCTGATGTTCATAACCACAGCAACGGCCCTGAAAGAAAACCAGCGATAACGAGTAGCACACTGATATATAAGTAATTTTTTAAGACTGTGATAAAGGATGTAACAAACGGAAACATTGATCCAATCTGACTGGTACTTCCGTTGCTTATCTATTGAAGTGTTGTAAAGTTGAGAATCCAAGGCGAAACCCCGATGAGTGACCTCACTGGTTGTATGCACAAACAGGGCAGCTGCCTGCCCACATGGTTTGGGGATTTCGAGCTTTCCTGTGAATTCCAGTCGATCGTCAGTCCAACGCACCGCCGGACCGTTGGCTTAGAGGCACTGGCCAGACCACGCCGTGGAAAGGGGCGCGTATCACCCGCCGCCCTGTTCTCGGAAGCCGAATCAGAAGGCCAAGAGCCCTGTCTTGATATCGCTCTCTGGCAACAGGCGCTCCACACCTATGCCGAAAGCAGACCCAACGCGTGGCTGTTCCTGAACCTTAGCGCGGCAAGCGTGGTGGATTCACGCACGGCGCCGGACATCCTGGCGCACCTCGTGCACGAATCCGGCCTCTCATGTGATCGGATTGTGCTCGAAATCGTGGAAGACGCTGTCAAAGACCAGGAAGCGCTGGCGGGATTCGTGGCCGGGTGCCGGAATCACGGGTTCCGGATCGCGATCGATGACTTCGGTGCCGGTGATGCGCACTTTGAACGGATCTGGCGCATCCGGCCCGACATCGTGAAGATGGACAGGTCAATGGTGGTTCACGCCGCCGAGAACGCCCGCGCCTCAAGGCTTTTCATGAGTCTGATCCGACTGATCAGGGAAAACGGCAGCCTGGTCCTGGTGGAAGGGTTGGAAACCCGTGAGCAGGCGGCCCTTGCCTGGGAGTCCGAGGCGGATCTCTACCAGGGATTCTGGTACAGCCATCCACGCGCTGAACTGAGAACCGCCTCGGCGGAGGCTGAACCGCGGCTTCTCCAGGCCCAGCAACACTTTACGGCCCTTAATGAGCAGCAGGAATTGGAGCAGATCCAGTGCCTGCGCAGCCTGCGTCACGAGATACTCGAGACCTGCCAGCAGGTCGCTGGCGGAACTGCCCTCACCGACGCGGCAACGCATCTGCTCGAGTGCCCCGGCGCCAAGCGGTGCTACCTGCTGGATACCCAGGGCGTACAACGGGGCCAGACCGCCTTCGCCGCCGGCTACGAAAGCAGAAGCGCGGCCTTCAACCCCCTACTGAGCGCCGAGGGCGCCAGCTGGTCTCACCAGGAATACTTCCGCAATGCGACCAACAGGCCCGGCGAGATCCACCTGTCACGGCCTTATGTGGCACTGCCGGACTCGGCGAGGACGGTCACCGTTTCACATATGACCTTCACCCATGAAGGCTATCGGATCCTGTGCCTCGATATCCATCCGGAACAGGCCTTTCCGGGGTCTCACCACCACCTTCCACACCATATATAGAGCATTAGTGACGCATTCAGAAAGGAGATACCGTCCTATGATGATCCTAAGCCTTCCCGGAGGTCTGCTTGTTCAGGAAGCCGGATTCAGAGGCGTCATCCGCCTTCTGGTCGGGCTTGTTCTGGTGAGCCTGGTCGCGCCGCTTGCCTTGCCCTGGCCAATTGCCTTCGGTCTGGTTGTTACCAGCGCCCTGACCGCCATTTCGGTCCTTCTGCTCGTCCAACAGGATATCGAGGCATCCACCACCAGCCAGCGAAGCAAGTGGCTGGCCGGGGTTCTCGATACGTTTCACAACCATGAAGTGGCGGAGGCCCAGCGGAACAGGCACGGCCTGCAGCAGCGGCTCGATGAGATCGCCCACGCCGCCGGCGAGGTGGCCCAGAGCGCGGAATCCGTCACGCGGAACGCGCAACAGCAGCATGAGGCCGCCGAGACCGCCGCCTCCGCTATTGAACAGATGAACGCCAGCATCAATGAAATCGCGGGTATCGCGAACGAATCCCGGGGCAGCAGCCTGCACGCCAGCGACACCCTGGCGGACGGTATCCAGAAACTCACCGGGCTGGTTCAGGATGTCGACAGCATGGCGCAACAGGCACAGGCGACCAATGCTCTGATGGCGGAGTTGAATGACTACTCACGCCGCATCACGGAGATGTCCACCACCATTCGCGGCATCGCGGACCAGACCAACCTGCTGGCACTGAACGCCGCCATCGAGGCAGCGCGCGCGGGGGAACACGGACGCGGGTTTGCGGTGGTGGCGGATGAGGTACGCCAGCTCGCCCGTTACAGCGAGGAGTCCGCGTCCGAGATCGACCGCAATAACCAGTCAGTCCTGGAACACATCGAAACGGCCACCAAGCGGATCGGCCAGTTGACGGCTACGGCGGACACAAGCGCCAGCCGGTCCGGCGAGGTCAGCAACCTTCTGGCGCACGTTCAGGAGGGCGTGAACACGTTGACGGACCAGGTCATCCAGGTCGCAACCAGTACCGAACAGCAGAGCCAGGCAATCACGGAGATCGCAACGCTTGCGGATCGGGTGCGGGAAGACAATGGCGACAACCTCGAGGCGGCTCGTCAGGCACGCGCAATGGCGACACACCTTTCCCAGTTGACGGAGTAACCCATGCTGCCTTTTCCAGCAGAATCACTGTTGCTCCCAATTTTGCTCGTTGTGGCTCTGCCCGGTCTAATGCTGGCCCTGCTGATACGACAGCATTTCCGGCATCAATGGTTCCAGCAGATACAGCTGACCCGCCTTCAAAGCCTGAGGGACCTGATCCTGAACCTGCAACGTCATAGGGGCCTGAGTACAGGCGTACTCTCCGGAGACTCAGGCATGCGGGCCGAGCTGGAAAACCGGCGCTCTCACCTGGACCGGCTCATCCGCGAAGCACCGATGGATGATGCCCGCTACGCCGAGCGCTGGTCGGGCATTGCGGACCATTGGTCACGCCTGCGCCAGACCGACAACCACACAGTCGAGAACAACCTGGACCAACATCACCAGATTATCCGAAATGCCCTCTTCCTGATCCAGGACATCGCCGCGGACGACCGGGTAGCGCCCCACCCTGCCAATCAGCGCTGTATCTGGAACGAAGTGCTTGAGGCGGCGGAGTGGTCGGGCCAGGCTCGGGCACTGGGAACCGGCATGGCAGCAGCCGGTACCAGTTCGGCGGCCCAGCGGGTGCGCATGCGGTTTCTCAACGATAAAATCCAGGACCTTTCAGGTACTGCGTTCGAAGCCCTGAAGGATGCCGCATCCTCGGGCGTCAGCAACCAACACCTGAAGGAGGCTCAACAGGCGGTTGAACGCCTGCTGTATGAGGTCGAGACCGAGCTGCTAACAGCGGATCCCATCGTGATTCCCGCCAAGACCTATTTTGACGATGCCACGGCCACCGTGGACGCACTCTTCACGCTGGTGGCGGACACACTCGGTGCCATGGCCGAAGACAACCGGCCCGTCAGGGGTAATGAGGCGTTAAACCGCAGGTGATCCTTAATGAAGCTCGCAATTAAGAAATAGGAGTGGTCGTAGCCGGGCTGGTACCTCAGGCTCAGATCAACGCTGGCCTCGGTGCAGGCAACCTCCAGGGCGGAGCGTCTGGCGCTGCATCTCGGAAGGCTCATGATCGAGCGTTGAGAAGAAGCTCGATCATGGCGTCGTCATCGTTCATGATTGCCAGCTGTAAAGCGGTTTTCCCGGTTTCTGTTTCCTGAAACGACAGGTCAGCGCCATGGCTGATGAGTACCCTAGCCACCTTATCGTGACCATTTATGGCGGAAGCCATCAAAGCACTGAAGCCAATCTCGCCCTGATGATTGACCGAGGCACCGTGCTCCAGCAGTGTCTTGATGATTGGCAGATGCCCATGGGAAGCAGCCCTCATAAGTGGCGTCCACTGGCAGCTGTCTTCCACATCAACCCTGGCACCACGTTCAAGCAGCCTTTTTACACGCGCCGCATCGCCCTCTTCCGCTGCCACGATCAGCGGCGTACGCCCACGCTTGTCCCGGCTTTCCAGATCCGTATCGCCGAACAGCCAGGATGCAACCCCAGCGAAAACCGCCAGCATCAGGGCAGCTCCCCAGAGTCCAGCCCACCGTTGAAAGGCACTCATATCCAATTTATTTATCCATCCCGCCACCGTAATGAATAAGCTTACTTAAATTAGAGCATACTAATGCTTTTAACGGGAGGAGGCCTGCTCCACTCGTAAGAACGAGTGAAGCGACTGATACCACGCTACATCTGGGCGTGAAGGAACCGCAGGTGGTCTTCGATGAAACTGGCAATGAAGAAGTAGGAATGGTCGTACCCGGGCTGATACCGCAGGTTCAGATCCACTCTTGATTTAGAGCAGGCAGCCTCTAGGGCCTCGGGCTGGAGCTGACCCGCCTCAAGAAAGTTGTCCGCATTCCCCTGGTCGACCAGCACCGAGTGCGCCGTGCCATGGGAGCGGATCAGCTCACTGGCATCCCATACCTTCCAGGCCTCGCGGTCATCGCCCAGGTAATTCTCAAAAGCTTTCTCACCCCAGGGGCAGTTAACCGGGTGGCAGACTGGCGCAAAGGCGGACACTGACTGGTAGCGCTCCGGGTTGTGGAGCGCGCAGACCAGGGCGCCATGGCCGCCCATTGAATGCCCTGAAATGGCCTCCTGCCCGCTGAATGGGAAGGCGTTGTGCACCAGATCGGGCAGTTCATCCACCACATAGCTGTACATGTGATAGTGCTGGTTCCAGGGCGCTTCGGTGGCATCAACATAGAAGCCAGCGCCGGATCCGAAATCGTAGCTTTCATGCTCGCCGGGCAGATCCGTACCGCGCGGGCTGGTGTCCGGGCAGATGATCGCCATCCCGAGCTCCGCCGCCACGCGGTGCGCGCCGGCTTTATGCATGAAGTTCTCATCCGTGCAGGTGAGGCCCGAGAGCCACCAGAGCAGCGGGACGGACTGGCTTTCCGCCTGCGGCGGCAGGTAGATCCCGAAGACCATATCGCAGTCCAGAACCTCCGAGCGGTGGCGGTACCGCCGGAGCCAGCCGCCGAAGCTCTTGTTCTCTGAAACCAGTTCCAGTGTGTCGGTCATGGATGCTCCTCAGTAATGCAGGACGGTGCGGATGCTTTCGCCACGGTGCAGCAGCGCAAACGCCTCGTTGATTTCCTCGAAGGGCATATTGTGGGTGATGAACTCGTCGATTTTAACTTTGCCCTTCATGTAGTCATCCACATAGGTGGGCAGTTCACTGCGCCCCTTCACACCACCAAAGGCGGAGCCCTTCCAGACGCGCCCCGTAACCAGCTGCACCGGACGGGTGCTGATCTCCTCGCCGGCACCGGCGACACCGATGATGATGGACTCACCCCAGCCCTTGTGGCAGCACTCCAATGCCGAGCGCATGACGTTCACATTGCCGATGCACTCGAAGGAGTAATCCACGCCGCCGTCAGTCTGGTCGATGATGACCTGCTGGATGGGGTCGTCGTAGTCGTTGGGGTTCACGAAGTCGGTGGCGCCGAACTGGCGGGCCAGGTCGAACTTCTCCGGGTTCACATCAATGGCGATGATCCGCTCTGCTCCGATCATCTGCGCGCCCTGGATCACCGCGAGGCCGATAGCCCCGAGCCCGAAAACGGCGATGGTCGAGCCCGGCTCCACCTTGGCGGTGTTGTGCACGGCACCGATACCGGTCGTGACACCACAGCCAAGCAGGCAGATCTTGTCCAGTGGCGCTTCCTTGGAGACCTTGGCCAGGGAAACCTCTGGCAGCACCGTATATTCACTGAATGTTGAACAGCCCATGTAATGGTGCAGCGGCTTGCCATTGAGCGAGAAGCGGGAGGTCCCATCGGGCATGACGCCCTGGCCCTGGGTGGCGCGAACAGCACTGCAGAGATTCGTCTTACCGGAGCGGCAGAACTTGCACTGGCCGCACTCCGCAGTATAGAGCGGGATGACGTGGTCGCCGGGCTGCAGGCTGGTAACACCCTGGCCGACTTCCTGCACGACACCAGCGCCCTCGTGCCCGAGAACCGACGGAAATAATCCCTCCGGGTCCGCACCGGACAGCGTGTAAGCATCAGTATGGCAGACACTGGTGGCGGCCATGCGCACCAGAACTTCGCCCTGCTTGGGGCCTTGCACGTCAATTTCTTCCAGAACCAGAGGCTTATTAGCCTCCATGGCGAGTGCGGCGCGTGATTTCATCGGTTTCCTCCAGCAATGCGGTCAGGCATCTGTTTATTGACGCTAAACAGTATAGGTGTCAAAGACCACCGCTTTAATGCACTATGCGACAACGGATTATTGCTGGAGAGCAACGATGCAACACTGGGATCGGATTGAAGCGTTTGTTCAGGTGGTACGGCAGGAATCCTTCGCGAATGCCGCTCGCCATCTAGGCGTTTCAAGCTCACATGTCAGCCGGCTAGTCACTCGGCTCGAAACCCAACTCAATACCCAACTGCTTTACCGCACCACACGGCAGCTGCACCTGACGGATGCGGGCGATGTCTACTTCAATCACTGTGCTCACCTTTTCGACGGCTTTCAGGAGGCGCTGAATGCCATTGGCGACTACCAGCAACGCCCCAGTGGCGTGCTCCGCCTCACTTGTGCCGCCACCTTCGGGGAACGCTACATCGCGCCACTGGTGAACGACTTTCTGCTCCGCCATCCTCAGCTGACCGTTTATCAGGAATACACCAACCGGTGGGTGGATATCGTCAACGAGGGCTTCGACGTTGGTGTCCGCGCCGGCTCCATGCCCAGCTCCTCGCTGATCGGGCGGCGATTGTGCTCACGATGTGAATACGTTGTTGGATCGCCGGCGTATTTTGCACAGCACCCGCCACCCCGCACGCTTGATGATCTTGCCGATCACAACTGCCTTGTGGGGTCCACTGACCACTGGAGCTTTGATGTAGAGCAACAGCACCGTGCACTGAGGGTGCATGGCAACTGGCGGGGCAATTCCGGAGAAGCGCTTCTGGATGCTGTGCGCAAAGGCGTTGGTCTTGCCCAACTGCCGGACTATTACGTGCATGAACACCTGGCAACAGGCAATCTGGTATCAGTACTGGATGATTACGTGTGCACTCATACGGCCGTCTGGGTCGTCTACCCGCGCCACCGCCATATCTCGCCCAAGGTACGTCAATTCGTCGACTTTCTGATTCAGGGATTCGAGACCCCTGCGGGCTAAAGCGACGTTTTACGGCCTATAGCCGCTCAATCTATACTGTTGGCTCAATTCACTCGTGCAGAGACAGCATGATTACCCGTAAACCACTCCTCTCACTGACCGTCGTCCTTCTGGTACTCAGCAGCACTTTCTCATTGGCTGAACAGCACACCATCGAGATGAAAAACAGGGGGGAAGACGGCAACATGGTTTTTGAACCTGGTTATCTTAAGGTTCAGCCAGGTGACACCATACAGTTCCTTGCAACCGACCCAACGCACAATTCGGTTTCGGACACGGTTCCGGAAGATGCTGAGAGCTGGTCTGGTGCCATCGATGAAGAAATTACGGTGACCCTCTCAAAGGAAGGAGTCTATGTTTATAAGTGCGCTCCTCACTTAAAGATGAACATGACCGGTATCATCCAGGTTGGTGAACCGACCAACTACGGTGAAGCCCAGGCGTCAGTTGAGAAGCTCACAGATGTATCCGCGACCAATGAGGACCGGCTTCGAGGTTACTTCAGACAGGTCCCCATTCCCTGATCGACAATGCCTATGGCGCCAATACACAGAACGGAAAACCCCCACTTTGGGCTGGACGTATCCATACTGCACTGAACCCGATCTTTAAGGTCGCCGACCCAGACCGGGTTGAGCATCCATGAACGCAAGTAGAGGCAGCACCATGAAGCGTACTCTGATTCACACTCTCACGTTTCTGCTGGTAATGGGCTCCGCCCAGGCTCTGGCTGAACAACACACTGTAAAAATGAAAAACTCAGGTAACGATGGATCGATGGTTTTCGAACCCGGTTATCTGGAGGCCTCACCGGGCGACACTGTTAAATTTGTAGCAACCGATCCTGCTCATAATTCAGTATCGGAAGCGGTACCCGAAGGCGCGGAGGACTGGTCAGGCAGTATCAACGAAGAAATCACTGTCACGCTCTCTGAGGAAGGCGTGTATGTGTACAAATGCGTTCCTCACGCAACGCTCAACATGGCGGGCGTCATCAGCGTTGGCAAATCCACAAACTATGACGCTGCCAAGGCCGCAGTTGAAAAGCTGAGCAACGCAGCAGCAGCCAATCAGGGCCGTCTCACTGGTTATTTTGACAACGTAGCCAAGCCGTAATGCCGTCAGGATGCTGCCGGAGCGTCAGCGTCCATTCCTTTTAGTGCCCATGGACGGGCACTGGCTCAGTACTTTAACCACCCCACCTTAGCGCCTCTCCGTTTTTCGCGTGCTTCCGGGAAACCTATTCGCGGGCCACGAGCGTATCAACAACTGAGCAAATAGGAACCGAACACGAGCGTGGGAGTCGTGTGGCATGCGCGAAGGCCAGCAAACCATTGTCTCATTCGACGATGAACCGCTGATCGTGGTTAATGAAGATGACACGGTTCTGGGTTACCAGTCGAAGTTGGCGTGCCACCAGGGACAGGGGCAACTGCATCGAGCGTTTTCCATTTTTGTATTTAACCGACAGAATGAGCTTCTTTTGCAACAGCGCAGTGACCAGAAACCCTTATGGCCGCTTTACTGGTCGAACAGCTGCTGCAGCCATCCACGCCGTGGTGAGCGCGACCTTGAGTCCGCGCAACGGCGCTTATCCGAAGAACTTTCCATTAAGGCACAGCCGGAACTGGTCTACCGGTTCACCTATCACGCGGCCTTTGGCGATATCGGCGCCGAGCACGAGCTGTGCTCGGTATACATCGTCCGCTCCGATGCGCCGATCGCGTTCAATGAAAGTGAAATCGTGGACTGTTGTTATATCGCCCCTGAAGCGCTGGACCATGAGCTGGCGCAGAACCCAGAACGCTATACCCCCTGGCTCAAGCTCGAATGGCCACGCCTTCGGCAAACGTTCTGGAACCGCCTGCAAGCGTTGTAAGGCCTGCGGACTGAGCTTGCTGAACGTATCGCTACCAATTCGTAACGACCTTGATCCGTGCCGATAAATGGCTCGTAATCTCTTGTGGTTGAGCTTGCAGAGGAACGCTCTGCAGTGAAACTGCGTGCCCTGTAACAGGGGTAATAGCTGGGTAAGGATCGCGGCGCGCAGTGGCGTCGGATTCAAAAGTCAGCGAAACCGTCAGAGGGAGCTATAAAATGCTAAACCTTGAAACGTTGTCCATGGATCAGTATTCGTTCATCGCGAATGCGTTCTCCTTCGGATTTGCGGTAATGGCTGCGACCACGATCTTCCTATGGCTGATGCGTTCCTCAGTAGCACCCGCCTACCGGATGGCTGTGACCATTACCGGATTGGTAACCGCTATTGCGGCCTACCATTACCTTCAGATCATGCTTTCGTGGGACCACGCAGCGAGCGTCCAGGCAGGTGAAGTGGTTACAAGTGGTGAACCATTCAACCGCGCCTACCGCTATGTGGACTGGCTACTGACAGTGCCACTACTGCTGATTGAGTTGATTCTGGTCATGAAGTTCACCCAGCAGGAAACCATTAACAAATCGCTGAAACTGGGTGGTGCTGCCGCTCTGATGATCGTACTGGGGTATCCCGGTGAGGTCGCAGAAACCATCGGTACACGCATGATCTTCTGGATTCTGTCGATGATTCCATTCCTCTACATCGTGTATCAGCTCGTGATCGGTCTGCGCGAATCAATCGAAAAGCAGCCGGAGAACGTGAAGAAGCTCATCCATATCGCCTCCTATCTGGTGATCGCATCCTGGGCGTTCTATCCCATCGTGTACCTGTTCCCACTCGTAGGCTTTACCGGTGGCTCAGCCATCGTCGCGGTGGAAACTGGCTATACGATTGCCGATATCGTCGCGAAAGCCGTCTTTGGTCTGTTCATATTCACCATTGCACTGCGTAAGTCAGAAAACGAAGAGAGTGGTTCGGGCTCCTCAGCCAGCAAAAAGGCCTGAGGGTTACTTAGCGGCTGAATACCGTCGTAAAGCGCCGGGTCCCAGACCCGGCGCTGCTCGGTTCACGCTGGCGACGACTTCCGCCAAGCGTGACGCAGAGCCGCAGCAAATCGGTACCGAGGGAGTACGACAATGACTATCTCCTGTGCAACAACCGATGTGGATGTCGTCCGAACCAACATTCGAACCAGAACCAACGTTACTGATGCCGAAAGCGAGGCCGACACTCAGGAGCTGAGACAGGTAAAGGCGCTGATGGAAGAGCGCATAATGGGTCTGGCGCATGGCCCAGCCAGGGACGCTGCCAGCTATCAGACCGACACAGGTGGCAGTCTTCTGAGAGCACGTCTGGCGCTTGCCAGCGGGCTGGCGTTCCAATGTTCACAACAATACCGCATAGCGGCAGCAGCCGCCTGCGAGCTGATTCATAACGCCTCACTGGTGCATGACGACCTCTCGGATGGCGACGAGCACCGACGCGGCAAACCCGCTGTATGGAAACAGTTCGGAAACGAGGTGGCTCTGTGTACCGGCGACCTTCTGTTATGCACGGCGTTTGGAGTTGCTGCCAGTCTGGCCGATCCACAGGAATCGACCGAGCTTACAAAACAGTTAACAGCCATGACCAGCCGTACTATTGTTGGGCAAAGTCAGGAAGTCGCAGCATCCCAAAAGCAGGTAAAACCGCGCTTACGCAGCTATCTGACTACCACTATGGCAAAGACAGTTCCGCTCATTGAATTGCCGCTCATGACCGGCGCTGTAGCTGCCAGAGCAGGCTCGATGGCACGAATCCAAATAGAGCGACTGGCCAATGCGATTGGGCTTGCCTATCAGATTATTGACGATCTTGATGACGTGGTTAACGGTACTGAAGGCCTGCATCCGTTTCATGCTTGGCATCATCACCGGCCCATCGGGCAAGAAGAAGCTGAGCCGCGTATAAAAAGAGCGACGGAGCACGCACTGGCGTCGCTGAAACGCGCCCAAAGAGTGCTTAACGAGCTGGAAACTACAGTGCCAACAGCTCTGGCCCCCAGGCTGCAACCTTTGCTGATGCAGCTTGAGCAAAGAGCATTGGCGCATCGCCAGAATACCCCACAAACCGAAGAGCCTACGCCTAATGCCCCCTCCTTATAGCAGTAACAGACAGACCACAGCTGTCGTTGTTGGTGCTGGCTTTGGCGGGCTGGCTATAGCACTACGCCTTCTCGCGCGCGGTTATGCTGTTGATCTGCTTGAAAAACACGGCGACCTGGGGGGGCGAGCCAGAACACTGGAACTGGACGGACACCGTTTTGATGCTGGTCCAACGGTCCTAACGGCGCCTTTTATTTTTTCGGAGCTGTTCCAGCGTTTCAGCGAAAACCTCGAAGATCACGTCACTTTGCTGCCCGTTGCGCCCTTTTACCGAATGGAATTTGCGGACGGCAGTCATTTCGATTACTGGGATACCACCGAAGCCCTGGTTGCAGAAATAGAGCGCCTGTCCCCGGGCGAGGGGCCCCAATATCACGCCTTCCTGGAAGCAGCTGACACCATGTACCAGCGCGGCTTTGTAGAGCTGGCCACCCGCCCGTTCACCCGTGTCAGCGATATGCTGGACGTGCTTCCGGATCTTGTGCGGTTGAGAGCGGACAGAAGCATCTACCAGTTCGTCGCCCGCTTCTTTCGGGACGAGCGCCTGCGTAAGGCGTTTTCGGTGCCGTCACTGCTGGTCGGCGGCAACCCCTTCCGAACCTCATCGCTCTACGCGCTGATCCATGCACTGGAGCGCAAAGGTGGGGTCTGGTACGCTCAGGGCGGCACCGGTGCCCTGGTTGATGCACTGGCCAGCCTGTTCCAGCGCCACGGCGGGCGCCTGCATACCGGCCAATCCGTCGAATGCCTTGAGATGGACGGCTTAGAGGTGCGCGCCGCGCTCACCGCCGACCAGCAGCGGTTTGAAGCCGATCTGCTGGTGAGCAATGCCGACCCGCTGTATGTCTACAATCATTGGATCGCCCGCACGGCCAGGCAACGCATTGCGGACAGCCACCGGGCGCGCCTCAAGCACTCGATGGGGCTGTTCGTGCTCTATTTCACGACCGAACGCGTCTATTCCCAGCTTGAACATCACACCATTGTATTTGGCGACACCTTCCGCGAGATTCTTGACCAGCTCTTTGATAAGCATGAGGTGCCGGAAGACCTGAGCCTTTATCTGCATCGCCCCGGGGCTACCGATCCCTCCATGGCGCCCGCCAACGGCGACGCGTTTTACGTGCTGGCACCTGTCCCGAACCTGCAGGGCAATCAGGATTGGTCACAGCTCGCGCCCGAGCTTGAGCAGCGCATTGTCGATATCCTGGCCCGGCGACTCATGCCGGGCCTCCATGAGCAGATACGGGCGAAGCGCAGTGTTTCACCGGTTTACTTTCATGAGGCGCTCAACAGCCCCCACGGGAGCGGATTCTCCATAGCCCCGACACTCACGCAATCCGCCGGGCTGAGATTCCATAACCAGTCGCCGCGTCATCCCAACCTTTTCTTTGTAGGGGCTGGCGTGCATCCGGGCGCCGGCGTACCGGGCGTGGTCTCTTCAGCCGGGGTGGTTGAACGGCTGGTAAGCCGCTGGCAGGCACAAAAGGAACACGGCGGGGGCGGGATCGAGTCAACGGCGCCCAGTGAGTCTGGATAATGCATTCAAACCACTCAGGCACCAATGCCGAGGTACTGAGGCGCAATGGCCGAAGCTTCCATTGGGCGGGCCAGTTGCTCAGCGGTGACCAATTGGCCAACGCCGCAAGCCTCTACAGCCTCTGTCGCGGGATTGATGACCTGGCCGATGAGGCCGTTACCCCCTTGCAACGCGCTTGCGCTGAGCAGCAGCTTCAGGCCCTGAACCAAGCCTTGGCACAGAGCCAGCCTCCCGCCGATGCATTACGGCCGGTGTACGAACAGGCCCATAAGCTGCTCGCAGACGACCCTGTTGCCCTGCAGGCGCTGCGGGACCTGATCGCCACGGTGCGGCAGGACCTGAAGCCAGTATACGTCTCTGATCATCCAGAGATGCTGCAGTATTGCTATGGCGTGGCCGGCACCGTCGGCGTCATGATGAGCTGCCTTCTGGGCGCGGAACCACGGACACGTGCGCTGCCCCATGCCATTGACTTAGGGATGGCCATGCAGATGACCAACATTGCACGGGATGTTCTGGAAGATGCTGAACTTGGCCGGGTTTATCTGCCAGCGCAGGGCGCCGCCGGCGCCGTCGACCCGGACGCCCTGGTTGCGGGCCATGCGTCGTCCCGCCGGCAGGCCTGGGGTGGTGTGCGCGAGCTGCTCGCCCATGCCGAGGTCTACTACGCCAGCGGCTGGCAGGGCCTTCGCTACCTGCCGCCCAGACCCCGGCTCGCCATCGCCGTGGCCGCGCGGCTTTACCGCGAGATCGGGCGCCGGATTCTGCGCCGGGGCGAGGATGCCTATTGGCAGCAGCGCAGCGTGGTCGGCCCACTGCGCAAGATCCAGGTGTCGCTGACAGCGGCGGTACGGCTGGCATTGACGCCTGCCAGCAATACCGCATGCGAGCACGATGGCCAATTACACCGTCACCTGAGCACCTGTCTCCAAGCCAATCAGCGACATCACTACACCGAAACGCCAGGCGACCGGCAGGCAGAGAGCGGTTATGGCAACTAACGATCCAGATGCGGATGTAGTGATCATTGGCGCCGGCCTCACAGGCCTCAGCCTTGCCTGCTGGCTGGCGCAACTGGCGGACCACAACGGACAAGCCATGCCCCGTGTGCACCTGTTGGAGCCCAGAACCACCTACCACAATGACCGCACCTGGTGTTTCTGGGATCGCGAGGATCACCCCTTCCGTGAGCTGATTACCCACCGCTGGCCCCAATGGCAGGTCAGCGCCGGTGGACGCCGCGTGGTGCAGTCCAATCCGCAAACCCCTTACGCCCTATTGCCGGCTGACGCCCTGTACGGGTATGCGCTGGAACGCATTGATGCGTGCCCAGGGCTCAGCTTGCAGCAGGGCGTAACCGTGGAGGGCATCGAAGAGCAGGATGGCGGTGTACAGGTGCATACCAGTGCTGGCACGTTGAACGCCCGGGCCATGGTAGACACTCGCCCCCCTGAGAACCTGCCCGAGACTAGTACGACTGGGTTTTGGCAGGTGTTTACAGGCATAGAGATTCACTGCCCCGACCACGGCTATGAGACCACCACCGCTCGACTCATGGACTTCCAGGCCTGTGATGACCACCCCTGCTTCGTCTATCTCCTGCCCAAGGACGCCCACCACCTGCTCGTTGAGTGGACTGCGTTTCAGTCCCACAGAGACAATCAGGGCTACCGGGCACAGCTTGAACACTGGCTCGCCAGCGAGGGTATCAAGGACTACCGGGTAATCCGATCCGAGTCCTCGATGCTGCCCATGATCCCGATCAGCGACGAACGCCGCTCCGGGCGGGTGATCAAGGCCGGCGTGGGGGCAGGATGGATGCGCGCTGCCACTGGCTACCATTTTGCAAGCTGTCAGCGGGGTAGCATGCTGCTGGCGCAGCAAATCCTTGCGGCCAGCGCCTCGAACCAGTGGCACCTTACCCCGCCCAATGTCCGCAGCCGCTGGCTCGAATGGATGGATCGGGTTTTCCTGCGGGCACTGCAACGCCACCCCGACCAGGCGCCCCAGTGGTTTCTGTCACTGTTTTCCAGGACCACAGCCCCCCAGATGGGCCGATTCATGAACGACCAGCCAAACCTGCGCGATGCGCTGGCGATTGCCAGTGCGCTACCGCCAGGGCCTTTTCTGAAAGCGGCACTTGTATGAGCAACGAAGCCACAGACCGAGTAAAAGACAGCCTCCATGACAGCAGCGGAGGGCGTCGCCATCAATGGAGTGTCCTCGCTGCAGCCCTTGGGGCTGTACTGGCGGCCATTGCATTGCCGTCACTGTCAATTGCGCAGCAGTTCTGGATCGTACTGGTGCCCATCGGCGTTTTTGGCCTTTCTCACGGCGGCGCTGACCCGCTGATCCTCAAGCGGCTTGCCTTGAACCGCCCGGGCCGCCTGGCGATGATCACCGGTCTCTATGTCATTGCCTCGCTCGCCTTCGTGGCCCTGATCTGGTTCTTCCCGACCCTCGCGCTACTTGTATTCCTCACGCTTTCCATCTGGCACTTTGGGTTTACGGATGCCACCTTCCTCAGCTCGCAACCCAATACGCTGTTGCTGTGGCTTTGCGGCAGCCTGCCCATACTGGGCCCGGTCCTCGGGCACCCCAACCAGACCAGTGAGCTCTTCGCCTGGCTGATCGGGCGTGAGCCGCAGCCGGTGCTCGCAATTCTCGAGCCCGCCGGGCCCTTGCTGGCGGTTTTATGGCTTATGGGTTTCGGGATTTTGGCCTACCGCCATTACGCTCAGCTGGGGCCAAGTGTTCTGGCGGAGTTGGTTTTGGTAGCAGCCGCCCTGGTGGCATTACCGCCGCTGCTGGCCTTTGCCTTCTACTTCTGCGTTGTGCACAGCATCCGTCACTTCCTCTCCGTCGCCCAACAGGGGCTTGGGCGGACGGAGATTGCATCAACCCTGGCGTTTCTCGGGCGCAAAGCCGCACCGGCAACGCTTGGCGCCATTGCCCTGGCAGTGGGGGCATGGGCAGTGATCGTGCTGCTCGAGCCTACCTCCAGCCTGCTGGTGGAGGCCATCCGCGTCATGTTCTGGGCCCTGGCCGCGCTTACACTTCCCCATGGCCTGGTGGTCAAGCTCTGGTGGGAAGGCGGAACCAGCAACGCCTAACCTTTGGACGGCGCATTCTTGAGGCGCAATTCAGAAGCGCTGTGACGCCTGCTGGCCTGTACCTGACAGTGGCGATCTGTGTATGTGTCAACCGCCAAGTGATGTTCCACCCCTCAACTTACTCGGGTCAACAGCTGTTCATATTCTGGCCAAGATTCGGCTTTCACCTGCTTTTTGGCCGCTGCCGCCCGCTGGACAACATCCTCCGTGTCCTGTGTCTCCCCGGGGTGCACCCGGATGATCCCTGCGGCCAGCGTTGCCAGGGGCCATGTCTGACTCCGGCCGTTGCGGTCTTGAGCTTTCACGCACCCCCTCCGGCGGTCCTGTTCGCGGTAAACGGACTGACATTCATCATTGAACCGGGTAATCACCTCCGTGCAGCTGTAAACGGCATGATTCGCGCTGTTGCAGAACACGATGAAATCATCACCGCCGAGATGCCCGATCATATCGTCCTGGCGGCAGAAATAGCGCTCTAGGAGCCGCCCCAGAAGCACGATCAAACGATCTCCCACTGAAAACCCCAGGTGATCATTCAGAGGTTTGAAGGCATTGATATCGAAATAGATCATCAGGAATGAGGTCTCGACCGAAAGCCGTGACTCGATCTCCTGGTGAATGGGCACGTTGCCCGGGAGCAGTGTCAGGGGATTAGCGTAGCGCGCTTTTTCGATCCGGTGCTCGGTCATTCGCTTGAGCAGTGCCCGCGTGGCGCCCATCCCCTCGTAAAAGCCATCACGCGTTACCAGAAAGTGCTGACGGAGGTAGTCATCCTCGTCCTCAGTCAGGCGGCGACTCAGTTCCTCCAGGGGCTGGTTATGCTCAAACACCAGGGCGTCAGATTTCATCACACGCCGAATCGGCTTCTTCTCGTTCAGTGAACGGCCAAAAGTAGAACCAAACGCCTCCAGAATCTGCCATTTATGGAGCAGACCCAGGGCCCGGCCTTGGGGATCGATGACGGGTAGCGCGAACACCCCGTTCTGCGCCTGAAGCATTGCCCAGGCCTCCTCAAGCGGCTGATCGGGATCCAACGTTGGCGGGTGATGCACCAGGCTTGCGGCGCTGACCACACCTTTGGCGGGGTGTTTACTGACCTGACTCAGGGGTTCCAGAGTGGCGGTGGCGACCGAACGCGGCCGTCCGAACAGGAAACCCTGGATGTAGCGCACCCCCAGGTCCTGCAACAGCTCGAGCTCCCGATGGCGCTCCACGCCTTCAGCAACCACCTTGCAGTTAAGGCGAGAAGACAGCTGCATGACCGAGCGCACGAACTCGCGCTTGACCAGATCCTCGTGAATGTCCCGGATAAAATGACGATCAATCTTCACATAGTCCGGCTCTACTTCTGACCAGAGCTTGAGCCCTGAATAACCCGCTCCCAGATCGTCAAGAGCCACCTGAAAACCACGACTTTTGAGCCAGGTCAGTGAACGTTTAAGTTCATCAAGATCAATTGCGGGATAACGCTCAGACAGTTCAATCACCACGCGCCCTGGCTGGATCAGATCGCCTTCAAGCAGTGATTCCAACAGTCGTTGGTTACCGGCTCCGGGGAGCAGGTTATCGGGGCTGACATTAACGAAAAGCTTCTGAGTTTTACGGGTTGAGGTCCAGTTGGCACGGGTTGCGCTCAGGCACTGGTTCTCCAGCTCCAGCGTGCGTCCACAGCGCTCGGCGGTCTCAAACAGCATTGAAGCTGGATGAAGAGGGCTGTCAGACGGGCCACGGCTCAACGCCTCATACCCTTCAACCAGCAGTTCCCGAACATCCACGATGGGCTGAAAAAGTGTCTGGATTCCATCTCCCACCAAAAGCCGCTCCAGCTCCTGCTCAAGCTGCTCAAAACTCATTGCCTACTCCCCGGATGGCTGATTGTTCCTGGCAGCACGGTCTGCCATCTACAGCAACAGGTTGTACCCTTTGGTTATTGCGATTTAATGAAAACAATCCTCCTTATTGACCTGTCAGTACTTGACCTTTCACACGAAGATGAATGGTGAATCAGCGGGGCAGATCACTGTGGAACACCACGTGAGGCCGGACACCAGGGTAGAAGGTCAGCCTGCCAAGGGAGGCTATCAGTCGATCCGTGTATTGCTTCATACTACCTTATTGTAAAGGAAGCTGTTGTTGGAACATTCAGCCGAGTGCCTAAGATCCATCCTGGATTCGGTTACTGAAAACATCATCGTTATCGATGACTCCGCTGATATCCAGTATGTAAACAGAACCTGGTGGGAGTTCAGCGAAAACAACAAGGCCTGCGTACTCGCTCAAAACTGGTGCAAGCTGAATTACCTGGAAGAATGTGACAAAGCATCAGCGATGGGCGATGCGTTCGGCATCAATTCGCCCGTTGGCAAGCAACTCACCGCCAGCATCGGGTTAGCGGAGATCATCCCCACATCTGATGCTGACAAGGACAAGTTGATCGGCAACGCTGATTACATGCTTTACGCGGCCAAAGAAAAAGGCCGCAACAGAATTGAATCCACCGCGATGTCAGACTGACATCCCATAATGGAGGCCAGTATCTCGAAAAGCATAAAGCCAGACTCAGAGCGTTCGGTACCCTGGAAGTGAAAAGTAAGATTTTCCAGCTCAACGAAGCGCTCACCGCGATTGATGATGGGCCTGTCGGCCCCGCGTAGAAACGCAGGAACCGCACTCACAACGCCATTACCTCGCTTGCCCAACGGCGTGTTACAGCCCTATTGATTTTTGCCGTCATAGTCCGTAAAAAACGCCTACCACGAACTCAGGAGCACGACATGGCCGATGACAGCGCCCCCCTTGTCTGCCGGGACATCCACAAGTCCTTTGGTAATACGCCGGTTCTCAAGGGACTGGATCTGGAGGCGAGCAAAGGCGATGTCGTGTCCATGATCGGCAGCTCCGGCTCCGGCAAAAGCACCTTCCTGCGCTGTCTGAATCTGCTGGAGACACCAACCTCGGGCGAGGTTATCGTCCATGGTGAACCGATCCAGTTCAAGCACAACCGCAAGGGCCTTCGTGTGCCGGCCAACCAGAGTCAGGTGGAGCGAATCCGCGCCAGATTGGCCATGGTTTTCCAGAACTTCAACCTGTGGTCACACATGACCGTGCTGGAGAACATCATCGAGGCACCCGTGCATGTGCTGAAGGTGCCACGAAAGGAAGCCACCGAACGTGCGGAAGCCTACCTTGATAAAGTAGGCATCCATGAGCGCAAAGACTACTACCCGGCTCAGATATCGGGGGGACAGCAACAACGGGCCGCCATCGCGCGGGCGCTGGCAATGGAGCCCGAAGTCATGTTGTTTGACGAACCAACCTCAGCCCTCGACCCGGAACTGGTCGGCGATGTGCTGCGTGTGATGCAGAGACTCGCTGAGGAAGGGCGCACCATGATTGTGGTTACCCACGAGATGGCTTTTGCACGGGATGTGTGCAGCCAGGTTATGTTTCTGCATCAGGGCCAGATCGAGGAAAAAGGCTCGCCGGAGCAGGTGTTCAACAATCCGTCATCCGAGCGTGTCAAACAATTCCTTGCACCCAACTTCCAGAGATCCATAGGGTGAGATTTCCCGGACTGGCCTGATCCTTGCTATCCTGTCGCCCTTTCACGCGAGCGTTGCCACTGTGGCACTCACTCACTGACCCATTAATAAAACACAATTGCGGAGTCTTCTTGTCATGAAACAACTCTTGATTGCCCTAGGCTGCATTCTCGCCATGATGACCAGCCTCGTACAGGCTCAGGATCGCCCGCTGCGCATCGCCTTCGACGTTCCCTATGAGCCTTTTGAATACAAAACACCGGATGGCGAGCTGACTGGATTTGAGGTCGAGCTGGCCGAAGCGATGTGCGAGGAAATGGCGCGTGAGTGTGACTTTGTGGTGCAGGCCTGGGACGGCATCATCCCCGGCCTTCTGGCTCGCAAGTACGACGCCATCATGTCCTCCATGTCCATCACCGAGGATCGCGCCAAGCGCGTACTGTTTTCTGACCCCTATTACCGCACACCCGGAGCCTGGTTCGGCAAAAAGGACACCAACGTGGATGTGACCGACAAGTCGGCCATGAAAGGCCAGGTAGTCGGTGTTCAACGCGGGACCACTATGGACAAGTACGTGACCGAAAACATGAACAGCATGGTAGATGTTAAACGCTACACCACCGCTGATGACATGGCGCTGGACCTCGAAAGCGACAGACTCGATCTGGTCTTCGTGGATTACCCCGTGGGCGAGGAGTATTTCCTGAGCCAGGACGGCTACAAGGAAATTGGCGAGCCGGTCAAACTTGGTAAAGGCGTGGCCGTTGCCATGCGCAAGCGCGACAAAGAGCTGGCCGAGAACATCAACGCGGCTCTGAAGACGCTAAAAAACGATGGCACCTATGACGCCATTATGCAGCGTTACTTTGATTACAGCATCAAGATGTAAATGACGGATTACCGCGTCCATGTTTGACTTCCATGGTTACGGCCCGGAACTTGTCCGGGGCGCAATCGTCACCACTGAACTGGCGTTTGCCTCACTGGCACTGGCTTTGACTATTGGTTTGGTCGGTGCGTCAGCCAAACTGTCTGGAAACCGGCCAGCCAAGGGCATCGCCACGCTCTACACCACGGTGATCCGCGGTATTCCCGATCTGGTAATGATGATGCTGTTCTACTACGGAGGCCAGGTTCTGATGAACCGGCTTTCCGACTACCTCTACTATAATTACGACATCGACTTCTTCGTGCAGTTCGATCCGTTTGTCTCCGGTGTTTTGACCATCGGGCTGATCTTCGGCGCCTATATGACGGAAACATTCCGGGGCGCTTTCCTCGCTGTTCCCACTGGCCAGATTGAGGCCGGGCGAGCCTATGGTATGAGCCGTATTCAGGTGTTTTGCCGCATCATGTTCCCGCAGATGCTGCGCCATGCCCTGCCGGGGATTGGCAACAACTGGCAGGTGCTGCTGAAGACCACGGCACTGGTCTCCGTGATCGGTCTTTCGGATATGGTCCGCATCGCTGAACAGGCCAGCAAAGCAGAACATGAACCATTCAAGTTCTTCATTCCGGTTGCCGCCATGTACCTGTCTCTGACGGCGATAACGGAGCTTGCAATCAAGTGGCTGAACAGACGCGCCAATGCCGGCATCGTGGGAGGCATTTGAGTCATGCCCGAGTTCCTCGCGGACCTGCTCAACCAGAACGCCATCTTCAACGCCACCACGGTGACGCATTACTGGGACGGACTGGTAACCACGGTCCAACTGGTATTCCTGTCGCTGATCATCGGACTGGTCCTGGCGGTACCGCTGGCGATTCTGCGCACTTTCAGGAACCCTTTCGTCGCCGGGCCAGTCTGGCTCTATACCTATATCTTCCGGGGCACACCACTGCTGATCCAGCTCTACATCATCTATTACGGCATCGGTCAGATTGAAGGCATTCAGGAGACCCTCTGGTGGGACATCTTCCGTGACCCATTCTACCCTGCACTGCTTGCTTTCACTCTAAACACGGGCGCCTACACGACCGAAATCATCCGTGGTGCCTTGATGACAACCCCGCATGGCGAGATCGAGGCCGCAAAGGCCTACGGCATGTCCTGGGCTCTGCGCATGCGCCGCATCGTCCTGCCCAGTGCCTTCCGCCGGGCGATTCAGGCCTACTCCAATGAAGTCATCTTCATGCTGCACGCCAGCGCCATCGCCAGTGTCGTGACCATTGTCGACCTGACCGGTGCCGCACGGGATATCTACTCGCGCTTCTATGCCCCTTTCACCGCGTTCATCGCCGTTGCTCTCATCTATATGGTGCTGACGCTGCTGATTGTTTATGGCTTCCGGCGGCTGGAGCAGCACCTGCTGCGCCACCTGAAACCACTCAACCACTAGCGTCACCCGCTATGTATCTGCGGTGAGCTGGCTGCAAAGTCTTCCAGCGCTTTGCCAGCCAGACGATAGTTCACCCATTCCCTAGCCCCCTCGCCTTGCAAAAAGATGCTGGTTCCCTACCCTTGTTAAAAATGGATTGCCAATCAAGTACCGCTGTCGATTTAACCTTACCGCCCGAAGCAAGTCCTGGTGACACAGTTCAGCGTACGTAACCACGGAAGGAGGGTGATTGAAACATGGTCGGGAGAGCAGAGCCGTGTCTGACGTTAACGACGATTTGATGGTTTTTGCCGATGAAACCGGCACCGACGATGGCTCGGCACCACTGCCGTGGCAAATACTGATCATTGACGATGACCCGGACGTACACGCCACCACCAAGCTGGCCCTAAAAGGATTATCAGTTGATGGGTGTGAACTGAGCTTTTTTGACGCCTACTCCGCCGAGGAGGGGCTCAAACTTTTGCAACAGAATTCAGAATTCTCTGTTGCCCTCGTTGATGTGGTCATGGAGCGCGATGATTCAGGGCTGAGACTGGTTCAGACCATTCGGGACAGGCTCCACAATCACCGTATCCGTCTGATTCTACGCACTGGTCAACCCGGCTATGCGCCCGAGAGTGAAACCATCCAGTGGTATGACATCAATGACTACAGGACGAAGTCGGAGCTCACACGGGTTCGTCTGTTCACAAGCATTGCCATTGCGATCCGATCCTACTCTCAGCTAAAGCAACTTGAAGCCAACCGCAATGGCTTAGAACAGGTCGTCGAGGCCACGTCGACCATCAGTCAGGCCTCGGACCTTAAACGCTTGAGCGCCGAGATCCTGACGCAGATGCGCGCGCTGCTTAACGCCGACACCCCATGCATCATGTGCGCCGCGTTGGAACCGCAGCAGGACGAACCCTTTATCCTGACTGCTGAGGGGCGTTTCTCTGAGTATGAAGGGCGCCCGCTCAACGCCGTGGATGAGCCAATGGTCCGCCAGCGCCTTGTAAGTGTGCTTCATGAGCAACGTCATAGACTGGACGATGGCATCTGCATCTATCTGCCTGGACCCAACCAACAAGCGCTGGCCGCCTGGGTTGATTCGAATAAGCGTCTTACCGACTCAGACCAGCGCCTGCTTGAGGTGTTTGCCAGCAACGTGGCGATTGCCTTCGAAAACCTGAGACTCTATGAAGCAATGGAGCAGCTTGCTTATCAGGATTCCCTGGTCCAACTGCCCAACCGCAATGGTTTCATTGCCGCCATCGAGCGCCAAATCGCCTCAACCACGCCCAGCTCATTCGCTGTTGCATTGGTGGATCTCGACAACTTTTCGTATATGAACAGCGTGCTGGACGACGCCTTTGGTGACGCTATACTGCACGCGGTTGCCCAACGCCTGCGTTTACAACTCGGTTCTGAGGTGGTTGTGGCGCGTGTTGGCGGTGATGTCTTTGGGGTTATGGGCGATCCCGAGGCACTCACCCCGGAACAAATTTCAAGGCTGTTTTCTGCTCCCTTGTCGCTGCACCAGAATGAGCCGCTGCGTATCGCCGCGACCAGTGGGCTCCGTGTTGTGCCTGATAGCGAAAAGGCCCCGAGTGCAGCTGCGATCATCAAGGACGCTGGGGTCGCCCTGAAACAGGCGAAGCACTTCTATCGCGGCCAGACGGTGCGCTTTGCCACCGAGTTAGCGGACGCGGCGCGCGACCGGATGCAGCTACTCAGCCGCTTGCGAACCGCTTTCACTAAAGACCGCCTGCAACTGCACTACCAGCCATTCATCCGCTTAACCGATGAGGCCACAGTCGGTGCTGAATCCCTGTTGCGATGGAAAACCGAAGATGGCAACTACATCCCGCCGGATCAGTTTATCCCGCTGGCCGAGCAGTCCGGCATGATGGTGGCTTTGGGAGATTGGGTCATCAACACCGCTCTGCGCTGGCGCGCCGGCCTCGTGGGGCATGTCGGCGATGCATTCCGGGTCGCAGTTAATGTTTCGCTGATGCAGATGCGCGAAGACGACTTTGCGGAAAAGCTCGTCCAAGCCCTCTACACCCATCAGTTGAAAGGGCATCAGGTTGAAATTGAGCTGACAGAATCGGTTGCGGTGGATGATGTCACTCGCGTCAAAGAGAAACTGGATTACCTGCGACGGTACAACATCGGCATCGCCATGGATGACTTTGGCACCGGGTATTCCTCGCTCAACATATTAAGCCGATTGCCAATTGATCGGCTCAAAATCGATCGCAGTTTTGTCAGCGGCCATGCCGCCGACGGTCTGCGCCTCAATATGGCGCATACGATGATGGAGTTAGCCGAGAATTTTCAGATGCAGACAATCGCCGAAGGCATCGAAACGCCGGAGCAACGCGACGCTCTCCGCCAGAAAGGCTGCCTTGAAGGTCAGGGGTACCTGTTCTCGAAGCCCCTTGGGCAGCAGCAGTTTTACGATTGGCTGCTGCAATCAAAGCCTGATACCTGAAAGGCCGAGGGGTTAGGATTACCATGATTCGACCTGCCCTGATGATCCGCCACCAAATCAATCTTGGATTCGCCTTAGTGCTGATCATGGCGCTGCTGACCATTTTTGCGGTCATCGAGTGGCAGATAAAACCCAACCTGATCGAACAGCAGAAGAAACAGATCACCATCAATCAAAAGGGGCTCAGGGATCTTCTAGACGCCAAACTGGGCCAGATTGAGCTCCTTACCAGTACCATGGCGCAGACAGCTGCCAAACTCCCTAAAAACGAAGCGTTGTTTAAAAAGACGTTCCCCCCGATTCTGGATAATCATGGTGATCCAACCATTGCCGGCGGCGGAATCTGGCCCGAGCCAAATGCCTTCGAAAAAGGCGTAACGCGGCGCAGCTTCTTCTGGGGCCGATCCGAGCAAGGCCTGGAATACGTAGATGATTACAACGATCCCGAGGGTTCCGGCTACCACACAAAAGCCTGGTACAAGGCCGGTGAAGGCGCTCCCGCTGACCGCTGCGCCTGGTCAGAAGCCTATATAGACCCTTTCACCCGCACGCCTATGGTGACCTGCACGATACCGATACGCGAGGGTGGCCGCTTTGCAGGCGTAGCCACGGTTGATATGCGACTGGAGGGCATCTCCGATATTCTGACTCGATACGGAGAAGAGAATGACGGTTACGCCTTCGCCATCGACTCGAGCGGGCACGTCGTCAGCTCACCAAAAGCAGCTCTCCCCCGTGGCCAGCGCGCTCCGTCACTGATGACGGTTGATCAGATGGCCCGGAAGCTACCCTGGCTACGCAACACTCTAGAGGCCGCTAAGGATCTTGAGGATGCCACTTTGGTTGAGATCAAGCGCGATGGTGTTTTTGGGGAGGCGGCCTACGCCGATCTCATCAAGCATCAGCAGACGGGTTGGGTAATCGGCCTGGCTGTACCTCAAAGCCGAATGACCGCAGCCGCTGACAGTATGGGCCTTTTCCTGATGGCGGCAATCGGTGCGTTGCTCTTGGGGGTTGGGGTTGTCGCGGCGGTTATTGCACGCAATCTACTGCATAAAGTCCAGCAGACCACTCATCAGATCCGCGAGCTGGTTGATGGCGAAACCACTGAGGCGCTGCATGTGGGCACCATAAACGAGGTTGGTGAGCTGCGTCAGGCGGTCAATGCCTATGGCGATAAGCTCAAGTCGCTGCTTCAGCACCTGGAAGATGTTAAGGATGAATTGGTGCAGAGTGAGAAACTGTCATCACTGGGATCACTGGTTTCCGGGATCGCGCACGAACTGAACACGCCAATTGGTAATGCCAAGATGGCGTCAACGGCCATTACCGATGCCAACCGCAGTTTCTCACGCAAGCTCGAGCAAAATATTACCCGCCGCGACCTTGATGAATTTATGGCCGACGTAGATGAAGGCGCGCAGATCATTGAGCGCAATATGACCCGTGCCTCAGAGTTGATCGGTGCCTTCAAGCAGCTGGCAGTCGATCAGGCCAGCTCACATCGGCGCGAATTCGATCTTGAGGCATTGATGAACGAGGTAAGTCTTTCACTGCGGCCCACTCTTCAGCGATCCCCCTATCAGCTTGAAACCAATATCCCAAAGGCGGTCACTCTTGATAGCTTTCCGGGATCATTGTCGCAGGTGTTGATCAACCTTATTAACAACGCATTACTGCATGCTTTTGCCGGCCGCAACGAAGGCTGCATCAGCATAAGGGCCAGCACCGACACTGAGGGGCAGTCCGTTACATTGCAGGTTGCTGACGATGGCAACGGTATTCCCGTTGACCGTCAAAAATCCATCTTTGATCCGTTCTACACCACCCGACTCGGCCAAGGGGGCTCGGGGCTGGGATTGCACATAACCTTCAATTTGGTGACGGGTATTCTCGGTGGCCATATTGAAGTGCAAGGCGCGCCGGATCAGGGTAGCTGCTTTATTGTGACAATACCGCTTATTGCGCCAACGCTTACAGAAAGCTCATGATCGGCAACGACTCTAAAAGAATTCCTGCCGGATTCATGCACCTTACTCCGAAACCGTATGAGCTGTGACTTCACGGGGCCAGGTCTCGATCACAGCCGCTGCCATCACCATGACAGCGCCCAAAGCCATCCAAACTCCCAAGGGTTCTCCGGCAACCAGAACCGCCGACAGCATACCCACCACCACTTCCCCCATTAGCAGAATCCCCACGCGTGCGGGCTCTATCCGCTGCGCACTCCAGAGGAAGGCGGTCAGCGCCACCGCCCACCAACTCCCACCAAGAAACAGGGACCAGGCCGCAACCTCGGCGAGGTTTCCAAGGCTGACACCAGGCACGCTCATGCCATCAAGGGTCAATGCCAAGAGGAGCGCCGTGGCAAGCCCACCCAGGCAGAACACGAAGTTGGACTCAACAGCGTTCAAGCCCGGCTGGGTCCGGATTCCGGTCGATGAGATTGCCCAGACAACGCCGGAGATCAACGCCATCCAGTCACCGATGCCACTGGGCAGCGGCATACCACCGTTAGCTGGCCCCATGACCAGCGCAATCCCAATGATCCCTAACGCAATGGCTCCCATGCGCCATGGTGTAATCGGCCACCCAAACCAGATCCGGCCAATCAGGGTGCTCCAGATCGGAGTCAGGTAAAAAAGAAGGATGACGACAGCCACCTGACCGTAAAGAAGTCCGTTCGAGTACAGGACAAACGCGCCACCCCCGGACCCAGTGACCATAAGCGTGCCGATCCCCACAGAGCGGATGCGGTGACGCGAGGCTATGACCCAGGGGCTCAGCAGCACACAGGCAGCGAACAGCGCACAGACCGTTGCCCACGTACCAAGCGATGCTGCTTCGTTGATCTGGCGCAGAGGAAACCAGTAGGTACCCCAGAGGCAGCCAACAAGAACGACAACGATACTACCCCGCCGGGCCTCTTTCATGCTGGATCAATTGGACAGGGGTTCATGCAACGCCCTACTGACACCGAAATCGCTAACATGTGGTCTCAGCAATTTTGAATAATGGTACTAAACACCGCACCGCAA
Organism: Salicola sp. Rm-C-2C1-2; assembly: GCF_040196175.1. Classification (NCBI taxonomy): domain Bacteria; kingdom Pseudomonadati; phylum Pseudomonadota; class Gammaproteobacteria; order Oceanospirillales; family Halomonadaceae; genus Salicola; species Salicola sp. Rm-C-2C1-2. The sequence continues at coordinate 598,237 of NZ_JBEFNF010000001.1, read as the reverse complement.
CTCGATCTCCTTGAAGAAATTGAAGTACTATTCTAGATTTAAAAGGATAGACTGGTTCAGCCGTGGGTAAGTCATTCCTCTAACAAACTTTTACGAACGTACTTATACACCGTATTACGACTGACGCCCGCAAGTCGCGCGGTTTGGCTGACATTACCACCTACCTGCCGATAGAGCTTCTGAATCCGATGCTCTATAGTTTCCGCTGATTCTCTAGGCGCAATTGAATCCGCCAGGTTAACCGCGCTAGGCACAGCTTCAGGCGGTACCTCCATCACTTTATTGAGGTCATCATAAAAATCCGCTGGCAAATGCTCCGGCTCCATGGTTCCGCCATCAGCCATGGCGTGCGCTATCTTCAACACATTTGTCAGTTGTCGCATGTTACCCGGCCAAGGATGCCTGATCAGAAGAGACTCGACTGCAGAACTCATAGGAATCCGGCCCTCATTCTCTTGCAACCGGTTGTACACATACTTGATGAGCGCCGATTTATCCTCGCGATGCCGTAATGCCGGCACCTCGATATTCAGGCCGGAAACACGATAGTAAAGATCCTGGCGAAACGCCCCTTCGTCCGCCTCCATCTTGAGGTTGCGATTCGAAGCGGATACGAGCCGGATGTCAACAGGGAAAGCTTCACTTGAACCTAGAGGCACAACAACACGTTCCTGTAGCACTCGTAGCAACCGAGCCTGAACATGGAACGGCATTTCGCCAATTTCATCAAGAAACAGCGTGCCTCCATTAGCTCGGCGGATCAGTCCCACGGCTCCCTTACTGTTGGCTCCAGTAAACGCGCCTTTTTCGTAACCGAATAACTCGGATTCAACCAGCTCTGTGGGTATTGACGCACAGTTCACAGCGACCAGCGTATTTCTCCTCCTACTGCTGTGAAAATGCAGGGAGCGCACCATGATTTCTTTGCCAGCGCCTGTTTCACCATGAATAAGGATAGGTATGTCTTTCTCAATGATTTTTTGGGCCTGACTTAGCACTTCCCGTACTTTTGGATCACCAAGCTCCAATTCCTCGAATGGCACGACATCATCGGGTAAGTCATCACTGGCGACGAGCGGTTCTGATCCTGCTGTGTCTCGCTCAGGCGTTTGATATTTAACACGAAAATCTGTGATTTTTAGTGTTGGGGTCAAAGGCGGCTGAACACGCACCCACATTCGATAACGCTCAAAAACCCTGAGTGTGAGGGGCGCATTAGAAGGCTGTTGACGCAGCTCATGGAATTTCAAGCCAAATATCTGTTCAATATTCATGAGTGCAATGTCATGCGCCAACAACACCCAGGCACGCCGATTAACGGATACCACAATACCCTGATCATCCAGAACTAAAAGGCCGGCCCAATGGCTGTCCAGGCCACTGATATTAGTGCTGAAGGTAATGATGTAATGGTCCTGCTGGAAAGCCGCATTAATCAGCTGGTTTTCCACACTCAAAGACATCAGCTTGACCATACCAAGAGTGTGATCGTGCGGCAGATAAGCGTCGGAGGAAATATCAAGAACCCCTATCATCTCTTTCTTGATATCGTAGATTGGCGACGCCGACCCCACCATGTAGCGGTTGGCACGCAAAAAGTGTTCATCCCGGTTGACCTGAATCGCTTGCCCTGTAGCCAGGGCAGTTCCAATCGCATTCGTGCCTACTCCTTTTTCACGCCACTGGTGACCGGGGACCAGGCCATGCTCTCTATTGCCCCGAAACTGTGAGGCTCCCCAGGTATTGAGCACATGTCCCTGATTATCCGCCAGAACGATCAGACAGGATGAGTTGCAGAGGATATTCTCATAATAAGGCAACACCTCGTTTTCAGTGGTGTACATCAGTTCATGGTGCTGATCCACAAGTGCACTGACGTCGCCTTGACGCGCATCACCGAAATCTGGCTCGGCACCATGTACCAACCCATAGCTTTCGCACCTGTACCATGAGTTCTCAATGACCTCCTGATGCGTCTGGCTGGCATTCGCAGCCGGATCCGCGACAGGTTCTTCGGCCAGGTTATTGTTCTTGTCCTGTGCCAATGACCTCTACCTCTTATTGGTCTTTTTATTAAAGCACCACTTCAGACATTTTCGCCCTTTCCATGAAGGTGTCAACGACCAATCCTGTCTCTGCAATCCCGTCTTAAAACCATTGTTAACACGCTTCTGAACATCATACTGAACACTTTATGAACAGTTCGTGAACGTTAATTTTACACAAAAATGAACATTAACGAACACCCCAATTCACCCCAAAAGCACCCCAAAGGCTCAAAAAATAATGTTTTATTCTTTTAACTCAGTAATTTATTTAATTATGCGCGTTTTCGAAAAAAGTTGGCACCGCACTTGTATGATCTCTCGAAGCGCTTTGCACGGCGTCAAGCAAGTGCGCATACAACAACAAGCAGGAAAACAACAATGTCTCTAACCCTTGAAAACGTCAGCAAGACGGTTGACGGCGAGGCCTGGATATCAGATGTCGACCTGACTCTGGAACCTGGTTCGTTCAACGTTCTGCTCGGCAGGACACTGGCGGGAAAAACGACGTTGATGCGACTGATGGCCGGCCTCGAGAAGCCAACCAGGGGCCGGATACTGATGAACGGCGTCGATGTTACGGGTGTTTCCGTCAGGGACCGCAACCTGTCCATGGTCTATCAACAGTTCATCAATTATCCCGCCCACACCGTCTACGACAACATCGCCTCTCCCCTGCGGCTTGCCAGGATGTCCAAAAAGGTTATCGATGAACGGGTCCGGGAAACCGCGAAGATGCTGCACCTTGAAAGCATGCTCAACCGGTATCCGCTGGAGCTGTCCGGCGGACAGCAGCAACGTACCGCCATGGCGCGCGCTTTGGTCAAGGATGCCGACCTGATCCTGTTTGATGAACCACTCGTGAACCTGGATTACAAACTGCGTGAGGAATTCCGCGAGGAACTCCGCGAGCTGTTCAAGACCAAGAACTGCATTGCCGTCTACGCCACAACCGAGCCGAATGAGGCCCTCGCGCTGGGCGGTAACACAGCCGTATTGCATGAAGGCAGGCTTCTTCAATACGGCCGTACTCCGGAGGTCTATCACCAGCCGAAGGATATCCTGACCGCTGAGATGTTCTCAGAACCTCCGATCAACGTGGTCCCAGGCCTGGTAACGGAATCTGAAGTAACCTTCGACGAGACAGTCCATTTCAAGCTTAATGCGGACCTGCAATCGTTGACTCCGGGCCGCTACCAGTTCGGCGTCAGGGCCTCTCACATCGGTCTGGTGCCACACGCTGACGATGACCTGGAACTCCCGATGAACGTGGACCTCGCGGAGATCAGTGGCTCGGAAACCTTCCTGCACGTGCGAAGCGACAAACTTGAACTCGTCCTCCACCTTTCCGGCGTCCACGAGTACGACGTAGACGAACAGATCAAGGTGTATTTCCCGACCCACAAGATATACGCCTTTGACATGGATGGTTCCGCCGTTCATGTGCCAACACGTATGGGAGGCGTTTGACATGGCTGAAATTACACTGAGCTCACTGGCTCATACCTACGCAACCAATCCCGCTTCTCCAGAGGATTACGCGATCCGCAAAATGGATCATGTCTGGCACCAGGGAGGCGCCTATGCGTTGCTGGGCCCGTCCGGATGCGGCAAGTCCACCATGCTCAATATCATTTCGGGCCTGCTGCAGCCGTCGGAAGGGGATGTGATCTTCGATTCCCGCATCGTGAATGATCTTTCTCCGGAAGAACGCAATATCGCCCAGGTTTTCCAGTTCCCTGTGATCTACGACACCATGACGGTGTTTGAGAATCTTGCCTTCCCCCTGCGTAACATCAAAACCCCGGAGCACAAGATTGCGCCACGGGTGCACGAAGTCGCGGATATCCTTGAACTGACCCCGGTGCTCAAGCGGAAAGCCAAGAACCTGAACGCCGACGAGAAACAGAAAGTCTCCATGGGTCGCGGCCTGGTCCGGGATGACGTCTCCGCCATCCTGTTTGACGAACCGCTGACCGTGATTGACCCGCAGCTGAAATGGAAGTTACGGCGCAAGCTCAAGCAGATCCACGAGCAGTTCAATATCACCATGATCTACGTCACTCACGACCAGCTTGAGGCCTCGACCTTCGCTGAAAAAATTGCGGTGATGTATGAGGGCAAGATGGTGCAATTTGGCTCCCCGCGGGAACTGTTCGAACGCCCAGCCCACACTTTTGTTGGCTTCTTTATCGGTAGTCCGGGTATGAATTTCCTGGACGTGACCATTAATAACAGTGGCGCACAGTACGGTGACATCGACATCCCCATCAGTAATCATCAGCACGCCATCGCCAAAGCCTCTGAATCCGACAACATCAAAGTGGGCATTCGCCCCGAGTTCGTGCATGTCTGGGATGACAGGAACGAGGAAGCCTTCGAGGTCCAGATTAAAGACATGGAGGACTTGGGTACCTACCGCATCATGTCGTTCTATTTCGGTGATTCTCTGATGCGGGCCCGCCTGCACGAAGACCAGCGCGTTCCCCAGAAAAAAGCCTACGTCAGTTTTCCGGAGCAGTGGCTGACACTGTACATCGACGAATACCGCGTGGAGGCAGGTAATGAGTAAAGTTAAGAACAACAAAGCGTGGTTGCTTGTACTGCCGATGCTCGTTTTGGTGTCATTTTCCGCCATCATCCCTTTAATGACGGTTGTGAACTACTCACTGCAGGACATTCTCGGCAACTCGGCATTTTTCGTTGGCACGGAGTGGTTTGAAAAAACACTGAATGACCCGCGGTTCCAGAGTGCACTCCTTCGCCAATTCGGCTTCTCATTCACGATCTTGGCAATCCAGATCCCTCTTGGCATCGGCATTGCGCTGCTGATGCCGAAAAAAGGTTGGCAGGCATCAGCGGTATTGATTCTGATCACTTTGCCATTGTTAGTGCCCTGGTCTGTGGTTGGGAGCATGTGGCAGATTTTTACTCGGGGTGATATTGGTCTGATGGGCCATGGCATCCGCGAGCTGGGGTACACTTACAGCATCACCAGCAATGCCACTGATGCCTGGATCACGATCATTCTTATGGACGTCTGGCACTGGACGCCGCTGATCGCATTGCTGTGCTACAGCGGACTGAGATCCATTCCTGAAGCCTATTATCAGGCGGCCCGGATTGACCGTGCGTCAAAGTGGGCTGTCTTTCGTTACATCCAATTGCCGAAGCTGACTAACGTGCTGGTCATCGGCGTTCTGCTTCGCTTCATGCATTCCTTTATGATCTACGCCGAACCCTTTGTACTCACCGGCGGCGGCCCTGGCAGCTCCACCACCTTCCTGAGTCAATCACTGACGACGATGGCAATAGCGCAGCAGGATCTGGGGCCCTCTGCGGCATTTTCCATCATCTACTTCCTGATCATTCTGGCGGTGAGCTACGTGTTCTACATCGGCATCATGAATATGCAGAAAGAGAAAGCAACCAAAAACGGGGACGCCTGAGATGACTACAACAACAATCAAAAACCAGGGTCAGGCACAGGAGAGTGCCGAAGCCGCGCCACTGACCCGAAAAGTCAGCGCGCACAAGGGGACACCCAAAGTACGTAACCGCGCGTTGCTAGGGCTATATCTGATTTTTACCCTGCTGCCGATCTATTGGCTGATCAACATGTCACTGCAGTCGAACCAGGAAATCCTGAGTGTTTTTTCGCTCTGGCCACAGGATCTGACTTTTGACAGCTACAATAAGATCCTGACAGACCCCACCTGGTACATGGGGTATGTCAACTCCCTTACCTATGTCGCCATAAACATGCTGATCAGTATCTGTGTAGCCCTGCCTGCGGCCTACGCGTTCAGTCGGTATGAGTTCATCGGTGATAAGCATCTGTTTTTTTGGTTGCTCACCAACCTCATGGCGCCACCGGCAGTATTTTTGCTGCCCTACTTCCAGCTGTATTACTCCGTCGGGTTGTTCGATACACACGTCGGTGTGGCGTTGGCTCATTGCCTGTTCAATATCCCGTTGGCGGTATGGATTCTTGAAGGCTTTATGAGCGGTGTGCCCAAAGAGGTGGATGAAACGGCCTACATCGACGGCCACACCTTTCCTGGATTCTTCGTCAAGATCTTTATCCCGATGATCCGGTCCGGTGTAGGCGTGACTCTGTTTTTCCTCTTTATGTTTTCCTGGGTGGAATTACTGCTTGCCCGGACGCTGACCGCCACCAACGCGCAACCCATAGGCGCCGTTATGACGCGGACATCCACAGCCTCGGGCATAGACTGGTCCACTCTGGCCGCAGCCGGAGTACTAACCATTGTTCCAGGCATTCTGGTGGTCTACTTCGTGCGCAATCACATCGCCAAGGGTTTTGCCCTGGGCCGCACCTGATTACGGGAGACGGATCATGAATTGGATGGTTTGGACAGCACCAACCGCGATTTTCTTTTCGACGATCGCCGCATTGCTCGGAGGCATGACCCTCTGGGAAATCCTGTCACCCACGGTTGAACGCAAAGGGTTTCTGCCCGTTGCAACCACTCGGGGTGACCGCTTCTTCATCAGCCTACTGACGTCCGCCTATATCCATCTGGGCGCCATTGGCTTTACGGATATCAGTCTTTGGTTGGTTCTGGTGGCTTGTATTGCCTGGATGGCGATACTGCTTCGCTGGGGCTGAATCATTGGGTGCAGGGACGAAGCAAACGCCAGGGATGATAAAACGAGCGAAGAGGTAAGCATGAAAAATAACAAGACAATGTACCTATCGGTACTAGCAGGTAGCATCATGCTCGCATCCGGCACGCTGTCCGCCAGCGAGCAGGAGAGAGACGCGGCGATAGAGCGCTGGGTGGACAAATTCGAACACTCGACACTGTCGCGCGAAGAGCAGATCCAGGAACTCAAGTGGTTCGCCGAAGCCGCTGAGCCCTTCCGCGGCATGGAGATCCGCACCGTGGCGGAAGGTCTCACTACACATAAGTACGAAAGTGAGGTTCTGGCCAAGGCGTTTTCGGAAATTACCGGGATCGATATCACCCACAACATCATCGGTGAGGGTGATGTGGTTGATACCATGCAGACGCAGATGCAGACCGGCCGCAACATCTATGACGGTTTCGTCAACGATTCGGACGCGATCGGTACGCACATCCGTTACGGCACCACCATCAATCTCTCGGAAGCAATGGCGGACGAGTGGGCGGACTACACCAACCCGAGGCTGGACCTGGATGACTTTATCGGCATTCAGTACACCACCGGTCCGGACGGCGATATCTATCAGTTGCCGACGCAGCAGTTCGCCAACCTTTACTGGTTCCGTTATGACTGGTTCACAGACCCCGACCTGAAGGCGCAGTTCAAAGAGATTTACGGCTATGAGCTGGGCGTCCCCACGAACTGGACAGCCTATGAAGAAATCGCTGAATTCTTCACAGAGCGTGTAAATAAGATCGACGGGGAAAAGGTCTACGGCCACATGGATTACGGACGCCGTGATCCCTCGCTGGGCTGGCGCTTCCACGACTCCTGGCTCTCCATGGCCGGCATGGGCAGCAAGGGTCTTCCTTTCGGTAATCCGGTAGACGACTGGGGTATCCGTGTGGATGAAAACGCCAACCCGGTCGGCGCCAGTGTATCGCGTGGTGGCGCTACCAACTCACCGGCCTCGGTATTCGCCATGACCAAGGCCGTGGACTGGTTGCACGCCTACGCGCCGCCCGAGGCAGCTGGCATGACGTTCGGTGAGGCAGGCCCTGTCCCCGCTGAAGGCACTATTGCCCAGCAGATCTTCTGGTATACCGCGTTCACGGCCGACATGGTCGACCCGAGCGTGGCCGTAACCGATGATGAAGGCAATCCGAAATGGCGTATGGCGCCGTCTCCGACCGGCCCTTACTGGGAAGAAGGCATGAAGGTCGGTTACCAGGACGTGGGGTCGTGGACCTTCTTTGATTCAACACCGGAAGATCGCCGGACCGCGGCCTGGCTGTTCGGGCAGTTCACCACTGCCAAGTCAGTGTCTCTGGAAAAGCTGATCGAAGGCCTCACGCCCATCCGCCGGTCTGACATCGAGTCCGAAAAGATGACGGAAATGGCGCCACAACTTGGCGGCCTGGTGGAGTTCTACCGGAGCGAGAACGAGAGCTGGTGGACCCCCTCAAGCACCAACGTGCCGGACTATCCACGTATGGCCCCCCTGTGGTGGAAGAACCTCGCACCGGTCATGAACCGCGATGTCACACCGAAGGAAGGCCTGGATAATCTGGCGGAAGCCATGGATGACATCATGAAGCGCCTCGCGCGTGCTGATGTATTCGATAAATACGCCCCTGTCATGAACGAGGAGCGTGACCCCGAATACTGGTACGACAAAGACGGTGCTCCCAAGCCCAAGCTGGATAATGAGATGCCTCAGGGCACCACTATGCCGTACGACAAGATGATGGAGGAATGGCAGTCCGGCAACAGCCAGTAATGCACGATAAAAGGGGGTGACCCCTGGAAGCGGGCTTTGCGGGGTCTGCGTTCCCGTACAGCCTTACTACAAAACCTCTGTGTTTGTAGTGTCCCTTAGCCACCCCTCAGGGGTGGCTTTATTTTTGCCCAACCTACACTGCGAATTATTCACCCGGACCCAAAGCGATAGAGGTGGGTTATGAACAACAAAAAAAAGCGTGCACACATTCAACTTCTCGCCTCTGTTATGAGTGTGACAATCATGGCTCTCAGCCTGAACGTGAGCGCCGAGCAGTACTCATGGGCCGCAGAGAAATGGGCGGATCAACGTTTCAAAAGATCCACTTTGACCAAGTCCGAGCAGGTTGCGGAGCTCAAATGGTTTGCTGCGGCAGCCAAGCCTTTACGTGATATGAAAATTAATGTCGCATCAGAAAGTCTTGCGACCCATCAATACGAATCCAACGTTCTGGCGGAGGCATTCGAGGAAATTACCGGAATAACAGTAAACCACGAAGTGATTCCGGAGGGCGACCTTGTCAACACACTCCAGAAGCAGATGCAGACAGATCAGAACATATATGATGCTTACGTTAATGACTCTGATCTGATCGGAACCCATTTTCGCTCGGGTAAAGTGGTGCCGATTGATCATTTGATGCGGGTTGAGGGGGGTGATTACACACTGCCAACGCTGGACCTCGATGACTTTATCGGCTTGGCCTTTACCACTGGACCTGACGGCATACTTTACCAACTGCCCACACAGCAGTTCGCCAATCTTTACTGGTACCGCGCTGACTGGTTCGAGAGACCCGACCTACAGAAGCGGTTTAAAGAGGCATACGGCTATGAACTCGACGTCCCGAGGAACTGGTCTGCCTACGAGGACATCGCCGAATTTTTCACGGAAGACGTGCAGGAGATTGACGGAGAGCCTGTTTACGGACACATGGATTATGGCAAATTCCATCCGTCACTTGGCTGGCGTTTTCACGATGCCTGGTTTTCTATGGCGGGCGGTGGTGATAAAGGACTCCCAAACGGTGTGCCGGTGGATGAATGGGGCATTCGCGTTGAGGATTGCCGACCGGTTGGAGCCGGCGTGGATCGTGGCGGCGCCACGAATGCGCCCGCAGCAGTCTACGCAACGAAAAAGTATATCCACTGGCTTGAGAGTTATGCGCCAGAAGAAGCGAAGGACATGACCTTTTCTGAGGCAGGCTCGGTCCCGGGGCAGGGCCACATCGCACAGCAGATCTTCTGGTATACCACTTTCACAGGAAGCATGCTCGATAAGCGACTGCCTGTCGTTAATGCTGACGGTACTCCAAAATGGCGTATGGCACCCTCTCCTCGCGGCGCCTATTGGAAAGATGGCATGAAACTCGGATATCAGGATGTCGGCGCATGGACATTCTTGAGCTCCACACCCAAAAAGCGTCGCCTCGCTGCCTGGCTCTACGCGCAGTTCACGGTTGCTAAATCCGTCTCGCTGGAAAAAACTCTGGAAGGGCTGACGCCGATTCGCGAGTCCGATATCAATTCCGATGTCATGACGGAAATGGCGCCCAGACTTGGTGGTCTCGTGGAATTCTATCGCAGCCCAGCGCGGAATGAGTGGACACCAACTGGAACCAATGTTCCCGACTATCCGAAATTGGCCTCACTTTGGTGGATGAACATAGGTCGAGTAGTACGCGGAGAGATGGCACCAAGGCAAGCACTTGACAACTTAGCTGAAGCGCTGGATCACATGCTGAATCGTCTTGAAAAGACCGATAAAATGGAAAAATGTGCGCCGAAGCTTAATGAAGCGGGTAAAGCACGCAAGTGGCTTGCAAAACCGGGCGCACCCAGATCCTTACTTCCCGATGAAAACCCGAAAGGCAAAACTGTGCCTTACAATGAGCTTTTACGGAGCTGGGGTGACGCCCCCTGAATCCTGATACCCAATGGATGGCGAGCCAAAGCCTTGCCCGGATCATCAAATCCCCCGAGGCATCACCATATTATGTGGTACCGCAAGATGGCGGGAGTGTTTCAGTATGGCAGCCACCCCCTGGGGTGGTTTTCCATCCTTAAACCTTGAAAATGCCCACAACGCGACGCAGTTCCGCGGCCAGCTCACCCAGACCCTCACTGTTCCGCTCTGCCTCCCTTGCCTCGTTCTCAGCGCTGTCCGCAATTTCGACGATACGCGTCAGGCTGCCACTGACCTCGCTGGCGACAGAGGTCTGCTGGGACGCGGCGCTGGCAATTTGAGTATTCATCTCATTGATCTGGGCAACAGCGTCCGCCACATTCTCAAGGGATTTCTCCACCTCACGCGCCTGCTCCACCGTCTTAACGCCCCGTTCCTGACTGCCCGTCATCGACCGGACGGCGTTACCAGCGCCACTCTGCAGTTGCTCGATCATGGTGTGGATCTCTTCCGTGCTGCTCTGTGTCCGGCTGGCGAGTGTACGCACTTCGTCGGCCACTACGGCAAAACCGCGTCCCTGCTCACCGGCGCGAGCTGCCTCAATAGCCGCATTGAGCGCCAGCAGATTGGTCTGTTCCGCAATACTGCGAATAACATCCAATACCGTGGAAATGTTCGCCACATCGCCTTCCAGCGAGCGCACGGCTCCGGCGCTTTCTTCAATGTCGTCCGCCAGTGACACGATCGCGGAGATGGCGTCACGCACGATTTCCCGGGCCTGCTCGCCGTCTCCATGGGCACTGTCGGCCGACGCCGAGGCACTGTTCGCACTTCTGGACACCTCCTCGGTCGTGCTGGTCATTTCCTGCATGGCCGCCGCGACCTGGTCGGTTTCTTCACGCTGTGCACGCGCGCCTTCGCTGGTACGCCGCGTGATCGCCTGGTTGTCGGTAATCGCGTCACCCATCCGTTCCACCGAGGCCACGACTTCCTGGACCAGCTGGCGGATGGTTCCAATGAACAGATTGAAGTTCCGGGCCAGCGCGCCGATTTCGTCCTGCCGACGGATGTGGATTTCCTGGGTAAGGTCGCCATCGCCACTCGCGATATCCGCCAGGGCCAGGGACACCGCCTTGATGGGACGGCTGACCAGAACATGCAGTAAGAGCGCGATGGCAGCCATGATGACGACCACCAGCAGGACGTTCTGGATCACGTTCTGTCTCAGTGCATCGGTCATAGCCTGCTGGACCGACGAGTCATCCAGGAACAGATGCGCTTCGCCAATCACTGAGTCGCTCCACTCCAACTCAACCAGACGGTCCGGCTCTTCGGGAAAGGCACTTCGGTCAGCCTCACCGGTGCCCAGCTCCTTTTCCGCGTCAGTCTGGCGCCCCAGGATCAGCTCATTGCCATCCGTTCTGTACACGAAAATGGCCTCAATGGCCTCTGCCGCCAGCTCGGCATCGGCAATCAGCAGGCTCTGACTGGCTTTGAAATTCCAAAGGGTAGCGGGAAGGCTTTGTTCAAGACGGAACACCGTGGCATCAACCTGGTTGGCCATCTGTTGATTCAGGGCCTCGGCATTGGCCTGATGATTGTTGTAGGCGAATACCGTCAATAGCAGTACCAGAATGGCACCGGTCACGGTAATGAATCGAAAGCTGATACGGTTGGTCAATCTCATAACGGGATCCCTGCTGAAACACGACCCGCGTGACGCCGTGCAGCCCGACCCTTTTTCAGAATCGACAACCGCCGCACCGCCAACCCGGGTGTTTCTGCTGTGTCAGTAGGTCCCGAAACAATCCCTACCCCGGGCGCGTGGCTCTGATGACCCTGCGCCCGAACCCGGCTGCGTCCGGGTTCTGATAGCCATGGATTGCCGTCTCCCACAAACACGGGTAGACGCAAACCAGCCATCGGAAGGCAAGTGATCCAAGTGTAGTCGAGCTTCATAGGGGCGGCAACCGGACCAGACCTGGGCGACCGATCCAGGTTATACTGGCCGCTCTTTCAATCACTCGCCTCTGCCCCGGGAGTACAGATGTCACTGGTATCCGAGACCCCTACCCTATCGCCATTCCAGGTGGCTGCCCTGCCCGAAATCCAGTTTGGCCAGGGGCAGATCAGGCAGCTGCCGCAGATCATTCAGCAGAGGGGTCAACACGCGCTCATAGTGACCGGCCAGAACGCGTTCATCAGCACCTCGTCGTGGTCGGTATTGAAGACCGGGCTTGGGGCACTGGGCATCACCTGGGACTGGGTGCAGGTGGATGGTGAGCCTTCACCCCAGCTTGTGGACGCGTCGGTGGCACAGCATCGACAATCCGGCATTGATGTCGTTGTGGGCATTGGCGGTGGCAGTGTCCTGGATGCCGCCAAGGCCATTGCCGGCTTATTGCGCACCGGCACCTCCGTCATGGACCACCTGGAGGGTGTCGGCAACAACCTGCCTTACACTGGCCCAAGCGTTCCCCTGATCGCCGTACCGACAACCGCCGGCACCGGCAGCGAAGCCACGCGAAACGCGGTCCTGAGCGTACAGGGCGACGCTGGGTTCAAAAAGTCATTCCGCGACAACCAGCTTGTCGCCCGGGTTGCCCTGGTCGACCCCGATCTGCTGGCTTCATGCCCCAGATCCCAGATCGCCGCCAACGGCATGGATGCATTGACGCAGCTGCTCGAATCCTATGTCTCAACCCGGGCCAACCCGGTAACCGACGCCCTGGCCTGGTCTGGAATGGAGGCCTTCAAAGCAGGCTTCTGGGCCGCGTGGGAAGGCGACCACACAAACGCGTCATCGGGCTATACGCAACTCGCCTACGCCTCCCTGATGTCCGGCGTCACGCTGGCCCAGGCGGGACTCGGCTCGGTCCACGGCTTTGCGTCACCCCTGGGCGCTTTCTTCCCGATGCCCCACGGCGTTGTGTGCGGCACCCTGCTGGCAGAAGCGACCGCCACCAACATCCATGCCCTCAGAGCGCGGAATCCGGATTCCACGGCACTCCCCAAATACGCCCGTGTCGGACGCCTGATGACAGGCCAGTCGACCCTGAACGATGCGGAGGCGGGTGAAGCCCTGATTGAATGCCTGCGGGCCTGGGTCCGGGAGCTGGATCTGCCCCGCCTCGGCGCCTATGGAATGACGGGAGAGGACATCCCCAGAGTCTGTGCCGGGGCCCGGGGCAGCAGCATGAAAACCAATCCGCTTGAACTGACCGATGACGAGCTGGCGGGTGTTCTGGCGTGTCGGCTCTAGCGGTTGCCGGTTTCAGGATCTGAAACCGGCAACCTGCGAGGCACTTACATCACCAGTTCCCGCAGATCCCCCAGCAGGCGGCTGAGCAGCGTGGTGAAGCGTGCCGCGTCCGCACCGTTGATGGCCCTGTGGTCATAGGAGAGCGACAGAGGCGCCATTAACCGGGGCTGGAACTGCTCGCCGTCCCAGACCGGTTGGGTGCTGGCTTTCGAGACGCCCAGAATGGCCACTTCCGGTGTGTTCACAATGGGCGTGAATGCCGTACCGCCTATGCCGCCCAGGCTGGTGAGGGTGAAGCAGGCGCCGCTCATGTCGTCATTGGTGAGTTTGCCGTCACGCGCCTTGCCGGCCAGGGTCTGGAGTTCCTCGGCCAACTGCCAGATGCTCTTGCTGTCCACATCCCGCACAACCGGCACCACCAGACCCTTCGGGGTGTCCACGGCCACGCCGATGTGGCAGTAGTGTTTCTGGATGAAGGCCTCGTTCGCCATGTCCAGCGACACGTTGAACTGCGGGTACCGGCGCAGGGCGTAGGCGCAGGCCTTGAGCAGGAAGGGTACGAAGGTGAGCTTCACACCCCGGCTCTCCCCCTCCGCCTTGCGGGCCTGGCGGAAGGCCTCCAGGTCCGTGATGTCGGCATCCTCGAACTGGGTCACGTGCGGAACGTTGAGCCAGCTGCGCTGCATCCCCTGGGCGGTGAGTTTCTGGATCCTGTTCATGGGCCGGCGCTCGATCTCGCCGAACTGGCTGAAGTCCGGCAGCTCCACACCGGGAATGCCGGTACCACCGCCGGCAGATGCCTGGGTACCGCCACTTTCAAGCTGGCGTTTGACCCAGTCCTGCACGTCTTCCTTGAGGATGCGCCCCTTGGGCCCGCTGCCACGAACCTGTGTAAGTTCCACCCCGAATTCCCGGGCGATCTTGCGCACCGCCGGTCCGGCGTGGACCAGGGTTTGCGGGGTCTGGTCTGAGTCAGGGATATCGACGGGTTGCTGCTGTTTCCCGCTGTGATCATCGCGACCCGGGCTCGCTTCCGCCGCGGGCGTTTTCTGCTCTGTCTCTGGCTGCCTGTCATCACCGGAGTCCTGGGCGCCACTGCCTGCAACCTCCAGCGCTCCGACAACATCGCCTTCCTTGAGGGCATCCCCCTGCTTGACGTCGAGGCGCGTGATTGTGCCGGTGGCGGGAGACGGCATTTCGACGGTGGCCTTGTCGGACTCCAGTTCCAACAGCGGGTCCTCGGCGTTCACCGAGTCGCCGACGCTGACAAGGACTCCGACAATCTCGACCGACTCAGCGCCGCCGAGTTCGGGGACGTGGATTGGCTGTTCGCCGCCGGAGGGAGCGTCGTCCTGCGGGGCCTCCGTTTCGTCGGATGCGTCATCGGAGGTCTGTTCCTCATCGCGAGCGGGACTTGCTCCTATAGATCCCTCCTCGCCTTCGGACTGGTCGCTGTCGCCTGAGGCACCGATCTCGGCGGTTTCCATCATGCCCACAAGATCCCCTTCCTTGAGGGAATCGCCTTCCTTTACATCCAGCCGGGTCACCGTTCCGTCTGCCGGCGCAGGCAGTTCCACGGTGGCCTTATCGGATTCCAGCTCCAGCAGGGGGTCTTCGGCGTTGACCGAATCGCCCACATTGACCAGGACCCCGACGATCTCAACCGAATCCGCGCCGCCGAGTTCGGGAACCCGTATCGCCTGTTCACTCATGATGCCGTTTCTCCTTCCGTCACCGGATCAGCTGGACACCGGGTTGGGTTTGTCGCGGTCGATGCCGTACTGGTTCATAGCCTCGATGACTGTATCGCGTTCCACAGCGCCTTCCTCGGCCAGAGCGCTCAAAGCAGCCACCACCACGTAGTAGCGATCAACCTCAAAGAACGCTCGCAGATTCCAGCGGGTGTCGGAGCGCCCAAAGCCATCGGTGCCCAGAACGTGGTAAGGGGCTGGCACAAAGGCACGGATCTGCTCGGACTGCAGCCGGATGTAATCCGTGGAGGCGATCACCGGCCCTGTCTGATCCCTGAGCTGGTCGTGCACCCAGGAGGTCCGGTTTGTCTTGTCCGGATGGAGGCGGTTCCAGCGCGCCACATGCTGGCCATCGCGGGCCAGCTCACCAAAGCTGGTTACGCTCCACACATCGGAGCCCACCTTGAATTCCTCCTTCAGCATCTGCGCTGCGGCCCTCACTTCATTGAGGATGGCGCCGCTGCCCAGAAGCTGGACCCGGGGTGTCGCGTTCTCAGCCTCTTCGGCCACATCCAAGCTATCCAGCTGGTAGAGACCCCGGATGATGCCCTCTTCCACCCCCTTGGGCATCGCCGGGTGCTGATAGTTCTCGTTAAGCAGCGTGATGTAGTAGTAGATGCTCTCGTTTTCCTGATACATCCGCCGCATCCCTTCCCGGATGATCACCGCGACTTCATAGCCGAACGTCGGATCATAGGTCAGGCAGTTGGGCACCACATTGTGCAGGATCAGCCCATGACCGTCCTGATGCTGCAGCCCCTCGCCATTGAGGGTCGTGCGCCCGGACGTTCCGCCCAGAAGGAAGCCCCGGGCGCGCATATCACCAGCAGCCCAGCACAGATCGCCCACCCGCTGGTAACCGAACATGGAGTAGAAGATATAGAAGGGAATGAGCGGGTAATCGTGATGACTGTAGGCGGTCGCCGCACCAATCCAGGCGCACATGGCACCGGCTTCATTAATCCCCTCCTGCAGGATCTGCCCTTTCCTGTCCTCCCGGTAGTACATGATCTGATCCCTGTCCTCGGGCGTGTATTGCTGCCCTTCGGACGTGTAGATGCCGGTCTGGCGGAACAGCCCCTCAATACCGAAGGTACGCGCCTCATCCGGAACAATCGGCACCACCCGCTTACCCACCTGCTTATCCTTGAGCAGCGTGGTGAGCATGCGGACAAAGGCCATGGTTGTGGACATCTCACGGTCACCGGTGCCTTCCAGCAGCTTGTCGAAGGTTTTGAGCTCAGGAATCTTCAACGGCGTCGAATCACGACGGCGCCGCGGCAGATAGCCCCCGAGCTCACGTCGACGCTTCTGCAGATACTGGTTCTCGGGGCTGCCCTCCGCGGGCCTGTAGTAGGGCAGCTGATCGAGTTCATCATCGTTGATCGGCACCGCAAAGCGGTCCCGGAATGCCTTGACCGAATCCTTGTCCAGCTTTTTGACCTGATGGGCAATGTTCTGCGCTTCCGCGCCATCGCCGAAGCCATACCCCTTGATGGTGTGCGCGAGAATGACGGTGGGCTGCCCTTTATGGTGCACCGCCTCATGATAGGCCGCGTAGACCTTATAGGGATCGTGCCCACCACGGTTGAGCTGGAGAATGTCCTCGTCGGTGAGGTCTTTCGCGAATTCCGCGAGTTCAGCACTCTGTCCAAAAAAATGCTTGCGGGTATAGGCCGGCCCCTGGCTGAGGTAATTCTGGAGCTCACCGTCGCAGGTGGCATCCAGCGCCTCCTGAAGCACCCCGTCAGTGTCCTTTTCGAGGATGGCATCCCAGTGGCGGCCCCAGACCACCTTAAGCACATTCCAGCCAGCACCCCGGAAGATCCCTTCCAGCTCCTGGATGATCTTGCCGTTGCCACGCACTGGACCGTCAAGGCGCTGCAGGTTGCAGTTAACCACAAAGATGAGGTTATCCAGATTCTCGCGCCCGGCAAGACCAATCGCGCCGAGCGTCTCGGGTTCGTCACACTCACCATCACCGACGAAACACCAAACCTTGCGTTTGTCTTTATCGACCAACTCCCGGTTATCCAGGTATTTCATGATGTGGGCCTGATAGATAGCCTGCAGCGGGCCCAGACCCATCGAGACTGTTGGGAACTGCCAGTAATCCGGCATCAACCAGGGATGGGGGTAGGATGAGATGCCGTTTTCTAGAGTGTCCTGGCGGTAATGATCCAGCTGCTCTTCACTCAGCCGTCCTTCCAGGAACGAGCGCGCGTAGATGCCCGGCGCGGCATGCCCCTGGAAATACACCAGATCCGACTCGCGGCTCTCATCGCCACCGTGGAAGAAATAGTTGAAACCCACATCATAGAGGGTGGCGGCAGAGGAAAAGGTGGAGATATGACCACCCAGGTCATCCGGCTTCATATTGGCGCGCATGACCATGGCGAGCGCATTCCACCGGATCAGCGAGCGGATGCGCCGCTCCATGAACATGTCGCCCGGCATGCGTTTCTCATCCGAGGGCTGGATGCTGTTTCGAAAGGGGGTGGTCATGGCATGGGGCATGAGCGTGCCGGCGCGGCTTGCCTTGTCCGAGAGTTTACCCAGCAGGTACTCGGCGCGCTCAACGCCCTCGTTCTGAATCACCGATGCCAGTGCATCGAGCCATTCCCGGGTTTCAACCGGATCATCATCCTGACTCATGAGGCGTGCGCTCCTGTGTTTTTGGCAGGGATTGGGTATGCGGGGATGCGGGTGGAGGTGGACGCTGAGCTCACTGGATTTCAGCCCCCACCCGGACAACCTTCATGGTATTGGTGCCACCCTGGGCATTAACGTAGTCACCCTTGGTCATTACCACCAGATCCCCTTCCTGAACCATTCCGCGACTCACCAGCTCAGAGACAGCAAGCGCATTTGTCTGATCATTGGGAATTTTCAGGCTGTCAAAGGGGACAGTATGGACGCCCCGGAACAGGACGACACGGTGCTGGGTGGAGTGGTGACGCGAGAAAGCGAAAATGGGGAGGCTCGACTTGATCCGGGACATCAGTAATGGCGTCGCCCCGGATTCGGTCATACAGATGATTGCCGCGACACCGCTGAGGTGGTTGGCCGCGTACATCGCGGACAACGCGATGGCGTCGTCGATGTGTTCCATGCTCTCATGGATACGGTGTTGGGACTGGTGCATTGACGGGTGCTTTTCGGCGCCCAGACAAACCCGTACCATCGCCCGCACCGCTTCCACAGGGTAGTCACCCACGGCCGTCTCTGCCGAGAGCATCACGGCATCGGTATAGTCCATCACCGCATTGGCCACATCGGAGACCTCGGCACGGGTCGGCATCGGCTCGGTGATCATGGATTCCATCATCTGTGTCGCGGTGATGACACTGCGATCCAGCACCCGAGCGCGCTCAATGATATGTTTCTGAACGCCGACCAGTTCCGCATCGCCAATTTCTACCGCCAGGTCACCGCGGGCCACCATGACCACATCGGAGGCTTCAATCACGGCATCCAGGGCCGCGTTATCGTGGGCAAGCTCGGCGCGTTCGATCTTGGCAACCAGGCCCGCTGCAGAACCAGCCTCCCTGAGTAACCGGCGGGCCTGATGCATGTCATCGGCCGTACGGACAAACGACACCGCAACGTAGTCGGCCCCCAGCCGGGCGGCGGTGACAATGTCCTCCCTGTCCTTCGCGGTAAGCGCTTCCGCGGACAGGCCACCACCCCGTTTATTGAGCCCCTTGTTATCCGACAGGACACCACCGATCAGAACCCGGGACCTGATGCACCGTTCGCTCACGGAGTTCACTTCCATCTCGATCCGGCCATCATCCAGGACCAGCACATCCCCCGGGGCGACGTCATCTATCAGCTGCTCATAATCGATTCCAACGCGCTCAGCGGTGCCAGACTCCTTAGCCATGGCCGCGTCCAGGACGAACTCCTGGCCGGCAGTAAGGACCACCTTGTGTTCCACGAATCTCGAAATACGCAATTTGGGACCCTGGAGATCCGCAAGGAGGGCGACAAAACGGCCCTGCTGGGCCGCGATTTCGCGCACGCTGTTCGCACGCTCAATGTGTTCCTGCGCGCTCCCGTGGGAGAAATTCAGGCGTGTCGCATCAACACCAGCTCCGATGATCGCCGCAAGTGACTCCGGCGTGTCGGTGGATGGGCCGAGCGTGGCGACTATTTTTGTGCGTCTGAGCATTGAGCTGCTCCTTTTTTACTATTGGATCGCCTCGTGGAGGACGCTGGCATTACCGCCGAGTATCGCAATCCCTGCAGAGACATTCACGGTGCACGGGACAGTCTCCCTCAAAGGTATCCTCCGGCTGAATGTTCGTCAACGAAAAAACGAACACGAACCACAAAACAGCATATTTTTCAGATTGTTGAAAAACCCTGCATAGCGTGAACGCAAACAATCCGAAAATTTTGTCGATATTTTCGCCATTAAGGCTTTTCATTTGTTCGTTTCAGAGCTACGGTTTTCCCATGCGAACTGCTTAAGAGTCAGTGGCTCCAACAACCGGCTCGGCATTTCGTGTTTTGGTATGACCGGTTATCGCATCGTAAGCCTGTCATCAGGGACCCAACGAGGCGGCCGGAAACAGACACAAACAAAAACAGGAAAACACCATGTTCGAAAACAACAACACAACGCTCGTATCAACCACCGGCGGATTTCGCAGAACCACGCTGGCCGCGGCAGTCTCGCTGATGATCGGTGGCATGGCGTCTCCGGCGATGGCGGAGCTGTCCTACGAAACCGACAGCGGCTGGACATTCGGCGCTGGCGGTTATATTCCCGTATTCTTGGTTGGAGAAGATGAAGACGGTGGAGAAACGAATATTGGGGTGGGATCCGGCTTCAATCCAGCGAGCCTGAACCTTTCGTTTTCCGCGCCGACCCAGAACGGCCTCGACGTGTCCGGTCACCTTCAGATCAACAATCACGTGGGTGAAGGTGGAAACAATACCGAAGGGTTTGGCAGTCGTGTTGCTAAGATCAACGTAGACGGTGATTTCGGTACCGTCAGCATTGGCCAAGGCTTCGGGCTGGTGGGTACCCCGGCCATCGGTGACACGGGAAGCGCCATGGGTGTGGGTATAATGCCGGATCAGGGTGTCGACTCCCTCGCCACGAACGGGCGTATCGGCGCCGGCTACAAGTACGCGGACTTCCGGCCCCGTGTCGCTTATTTCTCGCCACGAACCGGCGGCGTCCAGTTCGCTGTCGCAGCAATTGACCCGGATAGCGGGACCGGCGCCTTCGCCGGGACGACAAACCAAGACGACGATGGCGCAAACAACCTCGAGGAAGGCACCAAGGAGACCCCCCGTATTGAGTATCGTTTGGACTATGCCGGCGATAACGTTGGCATCTGGACCAGTGGCGGCTTTCAGGACGTCGATGACACCGGTTTGAGCGGTAATGACAGCGAGACCATGTACACCGTCGATTTCGGGGGCTCGCTCAGCGCTGGTAACTTTAATGCCCGTGCCAACTACTCCATCAGCGAGAATACGAGCCCGGTGATCTTCACGACCGCCCCCGATCAAGAGTACGAGCAGTGGTACGCTGAGGGCACCTTTGATGCCGGCATCCATACCTTCGGTGCCAGTTACGGTGAGGGTGAGGAAGACAATGCCAGCGGCGCCAACGAGCTGACGATGGTGTTCTCCCGTCATCGCGTTACGGACCAGTTGACCCTCATGGTTGAGCTTCAGGATTATGTTGGTGAAGGTGGCGGCGCCCTCATGCCCCAGCGTGAGTACCGGGCCCTGATTGTCGGCTCTCAGTTTAACTTCTAACCGATCTGACTGATCCGCCCCTTCATGCAAGGGGCATCCTGTAATGCCCGCGGCCCGGTCGCGGGTTTTTTTTGCGCGCCCCAAGCATAACGCGCCACATTCTAACCACGGCTATTGTGCTTCGGAGGATGCTGACTGAAAGGCTTGGAGGAACGTCTTACCCGTCAATGGACTCAGGCGCTGCGGTGACGGGCTGCAACGCCATCCATACCCCCGCTTTGGCGATCACCCAGGTACCGCTCAAGGCTGGCAGCATCCTGCTCTGAGGCAAACAGACCCTGCTTGGTGCGGCGCCAGAGGATGTCCTCCGCCGTCATCGCCCACTCATGCTCAACCAGGTAATCCACTTCGGCGGCATACAGGTTCCCCCCGAAACAGCGCCCCAGATCGTCCATCTTTTCGCAGCCTCTCAGTACCGGGTAGGAAAGGGTGCCGTACGTGCGCACGAGACGACAGACCAACCCTTCATCCAGCCAGGGGAAATTCGTGCGGAGCTGCTTCTCAAGCGCCTCATGCCCACTGAAATCGCCGCCCGGTAAGCTGGCATTCTTGGTCCAAGCCGCCCCTGCATGTGGGAAAAACTCGCTCAGCTTGTTGGTTGCCGCCTCCGCGAGCTTTCTGTAGGTCGTCAGTTTGCCCCCGAAAACCGAGATCAGCGGCGCCTTGTCTTCTTCCTGGCTGACCTCGAAACTGTAGTCCCGGGACGCCTTTTTGGCATCGCTTCCCTCGTCGTCCATCAACGGCCGCACGCCAGAGTAGGACCAGATGACTTCTTCAGGCTTCAGTTGGCGCTTGAAATGATCGTTCACGATCGCCAGTAGGTACTCGATTTCTTCGTCCGAGATCCTGGCCTTATTCGGATCACCCTCGTACTCAACGTCGGTCGTGCCGACCAGCGAGAATTCATCCTCATAGGGGATGACGAATACAATGCGTTCGTCTTCGTTCTGGAGAATGTAGGCTTCCTGGTCCCTGTTTAAACGGGGCACCACGATATGGCTGCCTTTGACCATTCGGATTGTTTTCGGCGCCTTCATACCCAGCGAATCGCCGAAAAGACTGCTCACCCATGGCCCAGCGGCATTAATGATCACCTTGCTTGAGATCACCCATTCGTCGTCGCTGCACCGGTCACGCAACGTGACCTGCCACTCCTGCTCACCTCGGTCCGCCTGGACGCATTTGGTGCGAGTCATGATTCTGGCACCATGCTGCTCGGCTTTCTTGGCGGCCAATACCACGAGACGTGCGTCGTCGGCCCACCCATCTGAGTATTCAAAACCCTTCACAATGTTGGGCTTCAGAGGATCTGAACTCCCAAACCTGATCGAGCGCGACCCCGGCAGCATCTCGCGCTTGGCCAGATGATCGTAAAGGAACAATCCGGACCGGATCAGCCACGCTGGGCGCAGATGGGAGCGGTGCGGAAGATGAAAGCGTAATGGCCACATGATGTGCGGCGCATTGCGAAGCAGTGACTCCCGCTCTCCCAGCGCTTCCCTGACAAGCCGGAATTCATAGTGTTCAAGATACCTAAGCCCACCATGGATCAGCTTGCTGCTGTTCGATGACGTCGCGGATGCCAGGTCATTCATTTCACATAACAGCACACGCAGGCCCCTGCCGGCTGCGTCCATGGCAATGCCAGCCCCATTGACGCCACCGCCGACGACAACAACGTCAAACTTCTCATGGTCTGTGATCATTCTCGCTTTCTCCTGACGCAGTTCGAAGGGACACTGAGGGTCACGATCCCTTTCCGATTCCCGGTACGGTATACGGCAGTATGCGAAAGCTTTTTTTATTCGTAAAGGAAAATTACGAAAAAATCCGAACCCATTGAGCACGATCCCATTTAAAGGATTCTGGAGGACAGGGTGTCACACCACGCGCAGATCAACGTCGTTTTCATTAAGAAGCTGCCGAAGCTCGACAGGTGGCTCCTGATCCGTAAAGAGGTAGTCGGCCTGCATTACGTTCCCGAGTCGGACCATCGCGTTTCGACCGAACTTTGAATGGTCCGCCGCCAGCAGTACCTGCGCCGAGTTCTCGATGATTGCCTGGGCCACGCGGACCTCACGGTAATCGAAATCAAGCAGCGAACCGTCACTGTGGATGCCGCTGATGCCAATGATTCCGAAATCCATCTTGAACTGGTTGATAAAGTCCCGTGTTGCCTCACCCACGATGCCCCCATCGCGGTTACGGACCTCGCCACCAGCGATGATGACATGGCAATCCTCTCTTGCTGAGAGAATGGAGGCGACATGCAGGTTGTTGGTGACGATCTGAAGGTTGTTTCTTCTGAGAAGCGCCTTGGCGATGGTCTCAGTCGTGGTCCCAATGTTGATGAAGATTGATGAATTATCAGGAATGAGCTCGACAAGCGCTTCCGCAATGCGCTCCTTGGCTTCCAGATCCAGGATTTTACGCGTCTGATAGGACGTATTAACGGTGCTCGAGTCAATACCCGCCCCACCATGATGCCGCCTCAGGGTATTCTTTTTCGCGAGTTCATTAAGATCCCTGCGGATGGTTTGCGGTGTCACGTTGAAATGATCCACAAGCTGCTCCGTGGTTACAAACCCATTTTTACGGATAAGCTCCATGATCAATTCCTGACGGCGACGTTGTGCCATTCAGACCACCTCTGTCATTGATGTTCGATTCTGTCTTAACGGCGCCTATGCTCGGCACTCAGCTCACGACAGTCTACCGGTGACAGCGATCTTTTTCAGCCACTTATATGACTCGACGGTAATTAAGGTGTACGTTTTCGAAAAAAGGAATTGGCATTTTTCCTGAAAAACGCAAAAATGCGAACAAACAACAACGCAAACGGAGCGCCTACATCATGAGTCAGTATCTACTCTCCATCGACCAGGGCACCACCAGCTCCCGGGCCATTCTGTTCAACCTCAAGGGCGAAATCGTCGCGACACGTCAGCAGGAATTCCCCCAGTATTATCCGGCTAGCGGTTGGGTTGAGCACGACCCCGAGGCCATTTGGAAAACCGTGACAAGCACCCTTGACGACCTGATGGTCGGTGAAAAAATCCAATGCGATGGCGTTGTTGGTGTGGGCATTACCAACCAGCGCGAAACCACCGTGGTCTGGGATCGGGAGACCGGCGAATGCCTCTACAACGCGATTGTCTGGCAGGATCGTAGAACGAGCTCTTACTGCGAATCACTCAAAGCCGACAACCTCGAGCCCTGGGTAGCTGACAGAACCGGGCTTCTCCTTGATCCTTATTTCTCAGCATCCAAGATCTCCTGGATCCTCGATAACGTGAGCGGCGCCCGCGAGCGAGCGGAGCGCGGCGAGCTTGCTTTCGGCACGATTGACACTTTCCTGCTTTGGCGGCTGACTGGCGGCCAGGAACATCGCACGGATGCCTCCAATGCCAGCAGGACCATGCTGTTCAATATCCATACTCAGCAATGGGATCCCGAACTCCTTGATCTGTTCGGGATCCCCGAAACTCTGTTGCCCGAAGTCATGGATTCCGCGGACCATTTCGGGGTCATCACCGACGTCGAATCGCTAAACGGCGCGCGGATCATGGGCGTTGCAGGTGATCAGCAGGCGGCAATGGTCGGACAGACGTGCTTCGAGCCGGGTATGGCGAAAAGTACCTATGGCACCGGGTGCTTCCTGATGCTCAACACCGGGGAGGAGGCCCTGCAATCCCAGAACCGCCTGCTGACCACAGTGGCGTACCGCATCAATGGTGAGCCAACCTACGCGCTCGAAGGCAGCATCTTCATCGCGGGCGCAACCATTCAGTGGCTGAGAGATGGCTTGCAACTGATCAGGGATGCCTGCGAAACGGAACCCCTGGCCGAGGGCACACCGGTGGACCATGGCGTCTACCTGGTGCCGGCGTTTACCGGTCTTGGCGCACCTCACTGGGATCCGAACGCCCGCGGGGCGATTCTGGGCCTGACGCGGGATACCGGCATCAAGGAAATCGTGACGGCCGGCCTGCAATCGGTGTGCTATCAAACCAAAGACCTCCAGAAAACGATGGAAAAAGATGGCATCCGGCCAGTCACGCTGCGCGTGGACGGCGGCATGGTCGTCAACAACTGGGTGCTGCAGTTCCTGGCGGATATTCTTGGTGCGCGCGTTGACCGTCCCGCCATGATCGAAACCACGGCGCTTGGCGCCGCCTATCTCGCCGGACTGCAAGCGGGCGTGTACAGCTCGCTGGAAGAACTGTTGAAACTGTGGCATTGCGACCGAACATTCGAACCGGTTATGACCAAAGACAAAAGAGATCGCCTTTATGGCGGCTGGCTCCGCGCAGTCCAAAAGCTCTGACGCGCTCCCACAACCCTTCCCCATGGAGCGGCGCTCAGTCGCTCCGCCGGTTCAATCCGCTCACGGCACTTTTGCGCCAAACTACGATGCGCGCTCGGAGTGAGGTTTCGATTCCAAATTATCAAATGTTCTAAGGTAAGCCTTTTTTTTCTTTTATTTTCGTTATAGACTTCTTAAACGAAAATACACACGATATAGCGAATGAAAACGCACCACTACCCGTTTAAAGGACCCCGCTATGAGACCAATAAAAAAAATCATGGCACGGGAGATTCTTGATTCACGAGGATTCCCGACTCTGGAAGTGGACATCCTGCTCAATAGCGGCGCCACGGGATGCGGTCGGGTGCCATCGGGCGCGTCGACCGGGTCACTGGAGGCGCTGGAGATGCGCGACAACAATCCAGAACGCTATCTTGGCAAAGGCGTTCGAGGCGCGGTTGAAGCAGTGACCCAACGCATCGCGCCGGCCTTGGTCGGACAACAGGCTCAGGATCAGCCCGCGATTGACAGGCAGCTCTGTGAGCTCGACGCCACCGACAATAAGGCCGAGCTGGGCGCAAACGCTATACTGGCAGTATCGCTCGCCGCGGCTGATGCCGCCGCAAATGACAAGAAGCAGCCGTTGTACCGTTACCTGGCTCTGCAGTATGGGTATGGCGAGCCGTCATTGCTTCCGGTCCCCATGATGAACATCCTCAATGGCGGCGTTCATGCCGACAATAATGTGGATATCCAGGAATTCATGATCCAGCCCGTTGGCGCGTACAGTTACAGCGACGCACTCCGGATGGGCGCGGAAACCTTCCACGCACTCAAGGCATTGCTCCAGACAAGGGGGTTCTCCACGTCAGTGGGCGACGAGGGTGGCTTCGCCCCAGATCTCCGATCCACTGAAGAGGCCCTGGAGCTCATGCTGGGCGCGATTGAAAAAGCTGGCTATCGTCCCGGTTCAGACATCACTCTCGCGCTGGATTGCGCGTCATCGGAGCTCTACAGGAACGGCGTCTACCATCTGCCGGGCGCAGACAGACATTTTGATTCCGGGCAGTTTGCCGACTTTCTCGCCGGCCTTGCCTCGAATTACCCGATTGCTTCAATCGAAGACGGCATGGACGAGAACGACTGGGATGGCTGGAAGGTGCTCACGGATCGCATGGGTGCGGACATGCAATTGGTTGGCGATGATGTATTTGTCACCAACCCTGCCCGTGTATCCAAGGGCATTGAGCGCGGCATCGCAAATTCGGTGCTCATCAAATTCAACCAGATCGGCACGCTGACCGAGACGTTCGATACCATCCGGACCGCCCAGAACGCCGGCTACACGACAGTTATCTCACATCGCAGTGGTGAGACAGAGGACACGTTCATCGCGGACCTCGCCGTTGCCACGGGAGCCTGCCAGATCAAGACCGGATCTCTCTGCAGATCCGATCGGGTTGCAAAATACAATCGCCTTCTACGCATTGAGGAATACATCGCCACACGCGCCAGCTATCCCGGCGCGCGGGCCATGGCTGCCACATGGCGCACCTGACCGAATAACGCCTGGAGAAATACAATGACAAAACCACTCCTGATCGGCAATTGGAAAATGAACGGTAACCTGCAGCTCAACCAGGAGCTGCTAAGCCGGCTTATTCCAAAGCTGCAACAGCTCCAGAAACATATTGATATCGCCGTCTGCCCCCCAACCCCCTATCTGTTCCAGGTGTGCGACGCGCTCGCCTGTACCGGCCTTATGCTGGGTGCGCAGACTGTGTCGGAATACGCATCCGGAGCGCACACCGGGGAGGTCAGCGCCTCCATGCTCAGCGAGTTCAAATGCCGTTACGTGCTGGTCGGGCATTCCGAACGTCGTCTTAAGTACAGAGAATCCAGTGCCGCAGTAGCCGCAAAGTTTGAGGCCGTACAGAGCGCAGCGATGACCCCAGTTCTCTGCGTTGGCGAAACCCTCGAAGAACGCGCGGCGGGAGAAACCAGACTGATCATTGAACAACAGCTGCAGGCCATTATTGACCAGGTCGGTCTTGCAGGCTTCGAAGAGGCGATTGTTGCTTACGAGCCAGTCTGGGCCATTGGCACAGGAGAAGTTGCACAGGCTTCACAGATTGAAAGCGTCCACCAGTCGATCCGTGCCTTCCTGTCCTCCAACGCCCCCTCGAAAAACGAAGATCCCAGTCAGCAACTGCCCATCGTTTACGGGGGCAGCGTCAAATCAAGCAATGCGGCAGAGATCTTCAATCTGACCGGGGTTGATGGGGGACTGATTGGAGGCGCCTCGTTACAGGCAGGCGAATTCATCCACATTTCTGAGTCACTGGCAGAGACGGCAGGTTCCCTCGTCAGCGAATAAAACAATCAAAGGAGTCATGTATGTCAGCGAGTTATAAGCTTGATAGCAATTTTTTCCCGACTGAGGCCGCTATTCCCTCGAAGTTTAAAGACGAGCAAAGTGCCTCAATCACACACACACTGATCAACGGGAAGCTGGAGAAGTGGGAGGGGGCTTACGCCGATGTACTGAGCCCAGTCTGTGTTGAGACAGGCCAGTCTTCAGATCCGGAACCACTGTGCATGGGAAAATCCCCGTTGATGGACCACGACGCCTCGCTCAAGGCTTTGCGTGCGGCCAAACAAGCCTACGCCCAGGGCAGCGGTGTCTGGCCCACGCTGTCAGTCAGTGAACGCATCGAGCATGTTGAACGCTTCCTCAATGAAATGCAGGCGCATCGAAATGAAGTGGTTGAGCTTCTCATGTGGGAGATTGGAAAAACCGAAACAGATTCCTGCAAGGAGTTTGACAGAACCTGCGACTACATCAGCAACACCATTGATGAGCTCAAGGGGCTTGATCGTCGCTCTTCTAGGTTCGAACTGGTCGGCGGCGTTATAGCGCAGACGCGTCGGCTGCCGGTGGGTGTTGCATTATGCATGGGCCCTTACAACTACCCACTGAATGAAACATTCACCACGCTGATTCCCGCCCTCATCATGGGCAACACCGTCATATTCAAGCCCGCCAAATACGGCGTATTGCTGGTTGGCCCGCTGCTTGAGGCTTTCCAGAACTGCTTCCCCGCCGGTGTTATCAACATCATTTTCGGAAATGGACGGGACACTATGCCGCCCCTGATGGAAAGTGGTGACATTGATATGTTCGCTTTCATCGGTACACACCAGGGCGCCGCGGCACTTAAACAGATGCACCCGAAGCCCAACCGCCTGAAGGCCGCTCTGGGGCTTGACGCCAAGAACCCGGGCATCGTCCTGGCGGACGCAGACCTGGATCTGGCGGCACAGGAATGTGTTGCAGGCGCGTTATCGTTCAACGGCCAGCGCTGTACCGCTCTCAAGCTGCTGCACGTTCATGAATCCGTGGCGGAGGCTTTTGTTGATAAGGTAGTGAGCGAGGTCAACAAACTCATGCCAGGCATGCCCTGGGAGCCAACGACCAAGCTGACGCCACTCCCCGAGCCGGGGAAAACGGACTATCTCACGGCCCTCGTCGAGGACGCCCAGGCAAAAGGTGCGCGCGTGGTTAACGACGGCGGAGCGCAGGTTTACGGTACCTATTTCCACCCTGCCGTTCTTTATCCGGCTACATCGGATATGAGGGCCTGTTCAGAGGAACAGTTCGGTCCGGTTATTCCGATCAGCGTCTTCGGTAATGAAAGCGAGGTGATCGAGCATGTGCGGCAGTCCAACTTTGGCCAGCAGCTGAGCCTGTTTGGTCAGAATGCTGACACCATGGGGCCTTTGATTGATGTGCTGGCTAACCAGGTGGGCAGGATCAATATTAACGGCCAGTGTCAGAGGGGGCCCGATACCCTGCCATTCAACGGACGCAAAGACTCGGCAGAAGGCACGCTATCGGTTTCAGACGCGCTGCGCGTGTTTTCCATCCGGACCACGGTCGCCACCAAATCCACTGAAGACAATCGCAATCTCGTTAACAGTATTGTGCGAGAGCGGCGATCTGGCGTCCTAACGACCGACTACATCTTTTAACGGCTTATCCAGGCAGACTCATTGTGGGGGCTGCGGCGATTTTTCAACAAATCCCGGAGTCCGTCCACAATGACCTGGCGCCGGTGCAATAAACCCGGCCGCCCAAGCGCCCCACTAGGATTGCTTTTGACCGTCTCCACACCCGCCCTGCTTTTCCCCGCTATCTCGCTGCTTCTTCTGGCCTACACCAATCGCTTCCTGGTACTGGCACAACTGATCCGTCAACTCAAACAGATGGAAACGGAAGACGATTACCCGCTGGTTGCCCGACAGCTTCGCATGCTTCGCCAGCGCATCGTGCTGACCAAACGCATGCAGGCCACCGGCGTTTTGAGCTTCTTCGTCTGCACGGTGTCCATGTTCGCCCTGTTCTTGAAATGGGAAACGTTCGGCATGATCAGTTTTGGAGGCAGTCTGATTCTACTGTCACTGTCGCTGCTGTTCTCCCTGTGGGAAATCGTAATCTCCACCAATGCCATCAATGTGGAACTCGAGGATTTCGAGCGAAAGCACAGATCCAGACTGACGTGAAGGGTAAAGAGCAGAATCCTAAACGGCTTCCTGTTCCACGCGATTCCGTCCATGCTCCTTGCTACAATACAGTGCGCGATCCGCTCTGTTGATACTGGAATTCAGGTCGTCATTCGCACAGCATTCGCTGACGCCAGCACTCGTGGTGATCTCGATCCGCTGCCCATTGGCCCCCTGCCACTTGTGCGCCATCAACGCTTCCCGGATCCGCTCCGCGCTGATCCGGGCACTCTGTAACCGGGTGCCAGGGAGCACTACCAGAAACTCTTCCCCACCCCATCGGGCGATCAGGTCCTCGGCACGTACCTGATTCTTAATGATTCGAGCAACATCCTCCAGAATGCGGTCGCCGGTTTCGTGACCGTATTGATCATTGACCTCCTTGAAATAGTCAATATCGAACAGCAGGAACGCCATCGGGCGGCCGTTTCTCCGAAACCGCGCCAGCTCTTTTTCCACGAGATACGTCATATGCCGGCGATTAAGCAGCCCCGTCAGCGGATCCGTCGTCGCCATTTGTCGAAGCTTCCGGCTCGCCTTCGTTACCGTTTTAAGATAGAAAAACGACAGGTACCCAAACATGGCGAACACCACGCTCAGATTGAACAGATAAACGCCCAGAAGCGCACCGGCCGCAATGGGTTGAAGGGGCTGCGTGAACCACATCAAAAGATAGAGCCCGACATAGTAGGTCCACAGCCCGGCCAGGGCCACTAATGCGGCTGAAAACCCCATGCTGACGAAAACAGCGGGAATGAAAATCAACAGGTAATAGTGAAAACCACTGTCCCAGCCGATGAGAACGGTACCGAGCCCAGCGTGGACAATGACTTCCAGCCAGATCAGCGAGATCGCCAGACCATTCTGTTTTCTGCCGATCGCCCGGTAAGCCACCCCGTACATGGTAACACTGACCACGTTGACCCAGGCCAGGATGGGGGAACTCAGGAGGTGGAAAATAAAGAAGAACCCAACGTCAACCGATCCCGCAATCTGACAACTGCGCTTGAGAGCCTTCCAGAATTGAGGTCGTTTTTCTGTGACAGACATGATTTTCGCCTAAACCAAGAAGCTAGTTCTCGCACCTAACGGAAAAAAACTAGACCCAAAGCGAAAACGCTGCCCATCAGATTTGTAACATTTCGAAAATAATTATACGGAATCGGCTTGCTGGGCTGTGAAACCATAGCACCATTCTCTGCTCAGTCCACTTAACCACCCTGCAGATTGCTCAGGGCGCTAAACCGTGACCCGCTCCCTGCCATACCGAGTCTCCAATCGCTATCTCACCCTCTTCCAGAACCCGAGCTGTAATCCCGCCATGGCCGCGCATGGCGTTGTAACCGCCAGGTCCCAGCAACGCCTCCATTTTGCTGCAGGGATCACAAGGCCCGGTGTATTCCAAAAGTGCCTCCCCCACACGAAACGTCTTCCCTTTGAGGGCCAGAAGGTTAATTCCGGATACCAGAATATTGCGCCGCACAGCCGCTGCTTCCACACTCTTATGGCCAGCACAGGAGGCGATCACCGGCAGATGCTCCTGCTGAATCAACGTCACCTGCCTGCGGCTGGTTGCCCGACCGTTATAACGGTCCCCTTCAAGGCCACTGCCCTGAAAGACCCTTACCCGTTCCAGCTTTTCCATGGACTCGCCTCTGGCCGGGCGGATACCGAGCCAGCAAACTTCGCCCACCTGCGGCAGGGTATCAAGAAGTGTTGCGAGTGATTCCGAATTGGACATTATGGGATCTCACTATGCCGTTACAAAACGATCTCAAAGGATTAAAAAGACCGCTCGATCACCGCCCACAGGGTCGCTGAACGCCACAAAGTCTTCTCTAATTTACTCAAGGCGGGCCAGATCAGGCTGCAGACGTGTTAGAACCCCGGGCAGTTCATCCAGACTCGTTATCTCGTCATGAGTCACCCAGGGCGCGTGCTCCGGCCAGGGAGATCCGGAGCGATTAAGCCATACCGCACGCAGGCCATGCTGGGCAGCACCGGCTACATCGGTTAATGGGTCGTCGCCGACATGGATCAGGTTATGTAGGCTGATCCCAGCGCGGTCAGCGGCAGCTTCAAATATGGAACGATCCGGCTTGGCAGCGCCCACGTCCGCAGCAGAACAAGACGCCGCAAAATAATGTCCCATACCAAGCCGTTGAACATCGGCATTTCCATTGGTCAGAGCGACCAGGGGAAGGCGTTTGTGAAGCAACTCCAGAAGCGGGATTGCATCGGGGTAAAGCCGCACATGATGGCGTGCCTCCATGAAGACGGCGAACGCTTCATCAGCAAGAGCTCGCGGTGCCCCTGTCTCAAGCACGGCATGCTCCAGGGTGCGAAGACGTAGAGCGGTCACATTGTGTTTCAGGCTGGGATTGGTGGCGGCGATGTTCGTGCTCAGTTGCCGCATCCGCTCTGGTGGATACGCAGTGGCTACAGCGGGATGGTTCGTCCACAGGTGCGCATGCATAGCCCGCTCGGCCTGCTCAATCACTCCCTCCATCTGCCACAGCGTCTCATCCAGATCCAGGCTTAAAACGGTCACTTCAGCGTCTCTCTTAAGCATCCAACAATCGCAAGTGTACGCTGATTCGGTCCCTATAGTGAAACCAAGAACCTGATGGAACGCAGCAATACCATCGCCTGTCAGGGTTCGTTGTAAGCCCCCCAAGCGTATAAGGCGGTTTCAAGAAGCGGTAGATAGAACCAGTCATCATTGGGGAAACGCATTACCACAAAAAGCCCCCAGATGCAGACCAACGCGCCCAGGTATTGGGGGTGACGCAAGACTGAAAACGGAAAACCGCGGATCCAGGGAACGTCATACCCCATCTGAGCACCATAGAACACACCGGTGCGGCCCAGTTTGGAGAAGACAAGCGAGTTGAGCAGGATGCCAACAGCAATCAGTCCTCCCCCCAAAACCAGACCAATACCTTCTGCTGTCGGAAGTGGCAGCCAAGTATCACCATAGAATCCCCACCAGTAAAGAAACACCGCTGCCTGGATGAACTTGAAGCCATAGAAAAGTCCATTCAGAACATCCACAGGACCACCGAAGGATGCCAGCGGCGACCGCAAGCACAGTCGGCACCAGTAATTCGGGTAGCGGGAAACCAGAAAGTAGGTAATGCGCTCAAAACTGAGCAGAACCGCACTGACCAGCAGGAGGGTGACGAGCATGTATCGGGCTCCGGTTATGAACGACCTGCCTAATACTCCCTCAAGGACGTTACGTTTTTTTGACCGCACCCTTAACAAAGGCTTCACACGGCTGTCTCATCCTTATCGCAGCGCTGCCAACCAAGGAGGAACGCCCGTAATGCTAAAAACGGCTCTGCACCGACTCAGCCACTGGGAACGTCTTAATTTCCTGCTGACCAACCGCATTCCCAGACGCTGGGCAACCCTGTTGATGGGTCGCTTCAGCCGTATCCAACAACCATGGATCCGGCGGGCCTCCATTGGCATCTGGCAACTCTTCGCGGGCGACCTGCATCTGGAGCAAGCGCAGAAAACCGATTTCCAGAGTATGCATGACTGCTTTATCCGGGCCCTTCGTCCCGGCGCTCGTCCAGTGCATAACGACGCGGCAACCCTGATCAGCCCCTGTGATGGGGTCCTCGGCGCGATGGGACGAATCAATCAAACCGAGATCTTTCAGGCCAAGGGTTACCCTTACGACCTTGGTGAGCTACTGGGCGATACGACCCTCGCCGAGCGCTATCGGGACGGCTCATTTGTGACGCTGCGGATCACAGCCAGCATGTACCATCGCTTCCATGCGCCGGATAAGTGCCACCTGCAGCAGGTGCGCTACATTTCTGGAGATACCTGGAACGTCAATCCAGTTGCGCTCAAGCGAGTGGAGAAGCTGTTCTGCCGCAATGAAAGAGCCATTCTTGAGCTTGACCTGCCTCCTGAAGAACCAGACGTCAGAGCAACGCACATTCTACTGGTGCCCGTCGCCGCCATCCTGGTCGCCAGCATCCGCCTGCATGCGCTGGAGCAACCTCTCAACCTGCTTTATAAGGGCACCAACCGGATTACCTGCGATACCCACTATCATCGTGGCGAGGAAATGGGTTACTTCGAACAGGGCTCTACCATCATCGTCATCACCGGCCCGGAACTGGAACTCAATCCCGCACTGGAGCAAGGGCAAACGATTCGTATGGGCGAGCCGCTACTGATTCGGTAAAGCAGCTGTCAACAAACTATCACGACTCCTGGTGGACAATCGGGGCGCAATACCCACAACTACCGGGAGTGACCATGATCAATATACTGAAGGAACTTGAAGAACAACGGTGGGACGACCACCGCTACTACCACCAGAGCCGCATCAACCAGTCACTGCACCTGGTCAGCGCCCTCAGTTTCCTGACTGCCTATTTCTACCTGGCCGTGAACCCGATGATCTCGGCGTTCATGGGATGGGGCGTCGCCATGGTGACACGCCAGATCGGCCATTTCTTTTTCGAGCCCCATGACTATGACAACGTCAATCGGGTGTCGCACTCGTACAAGGAGCAGATCAAAGTCGGTTACAACCTCAAGCGCAAGGTCGTGCTGCTTTCGATCTGGGGTCTTTCACCTGTAATCCTATGGATGACCCCCGGTTTCTTCGGGCTCGTGCAAGCCCAGACCAGTTGGAACGGCTATCTCTACAACTTGTCCCTGATCTGGATTGCCCTGGGCATGGCGGCACTGCTTTTCCGTACGTTTCAGCTCTTCTTCATCCGCGATGTGACCACGGGGCTGATCTGGCTTCTGAAGATCATCACCGATCCGCTCAACGACATCCGGATGTACTACCGTTCGCCGTTCTACCTTATGCGTGGCCAGCTGATCGATCCCATGGACGATCTTGATCCGCCTCAATCCGAGCGTACTGAGGCGGAAAACGCCCATTACTGATCCGGCATCAATCCCTCGCCGGCAGGGGGTTAGGCTATCGCTCGCCCCCTGCCTGGCAGCCAACAGCAAAGCATTTCCCGCAGAATCTGTTTCCTGATCCGCCTGTTGGTCAGGGTGCCATCATGCCACCACCAACCATCCGCCTCCATGGCCTTCGCCGCTGCCAGAAAGCGGCGCTGGACGGCGTCGAAGTCCTCGTCCGTGTAGTTGTGGCTGAAGATAAGGCGACCGGTACCGGTCCAGGATAGGTGAAGCCCCTCAGCACGCAGGTAGAACTGGAACATCCAGTTGTAACGGCTCGGCCGCGTGTAAATGACGCTCCATATTGAGGCCAGGTTCACGATTCGAACCGGTAACTGTCCTGATTCCAGGGCCTCATTCAGCTGGCGCGCACGCCGGTCCCATTTAGTCCGCATATCGTTGTAACCGTAACGGATGGACGGATCCTGAATCCGCTCCAGGAAGACATTCATGGCCGCCATTACATAAGGATGGGCATTAAAGGTGCCACGGGCGAAGCAGACATCAGTCGGCTTATCATCCCGGAAGCGTTTCATCAGATCGTGCCGCCCGCAGAGCACGCCAACCGGCAGTCCGCCGCCGAGCGTCTTGCCGTAGGTAACCATGTCCGCCTGAACGCCAAAGTACTCCTGGGCGCCCCCGTAGGCGATCCGGAATCCGGAGAATACCTCATCAAAAATGAGCACAATTCCGCGTTGGGTACAGACCTCCCTCAGACGCCGCAGCCAGTCTCCATAGCGATCCGCGTCGAAGGCACAGTGGCGACTGCTAGTGACCAGGGTCGCATCACCAGGAGCGCCGCTGTTGGGGTGAAGGGCCTGCAACGGACTGACAAGCACACAGGCAATGTCATTGCGGGTTCTGAGTACGCGCAGGGATTGCTGGTCCATGTCTTTCAGGGTGTAGACATCGTTGACCGCCCGCTGAGTCCCGATTCCGGGTTGAACGCCATCCCACCAGCCGTGATAGGCGCCGCAGAAACGCACAAGATGCGAGCGCCGGGTGTGATAGCGAGCCAGTCGGGTCGCCTGCATGACAGCCTCGGTTCCGGACATATGGAATGACACCTCGCCCAGACCGGAAATCGCCTTGATCCGTGTCACGTTATCCAGCACCAGCGGGTGATAAACGCCGAGCACGGGCCCGAGATCCCGGACACGCTCAATACCCTCGTCCATGCAGCTCTTATAGAAATCATAGCCGAACAGATTAACCCCGTAGGAGCCGGATAGATCGTAGTGCCAGTCCCCATCCAGGTCCCTTATCTGAGTACCAGAAGAAGTATCCGCAACCATTCCCGGCGTAAGATGCTTGCGAACGGCTGTCCGAAACTGGAATGGGACGCGATAGCTGTTGATGAAATGAGTGTCGGATAAGTGCTTTTCGAGCGACGACGTCAATTGCCCGGACTGGGATGCCCTGGAATCAAGCCTGGCACTGAGCGCATAAAACGCTTGGCGCCGACGCGCCGCAATGGGCTCCGGCGCGCCGTCACAGTCAAAAAACGCCTCACCACTGAGCTCGTAGAATGGCACCAACCGGGCAACCCTTCTGGCTATTTTTGAGTGCCCCTGAAGCGAAGGGTGCTTGGCTCTGGACAGTTCAAGCCGCCAGTAGGCGCGATAGAGCAGAAAAAATCCCAACAGGATCGTAAGTACTGCCAGCGTGTAAATGCTCGCCATAATATGCACCACTTTTCAATGGAAATGACAGCATTCAGTTTGCCGGTTGTTTGTTAGGAGGATGTGACAGCCGCCGTTCACGACACCCTAATCAAACGGAGGCAACAGCGATGACGGACCTCAACCGGCGCAAGTGCCGAGCGCCTCGCAGGTCAAGAGGGTACGCGTTACCAACCCTCACATACGGTTCTTCAACTCCAGGCTCCATGGCTATTCAACCGTCGAATTCCGGGACAGCTACTGCGAATGGATTGCTTATGCGGTAAGCAAGGACTCAAAGGAGCGTCTTCCAGAGCGCGAAGCCATTGGCCGCTTCCGAAAGTATGAAGCGTTTCCGTTTCTGATACGCCAAAGAACGTGGGGCTACTGATCTATTTTTTGCCTATCGATACATCTCATTTGGGTTGAAAGGGCCCTTAATGCCTCCTAACGTTCATCACGATGGTCTACCAGTGGAAGCTGGAAAAGTCGGGTTCCAGATCCTGGATGACCATCGGCGTTTCTCCGCCGATGGATCGGGGGATACGATCTGAATACCGGGGGCCGCGATGCGCAATGACCTGACCATCTACGACGACGTCGCCGACCATTGGTGGTCCGACGACATCCGCTGGGTGCGCACGCTCAAAAACCTTGTGCCTGGGCGGCTGTCCTGGTTCGACCGCCACATCGACTGGGCGGACAAGCAGGTGCTGGATCTCGGCTGTGCCGGCGGTTTTATGGCCGAGGCGCTGGCCAACCGCGGCGCAAGGGTGACCGGCATCGATCCCGCCGCGCAGGCCATCGCCGCCGCCCGTGCCCATGCCCGCGCGTCAGGGCATGACATCGCCTACGATGTAGGCGTGGGCGAGGCGCTGCCCCACGCCGATGAGAGTTTTGACGCAGTGGTCTGTGTGGACGTTCTGGAGCATGTCGGCGACCTTGAAAAAGTGCTGACCGAAGTGGCCCGAGTGCTGCGCCCCGGGGGCCTGCTTCTCTTCGACACAATTAACCGCAACCCCTTGGCGCGGCTGGCCACCATCACCATGGCCGAGGACACCCTGCGCCTGCTGCCGCGGGGCACTCACGATCCAGCCCTCTACATCAAACCCGCCGAGCTGCGCGGCGCCATGATGCGCGCCGGCCTGGTGCCAGGGCCCATGACCGGCCTCGGTCCGCGCGGCATCACTCGGAGGGGCGATCCGACCTTCGGGCGCCTTCCCTTCAAGACCATCCTCTACATGGGCATCGCCCGCAAACCGGAGGCCATATGATATCCGCTGCAGCCCTGCTCGTGACAGCCCTCCTTTTTGGGGGCATGGTGCTGTATTCCTTCGGCTTCGCCGCCTTCCTGTTCACCGCTCTGCCTGCTGAGACGGCTGGCGCCACGATTCGCCGCGCCTTCCCGCATTTCTATCTCTTCGTGATGGGCTGCGCGGCGCTGGCAGCCGCCCTGCTCTGGCCGTCCGATCCTTTGGGCGCCGGCGTTCTGGCGACTGTGACCCTGACCACGCTGCCTACACGCCAGGTCCTCATGCCCGCCATCAACCGCGCTACCGACAGTGGCGCCCAGGCGCGATTCAAGTGGCTGCACGGCCTGTCGGTAATGATCACATTGGCACATATTGCGCTCGCCGGCTGGGTCCTGATCCGGTTCACGGGCGGGACATGAGCTTGCCCATTCTGGGCGATATCACCTACATCCGGACTGGGGCTGGGTTTCTGTACCTGACCATCATTCTGAATGTATTCAGCCGCCGAGTCGTTGGCTGGGCCATGGCGGCGCCCCGCTCCAGCAAGGCCTCCATCGTCCGGTGAAGCCGGGCCTCCGGCCTTGGTTGCTCAGGGGCGCTAGAGAGAATGGCAGATCACCTGTAACACCGGCTCGTGACCTTTGTCACGCAGAGTGCGTTCCTGCTGGAGGCATGAAGAGACCCAAACCGCATCATACCCAAGACAGCAATGCGGCTACCAATAACGCCAACCAAGTGGAAAAGGGAAACATGTCACTTGGCCGCCAAAGCTGGTGGACCCCACCCAATGCCGAACCTGATTACAATGCGAAAACGACAGTTCCCCAATGGTCACCCATGCTCACGGAATGCCCCCTAAGACTGCGCTTGGCAAAGCAACCGAATCGCGCTTCTGGTTGATCACTGAGGTGGACCAGATGAAGGAGGCAATCTCGGAGTGGTTTTCCGTGTTCATTCGGGCTCCGTGGCGTGATGCAGTGGATGCAATACGAAAAAACCCGCCAAAATGTGCATCGTGGAAAGGCATGGCGAGTGCGTCTACTGCGGTATAACGCTCAGGCGTCCAACTTACCATCTACTGGCTCAATGATCGCTGGATCCTCATAATCTGGCCGGTTCATCCGCGGGGTTACGGGCCAGCTGTCGAGCCGTTCGGGGTCCAGGCGCCGGGTCACCCGCTTGATCTCTGTCCGTTCCACAATCCCTGGGTCCAGCCAGTCGTACCGGGACGCGGGGTCCAGAACCACCGGCTGGCGATTATGGATAGGGCGCAGATTGGGCGCAGCGGGTTCGGTGAGGATGGCTACTGACAAGCCCGCCACGGCGTTACCTGAGTAGATCCCGGCGAAGAACAGGACGTCCTGGTCCCTCTGGGAAGGGTCCGTGATGTAGTAGGGTTGCTTGCCGTGGGCGGTGGTCAGCCACTCGAACCAGCCGTCGGCGGGGATGAGACAACGTTTGTGCTGGAAGGCGTGGCTGAAAAAGCGGCTCGTGGCCACTCGTTCCGCCCGGGCATTGATCGGCCTGGGCGCCTCATCGCCGGCCCAGCTTGGCCGGAAGCCCCACTGCATCAGGGGGAACTCAACGTCTTCATCCTCCTGGCGCACCGTGCTGATTGAGGTACCCGGGGCTATGTTGTAGCGCGCTGAGCCCGATTCCACCGGTTCAGTGATTCCGAAATAGGCCCCGGCCACCCAGGGTATGGGCGTGTGGCGATCAAAGCGGCCGCACATGCTGGCTCCTCAAAACGTATCGCTCAGTTGCCGCTTTTCCAGCGCTTGTAGGCCTCAAAGTCCGACTGGATGAGGTTAAGACAGGCGGCCACCACCGCCGCGTCATCAACAAGGCCAATGCCGGGGATGAAGTCCGGGATCAGGTCAATGGGCGTGATGACGTAGATGAGGGCGGCAACCACCGCCGCGATCGTCATCCAGGGCACTTCCCGGTAATCACCGTTCCAGTAATCTTGGATCATGGCAACCATCAGCTTGATCTCGTCCAGGAACCGGCTCAGCGGCCCTTGCCGGGACTTGCTTTCGATCTCTTCCTTCTCGGCGAGGACCTTTTCAACGTCGCCCGAGCCGACTGTCCGGGATCGCTTCTCAAGCTCTGCCCGTGCCTTGTCCTCTGAAATCCTGCGGTCTGACATGTTCACTGTTCTCCCTCAGGGATGGATGCTGAGGCTACCCTACCAAACCGTCGGGAGTAACTTGCATGCGTGCCCCAGGACCGGATCAAGGCGGCGTCTCCGTAGCCGTGTGAGCCGTTGCTTCGCGGGGCCAGGTCTCGATAACCGCCGCTGCCAGCACCATCACGGCGCCCACCGCCATCCAGGTGCCCAGGTGCTCCCCGGCGAGGACAACCGCAGAAACCATACCCACCACCACTTCTCCCATGAGCAGGATTCCCACGCGTGCCGGCTCCATGCGCTGGGCACTCCAGAGGAAGGCGGTCAGCGCCACAGCCCACCAGACCCCACCAAGGA
Organism: Salicola sp. Rm-C-2C1-2; assembly: GCF_040196175.1. Taxonomy (NCBI): domain Bacteria; kingdom Pseudomonadati; phylum Pseudomonadota; class Gammaproteobacteria; order Oceanospirillales; family Halomonadaceae; genus Salicola; species Salicola sp. Rm-C-2C1-2. The sequence goes on along the minus strand of NZ_JBEFNF010000001.1, from coordinate 557,842 downwards.
CCAGGGAGCCAGCTGCCACTCTGGCGAGATCTCCAGGACTGACATCAGGCAGCGCCGTGCCATCGAGGACCAATGCCAGAAGCACCGCGGTGACAAGCCCACCAGCGCAAAACACGAAATTGGATTCCACAGGGTTCAGCCCCGGCTGGGTCCGGATGCCCGTTGACGAGATCGCCCATACAATGCCGGACAATAACGCCATCCAGTCACCGATGCCCCTGGGCACGGGAATGCCGCCGTTGGACGGGCCCATGACCAGCGCGATCCCGAGCAGACCCAATGCAATGGCCCTCAGGCGCCATGGGGTGATCGGCCACCCGAAACAGACCCTGCCAATCAGGGTGCTCCAGATCGGCGTCAGATAAAAGAGAAGGATGACCACAGCGACCTGACCGTAAAGAAGCCCGTTTGAATACAGGACCAAGGAACCGCCCCCGGCCCCAGTAGCCATGAGCGTGCCCAGGCCTGCGGACCGGATGCGCCGGCGCGAGCGGATCACCCAGGGACTGAGCAGCACACAGGCAGCGAATAGCGCACTGACTGTGGCCCAGGACCCAAGCGGCACGATGTCATTGATCTGGCGCAGGGGGAACCAGTACATGCCCCAGAGACACCCCACCAGCGCCACGATGATGCCTCCCAGCCGGGCTTCCTTCATATTTGCTCACCTTGGATTGGAACCGCATAACATTAAATGAACTCCAAACCACCACACAACTTGATGAGTGCGTTGATCATGCCTTTTATACTTACAGAAGGCACATAGGAGCGCTTGACCGAGCACGGCGACCAGGTGATCCTCGCCCGCAAGGGCTGCAGCGACGCGAGGGCAAGCCGGGCGGGGGCATGCTGAAGCATCGAATGGTAACAGTGGAGACAATCTCATCCCCAGGGTGGCTCAACACCCTCAACACGGTATTCGCGCTTCAGTGCCCGGTGCAGGTTGATACAGGCAAACACCAGAATCACCGACACTGGCAGCCCTACCGCAACGGAAGCCGTCTACAGGCTTTCGAGCGCACCCGCGCCGCCCACCAGGAGCAAGGTGCTCGCGGCTAGGGGAAGCTGCTCTGAACTCACGGATGGTCCAACCATGGGAGATCCTGGCAATAAAGATGCCTACGAAGGGGGACCTGGCAATCCACCACATCCAATAGAAGATCGTCCAGCTCTTCTGCCATTCGTGCCCGCCCATGGGATCGGTGGACAGGCTGAGTTCGATGAGCTGCGTCAGATAACCGCCGGTCGCGTCGAGCAGGAAGCGGATGATGAAAAGCGTGGGATCCAGCACCAGCACGAACACCAGCATGAGGAGCGCAAGCCCGAGGTTGAACACGCTCAGCCACTTGAGGCCACGGTCCAGGCCGGAAATCACCGACAGGACCGCGACGCAGGTGATGGCGCCAATGATCCCCACCTGGGACCACTTGGAGACGGGCATGTCCACAAGCACATTGAGCCCGGTATTGAGCTGCATGGCGCCGAATCCAAGCGAGGTGGCGAGGCCGAAGAGGATTGCTGGTGACATGGCTCAGCGTCATGATCAGGGCGGCCACGGCCAGCATCAGTAACAGAGGGGGCCAGTCTGCCATCCCCGAAAGCAGTTCCGCCGCCGCAGCGGCCAGACCGCTGGACTCAATAGCAGATCCCAGAGCAAGACCGCCACCCACCAGGATCAGGACGCCCCAGGGCAGGTTGCGGGCCTGCTCCCAGCTCAGGAGAAAACTGGGACGGCGCCAGTCCGAGGGAATGACAAACAGTAGCAGGGCGCCGGTGATAGCGATGCCGGCATCCGTATGCTACAGCGACTGGAATACCCCCTCAATCAATGGCCGTGTAAGCCAGGCCACTGCGACCAGCAGAAAGACCAGGCCCACCATGACCTGTGGCGCGCTCAGTGGGCCGAGATCGGCACGTTCGCGTCCAAGCAGGGTTTCAAGCCCTTCAATCGGTGTATGGCCGGGATCAAAGAGCCGGCGGGTCAGCAGCGACCAGGCCATTCCCAGGAGCACGAGTGCCAGCGGTAGCGCCACTGCCATCCAGGAGAGAAAGGTAATCTCAAGCCCATGGCTGTCCCGGAGGTAGCCGGCCAGCAACGCATTGGGCGGTGTGCCGATCAGCGTCGCCATACCGCCAATGTTGGCGGCCATGGCAATACCAAGCAGTAGTGCCACATTCAGGTTCTGGTGATTGTGCTCGCGATCACTCTCCTCCACCAGAGAGAGCACGGAAAGCCCAATCGGCAGCATCAACGCCGCCGTGGCGGTATTGCTGACCCACATACTGAGCAGGGCTGTAGCAGCCATGAAACCGCCCACCACCCAATCCGGGCGGGTACCGGAAAAGCCGAGCACCCGCAAAGCCAGACGCCGGTGCAGGTTCCAGCGCTGGATACCTTCGGCCAACAGAAAGCCGCCCAGGAACAAAAAGACCAAGGGGTTGGCGTAAGGGGCGGCGACTCCATCAATCGGGGCCACGTTCATCAGCGGGATCAATGCGACCGGCAGCAATGCCGTAACCGCAATGGGCAACGCCTCAGTAACCCACCAGACTGCCATAAGCAGGGTCAGCGCCAGTATGCGCCAGCTGTCTGGCGTCATGGTCTCAGGCGGACCGGCAACCAGCAGTGCGGCCAATACCAGGGGACCCAGGGTGAACCCCAGCTGGACCCGCCAGCGGCTGAGCTTGGCCAAAAGCGTGGGTCCGGCGGCGGTGAGGGACACAGACAAATGAGAGAACCAGCGTTTCATGGGGGGTATTGAAACCCATGAGACAATCAGACGCCATAGAAAGCCGAGGTATGGTTGACCGACCCGGGGCGGATCGCTATATTACGCACCTGCCGCAGAGCAGGACCGTAGCTCAGTTGGTTAGAGCGCTGCCTTGACATGGCAGAGGTCGGCGGTTCGAGTCCGCCCGGTCCTACCATTTGATTTTCCTCGATTGTTATCCCGTCTCTTAAACGCTTTCCTGTTCCTTTGAAGGTGCCTAAAGGATTTTTGGCGCCGCCATTGATCAGACCTGATAGAACTCCCGGTACCAGTCCACGAAGTTGCGTATACCGGTCTCAACCGGGGTTTCCGGCCGGTACCCCACATCATCAATCAGATCCTGAACGTCCGCATAGGTCGCGGGCACATCACCAGGCTGCATAGGCAGGTAGTTTTTCTCGGCTTTTTGGCCCAGGCACTCCTCCAGAACCTCAATGAACCTGCCCAGTTCCACCGGGTTGTTACTGCCGATGTTGTAGAGCCGGTATGGCGCGTTACTGGTGCCTGAATCCGGCTCCGCACCACTCCAGTCCAGATTCGGTGTGGCCACATGATCAAGCGTCCGGATAACCCCTTCCACAATGTCATCGATGTAGGTGAAGTCACGCCGGTGATGGCCGTGATTGAATACATCGATGGGCTCGCCGTTGAGGATGCGCCGGGTAAAGATGAACAGCGCCATATCCGGCCGGCCCCAGGGCCCATAGACGGTGAAGAACCGAAGGCCGGTGGTGGGCAGCCGGTACAGATGACTATAGGTGTGCGACATCAGCTCGTTGGCTTTCTTGGAGGCCGCGTAGAGGCTCAGCGGGTGGTCCACATTGTCGTGGACCGAGAACGGCATGGTTTCGTTGGCTCCGTAGACCGAGCTGCTGGAGGCGTACACCAGGTGCACCACGTCATGGTGGCGGCAGCCTTCCAGAATGTTCATGTGCCCCACCAGGTTGGCATCCACATAGGCGTTGGGGTTCTCGATGGAATAGCGGACACCAGCCTGGGCCGCCAGATGCACCACCCGCTCGGGGCGGTACTCGCTGAACGCCCGTGCCATGCCCTCACGGTCCGCGATGTCCAGCCGCACCTCGGTGAAGCCCTCACGCGGTGTCAGCCGGGCCAGCCGGGCTTCCTTGAGGGAAACATCGTAATAGTCGTTAACGTTGTCCACACCGATCACTTCATCGCCGCGATCCAGCAGGCGATGAGCCACGTGTGAGCCGATGAACCCGGCCGTCCCCGTTACCAGTATCCGCAAGTCCGTTCTCCCTGATTAAAAGCCGACGCCAAGGCGCACAAACGGCCCGCTCAGCTCGGTGTCCACATTGAGGTCACCGGAGGCGTCCACATCCACATCAAACTGGCGGTAACCGCCCTGGATGTACACCGGGTCGGCGTTGAAACTGATGTAGCCTTCCACGTCGGTGGCCGAGTCCCCATCAAACGAGATGTAATTGAGCTCCGCGCCCGCCCCGAGGCCGGTCAGCGGCAGATCCACATCAGCGCGGACGTGGCCCATGGGGAGGAATTCATCAACCTCGACGGTGTCGGTATTACCGCCCTGTTCTTTCAGGGTTACTTCGCCATCGAAGTGCTTCACGTTCAGACCCAGATCCAGCGTCACAACAGGGATCGGCGCGGTATAGAAGGCAGTGTAATCATAATGCGTCAGGTCAGTCCGGCTTTTTACATCAGTGCCGTAGCTGTTGCCCTCAAACTTCTTGCTGACATTCCCAGTTCCATCGTGCTCAATATCGTTATACCGCAGCCGCAGATTCGGGATCACCGGAACCGGATGGGCAAAGCGGATGGCGAAATTGTTGTGGCCCTCGCTGTCGTAACCCAGGTCATTGTCGACCCCGATCGGATCCCCCCCGGATTGAATAGTTCCTGACGGGTCCGCGTTCCAGTAACCGGTGGTCACGTCAACATCCACCAGCGGCACCACGGCATTGGCGGCGCCGGTGCTGCTCATCAACAGCGCGCCCAGAGCGGCTTTTGTTGTTGTCCTCATTGCTGAATCCTCTTTATGTCGGCGTTTGAAGAAAGTCACATCCAGTATCAACCGGAAGTCAGACACTTTCAAAGTCGATGCCCAGGCGCCGTCCCACTTCCTCGTAAGTCTCTATGACATCGCCCAGATCCTGACGGAAGCGGTCCTTGTCCATCTTGCGGCGGGTCTCGGCGTCCCAGATGCGGCAGCCGTCGGGGCTGAACTCATCACCCAGCACCAATCGACCATCGGCCCTGCCAAACTCGAGTTTGTAATCCACCAGAAGCATGCCCGCATCCAGGAAAAGCTGCCTTAGAACGGCGTTCACCTCATAGGTGCGTTCTTTCATCGCTTTGAGTTCGTCCGCCCCGGCCCAGCCAAAGGTTTCCGCTAGCGACTCATTGATCATGGGATCATGAAGGGCATCGTCTTTGAGAAAGAGCTCAAAGGTTGACGGTTTCAGTTCCTGCCCTTCCGTCACGCCCAGGCGCCGGCACAGACCACCGGCAGCAAAATTGCGGACAACGCACTCCACCGGCAGCATCTCAAGGTTACGAACCAGGGATTCATTGGACGCCAGCACACGCTCGAAATGGGTCGGGATCCCCGCGTCTTCCAGTTTCTGCATGATGAAGGCATTGAACAGGTTGTTGACCCGCCCTTTACGCTCCAGCTGGGTCACCTTTTCGCCATCAAAGGCGGACGTATCATCCCGGAACGCCAGAACGAAGCGCTCCGGATCACCGGTACGATACACGGACTTGGCCTTGCCGGCGTAGAGCTCGCTGCCTTTTTCCATCACGCTCTCCCAGATTGCGGTTGCGCAGCCGTCATACGGCTATGAACGCGCGAATGATAGCCGATCGTGGCCAGCCGACGCCATGATTGCTCAATGCGCTTGCCCCCTTATCGCTCCTATACTGACCAAGTGTGCAAGGAGGAACGCATGGAATCACTTTTCAATGAGTTTATCACGGCCAACCGTGATGCCCTGCATCTGGGCGTTGCTACGCTACTTGGCATGCTGGTGGGCCTTCAGCGGGGCTGGCAGGCGCGCGACAGGGATCCCGGAGAACGCATTGCAGGCATCCGGACCTATGCCCTGACCGGCCTTTTCGGCGGCATCACGGCATTGCTCGCCGAGGAGATCACGCCCTGGCTTCTGCCAGCATCGTTGCTGGCGCTGACCGTCCTCAACCTCCTGGCCTACCGAGTCAAGGCGCCACTCAGCGGTGACTACAGCATCACCGGCGCCATCGGTCTGATGCTGACATTCACCTTCGGGGTCATGGCCGTCAGCCTCGACGTCACCCTGGCAGCGGCGGCGGCAGTGGTTACCACTCTCCTCCTGGATCATAAGACGGAAATCCACGGTCTTTTGGGCAAACTCCAGGCGCACGAGCTGGACGCAGCACTCAAGCTACTGGTGATTTCAGTCGTGATGTTGCCCTTGTTACCCAACAAAGGGTTTGGTCCTGGGGGTGTTCTCAACCCCTACCAGATCTGGTGGCTGGTCGTAATGATCGCCAGTATTTCCTTTGTCGGGTATTTTGCCATCCGGGTAGGCGGCACTGGGAAGGGCATCCTGTTCACCAGCCTGTTCGCGGGCTTGAGCTCATCAACCGCACTGACACTGCATTTCGCCCGCCAGGCCCGCGATACCGAGGCACTCTCGCCGCAGCTGGCGGCCGGCATACTGATTGCGTGCGGCACTATGTTTCCCCGAGTCCTGGTTTACTGCGCCGTCATCAACCCGACTCTCCTGCCGACCCTGGTACAGCCAGTACTGGCCATGGCTCTGTTACTCTATGTCCCTGCGGGCCTCATCTGGTACCGCAACCGGGCCACGCTGACTGTGGGCCAGCCCAGCCTGAACCGTAACCCGCTGGATCTGCAGCCGGCACTGCTTTTCGGCCTCCTGCTGACGCTGGTCCTGCTGGTTGGGCACTGGCTCAAGGAATGGCTGGGTGATGCAGGCATCTTCGCGCTTTCGGCTGTTTCCGGTATTGCGGACGTGGATGCCATCACGCTGTCATTGACACGGATGTCTCAGTCTTCCATCACGACGGAGACGGCCGTCATCGGCATCGTTCTGGCATCCTCAGTGAACAATACAGTCAAGTCGGGCATGGCCGGCGTGATCGGCCCCAAGGCACTGGGCACCCGCGTGGCGGTACCCATGGGACTTTCACTGGTGGCCGGGCTTGCTGTCGCCGGCTTCCATGCGGCCCTGTCATGATGACAGGGCAGGGATTTCAGCGGAGACTTTCGTAAAGGCTATTGAGGATCGCTAAGGGGCGGTCCGACTGTGCCAGTGCCTCATCAGGATGGATGCTCAAGCGGTAGCCTTCTGCGCCTTGCTGCAGGCGCAGCTCGGCATTGATTTCGGCTTCCGCCTGATAGCTCCAGAGCCACCAGCCACGGCTACGCTGCTCTTGGGTGCGCAGATCCAGATACCAGACGCCTTCGCTGCGGTTGCGGTCCACCACAGCCAGCTCCCTGCCGCCCAGCGCTCGGTTCACCTCGGCCCAGCTGCGATCAAACGCCAGGTCCAGCACCAGCGCCCGGGTTTCACCACTTTCGCGATCACGGCTTACCCGATCATCACGGGGAAGGTCCAGGGCCACTCGTGAGTAGGTCTTGGTATCCGCGTTGGCCTCCAGGTAGTCTGCCAGGTCCTTCAGTACGCTCTGTTCACGCTCGGGGTAGTCAACGTTTTCCCGCCATTCCAGCCGCTCGCTGCTGTTGCCTTCTACAGCCAGAAGCCGTGCTTGCACTTCTGCGCTCCGGCTCTGCACCCCGTGCGCCACTTTTACCTGCAGAACCAGCGGACGCTCCTGCTCGACCCCATCAATACCAATCCAGTCACGCGCTCGGGCGGAAAGGTTGAGCACCGCGGTCTGCTGAATGCCAGCGCGCGGGTCATCATGGGCGACCTCTGCGCCACGATCACGCAGAAAGTCCGAAATGGCTGGCCAGACACGACCGGGAACGTCATTGACGATCAACCAGCTCAGATCACCGGAGCGCGACACCTGGTAGTTCTTTTCCATGATCTGGCCGGTCAGGTCCGGCGGACGCGGGATCTCAAACGCCCCGTCCTGCTTAACGGTGGCATCACCACGAATCTCCGGAATGACATACTCACTCTCAAAAGACTGTCTTGAGAGGTCTTCCGGAACCTTTAATGGCTCGCCCAGCGGTTCCTCACGATATTGCAGAGAGCGGTCCGGAAACAGACCGCAACCACCTGCAAGAGGCAGAACGGCGATGGCGGCTGTCAGATAGAGTAGGCGATTGGTTTGATTCAAAGGCATCCTGAAGCCCTGAGTGCTTCCCGCACATCATCGTGGTATTCCGCACTCAGCGATGTCAGCGGCAGGCGAATGCCGGCCCCCATCAATCCTATTTCGCACATGGCCCACTTAACGGGAATCGGGTTGGCTTCGAGAAACAGTTTACGGTTGAGCGGCGTCAGGATCTCATCCAGCCGGCGCGCTTGCGCTTCGTCACCGCTTACAGCAGCGGCACAGGTCTGTGCCATCAGCTTCGGGGCCACATTGGCCGTTACCGACACATTGCCACTGCCACCACGCAGCATCAGTTCCAGCGACGTACCATCGTCGCCGGAGTAGACCGCGATACGATCACCCACCATGCGCACCAGCTCTTCCCCACGGCTGACATTACCGGTGGCATCCTTGATGCCCACGATATTGGGAATATCCGCCAGGCGGTCCGTTGTCTCATTCAGCATGTCGCAGGAAGTGCGGCCGGGTACGTTGTAAAGAATCTGGTTGACGTCCACCGCTTCAGCAACGGTGCGGAAATGCTGATACAGGCCTTCCTGAGTGGGCTTGTTGTAATACGGCACCACCAGAAGGCAGGCATCCACTCCAATCTCGGCAGCTTCCCGGGTCAGCTTAACCGCCTCGTGGGTGGAGTTTCCGCCGGTGCCAGCAATCACCGGGATCCGGCCACTGGCATGATTCACCACCCGGCGGATTACACTGATGTGTTCATCCGGATCGAGCGTTGAGGACTCACCGGTTGTACCCACAGCCACTATGGCACTCGTACCCGCCTCAACGTGATAGTCCACCAGTTTATCCAGGCATTCCCAATCGATCCGCCCATCGGCGTCCATCGGGGTTACCAGTGCAACCAGACTCCCAGTGATCATATCCGCTCCGAACCGGTTAAAAGGGTAATGGTAATCGCGCCACCAGGGCGAGACAAGAGCGGCGCCAGCGCGTCAGGTCTCGGCTGTTTCAGGAAGTTCCCGCACAGGCCAGGACTTCATGATGGCATTGAGCACAATCGCCAGCGGTATAGCGAAGAAGACGCCCCACATACCCCAGATTCCGCCGAACACCAGAACAGCCAGCATGATGGTGACCGGATGCAGATCCACCACCTCAGAGAACAACAGCGGCACCAGCATATTGCCGTCGATGGTCTGGATGACCAGATAGGTCACCATGAGCCAGAAAAACTCTTCACTCCATCCAAACTGGAACAGTCCCACCATGGCAATGGGAATGGTCACCACGGCCGCCCCGACATAGGGAATCACGACTGAGAAACCCACCAGAAGACTGAGAAGCGCGGCGTACTCCAGGCCGATCACCTTGAGCGCGCAATAGGTAACGCTCCCCACAATCAATATTTCGATGGCCTTACCCCGGACGAAGTTGGCGAACTGCATGTTCACCTCGCGCCAGATCCGATCCATCATCGGCCGATCCCGAGGCAGGAAACTGCCAAGACGCTCCAGGATCAGGCGCCTGTCTTTGAGGAAGAAAAACACCAGAATAGGGACCAGAACCAAGTAGACAAGCAGCGTAATCAACCCGGGAATGCTCCCGAGCGAGAGTGATACCAGCCACTGCGTGATCTGACCCACTTCCGCAGTCACCTGGCGGAACAGGGTATTCACTTCTTCCATGGAGACCAGTTGCGGGTATTCCTGGGGCAGCGTCTCGATGTATTGCTGTGCCGCTCGCATCATCCTCGGCAATTCGGACGCCAGTCCTGACACCTGGCCCCAGATCAGCGGCAGGAGCCCCAGAATGAAGGCGATGAAAAGCCCTATAAAAAACGCGAACACCAGGGTAACAGACACCACGTGTGGCACCCCCAGGCGGCAGAGCTTAGCAACCAGCCCCTGCAGAATATAGGCGATAATGATACCCGCTATGAACGGGGCCAGAACCCGCCCCAGAAGCGCAATCACCAGAAAAGAAGCAGCCAGAAGCAGAACAATAATGACGGCTTCTTCATTGGAGAAGTAGCGCGCGGTGAACTCGCGCAGCATCTGGACCATCAGCCCTGCCCTCCCGTGCCTGTTTCACCACAGCGGATATGGAAGACCCAGTGGCTTTCCGTCTCATGCTGATGCTCAAGCTCATGGCTCGACAGCGCCAGAAAAGCCGGGATATCCCGTGCTGACCCCGGGTCCGTCGCAATCACTTGCAGGCACTGACCAGGGCTCATGCCGTTAAGGCATAGCTTGGTCTTAAGCAGGGGCATTGGGCACTGCAGACCGCTGGCATCCAGATGCTGGTCCACGCTGTCGCTCATGAAGTGATCCGTCGCGTCTAAAATTACGCATTATCCTAGCATGGATGGGCTGAGGCATCGGAAGATGGCCGCCTGTACCCACCCCATTGGATCTGGCATTGTTAAACCATGCGACGCGCCATTGCCCTCTTTCTGATTCTCTGTCTAATCACGCTGCCGGCTATACCGGCCTCGGAGAACAGACTGCCGGCCATCGGCAGTGGCGGCCTCATCGCCGGCCAGCAGGAGCGGGCCATAGGGCAGCAGGTACTAACCCAGCTGCGCCGCAATGCGCCACTGGTCTCCGATCCCATGCTCAGAGAGTATTTTGAGGACACCCTCCACCGGATGATTCCACACGCACCACTTCAGGATCGAGAGATCACACCGCTGATCATTAACGAACCGTCACTCAATGCCTTCGCGGTGCCCGGCAATATCATTGGCATTCATACGGGATTGCTCCGCACCGCCGAAACGGAACATGAGTTCGCGGGGGTAGTGGCGCACGAGATCGCCCACCTCAGCCAGCGCCATTACGCCCGGCGTCTGGAACAGCAGGAACGCAGCACACCACTGACCATCGCCGGCATTCTGGCGGGGCTCATTCTGACCGCTGCCACAGGCTCGGAAGCCGGCATTGCCGCCATAGCCGGCACCCAGGCAATGGCAATTGACCAGATGCTGCGCCATAGCCGGGCGCATGAGCAGGAAGCTGATCGGTTGGGCATTGAGATCATGGCCAGGGCGGGCTACGACCCCGCCGGCATGCCGGCGATGTTCGAACGCATGCTCAGCCAGGCGCGGCTCCAGGGGAACCGTCCACCAGAGTACCTTTCAACACACCCACTAACCGAATCCCGGGTCGCTGACACCCGGGCCAGGGTTTCCGACTTCCGCACCCAGGAGTCTTACGACCAGCGGCTTGCCTACCATCTGGTTCGCAATCGGGTACGGCTTCACCACGGCGAGAAGCCAGAGGCGTTTATTTCACGCTTTCGGGACGAGCGAGACAAACGCAGCGGGCTCGCAGCGGATGCAGCCCAACATGGCCTGGCAGCGGCCCTGATCGCAACGGACCGGGCAGAGGAAGCCATCCCCCATCTCAGAACGCTTCTGGAGCGCTACGAGGGTGATATTTTTCTGGTAGCGGAGCTGGCAAGAGCTCTGAGGGGTAATGATGAGGCCGGGGACGCCGCGGCACTTCTGGAGCGCCATCTGGATCGCCATCCCCGCAACCTGACCCTGAGCCGGACACTGGCCGATATCCGCATGGAACTGAACCAGCCGGACGCGGCAGCAAGGCTTTACGAGAAGTTGACTCGCGATTATCCCGGGGATGCAACGCTGTGGAACGACCTGTCTGAGGCCGCTGGACGCGCAGGCCACCTCGTTGAAGTGCATCATGCCCGCGGCGAGAGGTTACTGCTGCTCGGAGACGCGGAAGCAGCTGCTCGCCAGTTCCGGCAGGCGCTGGAGCGCGCCCCGGCTAACCACACACGCAAAGCGTTGCTCAGGGACCGGCTGGAGGCTGCCAATGAGCGAGCGAGCACCAACCGCCAGCGGTAACGGGTTCAGGCGTTACCCGCAACACTGATCTTGCGTGAAGCTGTGAAATCGAGCATACGCCGCAACGGCACGAGCGCCGCTTGGCGTGTCTGCTCATCCACATGAATCTCCTGATCCTGCTTCTGCAGCACCCGCAGCACGTTATCCAGCCCGTTCATGGCCATCCAGGGGCAATGGGCGCAGCTACGGCAGGTTGCGCCCTCACCAGCCGTGGGCGCCTCGATCAGGTTCTTCTCCGGTGCCATCTGGTGCATCTTGTGGAAGATGCCGCTGTCCGTTGCCACGATGAAGTCCTGTGCATCCATGGTCCTTACAGCTTCAACCAGCCGGGAAGTGGAGCCAACCACATCCGCCTGTTCAACCACAGAGGCAGGTGATTCCGGGTGAGCAAGCACCACCGCTTCCGGCATGGTCGCCCGCAGGTTCTCGACACCCTGGCCTTTGAACTCTTCATGAACAATGCATGAACCATCCCAGAGCAGCATATCCGCCTGGGTCGAGCGCTGGATATAGGCCCCCAGGTGTTTGTCCGGGGCCCAGAGGATGGTCTCACCACGCGAGTCCAGGTAGTCCACGATATCCTCAGCACAGCTGGAGGTAACAACCCAGTGCGCGCGGGCTTTGACGGCCGCAGAGGTATTGGCATAGACAACGACGGTTCTCTCCGGATGCGCATCGCAGAAAGCCGCGAACTCATCGGCGGGGCAACCAATATCCAGCGAACAGGTCGCCTCCAGGGTGGGCATAAGAACCCGCTTTTCCGGATTCAGGATTTTGGCCGTTTCCCCCATGAAGCGCACACCGGCAACCAGCAGTGTCGTGGCCGGGTGCTCGTTACCAAAACGGGCCATTTCCAGCGAATCCGCCACACAACCGCCGGTTTCTTCCGCCAGTGACTGAATCAGCGGATCCGTGTAGTAATGGGCTACAAGAACCGCATCCTGCGCTTCAAGCTCACGCCGGATTGATTCACACAGCTGCTGCGCTTCGGCGTCGCTCAGCGTTGGCGCCTCCTGTTCGTGCGCCAGATGTTCTTGAACCAGAATACGGTCCTGTCTGTACGTCATGGACTCTGACCACCCTTTCAATATGCCATCTGAGATTATCCCCATCCCTTTTTATGCCTCTGATACCCGCGTTTTTCAATGGTCGGATACAAATGGCCGGGATTTGAGAGCGTTAAGCGGGGGAGGAAATGGTGGGTCGTGCAGGATTCGAACCTGCGACCAATTGGTTAAAAGCCAACTGCTCTACCAACTGAGCTAACGACCCCTGACAAACCGGGAGGTAGAAATAATGGTGGGTCGTGCAGGATTCGAACCTGCGACCAATTGGTTAAAAGCCAACTGCTCTACCAACTGAGCTAACGACCCAAACGAGGCGCATATGGTACTTAAATTTTTGGCTTTCGCAACCCTCGCGGATCAACCCATTTCATTCCGGTATTCACGCCCCAGTGCTGACGCCTTGGATTCCGGGTAACGCTCTTCGAGCTGATCCAGAACCTTGCGGGCCTGTTCGGTGTTATCGGCACGATCATGGGCAACAGCACGCTTAAACAACGCGTCCGGCGCCTTGCGGTGAGACGCGTGTCGTGAGGTGACGATAGTGAACGCCTGCTGCGCCTGTTCATACTTTCCCTGGCTCAGGTAAAGCTCCCCCAGCCAGTAATAGGCATTGACGCTCAGATCCCCTTCCGGGTATTCCTCAAGGAAGCTGTAGATCTCGTCAATCGCGGCTTCATAGTCCTGTTCCTCCTGGATCAGGTACTGTATGGAAGCGTAGGCTTCACGCTCGACTTTATCAGGCTGGCGATAGGACGCGGGTTCCCCGCTACCATCCTTTTTTTCATCACTGTCGCTACTGTTACCACTGTCGCTGATCTTGTCACTGCTTGAAGATCCCTCGGAGGATTCCTCAAGCTCGGACAAACGGGAATCGAGATCAACCAGCCGTTCATCAAGATCGATATAGCGCTCTCGAGCCTGCTTTCGAAGGCGCTGCAGCTGGTGGGATGTCTCTTCAATCTGGCCGCGCAGGTGCTCAACTTCTGCACGCAGATCTTCGACCATAAAGAACAGTTCACCCCCGGAACTGCCACCTGGCGGCCCCGCATCATTCCCTGAAACCAGTGGTGCATCGCCTTCATCCTGAGCGATGGCCGGAATGGTTCCGGCCATCGTCAGGATCAGGCCTGCTGCAAGCAGATTCCGCATGGCTTTATTCGTAGTTGATTTCAACCCGACGATTCTCAGCCCAGGCTTCCTCGTTGCTCTCATCAACAGCGGGCTGCTCCTCACCATAGCTGACCGTCTCGATCTGATCCGCGGAAACATCATTCACGCGCAGGAAGCGTGCCACGGATTCCGCTCGGCGCTCACCCAGGGCCATGTTGTATTCGCGGCTGCCACGCTCGTCAGTATGGCCCTCGAGTACGACACTGGCATTCCCGTCTTCAGCCAGGTAAGCAGCGTGGGCTTCCAGAATGGAACGGGAAGCGCGTTGAATCTCGGCGCTGTCAAAGTCGAAATAAATGGTGGACGCAGCCTTCATGGCCTTTTCCTTGGCCTGCTGCATGGACTTCTGTGCCCGCTCGGCCTCAGTCATCGCCTCTTCCGAGACGCCACTGTCATCACCCGCACCATAGGCATCGCTGGAGCCAGAATCGGAGTCACTTTGCTGTTCCGTGTCGGCATCGCTCATACCGTCGGATCCGGAGCCCTCCGGTTCGGTCGCTGTGGAGCTGCAACCCGCCACGAAGAGAAGGGCGAAGCCCAGAATCAGTACGCGGTTCTTGAGAAGATCAGTCATTGGCCTTCCTTTTTTGGTTTTCCAGTTTTGAATTACGCTTAATGTATGATGTTCCTGAATATACTGCAAACTTCAGAACTCATTCCGACAGCGGCGACCACGCCGGATCCCGGATGCCATCATGGCGGACGGGAAGCGTAAAGCGCGCACTCCCGTCAACCGTGGTCACCTCCAGAGCCCCCTTGCGGCCACCCGCATTCGTGACGTAAAGCACCAGACGCCCATTGGGCGCCATCGCCGGTGCCTCGTCGATTTCGGAGCCGGCCAGCACACGTTCCTCGCCGGTCTCCAGATCCACCGCACCGAGCAGGAAACGCCCGTCGGCCCGGTGAATGTAGAAGATTTCCTCGCCATCCGGTCCAAAGATCGGATGCGCACTGTATTTACCCTCAAAGGTCAGGCGCTCGGGATCACCGCCACTCACGGACTGAATGTAGATTTGTGGATTGCCGGAACGGTCCGAAGTGAAAGCGAAGCGCTCGCCATTCGGTGACCAGCTCGGTTCCGTATTGATGGCGTAATGGCGGGTCAACCGGCGTGGTTCCAGGGTATCCAGCGCCATTCGGTATATATCCGCACTGCCATCCTTTGAGAGAGTG
Organism: Salicola sp. Rm-C-2C1-2; assembly: GCF_040196175.1. Lineage (NCBI taxonomy): Bacteria > Pseudomonadati > Pseudomonadota > Gammaproteobacteria > Oceanospirillales > Halomonadaceae > Salicola > Salicola sp. Rm-C-2C1-2. Next base: position 542,543 of record NZ_JBEFNF010000001.1, on the reverse strand, counting down.
AGAAGCAGTGACTCCCCATCCGGTGACCAGTCCGGTGCGGAATTGAGCCCTTTGAACCCGGCAATGCGGCGCCGCTCACCACTACTCACCACCTGCCGATAGACTGCTGGCCGACCGCCTTCGAAAGACACGTAGACCAGCTCCTTGCGGTCCGGCGACCAATCCGGTGACAGAATCGGCTCACTGGAACGCAGCAGCACCTGATCCCTGCGCCCATCCACATCACTGACTTTGAGCCGGTATTCAACATCATTGCCAGAGCCCGTGCGGGTCACAAAAGCCAGCCGGGTGTTGAAGATACCGGGAACCCCCGTGACCCGTTCATAGATCCGGTTACTCACGTGATGTGCCAGCGTGCGCAGCTCTGACGGGGCCGCCGAAGCTCGCGATCCCAGAAGCCGCTCCTGCTGGCTGACATCGAACAGCTCATAGCTGAGGATGTAGCGGTTGCGCTCGGCATCAAAATCCACATCCCCGACCAGAACAAACTGCTGACCCAGAACCCGCCAGTCACGGAAATGAATGTCATCCCCGGACGCGGGAAGACTGAGCATCTCGGAGGGCTCAAGCATTTTAAGATCGCCACTCATGGTCAGATCATCCCGGATGATTCCGTCCAGATCCTCTGGTGCGTCGCGGGAATGACTGCTTCCAAAGGGAACCACTGCCATGGGCATACGCCGGTCCGCTCCCTCGGTGACACGCACGACCATTTCAGCATGCCCAACAGAAGTTGCCAGCAGCAAACAGATGAGCAGCAGCACCTGGCCGGCTCTGTTTCGAATCAGGATCATGCTCGCCTACTCCTGAGGGCTGAATTCAACGGTGATACCGCCACGGAACAACTCATTGAACAATGCTGAGTCGTCCGGGGTCGGAAACGAGTCAACGCGCCTGACCGCACTCAGAGCTGATTCATCCAGTTGCTGACTGCCACTGCCTTCCACCAGCTCCACTGAACGCAGCTCACCCGTGGGCAGAAGCTCAAGCCGCAGCCTGACCACCCGGTCTTCATTACCCGGTGGTATGTACCAGTTGTTCTGCACTTCCTGCTGGATCAGGGTGTTAAAGCGTCGTCGCTCATCGGCGATGTTAATGCCATCCATGCTTGAGGCTTCGACATCGACCCCCTCTTCTTGCTGGTCCTCCTTGGCCTGAGTCTGGGCCTGCTGCGCCAACTGCTCCAGCCGCTTCTCACGTTCGGTGCGCTGTTCGTCCGTGTCTGGCTCTGACTCTGGCTCGGGCTCGGGCTCAGGCTTGGGCTCAGGCTCAGGCTCAGGCTCAGGCTCAGGCTCAGGCTCGGGCTCGGGCTCGGGCTCAGGCTCGGGCTCAGGCTCGGGCTCAGGCTCGGGCTCAGGCTCGGGCTCAGGCTCGGGCTCAGGCTCGGGCTCAGGCTCGGGCTCAGGCTCGGGCTCAGGCTCAGGCTTGGGGTCGGGCTCAGGCTCCTGCGTCTGAGCCACCACAACCCGGGCCTGAACGGCCTGAGGCTGCTGGAATTGCGGCTCCTGGGTCCGCCAGCTCCAACTGGCCACCGCCAGGATCACGATCAGAAGGTGCAGACCGACGGACCCCAGGACAGGCCACTTCCACTCCCGCACCCCGGCCTCGTCCATGCCCAGAAGCCGGCTCCACAGCGGAACCGCCCGGTCTCCAAGGGCGCCCGCGGCCTGGATGATGCGCTGCCAGTCTCCTTTCATCGTGCTGACGCACCGCCCTGCCCGATTCCGTACATCATTCCTCCTCCGGCGGATCAGTAATCAGCCCCACCTCACTCGCGCCGGCCCGCTGGAGTGACGACATCAGGCGGATCACTGTGCCATACCGGACGTGCTCATCACCGCGGACATAGACGTTGGCTTCAGGGCGTTCAGCCAGGATCGAGCTTACCTCACTCACAATCTTCTGAAGTGACTTAGGATTACTCCGGTCTTCCCCCACCTCGAGAAAATAGCCGCCATTGGCGTCCACTGAAATAATCAGTGGCTCATTCTCGGCATCCACTGGCAGCGGTTTTGCGTCGGTGCTGGGGAGATCAACATCCACCCCCTGGGTCAGCATGGGCGCGGTAATCATGAAGATCACCAGAAGCACCAGCATGACGTCGATGTAGGGCACTACGTTCATCTCAGACATTGGCGCCTGGCGGGAACGGCGTGGGCTCATATCCATGGCATCATCTCCGCGCGGTCAACCGGTGGCTCCGTGGCTGTGCACTCTCCGGTGGAGGATGCTGGCAAATTCCTCCGCAAAGGTCTCATAGTTCTTGATCAGGGCGTCCGTCTGAGAGGTGAAGCGATTATAGGCCACCACTGCCGGAATCGCCGCGAACAGACCCATGGCCGTGGCGATAAGCGCCTCGGCAATGCCAGGTGCCACCGTCTGCAGCGTGGGCTGCTGCACCTGGGCCAGTCCAATAAAACTGTTCATAATGCCCCACACCGTCCCGAAAAGGCCTACATAAGGGCTGGTAGAGCCTACCGTCGCCAGGAACGGCAAATGAGCCTCCAAGCGTTCCAGTTCACGTGCCAGGGCTACTTTCATCGCCCGCTGGGTGCCGTCCATCACCGCCTCGGCGTCATGGCTCTGCTGGCGCAGCCGGCTGAACTCCTTGAACCCGGCCCGGAAGACGTTCTCAATACCACCATTGGGCGTGGGGCTGCCGGTCACTTCCTTGTAAAGCTGCCCCAGGTCCATACCGGACCAGAACCGATCCTCAAAGGCTGCCTGCGCCTGCCGTGAGCGGCGATACACCCGGATGCGCTGAAAAATCAGCCCCCAGGAAGCGATGGACGCCAGCAGAAGAAGCAGCATAACCAGCTGCACAATGATCCCGGCATTGGCAACCAGGGACCAGACCGAAAGCTCTCCTTCCACGGAATGCTCCTATGCGTTGTTGGGTTTAAGGGTTCTGTTCACCAGGTCTTGGATATCCTCGGGCATGCGCCGCGGCCGCCCGGAGGGCAGCTGGACGCAGGCCACCTTGACCTCGGCGTCAACCAGCAGAATCTCATCAGCCTTGCGATAAGCCTGCTGACGGAACGTCATGGCTGTACGGGTGCCAGCGATCAGATCCGCCGAAACGACGAGTTCGTCGTCCAGATAGGCCGGGCAGTGGTACTGCAAATTGAGGCCGTGCACCACAAAAGCCACGCCTTCGCTCTCCAGTCGCCCCCGCAGCGCCACGCCCTCGGAGCGCACCCACTCAGTCCGCGCCCGCTCGAAATATTTCAGATAATTCGCGTAAAAAACGATGCCGCCGGCATCCGTGTCCTCGACGTAGATCCGGACCGGCCATCGGAAACCGCTCATCGGTCAGCCTCCCCCTCCGGCGCATCAAAGCCGAAATGCAAATAGGCATGTTGTGTGGCCATGCGCCCGCGTGGCGTTCGCATCATGAATCCCTGCTGGATCAGGAAGGGTTCAAGCACATCCTCAATGGTGCCCCGCTCTTCGCTGATGGCGGCAGCAAGACTCTCCACCCCCACAGGCCCGCCCCCGAACTTCTCGATCAGCGCCAGCAGCAGACGCCGGTCCATATGGTCAAAGCCCTGATAATCCACTTTCAACATGTTCAGCGCCTGATCCGCAATGGATTCGGTAACCCGACCATCCGAGCGCACTTCCGCAAAATCGCGGACACGGCGCAGCAGGCGGTTGGCGATACGTGGCGTCCCCCGGGAACGGCGGGCGATTTCCCGCGCGCCGCCGTTTTCGAGCCCAATGGACTGGAGTTCAGCGGAGCGTGCGATAATGCTCGTCAGATCTTCGGTGCTGTAGAACTCCAGGCGCTGGACGATCCCAAAACGATCCCTCAGCGGCGAGGTTAGAAGACCGGCTCTTGTGGTGGCGCCCACCAGTGTGAAGGGCGGCAGATCCAGCTTGATGGATCGTGCCGCCGGCCCTTCGCCAATCACAATATCGAGCTGGTAGTCTTCCATCGCCGGGTAGAGCACCTCCTCGACGGCGGCGCTCAACCGGTGGATCTCGTCGATGAAAAGCACATCACCCGATTCCAGATTGGTCAGCAGCGCGGCGAGATCACCGGCTTTCTCAAGAACCGGCCCGGAGGACGCCTTGATGGTGCTGCCCATCTCGTTGGCAATGATGTTCGCCAGAGTCGTCTTGCCGAGTCCGGGCGGCCCAAAGATAAGGACATGGTCCAGAGCCTCACGCCGGCCACGCGCCGCCCCGACAAAGATCTCCATCTGCTCACTGACGGTGGGCTGTCCCACATAATCACGCAGCGTCGCTGGGCGGATTGCCCGGTCCTGGTTGTCCTCTCCCGGCCCTGCATCGCCGGAAATCAGTCGATCGGATTCAATCATAACGCCTTTCAGCCCATCCAGGCCGCTGTGGTCAACGCCTGCATTTTACAAACTTTGATCGGACCGTCACGTTACGTGAATGTCAGCTATGGAGCCAGGATTACCGTGGCTTAACGGTGCATCATGTTCTTCAGCGCCAGACGGATCAGCTCCTGGCTGTTCATACCATCCTGGGCAACAGCCTGCAGGGCCCGCCCGGCTTGTTGAGGCCGATAGCCCAGCGCGATCAATGCCGCCTCGGCTTCTTCCATGGGGCTGGCGGACACCGGTTCAATACCGGGCAGTTCGCTGACGGCTTCTTCCCGCCCGCTGCCCGCTGGACTGTTCTCAAGCTGGCGGATGCGGTCGCGCACTTCAATAAGAAGGCGTTCAGCGGTTTTCTTGCCAACGCCGGGGATCTTGACCAGGGCCGCCACATCGTTGTCCTCCACCACGCGGATGAAGGCATCCGCCTCCAGGCCGGAGAGAATGGCGAGCGCCAGCTTCGGGCCCACGCCACTGGTACGGATCAGAAGCCGGAACAGCTCCCGCTCGCCCTTGTTGGCGAAACCATAGAGCTGCTGTGCGTCTTCGCGTACGGCCAGATGGGTATAGAGGATAGCCTCCTGGCCAGTGTCCGGCAGGCGGAAAAAGGTCGTATAGGGAATGTCGACTTCGTAACCCACGCCGCTGGCCTCGATCAGGGCGTCACCGGGCTGCTTCTCAATCAGGATGCCGCGAATGCGACCGATCATGGGCAATCTCCTTCAGCGTGCGCGACCGTTGCGGCTGCTGGATGCGCCGGTGCTGGCGAGCCCCTGGCGTAGATGCGCATGGCAGAGAGCAATCGCCAATGCGTCGGCAGCATCCTCGCGGGGTTGACGGGTGAGTTTGAAAATCGCCTGAACCATGTGCTGGATCTGGTGTTTGTCCGCGCTGCCCTTGCCCACCGCCGCCTGTTTGACCTGACGGGCGGAATACTCAGCAACAGGAAGGCCTGCGTTAGCGCCACACACAATGGCCACGCCGCGCGCCTGCCCTAGCTTAAGGGCGGAGTCGACATTGCGGGAGAGGAAGACCTTCTCGATAGCCATCTCCTCCGGCCGATAGGTCTCGATGATCTCGGCAAGCCCTGCGTGGATCGTTTGCAGCCGTTCCGGCATGGCCTTGTCGCCCATGGTGATGCAGCCGCTATCCAGGTATTCCAGGTTGCGCCCATTGCTGCGGATTACACCGTACCCGGTGATCCGCGAACCGGGATCCACGCCCAGAAGGATGGTCATGCGTAGCCGAAGCGCTCCAGCGCCGCCTCGGGAAAGTCGGCGTTGGTGTAGACGTTCTGAACGTCGTCCAGGTCCTCAAGCCAATCGATCAGCTTGAGGTTGGTCTCCGCGCCGTCCTCGTCCAGGGCCACAGTGGTCATGGGGACCATACTGACTTCCGCATGGTCCGGCTCCAACCCCGCCTGTTTCATGGCGTCCTTTACGTCCATATACTGCTCAGGCGTAGTGATGACGTCTTTCGAGCCGTCCTCGCTCACCCGCACGTCCTCGGCACCAGCTTCCAGTGCCGCTTCCATGATGGTGTCCTCATCGTACTCCAGGCTGAAACTGAGAGTGCCCTGGCGCGTGAACAGAAAGCCAACGGAACCATCCGTGCCCAGATTGCCACCAAACTTGCTGAAAGCGTGACGGACGTCAGAAACCGTACGGTTCTTGTTGTCCGTCATGGCCTCCACATAGATGGCGACACCCCCCGGGCCATAGCCTTCGTAGGTCAGCTGCTCGTAATTCTCGCCATCGGTATTACCGGCACCCCGTTCAATGGCGCGATCGATACTGTCTTTCTTGACGTTGTTACTCAGTGCTTTATCGACGGCGCTGCGCAGCCGTGGATTATCATCGGGTTCGGGGCCGCCCTCCTTGGCGGCTACATAAAGCTCCTTGATGAGCTTAGTAAAGATCTTACCCTTTTTCGCATCCTGCGCGGCCTTGCGGTGTCGGATGTTGTGCCACTTGCTGTGTCCGGCCATGGCCCGCCTCGCTCAGTTGCTGTCGTCCTGATCACTCTTGGCGCTGCGCCGCAGACGGATGTGCAGCTCACGCAGCTGCTTATCGTCCACCTCGCCCGGCGCGTCCGTCATCAGGCAGGTTGCGTTCTGGGTTTTAGGGAATGGAATCACGTCACGGATCGAACCAGCACCGGTCATCAGCATCACCAGCCGGTCCAGACCGAAGGCCAGACCGCCGTGGGGCGGCGCACCGAAGCGCAGGGCATCCAGCAGGAAACCGAACTTCTCACGTGCTTCCTCTTCACCTATGCCCAGGCTGTTGAAGACCACGTTCTGTGTGGCTTCGTCGTGGATACGGATGGAGCCCCCACCCAACTCGGTGCCATTGAGAACCATATCGTAAGCCCGCGACAGCGCGCCCGCGGGGTTGTTCTGCAATTCCTCGGCCGAGACCGGGGCGGTGAACGGATGGTGCAGTGCGTGCAGTTTGCCGTCATCGTCTTCCTCGAACATGGGGAAGTCCACGACCCAGCACGGCTCCCAGTCTCCCTGCACCATGCCCAGATCATGACCCAGGCGGACGCGCAGCGCGCCCAGAGCCTCATCCACCACGCCCGCCTTGTCGGCACCAAAGAAGACCAGATCGCCGTCGACCGCCTCAACCCGATCCATGATGGCCAGGGTCGCCTCCTCGCCAAGGAATTTGACGATCGGTGACTGCAGGCCTTCGATGCCGGCGGCGCGGTCATTGACCTTGATGTAGGCCAGCCCCTTGGCGCCATAGATGCCAACGAACTCGGTGTAGTCGTCGATCTGTTTACGCGTCAGCTCGCTACCGCCGGGCACACGTAGCGCTGCCACCCGCCCTTTCGGATCTTCTGCCGGGCCGGAGAAGACCTTAAAGTCCACGTTCTGGACCAGATCATCGACGTCCGCCAGTTCCAGCGGGATCCGCAGGTCCGGCTTGTCACTGCCGAAACGGCGAATCGCTTCGGCGTAAGGCAGGCGCGGAAATTCGGGCAGCTCGACGCCCAGCAGATCGCTGAAGAGATTGCGCACCATGCGTTCCATGGTGCCCATGATCTGTTCTTCCGTGACGAAGGAAGCTTCCACATCCACCTGGGTGAACTCGGGCTGGCGGTCAGCTCGCAGGTCTTCGTCCCGGAAGCACTTGGCGATCTGGTAGTAGCGATCAATGCCAGACACCATCAGCAGCTGTTTGAACAGCTGCGGTGACTGCGGCAATGCAAAGAAACTGCCGGCATGGGTACGGCTGGGCACCAGGTAGTCGCGGGCACCTTCCGGGGTGGCGCGGGTCAGAACGGGTGTTTCAACGTCCATGAACCCTTCGCTATCAAGGAAGTTGCGCAGATAGCTGGTGACACGCGAACGGAAGCGCAGACGCTGGGCCATTTCCGGGCGGCGCAGGTCCACGTAGCGGTGGCGCAGGCGTACGTCCTCACCTACATCCGCATACTCGTCCAGCGGGAAAGGCGGCGTCGCCGCTTCATTGAGAATCTCAAGCTCTTTGCCAAGCACCTCGACGAGCCCCGTGGCCATGTGCTCATTCTCGGTGCCCTCAGGACGCCGGCGCACGCGGCCGGTAATCTGGATGACGTATTCGTTACGCACCCGGTCAGCCTGAGCGAAGCTCTCAGGGGTGTCCGGGTCGAACACCACCTGGGCGATGCCGTCCCGATCCCGGAGATCGAGGAAGATCACGCCGCCATGGTCCCGGCGACGGTGAACCCAGCCGCAGAGGGTCACTGTCTCGTCAATGTGGGATTCGTTGATTCCGCCGCAATAGTGACTGCGCATACCCGTTGGTTCCTGTTTGCCTGGCGCTTCCGCCGATGTGATTTGAGGTAGGCTATTATAACGGCATCAGGCCGCGAAGTCAGACCATGACGGCGTGATTGGTTGCACGGACACGGACAGCGTCTGCGGATTCGTGACGCCAGCCCCCGCAGCGGCTACCATTAGCGGCCACCGGTCCAGCATTGAAGGAGAGACCAGAACGTGTCCGTCCGCGCCGAACAGAAGCTCAAGACCCGCCGCGCCCTGATGGACGCATCACTGCGCCAGCTCAGCGCCGACCGCGGTTTCGGGAGCCTCAGCCTGCGTGAAATTGCCCGCGAGGCCGGCATCGCGCCCACTTCCTTTTATCGCCATTTCACGGACCTGAATGAGCTGGGACTGGCGCTGGTGGACGAAGCTGGCGTGGCTCTGCGCCAGCTCATGCGCCAGGCCCGCAAGCGCATCGAACGCGAAGGGGGCGCGATCAACACCTCTGTGGAAACTTTCATGGAGTACCTGACGGATAACGCCAACCTGTTCCGGCTACTGCTTCGCGAGCGCACTGGCGTATCCCGGATCTTTCGCACGGCCGTTCAGGCGGAAATCGACCATTTCGTCACGGAACTGGCGGAAGATCTGGAAAAGTTTGCCGTGGATAAACAGCACCGGCTTTCGGATCCGCACCTGGTTGCCGAGTCCATGGTGGTGCTGGTCTTTCACCTGGGCGCGGAAGCGCTGGACGCGCCGGCCAAGCAGCGCGCCAACCTCAAAGAAAAACTCAAGATCCAACTGCGGATGGTACTGGTAGGCGCGCAGACCATGGCCGAAAACTGAAAAGCACCTGAGCAGGGCAGACGCTTTTGCGGGACGCCGCCTCAGCGTGTGCCAAACTGGTTCAACCCACGCCCAATGGCGTAGTAGCTCAGTCCATGACGCCCCAGCATCTTCTCGTCATACAGGTTGCGGCCGTCAAAAACCACGGGTGATCGGATGGTGGCGGCGATCTGGGCGAAATCGGGCGACCGGAACTCTTTCCACTCTGTACAGATCACCAAGCAGTCGGCGCCTTTGAGCGCCTGTTCCTTAGTGCCGCAGAGCTGCAATCCCGGCTGGTCGGGGTAGATCCGCTGGGTTTCCTCCATAGCTTCCGGATCAAAGGCCTGCACAACAGCCCCCGCCGCCCAGAGTTTTTCCATCAGCACCCGGCTGGGCGCCTCGCGCATGTCATCGGTTTTGGGCTTGAACGCCAGCCCCCACAGAGCCACGGTCTTGCCAGCCAGGTCACCGCTGTAGTAGTAGCTGACCTTGTCGAAGAGCACGTGTTTCTGGTCATTGTTCACTGCCTCCACGGCATCCAGAAGGCGTGCCTCGTAGTCATATTCCCGGGCCGTCCAGGCCAGCGCCTTCACGTCTTTGGGGAAACAGGAACCGCCGTAACCACAGCCCGGATAGATGAAGTGATAACCAATGCGCGGATCCGATCCCATGCCGCGGCGTACATGTTCAATGTCAGCACCCAGGCGCTCCGCCAGATTGGCCACCTCGTTCATAAAGCTGATCTTGGTGGCGAGCATGGCGTTAGCGGCGTACTTGGTTAGTTCCGCCGAACGCACATCCATGAAGATGACACGTTCATGGTTACGGTTGAACGGGTAGTAGAGCTCGCGTAGCAGCTCCTGAGGGTGATCACGGTCGGCACCCACGATGACGCGATCCGGCTTCATGAAGTCATCGACCGCCGCACCCTCTTTAAGAAATTCCGGGTTGGAGACCACATCAAAATCAATGTTGGCGTCTCGATCCCTCAGCTTTTCACGCACGGCTGCACGCACCTTGTCCGCGGTACCCACCGGCACGGTGGACTTATCGATAACGACCTTATAGTCGTTCATGTGCTCGCCGATGCTGCCGGCCACAGCAAGAACGTATTTCAGATCGGCGGAACCATCTTCGTCCGAGGGCGTACCTACGGCGATGAACTGCAGTTCCCCGTAATCCACCGCCTCGGTGACATCCGTGGTAAATTGGAGCCGGCCGGCGCCCGTATTATGGGCCACAATGGGTTCCAGCCCTGGTTCATAGATAGGGATAATGCCATCCCGCAGACGGTCGATCTTTTCCTGGTCCACGTCCATGCACATGACGTGGTGGCCAACCTCGGCGAGACAGGCGCCTGTAACAAGACCCACATAGCCGGTTCCGAAAATAGTGATGCGCATGCCGCTGTTCCTTACTGATTCGATTGATTCTTCTGGCGCGCCTGCCAGTGGCGCTCCCAGTCAAGCGCGGTCTGTACAATGGTTGTCAGTTCATCATAGACCGGTGACCAGTCAAGCCGCTCGCGGATCGTCTGGTTATCCGCCATCAGGGCTTCCGGGTCACCGGCACGGCGATCGGTCTCCGTCACGGTGAAGTCAACGCTAGACAGACGTTTCACTACCTCGATGACCTCACGCACAGTGAAGCCGCGGCCATAGCCGCAATTGAGCACTTCGGAGCCGTTGCCCTGCTGCATGTGCTCAAGCGCACGCACGTGAGCACTTGCCAGATCCTCCACGTGGATATAATCACGGATGCAGGTACCGTCGCGTGTACCGTAATCGGTGCCGAAGATCTGCATGCCGTCACGGGCGCCGGTGGCACACTGACAGGCCACCTTAATCAGATGCGTCGCTTCGGGCGTGGCCTGGCCCAGCCGTGTCTGCGGGTCGGCGCCGGCGACATTGAAATAGCGCAGGATCACGTAATCCAGGTCACTGGCTTGAGCCAGGTCCATGATCATACGCTCGCTCATCATCTTGGACGCGCCATAGGGGTTGATGGGCGCCAGCGGCAAATCCTCGGTCAGCACCTGCTGATCCGGCATACCGTAAACGGCAGCGGTGGAGGAGAAAACGATCCGGCTGACCCCGTGGCGACTCATGGCACCCAGCAGATTCAGGGTGTTGCGGGTATTATTGCGGTAATACTTGAGGGGGTCCGCCACGGATTCCGGCACAATGATGTGTGCGGCGAAATGAAGAACTGCAGCGAAATCGTTGGCAGCGAAGAGAGCATCCAGGGCCTCCGGATCCGCCAGATCACCTACCACGAGTTCACCGTGCGTTACGGCCCATTCATGGCCCGTTGAAAGATTGTCGAACACGACCACGTCATAGCCGGCTTCCCCAAGCTGGCGCACCACATGGCTACCGATATAGCCGGCCCCACCAGTTACCAACACCCTGTCTGTCACTCATCCACTCCTTCTGAATCCTTACGCCTGTTTTTATTCTCTGCCCGCCGGCGCGCAAAGAATGCCGTTAGCTGGTCGCGGCACTCTGATTCGCGCACGCCTTCGCGAACGCCGATCTGCCAGTTCAGATGCTCAGCCTCCAGCATTCTTGCCCGGGAACGGATGGCCCCAGCCTTGGGTTCACGTGCGCCGAACACCAGGGTCCCGATGCGAGCATGCACAAGGGCACCGGCGCACATGGTGCAGGGTTCAAGAGTCACATAGAGAACGGCATCGGTCAGCCGGTAATTGCCGACCCGCTGCGCCGCATCCCTGAGCGCCCGGACCTCCGCGTGCGCGGTCGGATCGTGGCCGGATATGGGCTGATTAAAGCCTTCGCCAACAATTTTTCCTTCCAGCACAACCACGGCCCCCACAGGGACCTCATCCAGCGCCTCCGCCTGCGCTGCAAGCGCCAGCGCCCGATCCATCCAGGCTTCGTCCTCAGCCCCTGCGCTCATGGGCGGATTCGGTCACTCCCACTCAATGGTCGCCGGGGGCTTGGATGACACATCATAGGTAACCCTGGAGATACCCGGTATCTCGTTGATGATCCGGCTTGAGACCGTCTCAAGAAGCTCGTACGGCAGATGAGCCCAGCGTGCCGTCATGAAATCCAGCGTCTCCACGGCACGCAGAGCGATCACGTACTCATAGCGACGCGCATCCCCGACCACACCTACCGATTTCACCGGCAGGAAGACAGCAAAGGCCTGACTGGTGTGGTGATACCAGTCGTAATTGTGCAGCTCCTCGAGAAAGATGGCATCCGCCTGGCGCAGCATGTCCGCATAATCTTTCTTTACTTCGCCCAGAATCCGCACACCCAGGCCCGGTCCCGGGAAAGGATGACGATAGACCATATCGTAGGGCAGGCCCAGCTCAAGCCCGATCCTGCGGACCTCGTCCTTGAACAGCTCACGCAGAGGCTCCACCAGTTTCAGTTTCATCGTTTCCGGCAGACCGCCCACATTATGATGGGACTTGATGATCGTCGCCTTACCGCTACGCGACTGCGCGGATTCCACCACGTCCGGATAGATAGTGCCCTGGGCCAGCCAGTCCACATCCGTAATCGTCGCTGCTTCCTCGTCAAAGACTTCGATGAACGTGTTACCGATGATGCGACGCTTTTCTTCCGGATCCTGCACACCCTCAAGCTGTGACAGGAAGCGATGTTCAGCATTGTGATGGATGACGTTGACGCCCATGTTACGGGCAAACATGTCCATGACCTGCTTACCTTCATTCAGCCGCAGCAGGCCGTTATCCACGAACACACAGGTCAGCTGGTCGCCAATCGCCCGGTGCAGCAGCGCGGCGGTTACCGAGGAGTCAACGCCGCCGGACAGTCCGAGAAGAACGCGGTCGTTACCGACTTCTTCCCGGATCTGCTGGATAGCATCATCGACGATCTCAGCAGGTGTCCAGAGGGCCTCACAACCGCAGATATCCAGCACAAAATGGGATAGGAGTCGCTGCCCCTGAAGCGTATGGGTAACCTCCGGATGGAACTGGACGCCATAAAGATGACGCGTCGGGTCCTGAATGGCAGCGACAGGAGCACTGTCTGTGGACGCCAGAACCTCAAAGCCTTCCGGCGTCTCAACAACCTGATCCCCATGACTCATCCAGACATCCAGCAACCGCTCGCCCGCGTCCGTTACGTGGTCGGCAATAGCCCGGAACAGTTCGCTTTGCGCAGTGACACGAACCCGGGCATAGCCGAACTCACGCTTCTCCGAGCCGGCCACCCGGCCACCGAGTTCTTCGGCCATGGTCTGCATGCCGTAACAGATGCCCAGTACCGGCACGCCCAGTTCGAAAATTTTCGCTGGCGCGCGCGGACTGCCAAGATCAGTCACCGACTCCGGGCCGCCTGCCAGAATGATGCCACTGGGCGCGTACTCCGCGACCTCTTGCGATGTAGCATCAAAGGGCCGGATCTCGCAGTAGACGCCGATCTCCCGGACCCGGCGCGCAATCAGCTGAGTGTACTGGGAACCAAAATCAAGGATCAGTATGCGGTGATCGTGGATGTTCCGGGTCATGCGGGCCTCTGGTTGTGGCGGACTCAGCTTATGCGGTAATTGGGTGCTTCCTTGGTGATGGTCACGTCATGCACATGACTCTCCTTAACACCCGCGTTGGTGATGCGCGAGAACTGGGGCTGGGTGCGCATCTCCTGCATGTTGGCGCAGCCGGTATAGCCCATTGCCGCCTTCAGGCCACCCATGAGCTGATGCACAATCGACTTCATCGGGCCCTTGCAGTCCACGCGCCCTTCAATTCCCTCGGGGACCAGCTTATCGATGCCTTCAGCCGCATCCTGGAAATAGCGGTCACTGGATCCCTGCCCCATAGCACCCAGAGACCCCATGCCACGGTAGGCTTTATAGGTACGCCCCTGATAGAGCTCAACCTCCCCCGGCGCTTCATCGGTGCCTGCCAGCAGGCTGCCCGCCATAACGGTATGAGCGCCGGCAGCAATGGCCTTAGCAATGTCACCGGAAAAACGGATGCCGCCGTCGGCGATGACCGGAACGTCCCGATTACGCAACGCCTCTGCAACATTGGAAACGGCGCTGATCTGAGGTACACCAATACCGGCCACGATACGGGTGGTACAGATGGAACCCGGACCGATACCGACCTTGACCCCGTCCACACCAGCATCCGCCAGCGCGAGCGCTGCATCGCCGGTAGCGATATTGCCGCCGATTACCTGCAGACCAGGATAATGCTCCTTAACCCAGCGCACTCGGTTGATTACGCCCTGGGAATGACCATGGGCAGTATCCACGACGACCACGTCGACGCCAGCTTCGACCAGCGCATCCAGGCGCGCTTCGGTATCGCCGCCAGTACTGACAGCCGCCCCTACGCGCAGGTGCCCCTGGGCATCCTTGCAGGCATCGGGATAGTCCTCGGATTTCTGGATGTCTTTGACCGTGATCAGACCGCTCAATTCAAAGTCATCATTGACCACCAGAACCTTTTCTATGCGATGACGGTGCAGCAGGTCTTTGATGTTCTGGACATCCTCACCCTCCCGCACGGTTACCAGCTTCGCCCGTGGAGTCATGATGTCCGAAACCGGCGTATCCATACCGCTCTCAAAGCGGATATCACGACCGGTAACGATACCCACTAGATCCCGGCCATCGACCACCGGCAATCCGGATATCCGATTGGCGGTAGTGATCTGAACCAGTTCCCGGACGGTAGTGTTAGGCGAAACCGTTACAGGATCCTTAACCACGCCGCTTTCGTATTTCTTTACCTTGCGGACGGCGGCGGCCTGCTGCTCAATCGTCATGTTCTTGTGGATCATGCCGATGCCGCCCACCTGGGCCATGGCAATTGCCAGAGACGCTTCAGTCACGGTATCCATGGCTGCCGAAACCAGTGGGCTGTTGAGCTGGATACCCCGCGTCAACGGCGTCCGTAGGTCCACCTCGTTGGGCATGACATCAGAATAGCCTGGGATAAGAAGTACGTCGTCGAAGGTAAGCGCTTCTTCCGCGATTCGCAGCATTGGGTCCGCCTTATCAACTTGCCTTCCGGGGTTGTTCTCTGGTTCACTCGATTAATACGCTCTCATCTCGGAACACAGCCTCTGAAAACCCCATCAGGGCGCCCTTGGCGCCGGTTTCAGTAAACGACTATTATACGTTGCGACAACTGAATGCGTAAAGACGACAGCCCCGGCGCGAGCACCTCCGGCGCTCTTTCGGTCAGCCAGCTCACACGGCAGGCGAAGAGCCTGCTCGAAACCAGCTTCATGGAAGTGCATGTTGAGGGCGAGATCTCGGGTCTGAGCCGCCCTGCTTCCGGTCACTGGTATTTCAGCCTCAAGGATGAGCGTGCCCAGATCCGTTGCGCCATGTTCCGTAACCGCAACCGCCTGCTGAACAGCGCCCCCGCGGATGGTGAACAGGTGCTGCTGCGCGCCAAAGTCAGCCTCTATGAGGCACGCGGTGATTTCCAGCTGATCGTCGAATCCATCGAGCCCGCAGGCCGCGGCGCCCTTCAGCGGGCCTTTGAGGAACTGAAGGCCCGACTGGAGCGCGAAGGTCTTTTCGCCATGGAACACAAACAGCCGGCTCCGGTTCCGCCACAGCACCTGGGTCTCGTAACCTCTGCAACCGGAGCTGCGATACGGGATATTCTGACAGTGCTCAACCGGCGCTTCCCAGGTCTGGCGGTAACGCTTTACCCAACACCAGTCCAGGGCGCTGATGGCACTGCCGGGATCCGCGCCGCCATCGAGCGCGCCCACCGCCACGGCCGCTGTGATGCGCTCATCGTCGGGCGCGGCGGAGGCTCTCTGGAAGACCTCTGGTGCTTTAACGAGGAGGCCGTGGCGCGCGCCATTTTCAACAGCCGGATCCCGATCATCAGCGCGGTTGGCCATGAAGTGGATGTCACCATCGCCGATCTGGTGGCGGATCAACGCGCGCCCACGCCTTCCGCCGCTGCCGAAGCCATTTCACCCAACCGCCAGGAATTTTTCGACCGGCTGAGCGGACTTGAGGAGCGCCTGATCCTCAAAACACGCCAACTGTTGCGCCAGCACAGCGAGCGAGTGGCCGAACTGAGTCAACGCCTGCGCCACCCGCGCCAACAGCTTCAGGAGCAGGCTCAGCGAGTGGACGAACTGGAAGCCCGGCTGCACCAACAGACCCGGCGCCAATTGGCGCAACACCGCCAACGGATGCATCAGTATTGGCGGCGACTGACAGCGGTGCGCCCCGAGCCGCGCCTGCACCAGGCCCGTGAGCGCACCCAGGAGAATCACCAGCGGCTTGAGCGAGCCATGCGCGCACGCCTCGAACGCGAACAGCAGCGCCTATGCAACCAGGGCGCTCAGCTGGATCTGGTCAGCCCACTGGCCACCCTCAACCGTGGCTACGCCATCGCCCAGGATGAAACCGGCGCCATTCTCCGACACGCAGACCAGAGAGCCCCGGGGGACTCCGTGACCGTACGCCTTGCACAGGGGCACCTGTCCTGTCGCGTAGAGGCGGTGAGAGAATCAGCGGAATCAAACAATGAAAACGCTTGACGCGCCTGAGCACAGAACCGATACTGCATCCGCTGCATACGTAAAGCGGCTCTTATAAGTGAAAGCATTACGACGACCTGCATCAGGACTCCTCGTTCGTTCCTCACCGAAAGGCCTCCAAGCGTCCCAGCTCAAAGCATCCTCAATGGAGGATGTGACAGAAAATCGTGTTTTTTAAGGAAAGTGCATCATGTCTGATCTCAATACTGGTCGCGTCAAGTGGTTCAACGAAGCAAAAGGCTTTGGTTTTATTGCTCGCGAAAACGGCTCTGACGTATTCGTACACTACAGTGCGATCAACGGAACCGGTTTCCGGACGCTGACCGAGGGGCAGGAAGTCCAGTTCGCTATTACACAAGGCCCGAAAGGTCCGCAGGCGGAAAACGTCACGCCCGTGTAAAGCGACCGCAGGTCGAAAAAGCCCGGCTCAATGAGCCGGGCTTTTTTTTTGTTATACAAATCATATTTCCGCCTGTACCGACCCTGTTACTCCCCCTGTTATACTCTGCCTGACAATCGACCACCCAGCCTGCGACGATTGCATCAATAATCACAATCCCGTGTTCACCGGCAGAACACACCAATGACAAAGCCTGCCGGCAACCAGAACGGGTTCTGAATGCCAACTTTTTTTGAAGGGAGCGGGATTCTGAACCATGCTGTTAAACGGGAACACCAATGGGAGAAGTCCATGAAGACGGTTGTCAGTATCAGCCTGGGGCCCGCCAGGCTCGATTACGACCTCGAATCCGAGTTTCTTGGTCAGAGCATACGCGTCATCCGGATCGGCACGGATGGCAGCGTGGATCGCGCCGAAGCCGCCATCCGTGAGTGGGAAGCCAAGGCCGATGTCATCGGTCTGGGGATGGTGCAGGACCACTATCAGGTCGGTACCCACACCATTACCCACGAAGAGACCCAACGCCTTCAACAAGCCGTGCAGTCAGTACCCGTAACAACCGGCGCCACCCTGCGCAGCATCCTTCAGGACTGGGCCGTTCGCCATACCCAGCTGGAGCTGGAGGAGTGTTTCAACAACGCCAAGGTCCTGTTCCTGAACGGCCAGGCGAATTACCGGCCCGCCCGCGTGTTCAACGAATACACCGAGAACCTGTTTTTTGCCGACCCGGTCACCCAGCTCGGCGCTCCCAAGATGCTCACCTCGCTGAATCAGCTTGAGAACTACGCCGCCGGCACCGGCCCGATCCAGTCCTGGAACATCGGTGACACTGTGGGCCGGTTACCAGTGGCAAAGAATGTGACCGACTATGTGCTGCGCAAGGGTGCCCAGACTGCGGATGTGATTGCAGCGCGCTACAACGAGCTGGAAGAAATGGGCCTGGAGGAGCTCGGCGGCAAGACGGTTCTGACCTCATCCATCTCTGACGAACGGCTCAAGGAACTGGGCGATCGTGGCGTGAACGTCGTCATCGACTATACCCCCCAGATCTTCAACGAGACGATCGGCGTGAATGTTGTCGAGGCCATGATCCTGGCCGCCCTAGAACGCTCGCCGGCCGAGATTACCCATGACGACTATCTGGAGATCATCACCAGCGAGGGCATTGAGCCGCGCATTCTCTATCCCTCCGGGTATAAGCGGATCAGCCGCTTCGCCTTCGTCATCCACCCGTTGTCCCAGCAGTATTTCCGGAACTCGAAACCGCTGGACATGGTCGCCAGCTACGCACCCAAGACCTTCATGAACACGGTCGAGAAGGTCATGGCCTATTCACCTCCCTTTGTGTATTCCCGGGTGACCGGCATCAAGTCACCCACAGGCGCAGAGGCCGAGGGTTGGCTGATCACCGTGGGCGGTACACCCAAGGAGATCATGGCGCACAGCCCCGAATTCACCTACCGGCGACTGCTCGCGGCAGCACGATTGGCCAAGCGCCTGGGTGCGCAGATCATGGGCCTCGGGGCATTTACCAAGGTGGTGGGCGACGCCGGCCTGACAGTCTCCAAACGTGCCCCCCTGCCGATCACCACCGGCAACAGCTACAGTGCCTCCGGTGCCCTGTGGGCCGCCCATGAGGCTCTCAAGAAACTGAGCCTGGTGGAGGTCGGAAAAAACAACAAGGCCAAGGCTAAAGCCATGGTCGTGGGCGCCACCGGCTCCATCGGTGCAGTCTGCGCGCGCCTTTTGGCCAAGGCCGTCGACGAGGTCTATATCGTCGCGCGCGAATCCGCTCGGCTTCTGGCGCTCAAAGAATCCATCATGAAGGAGACACCAGAAGCGCAGATCCATGTCACATCCAATCCCAACAAGTACCTGCGGGAAATGGACATGGTCGTGACCTCCACTTCAGGTGCCGGTAAGCGCATTCTCGATATCATGGAGGTTAAACCGGGCTGCGTAATCACGGACGTGGCACGGCCGCTGGACATTCCGCCGGAGGACGTTGCGAAACGGCCTGACGTACTGGTCATCGAATCAGGTGAAATCGAACTGCCGGGCGATGTCCGCATGAAGAATATCGGCCTTCCCCCCAAGGTGGCCTACGCCTGTCTGGCGGAGACCATCGTGCTAGCCCTGGAGGGTCGCTACGACACCTACACGGTTGGGCGTGAAATTGAGTGGGAGAAGGTCCGCGAGATCTACCAGCTTGGCCTCAAGCACGGCATGAAGCTGGCTTCCATCTCCGGTGTCAACGGCGTGTATACGGACGAGGACTTCGACCGCGTACGCAACCTGGCAATGGAGAAACGCGGCATCAAGTCGGCCGACGACAACCGTGGCGGTAAAAGTAAAAAGGCGGCAAACGCCTCCTGAAAAGCCTCTTGCAGGACAAAACCGCGGCCACGGCCGCGGTTTTTTATGTCCGGCTCATGAGGACCGGAAACTTGCCAGACACTCCCCACAGATCCGGGCGCCAGCACCATTGCTGACCATGGAGCCCACCTCCTCCTGAGGCCGCCCACAAAACGAACACTGCCCTTCCGCTTGTGTCCGGTGTACTCGCTCATCGCCACGCACCCCGAGCCGGCGCGCTATGGAGTCCATCTGTTCGTCGCTGAGCTGGCTGGCGAGAGATTCGATCTCGCGATCCAGGTCCTGGTCCTGGTCCTGGTCCTGATCCTGATCGTCGTCACTCATTGTGAAGGGTCCTGATTAGATGATGGTAAACGGCCCTCTCGCGCCAGTCGGCGCTGAACCCACCGGTGATAGAGGGCGGAGAAAAGGCCTTTGATGGGCTCCAGAGACAGTAGCCAGGCCAGTGGCTTGAGAAAAGGCACCCGCCCCATCAGCAGGATATAGGCGGCCATCTCGCTATGAATACCCCCGCCTGAATCCTCTACATGAAGTTCCTGTAGCGCCAGATCCGGGTCGATTCCTCTCTCGCGCAATGCGGTTTCCTCACCAGTGATGTCAAACCAGACGACATCCCGGCCGCCGCTGCCCGCCAGCCGTTCATAGAGCCTGCGGTCACGCATGCAGGCGGGGCAGGAACCGTCGTAATAAACCACAAGCTTGTGCTCTCCCCTGCTCATTGGAACCTCCTGCCGGGGTGTTGTCAGGCCTTGGGGACACAGATAGTCTCTAGGAACTGTCGACCATCATAACGGACAAGGAACGGGAACGCCCATCATGGGAGAAGCGAAAAATCGTCAGAAGACCGGCAAACCCAGCGCCCTCAGCCGCAGACGCCGGCGCCACCGCTTCATCAGCGCCAGCCTATTCGGGGTGGTTCTGATCGGCATAATCGGCAGCGTCTACTGGCTCAGCAACCCAGCCCTCTCCGGGCCACCCTCCCTGCCCACGGGTGAGGATCTTTCGCCCTTCCCGGAAGAGCGGGACCGTGTCGGGGTAAGCATCGGTAACGCTGATGCGCCGGTCGTGGTGCGCGAGTTTGCCGACTTCCAG
Organism: Salicola sp. Rm-C-2C1-2; assembly: GCF_040196175.1. Classification (NCBI taxonomy): domain Bacteria; kingdom Pseudomonadati; phylum Pseudomonadota; class Gammaproteobacteria; order Oceanospirillales; family Halomonadaceae; genus Salicola; species Salicola sp. Rm-C-2C1-2. The sequence goes on along the minus strand of NZ_JBEFNF010000001.1, from coordinate 522,221 downwards.
TGCCCTGCCTGCGCGGATTTTGCCAGGCATCATGATCGGCTTATGAACGAGTATGTGGAGACTGGCAAAGTCCGGTTTGTATTCTTCGATATGCCGCTGCGCAAACACAGGAATGCTGAGCCCGCGGCCAAAGCAGCCCGCTGTGCCGAGGATCAGGACGCCTGGAGGCCAATGCACGACCGCCTTTTCGCAGAACAGGACGACTGGAGCGATGCCTCCGATCCAGAATCGATCTTTACTGAATACGCCGGCGCCCTTGGTCTTGATAAGCGAAAGTTCCAGCGCTGCATGGGACTGAACAGGATCGAGAAAAAACTCACGGAGAGCCGAAATCTGGCGCGGGACCTGAGGGTAACCAGCACACCAACCGTGTTGGTGGACAATATCCCCCTCACACGCAACAGCTGGGCGCAACTCCAGGCTGTGCTCGAACGTGAACTGGACGAAGCTCAGTAGGCTCTCGGCAAGGTTCGGGGCGTAAGCTTTTGCAGGGTTTCGCAGGCAGCCTTTGCACCGCCCTGCGACCGCCTGATGATATCGCCCTCTGAAACGCCCAGCGCCTGGGGTAAGCCCTGATTCACTTCCAGTGCCATCCAGTGACTGACGCCCGCCTCGTAGCTGGCACATTGTGACCCATCACCATCCAGACATGGCGTCATATCCTGAATTGAGCGCACTACGCCCTGCTCGTCCAGAAACAGGATTGTCAGCGGTACATGCGTCTGATGCATCCAGAAACTGTTCTCCACTCCCTGTTCATTGGGGTAGATGAACAGCATACCGGAACGCCGTGGCAGCTGGGACCGCTCACTCAGTCCCTTTTGGCGCTGCTCGGGCGAGGTGGCAAGCTCAGCCTTAAGCGGCACCGCCCGTTCACCCGCGGGGAGACAGAGCGTGACCGCGTCTGGAGCATCCTCTCCTGAGAAACTGCCACAGCCCGCGCCGAGGAACGACAGGACAACAATCAGACCGGGTGCAACCCGTTTCATTGCTTACCCTTGAAGCGGAAATACACGAACACGCGCCCATGATTGTCACGATCCTTGTCCAGGCGATGGTAACGCTGCTTGATCTCATTGCGATCCAGAAAGCGCAGAACGCGCTTTTTGAGCTGACCTGAGCCTTTACCGGGGATGATTTCCACGGTCGCAACGCGCTTGCGTTCCGCCTCGTCGATCACCCGCTCCAGCTCTTGCTCGATCTGCGCCCCACGATTGAATATGGGGTGCAGGTCCAGGGTCAGCTTGGCCATTCCTTCGGATCACCCGCTGATGAGCGCCAACAACCCGGTCGCATTAAGGAAGATGAAGATCACCGCCGCGGGCGCGATCACGCGCGTGGCCCACAGCCACAGAAGGAAAAGGTAGTGATGGTTGTGGGTATCCAGCTCGGCCGCAACCGTGTTGGTGCGGATTTTCCAGCCCACGAAGAAGGCCACGAATAGACCGCCCAGCGGCAGCAGAATATTACTTGCCACATGATCCAGGGAATCAAAGATGTTCTTGCCGGGCCAGAGCGTGATGTCCGACCAGGCATTGAGCGACAGACCACAGGCTGCACCAACCAACCAGATCAGCACCGCCATCGTGGCCGCCGACTTGACGCGGCTGCCGCCGAAACTCTCCGTGAGATAGGCCACCGCCGGCTCCAGAAGCGACATTCCGGAGGTGATGGCGGCCACGGATAGCAGTATGAAGAAAACAATGCCCAGCAGAGTGCCCAACGGAATCTCACCAAACACGATTGGCAGAGTCACGAACACCAGGCCCGGTCCCTCGCCTGGTTCCAAACCAACACTGAACACGATAGGAAAAATAGCGAGACCGGCAAGCAACGCTGTGAGTGTGTCCATGCCCACAATCCAGCCACTGCTTACCGGAATTGAGTTCTGCTGGGGCAGATAGGCGCCGTAAACCATGATGGCCCCCATACCGAGACTCAGCGTGAAGAACGCCTGCCCAAGGGCGGCCAGGAAAACACCGCCATCAATAACACTGAGATCCGGTGTTGCCAGAAAGGTAATAGCTTCACCAAACCCTTCCGTGGTCATGCCATAGACCACCAGCCCGAGCAGCAGAAAGAAAAGCAGCGGCATCAGCAGGGTAACCGCGCGCTGAAGCCCCTTTTTCACACCCGCCGCCACTATTGAGAAAAGAATGACCATGAACAGGGTGTGCCAGAGCAGTACCGTTGGGCCATCTGCAACCAGCCCCTCGAAAAGGCCTGTTGCCTCATCAGAGGAAATCCCCACAAAACTTCCCTTCAGCGCTTCAAAGCCGTAGAACAGCGACCAACCACCCACGACGCTGTAAAACGACAGGATCAGAACGCCGGCAACGACGCCCATCCAGCCAACCAGCGCCCACTGCTGGGAAACCCCTTCATCCCGCGCGATCAAACGCAGACTGTTGATGGGACTGCGACGGCCCTTCCGACCCAAAGTGACCTCAGCGATCATGATTGGCATGCCTACAAGAAGAATACAGGCAAGATACAGCAGCACGAAGGCCGAACCGCCGTTCTCGCCCACCAGGTAGGGGAAACGCCACAGGTTGCCTAGACCAACGGCGGAGCCGGTCGCGGCAAGGATGAAGATAAGACCACTGGACCATTCACCGTGGACCGAGCTTCGCTTCTCATTCATGGTTGAGCCCTTTCTGCTTTTCTGTCGTTCTTGAAACCAGTGTGTAGCGGCGAAACACTAGCGGCTATTGATAATCGGATCAACACTGAAGCGAATCAGGCTGGCACAAACCAGGAACCGGCCGCCACAAAATGCGGGTTATACACGCTTTCCTTGCCATAACGCAGGGCATCACCTTCAAAAGTCAGAACCTGACCTCCCGCCGCTTCAAGCACTGCCTGGGCAGCACCGGTGTCCCACTCACAGGTCGGTCCCACCCGCGGGTAGATGTCCGCCTCACCCTCGGCAATCCGGCAGAACTTGAGCGACGACCCCGCCTGCACCAGACAGTGCGGGCCAAGGCGGTCAATGAACGCCTCCGTCTCCGCATTCATATGATTCTTACTTGCCACCACCCGCTTTTCCACCGGGGGATCAGCCACCTGGAGACGCACCGTAGCCCCCTGCTGGCGCCGGAAGGCCCCGCCGGTGCGCGTTCCCCAATATTCAATCCCCAGCGCGGGCACCGTGACAACGCCCATCACCGGAACGCCATTCTCGATTAACGCAATATTCACCGTGAACTCACCTGTCTGCTTGATGAAATCCTTGGTCCCATCAATCGGATCCACCAGCCAGAACGCGTCCCAGTCCCGGCGCTCTTCCCAGGGCACCTCTTCCTCCTCGGACAGGATCGGCAGCTTTGGCGTCAGTGACCTGAGTCCATCAACAATACGGTGATGGGACGCCATGTCCGCCTCAGTGAGCGGGCTGTCATCCTGCTTCTGCGTCACCTCATAATCCTGGCGGTAAAACGCCATGATCTTTTCACCGGCATCCGCCGCAATGGCCAGAACCTCGGGAATAAGCGCATCGTAATCCATGCAGACAATCCATAATAGGTGACTTTAATGGGCGGAATTGTGGCGCCGGAGCGGACCTGAGTCCAGCCACCCACGATTTTTGGTGGCAAATCAGTTATAATGGTAAGGATTTTCGCGAACCATACTGGCCCTCCGTGGCCCTTGTCGCCGCAAAACAGCGAGAGCCAGCCAACAAGGATTCGAGCACGATTATGAGTGATCGTCAGAAACCCCGCAGCGGCGAAAAGTTCCGCAGCGACCAAGGCATCGCCGCCATCAAGGACGGCCAGAAAACCTCCCGCGCGCAGGAAGTCGAACGCACCCGCAAGCCCTCGTGGCTGCGCGCCCGCATGCCCGGCGGCGAACGCTTTGAGCAGGTTAAGCGCAACGTCCATGAGCACCGCCTGAGCACCGTGTGCGAGGAAAGCCACTGCCCCAACATGGGCGAATGCTGGAACAACGGCACCGCCACCATCATGGTCATGGGATCTGTATGCACCCGCGCGTGCCGCTTCTGCGCTGTGGACACCGGCAACCCCAAGGGCTGGCTTGACCAGAGCGAACCCGAAAACACCGCCCACTCCGTGGAAATGATGGGGCTGCGCTACATTGTGCTCACCTCCGTGGACCGGGACGACCTCAACGACTTCGGCGCCGGCCATTACGCCGAGTGCGTGCGGGCCATCAAACGCCGTACCCCACACGTGGCGGTCGAAGCCCTGACCCCGGACTTCGACAACATCACCGAACACGTTGAAACCGTGGTCGATTCCGGTCTGGAAGTTTTTGCCCAGAATGTCGAAACGGTGGAGCGGCTGACCGAGCGGGTGCGTGACCCTCGCGCCGGCTACAAGAAGACGCTGGATGTGCTGGAGCACGCTAAGGAACACAACCCGAAGGTCATCACCAAGACCAGCCTGATGCTGGGCCTGGGCGAAACCGAAGACGAAATCCTCGAAACCATGGACGACCTGCGCGCCATCGGCGTGGATATCGTTACCTTTGGCCAGTACCTCCAACCCACACGCAACCACCTGCCTGTAGAGCGCTGGGTGACCCCGGAAGAGTTCGAGTGGTATCGGGAAAAGGGCCTGGAGAAAGGCTTTCTGGAAGTACCTTCAGGACCCATGGTGCGTTCCAGCTACCGCGCGGACCGGGTTTTCGAGCAGAACAATCTGGGGTTGTCAGAGACACCGCAAGTGCCAGGCGGCGAGCCCGACCCCAACATCATCCCGGTCAAAACGGTGGGCTGACTGACCGGACCGCCCGCCCCGCGGACGATCCAACCTGATCACATTACGGCTGCGGTGTCCACGGCACTGGCGTGAACGCAACGCGCCACGGCAGAAAGAAGCGCCTGGAGCGTTGCGGACGTTGTGTCCTCGGCCAGTGCTGCCGCGCTGTAAACCTCGCCATTCACCTGAATGCGAATAGACGCCAGCGCGTTCGCGCTGGTTCCCTCACCCAGGGCAAACTCGTCATAGGCCTCAACAGCTACTTTCACATTATGGCGCCGCTGCAGGGCATCAACCACGGCCTCAACGGCGCCCTGGCCACTGCCTCTCAGTTCGATACGCTCGCCATTGGCAATCACAACGGAAGCCTGAACGCCATCATCGGTACGGTGTAGATCATAGGTGTGCAGCGTCCAGCCCTTGGGGATCTGCAGGTAGTCCCGCTCGAACAACTTGTGAATGGTGGATGAATCGACTTCGCCGCCGGTAATCTCCGCTTCTTTCTGGACTACCCTCGCGAATTCAATCTGCAGCCAGCGCGGCAGGCTGATGCCATAGTCGCGTTCTAGCACCATCGCGACACCACCCTTGCCGGACTGGCTGTTGATGCGCACCACTTCCTCGTAGCGTCGACCGATGTCCTGGGGATCAATCGGCAAGTAGGCCACATCCCATACATCGCCTTCGCTGCGCTTGGCCATGCACTTGCGGATGGCGTCCTGGTGACTGCCGGAAAAGGCTGTGAAAACCAGCTCACCCGCCCAAGGGTGACGCGGGTGGGTGGCGATTTCAGTACAGGCTTCAACCACGTCCACAACCTCAGCCATGCCGGAGAGATCTACTTGCGGGTCGACGCCCTGGGAATACAGATTCATGGCAAACGTTACCAGATCCATGTTGCCGGTGCGCTCGCCATTGCCCAGCAGCGTGCCCTCAACCCGGTCGGCGCCCGCCATGACGGCCAGTTCCGCTGCGGCAATGGCACAGCCCCGGTCGTTATGGGTATGAACACTCAGGGTAAAGTGGTCACGGTAGCGAACATGGTCGCAGAACCACTCAATCTGGTCTGCAAATACGTTGGGCGTACCCATCTCCACCGTCGACGGCAGATTGATGATCACCTGCTGGCCCTGGTCCGGGCGCCAGACGTCATTGACGGCGTCCACCACTTCCACCGCGTAGTCCACCTCGGTGGCAGAAAAACTCTCTGGTGAATACTGGAAGATCCATTCGGTATCCGGGTAGTTCTTGGCATGGCGCTGGACTTCCTTCGCTCCGTCCACCGCGATCTGCTTCACCCCCGCCATGTCCATCTCAAAAACCTGCTCACGCTGGGCCGTGGAGGTCGAGTTATAGACGTGAACAATGGCCCTGTGCACGCCATCAAGAGCCTCATAGGAGCGTTTGATCAGCTCCGGCCGCGCTGGTGTCAGGATCTGAATGGTGACATCTTCCGGGATCCGGTTTTCACTGATCAGCTTACGGCAGAAGTCAAAATCCGGCTGACTCGCTGCCGGAAAGCCGATCTCGATCTGCTTGTAGCCGAGCTTGACCAGGAGGTCGAACAGCCGCTGCTTCTGGGCGATGTTCATGGGTTTGACCAGCGCCTGGTTACCATCGCGAAGGTCAACAGCGGAATAGGTCGGCGCCTTATCGATAACCTTATTCGGCCAGCGCCGGTCGGTTTTGTTGAGCGGCTTGAAGGGCCGGTATTTGCGATGGTCAAACGCCATTGTGTGCTCCCTGTTGCTATGCCTGCTGTGACTGGAATTAGGCCAAGGCATCCGGGAACCCGTCCGCACGGCTTCCCGGATGCCTCTGTCTGTTATCAATACTGTGGTCGACTCACCGGCGGCACAAGCATGGGGCAAGCCTCAGGGCCTGCCCCCTGCCGCCGCGCCTGTGCTGCGGAGGGTGGATCACACCCGCTGCTCCGCTTTCGGGCACTTGTGGCACCCGGTCCAGGGTGGCGTCACGGACCGCCACCGGCAGCCCAGGTCCGGGCCGCCTTTCCGGGAGCGGAGACCCGGCCCGATAACGCTGGCCCACCTCCCGGGGACATGTCCAAGGTAACGAAAACACAGGGCAATGTGTTTGCGATTTTGTGTTTTTTTCCGCCTTAAACGCTCTTATATGCTACTATTTATTTATATATTGATGGAAACTTGCTTTCACGTTGAAAAAGGCGTTATACCATGGCGAAAGCCGACTCCGAACTGGTCCACATCGACCGCACCGACCGCCAGATCCTGGAGCATCTGCAGAAAAACGGCGGCCTGACCAACCAGCAACTGGCCGAGCGCGTCGGTCTCTCCCCTTCCCCCTGTTCGCGCCGCGTAAAAGCACTGGAGGAAGCCGGCATCATCCTGGGCCGCAAGACCCTGCTGGAGCGGCGCAAACTGGGCCTTTCCCTCACCGTCATCCTGCAGATCGGCATGGACCGCCACACCCCGGAACGTTTCCAGGAATTCGAGGAACAGGTGGCCACCTACCCGGAGGTCCAGGAACTCTACCTGATCACCGGCCAGCAGGCGGACTACATCCTCAAGGTGGTGGTGCCGGACATGGAGCACTACCAGCAGTTCCTGCTCAACAAGATCACCCGCATCACCGGGGTCAGCGGGGTGCACTCCAGTTTCGTGATGCGGCGGGTAATCGACAACACCGAACTGCCTCTCAAGTACCTCTGAGTCTGTGCTCTGTAAGCGGGGCAAAGCGTTCTGAGCTCAACCTTTACGCATTACGTAAAACCTAATATCATCCCATCATGATCAAATCATTCGCGGACAGGACGACCGCGGCACTGTTCGATGACCGGAACGTGCGTCGGGTAGCCAAACCATTGCAGCTCAAAGCACGTCGAAAGTTGCTGCAACTTGACGCGGTTCAGCACGTGGAAGAGCTCAGAATTCCGCCCGGTAATCGGCTGGAGAAGCTTTCCGGTAAACGGGGCGGCCAGTGGAGTATCCGGGTCGACGCCCAGTGGCGCATCTGTTTCCGGTTTGAACAGGGTCATGCATGGGATGTGGAGTTCTGTGACTATCACTGAGGGCCAGTCATGAGCATCGAACGCAGCGAGCTTCAGAATACCGATTTTTCCGATGTGACTGAGCAGGCGGAGTATGTGGCGCCGATTACGCCCGGTGAGATGCTGTGCGAGGAATTCATGCAGCCGCTCGGGTTCTCCGCCGCCGCTCTTGCCCGGGAACTGCATGTCCCGACCAACCGGATCACCAGCCTGATCAACGGCCAGCGCAGCCTCACCGCTGACACCGCACTGCGCCTTGCACGGTACTTCGGCACGACCCCGGAGTTCTGGATGCACCTGCAGGCGGATTACGAGCTCCGCCGGGCGAGACAGGCAGTAGCATCGACCATCGAGCGCGAGATCTCCCCAAGGGTCGCGTAAATTCATTCGGGGTTACCCGTCGGGCGGTGCACCCAGATCACACTTCTTACAGGCCAGCTCCGTCCCGAGCCATGCCTGCCGCCCTTCCGGGGTCACCACCCAGGGGCGGTTAGTGAACGGCGGCTCATGGCGAACATGCTGGTTGTGGCCGCAGGCAAGCTGCGCCACCCAGTTGCCCTCTTCCTCCCGGTGGTATCCAGTGATCGGTTGCTGCATTGAGCTATCCCCGTTTTCAGCCCCTTTTTCGTTTCACTTACCGGATAAGCTACCCGTTGATCCCGGTTTTCAGAATCCAGTAGACTTCTGCCGTTATAAGGACAACCCAACCCCATCAGGATGATGACAATGAACAGTTTTCGACCCCAACCCACCGCCCCCAACGAACAGATCCGCCAGAATCTGGCAGTGTCGATCCCGGCACTCGCCAGGGGCGACATCATTGCCACCAGCAGTAACGCCGTTACCTCTCAAGGGATCCGCTGGGCCACCAATGGGCGGTTCAGCCATGCGATTCTCTACTTAGGAAATGGACAGGCAATAGACGCCAATCCCTTTAAGCCTCTAAAAAAAGACCTTTTGAAGCATAAGCTCCGCGACTCGAAACAAGCCATTATTTTCCGCCATCGTACCGCGTCCCAGGAGCAGCTCAACAAGGCAGCCTCCTGGGCGGGAAGTCAGTCGGGCAAAGACTACGATTTCACCGGAGCCGCCCGATCAGCCCTTCAACCAAACGCTCGGACCGGGTGGATGAAGTGGACCACGCTGGGGGTTTCAATCATAGGGGCAGACGAGATCTCCGCCGCTGTTTCCGGGGATGGCCACAATGCGACTTTCTTCTGCAGTGAACTGATCTTCAGGGCATTCCGCGTGGCGGGTATCCCGCTTCTGGATGATCCGCCCACATGGCTGGGGCCCAATCGTTTCCTGAAAACGACGGAACTGGTTCTGATGGGACAACTGGATCTGGGACGATAAGTTATGATGAGGACCCTAAAAATCAGGCTGATACTCGCTACTGTGGTGGTTCTTCTGGGAGGGTGTGACACAAGTAATCATTTCCCTCAGTACCAGAAGCTGGAGGGACCTTGGCGAATCACGGAGGAGGAAGCCACCATCAAGTTGGATCAACCACTGGAACTCAAGCCGGAGGGGAGCCAGACGCTATATCTGACAGTTGATTCCAATCGTTATGAGCCTTACCAGAACATAGATATTCCAGAACATTATTCTGACCTGAAACGGGAAGACGGAGTCATCATCATTCCCGAGGTCACGGTCGTCGCCAATACTGGAGAGGCATTTGAGCTTTCATCCGCCACCAACATGCGGCCTCCCCATAACCCCGTCGGAGTAGGCTTCTACAACGAGCCCGAGCACTGGAAAGATCCCGAATACCCGGAAAACGTGCAAAACTTCCACACCCTCAAACTGAGCAGCAACAGGCCGTTCACGGTTAACACCATCATCTGGAAGGTCACGAGCCATCCGGATGGCCACGTCTGCGGCGGGCGCTGCCCCTGGTGGTGGGATGCGGTCTCGTGGATGTGGTAAACGAAAGAAAGGATGACACTGCTCATGGATGACGCGAGCCCATTCCAGGGGCAGTTGATGAACGGCGGATCGTGGCGCACATGCTGGTTATGGCTGCACGCCAGTTACGCAACCCAGCAGCCTCCAATTGCTGCAGAGCTGTACCCGTCTGAACCCCCTACTCGTTTCAATCACCGGATAAGCTACCCGTTGATCCCGGTTTTCGGATTCCATTAGCCTTTTTCCGGTCATAAGGACGGTCGAATCTCATAAGGACAATGAACATGAACAGCTTTAACAGCTTTCAGCCTCAACCCACCACCCCCGACCAACAGATCCGCCAGAATCTGGCAGTGTCGATCCCGGCACTCGCCAGGGGCGACATCATTGCCACCAGCAGTAACGCCGTTACCTCTCAAGGGATCCGCTGGGCCACCAATGGGCGGTTCAGCCATGCGATTCTCTATCTGGGAAATGGAGTGGCGATAGATGCCAATCCGTTTCAAGAAACAGAGAAAAACCCTCTGAGACAAAAGCTGCATGACTCGAAACAAGCCATTGTTTTCCGCCATCGTACCGCCTCTCAGGATCAACTGGACAAGGCTGCTTCCTGGGCGGGAAGTCAGTCGGGCAAACACTACGATTTCACCGGCGCCGCCCGGTCAGCCCTTCAACCAAACGCTCGGACCGGGTGGATGAAGTGGTCCACGCTGGGGGTTTCAATCATAGGGGCAGACGAGATTTCCGCCACCATTTCCGAGGATGGCCACAACGCGACTTTCTTCTGCAGTGAACTGATCTTCAGGGCATTCCGCGTGGCGGGTATCCCGCTTCTGGATGGTCCACCCAAACGGCTGGGGCCCAATCGTTTCCTGAAAACAACGGAACTGGTCCTGATGTGGCAACTGGACCTGGGGCGATAACAATGATGTGGCATAACACAATCAAGCTTGTGAGCGTGACCATGATGGTTCTTTTGAGCGGCTGCGATACCAGTAATCACTACCCGCAGTATCAGAAGCTGAAAGGGCCTTGGCAGATCACGAGCAAGGAAACGACTATCAAGTTGGATCGACCTCTTGAACTCAATCCCGAAGGGAGCCAGCTGCTTTACCTCACGGTCAACTCCGACCGTTATGACCCCTACAACAATATGGATATTCCTGAGCATTACTACGACCTGAAACGGAACGACGGCGTCATTATCATTCCCGAGGTAACCGTCCTAGCTAACACAGGAGAAGCCTTCGAGCTTGAAGCCGGTGGCAACATGCGCCCCCCCCATTACCCGGTAGGCAAAGGGTTTTACAATGACCCCGAGTCCTTGAAAGATCCCGAATACCCGGAGAACGTGCAAAGCTTCCACACCCTCAAACTGAGCAGCAACAGGCCGTTCACGGTTAATTCCATCATCTGGAAGGTCACCAGTCACCCGGACGGCCACGTCTGCGGCGGGCGCTGCCCCTGGTGGTGGGACTGGGTCTCATGGATGTGGTGACCGGCTGAGGGATCAAGCCATAGCTTTCATGGCAGCGCATAAGTTCCCGTCACATGCGCCACCAGTCCCTCACTCCCCTCGGAATACAACTGCACCTCGCTCACGGCGGTGCGGCTGCCCAGCTTCAGGACCACGGCCCGGGCAAGCAGGTCGCAGCGCCCGGGCTTGCGCAGGAAGTTGATGTTCAGGTTGCTGGTGACCGCCATCTGCACCTCACCGAGCGCGCCCAGCACAGCCGCGTACATGGCCGCATCCGCCAGCGCCATCTGCACCGGCCCAGAGAGCGTGCCGCCGGGGCGCACCATGCGTTCGCTGAACGGCACCCTGGCCGTGGCGGCCTGATGCTCAATAGCCTGGACCCGGAAATCGATATCCTCGGCCATGGGCACCCCTTCCCGGATCAACTGCTGCACCTCATCCGCGCGCAACTTCATGGTTCCACTGTCTCCTGATTGGCTCTGGCGTGATCGCCACCCTGTACCCTGGCGGGCGGACTTCGTAGAATAACCCCTCTGCTACTGAACAGTCACATTCGCCACAGCCCTGACGGACCCACACCTATGCGTGCAAGCCAGTACCTGATCGCCACCCTCAAGGAAACCCCCGCGGACGCCGAGATCGTCAGCCACCAGCTGATGCTGCGCGCCGGCATGATCCGGCGCCTGGCTGGCGGTCTCTATACCTGGCTGCCGTTGGGGCTGCGCGTGCTGCGCAAGGTGGAAAAGATTGTGCGCGAGGAGATGGACCGTTCCGGTGCCCAGGAAGTGCTGATGCCAGCCATCCAGCCCGCCGAGCTCTGGCAGGAAAGCGGCCGCTGGGAGGAATACGGCGACGAGCTGCTGCGCCTGAAGGACCGCCACGAGCGCGACTTTTGCTATGGCCCCACGCACGAGGAAGTGATCACCGACATTGCGCGCAACGAGCTCAAGAGCTACCGGGATCTGCCAGCGAATTTCTACCAGATCCAGACCAAATTCCGCGATGAGCGCCGCCCCCGCTTTGGTGTGATGCGCTCGCGCGAGTTCCTGATGAAAGACGCCTACTCCTTTCATGCCAGCCCGGAATCACTGAACGAAACCTATGCGCTCATGGTGCAGACCTACAGCGCCATCTTCCGGCGCCTGGGCCTGGAATTCCGGGCGGTGGAGGCGGACTCCGGCGCCATCGGCGGCAGCAAGTCCCAGGAATTCCACGTGCTGGCCAGCTCCGGTGAGGACGCCATCGCTTTCAGTTCCCAGAGCGACTACGCAGCCAATACCGAGCTGGCTGAAGCCCTGCCCCCGGAAGGCGAACGCCCCGCTGCCACTGACACCATGCAGGAGGTGGCCACCCCGGACCAGAACACCATCGAGCAGGTGGCCGGGTACCTGAACACCACACCGGACCGGGTGCTCAAGACCCTGCTGGTGCACGCCCCCAAAGAGGACGAGAACAGCAGTGACCAGCCCCTGGTCGCCCTGGTGCTGCGCGGGGACCACACTCTGAACGACCTTAAAGCGGAAAGGCGCCCGGAGGTAGCCGAGCCGCTGACCATGGCCAGTGACGAACAGATCCGCAAAGCTCTGGGCGTGAACGCCGGCTCCATCGGCCCCGTCGGCCTCAAAGTGGCGATGATTGTGGATCATGCCGCGGCGCACCTGGCCGATTTCGTGTGCGGCGCCAACCGCACCAGTTACCACCTGACCGGCGTCAACTGGGACCGTGATGTGGCCCTGGGCCAAACGGCCGACCTGCGCGAAGTGGAAGAAGGCGACCCGAGCCCGGATGGTCAGGGCGTGCTGGGCATTCAGCGTGGTATTGAAGTGGGTCACGTATTCAAACTGGGCCGTAAGTACAGCGAAGCCATGAACGCCACGGTTCTGGATGAAAATGGCAAATCCGTGCACATGGACATGGGCTGTTATGGCATTGGCGTCTCACGCCTGGTTGCCGCAGCCATTGAACAGAATCACGACGACAGCGGCATTGCCTGGCCCACTGCTATCGCCCCCTTCGAGATCGCGATTGTTACCCTCAACGGCCAGAAATCTGAGCGCGTGGCACAGGCAGCAGACAAGCTCTATGAACAGCTGCGCCAGACCGGCTACGACGTGCTTCTGGATGACCGCAAGGAACGCCCGGGCGTGAAGTTCGCGGATATGGAGCTGATCGGCATCCCGCACCGGGTGGTTATCAGTGACCGCGGCCTGGAAGCGGGCACTCTTGAATACAAGGGCCGAACGGATGCGGACAAACAGGATGTGGCCGCAGACGACATTATCCGCTTCCTGGCAGCCCGGGTAATCGCAGACTAGATTTAAGGGCATGCGCACTGTTTTCAGCATCGCCCTGTTGGGGCTTGCCCTGCTTCTGGCAGCCCCCATCCATGCCGCGACCACGACTGAATCCAATCCCGAACTGAGGAGCAGGCTACGCGAGGCCGTCAACGCCTCGGACAGTTTTGATGACCGCTTCGACGCCGAGGTCTGGCTGGTAGACATGTCCGGGCGCACCAAGCGCTGGCTCGACAACCATAAACGACGCCTGCGGATTCTGCGCCTCGTTCATCGGGAAGCCAGCCGCCGCGGCCTTTCACCGGAAGTAGTGCTGGCCGTCATTAAGGTGGAAAGCGGTTTTGATCGGTTCGCCATCTCTTCCGCAGGCGCTCAGGGGCTGATGCAGGTGATGCCCTTCTGGAAAAACGAGATCGGCCGCCCTGGCGACAATCTGACCAACATTGAGACTAACCTGGTGTACGGCACGACAATCCTGAGTCATTACTTGAATAAGGAAGACGGGAATATGGCGCGTGCCCTGGCTCGCTATAATGGCAGCGCGGGTAAGACTTGGTATCCCGAGCGCGTTTTTAATGCCTTGGAACGGTATTTCCGGGTAAATGACTGAACGTTCGCTAGCGTACAGACGTTGTGGCGCTTGTGATGCAGAGTTGTCCAATCAACACCAGAGTCACGAAGAAAGCACCATGAGTACAGCAGCACCAGACATCACGACTACTCCCGGATTCCTTAAGCAGACCCTCAGGACGTACTGCAAGCCACGGCTGGCACGCAGTATAGTGGAGCTTCTGGTCACGGCGATCCCGTTGGCGTTCACCTGGTTTTTAATGTGGCTTACCGTCAGTGCCGGATACTGGCCCGCCGCCCTGATTCTGGCCATCCCCGCGGCCGGCTTTTTGGTACGACTGTTCATGATCCAGCATGATTGCAGCCACAGGGCATTTTTCCAGTCAAAGCGCGCCAATGACTGGACAGGCCGAATGATCGGCGTACTCACCCTCACTCCTCATGATTTCTGGCGTCATGCCCATAACCTTCACCATGCCAACTCCGGTAACCTGGACCGGCCGCGCATTGGCGGCCTTGACACCCTGACCGTGAACGAGTTCCTCGCCCTTCCTAAATGGCAGCAATGGCGCTATCGACTGTACCGTCATCCGCTGGTGCTGTTCGGTTTCGGGCCTATGTTCATTTTTCTGTTCAACTACCGGCTGCCATTCGGCTTCCTGCGTGATGGCTGGATGCCCTGGATCAGCACCATGGGCACCAATGCCGGCATTGCGGCACTGGCAGGCGGACTGATCTGGCTGATCGGACTGGGCCCCTTCCTGTTGATTCAGCTTCCGATCACATTGCTCGCCTCTACTATGGGTGTATGGCTGTTCTATGTGCAGCACCAGTTCGAGACCACCTACTGGGAACACAAGGACCAGTGGAACGCCCAGGACGCTGCGCTGCATGGAAGCTCCTACTATGTACTGCCAGGTATCCTGCGCTGGTTCAGCGCCAACATCGGGATGCACCATGTGCATCACCTGGCCAGCCGCATCCCCTGCTACCGTCTTCCCGAGGTATTGCGCGATTATCCGGAACTCCAGAACTTCAGTCGGCTCACACTGCGTGAGAGTCTTGGCTCGGTGCACCTGGCACTCTGGGACGAGGGAAAACGGCGATTGGTTTCATTCAGGGAAGCGAAGGCGGGATAGAACAAGCTCGGTTTAACCTACTCTACCTGGGTTGTCGGCGTTGATTTGGGCAGGTCGGCGATCTTCCGGACGGAATCGAATCGGCCTTCGCTGTTGTAACTGATCACAAAAGTGCCATAGACGCCGTCGTGATCCATCCAGCGTTGCAGTATACGGGCGGGGAAAACGACGGAGCGCCCATCGCGGGCTACCACATAGACGCGATGGGCGCTGCCTTCATAGACCCGGAGCCAGTCATCACGAGGGATGGCCACATCCACGATCACGGACTCCGGTTTCACAGGTGCCTCCCCGGTTACTCAGCCAGTTCCAGCAGGAGACGGTTGAGACGGGACACATAGGTGCCCGGATCCTCAATCTCCTGACCACTGGCCAGAGTAGCCTGATCAAAGATCACCTGAGTCAGGTCCGAGAACCGCTCCTCGCCCTGTTCCGTCTCAAGCCGCTGCACCAGCGGATGATCCACGTTGATCTCGAAGATCGGCTTGGAATCCGGAACCGGCTGACCGGCCGCTTCCATGATCTTGCGCATCTGCTGGCCCATGTCGTAATCGCCAACCACCAGGCAGGCCGGTGACTCGGTCAGGCGCTTGGTTACCTTCACTTCCTTAACGCGCTCGGACAGCGTCTTCTGGATCCGCTCCACCAGATCCTTATGTTCCTCGGAAGCCTGCTCCTGCTCTTTCCTCTCCTCTTCGGACTCGACCTCGTCCAGGTCCAGTTCACCGCGGGAGACGTCCTGCAGGTGCTTGCCTTCGTACTCGCTGAGATAGCCCATCATCCATTCATCGATGCGGTCTGTGAGCAGCAGCACTTCTATGCCCTTCTTGCGGAAGATCTCGAGGTGCGGACTGGCCTCGGCCGCCTGATGGGAATCGGCCGTCAGGAAGTAGATCTTTTCCTGACCTTCCTTCATGCGGGCCACGTAGTCATCCAGCGAAACGTTCTGGGTAGAATCGCCAGCGTGCGTGGAGGCGAAGCGCAGAAGCGGCGAAATCTTCTCGCGGTTGCCGAAGTCCTCCGCCGGCCCTTCCTTCACTACTTGGCCGAACTGATCCCAGAACTGCTGGTACTTTTCAGGATCATTATTAGCCAGCTTCTTCAGCATATCCAGCGCCCGCTTGGTCAGTGCGGTGCGAATGCTTTCCACAGTGCTGTCGTTCTGCAGAATTTCACGCGAGACGTTCAATGACAGGTCGTTACTGTCGATCACACCGCGCACGAACCGCAGGTACAGCGGCAGGAACTGCTCCGCATCATCCATGATGAACACACGCTGTACGTAAAGCTTGAGCCCGCGGGATGCTTCGCGGTTGTAGAGGTCAAACGGCGCCCGACCCGGGATGTACAGCAGGCTGGTGTAGTCCAGCGCGCCTTCCACCCGGTTGTGGGACCAGGTCAGCGGGTCCTCAAAGTCGTGCGCGATGTGTTTATAGAACGCCTTGTACTCATCTTCGGTAACTTCAGTACGCGGCCGGGTCCAGAGCGCTGTGGCCTCATTGACGGTTTCCTCGGCAGGCTGATCCTCCTGATTTTCCTCTTCTTCGCCGGTCGGCTCCGGTGGCATACGGACCGGGAAGGAAATGTGGTCGGAGTATTTCTTGACCAGATGCCGCAGACGCTGGCCGTCTGCAAAGTCCTTCGCATCTTCCCGCAGATGCAGGGTGACGGTAGTCCCACGCGGTGCATCCGGCACCTGCTCAATGGTGAACTGCCCATCGCCGCTGGAAACCCAGTGAATGCCTTCAGACACGTCAGCGTCCGCTTTGCGGGTTACAACGTCCACCTGGTCCGCCACGATGAAAGAGGAATAGAAGCCCACACCAAACTGGCCAATCAGCTTGGCGTCCTTCTGCTGGTCACCAGTGAGCTGATTGAGGAAGTCGGATGTGCCGGATTTGGCAATGGTGCCCAGGTTTTCGATCACCTCATCGCGGCTCATGCCAATGCCGTTATCCCGAATGGTGACGGTCCCGGCTTCCTGATCAAAGCTGAGGTGGATGGCCAGGTCGGGATCCTCCTCAAGCAGCTCCGGCTTGGAGAGGGCCTCGAACCGAAGCTTATCCTCCGCGTCCGAGGCGTTGGAGATCAGTTCGCGCAGAAAGACCTCCCGGTTCGAATAAAGGGAATTGATGACGATATTGAGAAGCTGCTTGACCTCGGTCTGAAAACCAAGTGTTTCTTTCTGTGCTTCGGCAGTCATGACGCGCCGCACTCCTTCATGGTTGATGCCTGCTTGATTCGGTTGTCAGCACGCTATCTTGGGGCGGCGCGGCAGATTTCAAGGGCTGGGCCTGCAGCTTCAATCCATGATGAAGTGCGCGCGCGCCGTGGCGATGGGCTTACGCCGTGACTGCTGCCAGGCGGTCACGATCACGTTCGCCACCCGGTTGCCCTGGCGCGTCAGATGGCATTCACAGAAGGTGTCCCTGTCCAGGCCGGCACGCAGATAATCAAGGGAAAAATCCACGATCCGTGGCAGCCGCGGCGTCTCCTGGGACATCATCAGCGAGAGCATGGCGGACATCTCCAGAAAACCGCCGATCACACCACCATGGATGGCGGGCAGAATGGGGTTACCCAGATTATCGTCGCTGCGCGGCAGGCGGAAGACCACTTCTTCCCCGAAAGTCTCACACTCCATGCCCAGGGTACAGGCGTAGGGGATGGCCCGCACCAGGGCCTCGTAATCACCGGCCTCCATGGCACGGCGCATTTCACAGGACAGACTCATTCGTCCTCCCCTCCCGTGATCAGATCGCGGTAGGCCTTGGGCGTTGCCTCAGGACCGATCCGCATGAAGGTCCCAACACAATGGGCAATAGTCTGTTCTGGATCAGCCTGATAGGTCTCGCAGCGGGTAAACACGATGTTATTGGTCACGCGATAGGCTCTGGCCCGGGCATAGACCGTGTGCCCCGGCTCTGCCGCACGCATGTGATCCACCCGCAGATCAAGCGTCGGGCAGAGCTCGAATTCCGGCAACGCACAGATCACAACGGTTCCGGAGGCCGTGTCCATGAGGGTGGTAATGGCACCACCGTGGATCACTCCGGTTTCCGGGTTCCCCACGATGGCATCGGAATAGGGCAGCTCAACGACCAGTTCATTTTCTCTGGCGGAAACGGCCCGTATCCCCAAGCGCTGGCAGTGACGCAGGGTCCCGATAAAGCGCGAGACCCGGCCAAAAAGGGTTTCATCATTCATGGCGGCTTTGCAATCTGCTGCGAATCCGGCGCACTATAACGAAAACAAGCCCCCATTCACAGACGAGGTACCCCAAACCATGAGGCGTCCGAAACACCCCAGCGCCCTTCTGACCCTGATCCTCACAGCCCTTCTTGTGGCTGGCTGTGGCGTCAATCCGGTCACTGGCGAGCGTGAGCTGCGCCTGGTATCGGAATCCAATGAACTGGAGATCGGCCAGCAGCAGTATCAGCCCACCATCCAGACCCAGGGAGGCCGCTACTACCGCGACGAGAAGCTCAACAATTACGTTGCTGAAGTCGGGCAGTCCCTGGCCAAAGTCAGTGACCGCCCTGACTTACCCTATGAATTCACGGTTATTAACAGCGGCGTACCCAACGCCTGGGCTTTGCCAGGCGGCAAAATCGCTATCAACCGTGGGCTGCTCACCGAACTTGATAACGAGGCACAACTGGCGGCGGTCATGGGGCATGAAATTGTGCATGCGGCCGCGCGCCACAGTGCTCAGCGCATGCAGCGCGGCACCCTCATCAACCTTGGGGTGGCAGGCATCGGAATCGGCCTGGGCCTGAGTGACAACGAATACGCCGGGCTGATCGTGGGCGGCGCTGCCCTGGGGTCCCAACTCATCATGGCGAAGTACAGTCGCAGCCATGAACTTGAGTCCGACCGTTACGGCATGCAGTACATGGCCCAGGCCGGCTACAACCCGCAAGCCGCCGTCCAACTCCAGCAAGTCTTCGTGCGGCTTTCCGAAAATGAGCAGAGCAACTTCGTCACCGGCCTGTTCCAGTCCCATCCTCCCTCCCAGGAACGGGTTGAAGCCAATCGCCAGATTGCGGAAAAGCTGGGACGTGATGGCGCCCTTGGAGAAGATCGCTACCAGCGCATGATGGCCGGAATCCGCGAGGATACCGATGCCTACGAGGCTTATAAGCAGGCCCGGAAAGCAGCCAGCGAGGGCGAGTCCGAAAAGGCACTGGCGCTACTGGAGCAGGCAATTGAGCAGGTCCCCAATGAAGCCGCATTCCGGAATCTGCGAGCGGACGTCCGGATGGAAAAGGGTCAGACTCAGGCCGCGTTGACGGATTACAACCGGGCAGTGGAACTCTACCCTGAAATGTTCAGCTACCGCATCGGACGTGGCCTTGCCTATGAGGAGCTGGAAAAGTTCAACGCGGCGGAACAGGATTTCAAGGCATCATTGGAAGTAGTTCCAACCAGCATCGCCTACCTGGGACTTGGCGATGCTGTCTCTGGCCAGGGGCGCAACACGGAGGCCCGCCAGTACTACCAGAAGGCGGCCCAGGGCGAAGGCCGGATTGGTAAAATCGCACGTCAGCGGCTGGAATCACTGAGCGGCGGTTAGCGCTGCCCGCACCCTTTGCGCTGCGGCATCCGGGCTCTCCTGCATAAAGCAGTGGCCGCCGTGCAGCGCTTCCGCGCTCACATTCATGTTGAGCGTCTCCCATTGCGCCACTGACGCACGCACAAAGTCATAGGTGGCATCACCGTGTATCACGTGGCTGGGAGTGCGCAGCCGCTTCATGGCCCGCCACAAGCCGCGGGGGTAACCAGCGAAAATTGCCGCCTCCAGTTCCGGCGGGCACCGCAGAACCACCTGCCCCTCCTGGTTCTCCAACGCGTGATCCACGTAGGCCTGAAGCGCCTCCGGTGTCCAGCCCCGGAACATGCCACGTCCTTCCAGGCTTTCAAAAGCCGTGGCACGATCCGGCCATCGCCGGCGTCGCTGCCGCGTTTTCTTCGAGAAACTGTTGTTCTGCCAGAGCCCGGTCCAGGTTCCAATGCGCATCACCCACAGCATGGGCCGCGAGAAGATGATCGGGTCCAGCAGGACAGCACGGTCAAACAGGGCCGGATCCCGCTCCATCATCAGCAGGCTCATGATGCCACCGAAGCTGTGGCCCATGGCGTACTGGCGCTGCCCTTCCCAGAGGGGCGCGAAAGCCCGCCAGGTTTCCTCGCACAGCTCCGAGGTCCGGTTCCAGCCCAGGAAGTCACCATTGGCCTCGCTGGCGCCATGGCCCTGCACGTCGCTCAGGAACAGGTCGTAATCCTTGGCAAGGCGCTCCAGCAATGGGAGATAGACCAGGCTGTTATAGCCGTTGCCATGGATGAAATGCACCACCGGACGATCGCTTGGCTGCGAATGCCAACCAGTAACGAGGTGACCCGCGGATGTGCGGCGCTCCCAATACTGCAAACCTGAAATCGGAGCGGATGCCGTTTGTGCCAATGCCAGTTCCTCCTGTCCTGGATAATCTGCCACCCTGTCATCGGTTCCGGCGCTGTGGTACAAAAGGCGTCGGACAATTCAGGTAGGCCTGCGCACGGTGGCGTAGCCTATCACGCTCAACCCGAAAACCGCTCTCCATTCAGGGAATCGATCACGATGATCCGACAACGTTTGAGACCCCTGGCCTCACAGGCGAAGCGCACCTACGTCCAGCTTATGATGGATGTAGTGGGCCGGTCCCTGGAAGCCATCAGTGAGGTGGACGACCAGGTACGCAACGAGGCAGCCGTTCTGCCTGACGGTTTCCTCTTCTCGATGCAGGTCATGCCGAAAGGTCCGGCATTGTTCATACGCAAACAACGCGACGGTAGCCTGCAGTATCTCGGCGGCAATGTTGACCAGCGTGCTGATCTGAGCATCCAGTTCAAGCACCTGCATCACGCCTTCCTGGTGCTTTCGTTCCAGGAAAAAACCGCCCAGTCCTTCGCCAATGACCGTATGGTGGTGGATGGCGACCTGGGCTATGCAGTGCGCATGACCCGCGTACTTAACCGCCTTGAGACCTTCATACTCCCGCGCCTGGTTGCCTCGCGCGCGGTCAAGGAATACCCGGATAATCTGGGTCTGCCGGAGAAAGTCTTCAGCGCGGCCCGTATCTATCTGAAAGTGGCAATGAATTTTGTGGACACGGTGAGGTCATCATGAGCTATTACGAATTCTTCTGCCCGGTCAAAGTCATTGCCGGACAGGCAGCACTGGAACACCTGCCCTACGAGTTCAGTTCGCGCGCGGTGGCGCGACCCATGGTCGTCACCGACAAGGGCGTGCGTAACGCTGGTCTGCTGGATAAAGTCCTGACGGCCTGTGAGGAAGGCGGTATGGACATCACCGTCGTCTACGATGATGTGCCAGCGGACTCGTCCAAACAGACCGTTACGGCAATCGCGAACGAATACCGCAAGCAGAAGTGCGACGGCATCCTCGCCATCGGTGGCGGTTCGCCCATTGATACCGCCAAAGCAGTGAACATCCTGGTTTCCGAAGGCGGCGAAGACATTGCGCGGTACGCCGGCTCCGGCGTCCTCAAACGCCCACTCAAGCCCTTCATCGCGATCCCCACCACCGCCGGAACCGGCTCCGAAGTCACCAATGTGGCCGTGATCGCGGATACCGCAAAACAGGTCAAGCTGCCTTTCGCCTCTGGCTTCATGTTGCCGGACGCAGCGGTGATCGACCCACGCATGACGCTCACCCTGCCGCCCCAGGTCACGGCCGCGACGGCCATGGACGCCATCACCCATTCAGTGGAAGCCTTCACCTGCCTGGCCAAGAATCCGCTGAGCGACGCCTATGCTGCGGCAGCCATCAGGAAAATCAGCACCAACCTGCTGAAGGTGATGGAGAAGCCGGACGACGGCGAGCGCCGCCTGGAGCTGGCGCAGGCCTCCACCATGGCAGGCATCGCGTTTTCCAACTCCATGGTGGGCCTCGTTCACGCGC
This sequence comes from Salicola sp. Rm-C-2C1-2, assembly GCF_040196175.1. Classification (NCBI taxonomy): domain Bacteria; kingdom Pseudomonadati; phylum Pseudomonadota; class Gammaproteobacteria; order Oceanospirillales; family Halomonadaceae; genus Salicola; species Salicola sp. Rm-C-2C1-2. Next base: position 500,117 of record NZ_JBEFNF010000001.1, on the reverse strand, counting down.
TGGGCCACTCCCTGGGCGCCGCCTGCCACCTGCCCCATGGGCTTTGCATGAGCGTATTCCTACCCTATGTACTGGAGTACAACCTGGAACAGATCCGCGAGCCGCTGAGCGAGCTGCTGCTGCACCTCGCGGGCCCGGAAATCTACGCCATGACGCCCAAGAGCCAGCGTGCCGAAGAGTCCATCGCAACCATCCGCAAGCTGCGTGACGACCTTCACCGCCACTGCCAGCTGCCGCGAACGCTGCAGGAAACTGGCAAGGTGGAAAAGAGCCAACTGGACCGGATCGCGCAGATGGCCATCGACGATGGCGCCATCATGTTCAATCCCAAGGAAACGACACTCGAGGATGCGCGAGCAGTACTGGAGAAGGCCTGGGCCTAAAGCGCCCCGGCCAGTTCCTCAAGCCCCTGGTCACGGCTCACATCGCCGGCGTTCAGGGGCAGTTGAATGAGGGCGAACGTCGGGAAGGCCTTGCGGGTTGCCTCAATATGCCCGACTTCGGACTCTCGGCGTCGACGGGCGAAATCACCGTCCGCGCTTTCGGGCAAAACGCGGTTAAGGATGAGTGTGTCGACCCGTACGTTTACTTCGTCGAGTGTCGCCACCATCCGGCGGGTTTCCTCCCGGGACAGCCGATCCGGGTTCAGCACTGGAATGAACCGAGCCCGGTTCGGATCCCGTAGCCGGTCCCGCATCGCGCTGTAACGATTGCGCCGCTCGGCCAATAGGCGCGCTGCCCGATCTTCCGGGCTACCTTCCTCACCCTGAAGCGCACTACTGGTATCCACCGTCTCGCGGCGTTTCTCCAGAAGCGCGTCCGTCCAGGTCCGCATCACCTCTGGCAGCTGGAGCAACTGAAGCGTATGCCCCGTGGGCGCGGTATCGAACACGATCCGGTCGTAGCGACTTTCATTCTCAAGGGTCAGGCGCACCAACTCATCAAGAAGAGCCGCTTCTTCGGCCCCGGGCGCTCCTGCAGCCAGCGAGGCCTGACGTTCCGCCGCCTCACGCACCTCCGGGCTGGCCAGATCCCGCAGGTTCTCGCGGACCTGGCTGATGTAGCGCTCCAGAGCCTTCGCGGGGTCCAGCTCCAGGGCCTCCACGCCCTCCGCCACCGCCCGCGCCGAGGCGCCCAGAGAGGTCAGCCACAGATCGCCCAGGGAATGGGCCGGATCCGTGGAAATGATCAACACCCGCTCACCGTCACCTGCCCGCGCTAACGCATAGGCTGAGGCACAGGTGGTCTTGCCCACACCGCCCTTGCCTCCGAAGAACACCAAGCGGGCCCCAGCGCCGGTATCAACCGGCGCAGCCTTACGCCCGAAGAGCCGCCCTAGCAGCAACGGAAACCCTCCAGCGGAGAATGCTCCATCCCCATACGCCGGTGCCACTCGTGGAAGTCCTCCAGCATAAAAGGCACCAGCTCCAGGGTGTAGAAGCCGGCCGGATTAGGCACCCCAAGAGACTCGGACAACACCATGAGCCGGAAAAGATCATCCTTGCGCCGCTTTGCACGGCCTTCAATCCGGCGGTAGGGAGCCTGGTACATCTCGTCATAGAACGCGAGAAGACGCCGCAGCCCCTGCCTAATCATCGTTCAGGTCCAGCATTTGCGAGGGATCACGCTTGTGACGCACCGCGTTGACGCCTTCCAGTACCAGCCAGATGTTGAGTACAAAAATGAAGCCGCCAATCACCACCAGCAGGATGTTGCCATCCCGCAGGTAGGTGCCGATGTTGATGATCATGCTCCACGCGGTCATCACGCCCACGAACAGGAACGGCACCAGGCTGTAGATGATCGGGCGCTTCAGGTGCCACAGGATGAGCGTCAAAACCAACAGGGAAAGCCCGGCCGTGAGCTGGTTGGTTGTGCCGAACAGCGGCCACAGCACCATGCCACCGGCGCCGGGGTTCGACGGATCCGCAAAGAACGCCAGGGCCGCGCAGCTGACGAACACCAACACGGTCGCGAAGTTGATGTTGCCCAGCGCCGGCAACCGGTACTGGCGACCAATCTCGCCCAGGATGAAGCGCTGCAGGCGCATGCTGGTGTCCAGAGTAGTGGCCGCGAACGCTACCACCATCATGGACATGAAGGTCGTGGCGACTTCCACGGGGATACCCAGGTTATTCACATGGTTGCCCGCACCCTCGACGAAGGCGGCAATCCCCTGGCTGCTCGCCTCGGCCCAGGAGCCGTAGTGGCTATTCCACTCCGCCACACTACCGAAACCAGCGGCCGTCGCCAGGATCGCGGCAACCGCCAGCAGCCCCTCGCCAGTGGACCCCAGATAACCGACGAACCGGGCATCGGTTTCATGCGCCAGCTGCTTGGACGATGTACCGGAACTGACCAGCCCGTGAAAGCCGGAAATCGCGCCACAGGCAATGGTCACGAACAGTAGCGGCAGGATGGGCGGCGCATCGTCAGGGACATTGGAATTGAACATGGGCGCGACAATCTCCGGCTGCCCCACGAAAACGCCCAAATAGACCAGCGCCAGACAGATGAACAACAGGTGGGAATTGATGAAATCCCTGGGCTGCAGCAGCAGCCAGACCGGCAGGCGCGAGGCGATGGCACCGTAGCCCAGCATAATCAGAACCCACCAGGCTGTGCTGGAGTAGCCGCCCATCTGTTCGGGCAGACCCAGCGGTGCCAGCGTGCCCGCGTAGACCAGGAACAACAGCACAACGAGCCCTGCCAGCGAGGGCATCAGAATATGCCAGTTGCGCCGGTAAACCATGAATCCAATGCTGATGGCGATCGGGATCTGCAGCCAGTACGGCAGAACGCTCTCTGGGAAGGACGAGAACAGTGTGCCGATCGCCACGGCGAAGACCGCGTTCACCATCAATAGCAAAAAGAAGATGATCAGTAGAAACAGCATCAGAGCCCGTGGGCTGATGACATTACGCGCAATCACTCCGACAGACTGGCCGCGATTACGAACCGACGCCCATAGCGTGCCGAAATCATGGATACCGGCCATGAAAACAGTTCCGATCAGAACCCAGGCCAACGCCGGTCCCCAGCCCCAGATCATAGCAATAGCAGGCCCGATGATAGGAGCCGCGCCGGCGACGGATGTGAAATGGTGCCCCCAAAGGATGAACTTGTTGGTGGGGACAAAATCGACGCCATCTTCGTACCGCCGCGCCGGCGTCCGGTAGTCAGGACTCAGCTGGAACAGACGCTCAGCAATGAAACGGGAATAATAGCGGTAACCCAGAAAAAAGACAGCAAATGCCATCAATGCCATCAGCCAGCTTGTCACGGCATCCTCCTGTGCTGAAATGAAAGTGGGACGAAAAGGGGCTCCCGCAGGAGCCCCTTTTTTTACGATTCTGGGGAGGCGCTTAGCCGTGGACCTCGGTCAGCGCCTCTTCAATCAATCCAAGCCCTTCCTCGAGCACCTCGTTCTCGATCGTGACCGGCATCAGGAAACGCAGGGTGTTGCCGTACATACCGCAACTGAGCAGAATCAGACCCTTCTCCTTGACCTTGCCCACAATGGCGGCCGCCATCTCGGCATCCGGCTCATGGGTATCACGGCTCTTCACCAGTTCGAAGGCCGCCATAGCGCCAACGCGACGCACATTATCCACATGCGGGAAACGCCGATACCAGTCGTTGAAGCGCTCCTCAAGTCGCGCACCCAGAGCACGGCTCTTGCCCAGAATGTCCTCGTCCTCAAACACATCGATCGCAGCATTGGCCGCAGCACAGGCCAGCGGATTACCGGTATAAGTGCCGCCCAGAGAATTGCCCCCGGAGCTGTCCATGATGGTGTCGGTACCGACCACCGCGGAAATCGGCATGCCGTCAGCCATGCTCTTGGCCATGGTCACCATGTCCGGCTCAACGCCACTGTGCTCAATGGCGAACATCTGACCGGTACGACCGAAGCCAGACTGGACCTCATCCACGATCATACGGATGCCGTGCTCGTCACAGATGGAGCGGATCTTCTGCAGAAATTGCGCTGACGCAGCGTAGAAGCCACCTTCGCCGAGAACCGGCTCAATCACGATGGCGGCGGTGTGCTGGGGCGCGGAATCCGCTTTGAAGGTGGCCTCAAGACCACGGAGTGCTTCCTCCTCGCTTACGCCGTGATACGGCACTGGGTAAGGCGCGCGGAAGACGCCGCCCGGCATGGGGCCGAAATCAGTCTGGTAAGGATGAACCTTGCCGTTCATTGCCATGGTCATGAAGGTACGACCATGATAACCGCCGGTGAAGCAGATCACGTTGCTGCGCCCGGTGCTGGCACGGGCGATTTTCACGGCATTTTCCAGAGCTTCGGCGCCGGTGTTGGCCAGAAAAACCTTGCCATGACCGCGCACCGGCACAACATTGCTCAGCTTCTCGCAGAGCTGTACATAGGGCGCATAGGGCATCACGGTCTGGCAGGTGTGCATCAGGTTGTCGAGCTGGCCTTTGACCGCCTCAACCACCCGCGGATGGCGATGACCGAGGTTGAGTACGCCGATACCACCGGCAAAATCAATCATGCGCTTGCCGTCAGCGTCCCAGATCTGCGCGTTCTCCGCGTGGTCGGCAAACTGTTTGTTGGGGCTGGCACCACCAGCGGCGACGTATTTCTCTTTAAGAGCCTGAAGCTGCTCGTTGTTCATCAAATCTCTCCCTCCAGGATTTTGGGGATAGCTACCCTGATAGTATGCAGACTCGCCCGATGTTTTTCCACGGGCTCAGCTCTCCAGACGGCGCAACAAAAGCATGGGCGAGACATTGAGCACCGGCGACAGCTGCCACCGCCCCATCAGCGCCAGAACCAGCGCACTTACGGGCGGAAGCACCAGCCACAGCTCCACGTGCAGCCGGAAGCTGCCCTCGAACAGGCGGTACTGCAGCGCCCAAACGGCCAACTCCGCCGCCAGCACCCCCAGGACGCCCGCGATCAGTCCCATGAGCGCAAACTCCAGCATGCTGCTGCCCACCAGCAGTCCCCGTCTAGCTCCCAGAGTCCGCAGAAGCGCGCCCTCACGCTGGCGTGCGCCCAGCGTGGCACTCACTACTGCGACCATTACAAGCAATGCCGAGACCAGAATCATGCTGAGCAGTGCCTCCATGGCCCGGGTTACCTGGGCGATAATGCTGCGGATGCGTTCGATAAAATGATCCACTTCGAGAATGGAGACCGCCGGAAAGGTGCGACCCAGCTCGTTGAGCAGCTCCTTGCGCCCCTCATCCAGATGAAAGCTGGTCAGCCAGGTGGCGGAGAGATCATCCAGCTTGCCGGGTGCGAAGACCATGAAGAAATTCGGGCGCATGCTCTCCCACTGCACACTGCGCACACTGCGTACCTCAGCGGTAACCTCCTGCGCCCCCACCCGGAAGGTCAGCGCATCCCCCATTGAGAGCCCCATTTCCGTATACAGCTCAGCTTCAACAGAGACGCCCTCGCCACCGCTTTCACCCCACCACTGGCCACGCTCAAGCGCATTATCCGAAGGCAGTTCCTGCATCCAGGTGAGGTTCAGATCGCGGTTCAGGGCGCCGATGGACTCATGCTTGGATACCGCCTGGCGCACTGGTTTGCCGTTGATCCGTACAAGACGCCCCCGGACCATGGGATACAAAGCCTCGAAGCTCATACCATGGTCTTCCAGAAAGTCGCCGACCTCATCCACCTTGTCTGGCGCGATATTGATCAGGAAATGATTGGGGGCGTCTTCAGGCAGCTGGCGATGCCAGTCTTCCAAAAGCGCGGAGCGGGTCAGGAATAGCGTCGCCGCCAGCATCAGAACCATGGCAAAGACCGACATCTGCGCGAGCCCCGAGCGCCGGTGGCGATACAGAGCCACCAGTGCCAGGCGCCAGGCGCGGTTGCCACCGCGGATGCGACCGAGCACACTCACCAGGCCAGCTGACAGCAACGTCAATACCGCCAGTAGCGCCGCCAGCCCACCCAGAAGCGCCAGTACCAGCCATACTTCGCCGCTATAGAACCAAAGCAACCCAAAAATTGCCACTATAGCTATCATCAGGTCCAGAAGGATCCAACGCCCTTGCTCGCCCGGCGCTGCCCGCAGCACCTGCATGGCCGTTACCCGCCGCAGGCGCTGGATGGGCGGCCAGGCAAAGGCGAACAGCGCCACAAAGGCCGTTACCAGCGCCGGCAGCAGCGCTGATGGAGCGACCTGCCAGGCGACCGGGTCGTCGAGAAAACGGTTGGCGATGTGGGCCAGCACCGCGAACAGCGGCAGCGCCAGCAACAGCCCCAGGCCAGTGCCGACGATTCCCCAGAGACCGAGACGCAGAAGATAGAGCCAGCCGATGGTGCGCCCATCGAGCCCCAGAGTCTTGAGCAGAGCCACGGTATCGCGCTGGCCCAGAGCGTACTGGCGGCTTGCCACAGCGACCGCTACCGCCGCCAACAGCACCGCCAGACTGCCGCCCAGCATCAGAAATCGCTCGGCCCGCTCCAGCGCATCCGAGACACCGGCCTGACCATCGTCCACACTGCGCCAGCGCTGGCCCGAGGTCAGCTTCGGTTCAAGCCACTGCTGAAAAGCCTTGAGATCCGATTCCGATCCGGCGTAGAGCTCCCGATAGGTTACCCGACTCCCCGGTTGCACCACCCCGGCTTTTTCCACATCCGCGTGGTGCATCATTACCCGGGGCGCCAGCGCCGCCAGATCGAAGCCGGCATCCGGAGAGCGCACCAGGATACCGGCAACGCGCAAGCTCGCATCACCTACACCGACACTGTCTCCGACTTCCACATCAAGAAGTCTCAGAAGCCGCGCATTCACCCAGATCTCACCCTGGCCCGGGCCATGGGCCACCATACGCCTTGGTCCGCCAGGTGCTGACTGGATCTCGACCTCGCCACGCAAAGGATAGCCATCATCCACTGCCCGAACGCGCACCAGTTCCATGGCGTCCCCGCCCTGCAGCATAGTGGCAAACGAAATCTGACGGGCAGTCGCGAGGTCCCGGTTTTGCGCTTCACGCCGAAACTCATCCGGAAGGGGATGGGACGCCTCCAGTTGCCGATCTGCCGCCAGGAACTCGCTCGCCGAGCTCATAATGGTGCGCTGCAGATGCTCAGCAAACAAACCAATAGTGGCCACAATCGCCACAGCGACCATGAGCGAGACCAGCACCACGCGCACATCGCGCTGGCGCCAGTCCCGGCGTGAGAGCCAGCCGAGCCGGTGCACACCACTCATGGAGCGGACTCCGTGTCTTGCTCAAGCAGCTGGCCGGCATCCATACGGATGCGCCGGTTGCAGCGTCCGGCCAGCTCCTCGTCATGGGTTACCAGTACCAGGGTGGTGCCCTGCTCTGCGTTGAGCACCATGAGCAGATCCGCGATCTGCTCCCCCGTGGTGGTGTCCAGGTTGCCTGTAGGCTCATCAGCGAAGAGGACGGCTGGATTGGCAGCAAAGGCCCGGGCGATGGCCACCCGCTGCTGTTCCCCACCGGACAGCTGCCGGGGCGTATGCCCCAGACGCTCACCCAGCCCGACCCGTTCGAGCAGTTCCTTTGCCCGGCCGGAGGCATCCCTGACGTCCCCCAGCTCCAGCGGCAGCAGCACGTTCTCCAGCGCACTCAGGGTGGGCAGCAACTGGAAGGACTGGAACACGAAGCCCACGCGGTTGGCACGGTGACGTGCCCGGCTGTCCTCATCCATGGCACTGATGCGCTCGCCGGCCAAGTCCACGGTACCGCCGGTGGGCAGATCAAGTCCGGCCAGCAGCCCCAGCAGCGTTGTCTTTCCCGAGCCCGAGCGACCCAGGATCGCTACTGATTCGCCAGTAGCCACACTGAAATCAATATCACTCAGCAGGGTGAGCATCTCTTCACCCACGCCGACCTGGTGACTCAGGTTCTGGGCCCTTATGATTGCATCAGTCGCGTTGCTCACCCATGGTCTCCACTTGCTTTATGACAACAGTAGATAGTAATCGCCACGCTCTGCGTGGTACACACAAAAACAATACGCTCCACAGCTTCTCGGGTTCATTCGCGCGTGCGCTCATAGCCGCCTTTCTACTCGCACTGCCCATGCTGGCGCAGGGGAATACCCTCGTGATCTACGGCGACAGCCTGAGCGCGGCCTACGGCATTGAAGAGGAAAACGGCTGGGTCAGCCTTTTGCAGGAGCGCATCGCCAAGCAGGCGCCCACATGGCAAGTGGTCAACGCAAGCATCAGCGGTGAAACCACCGACGGCGGCTTGCGTCGGATCGAGCGGATGCTTGAAACCCAGTCTCCGGATCTGGTCGTCCTGGAACTCGGGGGTAACGACGGGCTCCGCGGCAAGGATCCGTCCGCCATCCGATCCAACCTGGCCCGCATGGTTGAACGCATCCGCAGTGAAGGCGCGCGGGTGCTTCTGGTGGGCATTGAGATTCCGCCCAACTACGGGCGCGCCTACACCGATGCTTTCCGCAGCCAATACCGGAGGTTGGCAAAAGAGAAAAACCTCACTTTCATACCCTTTCTGCTTGAAAACATCCACAATCGCCAGGGCATGATGCAGGAGGATGGCATTCACCCCACGGCAGAGGCACAACCGCTGATCCGTAACCGCGTCTGGGATGCGCTGCACCCCCTGCTGGAAAAAGCCGACTAGTCCAGCGATTCCAGGAACCGCATGGCGCGCCACTCGGACCAGTACTGGCCGTTACGCTCATCCCCTACAAACCCGACGTGCCCGCCATGGGGCGGCACCTCCAGCTTGAGCTGGCGGTTGTCCATCACCTCCGCATATGGATAGCTGCCCGCGCCCAGAAAGGGATCGTCCGCGGCATTCACAATCAGCGCCGGTACCCGTATTCCACCCATAAAGCGAGTACTTGAGCAGCGATACCAGTAATCCTCAGCATCGCGGAACCCGTGCAGGGGTGCGGTGTAGCGGTCATCGTACTCCGCAAAGGTTTTCATCTGATCCACCCCCTCCAGCGGGATAAGATCCGGGTAGAGCGCCTGTTTGGCCCGGACCTTGGCCCGCAACTCATCCATGAAACGGCTCATGTAGAAACGGTTGGCGGGTCTCGCCAGTTCACGCGCACTGCCGGCCAGATCACAAGGGACAGAGAAAACCACAGCCCCGCGGATGCGTGGATCCAGCAACGCCTGCTGCTGGCCCAGATAAACCAGGGTGACGTTGCCCCCCATGCTGAACCCGCCCAGGGCTACGCTTTCATACGCCAGTGACCAGGCCAGTGCACGCTCCACCACCAGCGACAGATCGTCGCTGGAACCACTGTGATAGAAGCACGGCTGGCGGTTCATCTCGCCGCTGCAGGACCGGAAATTCCACGCCAGCACATCCCAGCCATTGGCCAACGCCGCGCGCACCATCCCCAACATATAGGGGCGACGACTGTACCCCTCCAAACCATGACTGAGCACTAGAAGGCGGCTATTACCGCGCTGATACCAATCCAGATCCAGAAAGTCATCATCCGGGGTTTGCAGCCGTTCCGTGGCATCCGGTGCCAGGTCAATCCGGCGGAAAAGCGTGGGCCAGACTGTTTGCAGATGGGGGTTACGAAGCCAGATCGGAGGCTGAAACTGATCAGTACTACCGTTTTTATGCGTCATGGCCAAGAGTGTATCGGCTGGCCCCGCATTACAGGAAGTGCTTTTAAACGCTCATCGGCTGTGAAGCACATCACTCTATTACAAAAAAATCCCCTTTTACCCCCTCTCGAGTCAACATGGTTGCGCTCGTAACAATGACCGCAGCTGTTGCCTGTGCTTGTATAGAATCTGCGCAGTTAGTTGATAACACTAACCTGCCACATAGAACGGTTATTCGACCAACAACAACAAGCACAAGGAAACCGATATGACTTTCCGCAAACAGCGCACAGCCCTTATTACCAGCACAGCATTAGCCGCGACCTTTGCAGCCAGCACCGCAACTGCGGGCCTGTTCGACAGCGTCTTCAGCTGGGGCGACGACCGCGGCTACACCGAAACCGAGCACCCGATCGTTCTTGTGCACGGACTCTCCGGCTTCGACGACCTCTTCGGGATCGTTGACTATTTCAATGGTGTTCCCGGCGCACTGGCCGAGGATGGTGCGGACGTCTACGTTCCCCAGGTCTCGGCAGCGAATGCCACTGCAGTACGTGGCGAGCAGCTGCTGGCTCAGGTTCAGGAAATCGTTGCCACTACAGACGCCGACAAAGTGAACCTGATCGGCCACAGCCATGGTGGACCAACGGTACGCTACGTAGCCGGCGTGGCGCCGGATCTGGTGGCTTCAGCCACCAGCGTAAGCGGCGTCAACTGGGGAACCCCTGTGGCCGACGCCGCGGCCAGTGGTGAGCTCGACGGGCTGGGCGACATTGTGTTCAGCATCGTGGATGGCGTCTCGGGCGCCAATCTGCCGCAGGATACCGGGGCGGCCATTGAATCGCTGAGCACTGACGGCAGTGTGGCCTTTAATCAGGATTTCCCTGCCGGGGTTCCATCCGAATACTGTGGCAATGACGGTGCCCGGGAAGTGAACGGGGTCCGGTATTACTCCTGGGGTGGCAGCGACGTCAAAACCAATCTGGTCGACATCAGCGATTCGCTCCTGGCCGCTACCGGGACCCTGATCGACGAGGCCAATGACGGCCTTGTTCCGGCCTGCAGCATGAAGCTGGGCCAGGTCATCAGCACCGGGTATAAGCTCAACCACCTGGACACAGTGAACCACCTGTTCGGCCTGACCTCGCGCAACGCGGCGGATCCGGTCGAGCTTTACCGCCAGCAGGCCAACCGACTGCAGCAGGCCGGGCTCTGATCCCAGCCTTCCAGAGCACATCCCGGCCCGCCACGGGCCGGGATCAGCGGGGTACTCTGATATGGGCATTAAGCATGGGCTCTGGGCCGGTCTAATCGCCGGCACTGCCACTTTCGGATTCAGCCTTCTCCTGCTGCAGCCGGAAAGCCCGGAAACACCGCGTCCGGAAGGCTCAGTGACCACTGTCAAAGCCACCGGATCAGCGCCGGCTGCTGACGCAAACCGCGAACCGATCCAACCCGAAAGCACGGAGCTGCCCCTGGGAGACACCGTCGAAGGGATCGCCATTGACGGCGCTATCCGCGTGGACATCAATGGGAACCTGGTTTTTGATCGGGACCTGCGTCGTTTCATGGACTTTTTCATCGGTCTTACCCAGTCAGCCGAGGATGAAGCCCTGATGCGGAAACGCATGCGCCAGTCCATGATGGACAAGGACATCCCAGAAGCAATCCGTAAGGACGTCATGGAAGCGCTTGATCGCTATCTGGGTTACCGCAACGCTGCGGCCAATCTGCAAGCGCGGCGCGGCGGATCAAGTCCGGAGCGGATGAGAAGTCTGCTTAAAGAGCTGAAGCAGCTGCGCCGTAGTCATCTCGGGGAGGCCATGGCCAAAGGTTTTTTCGGGCGCGAACAGCAGAGGCTCGAGAACCAGCTGGCCCGCCAGCGGATCCAGTCCAACCCGGACCTCAGTACCGCTGAAAAACGCAATCGCTTAAAGAAACTTGAGAACCAACTTCCGGAACACGTGCAACGTGTGCGGGACCGGTCACGTACCTACACCAATCTGCGGCAACAAACACGCCGGATGCGCGAAGACGGCGCCAGCGATGCCACAATCCATGCTCTGCGCACGCGCGAGCTCGGGGCCAAGGCAGCCAATCAACTGGCGAAGCTGGATGATAGGCGCGGGCAGTGGGAGCGCCAGCTGAAACGCTACCAGCAACGTAAAAAGCGCCTCCTGAACAATAACAATCTGACCAACGCCGACCGACAGCAGGCAATCGAGAAGCTGCGCACGGAACTGTTCGATTCCGATGCGGAACGCCGCCGTGCCAAAGCGCTAACCCGGATTGACGCCTCCAGGCAGGATGGGTAATATTCTCCCTCTTTCGACGTTCCCCGATAGCTCAGTTGGTAGAGCACCTGACTGTTAATCAGGTTGTCGCTGGTTCGAGCCCAGCTCGGGGAGCCAATCTTCAGCCCAGAACGCCTGGGAGCTTGGTCAGATCACTGATGACCGCATTGGGCTCAATGCCCCAATCCTCAAACACCATGCCCGGATCACGTTTCACCCAGACCGCCATCAGTCCTGCGGCACGAGCCCCGATCACATCCCAGCTGTTGCTGGAGACCAGGCACAGCGGCGAATCAAACGCTCCCGTGGCACGGCGTGCATAGGCGTACACCGCTGGGTCCGGCTTGAAGCTACGGATATCATCCACGGACACCACGCCGTCCAGATGCTCACTCAACCCATCATGCCCCAGCAGTTTCTCCAGGGCTGGATAGGTGCCATTTGAGAACGCGAAGCGAGGATAACCGGCGGCGGCTTTGAGCCCTTCCAGCGCATCCGGGAATGCCGGCAGCGTCAGGTAAAGCTGGATCAGAGCGTCTTCCCGATCCGGTGGCAGGGCCAGCCCATGGAGCCGGAAGACGGTCCGCAGAGCCTGACGAGTGCAGGTACCAAAGTCCTCGTAATACCGCATCAGGCCCCGCCGAAAGGCGTACTCAACCTGCTTTTCCCGCCAGTGGCGGCATAACGCTTCCGCCGAATCCCCGGCGTCCTCCCGAAGATAAAACACCATGCCCGACGGATCCACAAGCGTGCCGTACACATCGAATGCCAGGGTCAAAGTCATTGCCGCCTCTCTCAGTCCCAGAGACTGTCCAGTCCAAAATAACGACGCAGCACGCGGTAGAGCGCATGCGCATCACGCTCACCAGCCATTTCCCGGATGGAGTGCATGGCCAGCTGGGGAACGCCCACATCAAGCGTACTGACACCGATACCAGCGGCGGTCAGAGGCCCGATGGTGCTGCCACAGCCCATGTCGGAACGGACCACGAAGGTCTGACAGGGAACGCCGAGCTCCCCGCTCAGATGGCGGTAGAGGCCACTGGTCCGCGTACTGCTGGCGTAGCGCTGATTACGGTTGATCTTGATCACTGGCCCCTCATTCATCACTGGGCCGTGGGCGTCGTCGTAGTACTCCGCATAATTCGGATGAATGGCATGGGCGTTATCCACGGACATCATCATGGAGTGGGCCAGCGCCCGATGGCGATCTTCACCTTCCACCCAGCGCTGCAGAACGGACTCCAGAAGAGGGCCCTGGGCGCCCTCAGCCGTCATGCTGCCCACTTCCTCATGATCATTGAACACCGCCAGTGCAGGCTGTGAGCCATCCGACGACAGCAGCGACTGGACCCCGACCCAGCAGCTCAGAAGATTATCCAGCCGCGCCGAGGTGATGAACTCCCCGGCCATGCCCAGCCGGGCCGGCGCTTGGGTATCATAAAGACATATCTCGTGTTCCAGAATCCGGCGCAGACTGATCTCAGGCTGATCGGCCCGCAGCTGCTGCGCCAGAAGCTGACAGAAATCCGTTTCCGGGTGTTCGGCGGTTAACAGGGTAACCGGCGGCAAATGCTGCTGGTTGTTGATGCTGCGGTTGCTGTTCGCTTCCCGGTCCAGATGGATCGCCAGCGAGGGGATAACCGCCACCGGCCGACGGAAGTCCACCAACGTGTCCCGCCTCCGGCCCTGATCATCCTCGTAGGTCACTCGCCCTGCCATTGAAAGATCCCGATCAAACCAGGGATTGAGCAGCGCCCCGCCGTAGACCTCTACACCGAGCTGCAGGCAGCCATTGCGCCGAATCTCGGGATTGGGCTTGATGCGCAGACAGGGACTGTCCGTGTGGGCGCCCATCATGCGCCAGCCCGCTTCCACCGGCGATCGCTGCCCGGTCTGGAACGCCACCAGCGCCGAGCCGTTGCGCACCACGTAATAGCCCTCGCCCGGTTGCAGGGACCAGGCCTCACCCTCATCAAGCTGCCGGAATCCAGCTGCCTCGAGCATGGCAGTCATATTGCCCACGGCATGCCAGGGTGTCGGGGACTGGCCCAGGAACTCGAGCAGCCCCTCATTGAAAGTATTCAGTTCCATTCGGACTCCCGTTTGCATCTCGCCTCAGAAAGTGTGCGGGTTTACCATTGGCTCCCAACAGCATAGCGCAGGATAAAACCCCCATGCGGATTCCTCAGTTTCTCAAATTCGAATACGACGACAACGGCCCCCAGCTGTTTCCCACAGCTGTGGCCTGGTCCTTGAGTGATGGCCGGATCAAATACGTCATCATACGCCCAGAGGACGACTGGCTGGCGGACGACCTGGACGAGCGCCTCCTGGACGACGAGTTCTTCCGGGAAAAGGGCGCAGCGCCAGTGGATGTGTTACGCGAGATGAACGAAGATCTGGGCGAGACCACCGTCTTCTCGGACGGACTGGACCCGGATGACCAGCTGCTGGACTTTCTATGTGAGGCGCTGGGTATCCAGGCCGGATTCGAGCTTGCACCCATGACCGCACTGCTTCATCACGAGAGCTTTGAAAGCCTCAATGACCGTTACCAGGACATTATCCAACGCGAAACTCTGGACGCCACCGTAGCGGAGAACGCCGTCTATGCCCAGCTTCTGCTGGCTCGGGAAGAGGGACTGACCGATCCGGATTCATCCGGCTGAACACGGACTTTGTGACCGGTTTCGACGACAGCACGCTCCAGGTGGGCGACAATCACCGGCAATTCAGCGCCACGGATACACCAGCCTATGCGCCGCATTGCCGTTCTTCTGATTGTTTCAGCACTTCTGGTTGCCAGCCTGCCGGGCCTGGCTCAGCAGCGACAGAAACGCCCCCAGCAGCAGGAAGCCGACAGCAAGGCTGGTGAGTACTATCTCGGCGTAACCGGCTCCCATTTCCGACACAAAAAACTCAGTGATGGCAACGGTAAGGCAACCGTGACCACCACTGGCGTTGTGTTCGGGAAATTCCTGAATGACCACGTCAAGGTTGAGGCAAGAGGGGGCGCCGCGCCCTCGCCGGAAGAGGAAACCGCCAATCTGGAGCTGGACATCGACTATTACGCCAGTGCCTACATCGGCGTCTATTACCACTGGACGATGTTCTCCCGCGCCTATGCGCAGTTCGGCATGAGCCATGTGGAGACCACCGCCACGCGCACCAGTGAGGATGACGACGGCAATGTGACCGTCACAGAAGACTCTTACCTCGAGACCAGCCTCAGCCGGAGCTGGCTGGTGGGTACGGATGTGGATTTCATCGGCAATTCCAGTGTGTTCGTGGAGTACGGGCAACTGCACCAGGACACGACCAGCCACATCCGCATCCGGCAGTGGAACCTCGGCCTGCGGCTGGACTTCTGATCAGAAGACCGTCTCAGCGGCCACGCCGTTCACACGATACCGCATCCGCCTCAATCCCAAGCACTTGCGGCGCAACCGCCAGCACCTCGGCAAGCCGCTGCCGTGCGTTTTTCTCCGGCACTGAGGCCGGTGGCGCGTACTCGCGAATGGCCAGATGATGTCCGGTCTGGGTGATACGCACCGCGTATTCCGGTATATCCGCGTCATAAAGGCAGTGAGCCTGCTCCGGCGTCTTGTTGATCCGCCGCCGAAGGTGGCGCCGATTCTTGCGCAGACGATTCGCAAGCATGGCCGCCCGCTCTTCATTGTAAATTTCCGGCTCCGGGATGCCGGTGCGCAACTCCTCCAGTGACTGTTGTGGCTGACGGAAATCGCTCTCCTGAATCTCGAAAAGCAGCAGCGTGGTCTCCAGTGAGCCGTTGTAGAACCGGTATTGGCGCCGCGCACGCACCCCCAGTTGATGCCCCAGTTCCGGCTCCGCCAAAAGCAGCCCCAGGTGCCACCCCTCTGCCTCGTTGCGCAGCCGTTCTCCGAAGACCCGGAATAGCTCAGCGGCCCGTTCGCGGGTTTCCAGCCGATTCCCGTAGGGCGGATTAGTGAGGATGAGGCCGGTATTGACCTTGTCCGGTATGCGCCAGTCAGCCACGTCACACTTCTCCACATGAATGCGATCACTGAAACCGGCGCGCTCAATATTGCGCCAGGCTACAGCCACCACCTGCTTATCCACATCGGTGCCACGGAATTGGATCCGGCTGGTTGCGAGCCCCTGCCTGCGGCGTTCATGGGCCTCGGCTCTCTGTTCCGGCCACCCTGAGGTTGCGGATTGCGGCCAGCGCTCAAAGGCGAAGTCCCGATAAAGGCCAGGCGCCGTGTCCGTGGCCATCATGGCAGCTTCAATCAGGATCGTGCCGGAACCGCAGAAAGGATCAGCGAGATCGCCGCCAGCCCTCATTTTCTCAGGCCAACCGGCCCGGTGCAGCAAGCCGGCAGCCAGCGTCTCGCGCAGCGGTGCCTCGCCGGCTTCCGTCCGGTAACCGCGCTGATGCAGACCCTCGCCAGCCATATCCAACCCCAGCTCAAGCTGCCCATTGCGCAACCGCGCCCTTATTGGAAGGTCCGGATCGCTGGGTGTCATCACCGGCTCCGGTACGCTCCTGGCACGAACCCGCTCCATCAATCCGTCCTTGACGCACTGGGCGCCAAACCGCGGGCTGAGAATGTCACCATAGGTGCCCTGAAAGCGGACCCGGAAACTCATGCCGGCATCCAGCCATTGCTCCCACGGGACAGCTGCAGCCGCCTCGCGAACCGTATCGGCGCTGTCGGCTTGCGCCCGCGTCAGGTGCAGAATCACGCGACTCGCCAGCCTTGACCAGAGACAGATGTGGCGGGCGCCGGCCATATCCGTACGGACCCAGAGGCCGGCGGATGCGCGACCGCTGACTTCATGGCCGAGGGCCGCCACTTCATCTGCCAGCAGCTCAATCAGACCCCATGAGGCGGTTACAAAAAAATCATTCATCTTCAATCCAACGGTTTCAACGGTTGATGCCTGTCACAGCAGGCTTATTGCCTTCACTAATCATAACCCCGGGCATGATTAGCTTTTTCTGGGTATACACTGCGCAGATTTTGCGCTTTACTGATTATGACGCGTCAATGACACCGCCTGTTAAAAACAGACGGAAAGGGCCCTGAATGGATCGATCCATTCGCCAACGCCCTTGAGCGGATCACTGCCGGTTTCACGCTGCTGGCGGCCCGTGATGGGTGCTCAAACAAGTGTGGCGAATTCGTGCGCACGCTCAAGACCGACATGACCACATGAGGTAGAGAGCATGAAAAAACAGAAGCGAGACATGTCAGCCCGCGCCTACAAACGCGGTTACATGGCAGGTTTATCCGGAAAGTCCAAAGAAATCTGTCCATTGGATAAACCGGAAACCCGACAGGAATGGTTGAACGGGTGGCGAGAAGGTCGGGAAGACCACTGGAGCGGACTGACACAGGGTGTCTCCTCAATACACAGAATGCCGTACCTAACAGCGTGAAGCGACCGCCGCGAGGCGGCCACCCTTGAAAAAAACCGGAAAGAACTGAACGCCATCACCTGGTGGCGGCAGCCCAGGGGGCTACCCGCCCCCTACCCCAGACAGAGTAGTGATCTCTGACAGCATGAAAAGGGGACCACCCGTCCCCCACCGGGCCCGCAGGACGGGCCCGTTTATAGTCAATGCTGCGACGCCCCTTCAACGGCTCGAACCGAGTCCGCTACCAGTCCCGGCCCACGATAGATCAACCCGGAATACAGCTGAACCGCCGAAGCCCCAGCCCGGAGCTTCGCCAGCGCTGCCGCGCCACTGGTAATACCGCCCACCCCAATGATCGGGACATCCGCCCCCAGCGTCGCCCGAAGCTGACGGATGACAGCTGTGGAGGGCTCTGACAGAGGGCGGCCACTCAGCCCACCCGTTTCCTCGCCCAGAGGATCCCGTACCACAGCCGAATGATCGATCGTGGTGTTGGTGGCAATAACACCGTCCATCCCCACCTCGCGCAGCGTCTCCGCCATAAAGCGAATGGCGGATTCGTCCATGTCTGGTGCCACCTTTACGGCGATGGGCACGTAATGGCCCTTGGACTCCGTCAGCGCAAGCTGCTTTTCCCGGATACCCGCCAGCAACGAACGCAGCGCTTCGCCGTGCTGTAGATCCCTGAGACCAGGCGTATTGGGCGAGGAGACATTGATCGTGAGGTAGTCCGCCAGCGGCCACATGCGTTCAATACCGACCAGATAGTCCTGCAGCGCAGACTCCGCCGGCGTATCCTTATTGCGACCCACATTGATGCCCAGTACACCGTCATAGCGGCTGGCCCGGATATTGGCAGCCATGGCCTCCAGACCCTGATTGTTGAACCCCATACGGTTGATGATTGCCTCATGCTCCGGAAGCCGGAACAGTCGGGGCTTCGGATTACCCGCCTGGGCACGCGGCGTGACGGTTCCGATTTCCAGAAATCCGAAACCCAGAGCACCCAGCGCATCAATGTAACGCCCATCCTTATCCAGCCCCGCAGCCAACCCAACGGGATTCGGCAGGCTCAGTCCCATCACCTCCACAGGCCTGGCAGCCGGGGCCGGCCAAAGACGTTCAAGCAGACCGGTTCTGGCCACAGTCCGCGCCGCCTCCAGCGCCAACCAATGAGCTGTTTCAGGTGGAAGCCGGAAGGAAAGAGATCTCAGGGCCTTGTACATGGATTGATCACCGGAATGGAACGTTGCGATGGAACCAACAGTGTACAGGAAAGAGCAGCAAGGCCGTTAAACACTTTGGGTGGCAGTGCGATGACGTTTCCATGACCTTTTCCACGAAATCTGTGGAAAACTCTGTGAACTTTTTTGTGGCAAACCGCCAGACCGCCTGCCAATGGCGGAGCTCTGCAGATTGTACATTTTTTAACCAAACTTTTTTGTACTATTTTTCAGTAACTTACAGAACTGCAAAAGCTAAGTTCCGCTATTGACGGCATTTTACGAAAATCACGGTTCAGCACCGTTTCTGTGCATAAAATAAACCCTTTCCTTGCCATTGAAAGATGAAAAGGTTGGCCGTACCGTTTACACTGCGCCCTGTCCACGGCTGCCGTGTCCGGGTTACCCTGTGTGCGCCCTAAGAAAGCAGTGCAGTTTATGAATGCATCTGAAGAAACAACCCTTGACCATGCGCCCGAGAGCGAACTCCAGTCCGCACGCCGGGTAACCCTGGTCGGGCTTGTATTGGATGCCCTTCTGGGCGTTGTAAAGGTCATCATTGGCTTCTTCTACAACTCCTATGCCCTGATCGCCGACGGTGTCCACTCCTTTTCAGATGTGGCCTCTGACATCATGGTGCTGGTGCTGTTCCGCATCTCCCGTGAAGAACCCGACGAAGATCACCCCTACGGCCACGAACGCTTTGAAACACTGGGCGCCGTCATCCTGGGCAGCGCCCTCATCGCCCTCGCCGGCGCGCTTGCATGGGAAGCCGTACAGCGGGTAGCGAGCACGCAACTGGGCGTACCCGGCTGGCCGGTGCTGGTGGTAGCCGCCGCCGCCGTTCTCGGCAAGGAATGGATCTACCATTACACCCTCAGAGTAGGCCGCTCCATACGCTCGGATCTACTGGTCGCCAACGCCTGGCACAGCCGCACCGACGCGTTCTCCTCCATTGTCGTCATGCTCGGTGCTTCCGGCGCCATGCTCGGCTACCCCTGGCTTGACGCTGTCGCCGCCTGCGCCATCGCAGTGATTGTCGCGCGTGTGGGATGGCACCTCGCCTGGGATAACATCAAGGAACTGGTCGATACCGCCATGCCGGTGGAAAAACAGCGGCACCTGCGCGAAATCGCTGAAGCAACCGAGGGCGTACGCTCCGTCAACGCCATCAAGAGCCGCCGTATGGGTTCCGACTTCCTCCTCGACATCCACCTCCAGGTCGACCCGCAAGTAAGCGTCTCCGAAGGCCATGAAATTGGCGTGCGTGCTGAGCACCGTCTGCTTGACGCCGTGCCGGACGTACGCGAGGTCACTTTCCACATCGATGCCGAAGACGAAGCCGTGCAGCAGGATGTACACGCCGCCATCCTGCCGTCACGCAGCGCGGTGGCCAATGAGCTCGAGCAGCGCTGGGACGACCTGATCAACTTCCACAACACCTGCCCGCCGCGGCTCCATTACCTATCGGATGAAGTCTCCGTGGAGCTCTACCTTGAAAGCCGCACGGCCGTGAACGAACAGGCCCGCAACCAGCAGTGCCTGACCTGCCAGCTCAAGTCCCGCACCAGCGATCTGCCCTGGATTGGCGACATCCGCATCTGGTACGCCGATGAGTTCCGCACCGGGCCGAATCAGAATTGAGTTCCTGGCCTGAGCCAAGAACTCAGCCATACCGCAGAGCCGCCTCCTTCAACTTGTTCGCCTCATCCCTGAGCCGAGCCGCCTTCTCAAACTCCAGATTGGAAGCCGCTTTGTACATCTCATCCTCGAGCCGGTCGATCTCCTTCAGCATCTGATCCGCATCCTTGCCCTGAACCTCCGCCGCATAATCCGACGACGACTCAGCCACCTCACGGCCACCCTCAGCGTGCTTATGCTGGCCCTGAGCGCCCTCCATGATATCGGCCACTTTCTTATTCAGCCCCGTCGGCGTGATGCCATGCGCCTCATTGTGAGCCATCTGCCTCTCACGCCGGCGCTCCGTCTCGTCCATCGCCCGGCGCATTGACCCCGTCTCACGGTCCGCATAAAGAATCGCCTTACCATGAATATTGCGGGCCGCACGCCCCATCGTCTGGATCAGCGACCGGTCCGAGCGCAGGAAGCCCTCCTTGTCCGCGTCCAGGATCGCCACCAGCGAGACCTCCGGCATATCCAGGCCCTCGCGCAGCAGGTTGATGCCCACCAGTACATCAAACACACCCCGGCGCAGATCACGCACAATCTCCACACGTTCGACCGTGTCCACATCCGAGTGCAGGTAGCGCACCCGCACACTGTGCTCTTCCAGAAAATCCGTCAGGTCCTCCGCCATGCGCTTGGTCATGGTCGTCACTAACACCCGCTCATCGGCCTCAGCACAACGCCGGACCTCCGACAGCAGATCGTCTACCTGGGTCGAAGCGGGGCGCACCTCGATCTCCGGATCCACAAGGCCCGTAGGCCGCACCACCTGCTCAACCACCTGCCCAGCATGCTCTTCTTCGTACTTGGCCGGCGTTGCCGACACAAACACCATCTGCGGCGCCATGCGCTCCCACTCATCAAAACGCATGGGGCGGTTATCAAGCGCCGACGGTAGCCGGAAGCCGTACTCCACGAGCGTTTCCTTGCGCGAGCGGTCGCCCTTGTACATACCGCCGATCTGCGGAATGGTCACGTGGGACTCGTCGATCATCAGCAGGGCGTTATCCGGCAGGTAATCGAAGAGCGTGGGCGGCGCCTCGCCTGGCTGACGCCCGGAAAGATAGCGCGAGTAGTTCTCGATGCCATTGCAGTAGCCCAGCTCCAGCATCATCTCCATATCGTAACGGGTGCGCTCTTCCAGGCGCTGGGCCTCCAGCAGCTTGTTGTTGTCACGCAGCTGCTTCAGGCGCTCCTCCAGCTCTTCCTTGATCGCATCAACCGCGTTCAGGATCTTCTCACGCGGCGTCACATAGTGCGTCTTGGGGTAGACGGTTACACGAGGGAGGCGCTGGATGATCTCCCCCGTCAACGGGTCAAACCAGGCGATATTCTCCACCTCGTCGTCGAACAGTTCGATGCGAACCGCCTGATCCTCGGATTCCGCTGGGAAGACATCGATCACCTCGCCACGCACCCGATAATTGCCACGCTGCAGCTCGGTGTCATTGCGCGTGTACTGGAGCTCCGCCAGGCGCCGTACAATATCGCGCTGATCCACCTGCTCGCCCCGCGTCACGTGCAGGATCATGCGTAGGTAGGACTCCGGATCACCCAGACCATAGATGGAGGAAACCGTTGATACGATGATGGCGTCCGGGCGCTCCAGCAGCGCCTTGGTGGCGGAGAGCCGCATCTGCTCAATGTGCTCATTCACCGAGGCATCCTTCTCAATGAAGGTATCCGAGGCCGGCACGTAGGCCTCCGGCTGGTAATAGTCGTAATAGGAGACGAAGTACTCCACAGCGTTGTCCGGAAAGAAATCGCGGAACTCGCCATAGAGCTGCGCCGCCAGTGTCTTGTTATGCGCCATGATGATGGTTGGGCGCTGAATCTGCTCAATCACCTTGGCCATGGTGAACGTCTTGCCGGAGCCGGTGACGCCCAGCAGCGTCTGATGCATCAGGCCGTCATGAACGCCCTCCACCAGCTTCTCAATCGCCTGGGGCTGGTCACCGGAGGGCTCAAAATCCGAGGCCACACGGAACGTCAGGTCCTCTTTCGACATAGTATTACGGTCTCTTCCGGATCCGGGAATCGCACATGGCAGGAGAGCTCATGCTATCATGTACACGACATTATTCCGGCACATCGACTTTTCAACAGGAGTCCGACTTGAGCGCGCAACTATCCAACCGCGTCCAGCAGATCAAGCCCTCGCCTACCCTCGCGATCACCAGCAAGGCCGCCGAGCTGCGCGCCGCCGGCCAGGACATCATTGGCCTTGGCGCCGGTGAGCCTGATTTTGATACGCCTGAACACATCAAACAGGCGGCGGTAGACGCGCTCAATGCCGGCAGGACCAAGTACACTCCAGTAGATGGCACACCGGAACTCAAGGATGCCATCATCGAAAAGTTCCAACGGGATAATGATCTGGCTTACGAGCGCAACCAGATCCTGGTTTCCTGCGGCGGCAAGCAGAGCTTTTTCAACCTGGCCCTGGCCCTTCTCAATCCGGGGGATGAGGTCATCATTCAGGCACCCTACTGGGTTTCCTACCCGGATATGGTCAAGGTCGCCGAGGGCACTCCGGTCATTCTGGAGAGCAGCGCCCAAACCGCTTTCAAGGTTAGCGCCGAGCAGATCCGGAATGCGCTCACCGAGCGCACCCGCCTGGTCGTGCTCAACAGCCCGTCCAACCCCAGTGGCAAGGCCTACAGCCGGGACGAACTGGCTGCCATCGGCGAGGTTCTGGAGGAACGCCCGGACGTCATGATCGCCACTGACGATATGTACGAACACATCCTCTGGAACGGGGAATTCGTTAACATCGTTAACGCCACGCCCTCGCTGAAGGACCGCACATTCGTCCTCAACGGCGTTTCCAAGGCCTACTCCATGACCGGCTGGCGCATCGGCTACGCCGCCGGCCCCGCCGAGGTGATCGGCGCCATGAAAAAAATCCAGTCCCAGAGCACCTCCAACCCGGCCTCCATCTCCCAGGCTGCGGCGACGGCGGCCCTGAACGGCCCGCAGGACTGTGTGGGCGAGATGCTCAAAGCCTTCCGCGAGCGCCACGACTATGTGGTCAATGCCCTGAACCAACTGCCCGGCGTGGAATGCATTGAAAGCGACGGCACCTTCTATGCCTTCCCGGGCTTCCAAGGCGCTATTGAGGCAACGCCCGGCGTCAGCAACGACCAGGAACTCGCCGAACATCTGCTCCAGGAAGCGGGCGTCGCCCTGGTGCCCGGCTCCGCCTTCGGCACACCCGGTCATATGCGCCTGAGCTTCGCAACCAGCATGGAAAACCTTGAAAACGCCATCGAGCGGCTCGGGAAGGTTCTTAAGACTTGACGAAGGGGCCAAGCGCCCCTAATATACGCAGCGCTTATCCCCGATAGCTCAGTTGGTAGAGCACCTGACTGTTAATCAGGTTGTCGCTGGTTCGAGCCCAGCTCGGGGAGCCAAACATCGCAAAAAGCCGCTCCACGGAGCGGCTTTTTCTGTTTCAGGGGCCCCAATGGCAAGCATCTACCTCGCTGGACCGGACGTCTTCTTCCCGGACACCATCCGCAACCCCATCGAAGCCACCAAAAAGGCCATCCTCGCTGAACACGGCCTTGAGGCCCTTTCTCCCTGCGACAATGACCTGGACCTCGACACTGCCAGCAGCCCGGCCCAGCTCATTTATGATGCCAACCGGAACCTCATGAACCAAGCCGACGGCCTTATCGCCAACCTTACGCCCTTTCGCGGCCCCAGCGCCGACGCCGGGACCATTTTCGAAGTGGGCTATATGATCGCCCAGAACAAGCTTGTTGCCGCCTACACCACCTGCACCACCCCTTACAACCAGCGCGTCTCTTGCGGCGCTGATACCGACGCCAATGGCAGCCTGGTTGAAGGATTCGGTCTGTGCGATAACCTGATGCTGGACTGTGGCATTGAGGCCAGTGGCGGGGTGTTTGTTTCAGGATCACTGGAATGGCGGAGCGAGGGCTTCACCCCCGAGGAATCATTCGATGAGGACCTGTTCCGAAAAGCCGCTGAAGTACTGTCAAAGCACTTCTAACGGCAGGAACCACCCTCAAGCTATCCGGGGCAGGATGAGGCAGTGCTAAGCGGGAAGCTCTGGAGCCATGGATGGCGGAAGAGCAGCGTACAGGGATGTATTTACAGCGTTTCCCGATTAGTACTGCCTCATCCTGCCCCCTGCAACGACTCAACAGGCTGGAGGACCACAAGCAATGAGCAGGAACAAAGATGGCGGCCTCGTCTACTCCACCGAAGCAGGCGGCAAAACCTGCCCCGAATGCCGCCACCCCCTCGACCAGTGCCAGTGCAGCAACGAAACCCGCTCAACCTCCAGCGATGGCACCGTCCGCATCCAGCGCGAGACCAAAGGCCGCAAAGGCAAGGGCGTCACTCTAGTCACAGGTCTCGACCTGCCAGAGAAAGACCTTAAGGCGTTCGCCAAAACCCTCAAGGCTAAATGCGGCACCGGCGGCACCGTCCGTGACGGCGTGATCGAGATCCAGGGCGACCACCGGGATACCCTGCTCAACGAGCTTGAGAAAAAAGGCTGGAAAGCGAAAAAAGCCGGCGGTTAGTCGCCCCTGGCCGCCACCAGCTCCTGCTCAATAGCTGCCAGCGCCGCCATGGGATCCGCCGCCCGCGTGATCGGGCGACCAATCACCAGATCATCACTGCCGGCAGCAATCGCCTTCGCTGGCGTCATCACACGCTGCTGGTCCCCCCGGGCGGCAGAAGCTGGCCGGATACCCGGCGTCACGAGCCGCAGCTCCGGCCCCAGGGACTCACGCAGCGACGACGCCTCGGCAGCCGAGCACACAATCCCATCCAGGCCGGACTCACATGCCACGCGGGATAGCCGGTTCACCGTAGCACCGGCACCACCCTCCCAGCCGATCTCCTGCAGTTCTGAATCAGTGAGACTGGTCAGTACTGTCACTCCGATCAACAGCGGCCGCTCCTCGCCAAACTTCGCCAACTCCCGCACACAGGCCTCCATCATCCGGCGGCCACCGGATGCATGGACATTCACCATCCAGACCCCCAACTCCGCCGCCGACGCCACGGCAGCCGCTGCGGTATTGGGAATATCGTGGAATTTCAGATCAAGAAAGACCTCAAATCCGCGACCTTGTAACGCCTGCACGAACCCCGGGCCGAAGCGGGTAAACATCTCCTTGCCCACCTTGAGACGGCACCGGCCCGGGTCCAACTGATCCACAAGCTGGAGCGCTTCCAGCCGGTCTGCAAAATCCAGAGCAACAACAATTGATGCCATCAATAACTCCCGCGACTACTCACCCTCAACCCCCTGATAGGGCTCAACAGTTTCCCAGTTCTTACAGCTTGGACAAAGCCAATGCAGCTGTTGCCCTCTAAAACCACAGCGCGTGCACTGGTAGGCGGGCCGGTTCTCCAGCAACCGTTGCCCGACCTGGCGCACCAGATGACGTGTGGATCCGTTCGCGGGGTCCTGCCCCTCTTCCATCTGAAGAAGGTGCAATAGTGCTCGCAGACTCGGGCGCTGCTGCAATTCATCATGAAGCAGGCGGAGCGCCCTCTCCCGTGAATTGAAGCGCTCCTCCTCTTCCGCCAGGCACAACAGCAATGTCGTCGATGGATGGTCACGGTAAATCCGGTACAGGCGCCGCAGGAGCTTACGCTCGATGCCAAACTCGTGAGCCAGACGCACCAGCCGCCGGACCGCTTCCGGGCCAAAAGCGGCGTTCTGATCAAAGACTTTCAGAAGCAGTTGCTGAGCCTCACGCCAGCTGCCACGTTCGCGCGCCAGATCCGCAAGCAGCAGGCTGGCGCGGACACAGCTGGGATCATGGAAAAGGGCTTGCTGCAGCAGTTCCCGAGGATCCGGCGTCATACTTGCAGCGCCCTGATCCGAGGCCTGCTCACACAGAAGATGAGCAAGCTGCTTGCGGATCTCCGGCGTATCGTTGATCCCTACCAGGGTCCGGGCCACTTCCACGGCTTTTTCCCAATCCCGTTCGCGCTGATAGACCAGTACCAGCTGTTCCGCTGCACGGGAACCATAGGCACGGGTCCCCAAAAGCTCCTGCAGCAGTGCTTCCGCCCGATCAAGAAGACCTGCCGCAAGATAGTCGAGAGCCAACTCATAGGTAACCTGTGATGAGTAACGGCTGGGTAGCTCCGGTCGCGCCAGCAGGTTCTGATGGATCAGCGTTGCCCGCGCCACTTCTCCCTTATCACGGAAATGGGCCCCAATCGAAAGATGCAGGTTGACCGTTTCGCGATTAACCTCAAGCGAATCCAGAAAGGATTCAATAGCCTCATCGGAATAGTTGGTGAACAGAAACTGGAGGCGTTCCCGGAGCCGGTCCTCGTCATCAATGGGAGCCGGTGAGGACTGGCGGTAAAGCCGCCAGCGCCCCAACCCCCAGCCGATGCCGACCGCCACCGCCAGCAACAGCCACTGCAGGATGGTGTTCATTCCATACTCTTGGCCGGATTCCGCTGCAGTCCACGAGACTGCTTTTCAGACTTGCGGAACTGGCGCTCCGCCCGACGGCGGCCGGCGCGCGCCCGCAACAGTGGCCCCAGCATTGCTCCAGCGCCCAGAATCACGCCCGCGATGAGCGTCAGAACCAGCACCAGCGCGACACTGACGGGAGGCGTCTGAACCAGAAGCAGATCCAGCACCACCTCTTGCCGGTTACCGAAGCTGAACAGCATTGCCGCCAATCCCAGAACAAGTGCCAGCAGAATAAGAACAATGCGACGTATCCTGGCCATCAGGCCCTCCCTACGGGATCAGTACCCGGCCTTCATGCTGTCATTGACCTTCTCGCGCAGATCCTTGCCCGGCTTGAAGTGGGGAACGTACTTTTCAGGCAGGTTCACGGATTCGCCGGTCTTGGGATTTCGACCTACACGCGGCGCCCGGTAATGCAGAGAGAAGCTCCCGAAGCCGCGGATTTCGATCCGCTCCCCTTCGGCCAGCGCCTGCGACATGTGATCAATCATCGTTTTGACCGCCAGCTCCACATCCTTGCCGGACAGCTGGGACTGTTTCGAGGCGATCACTTCTACCAGTTCGGATTTCGTCATGGTCCTGTCCTTCCTCACAGGTTCAGAAACGCCCTAAGTTTAGCGAACCTGATGAAAAAGACAAAAAAAACGGGCCTTTACAGCCCGTTTTTTTTGATAATTAACAGCCGCCAAAGCCTCAGCTGTTGTCGTTCTGCTGCATCTGCTCCTTGATCAGGTCACCAATGGTGGTGGCGCTGCTGGTACTCTCAGCTTTCTCGCGCACATCACGCATAGCTTCCTTATCGTCCTCAACATCCTTGGACTTGATCGACAGATTGATCACGCGATTCTTGCGGTCAACGCTGATGATCTTGGCTTCCACCTCGTCGCCTTCCTGAAGAACGTTGCGTGCATCCTCAACCTTGTCCCGGCTGACTTCGGAAGCCTTCAGAGTAGCTTCCACTTCTTCACTCAACGTTACGGTCGCCCCCTTGGCATCAACACTGCTTACAGTGCCAGTGACGATGCTGCCACGATCGTTGACCTGGGTGAATTCAGCGAAGGGATCGCTCTCGAGCTGCTTAATGCCCAGGGAGATACGCTCACGCTCCGGATCCACAGACAGGATGACGGTATCAACCTCGTCGCCCTTCTTATATTTGCGGACCGCTTCCTCACCGGTTTCGTTCCAACTGATGTCGGACAGGTGCACCAGACCATCGATACCGCCCTCAAGGCCGATAAAGATACCGAAGTCCGTGATGGACTTGATCTTACCGGAAATCCGGTCGCCCTTGTTGTAGTTCTGCGAGAACTCTTCCCAGGGATTTTGCTGGCACTGCTTGATACCCAGCGAAATACGGCGGCGCTCCTCGTCAATGTCGAGGATCATCACCTCAATCTCATCACCCACATCCACAACCTTGGAGGGATGGATGTTCTTGTTGGTCCAGTCCATCTCGGAGACGTGTACAAGACCCTCGACACCTTCTTCCAGCTCGGCGAAGCAGCCGTAATCGGTGAGGTTGGTGACCTTCGCCGGGACGCGCATGCTTTCCGGATAGCGTCCCTTGATGTTGATCCACGGATCCTCGCCCAACTGCTTCAGACCGAGAGAGACACGGTTGCGTTCACGATCGAACTTGAGAACCTTGACGTTGATCTCGTCGCCAACGTTCACGATTTCGCTCGGATGCTTGATACGCTTCCAGGCCATGTCTGTGATGTGCAGAAGGCCGTCAACACCGCCCAGATCCACGAAGGCGCCATAATCGGTAAGGTTTTTGACGATACCTTTGATTTCCATGCCTTCAGTGAGCGTTTCGAGCAGCTGCTCACGCTCGGCGCTGTTCTCAGCTTCCAGAACGGCACGACGGGAGACCACAACGTTATTGCGCTTGGCATCAAGCTTGATGACCTTGAAGTCGAGCTCTTTGTTCTCGAGGTGCGTGGTATCGCGCACCGGGCGAACGTCAACCAGAGAACCCGGAAGGAAGGCCCGGATGCCCTTGAGGTCGACAGTGAAGCCGCCCTTAACCTTGCCATTGATCACACCCTTGACCGCTTCTTCCGCCTCGAAGGCTTTTTCAAGCACTTTCCAGGCTTCAGCGCGCTTAGCTTTCTCACGCGACAGGCGGGTTGCCCCGAAACCGTCTTCCACGGCATCCAGCGCCACATCAACCTCGTCGCCCGGCGCGACCTCCAGCTCCCCATTCTCGCTGTAGAACTGGGATACCGGAATGATACCCTCAGACTTCAGACCGGCGTTGACCGTCACCCAGTCACTGTCAACGTCCACAACCGAGGCCTTGACAATCGACCCTGGTTGCATATCGATGTCTTTCAGGCTCTCTTCAAAAAGTTCCGCAAAGCTTTCGCTCATTGTGTGTCCTATGTGATCAATACCAAGCTCCCCGCGAGCCAGCCCTCCCGGGTCCGTTCATCATAAGCCTTCGCGCCGCCATGCTGGTCTCCCAACGGCCCGCCGGCACTCTCTCAATAACAACAAGGCGCTATCAGGTGTGGCCCGTTACTGCCAGGACCTGATCCAGCACCTCGTCAATCGACAATCCGGTTGTATCGACAACCCGCGCATCATCCGCCGGTTTCAGCGGCGCGGTTGAACGGTTTACGTCCCGCTCATCCCGAACCTGAATCTCTTCTATAAGGTCGGCAAGCTTAACATCCTCCCCCTGCGCCAGCAACTGCTCGTGGCGCCGCCGGGCCCGCTCCTCGGCCGAGGCGGTCAGGAATACCTTATGGCTTGCATCCGGGAAAACCACCGTCCCCATATCGCGGCCGTCGGCCACCAGACCGGGTGGCTGGCAGAAGTCCCGCTGGCGCTGGAGCAACGCCTGGCGGACCGAGGGGAGAGCCGCCACGCGGGAAGCACGATCGCCACATTCTTCGGTCCGGATGGCAGTAGTGGCGTCTGCACCGTTCAGAAAAACCCGGGCCGGCTCATCGCCCGGGCTCGGCTCGAACCGCACATCCAGAGCCCCTGCAACCCCAGCCAGCGCTGTCTCATCATCAAACGCCACAGCCTGTTTCATGGCCGCCAGAGCCGTGAGTCGATAGAGTGCGCCGCTGTCGAGCAGATGCCACCCCAGCTTCCGCGCCAGAAGCTGCGATATCGTGCCCTTGCCGGCCCCACCGGGGCCATCCACGGTGAGCACCGGTGCCTGTTCGGATGCCGTCATTGGGTCTCCTCAGAAGATTCAACGTTCAACCCGACCTTGTTGGCCAGTGCCACAAAACCGGGGAAAGAGGTGGCCACGTTCGCGCAGTCATCAATGCTGACGGGCCCGGTTGCCCGCAGGGCTGCAACCGTGAATGCCATCGCGATGCGGTGATCACCGTGGCTGTCGACTCTGCCGCCGCCGTAAGCGCCACCTTGGATCAGGATGCCGTCCTCACGGACGTCACTGGCGATACCCAACGCATCGAGACCATCCGCCATCACCTGGATCCGATCACTTTCCTTGACCCTCAGCTCCGCCGCTCCCACCAGCTCTGTACTGCCCTCAGCGTTAGCAGCTGCGATGAAGATCGCAGGGAACTCATCGATGGCCAGCGGCACTTGGTCCTCGGGAATGCGGATACCTGTCAACGGCGCATAGCGGATGCGCAGATCCGCGACGGGCTCACCGCCGGCCTCGCGCTCATTATGCAACTCAATCGCTGCGCCCATGGCCTTCAGGATGTTGAGGACGCCAATACGTGTCGAATTAACACCGACATGGCGCAGCCAAAGATCAGACCCCGGCGTGATCGCCGCAGCGACAATGAAGAAGGTGGCTGAGGAAATGTCAGCGGGTACGTCAATGGTGCAGGCGCTCAGATGACCACCGCCACTAAGCCGTGCCACAGCTCCCTCCTGCGCTACAGGGTAACCAAACCCCTTGAGCATGCGCTCGGTGTGGTCCCGCGTCGGGGCCGGCTCCGTCACCGTGGTCTCACCCTCGGCATACAGACCAGCCAGCAACAGACAGGACTTCACCTGGGCGCTGGCCACGGGCAGCTCATAGTCAATGCCCTTCAGCGGCTGGTCGCCGGCGATGTGAAGCGGCGGCCTGCCGCCCTCGGCGGTATCAATATGCGCTCCCATCAGCCGCAACGGGTCCGCCACCCTCGCCATGGGCCGGCGCGTCAGGCTGGCATCGCCAGTGAGTTCGGTATCAAAGCGCTGACCTGCCAGAAGCCCGGCGAATAAGCGCATGGCGGTTCCGGAATTACCCACATAGAGTGATCCATGGGGCGGCTGCAGCCCGTGCAGATCCACACCGTGGATACGCACAAACCCCGCGTCCGGTCCCTCGATGGTCACGCCCATATCACGGAAGGCCTGAAGCGTGGCGAGACTGTCTTCGCCCTCAAGAAAGCCGGAGACATCGGTTACGCCCTCGGCAAGCGCCCCCAGCATGACGGCGCGGTGGGACATGGACTTGTCCCCGGGCACCCGGATATCGCCCTGGATGGCGCCAGCAGGCCGGGCGGTGTAGGTCACGGTCTGATCGGTCATGGTGTTGAGATAGGCCTCACCGGAAAGGATTCGGGAAAAGTGCTCGCGTGCCGCCTTGGCGCGGGTGAACACCTGCTGCAACCGCTGACCATCACCGGCGGCAATGGCCTCGCCAAGCTGGTCAAGATCGCTGCGGAAATGCTGCAGTGCTTCCAGCACTGCCTCACGGTTCGCCAGGAAAATATCGCGCCACATCACGGGGTCACTGGCGGCAATGCGGGTAAAATCACGGAAGCCGCCGGCAGCGTAGCGAAAGATATCCTGGCTGTCGTCCTCGCCAGCCAGCGTATCCACCAGCGAAAAAGCGATCAGGTGCGGCAGATGACTGGTAGCAGCAAGCACCTCGTCGTGTCGCGCCACCGGCATGGTCAGCACTTCGGCACCGCAGGCGGACCAGAGTTGGCACATTTTCTTGAGTGCGCCGGCGTCGGTTTCCGGTTCCGGCGTCAGGATCACCTTGTGATCCCGGAACAGGTCCGCGTCAGCGGCGCCGACCCCGCTCCTTTCAGAACCGGCGATCGGATGACCGGGCACAACGGTTACGGGCAATTCACCGAAAACACCACGCACATCCGCCACAAACCCGCCCTTAACGCTGCCCACGTCCGTGAGCACTGCGCCTTCCGGCAGGGCACCGCGGATCTGCGCCAGCACGGCACGGTTGGCCCGCACCGGTACGGCCAGCACCACGAGATCCGCGTTCGCTACGGCACACGCCGCATCCGTTTCACTTTCATCGATCAGGCCCAGACGACGCCCTTCTTCCAGGGGACCAGAGCGCTCATCACAGCCCACCACTGTGGCAACCAGCCCACGGGTCTTCGCAGCCTGTGCCAGGGAACCGCCGATCAAACCCAGGCCGATCACGGCCATACGCTGGAACACTGGGGTGTCGTCGCTGGCCATCAGCCCAGCACCTTCTCCAGCGCTTGCAGACAACGCCGGTTTTCGTGCTCGAGCCCAACCGAAACGCGCAGGTGCCGGGGCATTCCATAAGCACCCACCGGGCGCACAATAACCCCCTCGTGCAGAAGGGCATCGTTCACCTCGTTGGCGTCCCGCCCAGTATCCAGGGCGATGAAGTTGGCCGCCGAGGGAATATAGTCCAGCCCCAGCCGGTCAAAGCCGACCGCCAGCTGCTCCAGCCCCGCCCGGTTCACCTCGATTGCGCGCTCAATGTAGGTCTGGTCATTCAGTACCGCCGTCGCTGCGGCCTGCGCCAGGGCATTAGCGTTGAAAGGCTGGCGCACGCGATTGATGACATCCGCAATCTCCGGACTGGATATGCCGTACCCCATGCGCAACCCCGCCAGCCCCCAGGCCTTTGAAAAGGTGCGCGAGACCACCAGGTTCGGGAACTCGCTGAGCCACTGAACACCGTCTGCGTACTGCGGCCCCTGCAGGTACTCACAGTAGGCCTCGTCCAGCACAATGACGACGTTTTCTGGTACCCGTTTGAGGAACCGGTAGACTGCGTCTTTCTCGACCACTGTACCGGTGGGGTTATTCGGGTTGGCGACGAAGACCAGCCGCGTCTTTTGCGTAATGGCGTCCGCCATTGCCTCCAGGTCATGTCCCCAGTTGCGCGCCGGTACTTTCACGTGATCCGCACCAATGGCCTGGGTCACGATGGGGTAGACGGCAAAGGCATGCTCGGAATAAACGATCTCGGTGCCGGGTTCGGCAAAAGCGCGCGCGACCAGTTCCAGTACATCATTGGAGCCGTTACCCAACGTCAGCATTTCGGGCATCACGTTCAGACGCTCTGCCAGAGTCTGACGCAGAGTATAGGCGGCCCCATCCGGGTACCGGGTCACTTCCGGGAGTGCGCTTTCAACCGCCGCGATGACACGGTCACTGGGCCCCAAAGGATTCTCATTGCTGGCCAGTTTCACGATCCGCTCTGGGTCAAGCCCCAGCTCGCGCGCCAGCTCATCCACCGGCTTGCCCGGCTGGTACGGCTGCAGGCCCTGCACGCCGCGCGCGGCCAACGCCTCGTAATCACAGCTCATCACAGCACTCCCATGGGGTAAGACCCCAGATGCTTCAGTTCCTGACTCTCAGCTTCAATCTCATTCAGAACCGCCTGGATGACGGGCGCGTCCCGGTGACCGACGAAGTCGATATAGAACACGTAAGCCCAGGTGGCTCTGGGCGATGGCCGGGTTTCAAGGCGGGTCAGATCAATGCCTTCGCGCTTAAACGGCTCCAGAAGCTCATAAAGGGCGCCTGGGCGGTTGCGCATGGAAACCAGGATGGAGGTCTTGTCCTGCCCGCTGGGAGGCACGGCTTCGGTGCCGATGATCAGAAAACGCGTGGTGTTGTCCGGCCGGTCCTCGATGTTGCCGTGGGCGATTCCAAGACCGTAGAGCGAGGCCGCCATGTCCCCGGCAATGGCGGCGGCGCCCTCCTCTTGGCTGGCCAGGCGGGCCGCCTCGGCATTGCTGGAGACGGTGATACGCTCGACAGCTGGCCAGTGGCTGTCCAGCCACTTGCGGCACTGGGCAAACGACTGCTGGTGCGAATACAGGCGCGTAATACCGGCTTCATCCTGGCCCGGATGCCTCAGAAGGTGGTGATGAATGCGCAGCTGAACCTCACCACAGATTTTCAGCCCCGACCCCATGAACATATCAAGTGTGTGATTGATCATCCCCTCGGTGGAATTCTCCACCGGCACTACCCCGTACTGGGCGTTACCGGATTCCACCTCACGAAAGACATCACCAATAGCGGATAACGGGGTGCTCAGCACCGAGTGACCGAAATGCTTGAACGCCGCTGCCTGGGTGAAGGTGCCCTCCGGTCCCAGAAACGCGATCGTCATGGGTTTTTCCAGCGCCAGGCAGGCGGACATCACCTCACGGAACAGACGCGCCATTTCCTCGTCGGCCAGTGGCCCCGGGTTACGCTCCTTAATGCGGCTGAGAATGCGCGCCTCGCGCTCCGGGCGGTAGAACGCCACATCCTCTTCCGGCTTCGCTTGCTGCTTCACCTCGGCCACGTCCCGGGCGCACTCGGCCCGTTCACTGATCAGCTTAAGCAGGTCGTCATCGATCTGGTCGATGCGCTTGCGCAACCGGGCCAGACGCGCCTCTTCGTCGCTCATGGTCAGCCTTTTTCTTTTTCGAATTCCGCCATGTAGTCAATCAGCGCCCCAATACCGGCTTCCGGCATCGCGTTGTAGATGCTTGCCCGCATACCGCCCACCGAGCGATGGCCCTTGAGGTTGAGCAGGCCACGGGCCTCGGCGCCCTCAAGGAAGGCATCATTGAGACTGTCATCCGCAAGGGTGAACGGCACGTTCATCAGTGACCGGTTTTCCGGCTGAACCGGATTGGCGTAGAAGCCACTCGCATCAATGAAGCCGTAAAGGCGATTGGCCTTGCGCCGGTTGATGTCCGCCATGGCCTGGAGGCCACCGTGGCGCTTGAGCCACTGGAAGACCAGCCCCGCCAGGTACCAGGCGTAGGTGGGTGGGGTGTTGTACATGGAATCGGCTTTATCGTGAACGGCGTAGTCCAGCATCGCCGGTGTGCCGTCACGCGCGTTGCCGATCAGATCCCGGCGTACGATCACAAGGGTCAGCCCGGCAGGGCCAATGTTCTTCTGCGCACCGGCGTAGATCATGCCATAACGTGTAACGTCGACCGGCTCAGAGAGAATGGCCGAAGACCAGTCCGCCACCACAGGCACATCCCCGGCCTCCGGGAAGCGGCTGTACGCCAGCCCGCCGATGGTTTCGTTAGGCGTGATGTGTAGATAGCGGGCCTCGGGGCGCGTCCGCCACTGAGCCGGATCCGGCACATGGGTGTAGCCGTCCGCTTCAGAGCTGGCCACTTCCCTGACGTCCGTGAACCGACCCGCCTCCGCAATCGCCTTGCGCGACCAGACGCCGGTGTTGACGTAGTCAACCGGGTCATTGGGCCCTGCCAGATTCAGCGGCACCCCCGCAAACTGGCTACTGGCGCCCCCCTGCAGGAAAAGCACAGCGTAGTCGTCCGGAATGCCCATCAGCTCACGCAGGTCCTGTTCCGCCTGCTGCGCGATGCCGACAAAGGCATCCCCCCGGTGGCTCATTTCCATAACCGACAGGCCCGTACCCTGCCAGTCCAGCATTTCGTCGCGCGCCTGCGTCAACACTTCCTCCGGCAAAGCTGCCGGGCCGGCGCAAAAGTTATAGGCTCGTGTCATGGGTCAGTCCTGTTCCCCGTCTTCGTCATCATCGTCGCTGCTGTCTTCAATCCTCTGGATGCCTACCAGGCGCTCGTCATCACCGGTCATCCGGATCAGGCGCACGCCCTGGGTATTGCGTCCACTGATCGAGACATCCTCGATACCGGTACGCACCAGCGTACCCTGGTTGGAGATCAGCATGATCTCATTGCCCTCAAATACCTGCAGCGCGCAGACCAGGTCGCCGTTGCGCTCAGAGCACTGCATGGCAATCACACCCTGGCTGCCGCGGCTGTAGGCCGGGAATTCCTCAACTTTCGTGCGCTTGCCAAAACCGTTCTCACTCGCCGTAAGGATATACCCTTCCGGATCCGGCTGGATCAGCGATACCACCTGCTCACCCGCCTTGAGCCGGATGCCGCGCACGCCCCGCGCCGTACGGCCCATGGAGCGCACCTGATCCTCGGTAAAGCGCACGGCCTTGCCAGAGGTGGCCAGCATCATGATTTCGGTTCCGCCCTCGGTAATGACAGCGCCAATCAGGTGATCACCCTCGTCCAGGTTGGTGGCGATCAGGCCGGAGCTGCGTGGGCGCGAGAAATGTTCCAGCGGTGTTTTCTTGACCGTGCCGTTGGCGGTGGCCATGAACACATAATGGCCCTCGGTGTACTCACGCACCGGCAGAAAGGTGGAAATACGCTCGTCGTCATCCAGTGGCAGGATGTTGACCATGGGCCTGCCACGGGAGTTGCGGCTGCCCTGCGGGATCTCGAACACGCGCAGCCAGTACACCTTGCCCTTGTCCGTGAAGCACAGGATGGTGTCGTGGGAGTTGGCCACCAGCAGGGTCTCGATGAAGTCCTCATCCTTCATGCTGGTGGCGGACTTGCCACGGCCACCGCGACGCTGTGCCCGGTAATCCTCGAGCGGCTGCGTCTTGGCGTAGCCGTTGTGGGAAATCGTGACCACCAAATCCTCTTCATCGATCAGATCCGCCGTGGTCAGATCCTGGCGTGAGCTCACGATCTCGGTACGGCGCGCATCACCAAACTCATCGCGGATTTTTTCCAGCTCCTCGCGGATGACCTGCATCAGTCGGTCCGGGTTGCTCAGGATCTCGATCAGCTCCCCGATCTTGGTGAGGATGTCCTTGTATTCACTGAACAGCTTTTCCGTCTCAAGGCCGGTCAAGCGATGCAGGCGTAGATCCAGAATCGCCTGGGCCTGCTCCGGCGAAAGATGGTACTGCCCGTCACGCAGGCCATAACCTTCCGGCAGATCGTCTGGGCGGCAGGCGTCAGCACCGGCGCGCTCGAGCATGTCGTTGACCTGCCCCGGCTGCCAGCCCTGGGCCAGCAGCTTTTCCTTGGCCTCGGCGGCACCCGGCGACGCCTTGATCAGCTCAATCACCTCATCGATGTTGGCCAGCGCCACAGAAAGGCCTTCCAGAACATGACCACGCTCGCGTGCCTTGCGCAGTTCATAGATTGTGCGGCGTGTCACCACCTCACGCCGGTGCAGCAGGAAACGCTCCAGCATCTGCTTGAGGTTGAGCACCTGGGGCTCGCCATCCACCAGAGCTACACAGTTGATGCCGAACACGTTCTCGAGCTGGGTGTTTTTGAACAGGTTATTGACGATCACCTCGGGGTTCTCGCCCTTGCGCACTTCAATCACAATGCGGATGCCTTCCTTGCTGGACTCATCCCGCAGCTCGCTGATGCCCTCGAGGCGCTTTTCCTTGACCAGCTCCGCGATCTTCTCGATCAGGCGCGCCTTATTTACCTGGTAAGGCAGCTCATTGAAGATGATGGCGTCCTTACCAGTCTTCCTGTCGTGCTCGATCTCATGCCGCGCGCGCACGTAGATGCGGCCCCGGCCGGTCCGGTAGGCCTGCACGATCCCTGCGCGGCCGCTGATCAGCCCCTCGGTGGGGAAGTCGGGGCCCGGAACGTATTCCATCAGGTCATCAACGCTGAGCGAATCGTCCTCGACCAGGGCCAGGCAGGCTTCAACCACCTCGCGCAGGTTATGCGGGGGGATATTGGTGGCCATACCCACCGCGATCCCGGAAGAGCCGTTGACCAGCAGGTTGGGTACCCGCGTGGGCAGTACCTCGGGGATCTGCTCGGTACCGTCGTAGTTGGGAACATAGTCGACGGTTTCCTTGTCGAGATCCGCCAGCAGCTCGTGCGCGAGCTTGCGCATGCGCACTTCTGTGTAACGCATTGCTGCGGCGTTGTCGCCGTCAATGGAGCCGAAGTTGCCCTGGCCGTCCACCAGCGTGTAGCGCAATGAAAACGGCTGGGCCATACGCACAATGGTGTCGTACACCGCCGCATCACCGTGCGGATGGTATTTACCAATGACGTCACCCACCACGCGGGCGGACTTTTTGTAGGCCTTGTTCCAGTCGTTGCCGAGCTCGTCCATGGCGAACAGCACCCGGCGGTGCACCGGCTTCAGCCCGTCCCGAACATCCGGCAGCGCCCGCCCCACGATCACGCTCATGGCGTAATCCAGGTAGGACTGCTTGAGTTCTTCTTCGATGTTAACCGGCAGGATTTCTCTGGCTAGCTCTCCCATCGGGACGTCATCCTTCCTGTGTTCTGGCGGTGGTCTGCGGCGTGCTGCACGGGCACGCCAAAGCCGCCTATACTACCACAGAATGCACGACCCGGTGGAATCCGGGGCGCCTTCCGCGCCCCGGAGGACATACTGGGGTGGACTTGCTCAGGCTCCGTAGAGCTCGTCGGTGCGCGCCGCCATTATGAAGTCGTTGCGGTGCAGCCCGCCGATCTTGTGGGTCCACCAGACGACCGCCACCTTGCCGTACTCAGTGGTGATCATCGGATGGTGGTCCACCTCCTCGGCCATTTCGCCAACCTTATTGGTAAAGGCCAGGGCTTCAGCAAAGTTCTTCAGCTTGAAGGTCCGCTCCAGCTGCTCCTCGCCATTGCGGGTGACATAGGCCCACTCAGGCACTTCAGCACCCAGCTCCTTTTTCTCTTCTTCAGTCGCCAGTGGCGAATCCTTGCTGCAGGCCTCACAGGTCTGTTGCGTTAACGTACTCATCTTGCCTCTCCCTTTACTTCACTTGTTTGTGATCAAGATCCATCATTGCTCGCTTTATGGGTTTCGTAAACCCATTGCAGGTCGCACTTTCACGACACAGAAAGCGTGAACTGACCGGCAAATTAACAGCCTGTCAGCCTCGACAAAGCCCCTGCACCGGTCTACCTTTTCAGTCAGGCACCGTAAACTCGGCCGTCATACCGGCTTCTACTGCGGGTTGAGCGGGCGCAGCACCGATTTACGACAAGACAATAAAAGGAAGGAAGGTCCGACCTATGTACAAAAAAACATTACTGAGCCTTGCCGTTGCCTCTACCGTGGGCCTCTCGGGGTGTTTCTCGGATGGCGGTAACGACAATGCCGGGGCAAACACGGCGGATACGCCGACCCAGGCGGAACAGGGGACTTACCCGGTTTTCAATCCGGTAACTAGTGAGCTGCCGACTCCGAACGACTTAATTTTCGATACGGAGGCGGGTGACGGTTCATTCAGCGTGGACATCCCTGCAGCGGACAAAGGCAATCCGGTTCTGGAAGCGCTAAACAACCTAAGTGGTGCTTCGACCGTGGCGCCAGCCGTTATCCAATTTAACGGAAAGATCGACGCTTCAACCGTAGATTCTCAAGCGTTTCTTCCTCCCAATGACAAAAGGAACCCAACCGACGGCCCCATCCCGAACCCAACTCAGAATGTTTTCCTGATTGAGTTGCAGTACGCCA
Source organism: Salicola sp. Rm-C-2C1-2 (assembly GCF_040196175.1). Classification (NCBI taxonomy): domain Bacteria; kingdom Pseudomonadati; phylum Pseudomonadota; class Gammaproteobacteria; order Oceanospirillales; family Halomonadaceae; genus Salicola; species Salicola sp. Rm-C-2C1-2. Next base: position 460,968 of record NZ_JBEFNF010000001.1, on the reverse strand, counting down.
GCGGTGCTCCGGTTCGCGCCTTTTCCGCTCAGGAACCACCGACGGCACCCACAGCAATAACGGCTCAGGTTGCAGCCGGTGCCGACGGTGCTCCGCCCCAGGACCTTTCAGGGCGCAACCAACCGGAAGCCGGGGCGGCTCTGGCCGACCTAGCGCAGAATCGCCGCTACGATCATGACGTGGAGGAGCTGGACGGTAATTCGGCTATTCGTATCCGGCCCAACAAACCACTGGACCCTCTCAAGCGATATCTCGTAGTCGTAACGGATGACGTGAAAGATATGAGCGGCGATCCAATTAACTCCTCGCCCTCTTACACCAGGCTCTCAGATGATGAAACTGGAGACATAGGTAACTCCAGCCTCGACACGGTACGCGGGCTTATCAATGGACTCTGGGAATCTGTAGCCACCGAGTATTTCAAGGTTACGAACAGTAGCCGCGAGGGGCGCCCAGACCTTAAGAAACTCAGTGAAGAAAACATTGCACTATCCTACACATTCACGACCAGTGAAGATGAAAAGGTTCTCAGCCATATCGCCAACCCGGCCAACTGGATTGCCGATCAAGTCGAACGCGCCACCAAGCGCAGCGCGGCCGATGCGGCCATGGAAAACGGCGCCACTGACTTTTCCGGGGTAAGCAGTGCCGTCAATACAGCAGTGGCGAACTTCAAGCCCAGCGAGCAACTAAATCCGGCACTTAAACCCTGTGACAGTGATGCTGATCCGGCAAGTGACGGGTTCCAGACCGTTCTTCAGGAAGGCGAACCACCAGTTACCCTCTCAGATCAGTTCCAGTGCATTGGTGTGGCCCTTGAAGGTTCTCTCAGCAGCGCTGGCTTCCCCACGCCTTCAGCCCGAGATTTCTCTTTCGGTACTACGACGGATGCCGTCGCACTTTCCTCAGTGCTGAGCCAAGTCGTTAGTCAGGGCGATATCAACGTGCATCAGGGCTCGATTACTCTGCCCTACTATCTGGGCATCCCGGACAGCAGCAGTGGCGCGCCGATCAAGACCTCAAGCTGGCAACCGGACTCCGGCCTTGCTGCCATCATCGCTGATGCGACTGGTTTCGACATTCCTCAAGCGGATCCGAGCACCAGTGAGGTTCTCAACTACAACTTCCCGTTCCCTGAAAAGCAGGCCGATCTCCAGGTCCCCATGGTGACGATCACCTCTAGCGATGTTGGTACTGCAGAGCTGAAAGATGGTAGCGACAAATACCCTGTTGTGATCTATCAGCACGGTATTACAACCGACCGTAGCGCGGCTCTTGCGTTCGGCAGCAAGCTTGTTAACTCATACGACGCAGCAACCGGTGGGGAGGAACTGGTAGTCATCGCAATTGATCAGCCATTGCACGGCGTTGATCCTGCCTCAAACGAGGAGCGGCTGACGCTGGCTGGGAGCCTCTTTGCGAGCATCGAGGAAGGTAACGATATGGTTCCGGAAGGGTCGCTCAACACGGAAGCAAACCAACAGCTCGCGGTGGATGGAAATGCCCAAGCCCTTGCCGACAACAACCAAGCACTTGACCTGACATCAGCCAAAGGCATCGTCGGGACGGTCAGCCGCGCAGGAAGCACGATCCCCGGCTTGGCACCGACCTTCACCGATAGCGGTGTCAACGACAGCGGTGTAACCGAACGCCACTTCGGCTATACCGCCAACGAAGCGAACCAGCCGGTCGAGATGAACTTCGATGCAAGCGCCGCGCTGGGCACATCCGGGTCACTCTTCATCAACCTGAGCAACTTCCTGAACGGGCGTGACAACCTGCGCCAGGGCTCCCTGGATCTGATGAATCTTCGTGCAACCATCGAAAACATGGCAGGTCTGGACGGCAGCAGCACTTACTTCGTAGGCCACTCTCTTGGCACTCAGACCGGCGGCACCTTCGCGGGCGCGGTTAAACAGAGCAATGCTGAGAGTCAGCTTCCAACTGCACTGTCACTGGCCGGTGTTCACCTCCAGACCCCTGTGGCCGGAATCGTGCGTCTCTTGGAGAACTCGCCCTCCTTCGCGCCAACAGTTGTCGGTGGTCTCCAGGCCTCTGCTGGCATCAGTCAGGGCGATTCCAGTTACGAAACCTACTTGAACGTTAATCAGGCTGCTCTGGATTCGGCTGACCCCATCAACTTCGCACCACAACTGGCTGACAGCAATACGCTGATCAGCCAGGTCAATGGTGATCGCACAACGCCCAACGCGGCCGATACACGCTTCAGCGACATGATTGAGGGCGTGCCGGGCTACGATGGTGGACCGCTGAACGTATTTTTCCCGAATGGTCTCACGGTCGATTCATTTGAGGCACCGCTCACAGGCTCCGAAGCACTCGCGAAGCTTATGAGGCTCAGTGCGGGCGGGGCCGAAATCAACACAGGCACCAGTGGGCAGACCACCCCTGCGATCACACGCTATCTGGCAGGGACCCATGGTGTGCCGGTTCTGCCACAGGCGGAGTCGGTGGACGCTGGTGGTGTCAAGAAAGACCGAAACATTGCTCAGTCTGAGAAGGAGGTGGTCAGTTCCCAGAACGCTCAACTGGTCTTTGGCGAACTCGTCTCTCAGACACTTCAGATGGTTCAGGGAGCTCCAAATATTACTGGAGGCAAAGCGGCGGAAGGAGCCGGCTCTAACGTAATACAGAAAGACTGACGACGTCAGCACATAGAAAGCGATGCAACAGAGCCCCGGCTTCGGTCGGGGCTTTTTTATGCAGTAGTATCTACCCTTATCTGCAAAGCGGATCAAACCCTGTCTATCGTAAGCGCCAGAGAACCGACACCTACCCCCGAGTCTGATGACCCGCACCGAGCGGCATCATTTCTGGCAACAGACCCTGACTTACTGGGCGGACTCCGGGCTTTCCGGCGCCGCCTTCTGCCGCGAACACGTCCTCGGCTACCACCAGTTCCGCTACTGGTGCCGCAAGTTGCGCCCTGAGGGCGAGTCGCAGACTGGCAACGGATTCACCCGGATTGCGCCGATGGCAGATGCTGACACTGCGGCTGGCCAAGTGCATTGCCACGCCCTCGCTGCTGGCCCCCATCATCACCTCGAAGTACGCCGATGGTCTGCCGCTGTACCGGCTGGAAAGCATGCTGGCGCGGCTCGGGCACCCGATCAGCCGCACCAGCATGGCGCACTGGATCCTCCGCTTGAACGAGGTGTTTAAGCAACTGATCAACCACATGCGCGAGGCGCAGAACGCAAGCACCTACCTCCAGGCCGATGGTTACTCCGACTATGGGAAGGGTGTGTCGGGATAATGCCATCACCCGGATCGGGTGCTGGGATCATGCCCGTCGCAAGTTCGTCGAGGCCTCGAAAGCGGCGCCGGCAAAAAAGAAAGGCAAGGGCCAACGGCAAACGTCCAAGGCCGATGTGGCACTGAACCACATCCGCGAGCTCTACGCCATCGAGCGCCGGATGACCGACCTTGGCGATGACGAACGCTATCGGATCCGCCAGGGCGAAAGCCTGCCCCGGCTGCAAGCGTTCAAGAGCTGGCTGGACGCCAACGCTGACAAGGTCGTAAAAGGCTCACTGACCCGTAAGGCCATGGACTACGCCCTGAACCAGTGGGACACCCTGGTGGACTACTGCGAGCGCGGGGACCTGCAGATCAGCAACGCTCTGGCCGAGAACGCCATCAGCCCGTTCGCGCTCGGACGCAGGGCATGGCTGTTCGCCGATACCGCGCGAGGGGCTAACGCCAGCGCCACCTGTTATTCGCTGATCGAGACGGCCAGGGCGAACGGTCTGGAGCCCTCCGCCTACAACCACCACCTCCTCAACCATATCGCCGAGGCGGACACCGTTGAGAGACTGGAAGCGCTACTGCCCTGGCATACCGACCTGGAGCCGGCTCCGTAAAAGAGCTGATCACAGGCCCTAGGGCAAGTGGGTCGATTTGCGGGCGCTTACCCTACTCAGACCGGGTTATGGGGATACTCGACGAACTGAGGTCACAGACCTGAACGCCGCCAGGCTGATGGCTTGGTCACCAGAAATGATGCAACTCAGTTTTGGCCATGCTGGTTCCTCCATTACAAATGCTGGAACCAGTATGATCTGCTTCAGATCAGGGAATCGGTGTCGGTTCGCTGGCGCTTACATTGCAGGCGAGAAGACACTCATCGCAGGCTTTCTAGCGATCCAGCCCCAGGAGTTGGGCATTGATCCAACGATAATACGATCGGATATTCAGCGGGAGAGGGGGCGGGGCCAAGCCCCGCCCGGAAGGATCAGTTGGAAATAGTGGTTGTGCCGTTCTCCAGCAGGTTCTGCTGGATTTCTTTTTCCGTGAACGGGAACTCACGCGGGTTCTTGTCCGAATACCGCTGAGCCTGGTCATTGAAGAACGGCGAGCCAGGATCCGTGGACTTGGAATAGGCGGTAAGGCCGTAAGCCTGGGGCCCCTCCTCCGTGAATTCGAGCCCAAAGTGGTAACTCGTGCCCCGTATCTTGAACCACTTACCCTGACCTTTCGCCAAACCGCCCGTGTTCGGCACCTGGTCTGGATTCAGGCGCGGAAAGAGCGTGTCCTGCCTGGTCGCCATATCCCGTGTTTCAACCGCATTGAACGCACCATCCATACCGCCGCGCCCACCATGCCAGGGGATTTCGGTTCCTAGTCTCATGGCGTTGCCGCCCGGCGGTACGCCGCCAGAAGCATGGAAGACCTGCACGTTGCTCAGCTTGGCGTCATAGGTTACGCCGGCGCTATCAAGGGCATTCAACCCTTGCGCAAGCGATCGCAGCATCGGGTCACTGGCGGTACCCGCGTTGTCTTCGGACGGCTCTGCGGGCGTAGCCACGGGCTTCTGGGGGTCAAATACGGTCGTGAGTTCGCCGGGATTATTCTCAATAACGTTCAGATAGTTCGCCATGAAGACACGGAAAGTGTGGGCGCCCTGACTGTCCAGATCGTAGTAGCCATCCCAGTTCTGAAGGGCAGAGCACCCCTCATCGACCTGACGGTTTTCACCATCGGGAACGTTCACCTCAGTGGTGCCAATGCTTGTACAGCGACTGCGCAAATCGCTCAGATATTGCTCGGCCCAGAAACTGCGGTTGTTGTAGATGGTCTGGATCAGATCCCGACCGCTGAACTGACCATCCTGACCGGCAGGCCACTTGGCCTGGGTGCCGTTGCCGAATCCGTCACGCTTGGGGTTGCGCAACATGCGAATCCCCAGACGGGTACGGGCATTGGGTGACACTTGCTCAAGACCGAACATCGGCGAGTAACCGGTCAGAAACTCGTCCGGGTTGGTGGCCCAATAACTGCTGTTGGAGTTCTGGACAAAGTCGCTCCGCTGGAGCTTGGGTTTATCTTCAAAAGGCACGGTGCCACCGCATTGGCCTTCCACCCAGTCGTCACGGGAGGTGTCACCTTCCAGAAGCACTAGACCCTGATTGAAAAGCTGTCTATAACCCGCGTCCGCATTGCGTTTAAAGTTGACAACAGCTTGAGCCTCCTCCGACAGATTCGGCACGGATGTACTGTCGATGTAGTAGGCATTGCCCTCTTGATCCGCATAAACCGTGTTGGTCCAGAGGGTACTACCGCAGTTGCGAAAGACATCCTTGAATTCTTCAAGGTTGCTGGCACGGCTCATGCCCAGCCAGGTATCAAGCAGGTTGTTGCGATCCAGGTTGGCGTCGCGGTAGGTGTAAGCTGTGGCATCATCACCCCACTTCGACAGCCCGCCGCCTGTGGCCTCCTGGAGCCTGACCATGGGGCCATACTCAGAATAGTAGAAGGTGCGTTCCAGCGTCTGGGTCTGAGGGCCGCGCGTATTGACCTCAATCTGAAACGTTTTACTGGTAATGGATTTATCCTGCCCATCCTTAACGTAGGTCATCGGATCGCCGTCCTTCAGCGTCAGCTCATAGACCGTGAACCGCTTACTCGTGGATACCGTGTGGGACCATCCAAGATTCTCGTTATAGTTGATCAAGGGGATAGCGGTACCCAGCAACCCCGCACCCTGAACATTGAGGTAATCCGGCACGGTCAGCTGCATCTGATAGAGCCGCCGCGGCCCGGTATAGGGGAAATGAGGGTTGCCCAGAAGCGCCCCCTTAACGCCCTCTTCGGTTTTCTCGCTGCCGATGGCCCAGGCGTTACTGGCCATGGTCGGCTCCTGGGTTAGGCTTCGTTGGGCACCCTTTGCGGCGTTTTGCGAAACATCGGCCAACACCTGCTCCAGCTCCCCGGATTCGCCGGAGGCAGCCATCACCGGTGATGGCGTCGGTGATTCGTCCGGAGGTGTGGCACCAAACACGGCTTCCGTAAGCTGTTTGCCACTCGCTTCCTGCGCAACAACGCGGTAATGGGCCAGCAGGGTCACTGGCTCAATCTGCTTGACCCAGGGCTGATCCTTGCACTGCGGCGGGTGGTCACTCACGTCCGACTGCTCAAGATATCGATTATAGCCAGCGGTGTAGCCATCGACCATGGCACGGCTTTCGTCAGAAAGCTGGTCGTACCCATCGCGCGCGCCACCAATAACGTCCTGCGCCTTGAGGCTGAAGTCACTGATGACATTGGCGTTGTCTTGTCCAGGTCCGAAATATTTCGCCCGTTCACTGCGTGCTTTAACAAACGCTTCAGCCAACGTGCACAGGTTGTCGCTGGCCTGAGTGTAACCGGCGCCGAAAGCGGCGGAACCCAGGGTATCCGCTTTGATATGCGGGACACCGCTGGTGGTACGGCGGATTGTTGCTTGGTATTGATCATTGGAAGGTTTGAGGTTGTTGCCGGCATCTGAGCTCGAACTGGAGTCAGAGTCCAGAAAACAGCCGGAGAGGGCGAGGCTGCCTGCCAAGGCAGCTACAGGGAAAGCACGACTCAATTGAATATTACGCATCGTTTTAACTCTTGTTATTGTCACTTAGCCTTAAACGGACACACAGTGGCCCTTTCGGGAATATAGCAAATGGATACAAGATTGCGACTCGTTTGTCCGCAGGATTTGAACTGCTCCTGCCAAACCCTTGCCCCACCCCAGAACAGCCCCCACAGTAGTTCAAGAAAGGAGTTTTTCACCCACCGATCCGTAGAGGAGAGGCTCCATGAACAACCCCCACTTCATCATGCCAAAGGTTCGCATTGTTGTTGCCGACGCCAGCCGTGCGCGGCTGTTCAGCACCGACTCCCCCAAGGGCGATCTCACGGAAGTGGATACCCTGCTCAACCCGGAAGCGCGGCTGCATGACGGTGATCTGACAACGGATCGGCCCGGTCGCCAAGCGGATTCCATGAACGGCGGGCGCAGTGCTATGGAAGAGCACACCGAACCGAAAGAAGTGGAGGCACAGAAGTTTGCCAGGGAGCTGGCGGACAACCTGGAGCACAGCCGCAACCAGGGGCAGGTTGAAAAGCTTTATATAGCCGCTCCGCCCAAGTTCCTGGGGGAACTGCGCAAACACATGAAGCCGGAACTCAAAGCCATTGTGGCGGAAGAAATCGGGAAGGACCTGTCACAGATGAACCCTCGGGAAATGCGGAAGCATTTCCCGGAGCGCATCAAGTAGCAGAAAGGGCTTAAAGGGAGCGGCCCTTGGAGGCGGCAATACGCAGGCGGAGGGCGTTCAGCTTGATGAAGCCTTCCGCATCCTTCTGGTCGTAGGCGCCCTCGTCTTCCTCAAAGGTCGCGACCTTCTCGTCGAAGAGCGAGTCTTCTGAGCGCCGGCCCAGCACTTCCACATTGCCCTTATACAACTTGAGGCGTACGTCGCCATTAACGTGCCCTTGGGTCTCATCAATCAGAGCCTGCATGGCGCGGCGTTCAGGGGCCCACCAATAGCCGTTGTACACCACTTCGGCATAGCGGGGCATGATGCTGTCCTTCAGATGGGCCACTTCACGGTCCAGCGTGATCGACTCGATGGCGCGATGCGCCCTGAGCATGACGGTGCCGCCCGGTGTCTCGTAGCAGCCACGGGATTTCATGCCAACATAGCGGTTCTCGACGATGTCGATACGGCCGATGCCGTTATCGCCGGCAACCCTGTTCAGGTAGGACAGCACCTGGTGCGGTTTCATGCGTTCGCCGTTGATGGCCACAATGTCGCCGCACTCATAGGTCACATCCAGTATGGTCGGCTCATCCGGGGCCTGCTCGGGCGCGACGCTCCAGAGCCACATGTCGTCCTCGGCCTGCGCCCAGGGGTCTTCCAGCACTTCGCCCTCATAGGAGATATGCAGGAGGTTAGCGTCCATGGAGTAAGGCGACTTGCCATGCTGCTTTTCCACGGGAATGCCGTGGTGGTCGCAGTAGTCCAGCAGCTTCTGGCGGGAATTGAGATCCCATTCGCGCCAGGGCGCGATGACCTTGATGCCCGGTTTGAGCGCGTAAGCCCCGAGCTCGAAGCGGACCTGATCATTGCCCTTACCGGTGGCGCCGTGGGCGATGGCGTCCGCGCCCGTCTCGTTGGCGATTTCCACCAGCCGGCGTGCAATCAGCGGCCGGGCGATGGAAGTGCCCAGCAGATACTCGCCTTCGTAAACCGTGTTGGCGCGGAACATCGGAAAGACGTAGTCGCGCGTAAACTCTTCGCGCAGGTCTTCGATGTAGATTTCCTTCACGCCCAGCCCTTTGGCTTTTTCACGCGCGGGCTCTACCTCCTCACCCTGGCCAATATCGGCGGTAAAGGTCACCACCTCACAGTCATAGGTTTCCTGGAGCCATTTGACGATGACGGAGGTATCGAGTCCCCCGGAGTAGGCCAGAACGACCTTGTTAATGTCTGACATCGCTGTTTCGCCTTATCCGCAATTCATGAACGCCGGGCACCCCTGGCACCCGGGCCTGCTGATCAATGGCGGCTATTTTACGGCAAGGGCAGGGTCCAGAGCCAATCCGGTTCAGTCGACGACCACAATGTCATCACGCTTGGCCTGGGTTACCACTGGCTCGGCATCGCTCTCGTCCTTCTCACGTTCAAGCCGAACCGTAGCGCGGCGGTGCCGCGGCCCGGGTGTCTCCACACCAGCAACGGGGTAGCGATCACCGTGGAAGCGGGTAACCAGCTTGTCGTCGCCAACCCCCTGGTCTTTGAGATACCCGGCAACCGCCTCTGCCCTCGCTTTCGACAGCTCCCGATTACGCAAAGGCGTGCCAATGCTGTCGGTATGGCCATCCACGTAAACCTGCTTAACCCGGTCATCGGCGTTGACATACAGCGCCACCTCGCCGAGCCGTTCTTTGGCATCAGCACTGAGTTCGGATCGGTCCAGATCAAACAGAACCACGGTGCGCTGAACCTGATCGTAGTTCACCGGAAGCAACTGGGTCTGGCAACGACGGAAAGATTGGTGGGGACTGCGGTAATTGATGTGATTAAGCCGCACCCGTACCGGCCGGTTACTCTGGCGGGCACGGCGTGTAAAGGTGGGCATACGCCCATCCCTCAGACTGGCGAGGAGTCGCTCACTGGTACCGGATGACAGCTCGACCGGCCGACTGTGATCACCTTCCACGCGCACATAGCCCAAGTCATCCACCGACTTACCCGCTTTCCAAGCGGGCTGCTCGATCACCAGCGCAGCCTGCCCCGCCCGCATCGGGTTGCGTACCGGCTGCAGGAAAAAACGCAGCGATTCACCGGCACGATGATGGAATACCGCCTCACCATAGCCCGGCACCGGGTGCGTCAGCGTACACGCGAAGATGGAATCCGACAGGAGCCAGCGGCTGTTTTCAATACCCGCGGAAAAAGTCGTGCCCATGGCCGCACAAGGCAACCAGGCACCTACCAGTATTGCGACGATCCAGTGACGTGGACTCATGGCAAATAGGACCATTATTCTGACGCTTCAGTATCAGGTATCGGCCAAATCCGCTGGAACTTGAGCCCTGGATCTTCTGGTATACTTCGCGCCATGACTGAGACATTGACCCTGACCCGACCCGATGACTGGCACCTGCATGTGCGCGATGGCGGACTGTTGCAACAGGTGGTTCCCGCCTCAGCCCGGCGCTTCAGCCGCGCCATCATCATGCCGAACCTAACGCCACCGGTGACTACCGCAAACCAGGCTCTGGCGTACCGCGAGCGGATCCGGGCCGCCGCCCCCGAGAACAGCCGCTTCGAGCCGCTGATGACGCTGTACCTCACCGACAATACCACACCCGGGATGATCCGCGAGGCGGCCCGGGCCGGTGTCGTAGCCTGCAAGCTCTACCCAGCTGGCGCAACCACAAACTCGGATTCCGGCGTAACAGACATCCGCCACATTCATGCCGCCCTGGAGACCATGGCCGACGAAGGTCTGCTCCTGCTTACGCATGGCGAGGTCACACGGGCTGAGGTGGACATATTCGACCGGGAAAAGGTCTTCATCGACGAAGTTCTGGCACCGCTGATTGAACGTTTGCCTCAGCTGCGCGTGGTTATGGAACACATTACCACCGCGGATGCCGCTGAATTCGTGAAGTCCAGGCAACACAATCTGGGCGCCACCATTACGCCCCAGCATCTGCTGTTCAATCGGAACCATCTGCTGGTTGGTGGCATCCGGCCGCATTTCTACTGCCTGCCGATCCTCAAACGCCAGCGCCATCAGCAGGCGCTGCGAGAGGCAGCTACAAGCGGTGACACGCGCTTTTTCCTGGGCACGGACTCTGCCCCCCACGACCGCAGCCGCAAGGAAACCGACTGCGGCTGTGCCGGCTGTTACTCCGCCTTCGCCGCCATTGAGCTGTACGCTCAGTTCTTCGAGCAAGCCGATGCTCTGGATCAACTCGAAGGGTTTGCATCATGCCACGGGGCGGATTTCTACGGGATGCCACGCAACACCGACCGCATCACCCTGCGCCGGGAGCCCCACACGATCCCTGAGGTCCTGCATGAGCACGGCCAGCCGATTGTGCCCCTGAACGCCGGAAGCACCCTGAACTGGCGGATTGATGACGGGGAGAGCCGGGCGTGAGCAGCCAGACAGCGACACCGACACTGATGCAACAGCGCTTCCGTGGCTTCCTTCCGGTGATCGTGGATGTTGAAACCGGCGGCTTCAACGCGACCACCGATGCCCTGCTTGAAATCGCCACTGTTCTGGTGGAGATGGACGACGATGGCTGGCTCTATGCCGGGGAGCGGGTCCATTACAACGTCCACCCCTTTGAAGGCGCCAATATCGAGAAGGAGGCGCTGGCGTTCACCGGCATTGACCCCGGCAACCCCCTGCGCGATGAGCGCCCGGAGCTGGAGGCCATGCGCGGCACCTTCCAGACCATCCGCCAGGCCGTACGCCGCAACCAGTGCAAGCGCGCCGTCCTGGTGGGTCACAACGCCACGTTCGATCTCGGCTTTGTAAAAGCCGCCTCGGACCGCCAGAATATCAAACGCAATCCGTTCCACCCCTTTTCCACCTTTGATACCGCCGCCCTCGCCGGCCTGGCTCTGGGGCACACGGTGCTGGCGGAGTCCTGCCGTATTGGCGGTCTGGATTTTGACAACAAGGAAGCCCACTCGGCGCTTTACGACGCTGAGAAGACAGCTGAGCTGTTCTGCCTGATCGTCAACCGCTGGAAATCGCTGGGAGGATGGCCTCCCCCGTCTAACGGGGAAGGCTGAACGGGGCTCAGCCCCCGACGAACTTGATCATGACGCCCGCTGCGACGGCGGAGCCGATCACGCCGGCTACGTTCGGGCCCATGGCGTGCATCAGGAGGAAGTTCTGGTGGTTTTCCTCCAGGCCCACCTTGTTGGAAACCCGAGCCGCCATGGGCACTGCGGAAACACCGGCAGAGCCGATTAGCGGGTTGATCTTCTCTTTGGTCATGGCGTTCATGAGCTTGGCCATGAGCACGCCGCACATGGTGCCCACGCCGAAGGCAATAATACCCAGAAGCAGGATGCCCAGGGTCTGCGCGTTCAGAAACGCCTCAGCGGCCATCTTGGAACCCACAGCGAGGCCCAGAACAATGGTTACCGCGTTGATGAGCGAGTTCTGCACCGTGTCGCTCAGGCGCTCAACAACACCGCACTCCTTCATCAGGTTACCGAAGCAGAACATACCCAGTAGCGGCGTGGCGTCCGGGAGGAACATGCCGGTGAGAACCAGAATGCAGACCGGGAACAGGATTTTCTCCAGCTTGCCGACATCACGCAGCTGACTCATCTTGAGCGTACGCTCTTCCTTGGTCGTGAACGCCCGCATGATGGGCGGCTGGATCAGCGGCACCAGTGCCATGTAGGAATAGGCCGCCACCGCAATCGCGCCCAGCAGGTGGGGTGCCAGGATGCTGGAGACATAGATGGACGTTGGTCCGTCAGCACCGCCGATGATGCCCACCGCAGCGGCCTCGGCCACAGAGAACTCCATCATGCCGGTGGTGTTCAGCAGCGCCGCGCCGAGCACGGTAGCAAAGATACCGAACTGCGCGGCTGCCCCCAGCAGCATCGTCTTGGGGTTCGCAAGGAGCGGACCGAAATCGGTCATCGCCCCAACCCCCATGAAAATAAGCAGCGGCGCCACGCCACTGCCAATGGCCACGGCGTAGAACGACTGGATGATACCGGGCGAATACCCCATATCCTTGGCCGTCTGGGTCGCGCTCAGGGCCGCTTCGGCCCCCAGGTTCTTGTACGCCTCAATAAAGGACTTGATGACATCGGGCGTCACCTTCTGGCCCATGTCGTAACCGACGTCCATAACGGACGCCAGAGCCGCGAGCACTTTCGGCGACTCACTGTAGATGGCCGCCTCCACCGCGCTTGACGCCAGCCCTGCCTCAGGCAGGTTGGCCAGGATGGTGCCGAAACCAATCGGCACCAGCAGCAGTGGCTCGAACTTCTTGTTGATTGCCAGATAGAGCAACCCCAGACCCACCACGATCATCGTAAGCGCGCCCGGCGTCAGATTGTACAGACCGCTACCGGTCCACAGAGTCATCAGGTTATCCATGCCGTACAGCCCTTCTTATCCCAGAGTCAGGAGTTCATCGCCAACGGCCACGCTGTCGCCGACCTTGACGGTCACGGAGCCGATCGTCCCGGAACGATCCGCTTTCACCTCGGTTTCCATCTTCATGGCCTCAAGAATGATCAGAACGTCGCCTTCATTGACCTGCTGGCCAGGGCTCACGTGGACCTTGAAGATGTTGCCGGCCAGTGGTGCGGTAACCGGCTCGCCGCCACCTACTGGGGCAGCCGCCTGGCCGCCACCCGCTGGCGCCTGCGGCTGGCCGCCGCCCTGCGCCGGCTGGATTTTGGCAATCTCACCACCTTCAGCAACCTCAACCACATAGGATTGGCCCTCAACCGTAACGGTATAGGTCTCGGGTTCACCCGGTGCGGCGGGAGCAGCCGCCTCCTGACCTGTCGGTACGGGCTCAAAGGCTTCCGGATTGCCACGGTTTTCCAAGAACTTAAGGCCGATCTGCGGGAAGAGCGCATAGGTCAGGACGTCGTCCACCTCGTTCTCCGCGATGGTGAAGCCTTTGTCCTTCGCTTCCTGGCGGAGTTCATCGGTCAGGCGCTCCATCTCAGGCTCAATCAGATCCGCAGGACGGCAGGTAATGGGTTCAGCACCATCAAGAACGCGTTCCTGAAGGTCCTTATTACATTCCGCAGGGGCCGCCCCGTACTCGCCCTTGAGTACCGCCGAGGTTTCTTTGGAAATGGACTTGTAGCGCTCGCCCGTGAGCACATTCAGTACCGCCTGGGTCCCCACGATCTGCGAGGTTGGCGTGACCAGCGGAATATAGCCCAGATCCTCGCGCACGCGGGGGATTTCACCAAGCAGCTCATCCATTTTGTCGCTGGCACCCTGCTCGCGAAGCTGGCTTTCCATGTTGGTGAGCATGCCGCCCGGCACCTGAGCGACCAGGATGCGCGAGTCCACACCCTTAAGAGAGCCTTCGAATTTCGCGTACTTCTTACGTACCTCGCGGAAGTACTTGGCCACCTCTTCCAGTTGCTCGATGTCCAGCCCGGTATTGCGCTCGGTATCCTCCATGATCGCCACAACGGATTCGGTGGGCGAGTGGCCATAAGTCATGCTCATTGAGGAAATTGCCGAATCCACACGATCAACCCCGGCTTCGGCAGCCTTGATGATGCTGGCTGTGGACATCCCGGTTGTGGCGTGTGAGTGGAACTGGATGGGAATATCAAGTTCTTTCTTGAGACGGCTCACCAGGTCATAGCAGACGTAGGGCTTCATGAGCCCCGCCATATCCTTGATAGCCAGCGAATCCGCGCCCATGGACTCGATCTTCTTCGCCAGATCCACCCACATTTCGATCGTATGCACCGGGCTCACTGTGTAAGAGATGGTGCCCTGAGCATGTTTACCGGTTTCGCGGGTGGCTTGAATCGCGGTTTCCAGATTACGCGGGTCATTCATGGCGTCGAAGATCCGGAACACGTCAACGCCATTCGCCGCGGCCCGCTCCACGAACCGGCGCACCACGTCATCCGCGTAGTGGCGGTAGCCAAGCAGATTCTGGCCCCGCAGCAGCATCTGCTGGCGGGTATTGGGCATGGCCTTTTTCAGCTCGCGGATGCGCTCCCAGGGATCTTCCCCGAGATAGCGAATGCACGAGTCGAAGGTAGCCCCGCCCCACGATTCGATGGACCAGAAACCGACCTGGTCCAGCTTCTCGGCAATCGGGAGCATATCTTCCAGGCGCATGCGTGTAGCCAACAGCGACTGATGCGCGTCACGCAGCGCCAGATCCGTGATCCCCAGGGGTTGCTTAGTATCTGTCATCGTTCTGACCTTTTTTCTCTCGTATTGGGTTCCCGGCCGCCGATCAACCGCGGCGGCTCATTGCCGGCGACGAGCGCGGTGCCTGGCAACAGCTTCGGAAATAACCGCCTTGAGTTTCGGGTCCTGCATGGGATCAGCACCCCCTGAAGAGCCGCCGCCCGGTGGGCGCATCGGCTCCGGCGGAGCAATACGCCCTGCGATGCGGGACATCAGCATGGTGACGAACACCAGAATGACCAGAAAGGAAAACACGAACCCCATGCCAACCAGCATCAGGTCCACAGCCCCCTGCATCACTTCATCCATGGAAATCACCTTTTAAGCGAGATTCATTGGTTGCGAGAGCCGCTCAGAGTCCTCGCAAAATCTGTCATAATTTACAGTCTCTTGCCTTAACCGACAATAAAAAACTGATCATGCCGAGAAGGCGCGCGATTTTATACGCACTATCCCTCAGGATTGCAAGTTGATCGGTGATAGCAAACGGCGCCCTGCCAGCCAACGGCACTCAAAGTGAGTGTTTTATCCTGGGCAGGTTAGTCATCAGGGCATATGCGCCACAGAAGATGAGGCGTGCGATAAACGCAAATAAGAAGGAAGTGGTGCGGCTGGGAGGACTTGAACCCCCGACCCCATGGTTCGAAGCCACGTGCTCTATCCAACTGAGCTACAGCCGCTTAAAGGTGAGACGCTATTTCAAATTGCACTACTGAAACGCCAATGATGAATCTTAACATCAAAACGTGAGCTGGTGCGGCTGGGAGGATTCGAACCTCCGACCCCGTGGTTCGTAGCCACGTGCTCTATCCAGCTGAGCTACAGCCGCTTACTGGCGGGCGCTTCCCATCCTGCAAATAGTGCTCAGTCGAACTGAGCGCAGACCGATGCCATGCTGGCATCCGCCTTGAATATGGTGCGGCCGGGAGGATTCGAACCTCCGACCCCGTGGTTCGTAGCCACGTGCTCTATCCAGCTGAGCTACGGCCGCAAATAGTGGCGGAGAGGGAGGGATTCGAACCCTCGGTACGCGCAATGCGTACGGCTCCTTAGCAGGGAGCTGGTTTCAGCCACTCACCCACCTCTCCTTAGCAACGCGGCGTATACTACCATATCTGACGCGTTTTCATAGGGTTGACGCGAAAAATCATAGCAGCCGCCGCACAGGGCCTGGACTCACTCGTGTTCGGGCTCGTCCTCGTCCTGTTCCTGCTGGATGCGCTGATAGATCTCTTCCCGGTGTACCGCCACTTCCTTGGGGGCATTCACGCCGATACGCACCTGATTTCCCTTAACCCCGAGAACGGTCACGGTGACTTCATCACCCACCATGAGTGTTTCGCCGACGCGACGTGTCAGAATCAGCATTGTCCAAGCTCCTTGTCGTAATTAACCGCTTTCCGGTTGTACGCCTCACTGGCTCTTTTGGCTCAGTCGCGAGACGCTACCTGTGTCGTTTTCGTTTCGGCTTCCTAATTATTGAAGCCTGCACGCGTTTTCGCCAGCTGTATTATTATGGTTATTCAGTCTTCTTCCCGGACTTCGGCCTGCTCAAGTCCGAATGCACTGTGCAGCGTACGCACTGCCAGCTCCAGGTATTTCTCATTGATCACCACCGAAATCTTGATTTCCGAAGTGGAGATCATCTGGATGTTGATGCCCTCCGCCGAAAGCGCATCGAACATACACGAGGCTACGCCCGCATGGGAGCGCATACCAACGCCCACAATGGAGACTTTGGCGATATGCTCATCGCCCTGAACTGCCTGCACATCCAGGTCACGCCCCAGGTTTTCCAACAGTTCCAATGACTGGCGATAATCATTGCGGTGCACGGTGAACGTGAAGTCAGTACGGTTATCAGAGCCGACATTCTGGAGGATCATGTCCACTTCAATACCCGCGTCACTGATCGGCTTGAGCATCCGCGAGGCACAGCCGGGGACGTCCGCTACGCCCACTGCCGTCAGCTTGGCTTCATCGCGGTTGAAAGCGATGCCCGAGACCACTGGCTTTTCCATATCGTCCTCGTCGTCAAAGGTGATCAGGGTTCCAGGGCCCTCTTTGAAGCTGGAAAGCACCCTCACCGGTACATTGTACTTGCCGGCGAATTCCACCGAGCGGATCTGCAGCACCTTGGAGCCTAGGCTGGCCATCTCGAGCATCTCCTCGAAGGTGATGGTCTCGAGCCGGCGAGCGCTGTCCACGATCCGCGGATCCGTGGTGTAGACGCCATCCACATCGGTGTAGATGTGGCACTCATCCGCCTTGAGTGCAGCGGCCAGGGCAACGGCCGTGGTATCCGAACCACCACGCCCCAAAGTGGTGATGTGACCCTCCTCATTCATGCCCTGAAAGCCGGCCACAACCACAACTCGCCCGGCGTCCAGATCCTGACGCATATTGTGTTCGTCAATGTCCTGGATCCGAGCCCTAGTGTGGGAACTGTCCGTTGTGATGCGAACCTGGCCCCCGGTATAGGAGCGGGCGTCCACACCCCGCTTGAGAAGAGCCATACTCAAAAGGGCAATGGTCACTTGCTCACCGGTAGAAACCAGAACGTCCATCTCACGCGGATCCGGCTCCTCCGTCACCTCATGGGCAAGCTCAATCAGCCGATTGGTCTCGCCACTCATGGCCGAAACCACAACCACCGCATCATCACCGGCATTGCGTGCGGCCTGGAGCTGATCCGCCACCGCCTCAATCCGGTCAACGGCACCAACAGAGGTACCGCCAAATTTTTTCACGTACAACGCCATGCGTGCGTATTCCTTGGTCCGAACGGATTAAATGAATCCCGGTTCACTACTAGCGCCGGACGAATTATAGTCCTCTTGAGCTAGCTGTACAGGTAGGGATAGCCCTTAGCCTCTCAGTTCCCCGAATTCTCCCGCACCCAGCCTTCCACAGCGTCTATCGCATCAGGCAGACCGTCCGGGTCGCTGCCACCGCCCTGCGCCATATCCGGCCGACCACCGCCTTTACCTCCGACCTTGGGAGCCAGGGCTTTCATCAGATCACCCGCCTTGAGTTGTGCGGTGAGATCCTTGGTAACACCAGCCACAAGCGTGACCTTGCCGTCCTCCGCAGCGCCCAGGAACACCACCGCACTGCCAAGCTTGTTCTTGAGCTGGTCGGCGGTTTCCATCAGTGCTTTACGGTCCGCACCCTGCATATCCGCAGCAACCACCTTAACGCCGTTGACGTCCACAGCACTGTCAGCCAGATCATTGCCGGCGGCACTGGCCAGCTTGCCCTTGAGCTGCTCCACTTCCTTTTCAAGCTGACGGTTGTGCTCCACCAGAGATTCGACACGCTCGACGGCGGATTCAGGGGCACCTTTGACCAGTGCTGCAATCCGCCCCAAGCGCTCCTCCTGACCCCGGTCGTGGGCCAGGGCAGCTTCGCCGGTGAGCGCCTCGAGGCGACGAACGCCCGAGGAAATGCCCGTCTCGGTTACAATGCGGAACAGGCCGACATCACCGGTGCGCTCCACATGAGTGCCCCCACAAAGCTCGACAGAGAAGCCTCCCGTACCCATGGACAGGACCCTGACGGTATCACCGTATTTCTCTCCGAACAGGGCCATGGCGCCCATGGTTTTGGCCGTTTCCATGTCCGTCACCCGGGTCTCCACCGGCGTATTGGCGCGGATCTGCTCGTTAACCATGCGCTCGATCCGTTCCACTTCATCGCCAGTAACGGCCTCAAAGTGAGAGAAGTCGAACCGCAACCGTTCCGCGTTCACCAGCGACCCTTTCTGGGCTACATGGTCTCCGAGCACAGTCCGCAGCGCGGCGTGAAGCAGGTGGGTAGCGGAGTGATTGAGTGCGGTGTTCGCGCGACGCTCGCCGTTCACCTCGGCATGCAGGCTCATGCCGGGCTCTACGGTGCCAGCCACAACCCGGCCAATGTGCAGATGATGGCCGTCTTCTTTCTGGGTATCTTCCACTTCAAAGCGGCCACCGGACCAGCTCAGCACGCCGGTGTCGCCCACCTGGCCACCAGCCTCCCCGTAGAAAGGCGTGCGATCGAGCACTACGACGCCCCGTTCGCCAACACCAGCAGGGCGGCGTTCACCCTCAACGAGCACAGCGCGGACCTCGCCGTTATCCTCGAAGTGGCCATAGCCGGTGAACTCGGTCTCCCCTTCAAGACTGAGTCCGGCGTTGTAATCAATACCAAACTTGCTCGCCGCCCGCGCCCGTTCACGCTGCGCTTCCATGGCCTTTTCATAGCCTTCCATATCCAGGGTCAGGCCACGCTCCCGGGCAATGTCGTTGGTCAGATCCACCGGGAAGCCATAGGTGTCATACAGGGTGAAGACAGTCTCGCCAGGAATCTCCGTACCGTTGAGCTGAGCGATGTCATCCTCGAGCAGGCGCAGCCCTTTTTCCAGAGTACGGGCGAACTGCTCTTCTTCCTGTTTCAGGATCTTTTCGATCTGCGGGCGGGCTTTTGTCAGCTCGGGGAAGGCATCGCCCATCAGCGCTTGAAGTGGCGCCACCAGCTGATGGAAGAAGGTTCCGGTCGCGCCCAGCTTGTTGCCGTGGCGCGCTGCGCGTCGGATGATCCGGCGCAGCACAAAACCACGCCCCTCATTGGAGGGCATAACACCGTCTGCGATGAGGAAGGAACAGGAGCGGATGTGATCGGCGACCACGCAGGCGGAGGCCTGATCCGGATCCACTCCTCCCAGCACCTGCGAGACGGATTCCAGAAGCGACTGGAACAGATCAATTTCATAGTTGCTGTGTACGCCCTGCAGCACCGCCGCTATACGCTCGAGCCCCATGCCGGTATCCACGGACGGACTGGGAAGATCATGCATAACACCATCCGCCGTGCGGTTGAACTGCATGAACACGATGTTCCAGATCTCGATGTAGCGGTCACCGTCTTCATCCTCGCTCCCGGGCGGGCCGCCCGCTACATGCGGACCATGGTCATAGAACACCTCAGAGCAGGGGCCGCAAGGGCCTGTGTCACCCATGGACCAGAAATTGTCGGATTTATAGGGCACACCGTCCTCATCGCCAATACGCACGATCCGCTCGGCCGGCACCCCGATCTCCTCATTCCAGATCCGGTAGGCATCGTCATCCGTGTGGTACACGGTGACCCAAAGCTTTTCCGCGGTAAGGCCCAGCCACTGGGAATCGGTCAGAAACGTCCAGGCAAAATTGATCGCTTCGCGTTTGAAGTAATCGCCGAAGCTGAAATTACCCAGCATCTCGAAGAAGGTGTGGTGGCGTGCGGTGTAGCCCACATTCTCAAGATCATTATGCTTGCCGCCGGCGCGAACGCAGCGCTGGGAAGACACAGCTCGGGTGTAGCCGCGATCCTCCCGGCCCAGGAACGCGTCCTTGAACTGGTTCATTCCCGCATTTGTGAACAGCAGGGTTGGATCGTCCGCCGGCACCAGCGAACTGCTGGGAACGATGGTGTGCCCGTTCTGACGGAAATACTCCAGAAACGCACTGCGCAGCTCGGCTGTTTTCATAGCGGACTCGGACCCGTTCTTTGATGGTGACAATTACATTGATTCTGAGGCAAACACTCTAACATAGGCGCAAAAAGCCGGGGAACGCGCCCGACGGGGACCGTTTCACGCCCCGCACAATCCGCAACCTCGCCGAGCCGGCCCCGAGCCGCTACAATAACGGCTACTTCCAGACAGCATCCGTGCCCCATGACAGATCACCCCGCAACTTGCGAGCTGTACACCCCGGCCCCACTCTGGCGCCGGCTCGCAGCCATGCTTTACGACAGCCTGCTGTGCATCGCACTGGCCTTTGTGGTTACCGCGATCTACACCGCTCTTCACAAACTGCTGATCAGCGCCGGTCTTTTCAGTGACCGTTACGGTGCCATGCTCGAGGCCGAAGGGAACGTCGGACATGACCCGGTTCTGGCTCTGGTACTGGTTGTCAGTCTGTGGCTTTTTTTCGGCTTTTTCTGGCGGCGTGCCGGTCAGACCCTGGGCATGCAGACCTGGCGGATCCGCATCGAGAACCCGGATGGCTCGGTGATTAGCTGGACGCAGGCGCTGCTGAGGGTGATTGCAGGGTTATTGAGCTGGGCCACCTTCGGGCTGGGATGGCTGTGGCAGTGGTGGGACCCGCAAGACCGGAGCTGGACGGACCGGCTGTCACGGAGCCGCACGATGCAGCTGGCGAAACGGAAAAAGCACGACTAATGGGTATCATCCAGCCCGCCGCAGAAGCACAGCGCCCGCGCCTCCGGCAATGGCGATTGGTACGAGAGTGGCCAGCATCGGGCTGAAACCGTAGACAAGGCTCATGGGCCCGAGCAGATCCTGAGTGTACTTGAAGCCAAGCCCGGCCAGTAGTCCGCAGAATATCCGGAACCCCATGGTCACGGACCGCAGCGGGCCGAACACGAAGGAAATGGCCAGAAGAACCATGGCGGCGGTTCCCAGCGGCTGCAGGCTCTTTTTCCAGAACGCCAGCCAGTAGTCACTGGCATTCAACCCCTGCCCTTCCATATAGGTGGCATAGGTGTACAGCCCGTGGATGGCAAGACGGTCCGGCTTGACCGTGAGCACACTGAGCACATCCGGCGACAGGCCGTTCTCCCACCGAAATATTTTCTGCTCGCTTGTGCTGACGGACTGCGTCTTGATCCGGGAGCGGCTCACATCATGCAGAAGCCAATAATCACCCTGGTACTCGCCCCGCTCAGCATGGAGCGCCTCCTCGAGCCACTGGTCATCGCCAAAACGGAACAAGGAGACCCCGTGAAGTTCTCCGTTGGGCAACACCGTATTGAAGTGCATGAAAACATCGCCCTCGCGGTGCCAGAACCCGTGGGTTGCCGCTGCCTGCCCGCCGTAACGGGCAACCGCCTTGTTGCTCTGAGCTACCTGCTCGGCGGGTGGCGCAACGAAGTCCCCAATCACAAGGCTGATGACTACGACAACAAGAGCCGGCTTCATGGCAGACCAGGTAATCCGCCCCAGTGACACCCCGGCAGCCCGGATCACCACCAGCTCGGAGTTATTGGCCAGCTGACCCAGCCCAACCAGCGCTCCCATGAAGGCGGCCAGCGGCAGGAACTCATAGATCCGCCGCGGCAGCGTATAGAGCATGAAAAGAAAAGCTTCCCATGCCTGATAGTTGTTGGTCGTGTCCTCCAACTCAGCAATGTAGGCAAACACGAAATCCAGTGCCTGAACCACCAACAGCACCAGCAGAATGGCAGCGGCCACCACCCGCATGATGTAGCCATCAATCAGCCGCATGAGCCACCTTCGCTGTCCGCCGCAGTCGCAGTGACGGCCATGCCAGCATGCCGACACCAAGCGCTATAAAAGCGCCATGAACGCCCCAGAGGCCGACCCCGGTGGGTACTTGGCCTGAGGCAATGGCATCACGCCCCAGAATCAGCCCTCCCAGATAGCTGATAAACACCACAATCCCCGGTAGCAGATGGAAAAAGCGCCCCTGACGCGGGTTCACGCGGCTCAACGGAATTCCCAGAACTGTGATCACCAGCACCAACACAGGCAGTGACAGACGCCAGTGCACCATCGCCTGGTCCGCCAGCGCTCCGGAAGCCATGAGCTCCAGGGTTGGTTTGCCCTCACGGGAAGCCCCCGAGCTCACCCCAGTAGGCGATTCAATCCGCAGACC
This sequence comes from Salicola sp. Rm-C-2C1-2, assembly GCF_040196175.1. NCBI lineage: Bacteria > Pseudomonadati > Pseudomonadota > Gammaproteobacteria > Oceanospirillales > Halomonadaceae > Salicola > Salicola sp. Rm-C-2C1-2. The sequence continues at coordinate 438,571 of NZ_JBEFNF010000001.1, read as the reverse complement.
GTAATTGTCAAAGGTCATGGCATCGAATTCAGCGCCGCCCGGCCGCCCCTCAAACCGCACGCCCTCATGCAGCACCAGGAAACGCTCTCGCTCGCCCTCAACAATCTGGGTTCCTTTGTCCGCCTTCATAAGCGTGAAGCGCCCGTTATCCCGGCCTTGCGCCATAAAAACGCCTTCCAGGGTCTGTTTATCGTCACTCATGGCTCGCGTGTAGGTTACGCGTTCATTCGACCCCATGGCCTGAAAACGGCCTGGTGCCAGCATTTCAAACCCGGTGCGCTGGGCCTGCTGCGCGAACAGACGATCCACCTGCTGGATGCCCGCCGGTGTCAACCACAGACTCATGGCGCCGACCATAAAGGCCACCAGCACCCCTGGCCCCAGGGTCAGCAGCAGAACCTGGCGCTCACTCACCCCGCAGGCGGTCAGCACCGTCATCTCACTGTCCTGATGCATGCGCCCGTAGGTCAGAAGAATCGCGAGGAAAAAGCTCAAGGGCAGGATCAGCTCCAGAAACTCCGGTAGCCGGTACCCCATGACCAGAAAGATAACATTGGCCGCATACTCGCCTTCCGCGGCCGCCGCCAGGTACTGCAGAAAACGGCCGCTCATGAAGATCAGCAAAAGCACCAGCGCAACAGCGGCCATGGTGGTCAGAACCTGGCGGCCCAGATAACGGAAAATAATGAACACGGCGGTTCCCAGCGTCTCGCATCGCCTGACAGGAAAAGTCATTCTAGATAACCTGTGCCCTCAATGACAGCCAACCGCGGGACACGCCATGAGTCACTGGTTCCACATCCTGGCCGGCTCCGGCCTCGACGCCCGCCTCCTTCATGCGGCCAGGCTGGCTGAAAAGGCCTGGCTGGATGACGACCGGGTCGCCCTGTACTGTGACGATGCCGACACCGCCCAGGCACTGGATGACACACTGTGGTCCTTCCGCCCGGACGCATTCCTGCCCCATGACCACATCCGCACCAGTGATCAGCAACCTGAAACCCGGGTGACGGTTCTCGAATGCGAACCCACACCTGCGGAATGGGGCACACTGATTGTGGTCGCCTCTGGTCTGCCTGCCACGGCTGACGGCTTCACCCGCCTGGCCCTGATCGCCAGCAATGATGACGATAGTCTGGAGCGCGCCCGTAACCAGTACCGACAACTGAGGGAACTGGGTATCAAGCCACAGGTCCACGACTTCCGCAGTTCCACCTGATGGTTCGCCGGTGACCGACCACCATGTATAATTGCGATCTGTTAGCCTTTATGTCTTAACCCACATCAGCAGAGCCGGGCCGAACAAGCATGGATAAGACCTACCAGCCGGAAAAGATCGAGCACCAGTGGTACCGGACCTGGGAGGAGCGCGGCTATTTCGCGCCTTCCGGCGAGGGTGACCCCTTCTGCATCATGATTCCGCCGCCCAACGTGACCGGCAGCCTGCACATGGGCCACGCCTTCCAGCACACACTCATGGATGCCCTGATCCGCCACCGCCGTATGAAGGGCGACAACACCCTCTGGCAGGTGGGCAGCGACCACGCCGGCATCGCCACCCAGATGGTGGTCGAACGCAACCTCGCCAGTGACGAAGGCCAGACCCGCTACGATCTGGGTCGTGAAGCCTTCATCGACAAGGTCTGGGAATGGAAGCAACAGTCCGGTGGCACCATCACCAGCCAGATGCGTCGGTTGGGCACCTCCGTGGACTGGGACCACGAACGTTTCACCATGGATGACGGCTTCTACCGCGCTGTGCAGGAAGTCTTTGTGCGCCTCTACGAGGACGAGCTGATCTACCGTGGCAAGCGCCTGGTGAACTGGGACCCGCAGCTGCATACAGCCATTTCCGACCTGGAGGTCGAAAACGCTGAGGAACAGGGGCACTTCTGGCACTTCCGCTACCCGCTCAATGACGGCCAAACCACCACTGAAGGAACGGATTACCTGGTGGTCGGCACCACCCGTCCTGAGACCATGCTGGGTGATACGGCCGTGGCGGTTAACCCCGAAGACGAACGCTATAAGCACCTGATCGGCGCAACTGTGAGCCTGCCGCTGGTCGGGCGCAACATCCCGATTGTGGGCGATGAGCACGCGGACCCGCAGATGGGCAGTGGCTGTGTCAAGATCACTCCCGCCCACGACTTCAACGACTACGCCGTAGGCCAGCGGTGTGAGCTGCCGCTGGTGAACATCCTCACACCGGATGCCAGCATCCGGGAGCAGGCTGAGGTCTTCAATGCCGACGGCACGCCCGACCATGAACTCGACGGAACCATGCCCACGGCATTCGCCGGACTGAACCGCTTCGATGCCCGGCAGCGCATTGTTGACGCGATGGAAACGCAGGGGCTTCTGCATGCGGTGGATGCCCATACTCTCAAGGTTCCACGCGGCGACCGTTCCGGACTCATCATCGAGCCGCTGCTTACGGACCAGTGGTTCGTTGCCACCAAACCTCTCGCCGAGCCGGCTATCCAGGCCGTAGAGAACGGCGACATCGAGTTTGTCCCGGAGCAGTACGCCAACATGTACTACGCCTGGATGCGCGAGATACAGGACTGGTGCATCTCCCGGCAGCTGTGGTGGGGGCATCGCATTCCGGCGTGGTACGACAGCGAAGGCAACGTCTACGTTGGCCGGACAGAACAGGAAGTGCGCCACAAGTACGGACTGGGAGAGACGTGTTCTTTGGAGCAGGACGAGGATGTTCTCGACACCTGGTTCAGCTCCGCTCTCTGGACCTTCGGCACCCTGGGCTGGCCCGAGGACACTGAACACCTGCGCACTTTCCACCCTACCAGTGTGCTCGTAACCGGTTTCGATATCATCTTCTTCTGGGTCGCCCGGATGATCATGATGACGATGCAGTTCATGAAACACGATGATGGATCGCCCCAGGTGCCATTCCAGCAGGTGTATGTAACCGGGCTGATCCGCGATGAGCACGGTAACAAGATGTCCAAGTCCAAGGGCAACGTACTCGACCCTATGGACATGATCGACGGCATCAGCTGCGAGGATCTGGTTGCCAAGCGCACGGCCAACATGATGCAGCCGCAGCTGGCCGAAAAGATCGCCCAAAACACTCGGAAAGAGTTCCCGGATGGCATCCAGCCCCACGGCACAGATGCACTGCGTTTCACTCTGGCGGCACTGGCAACAACAGGGCGCGACATCAACTGGGATATGAAGCGCCTGGAGGGCTACCGTAACTTCTGCAACAAGCTCTGGAACGCCGCCCGCTATGTGCTCATGAACACCGAGGCACAGGACTGCGGCGTGTCGGACGCCCCCCTCGAGCTGTCACTTGCTGACCGCTGGATCCTGAGCCGGCTTCAGACCTGCGTTGACGAGACCAATGGCTTCTTCGACCAGTACCGCTTCGACCGTATCGCTCAAAGCATCTACGATTTTCTCTGGAATGAGTACTGTGACTGGTATCTGGAACTGTCCAAACCAGTGCTCTATGACGAGAGCGCGACCACCGAGCGCAAGCGCGGTACACGCCGGACACTGATTCAGGTTCTGGAGACCGTACTCCGTTTGGCCCACCCGCTGCTGCCCTTCATCACCGAAGAGATCTGGCAGCGCGTCGCGCCTCTGGCCGGCATTGCCGGGGAAACGGTGATGCTGCAGCCCTATCCGGAACCCAACCCCGCTCTGGAGGACGCGTCAGCCGAAACGGATATTGAATGGCTCAAGGGCGTCATCGAGGCCGTGCGCAACATCCGCGGCGAGATGAACATTTCCCCGGCCAGAGCCCTGCCGGTTCTGCTGCGCTATGGCGACGAGCAGGACCGCGAGCGACTGGAGGCCAACCGCGCCTTCCTGAAATCTCTCGCCAAGCTTGAAAGCATCGACTGGGTAACCGCGGACTCTCCCCTGTGCGCGACGCAGCTGGTGGGCGAACTGGAAGTCCTGGTCCCCATGGCCAACCTCATTGATAAAGATGAGGAGATCGCACGCCTGAGTCGTGAACTGGAAAAGCTCGACAAGGAGATTCAGCGACTCAACGGCAAGCTCAGCAACGCTGGCTTTGTGGAAAAGGCCCCTGCCGAAGTAGTCGAGAAGGAAAAGGCCAAGCTGGCGGACGCAAACAGTCAGCGCCAGCGCCTTAATGAGCAGCTGGAACAGATCCGGGCGCTGTAAAGCATCGTATTTCCAAAGTCAGTCATAACCAAAAACGGATAGACGCATGGGTAACCGCCTCTCCAAGATCTACACCCGCACCGGGGATGACGGCACCACCGGCCTTGCCGATGGCAACCGTATTGCCAAGAACAGCCTGCGGGTGGAAGCCATGGGTACCATGGACGAGCTCAACGCCCAGATGGGCATTCTGGTCGAGTCACTCGGTGTAGAAGAACAGGCGCTGAAAGAAGTCCTGCAACGGGTACAGCACCACCTTTTCGATCTCGGTGGCGAATTCGCTATCCCAGGCAGCAGAGTGGTGGCTGACAGCCACATTGACTGGCTGGAAGGCACTCTGGATCACTGGAACCAGGACCTGCCACCGCTGAAGAACTTCGTGCTTCCAGGCGGCTCCATGCCCGCAGCGCAGTGCCACATGGCAAGAGCCGTGTCTCGCCGCGCGGAGCGCATCACGGTGGCGCTCGGGCACGAGGAGTCCATCAACCCGGATGCCCGCCAGTACCTGAATCGGCTTTCAGACTTCCTTTTTGTCGCAGCCCGGGTACTGGCCCGCCGCGAAGGGGCAGCTGAGGTCCTCTGGGATCAGCAGATGAGCAAGCCTAAACCCTGAACCGCTCCACCTGCTCGTGGAGCGATGCGGTCAGGTCAGCAAGCTCACGACTGGCCGCAAGGGTTTCTTCAGCATTACCCGCAGTCTCACGACCCACTCCGGAAATCGTTTCAACATTACTGTTGATGTTGTGAGCCACTGCTGACTGCTCCTCGGCCGCCTGCGCAATCTGCTGGCTCATATCCACAATACGGCGAATGGCGTTAACGATGTTCTCCAGTGCCTCGGTAACCTCGCCGGATTTGGTCACCGTCTCATTGGTGACTTCGTGACTGTTGTTCATGGCGGTCACAGCATCCTTAACGCCGGATTGCAGGCGACTGACCATCTCCTCAATCTCTTCCGTGGACTTGTGTGTGCGTTGCGACAGTGAACGCACCTCATCCGCGACCACGGCGAAGCCACGCCCCTGTTCGCCGGCCCGCGCCGCCTCGATCGCAGCATTGAGAGCAAGAAGGTTGGTCTGTTCAGCAATCGCCTTGATCTCATTCAGTACCTGACTGATGCTGCTGCTGTCTTCGCTGACTCGGTTGATAACGTCCGCGGCCCCCTTGATCTCCTCGGCCAGCCGATTAATGGTCTGGACAGAGTCGCCAACCACATCCTGGCCCTGCTCTGCCTCTGAGTCCGCCTCATTGGCATTGTCCAGCGCTTGCTGGGAACTCTTCGCCACTTCCTGAACCGTCTCCACCATCTGCTTCATGGCATCATTGATCTGATCGGTTTCCTGCATCTGACGTGATACGGCATCTGAATTGGATGTGGCCGTCTCATTAACGCGCCGGGCCTGTTGATCCACCTGATTCACCGTTGCGCGCACCGATTCGACCAGCTCTCGGATACTCTCCGTCATACCGTTGAACTCGGTGCTCAGTTCGCCCAGTTCGTCATGACTGTTGAGTTCCAGCTGGACCCGCATATCGCCGTCCGAAACGCGGCGGGCGGCGTCGGCGAAATTCTGGACAGCCGTGCGTACGGAGTAGTAGAAGCCGGTGTACAGCCAGACAATGATCATCAGCACCACCGCCAGCGAGGCGAAAATGACGGTTCGTTGTTGGCGTTCACTGGCCATGCGCTCCTTCAGTTTGCCACGGATGGCGCCTAGCAGTTCATCACTCAGTGAATACAGCTCACCGATGGGCTTCGAGACCTCCGCATCATAATCCCCAGCCGGGTATTCAAGGCGGAAGGGAGTGATGACCTTCGTTTCCATCAGATCGCGGACTTCAACAGGGGCCTTGCCGAGCTGCTCGGCATCCTGAGTGAAGCGCTGACCGATGACCGGCGCCGCGTCGAACCCAAGATTAAACGCTGTCTGGAGCTGATTGCTCACGTTCGTAAGGTTGTCGTAGATACCATTCATACGCTTACTGAGCTGGCCGGAAAGCCGGCCCTCGTTAAGCCCATAGATTCCGAAAGAGCGGGCCTGCCCCATTTCGTCGACCACGGGCGTGATCCCGTTGATGATCAGTTCCAGAAGCATCTGAACACTATTGGAGGGATCCTGACCCAGTCCGCTTACCTGAACCACTGTGTTGCGCAGCGCCAAAGTCTTCTGGAAAAACTGGTCGTAGAGATTGAATTGGCGGTCCGCTGTCTGAAGGTACTGATTTTCCTCCAGCATCCGCTCCCAGGATCCGGTTACCTCATCCAGCTGCGCCTTCAACGTATCGCCGTTTTCAAGATTGCTGGCATAATCACGCAGTCCCTGCAGCTGCTCGGTCACGGAGGCCTGAGCCTGCTGTGACTTTTCCTGGAGTTCACCCTCCAGCTCGCGCACCCGCACCACCGTCTGGTAATCACGGTATCGTTGGGCGCTACGCACCAGATCATTGGCTTCAGCCACGGCTTGTGTACCGCCGATGGCCCGATCCAGATCATCGATGGACGCGTTCAGCTGACTCACCAAAAGGTAGCCAAGACCAACGATGGGCAGCAGGAACAAAACGCTGATGAGACTGAACTTATAGACGATCTTCAGTCTGTTCATCAGCAGAATGGCAGGTGCTAGCAGTTTCTTCACGATACGCCCTCCGAGCGTTCAAACACACCAGTCGTACTGGCAGACCGGTCTTACCGGCTCTATCGCCTGTGTGCCGCGCTCCAATGCGGCGTTAACCGTTTCCCGGCTCCTTCAGGAAATCGCTCAGTGTCTGAAAGTTTAGGTGACATGCGCGTCGAGACAAGCCAGATCCGTCAACTTCCCTGCCGTTTAACGACTTTTTCCCGAGAATCTTGAGCTATCAGGGTAGAATTCCCATCAAAGCAAGAACCGCAAGCACCGCCAGCCAGACCAGCATGCTGCGATTGAGCAAATTGCGAACGGCCAGCAGACTCCGATGGCCGTAATCCGGCCAGCCATCCGGGTCATGAACCTGGAAACGAGCGGGGTCCAACGCATAGCTGGAAAGCGCACTTCCGGCTGCGGTCAGCAGCACATCGTTACAGCCGGCTCTCATCCGGAGACGACGGTTGCACGCTTCACCAGCCCAGCCAGAGAAGTCCCCAGCCAGCGCAAAGCTGAATGACAGCAACCAGCGCGGCGGTACGGTGAGCCAGTGGCTCCAGCGCTCAAAAAACGTCCGCACGCCTGTGGAGGGGTAGTGATCCCGCAACATCAGCGCCACCAGAATCAGAACCACCCCTGCCGGCCCCAGCAAAGCGTACCAGAACAGCGGCAGGAAATAGCGTTCAAAAGTGGTCTGAATGAGCGCCCCGCACAGACTCAGGTGAAGCTGCTCAGGCGCTAACGCCGCACCGCGCTGCTCCGCGGGCAACAGTGGTGAGATGTGACGCCAGGCACTTTGCATATCGCCGGAACGCCAGGCTGCACTGTAGGCAGTCAGTGGCTTGCGCCAACCAGGCATGCCCGTACCGGCGACCAGCAGAACCAGTGCCAGAACGCTGGCCCAAAGACCGCCAGCGATACCGCTGGCGCCCCAGGACAGCAGACCAACCAGCAGCACCAACACGCCATAGAGCGCCACGATCCAGCGCAGCGTCGCGCTGCCATCGCCCCTCTCCGCTGGCGCATGCTCAAGGATCCGGCGCTGCCAGTCGGCGGGAGTCAGCCAGCCACGTGCATCCAGCTGCCGGCGCAGCATCCAGGCCACAATGACCACCAGAAGGCGCATCAGCCCGACTCCTCTGCACCAGATTCAATACCCCGCCGCAGCCGCTGCCAGTCAAAACCAGCCCCGGGATCTGTTTTGCGCTCGGGGGCAATATCCGAATGACCGACGACACGATCCTGTGTCATTCCAGGGAATGCCCGGATCAGCCCCCTTGCCAGCGGGATCAGCTGCCCGTACTGAGCGTCCGTGTACGGCGTCTCATCAGTACCCTCAAGCTCAATACCGATGCCAAAATCATTGCATTCCGCGCGTCCGGCGAAACACGATCGCCCCGCATGCCAGGCGCGATCGAACAGGGAAACGAACTGCACCAGCTCACCATCACGACGGATCAGCATGTGTGCCGACACACGAAGATCATGCAGACGCTCAAACCAGGGATGTTCATTACAGTCGAGGGTATTGCAGAACAGGCGCTCGATGGCATCCCCCCCGAACTCGCCGGGCGGTAGGCTGATACCATGCACCACCAACAGCGAGACGGCGGTACCTGGAGGACGAGCATCGTAATTCTCCGAGGGCATGAGCCTGGCCTCTGGGAGCCAACCATCGGGCCCCGGCGTCAGATGGTCAAACGGTTCTCTGGGCAATGAGTTCACTCGGTAGCGGATTCAGGCTGCAGTGAAGCATAGTCGCCGTATTTTGCAATACGTCAGGCGGTGTTTCAGGCCGTCTGTCCCTGGCGGAGACTGTCGATAACCGACTCCAGTGCCCGGTCAAAGATCAGCCCGTCATCCAGCATTTCAAGAGTGCCATCCGCGAGCGCCCGGTTCACCTCCGACATCATGTACTCAACGACTCGGGCTCCATTGCGGTTAACAAAGATGTACTTTCCCGTGGCCCGGATCACCGCCGCCAGCTTGCAGCGCACCGGGTCGCCTTCAGGTGGCTGCCACGTCAGCCAGGCGCCCACACTCAGCTCCGGCGGCGTATCATCTTCCTGTCCCGGCTCCGCCTCATCAGGTTCCTGTTCTACAAGCTGTTCCCCCGCATCGCTGCCTTCATCGAGCCCCGGAGGCGCCTCTCGTGGCGCCGTCTTCAGCCGCTGGAGCACGTCCACATGCACCAGCTCAAGCTGGTGCAGGTTGCGATCCAGATCAAAGGGATCCCACCCAATCTCTTCCAGGCTCTCTTTTACACTGCGAACAATGCCGGGAATCTCACGCAGCACCACTGACCGGGTGGATGCCAGGAAAGGATCCGGATCCAGACTCCACAGCAGCCTTTGAGTCAGGGCACACTGCTGCTGCCAGCCTTCTCCTTCGGCGCCTTCGCGCAGGTAATGCCACTTGAGCACTCGGGACCAGGCGTTATCCAGAAAATCGACCAGAGCCTCCGGCACAGTGCGCCCGGCCCTGGCCTGCCCCAGGAATCGTTCCACCTCTGCCTGTGCCTGTTCATCCCGTGCTCGGCCTTCCTCAGCATCACGCAGGCGCTGCTCCACAAGCTCGCGCCGCCGACGGTCTTTTTCCATGAAGGCGGCAAAGTCCTCCAGAACGGATTCAAAAACGCTGACATCGTCGCTGTACTCGTTGAGGATCCGACTGACTGCCGCCTCTATCTTTTCGTAGAGCGGATCGCGGCTGCTGTCGCCGCTCCCATTCCACAATAGAGCCGCCGCGGCGAGCTCGTTGAGCAGTTTGCGGGCAGGGTGGCCGCCACGTTCGAAGAAAGCCGGATCCACCAGCGCTACCTTGACCATGGGAATCTGCAGGCGACCGATAAGGGCCTGCATCGTTTCAGGCAGCCGACGGTCTTCCAGGATGAAATCAAACAGCATCGAAACCAGGTTGATCACGTCCGAATCCGCCTGGCGCACATTGCGGTCATTCTCGCTGACCATATTCTGTACGACGGGGATCGCGCCGCCAGCCTGAGCGGCCTCGGCCGAAAATTGAACGCCGGAGAGCATCTGCACAAGCTCGGACGTTTGGACTGGTGTCCCCCCTTGACCGGCACCAATCACGGAAGAACCGGAGCCATTACCCACGCTTCCCGCAGACCCGGCACCGCCCGGGCTGCCACTGGCATGCATCATCTCAATCAAGCTACGGATGTCCGTCCCGCCACTCGGCTGCTGTGTTGAGGCTTCAGCAGCTCCGCCCGTCACATCACCACCAGCGGTGCCCCCTTCACCACCAAAAGACCCTTGGCTGCTGCTCCGATGCTGGCGCTTCGGAGCCGGGTTCTTCAGATTGGGCAGAACGCCTTCATCACTGAGGTGCTGGTTCGCTTCGGTATAGAGGTTGTCCAGCTGATTGATCAAAAGCTTATCGAACAGCTTGTAAATCACCAGCCGCGAGCGAATGTCGATGGACAGCGACGAACAGGCGTCCGCAAGACCGTGACAGATCACTTCCGGCCCCAGTGGATTGCACGATGAGGCCAGATCCAGATCGCCAAGAAGCTCCGCCATGCGCTGGCGCAGCAGCTCCACCTGATCGTTGTAGCGATTACGGATGCGCTGGATCATATTATCCACCGCCACCTGTTCCTCCAGGTCATCATCATCCACCAGTGATAGGGACTCGAGATCGGACTCCCCTTCACTGTGCCGCCCGGGGGCTGGCTCAAAATGACCGCCTTCGTTGAAAGCACGGCTCAGCCACTGCTGAAAGGCCAGGGTCATGGATTGGCGCTGCATACGCAGTTCACGCATGGCATCAAAGTAAGTCGTCTGCTCCGCATTGGAACGGGAGCGCTCCGAAAGATCGAACAGGGCATCGTCAGCGCTGTCAAAGAATGCGTCGAGAAGGGTTCGGAACCGAACCGCCGCTCTGTCACGCAGACTGATCAGCGGCGCCGGCAGCTGCCGAGGCTCACTGGACTGACCAATGGTGACCACGTTCTCTCCACGACTCATCTGTCTGACTCCCGAGATTCAGCGAAACGCCGATTGGAATTTTCAACATTTCCACTATAGAGTCGGAATCCGTCAATCTGTGTCAGAATTTGTCACCTTTTGTGACCACCATCAGAAAGGGCTCCACCATGATGAACCAGATCCCTGCTGCCACACTGCGTCAGGCCGTGACCCGGAATGTCGCCGCCAGCATTGCCGAGGATGAAGGCAGTGGTGACCGCACGGCTGCGCTCATTGACCCGGAGCGAAAGGTTGAGGCCAGCGTCATCATCCGCCACGCGGGTGTGATTGCAGGTAGACCCTGGGTGGACGAGAGCTTCCGACAGGTGGATCCGCAACTCGCCGTGACCTGGCACTGCAACGAAGGACAGCAGGTCGACGCGGACACCAACCTTCTGACCATCACCGGTCCTGCCCGCTCTCTTCTCACGGCCGAGCGCATTGCGCTCAACTGGCTGCAGACGCTTTCCGGGGTGGCAACGCGCTGTCGTTCCTATGCGGACCGTGTCGCTCATACCCAAACCCAACTGCTGGACACCCGCAAAACCCTGCCCGGGATGCGTATCGCGCAGAAGTACGCGGTGCGCTGCGGCAGCTGTGCCAACCACCGCATCGGGCTATATGACGGTATACTCATCAAGGAGAACCACATCACCAGCTGTGGCTCGATAACCGCCGCGGTTGAACGGGCCCGGGAGACCTCCCCGGATGTGCCTCTGGAGGTGGAAACGGAAACCGAGGCGCAAGTGGCCGAGGCCATTGCTGCCGGCGCCGACCACATCATGCTGGATGAGTTCCCGCTGGAAAGCATGACTCGAGTGGTAGAACGTTACAGCGGTATCGCCCGCTTCGAGGCTTCCGGGGGAATCACTGAACAGAAGCTGGCAACCATCGCGGAAACCGGCGTCGATTTCATCTCCCTGGGTGTGTTGACCAAGGACGTCACCGCAGCAGATCTGTCACTGCGTATCAAAGACGATGACTGAGCCGGCAGAGCCGCTGGTGAACGTCTATGTTTAGACACTGAAGTGTCTACCTGATAGAGAGGAGGATTCGCCGGTGACCGACGCGATTCGCAGCTTCCTGGCCGTTCCCGTGGCCGACACCGTGGCGGAGCCGCTCATGGCCACAATCAATGCCTCAACCCCCAGCTTGCCGCCACTGAAAGCCACGCCACGGGCCAACCTCCATCTTACGCTGGTATTTCTGGGCTCGCTCCCGCGATCAACATTGAGCCAACAGGTGATTCCCCGGGTGAGCGAGCTGCTGGCCGATGCCCGCCCGGGCCGCATCCATTGCCGCCAGGTTGCCGGCTTCCCGGATCCAGGCAAACCGCGCCATCTGGTGCTTGAGGGCTATGCCTCCCCCACCATCGAAACACTCCAGCGCACCCTCAGAGAGGGATTGGCCGCAACACTCGGCCAATCCCAACAGGAACGCCAATGGCGCCCCCACATCACCGTGGCGCATTTGCGCGACCGACGGCCGCCCGCCATCAGGCCAACACCCTGGCAGGCGGAGCTACCGGTCTCCGAGGTCTGCCTCTACGACAGCCAGCAGGGGCTCCATGGTCCGGTTTACGAGGTGCGCGAACGCTGGTCACTGAGCCACGAGCCGGCTGAAACTGACGGGGACACCTAACGCGCGGCGGTTACCAGCTCGTCCAGACGCCGAAGTGCCTCGATCAGGGTAATGCCGTCCAGCTCGTGCTGGCGGAAATACTCTTCAGCCATAGGCGCAACATCACACCAGGTAGGCATGGGGTCGCCTCCTTCCAGCATCCCCTCAAGCTTGGGCAGGAAAACAAACTGGATCCATTCCGGGAATGTCATGGTATCCACACAGAAGGGCTGGACGCTGGCTAATGCCTCCGGGGACGGAGATACACTGCTGCGCAGCGCCAAATCGGACAGCGCCTGGCCGACCGCCTTGATCGCCTCAACCAGGGCTTTGCGCGCCTGTTCCTGATCCATCGCCATCAAATCAAACCCCCAGCGGTTCCACTTCCACGGTCTCACCATTGAGCAAACCGTAGAGATCCTGGAAACGGGCCGTAAGATTGTGCTTCGGTGCCATATAAATCAGAGGGCGGCCCGCCTGATGGGACTCTTTCATCTTGACCGAGGACGGCAGCCTCACTGGCAGAACGGGCAACCCCTCGTCCGTCAGTTCCTGGACAAGCCGGCGCGGCAGGCTTGCCTGGCTCTGGAACTGATTCGCAATGATGCCTTCAACCATCAGATCCGGATTGTGGTCTTCCTGGATTTCCTGGATTTCGCCGAGGAGGCTGTACAGCGCCTTGCGGGAGAAATCGTCGCAATCGAAAGGAATCAGGCAACGCTGGGCCGCGATCAGTGCCGAGCGGGTATAGAAGTTGAGCGCCGGAGCGGTATCGATATAGATCGCATCGTAGAGATCACTCAGGCGGCTGAGATGATCCCTCAGCTTGTAGATCTTATGCTTGGCCTCAAGTTTACGCTCCAGGTAGTCCAGCTCCGGACTGGAGGGCAGCACGTGCAGATTGGAAAACGCCGATGCATGCACAAATTCCTGGGGGCGGCGGTTAGTGATCCGGAAGGCGATGGACTGTTCCAGCAGGTCGCCCACCGTATCGTTCAACGCTTCTGCTGACTGCCCGAGCAGATACTGGGTTGAATTCCCCTGCGGGTCCAGATCGACCACCAGGGTCCGCACCCCCCGGCTCGCGCTGATGGCCGCCAGATTGCTCACGATGCTGGATTTACCCACACCGCCCTTCTGATTGAAAACCACCCGGCGCATGGCTGTTCCCCCTGTCTTTTTGCTGTTATCGATGAAGTCCCTGAACGTCAGGAGTTTACCAGCCCAGCACCTGCCTGACGAAGGGTACCGTCAACCGCCTCTGATGCTGCAGTGATGCCTCATCCAGACGATCCAGAAGCCCCAGAAGTTGGCCCGGATCCCTTGGGGCGCGGCGCAGGATGTAACGGGTCACCTCCTCCGGCATGGCAAGCCCGCGATTGGCCGCGCGAGCCCCGAGCATGGCCGCGCGCTGGTCGTCATCCGGAAGACACAGCTGCCACACGGGCAAGGCCCTGAGCCGCGAGGCCAGATCCGGCAAACCCCAGGTCAGCGCCGCCGGTGGCTGCCGGCTGGCGATCAGAATGCGCCCGCCGGCATCCTGGACCCGGTTGAAAAGATGCAGCAGCGCCTCCTGCCAGGCCGTATCGTCCGGGAGTCCTTCAAGGTCATCCAGACAAACCGGGTCGAATCCCTCAAAGCCCTGAAGAGCCTCAGGCGCCAGTGACGCCGCCTCACGAAGGCTGATAGAAACCGGGTCATAACCGGCCGCTTCCGCTGCGAGGCAGACAGCATTGAGCAGGTGACTCTTACCTGCACCGGCCTCACCGCACAGCACCACCGCACCGGATTCCGGCGCCAGCGGCCAGGCCTGAAGGCGTCGAACCAGCGCGTCGTTGGGCCCGGCATGGAAGTTGTCGAATCCAGCCTCATCCCGAAGCAGAATTCTCAGGGGGAATTGTGAAGGCGTCTGCGTCATGGCTTCATTCTACTGCAGTGATGGAGCGCTTCCCCCACTGCCCTCCTCGGCGGAATCCAGCGGAACAATCTCTTGAGCCTCATCACTGCCCGGCCCCATACCAATGGCCGCGCGATCCTGATCCCACCGATAGTACAGTCGCAGTGCATCACCGTCGGTAGTCGAGCCACTGGGAATAGCACCGTCTGGTGGTCCGCCCATCAGCACCATCCGCTCATCAAGTCCAATGTAATCAAGCAGCAGACGCAGATCCCCGTTGAAGGCAAGTTCAAGTGTCAACCGATCCTGGTGAATGGCGTCTATCTGCACCGAACGGATTGGTTCCAATCCGGCCAGTGACTGGCGCACAGCTGCATAGGGCCCCAACCCTTCGACATCCGCGATAAGCATGCGGGCTGAGCGCAGCGCCTCCCCGCTGGCAGGCGCCACGGCGTAACGCCCGGCAAGCTGGTCAGCCCAGGCATTGACCAGCTGCTGCGCTACGTCAGCACGGTCATTAGCACGAGTGACACCATCCGCAATCCGATCATCACCGCGCCTGAGCTGCCAGCGCGCCCGCCAGCCATCACCGTCCCGGTTAACCCGGGCAATCGCCATCACATCATGGGGGTAGCGCCGGGAAGCGCGCCGTATGGGCTCCTGAAACAGCCCCCATATTTCGGAAAGACCGACTTGCGCACGATCCCTGTCGTCATTGAAAGGCAGCGCAAGAGGCATGCCGCGCTGCCGCGAGGTCTCCCAGAGAGGCTCTTTCCAGGGACCGCGTTCAGCGGCAAGAGCTTCTGAGTCCAGCGGCTGCATGGGTTTTTCGAGAAAAGGGGGCAAGATATTGTCACGATGGATCAGTTTGCGTTCACCGCGGCCATCCACCAAGAACCAGAGCAGAATCCGCGGCCGGGTGGCCCCCCAGACAGGAACCTGACGGTCCGCTAGTGCCTGACCAACCGCAGCGGTACTCAACGTGGCGTGCAGCTCGAGCTGTTTGCCGTTACGCCGATAGCTGAACGCTTCGATGAAACGCGCTGCATGATCGCCCAGAGCCTCTTGCGGCTGCTCACCGCCGGTATCATCCGGCACCATTCTCTGCACCCGGGCCGGGTCACCGGTCAGTCTCAGAAGCACTTGGCGCAATGCCTCTCGAAACGCCTCTTGCCGCACATCAGTACCGGTATCCTCAACCGGCACGACTGCATCGTAAAGACGATCCACAACCACTGCCTGAACAGAGCCAGCCAGCGCCAAAAGCAGAAAACCGCATGCCAGCAGCCCCATCCGGAGCCGATCAATGCCCAGTTGCACCCGAAATCCCATCGTCTTGTCCTCCAAGGTTGGCTCAGGATACAACAAGCACCCAGACCACGACACCCGCCGCATTTGGCCGGGGATGGCCGCGGTGCTAGAATCCGTCCAATACCCGTTTCGAGGAACCGCCCCATGAGCGATAACAACCAGGGAATGACCTACCGCGACGCCGGTGTCGATATTGATGCCGGCAGCGAGCTGGTGGAACGCATCGGTGACAGCGTCGCACGCACCCAGCGCCCGGAAGTGCTGGGCGGATTGGGGGGGTTTGGCGGCGCCTTCGCGGTCCCCGAAGGCTACAGGGAGCCGGTTCTGATCTCAGGAACCGATGGGGTTGGCACCAAACTGCGTCTGGCCATGGACATGGAACGCCATGACCGCATCGGTACCGATCTGGTGGCCATGTGCGTGAATGACATCATCGTGACCGGTGCCGAACCTCTATTCTTTCTCGATTATTACGCGACGGGCAAGCTCAACAATGACATCGCTGCCGACGTTATCAACGGCATCGCCGCTGGCTGTGAGAGCGCCGGCTGCTCGCTGGTGGGCGGCGAGACCGCGGAAATGCCCGGCATGTACCAGGGCAACGACTATGACCTGGCAGGCTTCTGTGTGGGCATCGTTGAGCGCAAACGTCTGATTGACGGCAGTCGCGTCGAAGCCGGCAATGCGCTGATCGGTCTCGGATCCTCGGGCCCACACGCCAATGGCTACTCTCTGATCCGCCGCGTTCTGGAACAGACCAACGCGGATCTGAAGCAATCGGTGGGCACGGAGACCCTGGGCGAGGCGCTGATGGCGCCCACCCGTATCTACGTCAAGCCGATGCTGGAAGTCCTGCACCAGTTCGATATCCGGGCCATGGCCCACATCACTGGTGGCGGACTGACCGAGAACCTGCCGCGCGTCCTCCCCGAGGGCACGGAAGCGGTTATCGATACCCACAGTTGGCAGTGGCCGGACGTCTTCCAGTGGCTGCAGCGCGCCGGCAACGTCGCGACAGATGAGATGTTCCGCACTTTCAACTGCGGCGTGGGCATGGTGGTCTGCATTCCGGACGCCGAGCGCGACCAGGTGCTCGAGACCCTGAACGACGCCGGCGAGGATGCGTGGCTTCTGGGTCACATCCAGGAATGCGACGAACCGGAGGCCAGTGAAGCCGCCGGCGTTCGCTTCGTGCCGGACAACGACGAACGCTGATGCCCAATACCCTGCCGCGTATCGTCGTCCTTATTTCCGGGGGTGGCACCAATCTGCAGGCGCTGATTGACGCTGAGGCAGCGGGTTCACTGGAGGGCACTATTGCGGGTGTCATCAGTAACCGCGCCGGCGTCAAAGGGCTGGAGCGGGCTGAAACCGCCGGTATCCCGACACGAGTCATTCCCCACCGGGAACATAGCAGCCGGGAATCCTTTGATGGGGCTCTCATGGCCACCATTGACGGTTTCAGCCCGGACCTTGTTGTGCTCGCCGGCTTCATGCGCATTCTCACCGATGCTTTCGTGCAGCACTATCAGGGGCGGCTGCTCAACATCCACCCTTCACTGCTGCCGGCCTGGCCGGGACTGCATACCCACCGCAAAGTCCTGGAAGCCGGCGAGGCCGAACACGGCGCCACGGTGCACTTCGTTACCGAAGAGCTGGATGGCGGCCCGCGCATCATCCGGGGTCGCGTTCCGGTGCACACGGACGATGATGAAGAAACCCTCGCAGGCCGCGTTGGTGCCCAGGAGCGGCGAATCTACCTCGAGGCCGTGCGCTGGTTCTGTCAAGGGCGGCTGCGGCTGGCCAATGGCGAGACGGAACTGGACGGTACCCGTCTGAACGAACCAGTTGACAGGGATAAAAATCCTTAAAGCCCTGGACTTGAGCTGTTACCCCGGTTCTCATAGGGTAGACTGGAACGGTTCAATCAGGAATTCCGCCATGGTCCAGACACGCCAACTGCTGTTCGCTCTTGCCGCCACGGCGGCACTGCCCTCGACTGCCGTGGCGGATAACGTCGATCTCTATCCCATGAGCAGCACCTATGGCGCCGAACTTGAACGTGGCATCACTATCAGCGGCGAAGCCACGCGCTCACTGGAACCCACAGACACGGGCCGCTGGATCTATCGTTTCGACGTGGACTCCTTCGTGGCCGATATCCGAGAATCCAGCCGTTTCCGCTTCGAGGACCAGACCGTAATCTCGCAACGGTACCGCTACAGCCTCGAGGGCTTTTTTCTGTCCAACCGCTACAAGAAGCTCGACTTCAATTGGGACAAGGGCGTCATTGCCGACCATGAGAACGACCGACGCACCGACATGAGCGAGCAGCTGGACGTCCAGGACCAGCTTGGTGCCCAGCTTCAGCTCTGGGTCGACCTGCGCGCCGGCAAAGAAACCATGGAATACGTGATCCCGGACGACGGCGACTTCAAGGATTACCAGTTTGAGGTGGTGCGCAGGGAGACCCTCGATACCCGCAAATTTGGCGACGTGGAAACGGTCGTTGTCGAGCGGGTCCGGGAAGAGGATTCGCCCCGGACCACCCTGATGTGGTTCGCCCCGGAATGGGATCACCTGCTGGTGCGTCTGGAACAGACCAACGACGAGGGCGAGGACTTCGAGATCTATCTCAAGAGCGCTACCCTCGACGGCGAGCGAATTCAGCCCTGAGCCCAGGCCCCCTTCACTTCCTCGGCAATGGTCTGCAGACCACGGGCTACATCCGCTTCGTCCTGGGAATAGGTGACCCGCAGGCACTCATGTCGGTGACGCCAGTCTTCATCCGCAAGACCGGGGAAGAAGTAGTGCCCTGATACCACCAGCACTCCCCTGGCCTTGAGCCGCCTATAGAGTTCCAGGCTGCTGATGGGCAGGTCTGGGAACCAGAGCCAAAGGAACATGGCACCCTCCGGTTTGTGGACCCGCCATGGGCAGTCATCCCCCATAGCCTCCCGGAAAGCTGCCACAGCCCTTTCCATCTTGCGCTGATAAACCGGCTGCACCAACTCGCGACTCATGGTAATGATCTCGCCAGTGCGCACCAACGGCTCTGCCAGCATAGCGCCGAAGCTGCCAGTAGCCAGATTCATGATGGCATTCATACCTGAAAGAGCGCGGATCACAGGCTTGTCGGCGATCACGATGCCTGTTCGCGCGGCCGGGATCCCAAGCTTGGAGAGACTCAGGCAGAGGATCTGCTCGGGCGTCCAACGCGGCGAGGCCTCGGTGTACATCAGATCCGGGAAGGGGGTGCCGTAGGCGCCATCCACGATCAGCGGGATGTCATGCTTGCGAGCCAGTTCCTCCAGGCCCAGCATCTCGCCGTCGGTAAGCACATTGCCGGTAGGGTTCGTCGGCCGGGATACGCAGATGGCGGCGGTATCCTGCGTGATCTCAAGCTGGGAGAAGTCGACCCGGTACTTGAACTGGTTATCGCCCAGCTCCTCAATCTCCGGGCGCGCAGCCCGGAACAGACCCGGCGTCAGGCCGGCATCCCCATAGCCGATGTATTCCGGCGCCAACGGCAGCAGGATATGCTTATGGCTGCCGTCCGGATGCTCTCCTGCCAGCATATTGAACAACATGAAGAACGCTGACTGGCTGCCGTTGGTCAGCGCCACGTTGTCCGTGGTCAGCCCCCAATCGTATTCGCGGTTCAGCAGCTCCACCAGGCTGGCGATGAACTGCTTCTCCCCCTGCGGGGGATCGTATGCTCCGGTCAGGCGGCGGAACTGATCGGGATCGTCTACCAGTTCCTTCATGATCGTCTGCAGCCGATCCGTGACCGCCGGAATATGGCCGGGATTGCCGCCGCCCATCATGACGACGTCGCCCCCAGAAGCCATAGCCTCGCCCAGATCGTCCATCAGCGAATTAATGCCGGCGTCCTCGCCAAGCTTCTGACCGAAGGATGACAGTTTCATGCAGGCTCCCGTTCAGGAATGATCCGTTTTTGTCCAGCGCTCGGGCACCGCAAGCCCCAGACTGCTGACGCCCCCATTGTGGGCCATGTCATGCAGTTCGTTCAGGGTCTCGCCGTCCGGCGCTGGCGCGCGCCGCAGCGTCTCGGCGAGGGTTTTCTGAAAGACCTTCTCCGCCTTCACCAGCTCATGGCTGTCGAACAGCTTCACCAGCGCATCGTCGTCCAACCCCTCGCCCTCGGTGACCTCGACGAACGTGGTCACCGCCTCCAGCGCCCGCGCCGCGGCATCAAAAGCACGCTTTTTCTCCGGGTTGACATGGCACAGGAAAGCCTGTTCCAAAAGATGCCACGCGTCCATCGCCGGCGCTACGCCATAGAAATCGTACTGCCCCGGGTCCGGATAAACCTCTTCCAGTCGGGTCAGCTGCTTCAGAGGGTCCACGTCGTGATCCCTGATTGCCAGCATCCGCCAGCCCCAGTCCAGGGCATCGCGGAAGCGATCCCCCCACTCGGGCTCAGTGATCTCGGCAAAAAGCGCGTAGTTGGGAAACGCGCGTTCAGCCAGTGCCAGTATGAAACCGTACTGGCGCCAGCCTGTCAGCCGGTTCATCTCACGCTGCCACTGCTTCGAATTCATCGGCCGCTCCCGGCACTCAGGTCTTGGGCAGGGTCACGCCGCGCTGCCCCATGTACTTGCCTTTGCGATCCGCGTAACTGATCTCGCAGGTCTCGTCGGACTCCAGAAACAACATCTGGGCGACACCTTCATTGGCGTAGATCCGGGCGGGAAGATTGGTGGTGTTGGAGAACTCCAGCGTCACCTGCCCTTCCCATTCCGGCTCCAGCGGCGTGACATTCACGATGATCCCGCAGCGGGCGTAGGTGGACTTGCCCAGGCAGATGGTCAGGATATTGCGCGGGATCCGGAGGTATTCAACAGTTTGTGCCAATGCAAACGAGTTTGGCGGAATAATGCACGATTCCCCAGAAACATTCACAAAGCTGTCTTCGTCAAAACTCTTGGGATCAACCGTCGCAGAGTGAACATTGGTAAAAATCTTGAACTCGGAGCTGCAGCGGACATCGTACCCATAACTGGAGGTACCGTACGATATCACGCGCCCCTTGTCCGCGGTTTCCTTGATCTGGCCGGGCTCGAAGGGTTCGATCATGCTGTGTTCCTGCGCCATCCGGCGGATCCAGCGATCGGATTTTATGCTCATGCTGCGTCCACGTTAACCGTTGGAGAATAGAGTCGCAGCGGATCATACCGCAGCGGAGGCAAAGACTGAAAGTCAGGAGCCGGGCGCAGCCTCGTCCCGCCGCTCCCGTCGGAGACGGCGGCGCAGCCGGATCCAGCGCGATACCCCGTGGGTGGCAAAATAGCCGCCTACCGCAAAGGGGGTCGCGACAATCAGGCTGCCAATGGCGGTAAACGTCATGGTGTCCCCGACATTCTCGAACATCCAGGATGGAATGAGATCCAGCGAAACCGGCAGCAATACAGTGAGCAGCTCGCCCAACTCATGAAACCCCCAGTACAGAGGCGCCATGGTGATGGGATTGCTGAGCCAGGAAACGGCGAAGGCAGCCGGGAAGTTGCCTCGAACGATGACGCAACCAATGATCATGAAGATGGTCTGGAACCCGACGGTTGGGGTCAGCCCCACAAAAAGACCCACGCTGACACCCCGAGCCGCCGATTCTACGCCTCCCCGCAGGCACCCGGTAACGTAAAGCATCCGCCAGAGCCGTGGATGGCCAACCAGCCAGTTATGGCCCCGGCGCCGGAGACCCCGGTAACGAGCCTGGAGAGTGGGAAA
Organism: Salicola sp. Rm-C-2C1-2; assembly: GCF_040196175.1. Taxonomy (NCBI): domain Bacteria; kingdom Pseudomonadati; phylum Pseudomonadota; class Gammaproteobacteria; order Oceanospirillales; family Halomonadaceae; genus Salicola; species Salicola sp. Rm-C-2C1-2. The sequence goes on along the minus strand of NZ_JBEFNF010000001.1, from coordinate 417,224 downwards.
TCGTTTCATACGCCCTGGACGAACAATGCTGGAAGCCGCGAAGAGCACCGTTTATAACGTATCACCCATCTCCACACCATTAAGACCCGTTTATCCTCTGCAATCAGGAACTCATCGCCGCTATGGGCGAACTGGTATCGCGTTCACGCTGTGACAGCGCCGCACCGACCCGGCGGGCCAGATCCGCGTAGATGCGGGATACTTCCGAGTCCGGCTCCGCCACTACTGTGGGGTTGCCGCCATCAGTCTGTTCACGGATCGTGCGGTGCAGCGGCAACTGCGCCAGCAACTCCACATCGTAATCCGCTGCCAGCCGCTCACCGCCGTCACTGCCGAACAGCGGCTCATGGTGCCCGCATTGGCTGCAGATGTGCGTACTCATGTTCTCAACCACGCCCAATACCGGAATATCCACCTTCCGGAACATCTCGATACCCTTCTGGCCATCCATCAGCGCCATATCCTGGGGAGTGGTCACCACCACCGCCCCGGTCACAGGCACCTTCTGCGCCAATGTGAGCTGGATGTCACCGGTACCCGGCGGCATGTCCACCACTAGGTAATCGAGGTTATCCCACAGCGTCTGGCCCACAAGCTGCTGGACCGCACCACTGACCATGGGCCCACGCCAGATCATGGGGGTCTTGTCGGTGATCATGAAGGCCATGGACATGGCCTGTATACCGTGCGCCTCCATCGGCACGAAATACTTGTCCTGCTTGGTCTCAGGCCGGCTGCCCTCGGGGATCCCCAGCATCAGTCCCACATTGGGGCCGTAAATGTCTGCATCCAGAATGCCCACGCGCGCCCCTTCGCCCGCCAGTGCCAGAGCCAGGTTCACGGCGGTGGTGGACTTGCCCACCCCGCCCTTGCCGGAGGCCACGGCAATGATGTTGCTCACGCCCCCCATGGCGTGCAGCTCGCCCTGAGCCTTGTGGGGGTGGATATTGTGACTGGTGGTGATGCGAACATCCTCGACACCGTCCACGTCCTCAATGGCATGGGTCAGGATCGATCGGGCCCCACCGGCGATACCGTCCCACGCATAGCCGAGCTGAACCTCGAAAGACACGGTGCTCCCCGCGATGGCCAGGTTGCGGATCGCCCCCAGCGTCAACAGGTCCTGCTTAAGGTAAGGGTCCGTGTACTGGCGGATGGCCTGCTCAACCGCCTTCTGGTCAATGTCCGTCATGCTGCTCCCGGTAACGCTGTATTTCACTTTCCGCAATCATACGCCCGGCGCGGGGGAAGCGGCCAGCCGGGCGGGATGAAAAAAGCGCGCCTGAACGGTATCATCACTGAATCCATCACCAATCACGGAGCCACCCAACCCCCATGAGCGAGCCGAGCGCCCACCGCCGCGATATCCTGGTCACCAGTGCCCTGCCCTATGCCAACGGGCCCATACACCTGGGCCACCTGCTGGAATACATCCAGAGCGATATCTGGGTGCGCTATCAGAAACTGCGGGGCGAGAACTGCCATTATGTGTGCGCGGACGACGCCCACGGTACCGCCATCATGCTGCGGGCCGAACGCGAGGGAATCACGCCGGAACAGCTGATCAGCCGCATCCAGGCCGAACACGAGCGTGACTTCTCCGGCTTCCTGATCGAGTTCGACAACTACTACTCGACGCATTCCGCGGAAAACCGCGAGCTTTCCTCCTACATCTACCAGAAGCTGCGCGACCGGGGCCATATCGCCACACGCACCATCACCCAGGCTTACGATCCCGGAAAAGGCATGTTCCTGGCGGACCGCTTCATTCAGGGCACCTGCCCACGTTGCCATGCACCGGATCAGTACGGCGACAACTGCGAAGCCTGTGGCGCCACCTATACGCCCATGGAACTGATTGATCCAAGATCCGCACTCTCGGGCGCCACGCCCGAGGAACGTGAGTCCGAACACTTCTTCTTCACCCTGCCCGACTTCGCGGATTTTCTCAGAAACTGGACCAACAGTGGCGCGCTACAGCCCGGTATGGCCAACAAACTGGCGGAATGGCTCGACGCCGGCCTGCAGGACTGGGACATCAGCCGCGACGCCCCCTACTTCGGCTTTGAGATCCCGGATTCGCCGGGCAAGTACTTCTACGTCTGGGTGGATGCGCCTGTGGGGTATCTGGCCAGCTTCCAGAACCTGTGCAACCAGCGCGATGATCTCGATTTCGACCACTACTGGCGGGAAGACTCCACGGCCGAGGTCTACCACTTCATTGGCAAGGACATCATCAACTTCCACGCCCTGTTCTGGCCGGCCATGCTCAAGACCGCCGGGTTCCGCACGCCCACCGCCATCAACTGCCACGGCTTCGTGACCGTGAACGGCCAGAAGATGTCCAAATCCCGCGGCACCTTCATCATGGCGCGCACCTACCTGGAGCACCTGCATCCAGAGTACCTGCGCTACTACTTCGCCGCCAAACTCACCGCGGGTGTGGACGACATGGACCTGAACCTGGAGGATTTCGTCCAGAAGGTGAACTCGGACCTGGTGGGCAAGGTGGTCAACATCGCCAGCCGCAGCGCCGGTTTTATCACCAAACAGTTCGACGGCCACCTGAGCGCAACAATCACCGAACCGCAACGGCTGAAGGAGTTCACCGACGCCGCCGGGGAGATCGCAGGCTATTACGAGGAACTGGAAATCGGCCGCGCCATGAAACGCGTCATGGAACTGGCCGACCGGGCCAACCAATACGTTGACGAACAGAAACCCTGGGTGCTGGCCAAGGATGAAAGCACCCGCGACCAGGTCCAGGCTATCAGCACCAATGCGCTGAACATGTTCCGCATCCTCATGACCTATCTGGCCCCAGTGCTGCCGGAAACAGCCCGCAACGCGGAAGCCTTCCTGAACACAACCCTGGACTGGAACCGGCTTGATGATCACCTCCTGAATCATGGGATCAACAAGTTCAAGCCGCTGATGAAACGCATCGATTCAAATCAGATCGAAGCCATGCTGGAAGCTTCGAAAGAAGACGTGGCTCAGGATCAGAAGACGAGCCAGCAACCCAAAGAGCCCGAGGAGAGAAGCGTGGAGCCCATCGCGGAACAGATTGAGTTTGATGACTTCACCAAAGTGGATCTGCGGGTGGCGAAAATCGAGAATGCCGAGCCTGTTGAAGGGGCGGACAAACTGCTGAAGCTGACTCTGGACATCGGGGCGGAGCAGCGCCAGGTGTTTGCGGGCATCAAGACGGCTTACGCCCCGGAGGGCCTGATCGGACGGCTGACGGTGATGGTGGCCAATCTGAAACCGAGGAAGATGAAGTTCGGGGTATCCGAGGGGATGGTTCTGGCTGCCGGGCCCGGGGGGGAGGATATCTGGCTTCTGGCTCCTGATTCTGGTGCTACTCCGGGTCTTCGGATTATGTAGCCTTTTGGTTTGGTGCAGGGATTCGGGGCGCCGGATGATCGATAACTTTTTTATGGAATAACTCAAGCCGTTCAGCCTGCCTTTGCTTCATCGCCTGTATGGGCGGCTGATGGTTCAGTGCCCGCTGAGGGATCTGGTGATTGTAAAGCCAGTTGTAGCGCTTGAGAGTGGTCTCAAGATCCTCGCGGGAATCATAGCGCCGTGTGGCGAGTACGTCACTGATGCGCCCATTGAACCGCTCAACCATGCCGTTGGTCTGGGGCCGGCCAGGGGCAATCAGACGGTGCTCAATGCCCTGCTGATGGCAGTAGTGGTCCACTGGATGGTTGCCACTGGGGCTGCGCTAGCCGCCACGTGAGAACCGATCCGTAAACGCTTTGCCATTATCGGTGAGCAGCTTCTCAATCCGGAACGGGGCCTTGTCGGTGAGCTGGCGCATGAACGCCTGGGCATCGGCCGCGGACTGGCTGTCGCGCACCTGCACAAAGACCCAGCGGGTAGCGCGGTCGATGGCCACGTACAGGTAGCGCCTATGGCTCTCATCCGGCATCTGGGGCAGATACTTGATGTCGACATGGACAAAGCCCGGCCCATACTCTTTGAACGGCTTGTGAGCGCGCCCATTGGCGTCACCCGCCTCCTGGCGCCGCAGCTCGGCCAGCGTGGGAACCTGGCGGCGCTTGAGCATTCGGTGCAGCGCCGAGCGTGACAGCTGCGGGTTTACAAACTCGCCGGCCACAACCAAAAGATCATCGATGGGCAGATGCAGCAACTCGCGCGCCGCGACCAGCGATGCGGTCCATGGCGTAAGTCTCAGCCAAATAGCCCTGGATGCCGCTTTGCAGGATGGCGCCGGTCAGATCATGGCGGGTCAGGCCACTGAAATCCTCCGCCTCCAGCTTGGACTGGACCCCTTCCAGATCCGACTGCAGGGATTGCAGCTGGTCGGGGCTGATCCCCTGCATGTCCAGCCCCACCGCCTGATACTGGCCCGCGGTGAGGTGGTTCTCGGACTTACGCCAGCCGTGCTGGGGCTTGACGTAGCCCAGGCGTGTCATCATCGCTTCGCCGAGGAGACAGCCCCGGTCTGGGCACCGATTGACGTACCATCCGACGCTTCCCGCAGCCTGTATTCCACATCACTGTTGGGATCGATAGCCTGCACTTTGTATTGGTAAGTTTATCAATCCGGGCGCTAGTTACTGGGGCGCTCTCAATAACCGGAGACTCGTTGTCAGCCGTGACCACGAGGATTAAAGGACTGCGTACTCGGGCAATAACCAAACTTGTACAACAAACACCTTGCACTCATCATGCCCCTAGCTCAGCAGCCATGAACGCGATGGCAATAACTGTCAACATGGGCGCATTCCACACCATCAATGCGAATCCATCAACCAGTGGACGCTTGGGACAAGATGCCCGAGGAAAGGGGCGGCAATAGGCAACCCGAATAGGCTCTCCTATTAATTTTTTTGGCCCCAGCGCACCAGAGAGAAAGAGACTCTGGACACTAGAAACAGATTTTTCGCCTTCTACATAATACTCATAGGTGATGAAACGATATTTGCGAGGACCAACCACACCATCTGAGGGCCTTACCCCCTCTTCGACATCTGTAATCTTCCCATCGACAACCGGCCATGTCAGGTACCAAACATAATAAGTCGTGCAGCATATAACGCTGAGCAATAGCAGAGAACCTGCCACTTCATAGTACCCCATCATCACTTGAAATACCTTTTTGTAAACTGTGCCATGACAACGGAAACAGCGACCGCAATTAATATCCCTCCAAGAATAGCTAAAAGAGCGGGCGCCGTAGCTAAGAGGCTACTCGTTAGAAATGATGTGAGCGCGAAACCAAAAACTGCGCTACTTGCTTGGCCGACTTTATCAACGGTGTCTGCATCTCCGTTACCGATGTTTACTAGCTGCGCGATCAGCCCCAACGCCCCAACTGTTCCAGCTTTTCCTGCCAGTTTCTGAAGTCGCTCCAATTCTGGACTGAACAGCACTTTGCCAATCTGGTTCGTTTTATATTTCTCCAGGAAACCACCAATGCCACCGAGTAGTCCAGAAAGTCCCGTAGAAATACCTTGGAGTACTCCCCCATTTACGCCCCCAGAAATCTTATAAGCCCCAACCCCACGCTCGGGATCAATGATCGAGTAACCACTACCCTCCCAGCCATTGACGTTGATCGGCTTCTGGTGGACCGTGACCTCATAGCCACGGCTCAGCGCTTGCTGGATTTCACTGCGGGCCTCATCGTCTATCGTGATGTTCGACAACTGCTCTTCGTTGTCCTCCGTCAGCGTGTAGATCCGCTGCCCGTCCGCCATGGCCTTGGACAGCGCCTTGGCGGTTGATACGCCCTCCGCCTGGCTGTTCTCGGTGGAGAACAGCCGCTCCGGGATGATGTGCTCATAGGCGCTGCTGCGCATGCCCGATGACCGGTTGAATGCCACCCAGTCCTCGTAGCAGTTCTCCCTGGATTCCGTATTGGACTCGATCCGGTCCATGTCCATGACCACGCCACTGAACAGTACCTTCTGCGCGATGCCGAAGTTGTACTGCACCTGCATGCTGGTGGAGAAGGTGCCGTAGCTTGGGCTGCGGTGGTAGATGATGCCCGAGGACTGAGCGGCGATGCGGTCCATGGCGTAGGTCTCGGCCAGATAGCCCTGGATGCCGCTTTGCAGGATGGCGCCGGTCAGATCATGGCGGGTCAGGCCACTGAAATCCTCCGCCTCCAGCTTGGACTGGACCCCTTCCAGATCCGACTGCAGGGATTCCAGCTGGTCGGGGCTGATCCCCTGCATGTCCAGCCCCACCGCCTGATACTGGCCGGCGGTGAGGTGGTTCTCGGACTTACGCCAGCCGTGCTGGGGCTTGACGTAGCCCAGGCGTGTCATCATCGCCTCGCCCAGTGTGACCTGGCCGGTGCTTTCGACCACTTCCCCGTCCAGCGTGATCTCGCCGATCATGTGGATGCTGTTGGCCGGCAGTGAGCTGGGCAGATCTTCGGGATCTTCCAGATCGTCCGGAATATAACTGGCGATGGCCTGCTCATCCGCCTGGCTGGCCGGGCGGAAGCTGATGGCCAGGTCCTTGCCAAGCAGCTCGGGCGTGGGCCGGTCCAGTTCTGCCTGGAGGGAATTCCATTGCACCGGGATGCCGAACTGGCCACCTGTCGTATCCCCTATCTGGAGTCGGAACTCATAAAACAGGCCTTGCGGCAGGTTGGGCCTGACGGCGCTGGCCTGGATCTGCTCGTAGGGCAGCTCCACCGCCGCCAAAGAATCCGCTTCATTGGGGATGATGCTGCGGCTGCCAAGCACCTCGCCCAGCGTGGCGTCCGGGTGCTGGTTGTTGATGAAGCTCTCGACCTGGCTCTGGTAGTCATTGAGCTCAGTCTGGAGGCTGGCGGCGTCCACGCCCTGAACCCAGCCCTCGCTTTCGTTCACCGTGGCACCGCTTTCCAGTTGGTTCACCAGGCCTTCGGCGTCCAGCGGTACCTCGGATTCAATATCGACCCCTTCCTGGTAGTCGTACTGCTTGAAGCTGGGGTCCAGCGCCACCCACTGGCCATCCACATAAGCCTCGACCCAGACGTGCTCCATTTCGATTTCTTCAGCCGCGCCGCCGTAGCTGACCTGGGTCTGGGGGATACCGCCCTGGCTGAGAATGTTGGTGGCCGCGTCCACATTGGCCACGTCGCCCACCCAGTTCTGCACCGCTTCCGCGGGAAGTGCCACGGTGCCGTAGCTATAGCGGGCCGGGATGCCGGCTTCGCGGTACATGGCGATCAGGGTGCTGGAAATGTCAAAGGCGTTGCCGCGCCCGCTGGCGAGCGTGTAGTCGGCGCCCTGCATCACGCCGTAGCTGGGCACGTAGTCGAGATTATCGTGGACCCACTGGAACATCGCCAGGGGATCACCTGACAGCTCGCTGACCTTTTCCTCAATGTTCTCACCCGCTGCGGTTGCGCTGTCGGTTTCGAGAAAATCGGACTGGCTCCAGGTTTCATCCCCGTTGAGATTCAGCAGTGCGTTAATATCGGACTGCTCTGTAAAGAGCGACCTGGGAGGCGGACTGACGAAGTCCAGGTCATTGCTGAAGCTCTCCTGGGGATTGCGCGCCGGGTATTCGAGGTAGGGTTGCAGATCGTCGATCGCCGTCTTCAGGTCGTCGAGATTCTGCTCCTGCGGCTTCCATTCAGCAAGACGCTGCACATGCTCCCGCACCGCATCGGCCTGGCGCTGATAATGCTGCTTATACGCCTGGTGGCGTTCCAGGACTTTCCCGGCGACGCCCTCATTCCTCAGGTGCGCCTCCGTGCTGCGAATCTCGGCGCGCGTTTGTTCGTCCCGCTCGACGAATTCGTCCGCCAGGGTGGCGATTTCCTCGAGCATCGGCTCAACGTCGGGCCGGTCGCCTTTTTCCCCGGAATCGGCAACTGTCTGCTTCAGTTCCCTGACTTGCGCATTCAGTGATTCCAAGGTCTTGCCGACTGGATTCACGTGCTCCAGGGAATTGACTGGCGGATTCCAGTTCTCTCTTGCCTTGTCCACGGCGGACGCGACCGCCGGGGAGTAGAAGGTGAAGATGAAGAAGAACAGCACCAGAGCGCTGATGATTCTCCGGGTTCGAGTCGTGAAAAGGGCGTCGGTTGTAAATTCGGTATACACGGTTTCTCTCCCTGAATTCCTGTTAGTCGCCACAAGCCTGGGACTGTTTCGAGCACTGGATGCGGTTCAACCGTTTGGGCGCCGCGAGCACCTTGATGCTGAAGGTCACCTGCTCGGACTGGCCGAAACGGTCTTCCAGTACCAGAGTGACCTCTTTGGTGCAGTCCCCTTCAGCCGGCGTCCAGCGCAGCTCGGGGACGTTGCTGTCATCGCTGAGGGTCATGCCGTCGGGACCGGATGCCAGCTCGACACTGGCGGCATTACCTTCGAAGTCAACAGCCAGCACCTTGAACCGATATTGCTCACCAACTTCGGCGCGTGCTGCCGGCTTATTGGCCAGGTAGGGCGGCTCACCCTCTTTAGTTACTTCCACAGTAAACCGCTGGGAGGCAGTCCCTCCGGCCGGGTCGTTCACCACCAGGTCCACGGTAAAACTCCCCTCCTGTGCCGCACCCGGTGTCCAGGACAGAGTGCCGGACTGCGCCCCAATGGCCATCCCGGCCGGCGCCTCGCGCAGCCGGTACTCCAGGTCGTCGCCGTCCGGATCGGTGGCCTTAACCTCGTATTGATAGGGCTCATCAACGCGCGCACTGGTTATCGGGGCACTCTCAATCACTGGGGCCTCGTTGTCACCCGTCACCACGAGGTTAAAGGACTGGGTGTTCTGACCTCCTTTCGAGTCAGATACACGCAGCGCAACACTGTGCTCGCCTGCCTGGTTCTCCCCTGGCGTCCAGAGAATAAGACCATTGTCGGCGTCCACTGTCATGCCGGAAGGTCCTGCTTCCAGCGAGAACGTCAGCGGGTCTCCGTCCGGATCACTAGCCTGAGCCTGATAGACGTATTCTGTATCCGGTTCGGTTACGGTTTCCGGGGCGCTGACTATTGTTGGTGCCGCATTATCCCTGGAAACCTGAATCTCGAACGTCTGACTGGTCTGTCCACCACGACCGTCGGAGACGTCCAGGCGCACTGGAACCGTCCCTTCCTGGGATTCACCAGGTGTCCACTGAATGCTGCCCGTACTGGAATCAATGCTCATCCCGGATGGCCCCTGTGAGAGCACGTATGTGAGCACATCCCCATCCGGATCACTCGCATTGGCGTCGTAATGATAGGGCTGGTCAACCCTGGCGCCCTGGGGCGGTAGGCTTTCGATGACCGGGCGCTGGTTCGTGGCCGATACGGTGACCGTGAATGACTGCGTTGCAGTGGCACCCCGCTCATCCGTTACACGTACACTAATACGGTTCTGACCTGACTGGCCTGGCGACGGAATCCAGTTGAGGTTTCCGGAATTATTGATGGCGACGCCATCCGGTGCTTGATCCAGACTGTAACTCAGTGAAGCACCCTCGGGGTCGCTCGCCACCACCTGGTAGCGATAGGTGCTGTCCACATACCCCATCGCCGGTGGCTCCGAGGTGATCACGGGAACCTCGTTGCTGGAGGCCACGGTAACCTGGAAGCTCTGCTCGGTCGCGGTGCCGCCCTGATCAGCTGCCCGGATGGTCACCGGATGGGTTCCCCCCTGTCCGGCTTCCGGAGTCCAATCCACCCTTCCAGTATCGCCCTCAATGCTCATTCCATCCGGTGATTCCACGAGCGTATAGCTGAGGGTATCAGCGTCATCCGGGTCGTCGGCGCTGGCGTCATAGACATAAGCACTGTCTACAGACGCCTGGTAAACAGGCTGCGACACGAAGAAGGGCGAATCATTGGCGTTTTCGACCTCAACCTGGAAGGTTGCTTCATCATGCAGGCCTTCCTCATCACTGACCCGGATCGTGACCTCGTGCTGGCCGACTTGATTGTTGACCGGGTACCAGGCGAGCTCGCCACTTGCGGCATTGATTTCCATATTCGACGGGCCCGAGGTCAGGCTGTATTCAAGCTCATCGCCCTGATTGGGGTCCTGTGCATTCAGAGTGAACCGATACGCCTGATCCTCTCTCGCCTGCGGAAGGGAGTCCGTCAGGATCTCCGGCGCCCTGTTCGCCTCGTCAACCTCGATGGTAAAGCTCTGGGAGGTTGAGCCGCCCCTGCTGTCCGAGGCGGATACGGCAACGTTGGTGGTGCCGACCTGATCCTCCTGCGGCGTCCAGTCAATCAACCCGTTTGCGGGATCGATCGTCATGCCGGCCGGCGCCTGGTCCAGACCAAAGGTGATCGTATCGTCCTCGTTTTGGTCCGTCGCCATGACGAGGTAGTTATAGCTCTTTCCCTCCGTCGTGCTGGTCGGCGGCTCACTGGTGATTTCCGGGAGGTGGTTGCGTTCGCGCACATCCACTTCGAACGACTGCTGGTCGGTTTCACCAGCGCTGTCGGTGACGCTCACGCTCACACTGCCCCGGCCGGCCTGACCTTCCTCGGGCGTCCAGCGTATCTTGCCTGTTGCCGCATCGATCGCCATGCCGTTCGGTGCCGAATCCAATGCATAGGTGAGACTGTCGCCCTTGTCCGGGTCCAGCGCCTCCACCTGGTACTCGTAGGTCTTGAGTTCGACCGCTTCAGTAACCGGACTGCTTACAATCTCGGGCGCCTGGTTCACATTGCTCACCGAGACGACGAAATCCTGCTCTGAGTGAGCACCCTGATTATCCGTCACCCTGACGATGACTGTTTGGTCGCCTACCTGTGCGTTAACGGGCTCCCACTCAATCAGGCCGGTGGTCGCATCGATGTTCATCCCTGATGGCGAAACAGGAAGGCTGTACGTGAGGCGTTCACGACGGTCGGGGTCCTGCGCCTGAACCGCGTACTCATACCGTTGCCCCTCTGTCGCTTCGATGACCGGGGCGGACACGATTTCAGGCGTACGATTGGACTCGTTGAGTCGGCGCGCCTGCGGGGTGACGCTGACTTCACGCGACTGGCAGAGCGTCTGCCCGGCCCGATCGAGCTCCCGGACCATGTAGTAATAGGTGGTATCAAGCTCCAGGCCAGAATCAAGGTAGCCGGAGTAGCGGTTGTCCGTCAGCGCGATCCGCTCATAGGGGCCGCCCTCCTGCTTGCTCCTGTAGACGCCATACTGATGCGCACCGGAATCGGTCCAGGTCAGCTGCACCTTCCTCATCTTGGCTCGGGCGGCCAGGTCCGTGAGGCAATTACACACCGCGGCGGATTCATCAAGGACACTGATCTGGGTTACCGCTGTATCCGTCAGATCCGGTTTGCCGCTGGAGGGGAATGCCTTACTGGTATTGTCGGTTGCGCGCAGGCGGATCAGATGGTCGCCTACCCCGAGATCGGCCAGCTGGGGCGTAGCATCAACGGTGGGACCACTCGCATCGTCAAACGCCTGGTCGTCGTCCAGGTCCCACTCATAGGACACGATACGATCCTCCGGCTGCCCGGGCTCGCTTTGGCCATCATCCGGGTTAACAGACTCGCTGGCATCAAGCCGCCAGGGTTTCGTCTGGGGGCAGAAGCGATAGGGACCGCCTGTGTCGGCGGTGGGCTCCAGGGGTGGGGTGCTGACGTCCACCGTGACACTGGCACGTGAGGTAGCTGGTGAATCCGCGTCATCGGTCACCCGGAGGGTTACCGGGTATTCACCTAACTCGGGGAACTGGGTGGTTACTTTTGGACCCGATGCCTCAAAGTTGCCGTCATCATCAAGATCCCACTCCCATCGGACAATCCCGCGATCGTCTTCCTGATGAAAGGAGTTCGTTCCATCCAGCGTGACTGACTGGCCCGCGACTGCCGGGTTGGGGGCTGCATTGGCCACAGCTACAAGGTCATCAACGGGGCGCTGATCCAGAATCTCTTCAACCTTGATATCAAGAATAGCTTCCGTGAACGATTCCGCATTGGCACCACCGGACCGGAGCACATTCAGGTCCCATACAGCGCCCCCGTTCTGGATCGCAAGATCAACGTAGTGGTCAATGGTGCGACCACCGCCTGAAACCGCTGTTGGGTTATCGCATAGAGAGAATCCACCGGCGCCATCGGCAACATAGCCGTTACCGATGCTGTCCATCCCCAAAGCCCTGGTGCCGTCTTCACACTCAATGCGGACATTCACGACCGCATTGAGCAGTGCTCGCTGGCCATTGAGTTTTTCAAGGAGTGAGTCGAATGTTATTGACGAGTCCCTGTTGTCACGGTCCTCGTCTGTGGCAAGTATAATGTTCAAGGCCGCGCCATTACGCCGAGGGTAATCATCCAATGCAGACTGAATCCCGCGCCACCCATCTTCAGTACCGCCATAAGTACGAAGCCCTCGGGCAGCTTCCACAAATTCTTCGGACGAACCGAACAAATCACCGCCTACCTCCAGACTCCGTGGGCTTCCGAGATAGCCAACTACGCCGTACAGATTCTTCTGGGATTCACTGCCAATCCCATAACTATTCAGGTTTGACTCAAGCAGGGGCGCCATCTCTCGCAGCCACCTCTGCTCCCCCGACATGGAGCCGGATTCATCCACGACCATAATCAGATCGGCCGCTACAGGAGCCTGGGAATAGGCGGCAAAAGGCCATGCCGCAAGCATGGCGACAAGACACACGAAAGACAGGGAGGGAACTGACATCCATTTCATAGCGCGAAGCCTTCTTTGACACAATTTTTCAAACAGCATCCAGAACGCTCCCGTCCTGGATCTCTGGTTTTAGTTCTCCGGATTTTGATTTCTAGCGGTAGGACATGGACTCGCGCAGTCTCAGGCCACTTCCAATAAAGAGGCCGACAAGGAGAAGAGTCCATGTGGGAGGGCCTGGCACCTGTGCAGCAGAGCCCGTGATATTGAGCTCACTGGAAAAGAACAGGGATTTTTTCTGATCAAATCCGGGGCCGGTTTCCGGGTCGACATGCTCAAGAAAAAAGCCGCTATCAGGCCTGGTTTCCTTAAGATTCAGGATGACCTCGGCCTGCTCTCCCGCATCCAGAGCGAACTCCCACCCCATTGCGACGGAGACATCCTCGGGAGCCGTATCGGGGATGGTGTTGGTGTTGTTGAGCGAACCATCAATCAGATTGTCGTAAATCGTCCCGAATACAAAACCAGGCTCATCAACCTGCCACGACTGGTCCGGTTCCGGATTTCCATGGACAACCCCATACTCGTTGGTAAAGAAATTGCTCTGGACGGCGATCTCGTGGTCAAAAAAAGCCGTCAGGGAATGGGAACCCGGCGAGGCAAATTCAAAGGTGCGCTTCCCCAACCCGGTTTGAAGATTGAAGTTGCCCTCGCCCGGCAAAGAATCGCCAGCAAAGTTCTCGGAAATAACACCGTCTCTATTAACAGCCCAATCATTCAGATCAATAGCGACCCCAAAGGCACTGGGCAGGTAGGAAAATACAAAAATGAATAAAGCGCACTGACAGGTAATACTCCTCATCACCAAAAACTTCCCTAACATTCCATGTACATTTTGTAACAATTAGTATAACAATCGCATACTTAATAACGAAGAGCAACCTTCTCCTGGTTCAATATGATGATGCCTATAAGCTGGAGCGTAATACCGGTATCATTCACAGGGGCGGCATGCCGACCTACAGTGAGGATCGAATGGACAGACGTTCCCCTCAATTGCAAAATGCCTCTGCTGCCTGCGTCTGGAATCTCAGTCATGACCGAATACCTGCTCATATTGATCAGCACCGTCCTGGTTAACAACTTCGTGCTGGCCCAGTTCCTGGGGCTGTGCCCCTTCATGGGCGTCTCCAACAAACTGGAGACCGCCATGGGCATGTCCATGGCCACCACCTTCGTGCTAACGCTGGCCTCGGTCTGCAGCTATCTGGTCAACACCTGGATCCTCGAACCCCTGCAGGTCGAATACCTGCAGACCATCAGCTTCATCCTCGTCATCGCCGTGGTCGTCCAGTTCACCGAAATGGCCGTTCGTCACACCAGCCCGCTGCTCCACCGAGTGCTGGGCATCTTCCTGCCCCTGATCACCACCAACTGTGCCGTGCTCGGCGTGGCCCTGCTCAACATCCAGAAGCAGAACAGCTTCTTTGAATCCGTCCTCTACGGCTTCGGCGCCGCCGCCGGCTTCTCGCTGGTGCTGGTGCTGTTCTCCGCCATGCGCGAGCGCATTGCCGCCGCTGACGTGCCCCAGCCGTTCCAGGGGGCCGCCATCGGCATGATCACCGCCGGCATCATGTCGCTGGCCTTCATGGGTTTCACCGGGATGGTGCAGGTGTGAGAGGTGTACCGCCATGTGGATGAACCTGCTGCTCGCCATCGCCACGCTGCTGCTGCTCGCCGGCGCCTTCGGCGCCTTGCTGGGCTATGCCTCGGTGCGTCTGCGCCGGGATGACGATTCACTGGTGGAGCAGATCGACGCGGTGCTGCCGCAGACCCAGTGTGGCCAGTGCGGCTACCCCGGCTGCCGCCCCTACGCCGAAGCCATCGCCGAGGGCGACGCCATCAACAAGTGCCCGCCCGGCGGTGAAGCAACCATCCAGAGCCTGGCCAACCTGCTGGATGTGGAACCCCAGCCGCTGGACGCCGAACACGGCGAGGAGCAGCCCAAGCGAGTGGCCTATATCCGAGAGGCTGAGTGCATTGGCTGCACCAAGTGCATCGAGGCATGCCCGGTGGACGCCATTGTGGGCGCGCCGAAGTTCATGCACACGGTGATCGAAAGCGAGTGTACCGGCTGTGATCTCTGTGTGGATCCCTGCCCGGTGGACTGCATCGACATGATCGAGGTAGCCAAAGGCATCGACGACTGGGTTCCTCCGCACCCGGAACAACGCCCCCTGACCCATGGGCCAATGATCGCCACGGACCAGCGTCCGGCGGAGGCCACCGCCTGATGGGCACTCAATTCGACTTTCCGGGTGGCATTCACCCGCCGGATAACAAGCAGCAGTCGCTGCAGGAGCCCATCCGCCAGGCACCTCTGCCGGAGCAGTTGATTGTGCCGCTGCGCCAGCATCGCGGAGACCCCGGCCGGGTGCTGGTGCGCGTTGGCGAACAGGTACTCACTGGCCAGCCGCTGAGTGAGTGTGAACCTGGTCTCTCCGCGCCGGTGCATGCCCCCACATCCGGTACTATCACAGCCATCGAGCCCCACACCGTACCCCACCCCTCCGGGCTGGAGGAACTCTGCATCCAGATCGCGGCGGACGGCAGGGACCAGTGGTGCGAACTCTCGCCCTGCCAGAGCGATGCCGGCATCCTTGGTCGCTACGACCACCTGCACCGCACCGGCGTCGTAGGCCTCGGCGGCGCCGGCTTCCCGACCAGGGACAAGCTGCAGCGCGCAGAAACTGCCCCACAGGTTCTGATCCTGAACGGCGCCGAGTGCGAACCGTACATCACTGCCGATCAGGCGCTGATGAGGGAACGACCGGAATCCGTGATCGCGGGCGCACGAGCACTTTGGGAGCTTGTTGGCGCGGAACAGTGCCTGATCGGTATCGAGGATAACAAGCAGGACGCCATTGAGGCGCTCAAGCAGGCTGCGCAAGGCACCGGCATTGAGATCCGGGTCGTCCCCGCGCGTTATCCCTCCGGGGGCGAAAGACAGCTGATCCAGCTTCTCACGGGGCGCGAAGTCCCTTCGGGCGATCTGCCGGCGGACATGGGCGTACTCTGCCAGAACGTTGCCACGGCGGTAGCCGTGGAACGGTCCCTTCGCCTGGGCGAGCCCGTCATCCAGCGCATCACCACGCTCACGGGCAATGCGCTGGCCCGTCCCGGCAATATCGAGGCCCGCATCGGCACGCCCCTCGATCACGTGCTCTTCGCGGCCGGGCTGGATCCCGAGCACCTGCACCGGCTCATCATGGGCGGCCCGCTGATGGGCTTCGACCTGATAACCACGGGCCTGCCCCTGATCAAGACCGCCAACTGCCTTATCGCGGGCACCGCCAAAGAGTTCCCGGACCCGCCGATACCGCAGCCGTGCATCCGCTGCGGCCTTTGCGAGCAGGCCTGCCCCGTGGATCTTCTGCCCCAGCAGCTCTACTGGTTCGCCAGCGCGGGTGAGCACCAGAAGGCCGAGCATTTCGACCTGTTCGACTGCATCGAATGCGGTGCCTGCGACTGGGTCTGCCCCAGCCACCTGCCCCTGACGGATTACTTCCGGCACAGCAAAGGCGTGCTGCGTCAGGAAAAGAAGGAGCAGGCGGAGGCGGATCATGCCCGGAAGCGGTTCGAGGAGCGCCAGGCCCGCATGGAACGGGAGCAGGCAGAACGCGAGGAACGCCGCCGTGCCCGGCAGCAGGCACGAGAGCAACGTCAGACTGAGGTGGCGGACGAAGCCGCTAGCGAGCCCCACCCTGCACCGGCAGCCACCGGCCCGGATCGCGAAACGCTGATCCAACGCCGGGACCAGGCCCGCCAGAAAGTCGAGGAAGCAGAAGCCCGAGTGACCGAGGCACGAGAACAGACCCCGGAAGCCGTACCCAAGCTGGAACGGGCCCTGAACAAGCACCGTAAGCGCCTCGAAGCGGCCGAACAGGCGCTTGGCAGTGCGGACGGAGAGGCCTGACCATGCTGACCACCCAGCGGATCATGCTCTGGGTCATGGCGGCGACCCTGCCAGGGCTGCTGGCATTCATCCACTTCTTCGGGTGGGGCGTGCTGATCAACGTGCTCTGGTGCGTGGGCGTCGCCCTGGTCACCGAGGCCCTGATCCTCTGGCTCCGCGCACGCCCCATTCAACGCACTCTCATGGATGGCAGCGCGGCGCTGACGGGCCTGCTGCTGGGCCTTTCGCTGCCGCCGCTACTGCCCTGGTGGATCGCGCTGGTAGCCACCGCCAGCGCCATCATCCTGGCCAAACACCTCTACGGCGGGCTGGGGAGCAACCTGTTCAACCCCGCAATGGTCGGCTACGCCCTGGTGCTGGTGAGCTTCCCGGAAGCCATGAGTACACGCTGGGCCCTGCCTGTGTCACTGCAGGAAGCACCACTGTCGCTCATGGACAGCCTGTCGGTGTTCACGGGGCTGGGTGCAGCCTCCGTTGACGCCTTCACCGGCGCCACGCCCCTGGATGACTATAAGCATGCCATCGACGGCGCCGTCGCCATCCGGGTCACTGCCGCCCCGATCTACGGCGACCGAGTTGCCCTTGGCTGGGAGTGGGTCAATCTTGCATTTCTTGCAGGCGGCCTTTTGCTCATCCAGCGCCGGATCATCACCTGGCACATCCCGGTCAGTCTACTCGGGGCACTGACCTTCATGGCCCTGCTGTTCGGCTATGATCCGGACCAGTCTGTGCCCCTGAGCCTGCATTTGCTGGCCGGGGGCACCATGTTCGGCGCCTTTTTCATCGCCACAGACCCGGTCTCGGCAGCCACTTCCAACCGGGGTAAACTCTGGTACGGCGCTGGCATCGGTGTATTGCTCTACACCATCCGCTCCTGGGGCAGCTACCCCGACGCAGTCGCCTTCGCGGTGCTGCTGATGAACCTGGCCGTGCCCTTCCTAGATTACTACACGCGTCCACGTACCCGCGGCCATAAACGGGCGGGGCGGGGGGTCCCGTCATGAGCGAGGCGCTCCGAGCCATTCAGCGCAACGCTCTGGGGCTGGGCCTGTTCGCGGCCCTGACGGCCGGCGCCATCGGCGTTACCCAGATCCTGACGGCCGAGCGCATCGAGCAGCAGCGTGAACTGGCCACCGCAAGGGCGCGCGCCGCCGTCCTGCCGGAGCCGGTATCCCTGAAGGCGGGTAACACGCAGCCAATCACCCTACCGGCGAACGGGGTGACCGGTATCCGGGAGGGCGCGGAAGCCATCCTGGTTACGCCTGCCAACGCCGCCGCCATCCTGATCCTGCCTGTCACAGCACCGGATGGCTATTCCGGGCGGATTGAACTCATCCTTGGCGTGCGGAGGGACGGCATGCTCACCGGCGTGCGCGCTACCAAACATCAGGAAACACCGGGCCTGGGCGATGCCATCGAGGTGGCGAAGAGCGACTGGATACTGCACTTCAATGGCCGCTCACTGACCAATCCCGTACCCGAGCAGTGGGGCGTTGGCAGTGGCGATACCTTTGACGCGTTGAGCGGGGCAACCATCACCAGCCGGGCGGTGGTGGACGCAGTCCGCCGCGGGCTGGCATTCACTGCGTCCCATCAACAACGCCTTTTCACCAATGCTGGCGCAGAAGCGGGAGCTGAAAAGCTGTGAGCGCAAACACCAACCAGATCATTCTTGACGGCCTCTGGCGTAACAACCCGGCATTGGTGCAGCTGCTCGGCCTGTGCCCGCTGCTGGCGGTTACCAACACCGTGGTCAACGCCATAGGGCTGGGCCTAGCAACGCTGATGGTGGTGACCGGTTCCAACATGGCGGTTTCGCTCATCCGCCATCAAGTGACCGACTCCATGCGCCTGCCGGCCTTCGTCATGATCATCGCTGCACTGGTCACCTGCACCGAACTGATCATGCAGGCCTATGCCTACCAGCTCTACCAGATCCTGGGCATCTTCATCCCGCTGATTGTCACCAACTGCGCCATCCTCGGCCGCGCCGAGGCCTTTGCCAGCCGCAATCCGTTGCACAAAGCAACCCTGGACGGCCTGATGACCGGTCTCGGTTTCCTGGCCGTACTGGTGCTCCTGGGCGGCATGCGCGAACTGGTGGGCTACGGAACCCTGCTGGCAGACGCCCATCTGCTCTTCGGCGAGGCGGCCCGGGACTGGACACTGACCGTCTTTCCCGACTACCGCCAGGCGCTGATCGCCGTCCTGCCGCCCGGGGCCTTCATCGGTCTGGGGCTGATCATTGCCCTGCGCAACCGTATCGATCACCACATCCAGCAACAGCAGCAGGCCCAGCAGGCGCCCGTGGAAAGCGGGCACAAACGGGTACGCGTTACAGGAACCTACTCATGAACGACACCAAGCGTGAGGCCATCTTCGCCCGCCTCAAGGAAGCCAATCCCGCGCCCACCACGGAACTGAACTTCAACTCTCCATTTGAATTGCTGGTGGCGGTCACACTCTCCGCCCAGGCCACCGACGTGGGCGTCAACAAGGCAACGGCGAAACTGTTCCCCGTCGCCAACACCCCGGAAGCGATCCTTGAGCTGGGGGAAGAAGGCCTCAAGGCGTACATCAAGACCATCGGCCTCTACAACAGCAAGGCCACCAACATCATCAAGGCATGCCGGATGCTGGTGGAGAAACACAACTCGCAGGTGCCGCAGACCCGCAAAGAACTGGAAGCATTACCTGGTGTGGGCCGCAAGACCGCCAATGTAATCCTGAACACCGCTTTCGATCAGCCCACTATGGCGGTGGACACGCATATCTACCGTGTAGCGAACCGCACCGGCATTGCCACCGGGAAAAACGTACGGGAAGTGGAAGAGAACCTGATGAAGCGCGTCCCGAAGGCCTACCTCAAGGACGCGCATCACTGGCTGATCCTCCATGGCCGCTACACCTGTCTGGCCCGAAGGCCACGCTGCGGCAGCTGCGTCATCGAGGATCTGTGCGAGTACAAAGACAAAACGGCTGATTGACCGTTTCAGTCCTTGCCCATCATGGCGTTCTTCACGCTCTCCTGGGCCGGGACTTCGCCGAGCCAGATGCCGAAAACGGCCTTTTTGAATCTCATGCCGCCATCAACAGTGCCCGTGCGCTCACCGTTCTTATACCCGACAATCCCGTCGTCTGGGAGGTAGGCAATCTGGAATTGGTCCCCTTCCTTGATTTCCTCCTCAAACAAACTCATGAACGCATCCACATCCTCCTGGATGGGCTCCATGTTGCCGTCTGTCGCGTTCCCGAATCCTTCCATGGTGGCTTCGGTCATATTCTCGCTGTTGATCATGCCGGAGACGATATCAAGTTGAATAGCCATTGGCTGGTCCGCTTCAACGATGGCCTGGGCACTGTCAAATTCCTGTGGCAGGTAAAGCGATCCCACATACAGGCTCATGAACCATTTGGAGCGGATGCCGGCGCCGTTCAGGCTGAGCTCATTACCTTCGACGTCGATGGTTCCTGGCAGCTCAACGCCCTTGACGGTCATCTCCTGGGCCTGGGCGGTCACCGCGAGGGTGCATACCAGCACAAAGGCGAGCGATAGCATCTGTTTCATGAAAACATCCTCTCTGTTATATCGATTTCAGATAGTGCAAGGAGTCTATCATCGTCAATCAACGTCAAATGCCCATCAGTTCTCAACGCATTGGTAGGCCTGGCCAGCACCCGACTGCGTGAAAAGGCGATCACGTCTCTCAATCCTGGGACACGCTACTGGCTCGCTCGGCGAACCAGCGATACAGCGCCGGAATGACCACCAGAGTCAGCAGTGTGGACGTGATCAATCCTCCCACCACAACGGTGGCCAGCGGCCGCTGCACCCCACTGCCAGTACCTGTCGCCATCAACAGGGGCAAAAGCCCCAGCGATGTCGTCAGGGCCGTCATCATTACCGGCCGAACACGCAGGCAGGCTCCCTGTATTGAAGCCTCATCCAGGCCCATGCCCTCGCGCACCAACTGGTTCAGATAGGACACCAGCACCATGCCATTCTCAAGGGCGATGCCGAAAAGCGCGATGAAGCCTACTGACGCAGGCACCGACAGGTTCTGGCCGGAAATCCAGAGCGCGGCGATGCCGCCCACCAGCGCCAGGGGAATATTGAACAGGATCAGCAGCGTACTGCGCACGGAGTGGAAGCTGATGTAAAGCATCAGACAGATCAGCGCGAGCGTTACCGGAATCACGATGGCGAAGCGCGCATTGGCCTTTTGCTGCAACTCATACTGGCCGCCCCACTCAAGCAGGTAGCCCGTAGGCAGATCCACCTGCTCGCTGATCGCCTTTTGGCCAGCCTCAACAAAGCTGCCAATATCCCGGCCCTCCACGTTGGCCTGCACTGTTATGTATCGCTGGGCGTTTTCACGACTGATCTGGCGTGGACCGCTGATCTTCTCCAGCTTAGCCAGCTGGCTCAGGGGGACCTCAGCACCATCAGGGGCCTCAATCAGGATATTGCTCATGGCCTCCAGATCGTTCCGGTCCTTTTCCTGATACCGGACATACACATCAAAACGCCGTATCCCCTCGAAGATCTGCCCGGCCGTTGTGCCGCCAACGGCGTTCCGGATGCGGTTCTGCACACGTTCCATAGTAATGCCATAACGCGCCAGCGCATCCCGGTCGGGCTGGATGCGCATCTGGGGCGCTCCGATCACCTGGTCTGCCTTGACGTCGGTCGCTCCCGGTATCTCCCGCAGAACCGCGGCGATGGCGTCCGCCTTCTGTTTCAGCGTGGTCAGATCGTCCCCGTAAAGCTTGACGGCCAGCTCGGACTTCACACCACCGACCAGTTCATCCACGGAGAGCTGGATAGGCTGGGTCATGTTGGTCATTATCCCCGGCATGCCCTCCAGCTCTTCACGGATGGCCTGCTCGATCCCGTCCTGGGACTCGTAGCCGAGTTCGCTCCATTTGGAGCGCGGCTCCAGAACCACCAGCGAATGCACGGTGTTGATGGGGTCGGCATGGGCGCCAACTTCGCCACGGCCTACCCGGCTCACAGTCTTCTTTACGCCCGGAACGTCCAGCATCCGTTTTTCGGCGAGCATGGTGTTGCGCTTGGCCTCACTCAGCGAGATGGAAGGAGCAAACGTCATGTTCACGATCAGGTCGCCCTCATCCATGCGTGGCGCAAACTCCGAACCAAGCTGCGGGAAAAGGGCCGCGCCCATGCCGAGAAGCCCCACTGCCAGCAACACCGCCAGGGATCGACGCGCGATGAAGAAACGCAGTAGCGGGCGATAGAGCACCAGGATCCATTGGACGATCAGCGACTCACGCCTGTAACCATGATCCTCGGATTCACCCGCAATCGGCTGCGAGGGGATAAGACGGTGCCACCAGCGCTGCGTTCCGTCACCGGCATCCGCTTTGGGTCGACGCATCATTAGGCTTGCCAGTACCGGCGTGATGAACAGCGCATAGACCAACGAACCAACCATGCCCAATGCCACCGTATAGGCCAGGGGGCGGAAGGTCTTGCCGGCAACGCCGGTCAGCGTGAACAGTGGCAGAAAGACGATGATGATAATCGCAATGGCGAACAGGATGGGCGAAGCCACCTCCCGGCACGCCCGGGCTACAACCTGAATCCGTGGTTCGTAACGTTGCGCTTCATGCAGGTGTCGGTCAATGTTCTCGACCATCACGATGGTGCCGTCCACCATCAGGCCGATCGCAATGGCCAGCCCTCCCAGACTCATCAGGTTCGCGGAGATATCGAACCAGTACATCCCGACCACTGCGAACAGCACGGAGAATGGAATAGCGGCGGCCACCACCACACTGGGCCGAAAACCGCCCATAAACACGAACAACACCAGCACCACCAGCACGATGCCCTGGAAGAGGGCATTCGAGACCGTGTTCACCGCGTTCTGGACCAGCGTTTTCTGTTCGTAATACGGCACGATCTTCACGCCTTCGGGCAGGCTCTTCTGGATCGATTCCAGACGCTCTTCCACCCGTTGGATCACGGCCGAGGTATTGGCGCCATAAAGCTTGACGACCATCCCCGAGACCACTTCCTTCTCGCCATTGAGCGTCTGCAGGCCCTGACGGACCTCGCCGCCGATCTCGACGCTGGCAATGTCCGCCAGCCGCACCGGGGTTCCGTCCACCGTCTTGACGGTAATCCGCTCCAGGTCCCTGATGCCCTTGGCCAGCCCCTCGGATCGGATCACGAACTGCTCGCCGCCCTCTTCAAGGAACTGAGCGCCCACGTTGAGGTTGCTGGAGCGTACACGATCAATCACTTTCTGGAGATCCAGATCGTAACGCTGGAGCGCGTCCGGATTGACGTTCACCTGGTACTGCTTCTTGTGGCCGCCGATCCCGAGTACTTCCGTAACGCCACGCACCGTCTCCATCTTCGGCTTGATCAGCCAGTCCTGGATGGTGCGCAGCTGGGTCAGATTGTATTCTTCCCTGGGGGCATCCAGGTAGTAGTAGAGAACCAGGCCCTGACCGCTGGCGATCGGGCCCATCTGAGGCTCGCCGAAACCCTCTGGAATGCTTTCACGCGCCTTCTGCAGGCGCTCGCTGACCAGTTGGCGTGCGTGGTAGATGTCCGTGCCATCCTCGAAGTAGACGCTGACCACCGAAAGCCCGAAGTTCGAGTTGCTCCGGATTTCCCGCACCTTGGGCAGCCCTGTCATGGCCTGCTCAACGGGGTAGCTCACATAGGTCTCCACTTCCTCGGGCGCAAGACCGTCGGTCACCGTGAAGACCTGCACCAGCGTCGGCGAGACGTCCGGAACCGCGTCCACCGCCAGTTTCTGCCAGCTCCAGATCCCGCTGGCCAGTACCAGCACCCCCAGCAATACCATCAGTAGACGGTTGCGGAGGCAGACATCCATCAGTCGTTCAATCATGTTTCAATGCTCCCGGGTCGCGGTGGCCTCAGTGGGAATGGCCGGCATGCTTGAGCTGTTCACGGTCGAATTCCGCCTTGAGCGTGAAGGTATTCACAGCGGCGTAACGTTCACCAGCGGAAAGCCCCTGCAGGATTTCGACCTTGCCGTCGGCCTTGCGCCCGAGCTTGACCGGGTGGGCCCTGAAGCCATGGTCGGTCCGCACAAACACCCGCGGCCCGCCATCCATGGTCTGGACCGCGGTCTGCGGTACAACCACATCCGCATCCACCGTTTCCACGGTCACATTCCCCGTGATGAACTGACCCGGATACCACTGGCCGGAAGCGTTTTCCAGCACCACGCGGCCCCTGGCAGAGCGGGTGGTTTCCTGCATCAACGGCGTGACATAGGTGATGGCGCTGATGGCCGACGCATTGGAATCCGTCGCTTGCACGGTGACACTCTGGCCCGGACTCACATCGTCAATGCTCTGGGGAAAGATGCTGAGCTGGCCCCAGACCTGCTCCCGGCTGGCGATCACAAAAGAGGAATCCCCGGCGGCATTGGCGCTCACCCGCTCACCACGGGTGAGGTGGCGTTCAATGATGGTGCCGTCCGCCGGGGCAGTCAGCTCGTAACGGGCAAGGCTTGCATTGCTCTCCAGATCCAGCGCCTCGATGCCTTCCGGGGTCATGCCCAGGGTGCGCAGCTCGCGGCGCACCAGCTCAACCTTGACCTGTGCTTCGCTCAGTGCCTGGCGGCTCTCCTGAAGTTCGGCCTCGGAGGCGATCTGGTCGTTGGCCAGTCGTTGCTTGCGCTGGAAGGTGGCGCGCGCCAGCTCGAGACTGGCCTTTGCCGACAGGAATTGCGAACGCACCCGGGCCAGCTCACGGCTCGAAAGCACGGCGAGCACCTCACCTTCACTGACCTGTTCACCGCTCTGTTTCAGCAGTTTTTCCGCCCGTCCGGAAACACGGGCCGTCACGTGTGTGATCAGGCCTTCATCGAACACGACCTCGCCGGGGAATTCCCGCCTGATGGACAGTGAGCCCGGCCCCGCTTCACGCACCTCGAGACCGAATTCACGGATCACCGCGTCCGAGAGTGCAAGTTCCTGGCCACCCTTTTCGCCCTCGTGGCTTTCCTCTGAGGCACTTTCATGATCACCATGGTCTTTTTCTTCCTTTTGGCCTGAATGATCCTGGCCATCGTGCTCCTTTTCTCCCTCAGCAGGCTCTTCATGCCCATGATCGCCGTGCCCGTCTTCCCCGGCATGCGGCTCGTGGCCATTACCACAACCGGCGAGCGTCGCCATAAATACAAATACGATCAGAACGTTCCAGCGCTTCATTACATCGACTCCCCGGGGGCCAGACCGACCGCCTCTTTCAATTCCAGTTTCGCCAGGCGTGCTTCAAGGAGCAGGTCCGCCCGTGTACGCTCGGCCTGCCAGACGGCATTGGTGGCATCAATCAGTTCCGTGAGCGTGACATTGCCGGCGCGATAGCCCTGCTCGCTCTGCTCAACAACCTCTCGGGATGGCTCAAGTATCTGCTTTTCGTGACGCGCCAGGCGTGTCATCAAACGCCCGAGGGACTCGTGCGCTGTTGCAAGCTGGCGCTCAAGTTCACGCCGTCCTTCCCTGTGGGTTTGGTTCGCCTGTTCCGCCCTGCCTCGGGCAGCCGCCTCGCGGCCTCCGTAAGTCGTCCAGAGGGGAATCTCCAGGCCCAGCCCAACGGCATAGGCGTTTTCTTCCTCGCCCCGCAGCGCGAACCGCTTATGGCTGAACGTCAGGTTAAGGTCCGGAATGCGTGAGGCATCCGCTTCACGCACCCTGGCCCTCGCGGACTCCGTTTCCTGCCGTGCCTGCCTGAGTTCCGGGTGGCTGACGAGGCGGGATTTCAGGTCAGACAGACGAGGCGGCCTTGATACGGCGAAAGTGGTCTCAAGCTCGAGGTCCTCGCCGCCACTGAGGTCCAGGAGGTTGCGGAAACGGTTCAGTACCGTCGCCCGGTGGCGACGGGCATCGGAAAACCTGGCGTCCGCCTGGGCGGCCAATACTGACAGGCGGCTGGCTTCACGCATGGCGATGTCGCCACTCTCCGAGCGTTTCTGGGCAATATTCTCAAAGCGATCGGCCTGCTCGGTCTGGCGCTGGGCGATGGTCATCTGTGCCTGTGCGTGTTGCAGCCGCTGGTACAGCCGCGCCGCCTCATGGGCTACGGAAAGCGATGCCCCATTTACGCCGGAACGCGCTGCCGAGACCGCCTGCTCCGCAGCCTCGGCATCCGCGGTGGTACGCCCACCAATGGGAATGGGCTGTATCAACTGCACGTTCTGAACGCGGATATCGTTGGTCTTCAGTTCCTGCCCGAGCGCGTCCCCCGCCGAAACATTCAACGAGGGGTTCGGCCAGACACCGGATTCCTCGTAATTGCCCTGCTCACTCGCAAGGGCTGCCTTTTCCCGCTCAATGACAGGTGAGACGGACTGTGCCCGCTCGATGCTCTTCTGCAGGGTCCAGCTTCCGGCGTACACCCGCGCTGCTGTTACCAGCATCAGCGCGGTGATCAATGCCCAGGGTAAACGCCTGCCCTTGCAGATACACTTAACCAAGTGCTGCATGGTGTTCTCCGATACGCAATGTTTCGTTCGGTATGCGGAAAACCACATACCGCGGATTGGGAGTGTTCAGGCGTGAGGCGGGTCGCGGGGTTGGGCAAGCGTGTAACGTGGTGGTGGCTGAGGTGCCTGTACGAGCTGCGAGCCCACATCGATTGGGGCTGCAGTGACCACTATGGGCTGTGGCCAGTCGGTGATCACCAGGTCCAGGGACCAGTCGCCGGACTGCTCCCGACTTATCGGGTCTGCATCCAGGCCATTCTGGTCCCCGTGCAACTCATGGGAAAAATCCGCATGGACAGTGTCCGAACCGGACTGACCATGGTCCCCCAATTGATGGAAATGAAGCCCCGCACCAAGCAACAGCTGAATCACGAAAACAACCGTCAGGGCTGCATTGAGCCGGCGGCCTGATCGCTGATTGTTCACAAACATTGCGTTTGCCCGCAAATGCATAAGCTTCAATTATCCAAAAAACGTCGATACGGCATAAGCACAGCCGCTCGCTGCTTTAGTAAGGTGAGGCTACCACAGATTAAGCGACCTGCAATGGTCGGTTACTAAAGTTGCTGTTGCAAAAATGATCCTTGGCCGAAAAAATCCGGAAGTTAGGGCATCACAATTGGAGTAAAGCATGGACCACAATCATGACCACTCGGCAGGAGACCAACGGGTCGGCATCGCGATTGTAAGCAATTTCCTACTCACCCTGGCCCAGATCGGCGGCGGTATTCTTTCAGGCAGTCTTGCACTCATTGGCGATGCCCTGCACAACTTCTCGGACATGGCGTCGATGGTCATTGCTCTGATGGCGCGACGCATCGCGCGGCGTCCCGCGGACCCGGCAATGACATTTGGCTACGGCCGCGTGGAAACCGTTGCCGCCCTGGTCAACTACACGACCCTGATTCTTATCGGGCTTTATCTGGCCTTCGAGGGCATCATGCGCATTCTGGATCCGACGGAGGTTGCCGGCATGCCGGTCATCCTGTTGGGTCTGCTCGCATTGGTCGTAGACACTCTCACGGCTGTTCTTACCGGTTCCATCCGAGAAGGGGGATCCAACATCCGCGCTCTCTTCCTGCACAATCTCAGTGACGCCCTAACCTCAGTAGCCGTAGTGGTCAGCGGCGTTCTCATTCTGCTTTATGACTGGCGCCTCGTTGATCCACTGATCACGCTGCTGATTGCCGGCTACATCTTTTGGCTTTCAGCGACGGAGATTGGCGGGGTAATCCGTGTGCTTATGCTGGGCAGTCCACCGGAGATTGATACGGAGGCAGTGTTGGATTGCATCCGGGAGTTTAACGGTGTGCGCGATATCCATCATGCCCATTTCTGGTTGATGGAGGAAAATGCGGCCTCTCTGGACACCCATGTAGTGGTGACCACCGATGCATGGCCGGAACAGCAGACGTTGAAAGAGCGTATCCGTGAGGCCCTTGCCAGCCGTTTCGGCATTCAGCATACAACACTGGAATTAGAGCCCGAAGACCAGCGCCACGAAGGTGCAACCCTTTACGGTTGTCCCTGATTCAGGCAGTACTCAATGGCCTGATCGACACGCTACCGCACGGGCCCCTACGAGCGCCACCGATTCATGGCCCCTGGCGCTTTTATGCTGCGCTCCGGGGCCGATGAGATCACGCCTCAAAGAGCATATCGCCTGAGAGCCCTTCTTTCTCAAGAATCTCGCGCAGGCGGCGCAACGCCTCTACCTGAATCTGGCGTACCCGTTCGCGGGTAAGCCCGATTTCGGCACCAACCTGTTCCAGGGTCATGGTTGCGTACCCGCGCAGCCCGAATCGACGGCAGAGTACTTCTTGCTGTTTTTCACTGAGCTGGTCCACCCACTCCCCAAGGCAACCCTTGATATTGCTTTCCTGAAGCAAAGCAGCCGGGTCAGCAGAGCCTTCATCAGGCACCGTGTCGAGCAGGGACTTATCGCCATTATGACCGATGGGCGTATCAACCGATGCAACGCGCTCATTGAGCCCCAGCATCCGCTTCACATCCTTAACCGGCTTATCGCACTTATCAGCGATTTCCTCAGCAGTGGGCTCATGATCCAGTTTCTGACTCAGTTCCCGGGAAGCTCGCAGGTACAGATTGAGTTCTTTCACCACATGGATGGGAAGGCGGATCGTGCGGGTCTGGTTCATGATGGCCCGCTCAATGGTCTGGCGGATCCACCAGGTGGCATAGGTGGAGAACCGGAAACCGCGCTCCGGATCGAACTTCTCTACCGCCCTGATCAGGCCCAGATTGCCCTCCTCAATCAGATCGAGCAGTGTCAGGCCCCGATTAACATAGCGACGGGAAATCTTCACCACAAGGCGCAGGTTGCTCTCGATCATGCGGCGACGCCCGCTTTCATCACCGTCACGGGCCAGCCGCGCGAAATGCTTCTCTTCTTCCGGCGTGAGCAGCGGTGAAAAACCGATCTCATTGAGATAAAGCTGTGTGGCATCCGCCTGCTGCTGGCGGCTCGTATAGCTGTAACGCGACGTCCTGGAGCGTGCGCGTTCAAGCGCTTCCGCGTCTTCTTCCAGTTTGGCGGCTTCCTCGTTAGCGGCCACGGCCTCTTCCGGATCCATCCCCGACTCCTCAGCCGATGTGTCAAGCGCTGCTTCCTGAACCATCTCTTCCGACATCGTTTTCACCTGCGTTAACTGATCTACCCCTTGAACGCTTGCGGCCTTGTTTAACTTTTTGTGGGCCGGCAAGCCCCGGATCAGCGACGCGGAAGATACTGCATCGGGTTCACCGGATCGCCCCGTCTCCGTATCTCGAAGTGGAGCATGATTCTGTCGGCACCCGAATCCCCCATCTCGGCTATTGTCTCGCCCTGCCCAACGTTCTGGCCTTCGTCCACCAGAATTTTCCGGTTGTGGGCATAGGCGCTGAGGAAGGTTTCGCTGTGGTTCACGATGATCAGGTTGCCGTACCCCAGCAACCCGCTCCCGGCGTAAACCACGCTGCCATCCGCAGCAGCCCTGACAGAGTCTCCCGCGTCACCTCCGATATCAACACCTTTGTTCACATCGGAGCCGTCTGATGAATATTTCGCAATAATCGGGCCAGAATGCGGCCATGCCCAATCGATTTCGGATGCCGCTTCACCAGTTGACTGTAACGCATTGTTACTGCGGGATCCGCGGTATGCGTTCTCATCTGCACCAGTGGATTCGGTGGGCTCATTGGCCGTGGAAGCGCTTCGGGCCGGGGATGAGGTCCTCTGGCTCGCGGAATCGGACCCCGATCTGGTGGCTGAATGGCTCTCGGGGGCTTCGACATCGAATCGGATCACATCCCCTGGATGGATCTCATAGGGCGGCTCGATATCGTTGGCAGCGGCGAGTCTGCGGTAGTCCCAGCCATACCGCATGGCGATGCTGTAGAGGGTTTCACCTTCGGATACCTGATGATGCCCCCAATTCACTCTCGGGTTGTAATCGCTATCCAGAAGCAGATCGGTGGAGTTACAGCCACCAATCAGGAGCACGACCAGAGCAACCAGCAGCGACTTCCGGATGATCCGAATACCGGTCCCTTTGTGGCTCCCGACAGCCTGCCTGACCGCTGTGAACCCCATCAGCAATAGAACTTTCCGTTATTGAGTTGTCTTTTTTTATTCCAAAAAATTCCAAAACATTCACAAGAACCTGAGGAGATGTGGGTAAACCGCTCTTTTGTCTGGATGTTTTTTGCTCAGAACTGGGTTACGCGCCTGCCCTTCTTCGTTACCTGTGGGAACACTCCTCGTAACAGATCACACAGATTCCGTGGATCAGTTCCACATCCATAGTGATCCGGTTCAAGTGTATGAGCCGAAGCACAATACGGCCAGTTACCGCTTGCTTCCATCTGCTTTTCCCAGCCACTCGACCAGAACAATCAACCCGAAACCCAGACCAGCAAGCGACACAACCATAACCGTCTGAGGTTCGCCGCCTGTCACCTCAGCGTAATGCCAGGGAGCCAGATTCTCATACAGCAACGGCTCGGCATCGCCGGCGGAGCGGTTGCGCCACGCAACCACCTTTTTCCAGGGCCACAGGTTAGTGAGCGAGCCAACCATGAAACCGGTCAGCACCGCCAGTGTTACTGACGGGAAGCGTGCCAGGGTGGTCGCCACCAGGCGCGCCATGGCCACCAACCCCAGTGCACAACCACCCGCAAAAATCGCCAGGATTGCCAGTGATGGCTCACGGATAGCGTCCAGAATGGGCTCATAGAGCCCCAGCAGAAGGAGGATAAAACTGCCCGATATGCCTGGCAGCACCATTGCGGATATGGCCACAAAACCGGCCCCGAATGCGACCATGGGCGTCAGCGCGAGGGTGGCGGGCGTTAGCTGGGCAATACTCCAGGCTACCAGGGCTCCAACTACCAGCCCGAAGCCGGCAGCTGATGACCATAGAGGGACCTGTCGACCCACATGGATTACCGCGCCAACGATTAGGCCGGAGAAAAACGCCCGCACCAGCATTGGGTGGTCATCCAGCAGTGTTCCGATACCATGAGCAAGGGTCACAACACTGAACAGGATCCCGCCCAGAAGCATCACAAGGAATCCGGCATCCATCGTCTTCCAGGCCATGACAGGACTGCGCTGACGCACCAGAGTTACGCCGGCTTCCGGAATGTGGCCTAGCGCCGCTAGCAGGCGCTGGTAGATGCCGGTAATGAGCGCCATGGTGCCGCCCGAGACACCGGGCACAATATCCGCAGCGCCCATGAGGCAGCCCCGGAGGATGATGCCAGGGGCGGATTGGGCGCCCTCGTTGCTCATCGCACCACGCCGCCGAGCACGGGCACAAAGCGCACAGGCTCGATCTCACGGCGCTGAAACTCCTCCCCATGACGGGTAATCAGGGTCAGCATCTGGGTATCACGACCCAATGGTGCGACGATGCTGCCGCCGTCCGCCAACTGATCATACAGCGCTGCCGGTATATCACCCGGTGCCGCTGTCAGGATCATGCCATCAAAGGGCGCGGCTTCAGGCCAACCCTGACTGCCATCGCCCAGGCGCAGGAAGGCATTGCGATAACCCAGGCGCTGCAGCCGCTCCCGGGCCTGGCGGTGAAGACCGCCGATACGCTCGATGCTGTACACTTCTTTACCAAGGTACGCGAGTATCGCTGCCTGATAACCGGAACCGGTGCCCAGTTCCAGGATCCTTGTGGCGCCAACCTCCAGCAGAAGCTCCGTCATGCGCGCAACCACATAAGGCTGGGAGAGCGTCTGCTGGTAGCCAATGGGCAGTGCGGTATCCTCGTAGGCACGGTGCGACAGCGCCTCATCCAGAAAAATATGCCGGGGCACATTCGCGATCGCATCCAGCACCTCCGCGCGCTGTATGCCCTCTTCACTGAGACGCTCCACAAGCCGCATCCGCGTGCGCTGGGAGGTCATGCCGATCCCCTGGAGTTCAGTGTTCATTCAGAATCCGTCTTTCAGCCAGTCATTCAGGTTCTGGAAGGTATCATAGTGCGTCATGTCCACATTGACGGGCGTGATGGACACATAACGCTCGCGAATGGCGTGGAAGTCGGTTCCGGGGCCGGCATCGTCCTCATCTCCGGCAGCCCCGATCCACATGCGCTCGCGCCCGCGTGGACAGTGCACCCGCTGGGGCAATTCACCCCGGCCGCGATGCCCCAGGCGCGTGATCTGGAAACCCTGGAGCTCACTGAAATCGACATCCGGCACGTTCACGTTAAGCACTGTTCTCGGAGGAACCGCAAGCGGATCCGGGCGCAACAGCAGGTTCCGGACCACCCGCGCCGCCGTATCAAAGCGCCAGTTGCCCTGGTTCGCAAGCGAGATGGCAATCGGCGGATGACTCAACAGGCGCCCTTCCACGGCCGCCGCCACCGTTCCCGAATAAATGATGTCATCCCCCAGATTGGAGTGGGTATTGATCCCGGATATAACCCGATCAAATTCAATTCCGAACATGTCGCCGATGCCCAGATGGACACAGTCGGTGGGCGTACCGTCGATGGCAGTGAAACCACCCGGCACCACTGTGGCCTCAAGCGGTCGCGTCAGGGTCAGCGCATTGCTGGCACCAGAGTGATCGCGGTCCGGCGCTGACACACGCACGTCTCCCAGATCCTCTAGGGCATCATAGAGTGCCTTGAGTCCTGGCGAATAAACACCGTCATCATTGGAAAGCAGCAGTTTCATGGCGTTCGGGAACCGTCCTCCAGATCCAGAATCTCGTTGACCACCACGGTGGCAAAGCCCCCCGCGGGCAGGAAAAAATCGAACATGACACTATCACCCTCATGCTCCAGAGCGCAGTCTAGCGGTTTCAGCGCCAGGCTGCGACGAGCTGCACGCATTCTTGTGGCGCGCAGCAGCGCCATGAACCCCGGGTACTGCGCCGCAAACGCCAGCTCCGCCTGCGCCAGGGTTCCCTGGGCGCCACAGCAATCATCACCGAACAGTGGGCCTGACGGCGATGATTCCGGCTCGCCCTCGCGCTGTTCCAGCCAGTCTCCGGCTACCAGCCGGCCCGCCAGCCATTCGTTGAACAGCCAGCTTCGTGCAGCCGACAGCTGCATCCCCGAACGTGCCCGCTCACGCGGGCGCTTGAGCCGTTCCGGATCCAGCTGCGAGGCCGCGACCAGATTGGCGCCCTCACGGCCGAATCGCTGGGGACCAAAATAGTTCGGACATCCGTTGGTGGCCACCGTCTGCCAGCGCTGGCTCAGAAGCTGCTGGTCTGCTTCTAGGTCACGCACCCGGATCCGGAAACGATTACCGGCCAATTCGCCCGTGCGCAGTTTCCGCCTGTGCCGGCCTGCCGACAGGACACGCCACTGCGCGGAGACAGCCTTCAGAACGCCATCGGCGTTCGCCGGGGTACAGGGCATACTGAACCACTGACGGGTCACTGCATGGCGGTCCTTGCGCCCAGCGTACCCCACGGCCGCCGCCGGACACCCGGCCATGCGCGCCAGCCCTTTAGCAACCCAGTCTGTGTTATCACCGCATTTTTCGAGCTGGATGAACAGGTGCTCACCCTCGCCATCAGGATGCCATCCGAGCTCTTCGGTTACCTCGAAATCCTCGGGGGCTACACGAATCCGACCCGAGCCCACAGGTTCTCCTCCGGCGCGCGGCCAGGAAAGGCGCCAATCCGTCATGAATCCCCGCTGCTGCGGCGACTTTCAACCAGGCAGACCGCCTGGGCCGCAACGCCTTCGGCACGCCCCACAAACCCCAGGTGTTCGGTTGTTGTGGCTTTGACGCTGATGCGCTGCGGGTTAACCGCTAGGTCCTCTGCGATATTATGCCGCATGGCATCCACATGCGGTGCCATTTTTGGCGCCTGCGCCATCACCGTGGCATCGATGTTCACCAGCTGATAGCCCTGCATCCGGACCTGACGGTAGACCTCACGCAGCAGCGCGCGGCTGTCGGCGTCTCGCCAGCGCTGTTCGGTATCAGGGAACAAGTGGCCGATATCACCCAGTGCAATGGCGCCCAACAGAGCATCACTCATAGTGTGCAGCAACACATCCCCATCCGAGTGCGCCCGCAATCCCTGGTCATGGGGAATCACCACGCCACCGATGCGGATATGGTCACCCTCTTCGAAGGCGTGGACGTCAAAGCCCTGCCCCACTCGTATCATGCTCCAGCCCCTCCGGCCTGTTGCTGTTGCTCAATAAACCATGCCGCCATGGCCAGATCCCCTGGATGAGTGACTTTGATGTTGTCCGCTCTGCCCGGAACGACAAGCGGATGTAAGCCCAGATGCTCTACGGCCGAGGCCTCATCCGTCACCGTGATATCCCCGGTAGCGGCCATCAAAAGGGCCTGCTCCAGAACGCCACTGCGGAACAGCTGCGGCGTCTGGGCTCGCCAGAGGTGACGGCGATCGCGCGTGGCAATCACATGACCAGTATCATCCACTTCCTTGACCGTATCCGTGACAGCCTGAGCCAGAAGCCCACCTGAGTCGCTGTCACCCACCGCCTGCACAAGCGCGTTGATATCCGAGGACGTAATGCAGGGGCGAGCGGCGTCATGCACCAGCACTGGATGCTCCGCCGGCATCGTCAGGGCGCGGAGCCCAGCAAGAACGGATCCAGCACGGCTGGCCCCGCCAGTGCAGGTATGGATGTGCCGGGCCGCTGCGCTGCGAGTGTGCGCCCACCAACCATCCTCAGAACCCAGGGTCACCATAATGGTGGCTTCCGGTAATACCCGGATCAGCCGTTCAATGGTGATATCAATCAGAAAGCTGTTACGGAGATTCTGATACTGCTTAGGGCGATCACCCCCGATACGGGCACCAACACCCGCGGCGGGAATGACAATGGCTGGCTGTGGGCCCTCAGGGGCAGTGTAGGCCGGCATGGGTCCGCTTCAGGGCTCCACGACCAGAAAGAAGGTTTCATCTTCGCCGACCATGCCGAGATTGCCGCGGGCACGTTCCTCAATCGCGCGGGTTCCGTCACCGAGATTATTCACCTCGGCAAACAGTTCTTCGTTACGGTAACGGAGCCCGGCATTGATGGTCTTCTGCTCATCAATCTGCTCCTGCAGGGTCCAGGCATGAGGCAGGCTGTTTTCGCCCGCCCAGAGCCGGACCTGCAGCAGCAACGTCAGAACGGCCATGATGCCCCACAACCATTTCATGCACGACACTCCCTGGAAGCCCAGGGGATGCTCAGCTCCCCTGGCCCTTGATTTCGGTCAGACCGCGGTATACCGCTCGGTTTCCGAGCTGCTCTTCAATCCGGAGCAGCTGATTGTACTTCGCCACACGATCAGAGCGGCACAGCGACCCGGTCTTGATCTGGCCGGCGCTGGTGGCCACGGCCAGATCCGCGATAGTGGTATCCTCGGTCTCACCTGAACGATGCGAGATAACGGCAGTATAGCCTGCATCCTGCGCCATGCGAACGGCATCCAGAGTCTCGCTGAGGCTGCCAATCTGGTTGAACTTCACAAGAATGGAATTGCCCACGCCTTTATCAATGCCTTCCTTCAGGATCCGGGTATTGGTCACGAACAGATCATCGCCGACCAGCTGGACTTTGTCACCAAGCCGGTCTGTCAGGGTTTTCCAACCGTCCCAGTCGCCTTCGTCCATGCCGTCCTCGATGGACACGATGGGGAAGCGGTCACAAAGGCCAGCCAGATAGTCACTGAATTCGCCCGCGTTGTACTGCTTACCTTCGCCTTTCAGATCGTAGACACCATCGCTGTAGAATTCGGATGAAGCACAATCCAGCGCCAGCGTTACATCCTTGCCAAGGGTATAGCCAGCACTTTCCACAGCTTCCCGGATGACTTCCAGAGCGGCCTCGTTGGAGGGCAGGTCTGGCGCGAATCCGCCTTCGTCACCCACACCGGTGTTCAGCCCCTTGCTGTTGAGGACCTTCTTGAGGCTATGGAACACCTCGGCACCGCAGCGCAGAGCTTCACGGAAGGTCGACGCAGCTACTGGCTGGATCATGAATTCCTGGATGTCGACATTGTTGTCAGCGTGCTCGCCGCCGTTGAGGATGTTCATCATGGGCACGGGCATGGAGAACCGCCCGGCAGCGCCGTTGATCTCGGCCATGTGCTCGTACAGCGGCCGACCCATGGCGGTGGCGGCGGCCTTGGCGTTCGCCAGGGACACGGCCAGGATGGCGTTGGCGCCAAGATTCTGCTTGTTGTCGGTGCCGTCGAGCTCGAGCATCGCGTTGTCGATGGCGCGCTGGTCGGCGGCGTCCATGCCCTGGAGGGCCCCGCCGATGCGGTCGTTGACAGCGGCAACAGCAGTCTGGACGCCCTTGCCGAGGTAGCGGTTCTTGTCCTTGTCGCGCAGTTCCAGCGCCTCCCGCGAACCGGTGGAGGCGCCAGAGGGGGCGCAGGCGCTACCAGTCTGGCCGGATTCGAGGATCACGTCAGCTTCGATGGTGGGGTTGCCGCGGGAATCGAGGACTTCGCGGGCTTTGATGTTGGCGATTGTTGTCATCCGTTCAACCTCTCTTATCTTTGAATCGATCAGTGATTCAGGAAATGGAATCGTTACACCGTATCCAGAGGCTCAAACCCCTTTACGAGGTCATCCAGTTGTTTGAGTTGAGCAAGGAACGGCTCGAGCTGTTCCAGCCGCAGAGCACAGGGCCCGTCGCATTTGGCCTGGTCCGGGTTCGGGTGCGCTTCGAGGAAAAGGCCGGCCAGGCCCTGTGACAGTCCGGCGCGGGCCAGTTCAGTGACCTGCGCGCGGCGACCGCCAGCCGAGTCGGCGCGGCCGCCTGGCATCTGCAGGGCGTGGGTGACATCGAAGAACACCGGCACACCGAGCTTTTTCATGGTGCCGAAACCGAGCATGTCCACCACCAGATTGTTATGACCAAAGCTAGTACCGCGTTCGCAGAGGATGACCCGGTCATTGCCAGCCTCGCCACACTTGTTGATGATGTGGCTCATTTCATGAGGCGCCAGGAACTGGCCTTTCTTGACGTTGATAACGGCGCCGGTACGGGCCATGGCTACCACCAGGTCCGTCTGGCGTGACAGGAACGCGGGCAGCTGGATCACGTCACAGACGTTGGCAGCCGGTTGGGCTTGGTGCGGTTCGTGGATGTCGGTCAGGATAGGGACGCCATAACGATTGCGGATCTCATCGAGGACCGCCAGTCCTTTGTCCAGTCCCGGGCCACGGAATGAGTGCATGGACGAGCGGTTGGCCTTATCGAAGGAGGCCTTGAACACGTACGGGATGCCAAGCCTGGCAGTGACCTGGCTGTAGGCGTCCGCCACTTCCAGGGCCAGCTCCCGGGATTCCAGCACATTCATGCCGCCGAACAGGGTAAAAGGGCGGTCGTTGGCAATGCGGAGGTCAGCGATGTTGATAGTGCTCTGCGCCATAATGAACGCCCTCGGCGGTCGGATTCAGTATTCGCCCCTGCGAGCCAGCGCCGCCTCTACGAAGCCCTTGAACAGCGGATGGCCGTCGCGCGGCGTGGAGGTGAATTCCGGATGGAACTGGCAGGCCACAAACCAGGGATGTTCCGGGGCTTCAACGATCTCCACCAGACTGTTATCACCGGAGCGTCCCGCCACTCGCAGGCCGGATGCCTCCAATTTGGGCAGCAACAGGTTATTCACCTCATACCGATGCCGGTGCCGCTCGCTTATGACATCCTTACCGTAACACTGATGCGAGGTGGTTCCAGACTCAAGACGACAGTCCTGAGCGCCCAATCGCATGGTGCCACCCAGATCCGAGTCCTCACCACGGGTCTCAAGTTCGCCATTCTCATCCACCCACTCAGTGATCAGGCCAACCACCGGGTATGGAGAATCCTTGCGGAACTCGGTGCTGTGGGCGCCGGACAAACCGGCAATGTTGCGGGCGTACTCGATCACTGCGGCCTGCATACCCAGACAGATCCCCAGATAGGGAACGCTACTCTCACGAGCATAGCGCACAGCGCTGATCTTGCCTTCCACGCCACGCTCGCCGAAGCCACCAGGCACGACGATGCCATCAACGTCCTGCAGTGCGCCCACGCCATCACGCTCCAGATCCTCAGAGTCGACGTATTTCATCTTCACGTCGGTGCGTGTGTGCAAACCGGCGTGATCCAGCGCTTCGATCAGGGACTTGTAGGCATCCAGAAGTTCCATGTACTTACCGACCATGGCAATGGTCACGGTCTTATCAGGGTTCTGTTCCCACTCGAAAACCCGGTCCCATTCGGATAGGTCTGCCGGCCCCGCATCCAGGCTGAAGCGCTCAACAATCAGCTGATCCAACGCCATTTCATGGAGCATGCGCGGTACCCGATAGATGCTGGGCGCATCACACAGCGGGATAACCGCGCGCTCTTCCACATTGGTAAAAAGCGCAATCTTGCGCCGTGAGCTGGCATCTACATCATGCTCAGAGCGGCACAGCAGGATGTCCGGCTGAAGCCCAATGGAACGCATCTCTTTCACGGAATGCTGGGTCGGTTTGGTCTTCACCTCACCCGCGGTCGAGATGTAAGGCACAAGCGTCAGATGCATGAAAAGCGCACGCTGGGAGCCCACTTCAACACGCAGCTGGCGCGTGGCCTCCAGGAACGGCTGGGACTCGATATCACCCACGGTGCCACCAACTTCCACCAACGCCACATCAACGTCACCAGCACCTTCCACAATGCGGCGCTTGATTTCATCGGTGATGTGCGGAATAACCTGAACGGTACCACCCAGATAGTCCCCGCGGCGCTCCTTGCGGATGACTTCCTCGTAAACCCGGCCACTGGTGAAGTTATTGCGCTTGCTCATGGTGGTCCGGATGAACCGCTCGTAATGCCCCAGATCCAGATCCGTCTCGGCGCCGTCTCCGGTGACGAAGACCTCACCGTGTTGGAACGGGCTCATGGTGCCGGGATCCACATTGATATAGGGATCGAGCTTGAGGATGGTAACCCGGAGGCCACGGGCCTCCAGAATGGCGGCCAGTGATGCTGATGCAATGCCCTTGCCGAGCGAGGACACAACCCCGCCGGTGACAAATATATAGCGCGTCATGCGAATCCCGTGTTCTGCCCGATTGCCAGTTTTGAGGAGGAGGGAGGCGTCGCCTCAAGATGGGATGACAGGCTACCAGAAAGGGGTTCCCGCCTCAATTTACAAAAGCCGCTACACCATAACAGCATCTGTAAACCTATACTGTCCTTATGAAAGAACTCATCCTCGCTATCATTGAGATGGCCCTGCTAGCAGCGCCCTGGCTCCTGTTCAGCCTGATGGTAGCAGGTCTGGTCCGCCGCCTGGTGCCCAGGGTTCGCATCCGGCAATGGCTCAGTGGTGAGGGCCTGCAGCCCATCCTGCGCGGCGCTGTGCTGGGCGTCCCCCTGCCGATGTGCTCCTGTGGTGCTATCCCAACGGCACTGGCGCGCCACCGCAGCGGCGCGGGCCGGGGACCAGTCTGGCCACGCTCAGCATTTTCCAGCCCGAAATGGGCACTTAAGCACAGTCGCCGCCGGACTGGTCACCGACGCCGTTATTACCGAATTTGGGCTGGACATCCAGGGGTCGGTCCAGGAAGTTCAGGACTGGGTGCCTGCATGGCTGGAATGGAGCGCTCTAACGCTTCTCGTGATCCTGTCGGTGCCCTTACTCCGGCCCACCCTTATAATGAAAACTCATGATGACTGACCCTGAACAGACAGACGCCCCGGTCGTTCAACAGGATGATCCGGAGCAACGCCACGAACCAAGACGTTACCAGGTGAGTGCCAACAGAGGGCGGGCCCGCCACCGTCTGCGCTACATTGAGAGCGGTGGCGCGGTCGAGGAGCAAGCTGAAGGGGAGTGCGGCCTATGCCGCAACCTGCCGGTCAGATAAGGGCTTTCGCTGCGGCCCGGCCGGCATTGCGGCCGGAAAACAGACAGCCGCCCAGGAAAGTGCCCTCCAACGCACGGTAACCGTGCATGCCCCCGCCACCGAAACCGGCCGCCTCTCCTACGGCGTAAAGCCCGGGGATGCATTCACCCTGCTCGTTCAGTACCTGGGCATCCAGGTCCGTCTCCAGCCCGCCCAGGGTCTTGCGCGTAAGAATATTGAGCCGCACCGCGATCAATGGCCCATGGGCCGGATCCAGTATCCGATGGGGTTTGGCCGTGCGCACCATTTTATCGCCCTTGAACTGCCGGGCGTTATGCATGGCCATGACCTGAAAGTCCTTGGCAAAGGCGTTTTCCAGTTGTTGATCACGGGCTTCAATCTGGCGTCGAATATCCGCTGGGTCCAGAAGGTAGTCACCACTGAGCTCGTTCATACCCTGAACCAGATCCTCAATGTTGTCCCGAACCACAAAATCCAACCCGTTTTCCTTGAAGGCCTCAACAGGACCGGTGCCTTTCCTGCCAAAGGGGCGCTTCAGTGTCTGCGCCCAACTCTTGCCGGTAATGTCCGGATTCTGCTCCGAACCGGATAGAGCGAACTCCCGCTTGATGATGCTTTGGTCGAGGACAAACCAGCTGTAGTCATAACCCGTGGACTGGATGTATTCCAGCTGTCCGAGCGTGTCGGAACCCGGATAAAGCGGCGCCGGGAAACGGCGCCCCGTGGCGTCGAACCATAGAGAAGATGGGCCCGGCAGGATACGGATACCGTGATTGGGCCAGATGGAATTCCAGTTCTGGATGCCCTCCACGTAGTGCCACATCCGGTCCGGATTGATCACGCTCGCTCCGGCTCCCTCGGTAATGCCGATCATGCGCCCGTCCACATGCGCGGGCACGCCACTGACCATGCGCTGCGGCGGCCTGCCAAGGCGTTCCGGCCAGTTGCGGCGCACCAGTTCATGGTTACCACCAATACCACCCGAGGCCACGATTACAGCCTGTGCTCGGAACTCGAAATCCCCCGTCTCCTCGCGGCTGGTCTCAACGCCCCGCTCGGCCCTGTCACCGGCCAGCACCTTGCCGCGCACACCATCCACGTGGGCGCCCGTGGTCAGCAAATCATCAACCCTGTGACGCCAACAGAAGCGGATCAGTCCTCTGGCCTCGGCTTCGCTAGCGCGGCGCTCAAACGGTTCGACAATACCAGGACCCGTCCCCCAGGTGATATGGAAGCGTGGCACAGAGTTCCCATGGCCGCAGGCGTCGTAGCCACCGCGCTCAGCCCAGCCCAGAACCGGAAAAATCCGATGCCCCATCTCCCGCAGCCAGGCACGCTTCTCACCTGCCGCGAAGTTGACATAGGCCTCGGCCACCCGGCGCGGCCAGTAGTCTTCATTCCGATCAAACCCGGCGCTCCCCAGCCAGTCCTGCCAGGCAAGCTCGGGCGAATCCTTGATGCCCATACGCCGCTGTTCCGGGGAGTCGATGAAAAGCAGGCCGCCCAGCGACCAATACGCCTGCCCCCCAAGATTCTGCTCGGATTCCTGTTCCACGATCAGAACCCGCCGACCCGCGTCGGCCAGTTCCGTTGCCGCCACCAGCCCCGCAAGGCCGGCGCCGACCACAATGACATCCGCGTCCTGAGCCATAGTTACCTCGTTTTGTTGTGATTGTTTTCAGGTAAACCTAACAAGTCCGCCCCCGGAATCAAGAGGCGCTGCAACGTAATCAGCTGCCTGATTGCGGAAGACTGTCGGGATCGATGGATTCCGCTTCGTCTGACTGGAACAGGCCTTCCAGCTCGTCGATGATCTCCTGGTCACTCGGATTGCGGCTGCCCGCCTCCTGATGGATGGCGTAGTACTTGCGCAGCTCCTGCTCATCGTGATCCCGGAATACCTGAACCGCTTCCTTCGCTTCAGCTTCATCCCAGCCGAAGATCTGCAGCAGCTGCTCCCCCATGTCCATACTGCCAGACAGAGTTTCACGGGTGATCACCCGGCACCCCAGATCCATCAGCCGCCAGGCGTGCTGGCGGTTACGGGCCCGCGCATAGACCGGCACGGTCGGGAAGTTGCGTCGTACGTGATCCACAATACGCATGGAGTACTCCGCGTTTTCCACCGCTACGATAATGGCCGCCGCATCCCGGGCCCCGGCATTGGTCAGAAGGTCCACGCGGGCCGGGTCGCCATAGTAGATACGGTGACCGTAACGGCGGATGAAATCCACCTGGAGTGGGTTGGCG
Source organism: Salicola sp. Rm-C-2C1-2 (assembly GCF_040196175.1). NCBI lineage: Bacteria > Pseudomonadati > Pseudomonadota > Gammaproteobacteria > Oceanospirillales > Halomonadaceae > Salicola > Salicola sp. Rm-C-2C1-2. Next base: position 375,571 of record NZ_JBEFNF010000001.1, on the reverse strand, counting down.
TCCAGGGCGGAGAACGGGATCTCGGCGCTGTGCAGCAGCCGCCCCACCATCTGACCAAAGCCCCCGAAACCACAAATCAGTACATTGGGCTTTTCGTCATCCTCTCCCACCGCATCGTAGGGCCGATCATCGATCTCCGAGGTGGCCAGCATTGGATCCAGAATCCGACGGTTGAACAGAAAGGTGAAGGGGGTGGCGGCCATGGTCAGGATGACGACCGCAAACAGCACATCCGTTACCGCTTCGCTCATCACGCCGTAGGTCATCGCCATGGAGAACAATACGAATGCCAGCTCGCCACCCTGGGGCATGAGGGCAGCCAGTGCCCGGCTGCCTTTGTCATCCAGTCCACCGATACGCCCTACCGCATAGAGAATGGTGATCTTGAACAGCAGCACACCGCCGGTGACACCGAAAACCAGCCCCGGCATATCCGCCAGCATGTGCAGGTCAGCGGACATGCCAACGGACATGAAAAACAGCCCCATCAGCAGCCCTTTGAATGGCTCAATGGAAAGATGGATTTCATGCCGGTATTCGGAATCCGCCAGGAGAACCCCGGCAAGGAAGGCGCCAAGCTCCATGGGCATGCCAGCCATCTTCAGGATCTGGGAAACGCCCAGAACCACCAGTAGCGCCGTGGCAGTGAATGTCTCGCGCGCCCCGATGCGTGCAACGGTGCGGAAAACCGGACGCAGCAGGTAGTGCCCCCCCACAACCACCGCAACCAGCACGACCAGGGTCCGGGCAATAGCCTGGCCGATTCCCAGCGGGTCCATGGACGCGGTGCCACCCTCTCCCATCAGCGGCAGAGCTGCCAACAGCGGCAGCAGCGCAATGTACTTGAACAGCAGCATGGCAAAGGCACTGCGGCCATGGAGCGAGGACAGCTCGTTATGCTCAGCCAGCACCTGCATGGCGAAGGCGGTTGAGGAAAACGCCAGGCCCAATGCGATGATCAGCGATGTCTGCCAATCCAGACCAAACCCCGACCACGCGATCACGCCCATAGGAACGGCACAGAGAATCACACCAGCCATGCCCTGGCCGAAGATATTGTGGCGCATCACCCAGAGCCGTTGCGGCGCCAGCTCAAGCCCCACCAGAAACAGAAGCAGGATCACCCCGATCTTGGAAAAACGCAGCATACTCTCAACGTCATCAATGACGCTGAATAGCGAGGGCCCCATAATGACACCGGCAACCAGGTAGCCGAGTACGGCACCAAAGCCCAGCCACTGGAATATGGGCACGGCGATCACCGCCGCAAGCAGGAAAAGGGTCACTTCCAGCAGGAAATCCAATGCACGCACTCCTTAAGTCGGTTCGATCGGGACTCACTCGGGCCACGCTGGAAACAGGGGCATACTACAGACGCTGAAGCCCATTGCGAAGACCGCCGGCAACCCCGTATTGCCAGCCAGAGCACGCGATCGCTAGTGTCCCACAAGTATTCCCATCAGGAGCCACCATGACGCGTTACTCACTGCTTGATCTCGCTCCCGTCAATGAGGGCAGCACACCGAGGCAGGCCCTTATGAACGCCGCTGATCTGGCCCAGCACGCCGAGGCTACGGGCTACGACCGGTACTGGATGGCGGAGCATCACAATATGACCGGCATTGCCAGCGCCGCGACCCCGGTGGCGTTGGGATGGATTGCCGCCAACACCAGCAGCATCCGTATCGGGGCCGCGGGCATGATGCTGCCCAACCATGCGCCACTGGTGGTGGCCGAACAGTTCGGAACCCTGGAAAGCCTCTACCCCGGGCGCGTGGACCTCGGTCTGGGGCGCGCCCCGGGCACTGACCCGGAGACCCTGCAGGCCCTGCGTCGTGACCACCAGCCGGCGGCCAACCGTTTTCCTCAGGATGTGCAGGAACTGCTGCATTTCCTGGAGCCGGCGCAGCCGGGCCAACGTGTTCAGGCTGTGCCTGGCGCCGGCACCAGCGTTCCCGTCTGGATTCTCGGTTCCAGCCTGTTCGGCGCCCAGCTGGCAGCAGCACTGGGCCTGCCCTATGCCTTCGCCTCCCACTTCGCGCCGGATATGCTTGACGAGGCCCTGAAAGTCTATCGCGAGCAGTTCCAGCCATCGCAACACCTGTCCGAGCCCTGGGTTGCGGCGGCTGCAAACGTCTTCGCGGCGGACACGGATGCCGAAGGCCGCCGACTCATGACCTCCATGGAACAGCAGTTCATCGCGCTGCGGCGGGGCACGCCGGGGCCACTACAACCACCTGTGGATGCCCCGGACAGTCTTGGCGGTGCCGCGGAACTGGCTACTGCACGCCGCGCGCTCAAGGAATCAGCCATCGGCTCTCCCCAAAGGATCGAGCAATGGCTGGGGGCCTTCATTGAACGCACGAGGGCCGACGAACTCATCCTGACAGGCCAGATTCACAATCATGAAGCCCGTAAGCACTCTTTCCAAATCGCTGCCGACGCTCTGAAGCGCCTGACAGGCTGACGGCACTCACTGACAATGTGTTACCGATGATCAGCATCTACCCAGTTGATTCTCTCTCTGGCCTAGCCTAGCTTGGGTATATGACATTCATCACGTTGAGTAAGCACAGGACGCCGACCAACAACAACAACAGCAAAGCGGCTCAACACTTACTGTTGAGCCGCTTTGCCAGACAATGAGGAGACTTGTCATGGGAGCCCCTGTTGATGCACTGGAACAGCGTGTCAGGGACGTTCAGGATCCGCTGGAGGAAATCCTGCCTGCATCGATCACTCTGTCGCTGATGCTCCGCAACCGGAAGATGGGGAGTTGGCTTCAGAACGAGTTTGCCGGCTACAGTGACGATTCGGAGCTGCCCGATTACCGACAGGACCTGCCCGGCCACCTGATGACACGATCGCCTCAGTACGGCTGGATACCCGCTCCGGTCAGCGAAGAACAGGATCGAAGAGAGGCGAAAACAGACCTGAGGGAAGGCGTTCGGAGCCTGGAAAAGACTTGTCTGCGCTATCGCAAGGACAGCTACATCCAGCACCCCCTGGGCGCGGACGAGATGCGTGAGCTCCAGAACCGAATCAACCTGACAACCGACCTGGCAATCACCATCAATCGGGAGACCTACTCCGACTTGCTGCGCCTGGTCCGCTCGACGATTTACCTCTGGACCCTGGACCTCATTGAGGCCGGCTTCAGCGGCGAGCATAACTCATTCAGCACCTCAGAACGCGAGCAGGCAGCAATCCTGGACGACCCAGAGCACTACTGGCGCCGTGCCATTGCTGAGCACGCCAGCCTGCCCATCCCGGGGATACGCCAGGCCGGTGTTCTGGAACGCTTTTTCGGCAATGCCTGATCAGGTGAGATCCACGCCCGGGTAACGCCGGCGCATTCGCATCAACCTCAGAATAGTCACAAAGTTGGTAACCACGACCATGGCCTCCGCGAGGGTGGCACCCAGTGACCCGATAGCAATATTATTAGCCATCCAGGCCAGCCCGGCGCCAGCGAGAAGCACGCGCATGGAGATACCGCGTAACAGGAACATCCCCAGAGTGCCCAGCAGCATTGCCATAACGGGAAAAAGGTCGATCCAGCTCTGCCATGTCAGCGCGGCGGCCGCCCCGCTGAGTGCCAGCATACCCAGCATCACCGCCACATTGCCGCGGAACCGGCGTGCCAAATCGATACGCAGGATCACCAGGACCGTGAGCACGGCAGCCGTCCAACTCTGAAACAGCGCGTACTGGGCTGCGAAAGCCACATTGGCACCGATGAGCGCCAGCATGAGCCGGTCATCACGGGTGCTGGCAAAGCCAACAATGCAAAGCCCTAGCGCGATCAGCGCCACCGCCTGAGCGGCCATCTCCATTGCGCTCATGTCCGCCAGCGCCAGCATGGGAGCTCCGAAAGGTTAAAAAGCGAGTATAAGGCACGCCACGGATTCTCTCCCTCCGTGATGGCCGCGATGCCTCTGGTTGACCCTGTCGCCCGTGCCCCTGTTCACTTGGCTAGGAGAGAGTGAACACCTGCCAGCACAAGGATAACAAGTGCCAGAAGGGCCGAAAGCGCACCAGGCACCCAGCCACTGACCCACCAGATAACGCTGCTGTAGATCAGCCAGAGCAAGGGAATCAGGCCTGTTACCCAGCTCCGGAGCTGCGCCATGAGCGCCATGCCCAGCGTCACCAGGGCGGTGGGCGCCGGGGCCGTACCCGCGGTTTCGAAAGCGGCCCAGCTGCGGCCTGTCAGGGGGCCGGCCAAAGGCAGAACCACTCCACCCGCAACGATCAGAGACAGGCCAAAACGCGCACGGAGGCCGCCGCTGAACCGCCAGCCACCACCAAAGCCAACCAGCAACACCAGTAACGCCTGGAGCATGAACCCCCACCCCATAACAGGGGCCGCCCAGTTGAGCGGTGCGTGCAGCAGGAACTGGAACTGGATGGCAGACCAGCACCAGCACCCGGCCAGCGCCAGCCCACAGCTGCGGCTGCGCCCCTGGTAGAGCTGCCAAATTGCCGCCAGCACCAATACCAGAAATAGGCCCTGCCAGGGCCAGACCTGCTCATTGAGCCGCTCAAACAAGCGTTCCCATACCACTGGTGTGACCGGCACAAAATCCCGAAGCGTGTAGGTGCCCAGGGGACCAAGCACGGGCTAGAACGCCTCAAGGGCCTCGATCATACGCTGGCGCTGGCCGGCATCCGGCATCACGCCGCGCCCCGCCGCCATGTTCTCACGCATGTGCTTAACCCTTGTCGTGGCGGGAATGGCGCAGGTAACGGCTGGATGGGAGACAATGAACCTGAGCAGGAAATCGGCCCAGGTCCGACAACCCATTTCGCTGGCCCAGCCCGGCATTTTAACGCCTCGGCGCTGGAGCCCCTTGATCAGTGACCCACCCTGATAGGGCCGGTTGGCAATGACGCCAATGCCCTTCTCACGAGCCAGGGGCAGGATCCGGTCTTCAGCCCACCGATCCCGGATATTATAGGTCAGCTGCACGAAATCCAGGTCATAGCGCGCCATAACCGACTCCACTTGCTCCAACCGACGTCCATGGGAGGAGGTGATCCCAATAGTCCCAACCTCACCCGCCGCCTTCATCGATTGCAGTGTCTCAAGATGTGGTTCCCAGGCCAGAAGGTTATGGACCTGCATGAGATCAAAGCGCGCCACGCCCCAGTTAGCCGCGGATTCTTGCACCTGATCCCGGGTCGCATCCCCTTGCCGGGTCCAGACCTTATCCGCCGCGAAAAGTGACTCCGGATACGCCAGCTGCTCCAGCCCGTAACCGAGCACCGCCTGGGAAGAGCCGTACATGGGCGAGGAATCAATCAGCCCACCCCCTTCCTCAAAGAAGGCTTCGAGAACCCGGGTGCGCGCCTCACGCAGTTGCGGATCCCGGCCCACATTGAAGGTACGCCATGTCCCCATGCCGATGACCGGCATCGTCTTATCCGTGCCGGGGATCGACTTGCGGACAGCAGCGACGGGCGCAGAAGTAGGCGCGGCTGGACCCAATGAGGGGGAGGCGGCAAGGACCGCGCCCGCCCCCATGAGTTCAAGCAGATATCGGCGTGTCACGAGTCTCATCGCATCCCCAGCTCCAGGTTTGATTACCCCCCACTCCCACAGGATACGCAACAAGCTTCATCCCCGGTTTAACGGACTTTGAGTGTCGTCCTGTCGACGCCCGTATTGCCATTCTGGGGGTCATAGGCGTGAACGGTCACGTTATAGACGCCCGCCTCATCAACAGGAACGTCACCCTCAAAGTGACTGGCCTTGCCAGCATAACTCATGGACTGTTCGGCGACCGTTTCACCATCCCGCGTCACGGTCATACCCACCTCATAGCGGTTGGCATCCCAGAGCCCATCAGGTGTGATCGGGCAACCACACATCATCATCACGTTCGCGGTTACTTTAACGCCATCTGAGTCAGCACTTGACCAGCCCTGAGCAGCAGCCGGTTCCAGAATGTTCACCACAAACCCCGGCAATTCGATCACCCAGCCATCACCGACCGACAGGTCTCCACCCGGAATGACCCATTGCGTCGCACTGGCCCTGTGAGCCGCCTGGGGCTGCCCCAGAGGTCCGTAGACTTGCGCCTCGATCAGCCGCGGCTGCTCCAGATCAAGTGTGGTGTTATAGGATGCCGCCGAATCATCCGCCATGCTGATCCTGCGGCCACCGTCATCGTGCATAATTTTGCCAGTATCACCCGTTCCTCCAGAGGTTACCCCCTCACTGAGCAGCTCACCGTTCTGGGCATCACGCAGCATGACCCGCATGCCCCCCATGCTGGTGCCGATGAACTTGGCATCCTTGCTCAATACCCTGACCGTGATGTCAGTGTCTTCCGCCACCGCTGAGCCAGCCACTGCCATGAGTAGCGCTGCCCCCATTCCCGAGATGATGGACCTGAATCGCATAGGTTAGTCTCCTGATTAAGGTGTCAGCCATTGTCCGGAACCCGGCCGGACTATCACCAACACTAAGGCCCCATAAAATTTTAGACAATACTACTTTAGATTTTTCTCATTATATGGTGGCCGATACGCTCACTCGCACACAGGTCTGATAAGGACGATCCCGCATTGCGACCGCAGCCACTGCGTATGGTGATATAGCCGAATGTGAAACCACTGGCTTATGCCATTTTGACGGGAGGCAACAGCCAATGACAGTCAAGCTCGAACGCGTCAACGGTGAACAGATCCGGCCATGGGTCAATGCCGTCGCCGGTCTCAGGATTCAGGTGTTCCGTGAATGGCCCTATCTGTATGACGGTAATATGAATTACGAGGCGCAGTACCTGGAGACCTACATCCGCTCCCCTCACAGCGTCCTGGTGCTGGCACGCGATGGCGATCAGGTGGTGGGAGCCGCCACGGGTTTGCCACTGGAGGACGAGGAAGACGCCTTCATTCAGCCCTTTGTGGACCAGGGCTACGACCCGGCAAGCATCTTCTATTTCGGCGAATCCGTGCTGTTACCCGCCTTTCGGGGTCAGGGCATTGGTGTCCGTTTCTTCGCGGAACGCGAAGCCCATGCCCGCCAACTGGGCGGCTTCCGTTACTGCTGTTTCTGTGCGGTGGAACGACCAGCGGATCACCCGCTGCGGCCAAAAGACCACAAGCCGCTGGATGATTTCTGGAAAAACCGGGGGTACGAGCCAGTGCCGGCACTTCGGACCCATTACCCCTGGAAGGACATCGACGAGGCCGAGGAGACGGCCAAGTCGATGAATTTCTGGATGGCTGAGCTGGGCTGATCAGGCTGCTGCGGAGAGTGTGCTGGTCACCCGGTTACGCAGTCGGCTGACCAGTGAGGCGCTGTTGTCCTGGCTTCGCCGCTGACCACCGTCCTCGTTGAACTCCGGGAGCAGCCGCTCACGCATGCGGTCCGGCAGCGAGAACGCCGCCACACGCTTGACCACCGTCGCATACTGGCGCGGCAGGCTGGCCGAGTTGTAATGCAGGCCATACTTCTCGCACACAGCCTGGATCTGCGGCGAAATCTCGCGATAGCGGTACGCCGGAATGTCCGGGAACACGTGGTGCTCGACCTGGTGGCTCAGATGCCCACTCAGGGTGTAGACCCAGCCGGGACCAGTGAAGTTGCTGGAGCCAGTCATCTGGCGCAGATACCAGTGGCCACGGCTTTCGTTCTCACACTCTTGCTCGGTGAAACTCTCCGCCTCCTCGGTGAAGTGCCCGCAGAAGATCACGCTGGATGCCCAGAGGTTGCGGATCAGGTTGGCGCCAACGTTACCCGCGATCACAACCGGTGCCACAGGCAGGGTCAGAGCCGGGAAGAAGACATAGTCCTTGAATACCTGTCGGCCCCCCTTGCGCGCAAAATCACGCAGGAATGCGGCCTTCTCGCTGAGGGTCACCTCGCCGCTGCGCAGCTTCTCGAACTCCAGCTCATGCATGCCCACACCCCACTGGAAGAAAACGCTGAGGTTGATGAAGTTGATCATCTGCAGCAGATGCTTCGGTTGCCATGGCGTTTCATCCTCGAGCCGCAGCACCGCATAACCATAGTCCCGGTCCTTGCCGATAACATTGGTGAAGGTGTGGTGCTCGTAATTGTGGGTGCGCTTCCAGGAGTCCGCCGTGCAGATGGTATCCCACTCATAGGTCTGGGAGTTGAGCTCGGGGTCGTTCATCCAGTCATACTGGCCATGCATCACGTTGTGGCCGATTTCCATATTCTCCAGGATCTTGGCGATGCCCAGTGAGGTCATGCCAGCCAGCAGGAACGGCGGAATGAAACCCAGAGGCATTAACGCCCGGCCCCCGAATTCCAGCGTCCGGTGCAAGCGGATGATGCCCCGGATGTGGTCGGCATCACGCTGACCCAGATCGGCCATGTGTTCGTTGCGGATCGCGTCCAGATCCTGTGCAAGATTTTCAAGCTGTTCGTCGCTGAGCTTCTGCATGGTGATTCTCCTTGCAGTATCGATTCGATGGTCGGTTTGTGCCCCGATTCCCTTCTACAATTCCAGCTCTACCGGCCCCACGGGCACCGATATACAGAGCTGTACGGTTTCCCCGCCATGGCCCGAGGCCTGGCCGGTGTGCTGGTTGATGACAATGCCGCTAGCTTTGCGGCAGGCGCACTGGTGACAGATGCCCATGCGACAGCCGTAACGGGGGTTCAGACCGGCTGCCTCGGCCTCCTCGAGCAGGCGGCGGTCGCCGGCGCTTTCCACGGTGATATTGCTGCGGCTGAAGTGAACACGCCCGCCAGCGTCTTCGGTCACGACGACGCCCGGCCCTACCGAGAACAGGGTGCTGCTGATCCGTTCGTCCGGCACACCGGCGTCCGCCAGAAGATTTTGCGCGTGTTCCATAAGCCCAGGGGGCCCACACAGAAAGCATTGGCGCTCAGTAAGCCCGTTAACGCCCTGGAGATGTTGTGGCCCCAGATGGTCCGGGTTCTGTGGATCCTTCTCCGCCGCCACAATGCGCAGGTCCAGGTTCGGCAACGAATCAGCCAGTGTTTGCAGCTTGTGGCCACCGATCACATCCGCTTCGGTTCGCACGAAATACAGCAGTGTGACCGGGTTGCGCAGATGACGGTCCGCCATAGCTTCGAGCTGGCTCAGAACCGGGGTTATGCCACTGCCGCCAGCGATGAACAGCATTGGATCCCCGGGTTCAGGCGTATGATCCTCACCATAAGCGCGGCTGATCCCGATCACGTCACCGGCCCGGAAATGTTCGAGCAGCCAGGGCGTAATCTCACCATCCGCCACTTTCTTGATTGTGACGGTAACGGTGCCGTCCTGCTCCCAGTGTGAGGGAGCACAGGATAGGCTGAACGGTCGGCTGTGCCAGCGACCATCCTTTTCCACCTCCAGATTCAGGTGCTGACCCGCCCGGAAACCACCCCAGCGCCGTGCCGGACGCAGGGTCAGGGTCTTGCTGTCATGGGTCTCGGACTCAATGGCCTCCACCCGCGCCGGGATGTAACGCTGTGCCCAGAACGGATTGATGGTTTCCAGCAGCGGATCAAAGTACATGGCCGGGTTCTGCCGGTTGAAGATCTGCTGACCCAGCCAGCGCCAGGTATCACGTCCGAATAGCCGGCTGTGGCTGCCATCCGACTTTCTCTCTGCACTGACTGGTTCCTGCATGACACCCTCTCGTGTACATTTGTTCACAACTTGTGAACGACTGTACACACAAGCTGTTCAGGGTGTCAACAAAGAACGTAAGCCAGCTCACACGTTTCGATTCAGCCGGTAGGTCGGTACACTCGTGAAATCAATCTGGACACATCCGAATCAAGCATGACCTCACACAAACGACGCAGACCTGGCGAGACACGTGAAATGCTGATGGAGGCCGCACTTACCCTCGTTGGGCGTGGCCGCCACTTCGCCAGCCTTGGCATCCGGGAAATCACCCGGCAAGCTGAGGTCGTGCCAACATCCTTCTATCGCCATTTCCGCAGCATGGACGATCTGGGGCTGACACTGGTGGATGAACTGGGCGTGGTTCTGCGGGGGATGATGCGGGAGACGCGTGCGAACGTGATCCATGCGGATAAACTCATGGACGAGTCCGTGGCCATTTTCGTGAATCATGTTCAATCCAACCGCAACTTTTTCACCTTCATGGCCCAGGGACTGGCCGGAGAAAGTCAGGCCATCCAGCAGGGTATCCGTAATGAGATGCAGTTCTTTGCCCGCGAACTGGCCAATGATCTGAGTAACCTGGGCCTTCTGAGCCACCTCAGTGACGGGGATCTGGACATGACCAGCGAGCTTGTGGTGCGTACGGTTGCGTTCAGCCTCACGGACATTCTCAGCATTTCAGCCGAGGATGAGGAAGAGCTGACGCGGATCAGACGCCAGACCACCCGCTTCCTGCGGATGATCTTCATCGGTGCGGACCACTGGCAGAGCGGCTGAACGGAACTGGAAGTCGCCGCTCAACCGGAAACCTTCAGGCGGCGGTTGCGCCAGTGCCCCAGAAGCCCATAGCGCGGGCTGAGCAGAAACGCGAGCAGAAAGAACACCCCCGTCATGGCGGCCATTGTACCGCCCACAGACACATCCATGGCGACCGCCAGCGGGTAGCCGCAAAGCGTTGCCGCCACACCCAGCACCACCGCGAATAACAGCATCAGGGAGAGCCGGTCGGTGAGCAGATAGGCCGTGGCAGGCGGTACGATCACGAAAGCGATGAACAGCACCGCCCCGACAGCGTCAAACGCAGCCACGGCGGTGATACTAGTCAGCCCCAGAAGCAGGTAGAACAGCAGCGTCGGTGCCAGCCCCAGGGCTGCCGCAAGCTGGCGGTCGAAGGTGGCGATTTTGAGTTCCTTGTAGAAAGCCAGCACAAAGAGCAGATTCACAAGGGTGACCAGCGACATCCAGATCACTGCCTGGGGTATTTCCCATCCCCAGAGCGTCATGGTATCCAGCCACACAAACCCGATCTCTCCGAGCAGCACGGTATGGGTATCGATATGAATATCCCGTGCGTAGAGGTTCAACAGCAACACGCCGGTTGCAAAGAGCACCGGGAACACAAGCCCGATAGCTGCGTCCCGCTTGACCCGCCGGGTACGTGCCACTATCTCCGTCAGGAATACGGTCAGCACACCGGTCATGGCCGCACCCGCGATCTGTAGCGGCCCCGATTGGGCTTTGGTCAGCAGCCATACGACGACGATGCCGAAAACAATCGAGTGACTGATGGCATCCGACAACATGCTGTTGCGCTGCAGGACCAGAAAGGTACCCACCAGTGACCCAGCGGCAGCCACCAGCGCGCCGGTCAGAAGAATCATGTAGACCGGATCCGCAAAGAAAGCCGCCATCACGCTGATTCCTCCGTGGCCATACCCAACTGCTCCAGCACTTTCTCGGCTTCGCTGTAGCCCGCATCGGTCAGTGCCCAGTGCCGTCCTTCAACCCGCATGTGGCTCGCCGGCGCTATGAAACCACGCTCATGCAGGCGTCTCAGAATCGGATCGGTTGCCACTCCGTAGAAGCTGTCCAGCATACTGCGCTCCACCGGGTAATGAGGGTCGTTATGGTGCTGGGCCAGTTTGTAGAGTGTGGTCAGCATCTGGCGCTGCCCGATAGCCCTGCGTTCCCGCCAGAGCGCGAACCAGGACCAGAGCATGCCCCTGCCCGGCGCCAGAAGCAGCGACACCGCAACCAGAGCCGAGGCTGCCAGCACCACAACCGGTCCCGTGGCCAGATGCGGGACCGTGGCACTGAAAAGCACGCCTACAACCCCCGAGATCACCCCCATGAACATGGACAACAGGATCATGTGCTCAAGGCGCGATACCCATTGCCGAGCAGCCGCTGCAGGGGCGATCACCATGGCCGTCATCAGAACCACGCCCACCATCTGGAGCCCCACCACCACGGCCAGCGCGATCATGGCGGTCAGAATACTTTCCAGGCGTACAACCGGGAGGCCGATGGAACCGGCAAAAAGCGGATCAAAGGTAACCAGCTTAAGCTGCTTCCACAGACCCATGACCAACAGCACGGCCAGCAGCGTAACGCCACCCATGAACCAAAGATCTTGCCGGCGCGTGGCGGCTGCCTGCCCGAAAAGGAAGGTATCGAGGCCACCCTGGGAGGCATTCGGCATTCCCTGGATCCAGGTCAGCAGCATAACGCCAAGCGCGAATGACACGCTCAGCGCGATACCCAGACCAGCATCCGTTTTGATCCGGCTGTAGCGCACCACCAACTGAACAAAAAGTGCCGCGATCACAGATGTGGTCAGAGCGCCGGCCATGATCCACCCAAGATGCCGAGTCCCCGTGATCAGAAACCCAATACAGACCCCAGGAAGGGCCGCATGCGACAACGCATCGCCCATCAGGCTCTGTTGACGCAACACCGCGAACGAGCCAAGCAGACCGCTGACCACGCCCAGAAGCGTCGCCCCCAGGAGCACGTTCTGGACGGTGTAATCGCCCAGCAGCGCCAGCATCAGCCGCCCACCTCGCGAGGCACGGCGTCTGGCTCCTCTTCTCCCGATTCCGGGTCCAGAAGCGCAATACGCCCCCCATAGGCCCGGCGCAGGTTGGCGCCGCTGTAGATGTCACGGACACGACCCTGGGCGATTACGCGCACATTAAGGATCACCAGCCAGTCGAAATAGTCACGGACTGTCTGCAGGTCATGGTGAACAACGATGATGGTCTTGCCGGCATCCCGCAGCTCCTGCAGCAGGGCAACCACCGCTTTCTCCGTGGTGGCGTCCACGCCCGCCATGGGTTCGTCCAGAAAGAGCACATCAGCGTCCTGAACCATGGCGCGGGCCAGAAACACCCGTTGCTGCTGACCACCGGAAAGCTGGTTGATCTGGCGTTGCGCAAGCGCTTCCATGCCCACAGACTCTAGCGCTTCCATAGCACGCTGGCGCTCTTTCCGACCCGGCCAGCGCAGCCACCCCAGCTGACCGTAAAGCCCCATCATGACCACATCCAGAACCGTTGTCGGAAAATCCCAGTCGACCGACGAACGCTGGGGGACATAGGCGATGCGCCGCACCGCCTGGCGTGGCGTGTAACCGTAGACACAGATATGACCTGCTGTCGGCCGCACCAGTCCCAGCACTGTCTTGATCAGAGTGCTTTTGCCCGCGCCATTGGGCCCAATGATGGCAGCCATTACGCCCGGTGGGATATTAACGTCGATATCCCAGAGCACCGGGCGGCCTTCATAGGCCACAGTCAGGTCCTCAATGTGCAGGGCCAGATTCGGTTCATGACGCTGTGTGCAGCTCATTGTTCTCCCTGCTTTTCATGATTGCCCGCATCACGGCCCTGCCAGTGATCGCTCAGCCGTTCCGGCCAGGGCGCGACCGTACCACCAAGCCCTCTGGTGACCGCTTCCGTATTGGAACGCAGCATACCGATATAGGTCCCGGCCTCGGTGCCACTCTCACCCATGGCATCGGAATACAGCTCGGCGCCTATCTTCAGGTCATGGCCCTGACGCGCCGCTCCCTGAACCACGGACTCGACGGTCCGGCGACTGATCGTGCTCTCCACAAAAATGGAAGGGATTCCACGCTCAGCCACGGTATCCACTACATTGCGGATATCAGCGATCGCCGGCTCGCTGTCCGTGCTGATGCCCTGAATGCCCAACACCTCAAGACGATAGGCATCACCGTAATAACCAAAGGCGTCATGCGCTGTCACCAGGACTCGGCGTTCATCCGGAATCGTTATGATACTGTCACTGATCCACTGGTCCAAAGCCTCCAGATCCGCTTTATAGGCTTTGGAACGCCGCTTAATGGCATCGCTGCATGCCGGGGCAACCTCCTGCAGTGCCGACCTGAGCGTGGGCACGATCCGGACCCAACGCCCGGGATCCATCCACAGGTGCGGATCCACACCGTAGGAATCGTCCTCATTCGCCATCAGCAGCTGATCATCCACCATGGACTGCGGTGCAACAGCCAGGGTCATCTTGCGCTCACCCAGCTTTGACAGCACTGAGCCCAGCTGCCCCTCCAGTGAATAGCCGTTGTAGAAAATCGCGTCCGCATTGCGCAGCCGGCCGATATCACTGGCACGGGCCTCGTACAGATGCGGATCAACGCCCGGGCCCATCAGTGCTTCGACCTCAACGCATTCTCCGGCAATATTACGGGCAACATCAGCAATCATACCGGTGGTCGTAACCACATTGGCCGCTAGCGCTGGCAGCCCGGGCAGAAGCAACAGTATCAAACCTTGAAGAAACCGTCTCATGAACTTTTCCACCAACCTCTACCGTTATCTGGTGGCCAGTTTAGAAAGAATTTTGACAGGAATGCAAACCTTTTTAGCGTCGGCTAACTTTTGTAGCCACCCTGTTGTATGACGCGACGCTCTGGACTATAGTCTCCGGCATGACCAGTGAACCAGACACCCCCTCCTCTGCCGATGACAGCCTGCCGCCGCCCGAGCAGCATGCACGTCAGTACGCGGCCGTACGTGACGCCCACGAGACTGAACTCATTGAGGATTACGTGGAACTCATCGGCGATCTGCTCGACCATGCCGGTGAAGCCCGGGCCACCGACATTGCTGCCCGTATGGGCGTGCGCCAGGCAACCGTGGCCCGCATGATCCGGCGCCTGAACGAACTCGGCTTTGTCACTAACGAACCCTATCGCGCCATCTTTCTGACCGAGCGCGGCCGTGCCATGGCCAATGAGTCACGCAAACGCCACGCGGTGGTTCTCCAGTTCCTGCGCAGTCTGGGGGTGGATGATGCCACCGCCCGCATCGATGCAGAGGGTATGGAGCACCATGTCAGCGAAAAAACCCTGGATGTAATGCGTGATTTCACCGCCACGCACAATAAAGGTGGCGGCTGAACAGAACCCGTGATAGGATATTGCTCTGCGTTGTTCCCTCCGCCTTCCCCGGTCGTCCAGACGACCCCTGTTTCGCCGGTTGGTCTCCGCACGCTTATCGCGGACTGCATATTGCCAGGGCCATTCCCGACAAGCCGACAATCTGCCCTTCCCTGTGTACAGGGGCATCGGGCAACACCCGCTCTGGCGTATCGAACAGGAAACACTGAATGTCCTTTGACTCCCTCGGCCTGCGGGCTGAACTGAACCGTTCCATCAAGGAACAGGGTTATGACCAGGCCACTGATATCCAGCAGCAGTCGATTCCGGCTGCCCTGGCTGACCGCGACCTGATGGCCAGCGCCCAGACCGGAACCGGCAAAACGGCTGCTTTCACTCTGCCGCTGCTGCAAAAGCTTTCCGAAGGCAAGGCGCAAGGTGGCCGCCCCCGCGCCCTCGTGCTGACGCCCACCCGAGAGCTTGCTGCCCAGGTAGAAGACAGCGTGCGCTCTTACGGCCGTCATCTCCCGCTGCGCTCGGCGGCAATCTACGGTGGCGCCAGCATTGGCCCGCAGATCCGTCAGCTCAAGAGCGGCATGGATATACTCGTAGCTACCCCAGGTCGTCTGATGGACCACATGGAACGCGGCACTGTGGACCTTTCAGCCATTGAAGTACTGGTTCTCGATGAAGCGGACCGTATGCTGGATATGGGTTTCCTCCCGGCGATCGAGAAAATTGCCCGCACTCTGCCTGATGCACGCCAGACGATGCTCTTCTCCGCGACCTTCTCGGCCCCCATCCAGAAGCTGGCGCAGAAGTTCATGAATGAACCGGAACTGATCCAGACCGGTGAACGCAACGGTACGGCCGAGAGGGTTGAACAGAGCGCCTATATGGTCGATGGCGGACGTAAGCGTGAACTGCTGACCCACCTGATCGGCACCCAGAACTGGCGCTCAGTTCTGGTCTTTACCCGCACCAAACGCGGCGCGGACCAGCTGGCCAAGCAGCTTGAGACCGACGGCATCCGCTCCGCCGCGATCCATGGTGACAAGAGCCAGGGCGCCCGCAACAAGGCACTGAAAGCGTTCAAGCATGAGAACGTGCGCGCACTGATCGCTACCGACGTAGCAGCACGCGGGATCGACATCGACCGGCTGGAATACGTGGTCAACTACGATCTTCCGGACAACCCGGACGATTACGTGCACCGCATTGGCCGGACCGGCCGTGGTGGCGAAAGCGGTTCTGCCGTGTCCTTCGTCAGCGGTCAGGAGAAGAGTCAGTTCAACAGCATCCGCAAGGTGGTCAGCCGCGATATCCCCGCAGGCGTGGAAGCCGGTTTCGAGCCGGTCCAGAAGAGCGGGCCGGCTCCCAAGCGTGGCGGCGGTGGACGCCACGGCGGCGGACGTAACGCTCCGCCGCGCCGTCGTTAAGCACTCGCTTTCTCGATAGTACCGGCTCAAGCCCGGTGCCGCCCTGAGCCCTGCCCGCGATCCATCGCTGGCAGGGCTTTTTTGTGCACTGCAACCAAAACCGGGCTCCCCATAGCAACGGGCCCATGACTGATCCATACTCCTGTTCTGAGAAACAAACAATCAATCAGGAGCAACTCATGTTCACGCATCAGGTGGTCTGGATCACTGGCGCCTCATCCGGAATCGGCGAATCACTGGCTCTGGCGTTCGCCGGACAACAGGCCCGGTTGGTGCTCTCTGCCCGACGCAGAGATGAGCTCGATCGTGTGGCCAAGCGATGTGAACAGGAAGCCGGCCTTTCCCGCACTGCCATCATGATTCTGCCTCTTGATGTGGCTGAGCTGGAGACAGCGCCTGTAAAGACCGACGAGGTCCTGAAACACTTTGGCCAGATCGACGTTTTGATCAACAACGCCGGCGTGTCCCAGCGCTCGCTGTGCCGGGATACCGATCTTACCGTTTACCAGCGGCTGATGGATGTGGACGTCATGGGCCAGATCGCACTCACCAAGGCGGTTCTGCCGCATATGCTGGAACGCGGCCGGGGCCACATTGCAGTCACCTCAAGTGTCGCCGGCAAGGTAGGAGTACGCCTTCGCAGCGGCTACTGTGCCGCCAAGCACGCGGTCATGGGCTTTTTCGACGCCCTGCGCGCCGAGGTTGAGGATGAAGGCATCAAGGTTGCCACTATTGTGCCGGGGTTCATTGCCACGCCGGTTGCGGAGAACTCACTCACCGCCGATGGCAGCTCTTTCGGGCAGGCGGACGAGGACAACGCTGGCGGCATGGCCCCTGACAAGGCGGCGGAAGTCATTATCAATGGCCTGGGTCGGGGTAAGCGGGAAATCCCCGTGGGCGAAGGCAAGGAAATGATGGCCCCGTGGCTCAAGCGGGTATCACCGGAACTGGTTTTCCGGATGACGAAGAACCGCAAGTAACCCGGCACGCACCCAAAGGCCGGAGCAGACGCCTGCTCCGGCACTAAACCTTAAGGCAGGGCGGGGAAGCTGACTTGCGGCATTTCACCGGTCAGCGTGTGCAGGAAGGCTTCGATCTGCTTCACCTTCTTGTCTGAGAGTTCACGGTTCAGCATCTGATCCGCCATCAGCTGGATCGCCTTGTCCAGCTCTTCAACACTGCCGTTATTGAAGTAGGGATAGGTCACGGCGACATTACGCAGGGTCGGTGTCTTGAACTTGAACTTATCCGACTCATTGCCTGTCACCACAAAGCGCCCCTGATCAGTAGATCCGGGAACCTCGAAACGGTGATAGTTGCTGTCCGTAAGGGCCGGGCCGCGGTGGCACGCGATGCAGCCGGTATCCACAAACGCCTTCATACCCTTTTTCTCTTTTTCGTTGAGGGCTTGGAGATCGCCCCTCAGGTAACGATCAAAACGGGAATTGGGCGTATTCAGGGTCCGCTCAAAAGTCGCGATGGCTTTGGCGACATTTTCCTTGTTGATTGGCTTGTCGCCACTGAACGCCTCATTGAAAAGCGCACGATAGACATCGAAGCTCTCCAGTCGTTCAATGGCCTGATCCAGATCCATCGCCATTTCCACATCGGCTTCAATGGGGCCCAGCGCTTGCTCTTCCAGATCTTCGGCCCGACCATCCCAGAACTGGGCATCAAAAAAGCCGGCGTTGAGCACCGTTGGAGTATTACGCTTACCTACCTGCCCCTGGTGCCCCGTCGCCCTCGGGATGCGGTCCGTCCAGCCCAGTGCGGGGTTATGGCAGGTAGCGCAGCTGATCACACCGCTGGACGAGATCCGCGGCTCAAAAAACAACATCTTACCCAGCTTCACTTTCTCTGGAGTAAGCGAATTGTCCGCCGGAATCGGCGGCATTGCCGGCAGCGGTTCAAACCGGTCCCGGTAATCCGAGTAGCCGTCACTTGCCTGCGCCGGACCCGCCAAGGCTAAACTGGCCATCAGGGCCATCAGTGCGCTAATGCGTCTTGTTTTCTTTTGCATGATCCCCCCGGATCTGTCATTTTTGAAGCATTTCCATTCAAACGCGGAATCCCGCGGATTAACCATGATTTAAGTCAACTTCCATGTATCGCTATCCCAGACCACCCAGCTCCGAAATCACGCCCAGACCGATCTTTGAGCAACGCCGCTCCCTCATGAAAGGCCTCACAGCAGCAACCGCCCTTGGCGGACTGGGGCTCAGCCCGGCGCTGGCGTCACGGGAGATAATCAACATCATAGAGACAGACTATGGCGATGCACTCACTCCGACTCCGCTGGAGGCCATACGCGGTTACAGCAACTTCTATGAGTTCGGCACGGCCAAGGAAGATCCACGGCAACACGCTCACCAGCTACAGACCGATCCATGGTCAGTAAGCGTGGAAGGGCTGGTCGATACCCCGAAAACCTTTGCCGTTGAGGATCTGCTCAGCCGCTTCCAGCTGCAGGAACGGGTCTACCGCCTGCGCTGCGTGGAAGCCTGGTCCATGGTCATCCCATGGATCGGATTTGAGCTTCGGGAACTGCTGAAGGCTGTTCAGCCCTCCGCGGAAGCACGCTTCGTGGTTTTTGAAACACTGCATGATCCAGAGCAGATGCCAGGCCAGAACAACGACCTGCTTGACTGGCCCTACCGGGAGGGCCTGCGGCTGGATGAGGCCATGCACCCACTAACCATCATGGCCGTGGGCCTCTATGACCAGACCCTGCCGAAGGAAAATGGCGCTCCTATACGGCTGGTAGTACCCTGGAAGTACGGGTTCAAGAGCATCAAATCCGTGGTCCGTATCCGTCTTCAGAAAGAGCAGCCAACCAGCTCCTGGCAGGCCATTCGCCCCGAGGAGTACGGCTTTTACGCCAACGTGAACCCAGACGTTAAGCACCCGCGCTGGCACCAGGCTACCGAGCGCCGCGTGGGTGAGAGCGGGCGGCGCAAGACGCTGATGTTCAATGGCTATGAATCGGAAGTAGCTGAACTCTATAAAGGCATGGACCTGGAAAAACACTTCTGATGCCACCACTCACCGCCCCCCTCAAGCTGACCGCGATGGTTCTGGGCACCACCCCGCTGGTGACACTGGCCTGGGCCTGGGAGACCGGGCAACTGGGTTTCATGGCCTCAGAGACACTCATCCACTGGCTCGGCAAGCTTGGCCTGGGCGCCCTGCTTTTGACCCTGACCCTCTCGCCACTGAGTCAGCTCACCGGCAGTCGTCTGCCCCTGACCCTGCGTCGCCAGGCGGGACTCTGGACCTTTGCCTACCTGACGCTGCATGCACTGGCCTGGAGCTTTCTGGACATGGGTGGCGATGCTGCACTGATTCGCTCGGAGCTGGCCGAACAGCATCATCTGCAGCTCGGACTCCTCTGCCTTACGCTGCTGGTACCCTTGGTGGCAACCTCCTTCCGCAGGGCACGGGAATGGATGGGCCTGTTACCCTGGTTGCGACTGCATCGGCTGGTCTATGCCGCCGCCATTGGTGGGGTTTTTCACCAGGCCATGGTGCAGAAGGTGATCGAATGGCCCACCTATCTCAGTGCTACAGTTCTTTCAGGCCTTCTGGGCCAGCGACTGATTCGCGCACTGCTAAACCGTCTGACCAGGGAGTCCTGAGCCATGACCACAGAACGGATATTGACGCTGATACGCCACGCGAAGTCCAGCTGGGACGACGCCAACATGAGTGACTTTGACCGGCCCCTCAACGAACGCGGTCAAGGGGATGCACCGGTAATGGCGCGACGGCTGGCCGAGCGCGGCGAATACCCGGATCACTTCCTTGCCAGCAGCGCACGGCGCGCCCGTGAAACGGCACTGGTACTGGCCCAGGGTACGGGGTTCCCGGAAAGCGACATCCGCTTCGAACGTAACCTCTACCTGGCAGACACCCAACGACTGCTCAACACCATCCGGACTCTGCCAGATCCGGCGCGCGACGTCTGGTTGGTCGGCCATAATCCCGACCTGACGGAGCTGGCCAACCTGCTGGCCGGCCCGCATACCGACAATCTTCCCACCTGTGCGGTTTTCCGGATGGCTTTCAACAGCAGTTCCTGGAAAGACATCCAGGAAAGCGCGGGGCGTCGTCTAGTGTATGACACCCCGAAAAAACCCTGGCAAGCTACCTAACGCTGTTGACCTTGATCAGTCCAGAGTCATTGCCACTTTGTGAGCGGGCAATCACCAGCTCATAGAGGCCATGCGTCTTTAGTGAGACCGAATCATCACAGAGCAACCGCTTACCCGGATCATCGGACTCAGTCACGACCAGCTGGTAATCGCCTGCCTGCACCGCCAGCATCGAGCTTCTGTTTGAATAGGCAAGGCTGCTGAGATTCGGCTGGGGAACCACGCCATCACCGGATAACGGGCTTTCACATCCGCTGCCTTCAATCAGGTAGATATCCACGGGGTCTGCTTTGCCATCGCTATCAGGATCCTGAAACCAGGTATTGAAGACCCTGACCCGGGCATTGGTGGCGACAGGGCGGGCATCATTGCTCAGAAAACTGGCGTTGACTGAACCGTTTTCCGCGGCCCCAAGAGCGCGCAAAACAACAGTGCCAGCATGCCCTCTGGAAAGCCTGAACCCATAAGGTTGGTCCGATCGCTGCCCGGAAGAGGTAAAATCAAGTGCATACTGTCCGCCTTCTGAGGTGTCATACCCCCTTTCAGGCACCTTTTGCACCGGTTCAACATCGGTCCAGGTCACTCGATCATCGCGATCTTCAGCAGTAACCGTGCCGGTAGAGGCATTCACAAAAGCAAGCTCACCGCCCTGCCCAGTATCAGACACCCGCTGACTTTGCTCGCCGTCCACCTCAATCAGCGACAGTTCACTGTCACCCTGGCGCTGCACACCCGTGGCGGGTGCCACTGCCAGGAGCAGATCGTCCCCGGTTTCCCAGCCAAACACGGCATCACTGTCATAAATCACATCACTGCTGCCAGCCGGGGTGATCTGAACCCGATGGACGCCCGCCTCCACCCGGATCGGCTCGCTGGACTCACCATAGGCAAGGCTCGCATCCGGGCTGCCGGAGGTATCGCCCAGATACAGATCAACCGCCCCGCCTCCCGGAGCAAGGTGAGCGGTACGGAAACGGACATCCTTAACCGGTTCATCCGCCTCATCCGACTCATTGCCCTCATCCTCGGGCTCAAAGGGCTCATCATCCTGTTCAAGAACAATAGCGCGGGCATTGTCATTCCCGAGCGAACCAGTCAATAGCAGATCATGACGACGGCCTTCGGTAAGGTTGCCCTCAAGGTTGCTCAGCAACGGCTCAGGCGTCTCGCCACCGGTATGACCGGCCGCCTCAAAACGGTAGTGATTAGCGGCGAGCTTGAAGGTTGCCACTTGCCCGTAATCCAGCTTTGCGACCCGGACCTCGGCATCCGCTTTCACTCGCAACGCGGGCGCATCAGACACCGCATGCAGTACACGCACTCCCACATCATCGCGGACAACGGTATCCTCAAAGGTTTCATCCGTCTGGCTTTCAAAACAGCCACTCAGACTCAGTGTCACGGCCAACATCAGTGCGGCCCTGGCAGGCGATTCCATGGTGTTCATCCTGTTCCATGAAGGTTGAACACCGGTTGTAACAGGATCAGTGAAGCGGCAAAAGCGACCGGCTCACACTCCGGAGTTGGCGTCAGTCACAGCGTGCCAGCAGTCGATTCCAGGCCTCAGCGTGGCGCTCAACTGCGCGGTCAAGGTCGTACCAGACGCTGCCGGAGTACGCGGTCCGCAGGTTGCGATCAATGAAGGGGGTCATGGCATCGGGAACCGGCGCGCCGGGCACCCGCACCAGCGTTTCCAGAGCCCGCGCCATACGACGGCCGTGCGCGCGCACCAGGGCGACGCGACCAGCCAGCCCGCGCAGGTAATGTTGCTGGAAGAACGCCAGCGGATCAGCTTCGAACGGGCAGTCACTGTTTGCCGCCAGGGCGCGGTCCAGGGTATCAGCACTGTCGCCCAGTCGGGTCTGCAGAGCCTCGGCGCTACGCAACAGTTGACCGAAGCGCGGCGCCTCGCGCCACTGGCGATAACGCGCCGTCATGGCCTCTATCTCCGCCGGAACCTGGCCTGGCTCGGCTGAATCCAGCATTGAGGCGGTTTCTGACAACCCTTGAGTGAGCTGTTCAAGCGTTTGTTCCGGCGCGGGCGCAGGCAGCAATCCGCCGGAACGGCTCACCAGGCTTGCGATTTCATCACTTGCCCAGATCCCGTTCCAGAGCGCCAGAGGCAGCGATTCCGCGCGGGCTTCACGCGCGTCCCTGAGGGTCTCGGTGCGGGATTCGCTATCGACTTTGGGCAGACAGGCATCCGCTGCCTCCAGGAAGCGCAGATGGTATTCCATGCGCGTTCCCGGATGCGCCACACGCCCGAGGGTACTCGTGCGTTCGCCGATCACAACCTGGAGTTCACAACCGTAAAGGGAAAGAAAATCCCCCAATCCCACATCCAGCTCCGGCAATTCAAGC
This sequence comes from Salicola sp. Rm-C-2C1-2, assembly GCF_040196175.1. Classification (NCBI taxonomy): domain Bacteria; kingdom Pseudomonadati; phylum Pseudomonadota; class Gammaproteobacteria; order Oceanospirillales; family Halomonadaceae; genus Salicola; species Salicola sp. Rm-C-2C1-2. The sequence goes on along the minus strand of NZ_JBEFNF010000001.1, from coordinate 352,797 downwards.
TGGCGGTTACGGGAGCGAGGCAAACGCTCAACGGTAGGGATGTCGGACCGCTCAGGTGGACGCTTAAGGGCATCGGCCAGGGTGTTGACATAGGCCTCTGCCTCAGTCTCCCGTTCCCCGGTCAGCCAACAGCCGGGCAGCATCAGCGCCAGCAGCGCCAGCATCAGAGCTCGTCCTGGCGCTTTAGATATCATAGCGGCTGACCCGGTGTAGCAACCGATGGTGTTCCGCCAGCACCTGGGCCATGGTCGCCACGGCGATCTCGGGGGGTGCCTTACTGCCAATACTGAAACCGATCGGGGCGTGGATACGCCCCATGCGGGAATCGGTCACGCCCAGCTGATGAAGACGCTCGCGCCGCTGGGCGGCGGTGCGCTGGGAGCCCATAGCGCCGATGTAGAAGGCATTGCTTTCAAGAGCGGCCAGAAGGCCCATGTCGTCAATCCGCGGGTCATGACCCAGCGCCAGGATCGCGCAATGCGCATCGTTGAAATCGCGCTGTATGAGGTCATCGGGCAGGCAGGCATGGCACTCAATACCGGGCTCATGCCAGCCTTCAAGGAACAGCGGGCGAGGTTCACAGAGCGCCACACTGAAACCGTTCATCAACGCCATGCGCCCAACGTAGCGCGCCACTTCACCAGCGCCAATCATCAGCATGCGCGACCGGGGGCCGATAGTGTGCAGAAACTCCCCCTCATGCTCTTCAATACGACCAGGCACGGAGGCACCGGCGAACAGCCAATCGCCACGCCCCCAATCCACACGCCGGGTTACAGCGCGACGCTCGGCCAGGTCCTCCAATACGCGCGCCACCGGGCCCGCATGCCTTTCCGGTTCCAGCACCTCGACAACCAGCCGCATCCGCCCACCACAGGGCAGACGCCAACGCTCTTGTTCGTCTTCGGTGACACCATGATCCACAAGGCGAGGAGCGCTGGATGCAGCCGCCTCACCCGAGATCACCTCCCGGATCAGGGATTCCTCAAGACAGCCTCCCGAGACCGACCCGGCCCATTCTCCAGCGCCATTAACCGCCAGCATGGACCCCGGCGGTCGAGGCGACGAGCCCCAGGTGCGCAAAACCGTGCACAGCCAGGCACGCTCCCCGCGGGCCAGCCAGCGGCTGACATGCCCGATGACCGAAGCAGCCGGATCCTGATGGGCTTCAGGCATCGCCACTATCAGCCCGGAAAGGCGTTCGGCGCTGGCGTTTCCCCGTTACCCCGAACAAAGCGTTGCCCAGCGCCGGAATGGCGGGTGGTGTGCCCGGTTCGCCCACACCCTGAGGGGCTTCAGCGTTGTCCATCAGTACGATGTTGAGCTCCGGCGTCTCGTCATGACGCATCAACGTGTAATTGTGGAAGTTACTCTGCTTCAGGCGGCCGTCGTCGTCCCAATCCACATCGCCATAAAGCGCAGCGGTAAGTCCAAACAGGATGCCGCCTTCCAGCTGCATACGCACAATATCCGGGTTCACCATCTGGCCACAGTCGGCAGCGCAGGTCACACGCTGAACACGGATGGCACCATCGGTGATACTGGCTTCCACAACCTGCGCCACATAGGTACCAAAACTACGATGCAGGGCCACACCCCGGGCCCGGCCTTCAGGTAAAGGGTCACCCCAGCCGGCGGCTTCCGCCGCCCGCTCCAGAACGGCCTGATGGCGGGGACTGTCCGCCAGATGCCGCAGACGGAACTGAACCGGGTCTTCACCGGCCCTGTGCGCCAGCTCATCCATGAAGGTCTCTACCGCGAATCCGTTATGGGAGTGACCAACGGAGCGCCAGTAGCTCACCGGCACCCCGGCATCCGAGTGGGTATGGCGTACCCATAGATCCGGCACCGTATAAGGCACATCCACGGCCCCCTCGATCGCCGACCGGTCCTTGGGCGTCAGGAACGTGTCCTCAGTCATGCGCCCCATGGAAGCCAGCGTGCTGTAGACCATTTGGGGGGCCCAGGGATACTGGGCTGGCGCTGCATTACGCGCGAACCAGTCAAAGATCAGAGGGCCCGTGACCTGATGATCCCAGGCACTGATACGGCCATTCGAGAGCGCGCCCCGGAAACGGTGCAGCATCGCCGGACGGAAAACATCATGCTGGATATCGTCCTCACGGGACCAGACCAGTTTGACGGGCTCGCCACGCTGACTGGCGATCGCCGCGACTTCTTCCACGTACTCCTGCGTCAGGCGCCGACCAAAGCCGCCCCCGAGAAAGGTGGTATGAATGGTAATTGACTCTGGCGAGTAACCGCTGGTGCGCGCTGCTGCGATCCGGGCCATGTCCGGTCCCTGTGTCGGCGCCCAAACCTCTAGACCGTTAGCTGTCACCATGGCGGTAGCGTTCTGCGGTTCCATGGTGGCATGGGCCAAAAACGGCGCTTCGTATTCAGCTTCCAGCACATTGTCGGTCTCCGCAAGCGCGCGGGCGGCATTGCCCTCGCTGCGTTCAGTATCTCCGGCGCTGTCGTCCGCCGCCTGGCGATACTGGCGGAATACCGAGTCCCGAGTCACTTTCACAGCATCAGACTCGTCCCACTCGATCGCCAGCTCATCACGGGCCGTCAGCGCCTGCCAGTAGCTTTCAGCCACGACGGCAACACCGCGCTCAATCGCCAGGACGTCAATCACACCCGGCAGTTGCCGTACTTTCGCGTCGTCAAAAGAAACAAGCCGTGCCCCTATAACAGGTGGCCGAGCCACCACGGCGTAACGCATCCCATCCAGTTCAACGTCGATACCGAAGCGCGCCTGACCGGTCACCTTGGCCCTGGCATCCAGACGCTGGTTCTGTCTGCCTATGTAGCGGTAGTCTTCCGGTCGGCGTAGCGTGACCTCCTCCGGCATAGTCTGGCGCGCCGCCAGGCCCAGAAGCTCACCGTAGGCCAGGCGCTGAATGCCATCGGGATGCAGTACATAGCCATCGTTGGTGGTCAAGGAATCAACCGGCTTCTGAAATACCTCGGCGGCCGATGCCAACAATACAGCCCGCACCCGGGCTCCGGCTTCCCGCACCCGATCCCAGCTGATACGCACGCTGGAGCTGCCGCCGGTTACCTGCAGGCCATATTGCGGATTGATGTAAGCGTCGCCCACCGGCGCAAATACCACTTCAATGTTCTCCGGTGCCACATCCAGATCTTCCGCCACCAGTGTGGTGATGCCAGTCACCGTGCCCTGCCCCATTTCAACGCGATCCAGGGTGAACACCACCCCCCTGTCGGGAGCAATCTCAAGCCAGGCGTTAGGCGCCCAGGCTCCGGCAGTAGACGGCTCCCGTCCACGCGGAGCGGCACAGCCAGGCAACACCATACCCAACACCAGGGCCCCGGAGCCGGTCGCCCCTAGACGGAACAGTTCGCGTCGGGAGACATCACTCATGAGCCACCTCCATCCGCAACAGAGCGAATGGCGGCATGGATGCGCGGATAGGTACCGCAACGGCAGAGATTCCCAGACATGAACTCATTGATCCGTTCATCATCCGGGTTCGTCTCCTGATTGAGCAGCGCCACCGCACTCATGATCTGGCCGGACTGACAGTAGCCACACTGGGGCACGTTATGCTCAACCCAGGCCTCCTGCACCGGATGGAGGTCGTCGCCGTCAGCAAGGCCCTCGATGGTAGTAACGGCTGCATCCCCGCCAGCCACTTTGGAAACCGGCGTAATGCAGCTACGCTTGGCCTCGCCATCAATATGAACGGTACAGGCCCCGCACTGGCCGATGCCACACCCGAACTTGGTGCCCTTCAGGCCCAGCCAGTCACGCAACACCCACAACAATGGGGTGTCACCAGGGGCTGCCACCGACTGCTCGGTGTCATTCACACGGATTGTTATTGTCATTGTCCTACTCCTGGTCACTGCGGCTTACTGACCACCAAACCTCTCGCGATTGTGTTCCCGGGCCTCCGGACTTTTACGCAGCATCACGTAGACCGCGCCGGTACCACCGTGTTTAGGCTGCGCCGAGTGGAAAGCCATGACGTCCGGAAGTTGCGGCAGCCACTGGTTCACATAGCTCTTGATGGTGGCGATCCGATCCGGATTACGCTCGCCCTTGCCGTGTTTGACCAGCGCCGAACGTACGCCGCGACGCAGGCATTCACGGATAAAGTTGAACACTTCCTGACGCGCCTCATCCACGGTCATACGGTGCAGATCCAGCTGTGCCTCAATGGAATACTGGCCCAGGCGGATCTTTTTGAAAACGCCGTTCTGGATACCGTCACGCTTGAAACTGAGCTCATCAGTTGGCCCCAGCCAGGCGACATCCGTAACGGTCAGCGGGTTGCGATCGACAGCGTTTTCCACCACAGCCGCCCGGCGGCGTTCCAGCTGACCCGGGGTCACCTGACGCCCGCCGTCCAGGTCGGCTTGGTCGGGCTTACGGATCGGTTCTACATCCCCCATGGCCTCAAGGAACTGACGGCGCTCTTCCTTCGTGGTCATAGCAGATCTCAACTGGAAACAGACTTCACCGTTACTTTACCACCAGCCCTGAAAGCAGGGAAACGCCGCCCGAAACGTTATTCGGTGTCAGCCGGAGCCTGATTGTTTGAGGGATGAGCAGGGGTCAGCTAGCTTCACTAACACACCTTGCGTCGCCAATACTGAGCGGACCCAAACTGATGGATGAAAACGAACGCTACAAACTCTATCGAAAGCTGCGTTTTCTGATTACTGATGATTTCGAGAACTTCCGGCGATCCATGCGGCAGATGCTCAGCAGCATGGGGGCCGAACGAATCGATATGGCCGCCAATGGCAATGAAACCATTGCTAAATGTACCAAAGAACACTACGACGTACTGATCTGTGATTTCAATCTGGGTCAGGGCAAGACTGGCCAGCAGGTACTGGAGGCACTGCGTCACCAGAAACTGCTGCGCCATACGTCGCTGTTTGTTCTGGTGACGGCGGAAACCTCACGCGAAATCGTGATGGGAGCGCGCGAGTATCACCCCGACACCTACATCATTAAACCCCTCACCCAAGCCGTCCTGCAGAAACGCATGGACGCCCTTCTGGCGCAGCGCCATGCCCTCTATCCGATCAACCACGCACTGGACCAGGATGACCTGCCTGAGGCCATACACCAGGCGGAACAGCTGCTCCAGAAGAAGACCCGTTACCATAACCGGGTGACCCAGATACTGGGCGACCTCTACCTGCAGCGCGATGCCCCCGATCAGGCCCGGCAAATCTACGAGGAGGTGCTGGCAGGCCGGGAGTTGGCGTGGGCCCGCATGGGGCTGGGTCGAACAGCGGTTGCACAGGGGGCTCTGGATGAAGCCATCAGGCACTTCGAGACCCTGATCGAGACCAACCCGGACTACATCGAGGCCTACGATGCCCTTGCGGATGCGTTACAACGCAAAGGCAACAGCCGCAAAGCCCAGGAAGTAGTGGAAGAGGCTGTCGGAATCTCGCCGCTGGCCATTCTGCGCCAGAAGCAGCTCGCCGGCATCGCTGCCAGCAATCAGGATATGGAAACCGCCGCTGACGCATGGCGTTCCACCGTCAAGCTCAGCGATAACTCGATTCACGATGACCCGGAGAACTACCTGGGCCTGAGCCGGACTCTGTCCGAGCTGAGTGACGGCAACACCGCCAGTGACGGCAGGGATCTGGCGGATGAAGCCCTGAAAACACTCAAAAACATGAGGCGGCGATTCAAGGACGACGACAACGTGCAAACCCAGCAGCAGCTGGTTACCGCCCGTATCCATGCCGGCCAGGGGCGGATGGATGACAGCCGCAAGGCGCTGGAGAGCATAAGCGACCGGCTGGACCCTGACACCATGAGCCCAGAGCAAACGCTGGATTACGCCCGCGCTCTCTATACCCAGCAGGATGATGGCGCCGCCCAGCAGGTACTCAACCAGCTGGCGGCACGCTGCCAGGATGACCCTAAGATCATGCAGGCCATTGAGGAACTGATGGATGAACCCGTCAGCTTCCACAAGAAAAATCAGGCCCGCACGCATAACAAAGAGGGCATCAAGGCCTTTGAAAACGGGGAACTGGCCGCGGCCGCCGATGCCTTCAAACAGGCACTTGAGCTGGTGCCCCAACATCCGGCCCTCAACCTTAACCTGGTTCAGGTCATGCTCAAGCATGCGGAACAGGACGGCAAGGGATCAGACCCCGGCACGCTCAGCCGCTGTGAACGCTGTCTTGAGCAACTCAATCATCTGCCCCCTCAACACAAGCAGTACAAACGCTACCAATTCCTGACCCGAAAAATTGCGGACCTCAGATCCGGGAGCACCACATGACCGATGAACTCGACTTTTCCACCGTGCTCGCCTCAACCGTTCACGATATGAAGAACTCCCTGGGCATGCTCCTTAATTCACTGGACGAGGTCCGCGACTCTGTCTCCGGAGACGTACGCGGTTCTCGCCCGTTCACAACCCTCGAATACGAGGCCCAGCGGGTACATGGCGATCTCATCCAGCTTCTCAGCCTGTACCGGCTTTCCGAAGAGAAACTCTGCGCCACAGTGGAGGAGCAGCTGGTCTCCGATTTTCTTGATGAGCAGCACGCCCATCACGAGCGCTTGCTGGAAGGGCTGGAGATCAACCTTGAAGTCCATACTGAGCCGGATTCCGAAGAAGGGTACTTTGACACCCAGCTGGTCAGCGGTGTGCTCACCAACGTGATCAACAACGCCATCCGCTATGCCCGCAGTCAGCTGCACCTCAACGCCAGGACTGACGACGGCTGGTTGGTGCTGAGTGTTGAGGACGATGGTCCCGGTTACCCTGAGTCCATGCTGGCCGTCGATTTCTCCGGTACCGAACGCGTCGACTTCAGCACGGGGAGTACCAACCTGGGGCTCTACTTTGCGCAGCGCATGGCCGGCATGCACACTGTCGGCAACCGGCAGGGTTTCACCCGCCTGCGCAATGGCGGCGCACTGGGTGGCAGCGTTTTCGAACTCTGGCTTCCATGAGAGCTCCTTCATCCGAACCGGATCAGACGCTAAACCAGATTGCGGCGTAACAACAGTTTGACCAGCCGGATCTGTGGTGTATCCGTAGGGTAACTCTGCAGATGTTGGTCCCGAAAACGGATCAGCGTCTCGCGATTATGGATGAAATGCGGATCGATTCCGGTCAGACGCCGGATCACACGGCGCTCCCGAGGCGTAAGCCGGACCTGATCACCATGGATAAGCACGGTCAGTCTCCCGGTTTGCCAAATTCTGTCTGGTAAAATAGATCGAGTGAGCTGGCGAGGCCACTGGCCGCTTCCAGATAGAGGCTGCGCGACAGATCGTAACGCAGCGCCATCCGGCTCACCGGCTGGAAGAGCCCCACGCCATAACGCAGGCTGAGCTTGTCCGTCAGGTAGCCAGAAGCAACCACACTGGCACCGTCTCCATCTCCTTCGGTTTCAACCTGGAGATTTTCAATACCGACACGCTCACCAAACTCTCGGGTCAGTGGTGCCGTCTGGGCCAGCCCCAGATTGATCGCTGCGCGCTCCATAGCGTAGCTGTCACCCTCACTTTCCAGTGGACGCCCCAGCGTCAGGTATGCCAGAGCCTGCTGCTGACTCATCGGGGGTTCGGCGAAGATCTCCGAGCGCGGCTCATCCGCAGGGCCGGTAATCCGGATACCCGCCGTCACGTCGTCCACGATCCGAACCGCCTCAATATCCAGGAAAGGCCGGTCAATGGGACCGGCAAACAGCAACGTGGCGCGGCGGATGTGAAGATCCTGACCATAGAGCTCATAGCGCCCATTGCGCAGATTAAGGTCGCCGTTGGCCACCAGCTCATCGGCCAGATTCAGACGACCCTCCAGAGTGCCGGTGACGCCGAAACCATTGAAGTCCACGCGCTCCTCGCCGATCAGAACCTCCAGGTCCAACGCCAGGGGGATTGGGTCAGCGCCAGGCGCTTCCCCTTCCACAATGGCATCATCAGAAACGCCAACCGCCGATTCCGGCAAGGACTCGATCACCACCTGACCGCTGGGCACCCGTACCTGGCCGGTGACACCAATGCCGTCCCGTCCGTAACGCAACATCAGATCCGGAAAAACCGTCAACTCGGCATAGGGCGGCACGCTCACCGGCAGTGATTCAGCCACCAGGGACAATTGCGCTTTGGGCCCATCGGTCCAGCTGGCAGTGCCCTCCACCCGGCCCCGACCTTCTTCGCCACTGCGCCAGTCACCATCAATCCTCGCTTGCGTTCCGCTCACTTGTGCCGTTGCATTCAATTCGGAGAGAGGCAGCGGCAACCGGGGATCCCTGACTTCACCCTCCGTCAGGGTCACCTCCCCCTGCATAACGGGCGACGCCACCGGCCCGCTGACAGCCAGACGGCCAGCAAGGCGCCCTTCCACCACATCCAGATCCAGGAAAGGTCGGATCAGAGCCAGATCCAGTTCTTCAAGGTTGAGTCGACCGTCCACCGGCATGCCTTCCACAAGTGGCCTGAGTCCGGCATCCAGGTCAAGGTGCCCGATCTCAGGTCCAGCGAGATCCGCCTCGATCCGGGTCCGCTCGGGATCCAGATCTGCGGCAACCCGCATTCGGTCATACTCAAAAGGCAGCCACTGCCAGGCCTTCTCCCCCTCTTCCTCGTCAACTTCCGCCGCCAGATTGTCTGGATCCACACCGCGGCGCAGCGCCACCTGACCGCTGCCGGCGTCGACCCAGGCACGACCGCGTGGCCCCTGTTCATCCAGCTCCAGCGCGACATGGGCATCCAGACTCTCCTGCCAACGGAATGTCGGCGGCAGCAAGGGCTGGAAAGCGCGGGTAGGCAGATTGGCAACACCCAGCTGCATAGAGGAAGCGGGGTTGAGTCGCTGATCGCCAGTGCAGACCCGGGCACTGCTCCAACGCCAGCAGTGAGCGCCAAGATGGGCCTCGCCGCTGCCGGCAACCGTCAGCCGGGCGGGAGTCGTCATCAGCCAGTGCTGACCCGGCAACGCCACACCGCCTCCATTAAGCGTCGCCTGCCACCCTTCACTGCCCCAGGCACCCGCTGCACTCAGACGCAGGCTCCCCTGGCGGTGCCGCAGAGACAGGCCAAGCTCGTGATCAGCCAGCGACCCCTCAAGCCGTAACTGGCCGGATTCCAGCTGTCGCTCCCGGGCTGCTAGTTGCGAAAAATCCACCCGCGCTCGCGCCGAACCATCATCAGCCAGGTCTGCTTCGCTTTCCAGCTGAGCAAGCTCAATTCCATAACCTGCAAGCTCCAGGTCCTGGCCGCGGAGAGCCAGGGTCCCCCTGGGCCTGCCAAGCAGATGACGCCCGCTTGCGCGCCCCTGGAGCTGACCTTCAAGCCCGGACCAGAGCTGGGCCAGAACCGGAAGCTTCCATTCCAGCGCCGCTTCGAGCTGGTCGGTCTGGCTTGCGGACGCCTGGAGGTTGTTGTCTCCGAAATGCAGCTCAAGCGCCGGCACCTCCCAATGGGCACCCTCAAAACGGGCCTCTGTATTCAGCCACAGTGCCTGGCCGCGTAGGCTGCCAGCCAGTTTGACGGAGGCGTTCCCCACAGGTCCCTCATCCGCCAACTGCCCACTGCTGGCCAGGCGTCCGCTGAGCTGCCCGTCGAGCTCGGGCAGGCGCCGTCCCGGTAGCATGTTTTCCAGCGCCAGGTCCGTTTGCCACGCAAGGCCTTGCGCCCACTCGACGCCGGCAGACCCCGCGACGCGTCCCAACGCACTGGCCACACTCAGACGTTCCAGACTCACCCGCGACAGGTCCCCTGCGAGGGGTGTACGCAGCCATAAGGGCCCCTCCTGGGTGAACAGTTGCGCGTCCAGAGTGCCGGTGTATTCGCCGTCCACCAGCTTGAAGTCCAGCGCGGCATCGCTGACTGCCACCGGCACCCTGGCAAGATCCGGCACCAGCTGCTGCCAGGGGAAATAGCGCCAGTCCAGCGAGCCACTGGCTGTCAGACCGTCATTCCAGCTCACCCTGGCCCGGTTGAGCACCAACGAGCGGGCGTCACCGTCCGAGAGGGCCAGCCTCTCGACCCGGGCGCTGTCGAGACTGGCTTGCCCTTCCAGTGACACATCCAATCCGGGGTCAGTCGCGAGTACGGCATCACCTGCCACGGACCAGCCTTCATCCAGATTGCCCCGGGCCTCAAGCACGAGATTCTTCAATGCATAATGCGATGGCAGATCCGGTGTGGCTGCGAAGCGCTCGGCGGTCACGCGGACCTCGGCCGGGACTCCCGGCTCAAGAGGACTGACTCGACCTGCCAGCTCTGTCTGCCAGGGGCGGCTCATACGGGCTGTCACATCCAGGGCGCTGACGGTTCCCGCCAGCTTGGCTGTCATAGCCAGCTCATCAGGGAAATCCGTACCGATGTCGTAACTCAGATCCAGAGCCAGATCCACCGGCCAGTCCCCTCTCATCTCAAGGGACCCTTCTGCCCTGGCATCCAGGCCCTTCCTGATCACATGCAGCGACGCCAGCTGAAGGATGCCGCCGCTCAGAGTGGCGCTGGACTCAACCGCATCGAGGATCAGCGTCCCGTTATAGGTGATGCGACCCGCATTCAGCTTTTCAATCGACAGCGAAAGTGGCATGCGAACCGCGGGAAGCTCAATGTCTCTGTCCGAGGTTGTGGCGGATTCAGTGCCGGGCAGAGAGACCGAAACGCCACTGGTGTGGAGCCGGTCCACGCACACTTCCAACGTGAGCAAACATCCCGGCGACCACGCGACTTCAACCTCTTCCACTCTGGCCCTTGTCCCCTGACCGTCATCGTAAACAAGGCGTTGTGCATGCCAGGCACTGCCGAGTTCGCCCCTGTAACCCACGACTTCCAGGCCGGGAACCTGCTGAATCCCCCAGCGACCTCCGGATTCCGTGAGCAGCACCCAGCCCGCCGCCGAGATCACGATCATCAGCACCACCACCGGGAAAAGGATGACGCTCCAGAAAACACGACGCCGCATTGTCACAGCTCTGGCCCCATGGAAAAGTGCAAACGGAAGTTCTCGGGCTCATCCAGCCCTCGGGCTACATCCAGGCGAATCGGTCCCACTGGCGACACCCAGCGGATCCCCACGCCCACACCCGTTTTCAGTGGATCACCGAGAGTATCAAAGGCGTTGCCCTCATCCACAAAGGCCGCCAGACGCCAGCTTTTCGACAGCGGATACTGATACTCCAGGCTCCCGGTGAGCAGAAAACGCCCGCCAACGTTGTCGCCATCTTCATCAGTCGGGCCCAGCGTTCGATACCCGTAACCACGCACACTCTGGTCACCGCCGGCAAAGAAACGCAGGAACGGCGGAACCTGACCAAAATCATTGGTTCCGATGCCGCCAGCACGCACCCTGGTCAGAAAACGGTGTCCGGCCTCGCCCACGGTGATCAGACCCTGGGCCGACGCGACCAGATGGATCACGTCAATGTCCGAGAACATATCGCGCTGACCGCCAGAGCTCTCAAACTGCAGACGGTAACCCCGGGAGGGATCAACAGGGGAGTCACGTTTCAGATAGCTGTAACTCAATCCCGGCAGCACCAATCGCGTTCGTTCAGTCTCGTCGCCAACCGTGAAACGGTCTTCTTCACGCCGTAGCGAAACCACCTGCTGCCAGCCGGATTCCAGCTGGCTCTGCCATTGGGCGCCAAGGCTGATCCTCCGGGAGCGGGTATCCTCAATATCCTCATTCTGGAGGGAGCCGGTAAAGCGCAGAGCGTCCGTCATTGGCGGATTAAGTGGTAGCTCGTAGTAGATACCGGCATTCTGGCGCGGCTGCGACACCTCGAACTCCGCCCCGCGACTGTGGCCCTGGGGGTTCACATAGTGCTCATCCCAGGTGGCCCGCAAGCGGGGGCCCACGTCTGTGCTGAAGCCTACGCCCGTTCCAAGGGAATGGCGGGTTCGCTCATCCAGACTAACCTTGACCGGAATGTCGCGTTTTTCTGCCGCTTCCGGGTCAGCATCCAAACGAACCTCACTGAAATAGCCGGCCCCGCGGAGATCCTGGGTAAGCTCAATCAAACGATCCGAGTGATAGGGCGCCCCCGCTTCAAACCGGACAAAACGCGCCAGAAGATCCTGCTCGAAATAACTGTCATCAGGGAACGCCGCCTCGCCCAGGCTATACCGGGGACCGCTGTCATACAGCAACCGGATCTCTGCCTCGCGATCCGCTGGGCGCACCCTCAGTTCACTGGTTACAAACTGGCCATCAAAAAAACCGTGGGTCTGAGCACGCCCCCGGAAAAAACGCTTCACCTGCTCATAGCGCCCGTGGTTGAGCACATCCCCCGTCTCGGGGCGCAGGCGCTCGGGAAGCTGGAACGAGGGCAGTTGCGACGCCTCACCCCGCACCTCAATCCGCACGCTCACCAACCGTACCGGCTCACCCGGTGTTACCTGCAAGCGCAGCACCGGGTTTCGCGCCTCCACCACCCGGTACTGGACCTCGCCCTGGTAATACCCAAGCGCCCGCATGGCCTCCCGGGCACTGTCCCGGGCATGGGAGGCGAAACGGCGCAGAGAAGCTGCGTTCCGACGACCGAGATCGCCCACATGGGCGCGGATATTGGATTGGAGAGCATCGTTTTCCGGGTCGACGATAACCTCAAGTTCTGCCGCCCGCACGCCGCTAATAGCCAGCAACAGCAGCGGAAATAGGAAAAGACGGAAAACGTTCGGGATCATCATGGGACGTATGATACCAGCCCCGACGCACGCAGCCACGGGGGTCAACGCCGGCGAATCATCAGCCCTGCCACGCGCTCAGGAATCCGTTATAAACCGCGAAATAATGCAGCGTTCCCCCTGCCAGCACAAACAGGTGCCAGATGACATGGTTGAAGGGAATCCGGTCGCCAAGGTAGAACACCACGCCAAGCGTATAGGCAACCCCACCGGCCACCAATAGCGCCAGCTCAGTGACGCCCAATATGGAAGGCAGTTCAGTGGCGGCAACCACCACCAGCCATCCCATCACCAGATACGTGGCTACCTGAAGCCCTTTATAGCGATGACCGAAGATGAGCTTGAACGCAATTCCGGAAGCGGCAAGTCCCCAGATCACGGCAAACAGAATCCATCCAAGCGTTCCCCGCATATTGACCAGCAGAAAAGGCGTATAGGTCCCCGCAATCAGCAGAAAGATCGCGCAGTGATCGAACATCTTGAAGGCACGACGCAGCGCCGGTTGGCGCGCACTGTGGTAGAGGGTCGAGGCCAGGAAGAGCACCACCATACTGATCCCATAGACCGCCGCGCTGGTTATGGACCAAACATCGCCGTTGAACGCAGCCAGAACAACCAGAACAGTTGTGCCTGCCAGCGCCAACACTACTCCAACGCCGTGAGTCAGTGCATTCCAGATTTCTTCAAAAGGATGATAGTCAGTGTCGGTCATGATTCAGACAACAAAGTGAACAGATGTGCACTGTAAAGCGGCCATCCCCTATCGCCATCACTGACTCGCGCCTAGCCGTGATTCCAGCTCACACAGCGCTTCGCCGGTATACACCGCCAAGCGCTGCATACTTGGAAGCGTATCGCGACACCCGGTATAACCGAAGTTTAACGATCCAGCATAACTCAGACAGGTAATGTTAAGCGCTCCACCGTGAGTAACCAGTGACACTGGATACATCGCTTCCATGCTCGCGCCCTCATAGTACAGCGGTTCCGTCGGCCCCGGCACATTGGAGATGGTGACATTGAATACCGGCCGCATCCGTCCCCCTAACCCGGAAACAAGTTGCAGGATGTAGGGCGACATCAACATCATTGTGTACTGGTTCAGAACCTGGCGAGGGAGGCTCTGCAGGTGTTCTTTCGCGGTCTCTGTCGACTCTTTGATCTGCTCCAGCCGCGCCATGGCATCGGGCTCATCCGTAGCCAGACTGGCGATCATGAAACTGATGGCTGTGCCGGTTCCCTCGTCATCCGCAGGCCGCACATTGACCGGAATCCCCGCTGTCAGCGGCTCTTCCGGCAGCGCATCCTGTTCCAGCAGGAAACGCCGCAGGGCTGTGCCACAGACCTGCAGTACCACATCGTTCAGTGACGAATCGGTCTTACGGCAGACCGCCTTGAGGCGGTCAATCTCATAGTGCTGGGTCGCGAAGCGACGCTGGCCGGTAATACGATTGTTGAGGATGGACTGCGGTCCCACAAAGGGTGCGGTCAATTTGCTGTCTTTGCCCTTCCACGCGGCTCCAGCCAAGCGCCCTACGGCGGCCGCCAGCTGAGGAGTGGAACCAGCCTGGATCCGCAGCGCCTCAAGCGCCTGCTCAAACGCCCCCTGAATAGATGTTACTCCCTGCCCAGCCTGGGAGCGGCGCTGGCTTGGTTCCACCGCCCAGGGCGGCGGCATATCGGAGCGCGAAGGGTCCGTAGTAAGTATCTTCTGCATCAGGCGCACACCACTGATGCCATCAATCATGGAGTGGTGCATCTTGGTATAGAGCGCAAACCGGTTACCTTCCAGCCCCTCAATAATGTGGCACTCCCACAGCGGGCGCGCGAAATCCAGAGGATGGGAGTGCAGCCGGGATACAAGCACCCCCAGCTCACGCTCACTGCCGGGTTTCGGAAGGGCCGAGTGACGTACGTGGTAATCAAGATCCAATGCCTGGTCCTCAACCCAAACCGGCGCCAGGCTCCGCCCCAACCGGGTGCCACTGAATAATTTGTACTTCCAGGGTGCCTGTATCTCGCCAGCGTTTTTCATGCGCTCAACCATATCCCGAAGGAACGTATCCGGCGCCCCTTCCGGCAGGGAGAATATCTGCATGGTACCCACATGCATGGGGGTGTCTTCGGATTCGACCTTGAGCCAGGACGAGTCCAGCACACTCATTCGCTTCATTGGGGGCCCTCTACTTGCGTTAACGCCGGGATGGTTGTATAAGCGAAGGGGCATTCTACCTGAAACATTATGTTACAGAAGGCCCTTTTCGACACGTGTGATTGAGTGAACACTCCGGTGGTCAGACACCTCCCTGTTTGGTGGGCGGTTCCTGTTCAGGATCCGGCGTGTACCCCAGCCGGTGCAGCGCTGCCAGTACCTTCTCAAGCAGAGGCGTGCTATCGCCCGGCATGTTCTCATCATCCGCAACAGTCAACTCAAGCGCATCATACTCCCGTCGACGCAGTATCCGGATGCGCTGATCCGTACTCAGCCCTTCAGCAGTAACCACTTCATCCGGCGTCGTAAACACAGCTGCTGGATCAACCAACGCTTTATCCAACTGCATGACTCACCTCTTCCTCTCGTTTGATTCAGAGTAGCACCGATGTGTAAGTGGTGCCGTCAACGGCGGCAACCCAATGCGTGGAAAGCTCACCTTTGCTATAACAGAGCCCTCAAGGCATGTCATAAGGATGTAGTGTGTTCGCCATCAATTTACGCAACCTCCGCACCAGCCATCAGTTGATCTGGTTCACTCTGGATGCGCTCATGCTGGTACTGCTGGTGGTCAACCTTGCCTGGCTCCTGTTTGATTCCCTTTATAGCGTGGATGTCATCAGGGACTTCCTCAGCCAGGAAGTACCGCCGCTAACGGCGTTCTACGACCCCATCCATCGCCACTTTCTGTTCTACGATCTGATGTTCATCGGGGTATTCCTGAGTGAGTTCACAGTGCGCTGGATTCACGCCGTCTACCGCCGCGAATACCAGCGCTGGTACTTCTACCCCATTGCGCACTGGTATGACCTGTTGGGCTGTATCCCGGCATCCGGTGCACGGATCCTGCGCTTTCTGCGTGTTTTCAGCATTGTCTATCGGCTTCAGAAGTACGGTGTTATCGACATCACCAAAACCCGACTCTTCGAGTTCCTGCGGTTCTATTACGATGCTTTCATGGAAGAGCTCTCTGATCGCGTGGTAACCAAGGTGCTCAGCGGTACCCAAGAGGAAGTAAAGCGTGGTTCACCGCTGGTCCAGCGCATCCAGGAGGAGGTGCTGCTGCCCCGCCGGGATCTGTTGGTGGATTTCCTTTCCTCCCGGATCAGTCGCTACGCCCGGGAAGGCTATTTGCCAAAGCAACAGGAGCTGCGCGCCTACCTCAACGCGCGCGTGATCTCGGCCATGAACCGCAACCGGGATCTGGGACGCATCCGTGAGCTGCCGGTATTCGGCAGCTGGGCCTCAGGTACCCTGGACCGCGCGGTGGGTGACATCACCGCTGAAGTAATCGAACAGATCCTTGAAGACCTGAGTTCCCCGGATAACCATGATTTTGTTGAGGATCTGGTGGATGTGCTGCTGACCCACCACGACCGCGACGACTCCCAGGCCAGTAAAGCGATCATTCAGGGTGTGATCGAGACCCTGGAACTGGTGAAGGATCAGGTCGCCGTCAAACGATGGCAGGAAGCCCTGACACAGAAGGATGAACGCATGGCTGCCGAAAAAGCGGCCCGAAAAGCACAGAAGGCATCTACATGAGCGACTGGCTGGACCGACCGGCACGACAACTGACTGAGGCTCTGCGTACCGGCAGAGTCGCCAGCGAAACAGTGACATCCGAGCTGCTAGCACGTATCGACGCACGCAATCCACCGATCAACGCGGTCATCTACCTCGATCGGGAACGGGCTCTGGATCAGGCCCGGGAGCGCGACCGCCAGCGTGAGCACAACACCCCCTGCGGCGCGCTTCACGGCCTGCCCATGACAGTCAAAGACGTCTGGGAAGTGGCTGGCATGCCCACCACCGCCGGCTCATCGTCCCTGAGCACGCATCACCCCAAGCGCCACGCTGATGCCATTCAACGTCTCGAAAACGCGGGCGCCATCATTATCGGCAAAACCAATGTGCCGCTCTTCGCCTCAGACCTTCAGACCTACAATCGGTTGTTTGGTGTCACCAACAACCCGCGGGACCTGAGCCTCACCCCTGGCGGGTCATCTGGAGGTGCCGCCGCCGCGCTCGCGGCTGGCATGACCCCACTGGAAATCGGCTCGGACGTGGGCGGCTCCATCCGCACGCCCGCCCATTTCAATGGTGTATTCGGGCACAAGCCCAGCCGTGACATCGTATCCCTGCGCGGCCATATCCCGGGACCCCCCGGCACTCTGAGCCAGCCTGATCTGGCCGAGGGTGGCCCCATGGCCAGGACGGCGGATGATCTCGCATTACTGCTGGATGTCATCGCGGGGCCACGCCCCCATGAAGGCCCACAGTGGACTCTATCGCTGCCTGAACCCGGGTTCAGCTGCCTCGGTGATGTTAGGGTTGCCACTTGTTTCCATGACGCATTATCACCCGTAGCTGATGCGCTCACACGCCACTATGAGGATCTGGCAACACGACTGGCGGACGCAGGGACAAGTGTTTCGCGAGCGGAGAATGAGTGGCTTGACCACCGCCGCCTGATGCCGCTTTACCACAACCTGCTCGGCAGCCTGCTCGGAACCGGCTTCCGGCCTAAACAACGCCGGCAGCTGAAGCTGATGGGGTATCTGGTCCGACTTTTCAGCCGGTGGATGCGAATCCCGCCTGGACTGGAACAGTACATTATCGGCGTGAATCAACCGGTTCTGAACTGGCTCCAGTATTCCGAGCAGAGGGAGCAGGCGCGTGCGGCACTGGTCAACACCCTGTTTGGCGACGCCGACGTTCTGCTTACGCCGGTGACGCCAACCACAGCCATCCCTCACAACCGCAGCCAGCCAATGTTCCGCCGCAAGATTCTGGTGGACGGACGGGAGCGCCCCTACACCGACCAGATGCACTGGATTGCCCTAGCCACCGTTCTGGGTCTGCCTGCAACCTCCGCTCCGGTAGGTCTGGATGAAAATGGTCTACCTTTCAACGTTCAGATTATAGGCGCTCCCGGTCAGGACCGGGCAACCATTGAGTTCGCGCGCCTGCTTGAGGCCGAGGGGCTGAGCGGATTCGACCCCCTCTAAGGGGGTCAACCGCGCTCGACAATGGCTGTCACGCCCTGGCCGCCAGCGGCACAGATTGAGATCAGGGCGCGACCACTCCCTTTTTGCTCCAGCAGTTTGGCGGCAGTCGCCAGAATACGTGCACCGGTGGCTGCAAAAGGATGCCCCGCTGCCAGACTGCTGCCCTTAACATTGAGCCTGCTGCGGTCAATGCGGCCCAGTGGGCTGGCGAGGCCCAGCTTTTCACTGCAGAAGGTCGCATCCTCCCAGGCCTTCAGCGTGCACAGCACCTGCGAGGCGAACGCCTCGTGGATCTCGTAGAAATCAAAGTCCTGCAGACTGAGACCGGCCTTATCCAGAAGCCGCGGTACGGCGTAGGCAGGCGCCATCAGCAGACCTTCCTTCTTATCGACAAAGTCGACGGCGCCGGTTTCAACATGGGTGAGGTAGGCACGCACATTCAGGCCTTTCGCTCGTGCCCACTCCTCGCTGCCCAGCAACACTGAGGAGGCGCCATCGGTCAGCGCCGTGCTGTTGGCAGCCGTCATGGTGCCGTCTTCTCTGTCGAACACCGGCTTGAGCTGGGACAGTTTTTCCAGGGAGGAATCCGGCCGCAGGATATTGTCCTTCTCAAGCCCCGCGAGCGGTGTGATCAGATCACTGAAAAAGCCTTCGTCGTAGGCCGCTGCCAGCTTCTGGTGACTTTCAAGCGCCAGCTGGTCCTGGTCTTCGCGGGCGATACGCCATTCATCAGCCGTAATCTGCTGGTGCTCGCCCATGGACATACCAGTCCGCGGTTCGCTGTTCTCAGGAATCAGCGGCAGCAGATGCTTTGGCCGGAAGCGGGCTGCAATCTTCAGCCGCTCTGTGTTGGAACGGGCGCGATTGAGATCCAGAAGCAGCTCACGCAGGCCTTCGCTCACGCCAATGGGCGCATCCGAGGTGGTATCCGTGCCCCCAGCAACACCCGCTTCAATCTGGCCCAGGGCAACTTTGTTAGCCACCAGGATGGCCGCCTCCAGGCCAGTACCACAGGCCTGCTGCACATCATAGGCCGGGGTCTCCGGCGCCAGACCTGAGCCAAGAACGGTCTCGCGGGTGAGATTGAAATCGCGCGAGTGTTTGATCACGGCGCCAGCAACCACCTCGCCCAGCCGTTCGCCCTCCAAACCGTAACGGTCCACCAGGCCACGCAGGGCCGCCGTCAGCATATCCTGGTTGGAAAGCTTGCTGTAGGCGGTATTGGAACGGGCAAACGGGATCCGGTTGCCCCCCAGGATGGCCACTTGGCGCGGCAACATCGAGGCGAACCCATTCCCGGTGCCCTGCCTGCTTTTGCTGGAGGTCGATTTCGCTTCTGCCATGGCGTTATACCCCTGTTGATATCAAGATGGAGAAAGTATCGGGTGCCTACTTTGCGGATTGCACACAAAGCCTCATTGGCTGAGGTGACGCTGTCGGGTGACAGCGGGTTCATTGCATTCAAAGGGGTAAGCGCGCCCAATACAGTCGCCCGAGACCACTGAAAAGTCCCTTATTGGATAACTGCCGGTTTTTCCGACGACTCGTTACAATTCAGCCAGTCACAGAATGTAACATGCCTGCGTCATGAATCTGAAAATGTTCCATTACCACTGACCCGAACAGAGGATACTGCTATGTCCGATTTCTATCTGAAATTCGTGAACACATCGGTGGGCAAACAGGCTGCCTCTTCATTGGGCCTGCCATCACCCATTGAGCTGCAACGCTGGAAGCGCCAGGACCAGGCGTTTATCGATGGCAAGGTCCTGGTTGGCGCCGGCCCCCGCCCACGAGCTCTGGCCGAACTGGGCGATATCCTGCGCGAAAGCCCGGCCACCCTCTATTCTCCGGAGGGTCCGGCGACACTGGGAGATTCCTCTGCCCTGGTGGAGAATGGCATTGCGAAGACACTGACCATGGAGGATGAGGCCATCGCCGAGCACCGGTTCAAGGCACTGGTTTTTGACGCCACCGGCATCCGCGACACCAACGAGCTGCGCTGCCTGTACGATTTCTTCCATCCGACCATCCGCCAGATGGCCAAGTGTGGCCGTGTGCTGATCGTTGGCACGGACCCGGCATCCTGCAAGACGCCGGCCCGCGCAGCCGCACACAAGGCGCTGGAAGGCTTTGTTCGCTCGATGGCCAAAGAGATCGGCAAAAACGGCGCCACCGCCCAGCTGTTGTGGGTTGCCCCCAATGCGGAGAACCAGATTGAATCCTCAGTCCGCTTTTTCCTGTCACCCAAATCCGCCTACGTGAACGGCCAACCGGTGCGCATTGGCAAAGGTAGTGGCACGAAAGGCCGCACCGCGGTTAACACCAATGCACCGCTAACCGGCAAGGTTGCGCTGGTGACCGGCGCGAGCCGGGGGATCGGTGAGGCGATTGCCCGAACCCTGGCCAGAGATGGTGCCCGCGTCGTCTGCCTGGACATTCCCGCTACCATGGAAGACCTTAACCGTGTGGCCGAGGATATTGACGGTTCCCCGCTGGCAGCGGACATCACGGAGGAAAATGGTCCACGGCTGATTGCGGATCATCTGGAGGATGCCTTCAATGGTGTGGACATTGTGGTGCACAACGCCGGTGTAACCCGGGATAAAACCCTGGCTCGCATGCCGGAACACTTCTGGGACATGGCGATTGCTGTGAATCTGACCGCTGAGGAACGCATTGACGAGGAACTGAGCGGGCGTGAGCTGATCCGGGAGAACGGGCGTATTGTGTGTGTATCCTCCATAGCCGGCTTTGCGGGCAATTTCGGCCAGACCAACTACGCTGCGTCCAAATCCGGCGTGATCGGCTATGTCGAAAGCATGGCACGGCACCTGAAAAACGGCATCACCATCAACGCTGTGGCGCCCGGGTTCATTGAGACTCAGATGACCGCCGCCATGCCCATGACCATGCGCGAGGCGGGCCGGCGTATGAACAGCCTCTCACAGGGCGGCCTGCCGGTGGACGTGGCCGAGACCATTGCCTGGTACTGCAACCCGCTTTCGCGCGGCATCAACGGCAATGTGGTGCGCGTTTGCGGACAGAGCCTGGTGGGCAAATAAACCCAGAAAATCCCGCCTGTGGGTCTCTGGCTCACAGGTGGCCGTCATTGCATAGACGCTAAGGCGAGCTAAAAGTAACTGAGAGAACGGATTTCAAGAGATGCAACTGTGCGTTGCGATCCGACAATCCAAGAAGAGGGGAAAATAAAATGGTGGGTGGTGCTGGGATCGAACCAGCGACCCTCGGCTTGTAAGGCCGATGCTCTCCCTAACTGAGCTAACCACCCAAAAGATGGCGGAGCGGACGGGACTCGAACCCGCGACCTCCGGCGTGACAGGCCGGCATTCTAACCATCTGAACTACCGCTCCGAATCGTTCTTAAGGGATTTCCCTGCCGAACGAGATGCGCATTCTAAACATTTCAGAGGAGCTGTCAAACCCCTTTCCTGAATTTTTTCAGCGCTCCCTGGATTCGTGGCCATCACCGCCTTCGATCACCTCCAGGGTCGGACCACGTCGCTGGCGCTCGCGCACCAGAGTCTCAACGCCCGCACGCCGGGATCTAGGCACGGCGTGCTGGGCCAGAGCCCGATTGAGGGCATCCAGGCGCTGTATAACCACGCTGGTCGCCCCGGCCAGCTGTTCGCTCTGGCGAGCGTTCCAGCGTGCCAAACGCCGCCGCAACGGCGCCCGGGATCCACATTGACGAACCATGTCAGGAGCCCTCCCCCGCCTTCTGATTGTTGGCCAGACGATCCACACGCTCCTGCAGACGCACAAAGCGCTGGGTCAGTTGGGCCCGTGAACTGTCGATAGAGTCGACCACGGACTCAAGCTCTGCCAGCTGAGCTTTCAGTTCGCTGACCTCACCGCTGCCGGACACGTCTTTTTCCAAAGTCGCCACACCGTCTTCCAGACCGTCAAGACGGGCACGCATCTCTTCCAGCGCCAGCCGGCGATCCTGTTCAAGGGAACGGGTACGGCTGTCCAGATCATCACGCACGGCCTGAATGGCCTCTTCCAGGGGCGCGCGCAGCTCATCCGCATCGGGCAATCCCTCGACAGAACCTGCAATTTCATCTAGCCGGTCTTTCTGGCGCGACTGCCCGGAATCCAGCTCGCCAACACTGGAATTCAGTGTGCCCATCTGCTCCTCCAGCGCCTCAATGCGAGGTTGATTGGTCTGGTGAGCGACGACCCAGAGCTTGCGCATCTCACTGTCGAGCATCTCAAGCTGCTCGGAAACCGCCTGGCCAGTCTCCTCGCGCTCCTCGTCCACCACCCCCAGCTCCATCTGGTTGGTGCGGACATCGCTTTTAACTGTTGCCAGTGTGCGCTCCAGCGAGGCGATCCGCTGTGCCTGCTCCCAGACCAGCCAGCCACCGGCACCGGCACAGACCACGACCAACAACAGCATCATCCACAGCGGCCGCATCCCGGCAGGCCTGTAACCGTCTTCAGAGCCTTTATGTCTGCCATGCTGCGCTGCCGCGTTCTCACGTTCGGCCAGTTGATCGTCATCGGGTTTCAGTGACTCCATGCGGTTCTCCCAGTGTTAACGGCTACTGCCTTTGATCGGCTCACCGCATGGTACCCCCGGCACTGCACTGGGCAAAGCCCAGGGGGATGGTCACCATTTGCACTGTTACGCCTGCCAGCATAGAATAACGCGCTTTCCCGCTGGACAGTGATGTGGAGTCACCCATGGCGCAACAGGCTCAGGTCGGACTCATCATGGGCTCAAAATCGGACTGGCCAACCATGGAGCATGCGGCCACCGTGATGGAGGAACTTGGCGTCGCCTACGAACGCCAGGTGGTTTCAGCCCACCGCACACCGGATCTGCTCAGCAGCTACGCCGCGCAAGCGCGCGCACGGGGCCTGAAGGTCATCATTGCCGGAGCTGGTGGTGCCGCCCACCTGCCCGGTATGGTGGCGGCCAACACCACGCTGCCGGTTCTGGGTGTCCCCGTGGAATCGCGCGCGCTGAGCGGCGTTGACTCCCTGTACTCGATTGTGCAGATGCCCGGCGGCGTTCCTGTTGGCACTCTCGCCATCGGCAAGGCGGGTGCGCGTAACGCCGGCCTCCTGGCCGCCCAGATCCTGTCTGTTTACGATGCATCCATTGCACAGGCACTGCAGACGTTCCGGGAAAACCAGACGCAGAACGTGTTGGACAACCCCGACCCAGCAGCGGACTGAACCACCCCTTTCACGGCAGGAGGGCACGATGAAAATCGGCATTCTCGGTGCGGGCCAGCTGGGCCGCATGCTGACACTGGATGGCCTGCGCCTGGGTCACGAGTTCAGCCTCTATGACCCGACTGGCAAGGGCTCGGCCGGCGTAGGCACCGT
Source organism: Salicola sp. Rm-C-2C1-2 (assembly GCF_040196175.1). Classification (NCBI taxonomy): domain Bacteria; kingdom Pseudomonadati; phylum Pseudomonadota; class Gammaproteobacteria; order Oceanospirillales; family Halomonadaceae; genus Salicola; species Salicola sp. Rm-C-2C1-2. The sequence goes on along the minus strand of NZ_JBEFNF010000001.1, from coordinate 329,537 downwards.
CTACAACGACGCCGAAGGCGAGCATCTGGAAACCTTCCTCAACGATACGGATGTGGTGACCTACGAATTCGAGCACCTGCCACTTGATCTGGTCAACCGCATCGCAATGGAAAAACCGGTGCACCCATTGCCCAGGGCTCTGCAGTACTGTCAGAACCGCACCCTTGAAAAGGCGCTTTTCCGGGATCTGGGCATCAGCACCGCACCCTTTGAAGTGGTGGACTCCGCGGCGGCACTGCAGGCTGCTACCCAGCGAATGGGGGGGCGCGTGGTGGCCAAATCCGCCACCGATGGTTACGACGGCAAGGGGCAGGCCGTGCTGGAATCACCGGAACAGGCGGCGGATGCATGGCCACGCATCGGCTGTAATACAGCCATCGCCGAATCCTTTGTGCCCTTCCACCGGGAGCTGTCCATCGTCGCTGCCCGCGGCCAGGATGGTGAGCTCGCCTTCTACCCGCTGGCCGAAAACATTCACCATCAGGGCATTCTGCGCTTTTCCATTGCTCCAGCGCCGCACATTAAGCCGGAACTCGAAGATCAGGCCCAGCGCATGATCCGAACGCTGATGAATGAACTGGGGTATGTGGGAGTTCTGGCGCTGGAAATGTTCGAGACGGACGAAGGTCTGGTGGCCAACGAAATGGCACCACGTGTTCACAACAGCGGCCACTGGAGTCAGAACGGCGCGGTGACCAGCCAGTTCGAGAATCACATCCGTGCCGTTTCCGGGCTGCCACTGGGTGAAACAGCCGCCTTCCAACCCACTTGCATGATCAACCTGATTAGCGAGACCGGTCGGGTGGCGGACATCCTCAAACTGCCCTACACGCATCTTCACCTGTATGGCAAGTCGGAGCGACTGGGCCGCAAATTGGGCCACATCAACATCCTGGCGGATTCCCTGGAGGAATTGCGCTGGCGCGCCATGAACACCGCCAGCCTGCTGCCCGGCTGCCCGGATTTCGAGTGGCGACCCTAGCCTGCAAGCGCCTTGTCACTGATTTTTTAGCTTTTAACTCAGACCTGCTACGCTTGTGCTGTGCCGGGATTTCCCGGAAGGAGTGACAAGGAATCCGGACTGCCCCATGAGGACACTTTTCCAGCCTGAACGCCGCCTCGGTTACCGCATCCTGCGCTGGATACTGATTACCGCGTTTACTGTCGGTCTGGTGATTGGCAGCGCTCAGATCTTTATCGACTTCCGTACCATCTCAGAGGAACTCGATGATCGTGCCTATCAAACGCTCGCTCTGGTCCGGGAACCGGCAACCCAAGCGGTTTACAGCATTGACGAGGATCTTGCGAAGCAGGTGATCGATGGTCTGTTCGAGCAGCACTCCATCCGTGGTGGCGAGATCACCCACCCTGACGGCATGCCCCTGGCCCGGAACCAACGTCCGCTCACTGAAAGCCCGTATCGCTCGCTGACGGATATGATTTTCGGGCAGCAGCGCACCTACAGGGTGGATCTGGTTCGATCCCAGTCCGGCGAGGAGGTTAAGTACGGGGAGCTGGTCATCAAGGTGGATACCGCACCGCAGGCCACGCTCTGGCTGGAACGCGCCTTCCTCATTCTGCTCTCAGGCGTTGCGCGTGCGGTTATTCTTGGCCTGGTTCTGTATGTGGTCTATCACCTACTGGTCACACGACCTCTTTTCCGCATCGCCGAAGATCTGTCCAATGTGGATCCCGCCGACCCTGGTCGCCACCTGCTCCAGACCCCCCGGGGCCATGACCGCGACGAGCTCGACACCTGGGTCAAGGCCACCAATGAGCTGCTGACGGCCATATCCGAAACCCAACAGAAACACCAGGACGCCCAGGATCGCATCACGCGCCTGTCGCGCTATGATGCACTGACCGGCATGCCTAACCGGGACATGTTCCTCAGCCTGCTCAACGGGGCTCTGGAAACAGCGCGCCGCCAGCGAGGCATGGTGGCAATCTTCTGCCTGGGACTGGATGATTTCAAGACACTCAACGAGCAGTATGGCTTCTCCAGTGGCGACCAGCTCCTACAGGTGATCGCCGAAAGGATCATCAACAACAATCACGAGGAGCTGATCAACGGCGGGCGACTTGGCGCCGACCAGTTCGCCATCATCCAGAGCGGGATAAGCGAGACGTTCCAGGCAGCAGCCATGGCCGACTGGCTGCTGCACGAGATCAGCCGGCCCGTGAATGTTGGCGGCAAGGAAATCAGCATCACCGCGACCATTGGCGTTGCGGTCTACCCGGACGATGCCCTGCAATCCGACCGCCTCCTCCAGAAAGCTGAACAGTCCATGACGCTGGCCAAGTCCGAGGGCCGCAACCAGTTCCAGTTCTATGTGGCCAGCGTCGACCAGGCCATCCGCGAGCGTAAGAGCCTGGAACGAGACCTGGACGTGGCCCTGGCCCAGCGCCAGTTCCATCTGCTGTTTCAACCCCAGGTGGACATGGACAACCGGCGTGTCCTGGGCGCAGAGGCGCTGCTTCGCTGGCACCATCCGGAACGTGGCTTCATCCCACCGGACGAGTTCATTCCCCTGGCGGAACTCAACCTGTCCATCATTGAGATCGGTTACTGGGTGCTGGATGAAGCCTGCCGCCAAGCCAGGGAATGGATGGATCAGGGCCTGGCCCTTCGGATGTCCGTGAATCTTTCACCGGTGCAGCTGCGTCAGAGCAACATCGTGGATGTAATCCTCGGCACCCTGCGTCAGCATGACCTGCCACCTTCCCGGCTGGAGCTGGAGGTCACTGAGACCAGTTTCATGCAGAACCTGGATGACGCCATCGGCAAGCTCTCACGTCTGCGTGACGAAGGCATCCGTGTGGCAGTGGATGATTTCGGCACCGGCTATTCTTCACTAACCTACCTCAAGCGGCTGCCGGTACACCATCTGAAGATCGACAAACAGTTTATACGGGATCTTCTGGCCAACGAGGAAGACACCCAGATCGCCAACACCATTATTGACCTCGGCCGCAGTCTGAGCCTTGATGTGATTGCCGAAGGCGTGGAAACCGAGGAGCAGAGCGTCTACCTGGTGAATCGCGGCTGTATCATGGCTCAGGGCTTCTTCTTCAGCAAACCGGTAGATGAAGAGCAGTTCCTGTCCTTCATCGACACATTCGAAACCACGCCATAATACGAGGGCGGCACCAGCAACCTAAGATCAGCTGTGCCGCCCCGCTGGCCGGAGCGGGGCCTCACTCCACCGGTGGCAGCGGGTTGCCCCGGAACATTTCCTCCATCGCGGGCCGCTGCGGCTGATCCTCGCCTTGCTCGTCCCCGTTCATCCCCAGATTCACCCGCCACAGGCGCTTGAACTGGGTGCGGGCGACCTGATCCGCTTCACCTTCCTCACGCAGAATGGTCGGCCTGAGGAAGACAATCAGGTTGCGCTTCTGTCGTGTTTTGGTTTCGCTGCGGAACAGTGCCCCAAGCAACGGAATATCACCAAGCAGCGGCACCTTGCTCTTGCTCACCCTGTAATCCTCATTGATCAGACCGCCCAGAACGATGGTTTCTTCATCGTCAGCCAGCACGGTGGTCTTGATCTCGCGCTTTTCGGTAATCAGATCGGCGGCGCTGTCCAGTGACTGACCAATATCCTCGGTAGTCTGCTCCACCGCCAGCTTGACCACATCGTCCGCGCTGATGCTGGGCTTGACGTTCAGGGTCAGGCCAATGTCCTTGCGCTCAATCGTTGTAAAGGGGTTCTGGAGACCATCACCGGTACTGGTGGACTGCCCTGTGCGAAAAGGCACGTTCTGGCCCACGATGATCTCGGATTCCTCGTTGTCCAGAGTGATGATCGACGGTGTGGACAGCAGATTGGCCTTACTGGAGGTGGATAGGGCCTGAATCAGAACCCCCCAGGTTATGCCACTCGAATCGCGGTCTCCGGCCCCAATGGAGAGTCCAGCCCCCAACCCAAGATTACTGCTGCCCTCACTGCTACCGGTCGATCCACCCAGGATCTGGCCGAGTACGGCGTTGAGGCTGACACCCACGTTATTGAAGTTGGTGCCAGCCACGGGTGCGGTGGAGTTACCGGATTCATCCCCCGCGCCCCACTGGACACCCAGATCCTGACCGGCTTCATTGCTGATCTCCACGATCGCCGCCTCAATAAGAACCTGGGCACGACGCACATCCAGTTGATTCACGATGGATTCGATCTCGCTCATCACCTGCGGCTCGGCGCGCACCACCAGAGCATTGAGGCCTTTATTCGCATAGACGGAAGCGTCGGTCTGGCCACCATTGCCCTGGCCGCCGCTTTCGCCCTCTGTGATGTCACCCATCAATCCACTCAGCATCTCACTGAGCTTGGTGGCATCGGCATGGCTCAGCCGTATGACCTTAGTGGTACCCCGGCTGGTACTGGGGGTATCAAGCTTTTCGACCAGCTCCCGCACTTTCTCGCGGAAGGTGCTGGTGCCACGCAGGATGAGGCGATTACTGCGCTCATCGGCAACCACGCTGGCGGAACTGCCGTCGTCACTGCCGCCCCGCCCACTGAGCTGATCCGGGCCCAGTTCCTGAAGCAATTCCACCATGTCACCAACGTAGGCTTCTTCCAGCTGGACCACCTCAACCTCGGAGTCGGTGGGTTTATCCAGGTCATCAATCAGGCCCTGCATGCGCTCAATGTTGGCCTTGTGGTCACTGATGATCAGCGCATTCGCGGCGGAAACCCCCGCAAGATGCCCGTAACTGGCCACCATGGGGCGCAGGATGGGCACCAGCTGCATGGCGCTGACGTTCTCCACATGGATAACGCGCGTCATCAGCTGCTCGGACGGCACATCCATAAAGCGGGTGATGTCCTCGGCGGTCTGCTTGGCATCGCTTTGCTGGATCACCTTGATGGACTCTTCCCCGGGAATAGCGGTGAAGCCATGCACATGCAACACCGAGAGGAAGAGATCATAGACCTCCTGCTTATTCATCGGCGTCTCAGAGACCACCGTGACCTTGCCCTTCACGCGCGGATCCACCACAAAACTGTAGCCAGTGATATCCGAAACCTGATCCACCAGGGCCCGTATATCAGCATCCTTGAGATTCACCGTCCAGGTTTCAGGGCTCCCGGTTTCAGCCGCGGCCTCATCTGCGGGCTGGGGGTTGTCCTGGGCCATGAGGGGCATGGATGCCAGTAGTGCCAGCGCAAACGCGAAAAACAGTCGTTGCATGCGGATCATCGGATAACCAGTGCCTGTGATTGTCTCTGGTAAGCCGGTTACGGAACCGGAACCGTGAATGAAAAGCGTGTTCCCCCACGCTCAATTTCCAGCTCGAGCCGATCCGAGTTCATCCAGCGTTCAAGGTTTGCCCGATCTGCCTCGATATCGCCCAGCTGCTGTCCATTGACGGAGATGATCACATCTCCCTGTTGCAGGTTCATGGCCGAAAGCTGTTCATTGGTGCCGTCATAGACATAGCCAGGACCGTTGTCGTTGGGTCGGAAACCAGCTTTGGCAATTGTCTCCCGGGGATTGTCCTCAAGTGCGGCAACGGCGCGCTCAACTCCGGCCCGGTTATCTTCCGTGCTTTCTCCTACAGCCGCAACCCCACCAAGTGTGAGCCCCTCGTCATCAAAACTCAGCGACTCCACTTCGCCGTTGCGCCGCAACAGAATGCGATTGGACTCCACGGCCACCAGTTGCGCGCCACCTGGGAGTTCATCGCCCACGCTGTAGCGCTCAGCGGTCCCGCCCCGCCCGGAGAGGATAGCACTGGAGCCTTTACCGCGGGTGGCCAGAAACACGCCATGAAGCGTCAGTGTAAGCCCTGTTTCAGGAGCAGTTTCCCTTTCCACGCGGGAGACATCATCACCATCGCCCGAGGCCGCGCGGCCAAAGAGCGCCATCTCACCCAGCACAACGGCGCTACCTGCGCTTTCCCGGGGTGCACTGCCCGAAAGCGTGAGCTCCACCGGCTCTGACGGCTCCGGCCAGATCACACGCCAACTCCACTGACCGCCCTTCCAGCCGAGCTGGATCGCCAGCACCACCAATAGCAGATGAGCCAGACGAACCGGCCAGCGACTCATGGCGCCACCTGCTGACTGACACGGAAAACCACATCTCCCGGTGCTGCCCCCGGGGCGAAATCCAGCCCCAGGAACTCAATCCAGCGTTTGTAGAGCTCAACCTGCGCCCTGCCTCCGGCATCCAAAAGCACACGCACTGCCGGCTGCGAACTGCCCTGTTCCATGAGTACGAGCTCGGGCTGCCCATTGCTGCTGGTGAGTTGCCCCTCTATCGGTGGCATGCCGGACTGGCGAACCTGGCTCCCCATGGGCCAGGTCACAGTGCCCCCCGGCCACTGACCCTGTCCCTGAAAATCGCTAAGACCACGCTCCGGATCCCAGACCCCGAAAAAGCTTTCAAGCGTCACAACGCCGGGGACCCGGAGTGGCTTCACGCCCAGATCATGAGCGGTGATCTCGGCCAGATCCACACGGGCATGACGCAGCAGCACCCGCACGCGGCCATCGAGCATGGTGGTTACACTGCCCTCGGCTCGGGACCCCCGTGACTGGAGTCGCCATTCCAGCGGGACAAAACCGTGAATCACCGACCCTGGCTGAAGCTGCCAGCTCAAGCGCAAGGGCAAACCCTGAACGTGTAGCCAGGCATCACCGGACCAGACGGTCCCCCCCACCTGCTGGACCTCAACCACCTCTGGCACGGGCACCTGACGCGCCACCTGAGCCCATACCCACCCGGCGGGAAGATGGATAACCAGTGCGAGCATCCAGGTCAATACAAGAACCAGGACGAGAAAAAACAACCGAAACGGCCCGAGCCGGAAGCGGGGGGGCTCAGTTCCGGAGGACGATTCAGCGTTTTGAGGGGACGATCTACGCATCCTTACGACAACTACTGCGATGGCGGCGACGACAGGATAACCATAAAAAACCCCCGAGGCGAACCGCCACCGGGGGTTTTCTTGGAGCCGGTCACACCGGCGGTGAGGAAAGGGGGCTTACATCATGCCGCCCATACCTCCCATGCCGCCCATATCGGGCATGCCACCGCCACCGGCACCGGCACCGCCGCCGTCGCTCTCTTCCGGCTGATCAGCGATCATGCACTCGGTGGTGATCATCAAGCCAGCCACGGACGCCGCTGCCTGCAGTGCAGAGCGGGTTACCTTGGCCGGATCAATGATGCCGGCTTCGAGCATGTCGGTGTAAGCGCCAGTTGCGGCGTTGTATCCGTAGTTGCCCTCACCCTGAAGCACCTTATCGACCACAACGGCCGGCTCATCACCGGAATTGTAGGCGATCTGCTTGAGCGGCGCTTCCATGGCACGACGCAGCAGGTTGATGCCCATCTGGCGCTCTTCGTTATCGCCCTTAAGTCCTTCAATAGCCTGCAGCGCGCGCACCAGAGCCACACCGCCGCCGGATACGATGCCTTCTTCAACCGCAGCGCGGGTGGAGTGCAACGCATCCTCAACGCGGGCCTTCTTCTCCTTCATCTCAACTTCGGAGCCAGCGCCCACCTTGATCACGGCGACACCACCAGCCAGCTTGGCAAGGCGCTCCTGGAGCTTTTCCTTGTCATAGTCAGAGGTGCTGTCCTCGATCTGCTTCTTGATCTGGCCAGTGCGGGCTTCGATGTCGTGCTGCTGACCATTGCCGTTGATAACGGTGCTGTCTTCCTTGCTGATGTTGATGCGCTTAGCACTTCCCAGGTCATCCAGGGAGACATTCTCAAGGGTCAGGCCGACTTCCTCGGAGATCACGGTACCGCCAGTAAGAACGGCGATGTCCTGCATCATCTCCTTGCGACGGTCACCAAAGCCGGGAGCCTTGACCGCAGCAACCTTGACGATGCCGCGCATATTGTTGACCACCAGAGTCGCCAGCGCTTCGCTTTCAACGTCCTCGGCAATGATCAGCAACGGCTTGCCGGACTTGGAAACCGCTTCCAGCGTCGGCAACAGGTCGCGAACATTGGAGATCTTCTTGTCGACGAGCAGGATGTAGGGGTCGTCCAGCTCGACGGTCATGCTCTCGTTGTTGTTGATGAAGTAGGGCGAGAGGTAGCCGCGGTCGAATTGCATGCCTTCAACCACTTCCAGCTCATCCTCAAGGCCACGGCCCTCCTCAACGGTGATGACCCCTTCCTGGCCAACCTTGTCCATCGCGTCCGCAATCAGTTCGCCAACAGTGTCATCGCTGTTAGCGGAGATGGTGCCTACCTGGGCGATGGTCTTGGAATCGTTACAGGGGGTGGAAAGCTGGCGGATCTCTTCAACCGCTGCCTCGCAGGCCTTGTCGATGCCACGCTTGAGGTCCATGGGGTTCATCCCCGCGGTTACAGCCTTAACACCCTCGCGCACGATGGCCTGTGCCAGAACGGTTGCGGTAGTGGTGCCGTCACCGGCGTTGTCATTGGTCTGGGAAGCGACTTCCTTGACCATCTGAGCGCCCATGTTCTCGAACTTGTCTTCCAGTTCAATTTCTTTGGCAACGCTTACACCGTCTTTAGTGACGTTCGGTGCACCGAAGGACTTGTCCATCACCACGTTACGGCCCTTGGGACCGAGGGTGACCTTGACCGCGTCAGCCAGGGTATTGACCCCGTTGACCATCTGAGTGCGGGCGTGATCGGAAAACTTGATCTCTTTCGCCATAGTGCTCGTTTCCTGTTCGTTGACTGTTGAAACTCGTCAGATGCCGGAAGCCGTCTCAGGCTTCCAGTACACCGTAGATATCGTTCTCGCTCATGATCAGCAGTTCTTCGCCGTCGACCTTGACGGTGTTACCGGCAAACTGCCCGAACACAACCTGATCGCCGACATTCACCGCCGGCTTGCGTACTTCGCCGTTATCCAGGGTCTTACCCTCGCCCACGGCCAGAACCTCGCCCTGGGAGGGCTTTTCCTGGGCATTACCGGGCAGCACGATGCCACCAGCGGTCTTCTCTTCTTCTTCCTTGCGACGCACGACAACGCGATCGTGTAACGGACGGATTTTCATTGCTGCTTGTCTCCAGTGTCGGTTCGTCGGTTAAGCAATGAGTTAAGGTTACCCAAAGCACATTGGCCTTGTGATCAGTGAATTTGGGGATACGCTGCCAGTTTTCAATCCCCACCCGGCAAAAAAATTTACTGACGGTCCAGCCGGTCGGGATCGTGATCATCCCTGGGCTGTTCCTGCTGCTCGAACTCACCCTCAATGATGATATTGCCATAGGCATCCCGGCGTGGCCCCCGATCGTGAAACTGGCCGGACTGGTGGTATTGGTAATGCCCGCCCATGGACGCGCCCCCGCCGAACACCATACGATTCACCACATAGCCGCTGAGCCAGCGCCGCGTGAACGGAATCAGGCAGGCAAAGCCCACGGCATCGGTCACAAATCCGGGTGTAAGCAACAGGGCTCCGCCCACGGCCAGCAGCAGGCCCTCTGCCATTTCCTGGGCTGGCAGCTCGCCGCTGGCCATGCGCTGGTTGGCGCGAAGAAGCGTGGCAGCTCCCTGCTGACGCAGCATGCCCGCTCCGATCACAGCCGTCAGCAGCACCAGGCCCACCGTGGGCAGGGCGCCGATCAGCCCCCCGACTTCGATGAGGATGACCATCTCGATGACGGGAATGATGATGAAGGCGATCAGAAATACGGGCATGCAGTCTCCAGGTAAATGAGTATGTTTTTAGCATCGGGGCGACGGTGCCCGAGTTCAACCATACGGTATCGTAATCCATGAATGATCCGGCGTCCCAGCGCACCCTCTACCCCGCCTGGAAGGTCTACCTGAACCCGCGTGTGATCGGCATGCTGTTCCTGGGGTTCTCAGCAGGACTGCCTCTGCTGCTGGTGGGGGGCACCTTTACCGCCTGGCTGCGCGACCTCAATGTTGAACTGGCCGCCATCGGTTTTCTCAGCTGGGTCGGCATGGCGCATTCCATAAAGGTGCTCTGGGCGCCACTGGTTGACCGTCTTCCTCTTCCGCTCATCAGCTCGTTGTTGGGCCGGCGTCGGGCCTGGATGCTGGCCGCACAGGTAGCTGTTGCGGTGAGCCTGCTGGGCATGGCGCTCACCGACCCCCGGGAACAGCTCTGGCTGGTCGCAGCCTGGGCGGTGATGGCCGCGTTTGGCTCCGCCACCCAGGACGTGGCCATTGATGCCTACCGCGTGGAAGCCGCCCCTGACACCCACCAGGCGGCCATGGCCGCCACCTATGTAACGGGCTATCGGGTGGCGATCCTGGCGGCCGGTGCCGGGGCACTCCACGTGGCCGCCATTGGCAGCTGGTCGCTTTCCTATGGCGTCATGGCGGCGCTCATGGCCATCGGCATGATCACCACCCTGATTAGCCGCGAACCAGTAGCGGAAGCCGACCGTTTTGCACCAGAGTCCGAAGAGCGGGTCATCCAGTATCTGGCCGACACCCACCACACTGGTCTGCGCCAGCGCGCCACAGCCTGGTTGATTGGCGCCGTGGTCTGCCCTTTCACGGATTTTTTCCGGCGTTATGGCAGGGCCGCCATCATCATCCTGGTGTTCATAGCCACCTTCCGGATCAGCGATATTTTCATGGGCGTGATGGCTAACCCCTTCTACCTGGATCTGGGATTCACCAAAGAGCAGATTGCTAATATTGCGGCCGCCTTCGGCCTCGCCATGACCCTGGTGGGCGCCGCCCTGGGCGGCCTCATGGTGGCGCGTTTCGGCATTGCCCGCATGCTGGTTGGAACCGCCTTCATGGCGCCGATCACCAACCTAACCTTCGCCTGGCTGGCTGGCATCGGCCCGGAAACCATCGGCCTGGTGGCCGCTATCGTAGCGGACAACGTCACCGGCGGGCTCTCCATCTCGGTGTTCATCGCCTACCTTTCCAGCCTCACCAACACCCGGTACACCGCCACCCAGTACGCCCTTTTCAGTTCCCTGATGACCCTGCCCGGTCAGTTTCTGGGCGGCTTTACCGGGGTCGTTGCCGAGAATGTGGGCTGGATCGGCTTCTTTCTGATCACCGCCGGCCTGGGTATCCCGGCCATTCTGCTGGCGATTGGCCTGCTGTGGCTCGCCCATCCGGACGACAACAGGCCCCTGTAAGCGCCTTGAATGCGATCTGGCTCACACTCCAGCCATCGCTGAAAATGTTTTGCATTGCTGACGTTCATCAATGACTGCTGCTGTCTATAATAATGGCCCATTCATGCCGACAGACAGCCGCAGCTCCCAATGACGCCCGAACTACCCATTCTCGTTGTGGACGATGCCCGCTTCAGCAGCGCCATCATCAGCCGCACCCTCAAACAGGCGGGTTACACCAATCTACAGATCGTCAACTCAGCACCAGCAGCACTGGAAGCCCTGGAAAGGGAGCCCACAAGCATACTGATCGCAGACTGGCTGATGCCGGAGATGGATGGGCTGGAGCTGACCGACCAGGTCCGTCAGCAGGACGAACAGAATAACCACTACACCTACACCATCCTGCTTACCGGCAAGGAAAGCGTACAAGCGCTGAGCAGCGCCTTTGACCGCGGCGTGGACGATTTCATCTACAAGTCCGAAATGACCCGCCAACTCGTTCCCCGGGTCTTTGCCGCGGACAGACTGGTGGAACGCCAGAACACCCTGCTTCACACCAACCAGCTGCTCATGGAAGAAAACCGCCAGCTGGAGACGCACAACATTGTGGATCCGGAAACGGGACTGGGGAACACGCGCTACGCGCGCCAGCGTCTGCAGCAGGCCCTGGACCACACCGAAGCGCGTGGCGGCGCTGTGGGCTACCTGCTCATCGGCATCCGCAACTGGGAACGCCACACCAGGGAGCTGCCCGGCCCACTCCAGCGCGAACTTCTGGAAACCCTGGCACGCCGGATGACCTCCCTGATCCGCCCATTGGATGCCCTGTGCCGTGTCGGCGATGACCGCTATACAGTCATCGCCTACTTCCCGGACGCGGACCACTGCCGCCCGGCAGCTTTTCGTCGCCTGCACGAAGGCATCAACCACAAGGCCTTCAAGACCAGCCGTGGCTTCATTTCAGTGGAAGCCGACGCAACCCTCTGCATCGCCAGCAAAAGGGAAGCGGTTCCGGCAATCGATTCCGTGGAAACGGCGGTAGAAGAAGGTCTCGGCAACGCCCGCCAGTCGCGGACGCTGACACGGGCGCGGCCTAACGTCACGACCTGAGAAGCCATTTGGTATTGTTTTGAGGAAGCCTCTTCAACCAACCTTTGGAGAGAGTGGCAGATCCGCCAATCAAATTGGTTATCAGCATCTCTTTCTCATTGTTGGAAAGGGTAGTCTGGGACTCTTTGGAACAACCGGCCAGAAGTAACAGGGGGGAAAAAGTAATTTTCTCCAGAGGGAGTTCCTCATCCGTGTAGACGCTATCCTTTAGCGGTCCAGAAATCACCGGCGCCCCAAGGCGTCGATGTCAACAAACTCCGAAGCAAACCAGTCATTACGTAATGTTACGTTCGCTCACCAACGCCCAACAGACGTGACAAAGATCACAGAACATAATCCAAATGTGGATTTGAGCAGTATCCCCCGGGGCGGGAGAAAAAGTAGTACTTCCGCCGGCAACCGGGAACTGCACAGGGTCCCAGGGATTATGAATTTTTCAGGCTTTTCATTCTTCCCTAAGACTTCTTCTTCAGGCGGACCCATGGTCCGCCTTTTTTATGGATAACTACCCGGAGAGCCTACCCGCACCATGCCCGCAGAAACGCTGATTACTCGGGATATCCGGTAATAGCCCGGATGCGGTGATACAGTGGCGATAACCTTGAATACATCCGCTGATACACCTCGCGGTAAAGCCGATCATAGAGCGCCTGGCGATCAGGCTCAGGGTCAAACCGCTCGCCCACCCGCGTCATGGCTGCCACCGCCGAATCGTAATCCGCATGCCATCCCAGCCCCACTGCGGCATTGATGGCCGCGCCCAACCCGGACGTCTCGCAGGTGTGCGGGCGCTCCGCAGGGAGACCGAAGATGTCCGCGGTGAGCTGCAGCGCCTCATCACTCTGGGAACCACCACCAGCCACACGCAATCGCTGCACCGGAACACGGTTGCGCCGCTCCAGCCGCTCCTTGCCTTCACGCAGAGCATAGGCCAGCCCTTCCAGAATAGCCCTGTAAATGTGAGCCCGAGTGTGCACGTCCCCAAAGCCGATAATCGCGCCCTTGGCCTCAGGCCCCGGCTGGCGCACGCCTGGCGACCAGTACGGTTGCAGCATCAGGCCCATGGAACCAGGTGGCACCTCACGCACCAGCTCATCGAACAGCGCCTCCGGCGCGACACCCCGCTCCTCGGCAAGGGCTTGCTCGCGGTGGCCGAACTGGCGTTTGAACCAGCTCACCATCCAGAAACCACGATAGATCATTACTTCCCCGGAATAGCAGCCCGGTACCGCAGAGGGATAGGGTGGCAGGAAACGGGTCGGTTCCACGTATTGCGGATTCGTCGTGTTAATGGTGGCCGTAGTGCCATAGCTCATGCAGGCAGTATCCGGCGTGAGACCTCCTGAGCCCAGAATCTCGCAGGCTTTATCCGAAGCCGCAGCCAGCACCGGTACACCCGGTGCCAGCCCCAGAAGCTCTGCCGCCTCCGGCGTCAGTTCGCCCACACGCTCCCCGGGCCGGACCAGCTCTGGCAGCATGCCACGCCTGACAGCCATCAGCTGCCACTTCAGATCATTCGGCCGGCACCAGTTGTGATGCTTATAGTTGAACGGTAGATAACCCACCTGACTGCCGGTGGAGTCCACAAAGCGCCCAGTCAAACACCAGTTGAGATACCCGGAAAGCAGCAGAAAGTGACTGGTCCGGGCCCAAACCTCCGGCTGATTCTCGGCGATCCAGTTGGCCTGAGCCTGTTCTCCCAGTTTCTGGATGGTTTCAGACAGCCCTGATGCCCTGAGTAATACACGCCAGAGAGGCGGCACACGCACCGGGCCACAGGCACGGCGCTGGTCGAGCCAGACAATGGCGGGACGCAGAGGCTCGCCATTGGCATCCAAATTCACAACGGTGCCGCGCTGGGTTGTCAGGGCCACACCGGCCACAGCGTCAGGCGCCGCATCAGTGCTCGCCCACAGCTGGGCACAGGCCCGACCAATGCTCTGCCAGTAATACGCCGGATCCTGCTCGGCCCAGCCCGGCTCGGGAGAGCGATAGGGCTCGATTTCCGCCCGCCCCTTACCCACCAGCTCACCGCGGCTGTTGAACAGCAGTGCCCGGGTGCTCTGGGTGCCGTTGTCGATGGCGAGAATGAGTGGCTCAACACTCACGCCACGGGCTCCGGAGGCAGATGGTAGCTGTCACGCCAGAGATTCCAATAACGCGTGCACTCCTGCTGCCAGCGGTTGTCATCCCAGCCAAGCGCCGGCTGACAATACTCACGGAGGGTTGCGAGCCAGTGCTCGCCGCCCTCCGGCAACAGCAGCCCCAGCCGGGTACGGCGCAGCAGCAGATCGTCAAGGTGCCTAACCTGTTCGTTGCGACAGCTCCAGACAAGCTCCGCCAGCAGCGTATCCGTATGGCCAACAGGGATCAGCGGACCGGCTTCCAGAACCTCCGCCACCCGACTGCCGTAATGGCCGCACAATCGCCGCCACTGCCATGCCGTTAAAGCGTTGGGCCGCGCCCTCATTGGTGCTGGCGAGAAAACCCGGTCATCCAGCTCACGACGAATGCCGTTATCCGTGCGCACATGGTCCAGAACCTGCAGCGCAATCAGCCGGAAGGTCGTCAGTTTGCCACCGGCAACACTGATCACGCCCTGATCATTCCAGATCACATGTTCCCGTTTCTCATCGGAGGGATCCGTCTTGCGCTCTCCGCTGTTGGACACCACCGGGCGCACCCCTGACCAGGTGCTGATCAGATCCGAACTCGCCAGATGGGCGTCCGGAAAGGCGTCATGCACCGCCTCCAGCAGATAATCCATTTCGTCCCGACTCAGAACGGCCTCTTTCTGGAGGTCCTCATCGTGGTCAAGATCGGTGGTACCCACTACCGTCACGCCTTCCCAGGGATAGACGAACATGGGCCTTTGATCCCGGGGATGAATCAGGGACAGGCTCACCGAGACCGGCAGCTTCCAGAACGGGAAAACCAAGTGACTGCCACGCAGCGGGCGGATGCGCTGGCCGGCTCCGAGCTGGCCGCGCAGCCGGTCCGTCCAGGCACCGGTCGCATGAACAATGTGACGGGCATGCACGTCATAGCGCCTGTTGGCGAGCTCATCATGCACCATCACATGCCCTTCCCGGCTATCGCCAGGAGGCGTCACGGACTCGGCACGGGCGTAATTCAGCGCCCTGCCTCCCGCCGCCATCGACTCCTGCAGAATACGAAGCACCAGACGGGCATCATCGGTGACCGCATCCGAAAAGCGGGTCCCCCCACGCAAGCCTTTGCGCCGCAGTCCTGGCACCCAGCGCAGAACGGATTCACCGGGATAGAAACGACGAGTACGGCGCTGCGCCAGGAAATCATAGAGCCGCAGCAGCATTCCGAACAGGCCGGGCCCCGGGAACTGACGGCGGAAATGGGGCATGATGTAGTAGAGGTTATCCACCAGCCCCGGCGCTTCGTTCATCATGCGCTCACGCTCCTGCACCGCATCCCGGGTGAGGCGGTAATCGCCGCTTGCCAGATAACGCAGGCCTCCATGCACCATTTTGGAAGAGCGGCTGGAGGTACCCCAGGCGAAGTCACGTTGTTCCACCAGCAGTACGCGGTACCCCTCTCGAGCCGCCTCACGAAGAATGCCGGCGCCGGTAATGCCACCACCGATGATCACCATATCCCAGGGGTCATCCCCTGCCACCAGCGCGGCCTCATCAACGCGCTCCTCCCGGATTGCGACCGAATCTGTCATACGTGCTCCTCCGGGTCGCCCTGCAGTAATACCCCGGGAGCCAGACGCTGTTCCGGATCCATGTAATGACTCATAGTATGCAGCATACCAACGGTCACCGGCCCCTTTTCCGTTTGCAGATAAGGGGCATGATCCTTACCCACCCCGTGTTGATGACTGATGGTTCCCCGGTTGTTGACGATAACCTCCGAAGCCGCCCGTTTGAGCCGCGCCCAGCGCTCATGGGTCACTTCGTAGTTGTCGCCACACCGGAATACATAAGTGGTGTAGATGCTGCAGCCCTGGCCGTAGGCGTGGGAAAGGTGCGTAAACACATGCACTGTTTCCCCCTCGGCCTGAAGCCCCTCACGCAGGGTAGACTCGATACGGTTCATCAGGGCATCCACGTTGTCCCAGTCGGTGGCGGTCTCCAGCGTATCCACCGCGTACCCCTGCTCCCAGAGCGTCTCGCGCAGGTAGGGCATGGTGAAGCGTTTCTTTTCCCATTTTCGGCCAAGGTAGGTACCGGTATAGACGCCATTATGACGACGGCTGAACCGCTTCAGCTCTCGCAGCCCGGTTCGGCACTGGGATCGGGTGCCGGTGACTCCGATGGTCATCATGCATTTGTCATTGCCCACGCCGCGCCAATCCAGGTAATGCGCCAGCGCACCGATCATCCGGGGGTGGCCAGCCAGAGCTAACTGAGTCGCTGTCTCCACCGCGTTACTCAGCCGCAGCATGGACAGCGGGGTTCGATTCTGCACCAGCTGACGCGCACACAGGCGTGCTCTCTCCCAGTCCGGAAAGAAAAGCACATGAAAGGATTCGCGATCCGCCACCGGCGTGACACGCACCTTCACCTCGGTGATGACCCCGAAGCGTCCCTCCGATCCCAGTAGCATCTCCCGTGGATCGGGACCGGCCGCGGAGGCCGGGAAAGCCGGAATAGTCCAGCTGCCCCTGAAGGTCTCAACGCGACCACCGGCAAAGAGCTGCTCAATCCGCCCATAACGCAGGGACTGTTGCCCACTGGACCGGCTGGCAACCCAGCCACCAATAGTGGACAGCTCAAAGGATTGGGGAAAGTGGCCAAGGGTATAGCCCCGGGCCAGTAGTTGCGCCTCGACCAGCGGCCCTGGCGTGCCAGCACCAAACGTGGCGATCTGGCTCTCATCATCCAGATCCAGAAGGCGAGTCATGCGCTCCAGCGAGAGCGTGAGAACGGGCCTGGAAGAGGCCTCCGGGTTGATATGGCCTGCAACGCTTGTACCGCCACCGTAGGGAATCACAACCAGGTCCTGCTCTCTGGCCCATTCAAGCAGTTGCGTGACTTCGTCGCTGTGCTCAGGCAGCGCGACCGCATCCGGAAAAATACCGAACTCACCACTGCGCATGGCGAGCCAGTCGGAGAGGCTCTGCCCACGGGCATGACGCACACGTGTCTCAGCGTCCGTGTAAACGCCAGGGTTCTGCGGAATGCGGGACTCCGGAACCCGTGCACACACCTGTTCAAAGTCGGCTTCGGCCAATGGCGCTGCGCTTCCGATGCGGGCTTTCAGAAAATCCTGCCCCGGCGGCGGTAACGGCAGATGGAAGCTGGCATCCCCCCAGCCATTCCAGCGTCGCATGTGATGGTTCTCCCGTCAGGCTCTTGTTTGAAGCCCTTGATACACCATCGGGGGATCGACTGTCTAGAACATTTAGAGCTTTTGCTCTAAATGCCAACAGTCACTCACAACCTCACCGCTGTTTCCTGACCCTGTCCCGACCAGCCGCCTTGCCACGATAGAGCGCCGCATCAGCTCTCTGGAGTACCTGCTCGGGGCTCTGATCATTTACACTCAATGAACTGATGCCAGCGGTCACCGTTACGCGAAAGCCCCCTCCATCAGCCAGTGGATACCAGTGCTGCGAGATTTCCACCCGCAGGCGCTCCGCCAGCCGACAGGCCTCAGCAAAGCCAGTCCCCGGCAGTAACAGACCGAATTCTTCGCCACCAAGACGGCAGGGTAGATCACTCTCACGAACACTGTCCGACAGGGTCTGAGCAACACTCTGGATAACCGCGTCACCCGCGCTATGGCCGTAGGTGTCATTAACGATCTTGAAATGATCGATATCGAACATGATTACTGCTACAGGGATACCCCGACGCTGAAACAGTTCATGACTTTCATGAAGGCGCTCCATGAAAACCCGACGATTGTTGATCTGGGTTAGCGGGTCGGTCAGCGACATATGCCGGAGCAGCTCTTCCTGCTCTTTCTGCTCGGTGATATCTCTGACAGTACCGATCAGAACCTTATCCTCTCCCACCGGTGTGTAGTCTGCCCGCTCATGGACCCATCGGATAGCGCCATCCGGCAGAATGATCCGGTGTTCCACGTCGTGGAGTCCTGTCTGCTTGGCCCGCTCCTCACTCGCCTCCACTTGGGCCAGATCTTGCGGATGAACAAAGGATTTGAACGCGGCAACCGACGGAACAATCGTCTCGCGCGTAACGCCGAATATTTCAAACACCTTGTTCGACCAGTACAACTCGCCCGTCTCAAGGCTTGCTTTCCAGTAACCCAGGTTGCCGATTTCCTGGGCTTTTTCGAGCGTTTGTACAAGCTCGCGATTGGCTTCAGACTCACGGCGAAGACTCTGCTCAATCTCTTTCTGGGAGGTAATATCCAAGTGGGCCCCGCTCACCCATTCCGGCTCACCCTGAGGCGTCCAGCTGATCACGCGGCCAAAATCCCGGATCCAAATCAACCGATCATCACGATGATATACCCGTACCTCGCAGTCGTAGACGGACGACTCTCCCTCAAAATGCGCTTTCAGCGCTCTTTCCGATACGCCGCGATCCTCTTCATAAAGGAAATCGAGCCAGGTCTGGATGGATGTCGGTGCGAGTTCGTGGAGCGTATATCCCAGCATCTGAGCCCAGTATTCGTTGAACTCGGTTTCACCGGTCTGCACGTTCCACATCCAGGTTCCAAGCTCAGCAACATCGATAATGGTCTCAAGGGCGGAAATTCGATCTCCAAAAATCCGGGACTGCCCCATACCTCACTCCAAAAACCGGGATCCATCAAACTATTCACCCTACAGAAGCTACTCCCCGTTCAAAGTGTGGATAATACGTAATGTGGCTCTAAACCGGTTATTAAACCTAAACGGCTCAACGCCGATCAGCAAACCGGGCAGGCAGCGCCCCAAGTTCGCCAAGCGGCACAGCCGGGGAAAACAGAAAACCCTGCGCTATGTCGCAGCCGCGGGTGATGAGGTCATCGCGCTGTTGCTCAGTCTCAACACCCTCTGCGACTACTTTGAGACCCATGTGGTGCGCCATGGTAATAATGCCCTGGACAATCGCCATGTTGTCGGGATTGGTAAGAATGTCGCGAATGAAAGAGATGTCGAGTTTGATCTTGCTGGCGGGCAGGTCCCGCAGGTATCGGAGACTGGAGTAGCCGGTACCGAAGTCGTCAATGGATACGCTGACTCCCAGCCCCGCAAGCCGGCTCATCAGCTCAATGGTCTCATGCGCATCATCCAGCAGAACCCCCTCGGTAACCTCCAGCTCAAGCAGGTGGCCCGGCAGACCGGTTTCCTCAAGAATCTTCTCGATGTCCTCCACGAAGTTGCGGCGCCGGAACTGCATTGTGGAAATGTTCACGGACGCGGGCACAACTTCATAACCCTCCCGCCAGCGTCTCATGCCATCCTCGCAGGCGCGCCTGAGTACCCAGCGCCCCACCTCGATGATCTGCCCTGTCTGCTCAGCAAGCGGTATGAAAACACTGGGTGAAATCAAGCCCCGCTCAGGGTGATACCACCGCACCAGTGCCTCCACCCCGTGCCATTCACCGGACGCAGCATCAATCAGTGGCTGGTAATGCAGCGCCAGCTCCCCTTGATCCAGAGCCAGGCGCAGATCATGACGCAGCAGGATCTCATCCTGAGTTACCGGGCAGCGCTCCTTCTCGTACCAGTGCCAGGTGTTCATGCCACGGCTTTTGGCCGCTTCCATGGCGATATTGGCATGTTGGACGAGTATGGGGGACTCTGTTTCACCATCATCCAGCACAAGGCCCACGCTGGCGCTCAGATGCAGCGCCTGACCACCCACCTCAAGCGGCCGGCAGAGTGACTCGAGAATCACACAGGCAAGCTGTTCCATCTTTTGCCGATTCTCAACACCCCGCCACAAGAGCACAAATTCATCCGCCACAACCCGCGACACAACAGCGTCCGTATCAAGCAGTTCCTGGAGTCGCTCGGCCACGCGCACCAGCAGCTTATTGCCCACCTGATGACCAAAGCCCTCATTGATCGGCTTGAATCCATCCAGATCAAGGTACATGACAGCGACCTGGTCCCCGGTTCTCCGCGCCTCATGCAGAGTTGTGAGCAACTTTTCCTCAAAGGCCACCCGGTTGAGAAGCCCGGTAACCGCATCGTAGTTCGCGTGGTACGCGATCAACCGTTGCTGCTCCTTGCGTTCGGTAATATCCCGGCAGATACCGAAAACCCCGACGATTTCACCCTCAACCCGCACGGGAAAGTGAGTCACCTCCAGGTCATAGATCCCGCCGTTGGGATAGAGGCCCCGTGCTTCATGAGTGGGAGCGCCTCCGACCCTGGCTTGCTCGAAACACCGCTGAGTAAGGGCTTGATAGGCACCGTCAACGAAGTCATTGAAGAAACGGCCCACATACTCAGCCTCGGTATAGCCAGTAATACTCTCCAGGGCTTTATTGCCCCGCAGCAGGCGCCCTTCCAGATCCAATTCATAAACACCATCCGGGTGATGCTCATAGAGAGACTGATAGCGCGCTGTCAGATCACGGTAGCGACGCAGATCCTGATCCCGAACGATCGCCAGCGCCGCCAGCCCGGCTGCCTGCTGGAGATTGAAAACATCGGTTTCTGAAGGGGTAGTCGAATAGCCATAGTAGGTTGCAAAGGTGCCCAGCAGTGCATGACCCTCCGAGGACAGAATGGGGACGGACCAGGCGGCTCGAAGTCCCTCATCCAGCGCGACTGAGCGGTACCCCTCCCAGCGCGAATCCACCCGGATATCCGGGGTCACCGCCATGGCCAGGTGATACGCCGCACTGCCGCAGGCCCCCACATCCGGACCCACAGGCACATCCTGCATGGCTTGCGTAAAACGGGCGGAAAAGCGATAGGAGGGGACCAGACTCAACGTATCGCTGTGGGCATCATATCGCATCACTGACACAAGCGCCCCCGGGAGCATCTGCTCAACGAAACGCGTGATCTCGGCCAGCACTTCTTCAAGGGGCCTGTGCTCGGCGATCATCTCCTGAATTTTCTGCTGGGTATGGAGAAGCGGCTGCTGCGCTGTCATCAACTGGTGGCCCTGATATTGAGTGATGGCATCATTTTCTGCCTCCCCTAATGTGTAGTTAATAATATCCGACAAGCAAGCAACTCATCGCCGATGGGTCCACCTCAGCTCACGCCACATGGGGCAGCCCCTTACTTGTTCTATCCCCCTAAGATTGCAGTATCCTTGGCCTACGATCCCATTTTCCTTCAGCTCCGAGGTGACGAAACCATCGTGACAGCACTGCGACTGAACGCCGACATGGGCGAAAGTTTCGGACCCTGGGCCATGGGTATGGACGAGGCCGTCATGCCCGTTGTGGATCTAGCCAACGTGGCGTGTGGCTTCCACGCTTCAGACCAGGATCACATGCGGCGCACTGTACAGCTCGCCGTAAGCCATAGCGTTACCATTGGGGCACATCCAGCCTATCCGGATCTGATGGGCTTCGGTCGGCGTTCCATGGCCTGCTCTCATGATGAAATAGAAAATCTGGTGCTCTACCAGATCGGTGCCTTGAGCGCCTTCTGCCGTGCCTCAGGCACTGAGGTGGGTTACGTTAAACCACATGGGGCACTCTATAACGACATGATGAACAATCATGACGTACTCGCCGCCGTGATGCGCGCGGTTAAAGCATTCGATCCCGCGCTGGCGCTGATGGTGCTTGCCACCCGCGACAACCACCCGGTGCGATCACTCGCTGCCTCGCACGGCATCACCCTCTGGCTGGAAGCCTTTGCCGACCGTGCCTACGACAGCGGCGGCCACCTGGTCAGCCGACGCGAACCCGGGGCCGTCCACCAGGACACGGAGGCCATTGTGGAACAGGCTCGCCGCATCGCCCTCGGCGAACCGATTACGACCAGGCACGGCCAGGATCTCATCATGGAGGCGAGTACGCTCTGCGTGCACGGCGACAACCCGGAATCGATCGCCGCCATCCAGCGTATCCGCCAGGTTGTAAACCCACCAGCCTCTGATGCATGACTATGGTGCCCCGGATTGAAAATGCCGGTATCGAGGCTTGGATCGTGCGATTCGCCGACCGGATCGACCCGGCCAATCGCCGCTGGATCACCGCTTTCTGCCGGAACTGCCAGAGCACCTTTGGCAAAGCACTCGTCGAACTGGTGCCTTCCTATACAACCGTGCTGGTGCAGTACGACCCCGGGCGGATAACCGACACCAGCTCACGAGCCCTGCTGGAACAAATCCTCGAACAGCTGGCTCCCGATGACGATGAGGCGAGCGGACGTTTGGTGGAAATCCCGGTCTGGTATGACATCAGCGTGGGCCCGGAACTGGCATTGATTGCGGAACGCAACAACTGGTCCTCCCAGCAGGTTGCCGAAACCCATGCGGCGACCGAATACCAGGTTTTCGCGCTGGGGTTTGTTCCAGGGTTTGCGTTCATGGGGCTGGTGACAGCACCACTGGCGACACCACGGCTGGCGACACCACGCCAGCATGTTCCCCGGGGCAGCATTGCCATCGCAGAACGCCAGACGTCGGCCTATCCGCAGGTTACACCTGGTGGCTGGAACCTCATCGGCCGTACGCCGCTGACGCTCTTCGACCCCGGGCGTGAGCCCATGACCGTGCTCGAAGCCGGCGACCGCGTCCGCTTCCTATCGGTCAGCCGTGACGACTTCATCGAACTCGGCGGCGACCCCACACCCGTTGCAGAGTCAAGCGTATGAACCAGACCGGTGCCCTGCATGTTGAGAAAGCCGGCCCCCAGGCCCTGCTCCAGGATGCCGGGCGGTTCGGCGTGCGGCACCTGGGTATAACCCAGGGCGGCCCCGTGGACTGGCATGCAGCCGGCTGGGCGAATGCGCTGCTGGGCAATGACAGCGGGGCCCCGGTGTTGGAGATTGCCATTGGCGGCCTGTCACTGGTCGCTCAATGCCGCACCACGCTGGCGCTCTGCGGTGCGGACCTTGGCGCCTGCCTTAACGGAACCACCCTGTTGCCCTGGCAGCGATTTGGCGTACATCGTGGTGATCGGGTGACATTCGACCTGCCGCGCGGCGGCCTGCGCGCCTATTTGGCGGCTCCCGGCGGATGGCTGGGGGAGGTCAGCCTTGGCAGCGTCGCTTGTGTGACGCGTGAAGGATTCGGTGGCCACAAGGGCGGAGGCCAGCCCCTGGAAACCGGAGACGAACTGCAATTTCCGAAGAAACCGCCAAACGACCTGCCTGCCAACACCGCGGTTCCGCAAGCACAGCGCATCGACTATCAACAACCAGCCGGGCTCCCGCTCATTCCCGGGGGACAGATTGCCGGGTTTGATGGCGACAGCCTCTATTGGGTCTTTAACCGACAGTGGGCGGTCGACACGCGCGCCGACCGCATGGGCATCCGCCTCACCGGCCCCGAACTGGTCTGCCGCAACGCCGCCATGGTCTCCGAAGGTATCCCCGCTGGCGCCGTTCAGGTCCCCCCTGACGGCCAGCCCATCTGCCTCATGAATGACCGCCAGACCATTGGCGGTTATCCCCGCGTTGGTACCCTCACCCCAGTTGCGCGAGCGCGCCTAGCACAGTGCCCCGCCGGGCATCCCGTCCATTTCCAAGCCTGCGGCATGGAAAAAGCTCGCCTGACAACACCCCTTGGATAGACTAGAGAAAAAGAACGCAGTGGATCAGGAAACAGCGGATGCACTGGGAGCGGCCCGAGCGCACGCAACAGCGTGGATCCGGCAGGCACGGGTCCCGGCCCCATGGGACCCACACGGATGACGCTCAACAAACCGGTTAGTACGGCCGTTTCCGGTTACGCCGTGGCCTGCGGACTGGAACTGGCGCAACAGATTGCCGCTTTCCCGCAGCAGTGCCTGATGGCGGATCGGGGAATGAATACAGCTGAAGCGCCGTCAACACGCCCTCCGGGAAGCTTTCCGATAGTTAAAGACATAAAAAAAAGCAGACCAGTCATAACTGATCTGCTTCTTTGGAATCTGGTAGCGGGGGCTGGATTCGAACCAACGACCTTCGGGTTATGAGCCCGACGAGCTACCTGACTGCTCCACCCCGCAACTGCTTTGTCACCGTTGGGCCACTGCCCGCCGATGTGATGCGTACAATAGGGAAAAGCGCCCCGCCCGTCAAGGATTATATTAAGAATTTGGGACAAATAGTGCTTCGCAGCGTGCCTCCAATGTCGGTCCCCCACTTTATATAGTCGTTGGGACCCTGTGGACTGACGACGGGCACCAGCCGTGATAGGGTTCGAAACAGTTCATGGGGCCTGCGCGGTAAAACACGATGGGGTGAAACACGGCCATGCCGGAAGCCTTCCAACACTACCCTGACGACATTTCACTGGAATCGCTGCTCGAGCATGCCCGCCGCAATGAGCAGATTGCCCGTAATCTTTTTGAGATTGAGCGCGAGATCATGGGGTGCCGGGACTGTGCGGCCTTCGTCGATCGACTGGTGGACCGTGTGCGGGAACGCTTCAGACTGGACGAAGTCTGGCTGGTGCTTACGGATGTAGAAGCCAACCAGCCGCTGCATGGCATGCTGGCTGAAGAGGGAGCGCTCAGTCTGCTGATCACGGCCCCAGCAGCGGATTTCCTTCACCTGACCGGCGCCAGTCATGCGCCTTTACTGATTCCCGATACCCGGGGTTACCAATACCTCGTTCCCCCGCTCTGGCAAAACGCAATCCGTTCGATGGCCATATTGCCGTTGGTGGTTGAGGATCGTCTCGCCGGAGGCCTGATTCTCGGCACACGGGACGCTGGGCGATACAGCCGGGATATGGATGCTTTCTTTCTGGAACAGCTGGCCGTTAAAACCTCTCTGGGCCTGGACTCGGCAGTGGCACGTGAGCAACTGCGGCGCCTGGCAACCCGGGATTCGCTGACCGGCCTACGCAACCGCCGTGAGATGGAAACGGTCCTACAGAAAGAGCTGAGCCGTTCCCGTCGCTATCAGATGCCGCTGTCGCTGCTGTTCATAGACTGCGACAGCTTCAAGCGGATCAATGACGACTATGGCCACGAGTGTGGCGATGCTTACCTCTGCCATCTAGGAGAGACCCTGCGCCGGCTCTTGCGCGAGGACGACAGCGTCTTCCGTTTCGCCGGTGACGAGTTTGTGGTCGTACTGCCTAACCAGAGTATGCAGACCGCCACACAGGTCGGATCCCGCCTGCAGGAACGTATAGCTGAAGAGCCGTTGGAGTGGGGAGGCCACCGCATTCCTGTTGCGTTCAGCGTTGGCGTAGCAGGCAATGAGCAGCCGGGCCTGGCGGATTCCCGCACGTTGCTGCGTTACGCGGACCAGCGCCTTTACGAGCAGAAGCGTGAACGGTAGGCCCCGGGGGTTACCTCCGTCCATTTCTTGAACGCGCGATGAAAGGTTGAGGTCTCCGTGAAACCCGCACGGTGGGCGATTTCATTGATGGACAGCTGGTCCCTTGTCAGATGAACGATGGCGATATCCCGCCGCAGGTTATCCTTGATCTCCTGAAAGGAGGTATTCTCGGCCCGCAGACGCCGACGTAGGGTCTGCGGGCTGGTATTGAGCTGCTGGGCAATCGTCTCAAAATCGGAGATGGGCTGGGTGAAGTCCCGCCCTATCAGCGCCCGAATGCGAGCGGTATAGCTGTTGCGGTCGTCTGGGCGGGCCAGAAGATCGGCTGGCGACGTCATCAGAAAGTGACGCATTTCCAGCTCGTCCCGGATCACCGGTTCCTGCAGGTAACGAGCGGGGAAGACCAGCCCGGTTTCAGGCTGGTCGAACAGCAGTGGGGCGTGGAAGATGCCGCGGTATTCATGACTGTGGAACGGCTCAGGGTAGTTGAAGGTTACCCGGGTCAGGGGGATGCCCTGACCAATGAGCCAGGAGCTCAGTCGGTGCCAGATGACAAGCAATGACTCCTGCAGGAAGTGATGGCTGTCTTCGTCCAGCGGTACCTCGGCCTGAATCCTGATCTGTGCCTCCTCGCCGCGAATTACCAACGGCATGGTGATCCCGGTTTCGAAAAGACCGTAGTAATGGCACGCCCGGCGCAGCACACAATCCAGATTATCGCAGTGGATCACCAGCTGGCACAGCGTTGCAAAGGTACCAGGGCGGCTGCGCGCCGGCGCCAACCCCATGAATTCGTCACTCATGGCCGCCCAGATGGCCTGCATCAGCCGTGTGTACTGGTTGCCGGTCACGCGCGCCTGTTCCTGCTCAATCAGCTGCGGATCAATCCCCGCCTCGCGCATCATCGCGTGCGTGTCATACCCCTGGCGCCTGGCCCCGGCCAGAGCTGCAGTCACAAAATGAGCGGAAACGGTAAGGCGAGTCATGGGCGTGTGTTTCCGTGAGCGGATTGGTCAATGGATTTGAGCGTCGACGCCGGTGGACGCCTGCCTACAGACGGGTATGGTAGAGCCATCCAGAAGAGAGGACAAAACCCAGATGGCCGGACCCCTTACCTCCGTAAAAGTGCTCGACTTCTCTACGCTGCTTCCAGGTCCCTACGCCACCATGATGCTGGCGGACATGGGCGCGCAAGTGCTGCGGGTAGAATCACCGGATCGCATGGACCTGACACGCATGACCCCGCCCCATGAGGGCGGGGTCGCCACTGCCCACGCCTACCTGAACCGGGGCAAACGCAGCTTGGCACTAAACCTGAAGGAGCCAGAGGCGGTTGAACGCGTCAAGGAACTGGTACAAGAATACGATGTGGTGGTCGAACAGTTCCGCCCAGGGGTTATGGCGCGATTCGGGCTGGACTACGACAACTTGAAAGCGATCAACCCGGCCCTGATCTACTGCAGCATTACCGGCTACGGCCAGACCGGCCCTTACCGCGACCGCGCTGGGCATGACATTAATTACCTGGCACTGTCTGGAGTCGCCAGCTACAGCGGTCGCGCTGAAAGTGGCCCGCCGCCGCTGGGCATCCAGGTGGCGGATGTGGCCGGCGGCTCCCATCACGCGGTCATGGGCATACTGGCAGCCGTGATCCACCAGCGCGAGACTGGCGAGGGCCAGCATGTGGACATCAGCATGACGGACGCCGCCTTCGCCATGAACGCCATGGCCGGCGCTGCCTGGCTGGCCACCGGAGAAGAACCGGCGCCCGAGAGCGGCATGCTCAATGGCGGCGCTTTCTATGATTACTACCAGACGGCGGACGGACGCTGGCTCTCCGTCGGCAGTCTGGAACCACCGTTCGCCAAGCAGCTTTTCAGCGTGATCGGCCGCCCGGAACTGGCCGCTAAAGGACTCAGCCCGAAACCGGAAGACCAACAGACCCTCAAGAACGCACTGCGGGACGCCATCGCGGCGAAGACACTGGCGCAATGGCAGGCAATCTTCAGTGAGCAGGACGCCTGTGTGGAGCCGGTGCTGACCCTGAGCGAAGCAACACACCATCCCCACATCCAGGCACGGCATATGGTGATCGAAGTCGATCGTGGCGACGGCACCTGCCAGAAGCAGATTGGCCATCCGCTGAAATTCAGCACCACCCCCTGCGAGAGCGCTTTCATCGGACGAGCTCTAGGGGCGGACAATCCCCATCAGGATTGACCGGATCGCAAGCGATCAGTGGTACCGTTCAGGCGCTTTTCAGGGTCGCCATGTCAATCACATAGCGGTACTTCACCTCACCCTTCTTTACTTTCTCGAACGCGTCATTGATGTTGTGCATATCGAGCATCTCGATATCGCACCGCACATCATGCTCGGCGCAGAAATCCAGCATTTGCTGAGTCTCCGGCATACCACCGATGAGGGAGCCGGCCAGCACCCGGCGCTTACCCACGAGGGCGCCCGCATTCACGGCCGGTTCCACCGGTTCCAGCAAGCCTACCAGGATGTGGGTGCCATCATACTTGAGGCAGTTGAGATAAGGGTTGAGGTCGTGCTGAACGGGGACGGTATCCAGCATGAAATCGAAGGTCTCGGATGCTTCCTTCATCTGCTGCTCATCGGTGGAGATGACCACATGATGGGCACCCTGCTTCTTCGCTTCCGCCACTTTGCTCTCGGAGCGGGTAAAGATTGTCACCTCGGCGCCCAGTGCTCGGGCAAATTTGACACCCATGTGGCCAAGGCCGCCCATGCCGATGACGCCCACTTTGTGACCAGCTTTCACACCGTGGTGGCGCAGCGGCGAATAAGTGGTGATGCCGGCACACAGCAACGGTGCAGCGTGAGCCATTTCCAGCTTTTCCGGGATGCTGACGACGAAGCGTTCACTGACAACGACCTTCTCGGAATAGCCGCCAAAGGTAACTGACCCATCATGGCGGTCTCGGCCATTGTAGGTGGCTGTCATGCCATCCAGGCAGTACTGCTCCAGGCCATCCTTGCAAGCTTCGCATTCGCGGCAGGAATCCACCATGCAGCCAACGCCAACGCGGTCTCCCACGCTGTACCCCTGAACCTGCTCGCCAACAGCCGTGACACGCCCGACGATCTCATGCCCCGGTACCAGCGGATACTGAGTGATGCCCCAGTCGTTCTGAGCGAAGTGAATGTCCGTGTGACAAACCCCGCAATAGTCAATTTCTATGGCAACGTCATCGGTTCGCAGTTCCCGGCGATCAATGCCGTGGGGTGCAAGGCCGGAATCCGGCGCGGTAGCGGCGTAGGCTTTGGTATTGGCCATGACTATCGTTCCTCGTTCTGAATTAGTGTGACATCAATCACACATTGATGATGCGCTTAACCCGCGACCCGGTCAAACCACCCCCATCGGTGATCACAGGCCTCGAAGTCTGACTTCCGATCGCTTGCGGGGCGGGCGCCTACAGGTGACAATCGCGCTTTTGCGCCAGTGAGTACGATCCCCATGGGCGAACAGGATCATCAGGGCCCGCGCGCTGTTGTAGAACACGCCGGAACCACCTTCACCATTGTGGGCACGGCCCACGTCTCGAAAGCGTCTGCGGATGAAGTCTCCGAGCTGATCCGCTCTGGCGATTACGACGCCGTGGCGCTGGAGTTGTGCGATTCACGCTACCAGAACCTGGCCGATCCGGACCGTATGGCCAAGATGGACTTGTTCCAGGTGCTGCGCAACGGCCAGGCCGGGATGGTAGCGGCGCATCTGGCCATGGGCGCGTTCCAGCAGCGCGTGGCTGAGGAATCCGGTATTGAGCCCGGAGCAGAGATGAAAGCAGCCCTGCATGAAGCCCAGGCCGCTGACCTGCCCGTAACCATGATCGACCGCGACATTGGCGCCACCCTGCGCCGGGTCTGGCGTGGTGTCTCCTGGTGGCAGCGCATGCAGCTCGGCAGTGGCCTGTTCGCCAGCCTGCTCACTCGTGAGACGGTGAGCCCGGAGAGCATTGAGCAGCTCAAGGAAGGCGACGTTCTGGAGTCCACTTTCGCGGAATTCGCAGAGCAGTCGGAGCAGCTCTATCACCCGCTGATCTCCGAGCGTGACCGCTACATGGCGCTGCGACTGATGGAGTCACTGGCCGGTAAGAACCATCGCAATGTGCTGGTCATCATTGGTGCCGGTCATCTGAAAGGGCTGCGCAACCACCTTGAGGATGAGCCCTCCCCAGAGCCAGCAGAGGAGCGCGCAACTCTGGAGCAGGTGCCAGCTGGAGGGCGTTTCCTCCGTTACCTGCCCTGGGTGGTGGCAGCGCTGGTGATTGCGGGCTTTGCGATCGGATTCAGTCGGGATACCGATCTCGGCATCAGACTGGTCTCCGAGTGGTTCCTGATCAATGGCGCGCTCTCAGCCCTGGGCTCGGCCATTGCCCTGGCCCACCCGCTGACCATTGCGGCAACTTTCCTGGCGGCCCCCCTGACCTCGCTCAACCCGACGGTGGGCGCCGGCTTTGTGGCGGCCGGCGTGGAACTCATGCTGCGTCGGCCCAAAGTGGCGGATTTCTCGAATCTGCGTCATGACGTGGCCGAGATGAAGGGATGGTGGCGCAACCGGGTTTCACGCACTCTGCTGATTTTCATCCTATCTTCGGTGGGCTCGGCAGCCGGTACCTACATTGCCGGATTCCGGATTTTCGATCAGCTGGTGGGCGCCTGAGAGCGCCTCTCAAAGCCTGCTGACTGGGGCAAAGGAGCGCCGGTGAATCGGGCTGGCGCCCTGGGCATGCAATGCCTGAATATGAGCCTTGGTGGGATACCCCTTGTGGCCGGCAAGCCCGTAACCCGGGTATTGCTCATCCAGCGCAACCATTTCGTGGTCGCGGCTGACCTTGGCCAGAATGCTGGCAGCAGCGATGGCATCCACGCGCCCATCCCCTTTCACGACCGCCAGTGACGGCCAACGCCATTGGGGGCAGCGATGACCGTCCACCAGCACGTATTCGGCCGGGGGTGCCAGCGCCGCTACTGCTCGCTTCATAGCCAGCATGGTCGCACCGTGGATATTCAGTCGGTCGATTTCAGCCACCTCGCAGCGCCCCAATGCCCAGCTTAGAGCCTGTTCCTGAATAACGTTGAAAAGGGCCTCACGTTTGCGTTCGCTGAGTTTTTTCGAATCCCGGAGGCCTGCCACCGGATTGTCCGGGTCCAGGATCACAGCCGCAGTGACCACCGGGCCGGCCAGTGGCCCGCGGCCCACTTCATCCACACCCGCCAGATAACGTCCTTCGTAGGGCACCATCAGGTCATATGGATTCATGTGTCCTCCAGGTCCTGCGGAAGGGGGTCACCACGGATCAACGCGGCCACCGTCTCAGCAGCGCGGTCGCTGGCATTACGCCGCAACTGATGATGAATGTCCGAAAAGATGGCGCGCTCATGCTCAATGGTCTCCGGCGCTGTCAGGCGCGTTTGCAGTGCCTCGCCCAGCGCCTCGGCTGCGGCGTCTTCCTGAAGAAACTCGGGCACCACTGGCTCCGGAGCCAACAGGTTGGGCAATGCCACGTGCTCGACATAGACCAGACGCGAGGCGATCCAGAACGTCAATGCATTCACGCGGTAGGCCACCACCATGGGGCGCTTGAGCAGAGCTGCTTCCAGAGCGGCGGTACCGGATGCCAGAAGAACGGTATCGGCGGCTGTCATCACGGTCCGGGACTGGCCGTCCACAAGCTTCACATCCAAAGCCTGCCAGGCTGCATTGTCCCGGATCATGGTTTCAAGCTGTTGCCGCCGCTGGCGATTGATGCAGGGGATCACGAAGGTGGGCGCCTCTGTCATGGCCCTGGCAAGCCACTCGGCGGTCTCCAGAAAGAGCGGCCCCAGACCAGCAACTTCACTGCCCCGGCTGCCGGGCAGCAACGCTACAACCTGCCCGGCTTCAGATAGCTCAAGGGCTTGGCGGGCCGCATGCTGATCCGGCTCTTGCGGGATCTGATCCGCCATTGGGTGACCAACAAAGCGCACCGGGATACCGTGATCGCGATAGATGCTGGCCTCGAACGGCAGCAGTGTCAGCATCAAGTCCACCGCTTTAGCAATGCCTTTAAGGCGCCCGCGCCGCCAGGCCCAGACCGAGGGGCTGACATAATGGACAGTGGGGATACCCGAATCCCGAACCTGGCGTTCCAGCCCGAGATTGAAATCCGGCGAGTCGATGCCAATGAGCGCGGCGGGGCGATTGTTCAGGCAATAGTCACGCACCCGGGCACGGATATCGAACAGCTCCTGGATGCGCCCGAGCACTTCCACCAGCCCCATTACCGAAAGGCGCTCCATGGGTACAATGGATTGAAGACCAGCAGCAATCATCCGCTCGCCTCCAATGCCAACGAACCGGGCGTGGGGAAAGTGACGTTTCAGACTGAGAATAAGATCCGCGCCCAGCAGGTCACCGGAAGCCTCACCGGCGACGAGCACAATAACAGGGCCGGGAGACGGCACTGATCCGCGGGCAAGCATCGGTTCCATAGCGATTCAGCGGACGATGCCGCGTTCCGCCCGCCGCAGGGTGCTGGCAAAAAGTGAAACTTCATCACTGCCTTCAAACTCATTTTCCAGGCGTTCAATCGCCTGCTGCAGAGTCAGACCCTCACGGTAGACAATACGGTAGGCGCGCCGCAGCTCATGCAGGATGCTCTTGCTGAAGCCACGGCGCTTCAAACCCTCTATGTTGAGCCCGTGCGCCCCGGCGGACTGACCTCCGGCCATGACAAAAGCGGGCACATCCTTAAGTACGATACTGCCACCAGCAGTCATCGCGTGAGCGCCTAGATGACAGAACTGATGCACCATAGTGCCGCCGCCGAGAATGACATAATCATCGATGTCCACATGGCCGGCCAGAGTTGCACAGTTGGCCAGAACGGTGTTGCTTCCGATTACACAATCATGGGCCACATGCACATAGGCCATGAACAGATTGCTGCTACCGATTCGGGTCTCGCCCCGATCCTGAATCGTGCCACGATGCAAAGTGCAGCTTTCACGGATGATATTGCCATCACCAATCACCAGAGTAGTGGGCTCACCCCCGTACTTGAGGTCTTGGCACTCTTCCCCAACACTGGCGAACTGGAAGATGCGGTTATTGGCACCGATACGAGTGGGGCCGTTGATGACCACGTGCGAGCGGATCTCAGTGTTGTCACCAATCGCCACGTCAGCCCCGATCCAGGTCCAGGGACCCACAGTAACCCCTTCCCCAAGACGGGCTCCGGGATCAACTATGGCCTGGGGGTGCACTCCCGGATGAGCGTGGGCGGTCATTAAATGGCCCCCTCGGCGGTCATGATCTGACCAGCACAAGCCAGTTCATCGCCGACCCAGGCTTTACAGTCGAACTTCCAGATATTGCGCTTGTCCGCTACCAGTGTGCTTTCCAGCGTCAGCTGGTCGCCGGGCACCACCTGACGCTTGAACCGGACCTTTTCGCAGCCTGCGAAATAGTGGGTGAAGCCGTCCGCTGGTGAGCGGCCCACCGTGACGAAGCCAAGAACTCCGGAAAGCTGAGCCATTGCCTCCACAATAAGCACACCGGGCATAATAGGCTTGACGGGAAAATGGCCCTCAAAGTAAGGCTCATTAATGGAAATATTCTTGACGCCCGCAATGTATTCGCCGGCACGCACCTCAGTAACCCGATCCACCATCAGGAACGGATAACGGTGCGGTAGGTATTCCATGATTTCTTCAATCTGCATGCGCCAAAGCCCCGACGTCATTCACTGAGTTTTTTTTCAATCTGGCGCAGGCGCTGAGCCATATCGTCGAGCTGACGAAACCGGACCACACTGCGACGCCAGTCACGATTGGGTTCCACCCCTGTCCCTGAGGAATACACTCCCGCTTCCTTGAGGCTACGGGTAACCATGGTCATACCGGTAAGCTGCACGCCATCGGCGATGGTCAGGTGGCCACCGATTCCGGAGGCACCGCCGAAAACGCAGTCCCGCCCGATGCGCGTGCTGCCTGAGATACCCACCTGGGCTGCCATGGCGGAATGATCGCCAACCTGTACATTATGGCCGACCTGCACCAGGTTATCGATCTTCACGCCACTGCCAATGACAGTATCGTCCAGAGCACCCCGGTCAATGGTTGCGTTGGCACCTACATCCACATCATCCCCAATAAGCACGCCTCCGATCTGTGCTATCCGCTCCCAGCTCTCGCCGGTATGCGCATACCCGAAACCGTCGCTCCCGACCACAACCCCGCTGCTGATCCGACAGCGCTCGCCCAGACTCACACCATGATAGAGCGTTACATGCGCGGCCAGCACTGTATCCGCACCAACACAAGCGCCTGCGCCCACCACACAATTAGCGCCCAATCGTACGCGTTCGCCAACCTCCGCATGTTGCTCAATCACGACCCCGGGGCCAACCCAGGCGGATTCGGCAACTGAGGCGTTGTCAGCAACGCACGCAGAAGGATGGATTCCAGCCTCGGGTACCGGCTCTGGATTGAAAAGATGACTCAGCCTTGCAAAGCACCGATAGGGATCGTCGGTTACGAGCGCGTTGGTCGGACATTGACTGGTTTCACCTGGCCGGACGAGAACCGCGCCAGCCCGGGTTGTCGCGAGCTGACGCGCGTATTTGTCATTGGCCAGAAAACTAACGTCATCCCCATCGGCGCTGGCGAGCGTAGCCAAGCCGGTAATCCGCTTGCTGGAATCCCCACGGAGCTCGGCGCCCAGCAGTTCAGCCAGTTCGGAAAGGGTTCGCTCCACGCTGTTCATCCACACTCCCGCCGCGGATCAGCGCCGCTCAGTTGTTGTTGCTATTCGTAGTACTGCCACTGTTCTGCTGATTGAGCAGCTCGATCATCTGGTCGGTCAGGTCCATGTCCGGCTTGGCATAGATCACTGCTTCAGCCGGAATCACAATGTCCAGATCATGCTTATCCAGCAGGGTTTCCATGGCCGCATCGACCGCAGGACGGGACTGCTGGAGAAACTGCTGCTGACGTTGATTGACCGCCTTCTGGAAACGTGCCCGACGTTGCTGATATTCCTGAACCTTCTTCTCAAACCGGGACTGAAGATCCTCACGCTCAGACTCGTTCATCATCGCGCTATCACTTTCCAGGCGCTTCTGCATGTCCTGAGCCTCAGACTCCAGCTTGCTGATCGCCTGCTGTTCCTGCTTGAGCTGCCCCTGAATCACATCCCCGAACTCAGCGCCGGCATCCGAGGAGAACACTGCCTCACGCAGGTTAACCACGCCGATGCGCTCCTGTGCCACGGTCGGCACTGATACTGCGAAGATCAGCAGCGCCGCAGCAATTGTCAGCGTCCGCCTCATGGATCGCCTCCCTGTATTGATTTTCGTCATTTTACTGAGTGAATGCCACCTATTGTGCCCGCCTCAGCGGGATTGTTCCAGAGTCCCCTTAGAATTGCTGCCCGAGGGAGAACTGGAACCGGCGCGTGTCGTCTTCAGCCTCGTCGTTGAGTGGCTCCGCAAAGCTGAAGCCCAGCGGCCCAATTGCGGTAATCCATTCAAAACTCACCCCGGCGCTGTAACGGATCTTTCTGAGCGCCGGATCAAAACCGCGCGCCGTATCGAACACATTGCCGCCATCAAAGAACACTGATGAGCGCATGCTGCGGCTGTCAGGCGCAAACGGCACCGGAAAGATCAGCTGGGCGCTGGCCTCGGCGAGGACGTTACCCCCAAATGGCCGATCGTTTCTTAACCCACCCTTGGGAGTAGCGCTGTTCCCCAGGCTGTTGGCTTCATAGCCACGCACCGAGTGGTAACCGCCAGCGTAGTAATGCTCATAGAACGGCAGAGAGCCCGTACCCGAGAAACCATCCCCATAGCCAAACTTGGTACGCAGCCGCGCGACCCAGCGCTGGTTGCTGGTCAATGGATAATAGGCATCGGTTTTCTGGGTAAGCTTATAGTAGGTCTGGTCACTACCGGGCACCGCTGTTTCCACCGTAAGACTGTTGCGCGACCCCGCCGTCGGCATGCGACCGCGGTTATGGGTGTTGCGCACGATGGAGCCACGCAGCAGGAAGGCACTCTGGGAGTTGGTTTCCTCAGCGATAAAGTCTTTGACCTCCTTTGCCGGGGATCGCCCTGCCTCAATCCGGTTGTATTCATAGCCGGGTCCGAAGTTAAGCCGAGTGTACTGGCTGATGGGATAGCCGAAATTCATCCGGGCGCTGAGCGTATCCAGAACAAAGGACGACACCTCTTCCTCCTCATAATCGGTCTCACGCGCCTGCAGACTGAAGCCGCGGCTGACTCCGTCGACCGTATAGAAGGGGTTGGTGTAGG
This sequence comes from Salicola sp. Rm-C-2C1-2, assembly GCF_040196175.1. Classification (NCBI taxonomy): domain Bacteria; kingdom Pseudomonadati; phylum Pseudomonadota; class Gammaproteobacteria; order Oceanospirillales; family Halomonadaceae; genus Salicola; species Salicola sp. Rm-C-2C1-2. The sequence continues at coordinate 293,690 of NZ_JBEFNF010000001.1, read as the reverse complement.
AAAGGTTCGCGCTGGTCACAGAATCGCTCTTGTTGAGACCGAACGAAGCGCGACGGCCACTGCCCAGGAAGTTCTTTTCCGAAACACTGGCACCGAAGATCAGGCCCGAGGTCTGAGAGAAACCAATGTTGGCCGAGAGACTGCCGGTTGGCTGCTCCTCCACCGTGTAGGTGACATCCACCTTGTCATCCGTTCCGGGAACCGGCGATGTATCAGCCTTGACCTTTCCAAAGAAGCCGGTCCGCTCCAGTTCACTGCGCGAGTTCTCGATGCGGCTGGAAGAGGCGACGCCGGCCTCCATCTGCGTCATTTCCTGACGCAGGACCTCATCGTGAGTGGCCGTATTACCGCGGAAGCGGATCCGCCGCACGTACGTACGATTACCCGGCTGAACATCCACAACCACGGTCACGGTTCCGTCATCGTGAGTGCGCGGTGTCGCTTCGACGTTGGCGAAACTATAGCCTTCGCGTCCAAGCCTGCGGGTGATCAGGTCCGTGGTCATCGTCATGCGCTCCTGGGAGAAGAGTTCACCCTCTTCCAGAACCACCAGCTTGCGCAGCTCTTCTTCGTCCACAATCAGCTTGCCATTGAGCTCAACATCCCGAACTTTGAACTGTTCGCCTTCGTCCACGGCTAGAGTCACAAAGACCTGCTTTTTGTCCCGGGCCAGGGAAATATTGGTGGACTCAACACTGAATTCCACATAGCCATCGTTCAGGTAATGCGAACGCAGGTTTTCCAGATCCCCGGAAAGCTTTTCGCGGGCATACTTGTCGGCGTTGGTGATGGAGTTCCACCAGCTGGTCTCGCGAAGCGCCATCAGGCTGATCAATTCCTCGTCGGTGAACTTCTCGTTCCCGATGATATTGATGTGCTGGATAGCGGCGACTTCGCCTTCGCTGATATTGAAGTCGATGGCCACACGATTCCGGGGCAGTTCCTCGACTTGCGCGTTTACGTCCGCATTGTAGCGGCCCTGAGCCACATAGGAGCGCAGGATTTCGAGCTCAAGCCGTTCAAGGGTGGCGCGTTGGAAGATCTGACCCTCCTCGACGCCGGCCTGACGCATGCCTTTCTTGAGCTGCTCAGTCTTGATGTTCTGGTTACCTTCAACGTCAATGCGGGCAATCGAGGGGCGCTCTTCAACCGATACCACGAGCACCCTGTCTTCACGGGCAAGACTGATATCAGCGAAAAGACCGGTCTGGAAAAGATTGCGAATAGCATCGGCCGCCGCGGCATTACCCACCTCGTCGCCAACGTCAACAGGCAGGGCGCTGAAGACGTTGCCCGCCGAGACCCGCTGAAGACCTTCCACCTGAATGTCCGAAACCCGGAAGGTCTCGGCTGTAACCGACAAACTGGCAAGTACCAGCACTACCGCCGGCAGCAACGTCCGTAAAAGGCCTTTCATGGATTCGCTAAATGCCTTTGATCGCGTGACTTGAAAAACAGGGGCTTCAGCCTAACGGATAGCATCAGCTTGCCGAACAAACCGCCCCATTACGGAAATGTCATGGCGACAGGGCGCCGATAAAGCCGGGCAATTCTTACAACCGGAGTACGTCATTGTAAAGCGCAAACACCGTCAACATGGCGATCAGCAACAGACCAAGCCGCAGCCAAAGCCCTTGTACCGCCTCTGACACAGGGCGCCCACGCCCCCATTCCCACGCGTAGAACAAAATGTGCCCACCATCGAGAATGGGAATTGGCAACAGATTGACGATACCCAGGCTGATGCTCAGATACGCCAGAAACCTCACAAAGGACTCGAAACCGGTAGTAACCGTTGTCTCAGCCACACGCGCGATTGTGATGGGACCACTGATGTTGCGCACGGAAAGCAACCCGTTGGCCATCTTACCCACTGCCACCAGGGTCGTGCGGGTATCGTTCCAGAAATGGCTGAATGCCTCAGGCACAGCACGAATCGGGCCAAGCTGGGTCTGGCGCCGCATCTCGTCAGGCCAGGACACTGACTGAACGCCCGCCCCGATACGCCCGATGGACTCACCCTCACCACCCGTTTCAACAGCTGGTGTCACAGTAACCGTGCGTTCGCTCCCATCACGCTCGAGCCGGAGCGACAGGGATTCGCCAGGCGCAGCGCGTATACGCTTGACCAGTGCAAACCAGTCCGCCACTGGCTCATCGTTCACCGCTACAACGCGATCCCCCGATTGCAGGCCCGCTTGCTCAGCGGGCGACCCGGGCCGAATTTCGCCCAGAACAGGTGGAATGTCAGGCCGCCAGGGCTCAATGCCGAACTCGCGCACCGGATTTGGATCCCGAGCGCCGCCCAGCCAGCCCTGCAGGCGGGTACTGCGCTCCAGTCTGCGGTCTTCCTGCTCCAGAGTCAGGCTGATCTCACCCTGCTCGCCAGCCCGCTGAAGCAGCGCCATACCCACGTGACGCCAGGAGGGAGTCTGTCGGCCATCAACTTCCAGTACCTCCATACCGGACTCAAGCGCCATGCGTTGCGCCGGTGTTTCCGGCTCAACCTCGCCTATGACAGGAGCCAGTGTGGAAAAACCAATCACAGCCAGAAGCCAGTAGGCAAAAACCGCGAAAATGAAATTGGCAATCGGCCCGGCTGCCGCCACGGCAATGCGCCGCGGTGGTGTCTGGCGATTGAAGGCCAGATGCTTCTCCGCCTCCGGAACCTCGCCCTCGCGCTCGTCCAGCATCTTCACATAGCCACCGAGAGGGATCGCAGCCAGCGCGAATTCGGTGCCATGACGGTCACGCCGCATGAAAAGCGGCCTGCCGAAACCAACGGAAAAGCGCAGCACCCGGATACCAAGGCGACGGGCGACCCAGAAATGCCCGAATTCATGCACCGTGACCAGGATGCCGAGAGTGACAATCAACGCCAGAACAGTCTGGATCACGCTCATGAGGAAATCTCCATGGTATTGAGACGGTTCATGGCCCATTCCCGGGCGCGGGTGTCACAGGCCATAACCGCCTCAATGCCGTCCACAGGATGTGGGGTAAGTGCCGCCAACGCCTCTTCCACCAGACCTGAAATACGGGTAAAGCCGATACGACCCGACAGGAAGGCATCCACCGCGACTTCATTGGCTGCATTCAGGATGGCTGGCGCTGTGCCCCCTGCGCGGAAGGCCTCGGCAGCCAAACGCAAAGCCGGAAACCGCTCAAGGTCCGGACGCTCAAAATGGAAAGAGGCCAGCTCAAACAGATCCAGCGGTGCCACGCCCGCGTCAATACGCTCCGGCCAGGCCAATGCATTCGCTATTGGAGTGCGCATGTCCGGGCTTGCGAGCTGGGCAAGCACAGAACCGTCACGATATTCGACCATTGAATGAATGATGCTTTCGGGATGCACATGCACCTGAACATGCTCCGGGGTCGTTCCGAACAACCAGCACGCCTCAATCAGCTCCAGCCCTTTATTCATCAGGGTTGCTGAATCCACAGAGATTTTACGCCCCATGGCCCAGTTGGGATGAGCACAGGCTTGGTTCGGGCCCACGTTTTCAAGCTCCAAAGCCGGGGTTGTCCGGAAGGGCCCCCCGGAAGCGGTCAGCAGGATACGCGTGACACCAGACTCTCTGACACCCGCACCAGCGCGCGGCAGGCACTGAAAAATAGCATTGTGTTCAGAGTCGATTGGCAGAAGTGTTGCGCCGTGGCGCTCGACAGCCTCCATGAAAAGCCCTCCGGACATCACGAGGGCTTCTTTGTTGGCCAGCAGCACCCGCTTGCCCTGCTCGATGGCCGCCATGGTCGGAGTGAGACCTGCCGCCCCCACAATGGAGGCCATAACCGTATCCACGACTTCAGCTGAGGCGGCCTCGCAAAGGCCGGACTCACCGCTGAGGACAGTAATTGCGAGATCACTCAGGGCCTCGCGGAGGGCTTGCTCCCGTGATGGATCACTGATCACCGCAAGCTGCGGGCGAAACCGGCGACACAGATCGGCAAGCCCTTCCACATTGGCGTGGGCGCTCAACGCGTGGACGTGGAAACGGTCTGGGTGACGTGCAACAACGTCGAGCGTACTGGTGCCAATCGAACCCGTAGCGCCGAGTATGGTCAGGGTCTGTGGTGAGGTTTCACCCATCCGGGTTCCAGTCCGTATCGAAGCGTTACTGAACTGGCGTCAGCCAGCCCAAAAGAGTGAAACAGGACGCCAGTACCGGGATCGCGACCAAGAGGCTGTCAATACGATCCAATACGCCGCCATGGCCTGGCAGAAGCTGACTGCTGTCCTTGATATCGCGGTGGCGCTTGAGCATGCTCTCAAACAGGTCGCCCAACACCGAAGCGAGCGCGGTCAACAGCGACACAAGCAGCAACTGAATCACCACCGTGGCAGCCAGGTCAAGCCAACAGCTGATTGCCAGTGCCAGCACGGCCACTACTGCAACCCCCCCCCAGACGCCGGCCCAGGTCTTACCCGGACTGACCGCGGGTGCCAGCTTGCGCCGCCCGAAAGCCCGACCAGCGAAATAAGCTCCGATATCCGCCCCCCAGACCATCAGCAACGTATACAGGATCAGCAGCAGATTATTCCCGGTATGCCCAAGAACGAGTTCACCGCCACGCAAGTGATTCAACGCCAACCAGGCTCCAACAAGCGCCAGCCCGCCAAAGGCCAGGCGCACAGGTCGGGGCTCCCAGAGCGCTGTAGCTCGGGGATAAGCGACCACCAGACCAGTCACCAACAGCCAGAACGCCGCCATCACGCCCAGAAGCGGCACCACAGGCAACGCCTTACACACGCCCATGATCGCAATAAGCACCAGGGCGAAGACCCAGCGTTGCACGCCCCCCACAAAGCCGGACAGATTGGCCCATTCCCAACCAGCAATAGCCAGCAGGGCGCCGGTAAAGACGGCAAACCCTTCGGGGGGCAGCATAAAGACACCGCCCAGCACAATGGGTGCCAGGACTAGCGCTGTAATCACTCGCTGTTTCAGCACCGCGCCCCCTTATGCATAGCGGGTCTGCGCCAGGGCTGGTTCAGCCGCCACCTGTTCACCGGTCTGACCAAAACGGCGCTGGCGACCGGCAAAGTTCTCCAGTGCCTCGCGCATGGCAGAATGCTGGAAATCAGGCCAATACAGCGGCGAGAAATAGAATTCTGTATAAGCAAACTGCCACAGCAGAAAGTTACTGATGCGCTGTTCACCGCCAGTACGGATCAGCAGATCCGGCATCGGTCGATCACCAAGACTAATGTACTGCTGCACCAGGTCCTCGTTCACCTCGTCCGGACGGAGACGGCCTGACGCCACGTCTTCAGCGATTCGCCGGCTTGCCTGGGTCATATCCCAATGACCGCCATAATCCGCAGCGACCACCAGCTCCATACCCTCGCAGTGCGCTGTTTCCTGTTCCGCCCTCGCCATATGCTGCTGAAGCGTATGGCTGAAACGCTCACGGTTACCAATGAACGACAGGCGGATGTTGTTTTCCCGCAGCCGCCTTACTTCCTTGCGCAGCGACCGCAGGAACAGCGTCATCAGGGCGCTCACTTCGTCTTTCGGGCGCCGCCAGTTCTCGCTGCTGAACGCGAACACGGTGAGAATCTCGACACCGGATTTACCGCATGTCTCAATCGCTGCCCGCACAGACTTCACCCCTGCCCTATGGCCGCTCATACCGCGCTGACCACGAGCACGGGCCCAGCGGTTGTTGCCATCCATAATCACCGCCACATGGCGCGGACAGCCAGCCAGCGGCGGTATGGCCGTTTCCTGTTCCGTCTCGGTCATGCTTGCCCCTGGGCACCCGGCCTCAAATGGCCATCAGGTCGCTTTCCTTTTCCTTGAGAAGCTCATCGATCTTGGCAACGTACTTGTCTGTAAGCTTCTGAATCTCGTTTTCGGCCTTCTTTTCTTCGTCTTCGGTGATTTCCTTTTCCTTGAGCAGTTCCTTGATGTCACTGTTCACATCCCGGCGCACACCGCGCACTGCAACCCGCCCCTGTTCAGCTTCATTACGCGCATGACGCACGTATTCCTTACGCGTATCTTCAGTCAGGGTAGGCATCGGCACCCGGACCACCTCGCCCGTCGTTGCCGGATTGAGGCCCAGATCCGCTTTCATGATGGCCTTCTCGATCTTGGGCGCCAGCTTCTTCTCATAAGGCGAGACAGCGAGTGTCCGGCTATCCTCGGCGGACACATTGGCCAGCTGCTTGAGCGGCGTATCCATGCCATAGTATTCAACCTGCACATCATCCAGGATGCTCGGGTGGGCCCGCCCGGTGCGGATGCGCGCAAAGGCCTTGCTAACGGATTCAACCGCCTTGTGCATTCGTTGTTCAGTGTCTTGCTTAAGCTCGTCTAACACGGTTTCCGCCCCTTTGTTCAGGCTTCTTCAATGAGTGTTCCTTCGTTGCCACCGATGGCAATGTCACGTAGCACCCCCGGCTTGCCCATATTGAACACACGCACGGGCATATTGTGGTCACGACACAGGCAGATGGCCGTGAGATCCATCACCCCCAAACGGCTCTGCAACACTTCATCGTAGGTCAGCCGATCATACTTAAACGCCTCCGGATTGGAGACCGGGTCGTCATTGTAAACACCATCCACTTTGGTTGCCTTGAGCACCACATCGGCATCGATTTCGATGGCACGCAGGCATGCTGCGGAATCAGTAGTAAAAAACGGATTGCCGGTACCCGCGGTAAAAACCATCACATCGCCACCCTTAAGGTCACGCATGGCCTCCCGGCGGTCGTAATGCTCCACGATGCCACTCATTGGAATGGCTGACATCACCCGGCTCTGGATATTGGACCGCTCAAGCGCGTCCCGCATGGCCAGTCCATTCATCATGGTAGCAAGCATCCCCATGTGATCGCCGGTGACGCGGTCCATACCCGCCTCACTCAACACAGCGCCGCGGAACAGATTACCGCCACCAATGACAATGGCCACCTGAACGCCAATGCTGACCAGCGAGTCAATTTCAGCCGCCATGCGGTCAAGAACCTTGGGATCGATCCCGAATTCGTGATCACCGATCAGGGCCTCGCCGCTGAGCTTGAGCAGAACGCGTTTGTATCGGATCTGAGTCGTACTCTGGGGGGGCATGGTCTGTCATCTCCTGACCGGTATTCTGTATACAAACCGGCCGCAACTCCCCGAACGCGTCAAACGCCGGAAGATGCGGCCCGAATCGATGACGGGGCACCCCGCCTGGACGCAATGCTCAGTCGCCGAGTTGCGCCGCAACCTCGGAGGCGAAGTCCGACTCTTCCTTCTGGATGCCTTCTCCCACTTCATAGCGCACAAAGCTGATAATTTCGGCACCGTGCTCGTTAAGCAGGTCTTTCACGGACTGCTCCGGATTCTTCACGAATCCCTGCTCAACGAGACTGTTCTCCTTCAGGAATTTCTGGATCCGGCCCGTCATCATCTTCTCGACGATTTCCGGCTTTTTGCCTTCCATATCAGGCTGCGAACGGATCACCTGGCGCTCTTTCTCGACCTCGTCCTCAGGCATGTCATCCGGCGTTGCCACGCGCGGATTCACGGCCGTTACATGCATAGCCAGATCCCGCGCCAGCTCTCCGGAGCCGCCCGTCAGAACGACCAGTGCACCCATGCCGTTGTTGGAGTGGACATAGCCACCAACGGCTTCACCCTTAACACAGACAGCACGGCGGACAGTGATGTTTTCACCGATCTTCTGAACCAGTTCTTCACGTTCCTTCTCGAGGTCGTCAACAACGAGCTTTTCGATATCGGTTTCGCCATTCTGATACGCAGCATCGAGCACGCGATCCGCAAACGCCAGAAACCCTTCGTCACGCGCGACAAAGTCTGTTTCTGAGTTAACCTCCACCATCATGCCAACGCTTGCATCATCGGCGACCTTCAGGCGCACAACACCTTCAGCGGCGGTACGACCCGCCTTTTTGGCAGCCTTGAGGCCGGAATTTTTCCGCAGATCACTGATCGCCGTTTCGACGTCGCCTTCCGCCTCCACCAGCGCCTTCTTGCATTCCATCATGCCCAGGCCCGTGCGCTCACGCAGCTCTTTAACCTGTGCGGCAGAGATTGCAGCCATTATCTGTTCCCCACTTGTATCAATTCGGTTATTTCCACATCCAGAGCTGCGGCTTATTCAGCCGCCGGCGTCTGCTGTTCCTCTTCGCTGACTTCAACAAACTCGTCTGCGGCACCACCGCCGGCCTGCTTGCCTTCAATCACAGCATCGGCAACGGCGCGCACGTAGATCTGTACTGCCCGGATGGCGTCATCATTACCCGGGATGACTACATCAACGCCCTTGGGATCGCTGTTGGTGTCCACCACGCCGATCACCGGGATGCCCAGCTTGTTGGCTTCCTTGATGGCGATGTCCTCGTGGTCCACGTCAATCACAAAAAGCGCGTCCGGCAGGCCACCCATATCCTTGATGCCACCGATATGACGATCCAGCTTTTCCATCTCGCGACGATGGTCCAGCGCTTCCTTCTTGGTCAGCTTATCCAGGGTGCCGTCCTGGTCCTGTTGCTCAAGGTCACGGTAGCGGCGGATGGAATTACGGATGGTCTTATAGTTCGTGAGCATGCCGCCCAGCCAGCGATGGTTGACAAAGGGCATGCCGCAGCGTTCAGCTTCTTCCTTCACGATCTTGCTCGCGGACCGCTTGGTGCCGACGAACAGGATCTGGTTCTTGTTCTCAGCCATTTTCTGCGCCTGGCTGAGCGCCTGATTGAGAGCCGGAACCGTGTGTTCGAGGTTGATAATGTGGATCTTGTTGCGCGCGCCGAAGATGTACTTGCCCATCTTCGGGTTCCAGTAGCGTGTCTGGTGCCCGAAGTGTGCGCCCGCTTTGAGCAGGTCGCGCATACTAACCTGTGCCATGGTAATCACCTTTTTCTGGTTGGGTTACGCCTCCACGCACCCCATTATCCGACCCCGAAGCCACCCGGCTCTCGGAGCACCCGGGACAATGTGCCGATGCGTGTGTGTATTTGATTTTACCGCTGCCGGTTCATCCCCGCAGAGGCGCGCATTTTTTACCATAAAACGCGCCTGAAAGGAAGTTACGCCGCCGAACAAACCCGGTGTAACGGCGACTTATTCCGGATCTTCAGGTAGGTTCAATCCAGGGGCGTGAGTCGGTAGAATAACACCCCTTTGAATCAACAGACTGTGAGTGCGGCATGAGCGTTCAGATCAAATCGGCTGAGGAAATCGAAAAGATGCGGGCAGCCGGGCGGCTGGCCGCCAGTGTCCTGGAGATGATTGGTGAGCACATCGCACCGGGTGTGAGCACGGAGGAACTCGACCGGCTCTGCCACGAGTACATTGTTGGACACGAGGCCACCCCGGCGCCGCTGAACTACAAGGGCTTCCCCAAGTCTGTGTGCATCTCCGTCAACCAGGTGATCTGTCACGGCATACCCAGTGAGAAAAAGGTTCTGAAGAATGGCGACATTCTCAATATTGATGTCACCGTCATCAAGGACGGCTATCACGGCGACACCAGCAAGATGTTCGTCGCCGGCAAAGCCAACCCTGCGGCCGAGCGGCTCAACCGTGTCACCCGGGAATGTCTTTTCCGTGGCATCGAAATGGTGCGCCCAGGCGCCAAACTCGGTGATATTGGTGCCGCCATCCAGAAACATGCCGAGTCCAACCACTACAGCATCGTGCGCGAGTACTGCGGCCACGGTATCGGTCAGGGCTTCCACGAAGAGCCCCAGGTCATGCACTTTGGCAAGGCTGGTACAGGACTCGAACTACAAGAGGGCATGACCTTTACGATCGAGCCGATGGTTAACCAGGGCAAGCGCCACAGCAAGGTTCTGCCGGATGGCTGGACAGTGGTTACCCGGGACCGCAAACTGTCCGCTCAATGGGAGCACACAGTGCTGGTGACCGCCGCGGGTTACGAGGTCCTGACCCTGCGTAACGGTGAGGAGCCGGCCTGACCCCTGTCATCATCTGCCTCGCGGGGTGTGTCTGTTATGAACACGACCGGCGCCATTTTTGATCCGGATGAACACCTGGATACTGAGGCTCTTGCGGAGACAATCCGCAATGCCTCATCGCCCGGCGTCCCCGTACGCCGGCATCTTGAGCACCTGCAGCAGGTTATGGCCGATGCGTTCCGCGCCGGAGCTGATGTGCGCTCACTCGTCCACGCCCGCGCTCGCATCATGGATACCGTTCTGGCGCTATTGTGGCAGCATTCGCCCCTGAGCGAGGCGCAGGACCTCTCCCTGATAGCAGTTGGTGGCTATGGCCGTGGTGAACTGCACCCCTGGTCCGATATTGACCTGCTGATCCTGACAGGCAAGGCCGGAGCCGAAGCCCATGAAGAGGCGCTTGCGGACTTCCTCACCCTCCTCTGGGACCTGGGCCTGGACATCGGCCACAGCGTACGTAGCATCGACGAGTGCGTGTCCACCGCACGCAAGGACGTCACCATCCTCACCAACCTGCTTGAGATCCGGCTGATCGCAGGCAACACCCAACTTCCGGAACAGCTGCGCGAGCGGGTCTATTCAAGCGACACCCTCCCCGACCGCGAGTATTTCGCCGCCAAACGCCGCGAACAGCAGGAACGCCACGGCAAGTACGGTGCCACCGAATACAACCTGGAGCCCAACCTCAAAAGCTCCCCCGGTGCCCTGCGCGACATCCAGACCATCATCTGGGTTGCCCGACGCCATTTCGGACTGGATGACCCTTCGGACCTGACGCGCCTCGCCATCCTATCGGATGAAGAGTTCGAGATACTGTGCGAAGGCGAGACGTTCCTGTGGCAATTGCGCTTTGGGCTTCAGCTGCTTGCCGGGCGCAACGAAAACCGGCTGCTGTTCGACTATCAGCCGGACCTTGCCCGTATGCTTGGCTTTGAAGAGCAGGACGGGCGCCTGGGTGTAGAGCTGATGATGCAGGCCTACTACCGCAGGGTACTGGCCCTGGCCGAGCTCACGGATGTGATCCTGCAGCACCTGGATGAGGAGATACTGCGGGCGGAGGAGCCGGAGCAGATCGTGCCCGTCAATCGCCGCTTCCAGATCCGCAACGGTTACCTTGAGGCCACGAATACCCAGGTCTTCGCCTACGCCCCGTACGCGCTGCTGGAGATCTTCGTCGTACTGGCCCAGCACCCGCAAGTGAAAGGCATCAGGGCGCCAACCATCCGCGCCATCCGGGCCCATAAGCACTTGATCGACGATGCCTTCCGCCAGAACCTGGCCTGCACGACCCTGTTCATGGAACTGCTGCGCACGCCGCACGAACTGGACACGACCCTGTCCTACATGAAGCGCTACAACGTGCTGGGGCGCTATCTGCCGGAGTTCGGCGGCATCATCGGGCAGATGCAGTATGATCTGTTCCACGTCTACACCGTGGATGCGCACACCCTGCGGGTAATCGGCAACATGGTACACATGCATACCGCCGAGGGCCGCGATCAGTTCCCGCTTGCCTCACGCCTGAGCCACCAGCTGCCCAAACCAGAGCTGCTGTACATCGCTGGGCTGTTCCATGATGTTGCCAAGGGTCGCGGCGGGGATCATTCGGAACTCGGCGCCATCGATGCCACCCGTTTCTGCGAACAGCACCACCTGAGCGACCGTGATACCAAACTGGTCGCCTGGCTGATCGAAAATCACCTGCTCATGTCACTGACCGCCCAGAAGTGTGACATCTCGGACCCGGCGATCATCCGCGAGTTCGCGCGCAAAATCCCCTCCAAGGTCCATCTGGTCTATCTCTACATCCTGACCGTGTGTGATATCGCCGCCACCAACCCCAGCCTGTGGAACACCTGGCGGGATTCGCTGCTGCGCCAGCTCTACATAGAAACCCGACGCGTGCTGCGCCAGGGCATCGACAGCCCCTTCGACCGCAATGACTGGATCCGTGCCACCTGCGAGGAGGCCAGGGACATGCTGCGCAACCAGGGCTATAGCAACGAACAGATCGACCGGGTCTGGAACACCCTGGACGACGATTTCTTCCTGCAGGACGCCACCGTCGACATCGTCTGGCAGACCGCCGCCATCATCCGCCATGGCGACAACCCCGACCCACTGGTAATGATCCGTGACACCACGGGCGGGCCCACGGACGGCTATACCCACATTATCATCTACATGCGCGACCGCGCCGCGCTCTTTGCCGCGCAGACCGCTGTTCTGGAGCAGCTGCACCTGAACATCGCGGACGCGCGCATTCTCTCCGGCGACGGCCCCTTTAACCTCAGCAGTTATGTGGTGGTGGACGAACAGGGCCAGCCACTGGGCAAGGATCCGGAGCGCCGGGACCATGTTCGTGAGCGGCTGGTGGAGGAGCTGGACGATCCGGACGACTACCCGGCCATTATCGAGCGCCGTGTTCCGCGCAAGCTCAAGCACTTTGCCTTTCCCACAGCGGTGACCATCTCCACGGACACGGCCAACCACCGCACCATGCTGGAAGTGGTTACGCCGGATCGCCCCGGCCTGCTGGCACGCATCGGCCGCATTCTGCTGGATCACCACATGCGGCTGGTGAGCGCCAAGATCGCCACTTTGGGAGAGCGGGTGGAAGACATCTTCTTTGTGACCGACGAACGCGGCAACCCGGTAGAAGATCCGCAAGCCTGTGAGTCCGTGCGCCAGGCACTGTGCCAACAGCTGGACGAAGTAGCGGGCCTTAACGGTCAGAACGAACAGGAAATTACTGTATGAACCCCAGGCTCGATGAGCTTCATCCTTACCCGTTCCAGAAACTGGCGCAACTGTTTGAAGGCACCGAAGCGCCGGAGCAGTCTCCTATTGCCCTATCCATCGGCGAGCCCAAACACCCGGCGCCGGGCGCTGTGCTCGACACCCTGGGCGCCAGCCTTCAGGACATTGCCCGCTATCCGGGCACTCAGGGCCTGCCGGAGCTGCGTGAAGCAATCGCCGGCTGGGCCACCCGGCGCTTTAACCTTGCGGGCGGCGGCCTGAATCCAGCAACCCAGATCCTGCCGCTCAACGGTACCCGCGAGGGGCTGTTCTCATTTGCCCAGGCCATGCTTTCGGGGGCTGCAGACTCACTGGTGGTCACGCCCAACCCCTTCTACCAGATCTACGAAGGTGCGGCACTGCTGGCCGGCGCCCAACCGTATTTCGTCAACAGCACCCGCGATGGTGGCGGCCTGCCGGATTTCAGTGCCGTGCCAGCTGGCGTCTGGGACCGATGTGAACTGGTCTACCTGTGCTCCCCCGGCAACCCCAACGGCGCCGTTATGGGCCTGGGCGACTACCGCCATCTGTTGGAGCTGGCAGACCGGCACAATTTTCTGATCGCGGCGGACGAGTGCTACTCGGAGATCCATCACCCCGAGGCGGAACCGCCCCTGGGCATGCTCGAGGCCTGCCACCGGCTTGGCCGTGATGACTACCGCCGCTGCGTGGTGTTTCACAGCCTGTCCAAGCGCAGCAACCTGCCCGGCCTGCGCTCCGGCTTTGCCGCCGGCGATGCGGCTTGTTTGGCGCGCTTTCTGCGCTACCGCACCTACCATGGCTGCGCCATGCCCGTTCATCATCAAAGGGCCAGCATCACCGCCTGGCAGGATGAAGCGCACGTTGATGACAACCGCATGCTTTACCAGCAGAAATTCGACACCGTGCTCCCCATTCTGGAGCCCTGGCTGGACGTGACACGCCCGCAAGCCGGCTTCTATCTGTGGCCCCGTACGCCCATGGATGATGAGACCTTTGCCAGAGCGCTTTACAACGAGGAAAATGTCACAGTACTGCCGGGACGTTATCTGTCGCGCACCAGCGACGGGGTGAATCCGGGCGAAAACCGGGTGCGCATGGCGCTGGTCGCCTCCGTGCACGAATGCGTCGAGGCTGCTCAGCGCATCGCCCGCTTCATTGAACGCCGGACCCAGAACGGATCCAGCTAACAGGAGAGAATCAGGACCATGAGCTTTGCATTCGGCATCGGCATAGGCACCCGCAATCAGAAACAGGAATGGCTGGAAGTCTATTACCAGCAGCCTGTGCACGCCCCCGACAGCACGCTGGTCGAGATTGTACGCAACAACATTGAGGGTCTGAGCGAAGGCAACGCAGCGGTGGATGCCGACGCCAACCAGCTGCAGACCCTGGCGGACCGGTTGGAGGAAGCCGGCTACGCGGATCTCGGGGCGCTCGCCGATCAGGCCAGCGAAAGCTCCCTGCCGGTGGTCGTAACACTTCTGGACACCGACGCTGAGGTGGCCAGCACCCCCGAGGTCTATCTCAAGCTCCATCTGCTTTCCCACCGACTGGTGAAGCCTCACGGTTTGAACCTCAAAGGCATCTTCCCACTGCTGCCCAACCTGGCATGGACCAATGAGGGCGCGATCGACCTTGAGGAACTGACCCAGCGCCAGCTCCAGGCGCGCGCTGGCGGCCGCACCCTGGAAGTCAAGGCCGTGGACAAATTCCCCCCCATGACCGACTACGTCGTACCGAAAGGCGTGCGGATTGCGGATACCGCCCGCGTGCGCCTCGGCGCCTATGTGGGCGAAGGCACAACCGTGATGCACGAGGGGTTCATCAACTTCAACGCCGGCACCGAAGGCAAGTCCATGATCGAAGGACGGATCTCGGCCGGCGTGGTCATCGGCCAGGGCTCGGATCTGGGCGGCGGCTCGTCCACCATGGGTACCCTGTCCGGGGGCGGCAACATCATCATCTCTCTGGGCGAAAACTGCCTGCTCGGCGCCAACGCCGGCATCGGCATTCCGCTGGGGGACCGCTGTACCGTGGAAGCCGGCCTCTACGTGACCGCCGGCACCAAGGTGCAGGTGCTCGATGACAATGGCCACCACGTGCAGAGCGTGAAGGCCCGGGATCTGGCGGCTCAGTCCGACATGCTGTTCCGTCGCAACTCCGAAACGGGCGCGGTAGAGTGCCGGACCAACAAAACAGCGATCACGCTCAATGAGCAACTCCACGCCAACAACTGAGCCGATGCATGAGTAAACCACCCACGGCCACCCTCGACTTGGCCCGGGAGCTGATCAGCCGGGCCTCGGTCACGCCGGACGACGCCGGCTGCCAGCCGATGCTGACGCAACGCCTCGCCGAGTCGGGTTTTCAGGGCGAGGATCACCCCTTCGGGGAGGTGCGCAACCTCTGGTTGCGCCGTGGTGCCAGCGGCCCGTTGTTTGTATTCGCCGGCCACACCGATGTGGTACCTCCCGGCCCGGAAAGCGACTGGACCACCCCTGCTTTCGATCCCACCGAACGTGACGGCATGCTCTACGGCCGTGGCGCGGCGGATATGAAGGGCTCGGTGGCCGCGTTCGTGACGGCAACGGAGCGCTTTGTGGCCCGTTACCCGGAGCACCAGGGAAGCATTGCCCTGCTTCTGACCAGTGACGAAGAAGGCCCGGCCCGCGACGGCACCCGCCGAGTGGTGCAGGCCCTGTCCGAACAGGGCATCCGCCCGGACTGGTGCCTGGTAGGCGAGCCCTCCAGCAGTGAGCGCGTGGCGGATACCATCAAGAATGGGCGCCGGGGCTCCCTATCCGGCAAACTATCGGTTCAGGGCACTCAGGGGCATGTGGCCTACCCACAGTTCGCCGACAACCCGGTGCACCGTACCGCCCCGGCATTGGCGGACCTGATCAATACTGAGTGGGATACGGGCAACGACCACTTCCCGCCCACCAGTTTCCAGATCACCCGGGTGGAGGCCGGAGAAGGCGCCAACAATGTGGTGCCTGGCTCTATGGAGGTAGACTTCAACTTCCGGTTCTCCACCGAAGTGACTGAAGCCCAGCTGCGGGAACGGGTGACCACGCTACTGGATCGTCACCGGCTGGATTACCAGCTGGAGTGGCATCTCAGTGGCGGCCCCTTTCTGACTGACCACGGTAATTTCATTGATGCCGCTTTGCGGGTGATTGAAACGGCCACTGGCCAGCGTCCGGCTCTTTCCACCGGCGGCGGCACTTCGGACGGCCGATTCATTGCTCCCACTGGCGCGCAGGTGATGGAACTTGGCCCACTCAATGCCACCATTCACAAAGCTGATGAGAGTGTCTCAGTGGCAGATCTGGAAACGCTGTCACGGATCTACGAGGGCATTCTGGAGGAACTGCTCGCGGGCCAGAACGACTGACCCGCGCAGCGGAGGGGACTCACTCGTCGTCGAGGGTTGTTACGTCATTGGCCTGAAGGCCTTTTTCCGCTTCGACCACGGTATAGCTGACCCGCTGGCCCTGGCGCAGAACGCGCCGACCCTCACCCTGAATGGCGCGGAAGTGGACGAACACATCGCCGCCACTGTCACGGGTGATAAAGCCAAAGCCTTTCTTGACGTTGAACCACTTGACGGTACCTTCTTCCGTGTCTTTGCCTTTCTTGCGAGCGGAGCGCTTGCCTTGAGCTGCCTGCTCCTGCTGACCGCCCGCCGTACGTATGGCCAGTCCGGATGCCACCAGCGCCACGATGACAAACAGGGCATAGGCCAGAAGGTAGTCAACCAGAAACCCTGATTGCTCCAGATACAGCTCGATGTTGGCATTCATCGGGATCAGCGCCAGGATGAGCGGCGCCGGCAGGGAGACCAGCAGTGATGCGTAAAGTGCTTTGCGATTGATTGGCATGATTGATGTTACTCTCTTGTGACCTCGTTATTCAGGCAGCGCGCATGATACCAGAACGCATCCGATGCTGACGAAGCCACTCGAGCATCATCGAGCCACGAGACCACCGCAGCCTGATCCAATAACAGCTCAGGTGGCGCCTCATGCCACTCAACATCCAGAGCCGCCCGCTCTACCGATGCCTCCTGGTCCAGTGCGTTCTGCGGCGCGTCCGCTCGCGCCAGGCTCACCAGTTCCGCCTGCTCATCCATGGCGCAACGGTGATTCAGGTGAGCAAGACGTATCGGCCCGCAGGCCCACTCAAAGCGGACCATGGCTGCAGCGCTACTAAGCACCGAAAGCACGTTCTCGGGCTCAACCGCCTCGTCCCATTTCATTTCGTCAAGTAAATCCGTTATTTCAGGCTGCTTCGGCGATGTCGTTGCTGACCGCACCGCCACCTCCAGAGCAGACTGTTCCACTGGCATGCCAAGCCATGCCTCAATGGCCGGCTGGCGTTGCCGGCACCACGCCAATACATCGGCAACACTCGCTACAGGAACCCGCAGACTGTGGCGCATTCGGGGCGTACCAGCAGGCGTTCGCGCCTGTGGTGGCCCATCATGGGCCACCATCAGGGCAATCGAGGGATCACCGATCAGTTCCGACCAGCCCAGCACCCCCTCTGCCTGCACCAGTGACGCGAGCAACCCGGGCCCAGTAGCCTCCAGTAAAAACCAGCAGACATCAGCCTCACTGCTTGCGCGGATTGTCCTCAGAGTCTGGTACACGGCCTCCCCATCACGCACCAGCACGGATACCGGCACCAGCCAGAGTTCATGCGCCGTGCCAGTGGCGGTTTCCGCAACCTGGCATGCCGCCTCAGCCAGCCCCCGTGAGGCGAGCAGACCACCTCGACAGAGTTCAATCGGTCCACGCACAGCCCCGGCAAGCGCGGCAAGCCGCCGGGCCTGCGCAAGCGCCGTTTCACCAACCGGTGCCATGCGTTCCGGATGAGCGTTGCAGGTTTGAATAGGAAGGGGGTCCGTGGCCTCATGCCAGTGTTCCATACCAATCCCTCTGGTTGCTGGAGACGGCATCCAGCCGCCCCGGTTCAGATTCAGTCAGACTCGATTGTAACTATCTTCATACCGGACGATGTCGTCTTCGCCCAGATAACTGCCCGTCTGCACCTCAATCACCTCAAGCGCAATTACCCCTGGGTTGGACAGACGGTGGGTGACGCCCAGAGGAATATACGTGGACTGATCCTCAGTGAGCAAGGTTTCCTCATCACCCCGAGTCACAGTTGCGCTCCCGCTCACAACCACCCAGTGTTCTGAACGGTGGTGGTGCTTCTGCAGTGACAGCGTCGCCCCGGGATTCACCGTGATCCGCTTGACCTGAAAGCGTTCGCTACGAGCCAGGCCCTCATAGCTGCCCCAAGGCCGATGAACCTTGCGATGAAAACGGTACTCATCCCGGTTTTCGGCCTTAAGGCGGCTGACCACCTGCTTCACGTCTTGTACCCGGTTACGATCCGCCACCAGCACCACATCATCCGTTTCCACAATAACGTGGTTATCCACACCAATCGCCGCCAACAAACGGCCCTCGGAATGAAGATAGGACTGGTGGACATCTTCAGTGATCACATCACCACGAACGACGTTGCCGTCGTCATCCTGATCCTGCAGCTCCCACAAAGACGACCAGCACCCTACATCACTCCACCCTGCATTCAGCGGCAGGACGACGGCACGCTCAGTATGCTCCATCACCGCATAGTCGATGGAATCCTCCGGGCACTCAGCGAAGATCGCCTCCGAGACCCGCACAAAGTCCTGATCATCCCGACGCGCTTCCCAGGCGCGGCGGCAGATATCCAGAATACCGGGCCGGTGACGCTCAAGCTCCGCCAGGTAATCACTGGCGCGGAACAGGAACATGCCGCTGTTCCAGTAATAGTGGCCGTCTTCCAGGTAGCTCTGCGCCGTGACCGCGTCCGGTTTTTCCACAAAGGCGGCAACCGGCAGTGCACCTCCCGCCAGTTCGCCAGCATCCGCCCGGATGTAGCCAAACCCGGTGTGGGCGCTGGTGGGCACCACACCGAAGGTAACCAACTGCCCGCTGCGCGCCGCCTGTTCGCCGACCTCCACAGCCCTGACGAACGACTCCGTGTTCTGCACCACGTGATCCGACGGCAGCACCAGCATGACGCCATCCGGGTCCGCCTCCTGAATCCGGAGGGCAGCAAGCGCAATGGCAGGTGCGGTGTTACGCCCCACCGGCTCCAGCAGAATCCGCCCCTGCTCCGCCTCCCGGCCATAACGCTGCAGATGAGCGGCTACAATAAAGCGGTGCGCTTCATTGGTGATGACAGAAAGGCTTGAACAGTCCGGCACGGCACAGGCGCGCTGCAGTGTTTCATCCAGAAGGGATTCATGGGTATTCAGCGCCAGAAACTGCTTGGGATAGGCCTCGCGGGAAAGGGGCCAGAGACGGGTTCCCGAACCGCCGGAGAGGATGACTGCGTGCATGATTCTTCCCTGTTGTTGATTACCCGGGAGGGTACCGCAGCCAGGCCAATACTGACCAGTAGGAGCGCGCCTGCGCTCCTACCGCAAAGGCAGCTGGCTCAGTCTTCCTGCCAGCGCGCCACTTCTTCTTTGCCGTACTGCTGGCGCCACGCATTCAGCGTCTTGTGGTTACCACCCCGGGTCTGAACCACTTCGCCGGTATGCGGATTACGATAAGTCTTCAATGGGCGCTTTTTACGACCATCATTAGCACTGGACGAACCGCCGCCCTGCTCAAGCTTGTTCTTCACGCTTGAATCCAGCGCCGAGAGCACTTCCAGCATATCCTTGCCAGATTTGCCGTATTTTTCCATCAGCTGATTCAGCTCTTCCTTAAAGTCGAGCTCTTTCCGGAGCTCTTTATCCTCTTCCATTTTCTGGAGCTCGTCCTGAAGCTGTTTTACGGCTTGTTGCTTTTCGTAGTAGGTGGAGATCTTACCCATTGGAGGCCTCTTAATTAATAATGCTTTTGTGAAAGCGCTCCCATTATATGCGATAGTCCCCGCAACACAATATTATTCAATCAAACTGTTCTCGATTCATTAAATCCGGCTAGCTGGCTAAATGATTGTCCAAGATTAATTGACTACTACAGCTTTAGGCGGTTTTGAAATATAAACAAACAGAATCTGCCTTGCCAGGACTTCCTGTGGGAGCTGCCGACGTAAAAAAGCTATAAAACGGAGGCGAAGCCTTCGGTTTGCGTTTCAGTGCCCAAGAAAAAGCTCGTCCTGCCACGTGGTCAGATCATTCATCATAAGCTTTGGAAAGATCCGACAAACACCGTTCAACAGGATCAAGCTCTACATCATACTGCTCCTCCAGCCGAGCAAGGTCCGCCTTGACTCTCTTCGCTATGGAGGGCATGAAGGGAACGGCTTTCTCAGCGAACCGGCAGGCCTCCTTGTCGCGGTCCATAAGCGCCAGAAGCATAATTTTAGTCGAGAGTGCCGGGCCCTGAGGTCGCCACTCAATGACCCGCTGGACCCGGTTGAGCTGCTGTTGATAACCGCCCTCTGTGGGCAGTAAATACTTATAGACCAGCAAGTCCCCATAGGGCCCGATGAGGGAACTGCTTCGCCAAGCATGAACCTGCTGAACCCTCTCCTGATCCCAACCGGGATTCAAATAGGCGCTCGCAAAAACGTAAAAGCCAGGCGCAACACTGGCGCCGAGTGAAAGGAAGGTTATTAGAACCGCTGCGCTACAGCCAACCGCTACCAGCCGCGAATTGATTGTGAAGCGTACCGCTGGCAAGGCGAACGTAAGCACCCCCAAAAACAATACCAGGTAATGCAAGTACCATAGCGGAAACTCCACATTGGAAAACAGAAAAAAAACACCAAGAATGGATGCTACCCAGAACCACTCAGCGTTTTTCTCGAGGCGGAATATCCTGAAGGCAAGCCATAGGGCCATTACCAGAAAGGTAACCAGACCAACCAATCCCTGTTCCGCGAGGATCATGCTGAATATGTTGTGAGAATGCGTCACCAAATGGCCCGAACGGATAGGATCGGTGACCTCGGAATCCATACGGAAGCTGAAGTAGGGATAATTGTTGATACCAACGCCGAACCAGGGCTGCTCAAATGCCCCATGCCATACCTTGGCAAACTCCGTAGGACGAAGTCCCAACTCCGTGGCGCTGCGGGTGAAATCGGCACGCTCTATGGTGCCCCCCCTGAGGTCATCAGGCGCGATACGCGTAAGCCCATGATCCAGGGAACTCTGGCTGAAGAAGGCAACGACGACACCAATGCAGGCAACACACACTGACTGGATCAGTTTCCTGCCCACAAAACTATCTCTACCCCTGAGCACTACGACCAGGGCAGCAATACCGATGATGAAAAAATAGCCCCAAACCGCCCGTGTCCCGGTCAGGAAGAGGACTGACCCGGCCATCCATGCCAATACCAGCTGGAAAGCCATTCCAAGTCGTTGTCTCAGGGACAGAAAGATAACTGATATGAGACCAACCGTCACGAAGCACGAGGTCACGTTGGCCTGGTTCAGGAGGCCTGGCATGCGACTGCTGGCCTGTTCAGGGATGTTTATGAAACGCAGAAGCCCATAGAACTTCGCTACACCGAGAATCGCCTGGATAACCAGTGCTAAGACCATCAGACTGGCAATGCCTTCAATGGCGCGCCTGTAACCAAATACCTCGTGGAGCCGCGAAAACCACACGATTACAAGGCAGCCAATACTCCAATACACAAGTGCCCAGAGAGCAGCGGTATTCAGGGAATAGTCACCATTGATATAAGACAGGGCGAGCACCACCCCCCAAAGACACCATAGAGGCAAAACCGCCGACACACTGCGGGAGTTTCCCATGCATGCCCATGCGAGAGCACCTCCCAACACGACCGCAGCCGCGGCTGTGGCCTCCTCGATGAAAAAACCAATGGGCGCAAAGTGGAACGGTACCGAAAAAGCCACCAAGAGAAAGACACTCATCAATACCCAGTGACTCAGGCGTTCAATCCTCAAGAAACCCTCGCTATTTGGTTATGCAATCGGGATAGGATGGCCCTTACGCTCTGCTCCTTCCACATCCAACGCAATCAGATTAAGACATTAGCTGCAAAATATCATTTAAGGACAGGTTCAAACACCGAACAAAAGACATCGGATACCCCTACCTGTAAGGTCGCCCCTTGACCACTGCCGCAAGACGCGCCGGCATACCAACCTCACCCTGCCCCCTAACTCATACCTGAGCATAACGCCCGCCTTAACTCCGGCATTTAGGGCATCGTATGAACGCCCCCAAAACAGCAAAGGCCCGGGGTCGGAACCTCCGGGCCTTCACGCCTCAAACCAGGCAAGGTTAAGCCTGGCCAGCCTGCTGCCTTATCCGTACTAATACAGCCGGACCATTAATTGATGCAGCTTGCATAGTCCGACATGTCCTTGGATGCACCACCATCCGAAAAGGTGAACCCACCACCGCTTGCGGCCATATCAACTTTGCCGCCTTGGATTGCAGACGCAACGCCCGAACCTTTCATTGTCGCTGTGTACACACCGGAGGAACTGCTCATGTCGTCCACGTATTCGCCTGACGTGGTGTAGTCACTCTTATCGAACCCTCCTGAGCCGAAATCAGGCGCGTTCCCATTCGTGGCAATATATTCAGCGATTGGTGTCTTGAGACCGCTGAGCAGTGTGCACGCCTCAGACGCTTGAGTACGCGCCGTGTAGTCCTGGTACTGGGGGATCGCGATCGCCGCCAGAATACCGATGATCGCAACCACGATCATCAATTCGATAAGCGTGAAGCCCTGTTGGTTTTGGTTCGTCTGAATCGATTGCATTGGCGCACCTCCTGGGGTGTTGTCTTTTTTGCAAACCGGCATCAGCAATGGCTTGTGCCTTCGCCTGCCTTGACTTTAACAAAGCAGATTCCATGCCAAATTCCATTCTCGATGGACTAACAATGCCAAATCAGAGACCTACCGACGCCACCTTCAATGCCTCCTCCAACACCACTCCGCCCCTGGCCATCAAAGTGACATTTTTTGGCAAGCACGGCTGACGCTTTACGTCACATGCGCGCGTTTTTCATCGCTGGCTGAACCGCCCGCCAGCCACTAGACTCTTGTGGCAAACTAAAAGGCTCACCGCCTTACTACCACGTTTACCAAACGGCTTTAAGAGACAATGGCTCCAGACCCGAATAACGTAACGCTGACCGGCCTGGCTCGGCGATTTGTGGACGACGGCATCCTGGACGAAACGGTTGCCCGGGAGGCCTTCGTCCAGGCAAATCAGGACCGCATTCCCCTGATCACCTATCTCATACAGAACGAGCTCGCACCGGGCCAGGCACTGGCCTTTTCCGCGGCCATGGAGTTCGGGGTCCCCGTCATGGACCTGAACGCCTTCTCCACCGATATGATGCCGCAAGACCTGGTGGACGAGAAGCTGATTCGCACCCATAGCGTGCTGCCCCTGATCCAGCGTGGTAAGCGATTGTTCGTGGCCATGGCGGACCCCACCAACCTGCAGGCGCTGGACGAAATCAAGTTCCACACCGGGCTGAGCACTGAGGCCGTGCTGGTGGAGGAAAGCAGCCTGCGCCAGGCGATCGACAAGTACCTGGAATCCCAGGATACGTCGATGCAGGATCTGGGCGGCGACTCCGACATGGAAAACGTGGACTTTGAGGCCGATGATGATGAGGAAGCCAGCCAGGACAAAAACGCCGTTGACGCCACGGACACCGACGACGCGCCGATCGTCAAGTACGTCAACAAGCTCCTGCTGGACGCCATTAAGCAAGGCGCCTCAGACGTCCATTTTGAGCCCTATGAAAAGATGTACCGCATCCGCTACCGCTCCGACGGCATCCTGAACGAGGTCGCCAAGCCCTCGGTCAAGCTCTCGCACAAGCTGGCGGCGCGCATCAAGATCATGTCCCAGATGGACATCTCCGAGCGCCGGGTGCCCCAGGATGGGCGCATCAAGCTCAAGCTTTCCAAATCCAAGGCCATCGACTTCCGCGTCAACACCCTACCCACCATCTGGGGCGAGAAGATCGTCCTGCGGATCCTGGACCCCACGGCCGCTCAGATGGGCATTGACCAGCTCGGCTACGAGGAAGACCAGAAGCAGCTCTATCTGGAAGCTTTGAAATCCCCCCAGGGCATGATTCTGGTGACCGGCCCCACGGGCTCTGGCAAGACTGTCTCCCTGTATACGGGGCTGAACATCCTCAACACCCCCGAGGTCAACATTTCCACGGCCGAGGACCCGGCCGAGATCAACCTGGAGGGGGTCAACCAGGTCAACGTGAATAACAAAGTAGGGCTGACTTTCGCGGAGGCGCTGCGCTCATTCCTGCGCCAGGACCCGGACATCATCATGGTCGGCGAGATCCGGGACCTTGAGACGGCCAACATCGCTATCAAGGCGGCCCAGACCGGGCACCTGGTGCTGTCCACCCTGCACACCAACAGTGCCGCCGAGACCCTGACCCGGATGATGAACATGGGGGTGGCCTCGTTCAACATTGCCACATCCGTCAGCCTGATCATTGCCCAGCGGCTCGGGCGCCGGCTCTGCAGCAACTGCCAGGAGCCCTATGATGTGCCGCAGGAGGCGCTGCTCGAGGAAGGTTTCACACAGGAACAGATTGATACAGGGTTTACCCTTTACAGACCGGTAGGCTGTGATAAATGTAAAAACGGGTATAAGGGCCGGGTCGGCATCCTGGAGGTGGTCAAGGTCACCGAGGAGATGGAAAGCATGATCATGAGTGAAGCCAGCTCCATTGAACTGGCGCGCCAGGCCCGTAATGAAGGCTTCAACAGCCTTCGCCAGTCCGCGCTGGAGAAAGTGATCAAGGGCGTGACCAGCCTGGAAGAAGCGAACCGCGTGACGAAGGACTAACGCAATGGCGGCCAACGAACAGAAGCTCGACACCTACGTCTGGGAAGGCAAGGATCGCAAGGGCAACAAGACCGGTGGTGAGACCACCGGTGCCTCCGTTGCACTGGTTAAAGCCCAGCTGCGCAAGCAGGGCTTCACACCGGGGAAGATCAAGAAAAAGAGCAAGCCTCTTCTGGGAGGCAAGAAAAAGATCACGCCGTTCGACATCGCCACCTTTACGCGCCAGATGGCGACCATGATGACGGCCGGCGTGCCCCTGATTCAGTCGTTCGACATTGTCTCGGACGGTCTTGAGAACAAAAGCCTCCAGGAGCTGATCATCACCATCCGCAACGACGTCGCCGGCGGTAACAGCCTGGCCAATGCCCTGCGCCAGCACCCCAAGCACTTTGATGATCTCTACTGCAACCTGGTGGATTCCGGTGAAAGTGCCGGTGCTCTTGAGAGCATGCTGGATCGGGTGGCGACCTACCTTGAGAAAACGGAAAATCTCAAGCGCAAGGTCAGAAAGGCCATGACCTACCCGATTTCGATCATCATCGTGGCGGTTATTGTCACCGCTATCCTGCTGGTCAAAGTGGTACCGCAGTTCGAGTCTCTGTTCCAGGGCTTTGGTGCGGAGTTGCCCGCTTTCACACAGATGGTCATTGGCATGTCTGAGTGGCTACAGGCCTGGTGGTGGGCTGTACTGATCGGCATCGTGGCCACCTTTTTCGGGTTCCGGACCGCCAAGCGGCGCTCCGCCCGCTTCTCAGACGCTGTGGATAAGTACGTCCTGAAGCTGCCCGTGGTCGGTACGATTTTGGACCAATCAGCCGTGGCCAAGTTTGCCCGTGTGCTCTCAACGACGTTTGCTGCCGGGGTGCCGCTGGTGGATGCGCTGGATTCGGTTTCAGGTGCCACCGGTAACGCGGTCTACCGCGATGCCATCCTCCAGATCAAAGACGAAGTATCCTCTGGAACGCAGCTCCAGACCGCCATGCGCCAGACGGGCGTATTTCCCGTTCTGGCCATTCAGCTTACTTCCATCGGGGAGGAGTCCGGTAACCTGGATGAGATGCTTGGTAAGGTCGCGAACCACTACGAAGCGGTGGTGGATGATCTGGTTGATAACCTGACCTCCCTCATGGAACCGATTATCATGTCGGTCCTCGGTATCCTTGTGGGCGGTCTTATCATCGCCATGTACCTGCCCATCTTCCAGATGGGGTCGGTAATGTAACTCTCAACATCAGGGAAACGATCTTGCAGAACCTGATACAGATCATCCTCAGCACCCCCTGGCTTTTGTGGCCAGCACTGGTGGCCGTCTCGCTGTGTGTGGGCAGCTTCCTCAACGTGGTGATTCTTCGGTTACCTCGGATGATGGAAAACGCATGGCGCCAGGAATGCCAGGCTCTTTTCGGGCAGGACAGTGACAACGCGCCGGAGAGCGGCCAGGACAATGCCTACGGTCTTGCCTATCCGCAATCTCATTGCCCGGAGTGTGGCAACATCATCCGGATGATCGACAACATTCCGGTGCTCAGCTGGCTGCTGCTGCGCGGGCGCTGCCGGCATTGCGGCACGGGCATCTCCGCGCGCTACCCACTGATTGAAGCACTGACCGCAGCCCTTTCAGCAGTAACCATCCTGGTCCTTGGCGCCAGCGTTGAAGCGCTCGTCACCCTCCCGTTTCTGTGGGCTCTGATCGCCCTGACCGTCATCGACCTCGAAACCACCCTGCTCCCGGACAGCATCACGCTGCCCCTGCTCTGGGGCGGCCTTGTGGTCAGCGCTCTCGGTCTCGGCCAGGTCGGCCTTGACGCGGCCTTCTGGGGCGCGGTTGCAGGTTATCTCAGTCTCTGGAGTGTCTACCATCTGTTCCGTCTTCTCACCGGCAAGGAAGGCATGGGGCATGGCGACTTCAAGTTGCTGGCGGCACTCGGTGCCTGGCTGGGCTGGACCATGCTGCCGGCCATCATTCTGCTTTCCAGTCTGGTGGGCGCCGTGGTAGGTATTGCGATGATCGCGGCGCGTGGGCATGATCGCAACATTCCAATTCCCTTCGGTCCCTACCTCGCCGCCGCTGGCGTGATCGCACTCTGGTATGGGCCGGAACTGCTGGATCTGTGGCTGTCCTTTATGAGGGTCTGACATGTTTGTGGTTGGCCTGACCGGAGGCATCGGCAGCGGCAAGAGTACCGTGGCCGAGCTGTTCCGTGAACACGGCATCTTCGTGATCGACGCGGACGATGTATCCCGCGAAGTGGTTGAGCCCGGCGAGCCGGCCCTGGAGGCCATCCGGGAGCACTTCGGCGATGCCATTCTCCAGCAGGACGCCACCCTGGATCGGGCCGCCCTGCGCCAGCGTGTGTTCAGTGATGACAGCGAACGCCAGTGGCTCGAGGCACTGCTGCACCCACGCATTGCCGAACGCCTTAAGCATTACCTTGCCGAAGCCGATTCGCCCTATCAGATGCTGGTCTCGCCGCTTCTTCTGGAAACAGACCAGTACAGACTCTGCCAGCACATCGTGGTGGTGGACGTCAGTAATGAGACCCAGATCCAGCGAACCATGAGCCGGGATGCCAACGACCGGGCCCAGGTGGAGCGCATCATCGCCGCCCAGATGCCCCGGGAAGAGCGACTCAGGGCGGCAGGTAACGTGATCGATAACGACCAGCCCCTGGAACGTGTGCGGGACGAGGTCGCCGGTCTGCACCAGCATCTTCTCGCCATGGCCGCCGAAGTCTCCGGGGATACCCTGTCATGAAAAGCAGCATTGTTGCCGGTCTGGCAATCATCCTGCTGTTCCAGCTCATTGGCCTGGCTCTGGAACAGATTCCGGGGATGCCGCTGCCCGGCCCGATCTCCGGCATGATACTGTTCTTTCTCTACCTGGTGATAACGGGCGGGGGGTATGACCCGGAGCGCGACGCCGCACGCCACCTGCTCATCCATATGGCGCTGTTCTACATCCCGGCGGGCGCCGGTATCGTAACGCTGGGCGCGCTGCTCATGGAGCAGGCCCTCGGTATTGCCCTGGCACTGACACTGGGTACCCTAATCGCATTTGTCACCACCGCTCATCTGATGCAATGGCTGAGCCGATGAGCGCCATCCTGACCTCCCCTCATTTCGCCATCACCCTAACCCTGCTGGCCTACCTGGCCGGCCATGGACTGTACCGTATCACCGGCAAGCCCAGCTTTCTCCAGCCCGTGGTATCCGGCATCGCCATCGTTGGCACCACATTGCTGATACTCGACCTTGACTACAGCACCTACATGGAAGGTGCCAGCATCATCCACTTCATGCTCGGCACCGTCACGGTGGCCCTGGGCCTGCCGCTTTACCAGAACCTCGCCCTCATCCGTCGCCACCTGCTGCCGTTGATGGTCACACTGGCTGTCAGCGGCGTTGTGGCGGCGGGCAGTGCTACCGGGCTGCTCTGGCTCACCGGAACGGACCACGCCACCCTGATGTCCATGGCCACCAAGTCCATCACCACCCCCATGGCGATCTCCGTCACCGAGTCCATAGGCGGCTATCCCCCGCTGGCTACCGGCTTCGTCATGGTCACCGGGATCCTGGTCGCTGCCTGCGGTGGCCCGATACTGCGCATCACCGGCGTCACGCACCCTGCGGCAAAGGGCTGCGCCATGGGCATGATCGGCCATGGCGTGGGCACCACCCGCGCTTTTGAAATGGGCTCGGAAACGGGCGCCTTTTCCGCCCTGTCTATCGGTCTGATGGGCCTCTACACCGCCATCGGCCTGGGGCTGCTGATGCCGTGAGGTGGCTCCGAACGCTGATTGGCGTGACCAGTTTCATGCTTGCTGGTGTCGAATCCGCCCCGGCCGTAACCACACTGGCGCCTGAACCGGAACCGCCTCCCAGGGTGGCTATCGATGAGCTTCCTCCCGACTTTTTCGACTGGGATGGTCCCAGGTACCTTAAGCCCCAAGACAACTGGCTCGACCCTATAGGCCACTGGGTGGTACGCCGCCGGCGGATCCATTCACGCCACGTTCAGGCGCTGGGCCAGGGCATCGACCAGGCTCTTTCCGGCCAGACCTGGGTAAATCAGGACAATGACAGCTATCTTCGACTCGGCGCTTTCAACCGCTATACCGAAGATGGCCGCATGGGGTTTGAGCCGGACGCTCGCTTCAAGCTCGATGTACCTACGTCGGAGGAGAAATTCCGGGTTATTGTGGAAAGCGACGCCGATGACCTGGCACCTCTGCCGGACCGGCAACAGCGGGGCACACTGGCACCGGAACAAGAAGACGAAAACAGTTTCACGGCGGGCGCCCTGCGCTTTCTCTCACCACTGACCGACCGCTGGAATGCCAGCACCGATGTTGGGGCACGTCTTCGCCTGCCCATTCAGGTATTCGCGCGCGCCCGCACCTGGTCCGACTGGCAGCTGAGCCGTGAATGGCGACTGCGCGTGGATCAGCGGCTATTCTGGTATCTTCATGAAGGCTGGATTGCACGCTCGTGGCTGGGCTTCCACCGGTCCCTGGGCCCGGACTGGGAATTCCGGGCATCTTCTGAGGCACGCTGGATCCACCGCAAGCGCGGGTTCGAATTGGCGCAGATTTTCCGCCTGCAGCGCCGCTACCGTAACCGCCATTTTGTACGCCTGCGTCTTGGGATGCTTGGAAACACCTTTGACAATTGGGCAAGCTCTGAATACTTCACGGATGTTCTCTACCGCAAGCGGCTGCACGACGACTGGCTCTATGGTGAGATCATTCCCTCATTGCGCTATCGCCGACAGAACGACTTCCAGCCTGAAGGTACCCTGACCTTCCGTATCGAGATGTTCTTTTCAAGCAACGGAGATCTTCAGTGAGCCAGCCCCCCACGATCACTCCCATCGGCACAGTCCACTCCTGTTTTCCAGACAAGTTCGGCGTACCCCGCCAGCCGTCACTGTGCCCGCATGCCCGTGGCGACGTGGTGCTGCATCCCCCCTGGAACAACGAAGAGGCCTTCCGGGGACTGGAGAATTTTTCCCATATCTGGATCACCTTCCTGTTTCACCAGATCCCGGCGGCGCACCGCCCGTCCACCCTGGTCAGGCCTCCCAGACTGGGCGGCAACACGCGTGTCGGTGTCTTCGCCAGCCGCTCTCCGTTCCGGCCCAATCGACTCGGCCTTTCCCTGGTGCGCAATCAGGGCCTGATCCAGCATAACGAGGATCTGCGCCTGGCCATCAGCGAAATCGACCTGGTGAATGACACGCCGGTGCTGGACATCAAGCCCTTCCTGCCATGGTGTGACGCACCCCAGTCGGCAACCGCCGCTTGGGCCAGCGAGCCTCCGCGCCCTGCCCTCGGCGTCCGGTTCAGTTGCGAAGCGGAACAACAACTGCAGCAGTTTCAGGGAGAGCACCCCGAATTGCGGGAACTGATCCGCGAGGTACTCAGCCAGGACCCCCGCCCGGCTTACCACCAGGATGACCCGCAACACCACTACGCGCTGCGCCTACACCAGTTGGATATCCACTGGTTTGTGGCGGATGGCAGTTGCGTGGTTAAGAGGCTTGATAACGCGTAATTGTAGAACGGTGCCCGTCCCTCTATCATGCACTGGCGAATCCTCATGGTCATCAACAGGAGCACACCCCCTATGCAACGTAACCGAGCGATCCGCACCTGTGTCGCCGCGGCCCTGCTCACCGCACCGGCCGCAACGGTGCACGCGGACAGCCTGAACCTGAGTCTGACCGATGACTCAGTGCGCGGCGAATACAGCTTCACCGACGCCCGGGAAGAACTCGGCGGCGGCGTAGGCTACACCTACCATGATGGCAGCCGCCACCTGGCAACCGTTGATCTGCACGCCCGGGGCCGAACGGCTATTCAGAACATTCCCATGACAGTGGGTCTGGGGGTTCGCAACATGTATTTTGATGACGGCGACCGTGACATCGACGGTGGCGCCATCGCACCCGGTGCCTTCGTCCGCATGAACATTCCGGAAGTGCCTGGCCTTTCTGTTGGCGGCAGCCTCTACATGTCGCCCTCCATACTGTCCTACGGCGACGCCGACCGCATGCGGCACACCGATGCCACGGTAAGCTACCGCCTGATCCGCAACTCCGAGGTCTTCGCCGGCTACCGCTATGTAGGCGCGGACCTCGACACCCGCGGTGACGACGACTACCGGTTCGAAGAGGGCTTGATTGGCGGCATGCGCATCCTCTTCTGACAGAACCCGGACTGGTTCACGGCAGAACTTCCGGAGCTCAACTAGACTCGTAGGCCAACCATTCAACGGGTCAGCAGCTCCGGAGCCTCACCATGCAAGCCCGCCTCTTTACCCTTATCGCCGCCTCACTATCACTCGCTCTGGCCGCCTGCGACAGCGGGGGGCCATCCGTCAGTGATAAGAACTCGTTTGGTATTGGTGACACCCCCGACTTCCGTGATGAAGGCTCCGGGGACCGCTGCCAGAGCACGCGCAATCTCGATGACAATCAGCTGCTGGTAAGCGTGCAGACGCCGAGCAACGGCCCGGATGCTGGAAAGGCCAGCGGACTGAGCAGCACCACCCGTGCGGAACTCCGCCTGGTTGAAATCGCAAGTCAATGGTCGCAAAGCCTCAGCACTGAAACAGTCGACGATGGTTTCGTGGTCACTTTTGACAACGCCATTCCCCGACGCATCGACATAGCCATTGAAGCGTCTGTTGCCGGCAGCACTTTCAGGGCGCCCGTCGCTTCCGAGTGCGGGCATGTGTTCGTGAACCCGTTCTCAGAGGTTCTGATTGATGAGGTCGCCTCGGATCTGGTCAAAAACACCAACGTTGTCAGCGAGATTAACCGCTGCAATGACGTTGACTGCACCTACGATCTTGTCTGGCAACCAGTAGCCGATCAGGTGCACTCATTCGAGATCGATGTAACAGAGGGCGAATCCGCACTCAGAGAGCGGGCGGACTTCATGACGTTCCTGGAAAAAGCTGAAGCACTGCTTACCCAAGAGGCAGCGACCCTCGACAAAACTGACGGCAACAACGATGGCGATAATATCGCGCCAGGCTATAACGCCGTTCAGTACAGCGTCAGCCTGAACACCGGCGACAATGGCGGGTTCTGGGCCACTCATACTCTGGACCGGGGCGTGAGCCAGACCAACGGCACCGCGTACACCTACCCCAGCTACTCAATCGGAAACCTGTCGCTATCAGAACTCGGCTTTGATCTTGCGCTGGGCACCGCCGACATGCCATTCCAGCGACGCTCCTTTGATTCACCGCTGGACGACGCCTTCAGAAGTTACAGCACCCAGGCGAATCAGTTATTCGCGCCCGAGGATGACGGCAATGGCGACCCCCGCACGCTTTCCAGCCTCCGCCCCGTCCTCCAGACCGTCAGCGATCAGGGCAGCCGGACTATTGGGTGGGCACCCAACCCTCAGGTCTATAGAGCCGGGGCTCAGCGAGCCCCCAACCAACCCCCTGAAGCCATGCTCAGCAGCCACTTTTTCGCGGCCCGCGGATGGGCACTTTCCGGAACGGAAGAAACCGGTTATGACCGGGACCAGATCCTGGAGGAGCAGGCAATCAGTTCCATAGAGCTCAACCTGTCCGAGTGGGAGGGAGAAGACGATTTCACACCGGCTGATTTCAACGCTGATTATCAATTTGCAGGATTTGAGGTGAAGCCTGCTTCCAACGGCGGGGTTGATATCGCCCGCGCAAGCCTGGGCACCTGGGAATTCACGGGTAATGAGCAAGGTACCGAGAAAAAGACCTCTGCCTGGGCCCTGAATGGCTCAACCACCTATCCCTATTCCGGCTTTGAGCTGCTTCCCGTGCCCCAGCTTGAAACGCCGGATGACGGCAATCGCGAATTTCTGGGTAACCTGTTCATCAACTATGGAAGTCAGAACCAACGGGGCAATGCCGACGAAGGCATTCCCAACGGTGCCGTGTCAGCCGATGAACGCTGGATTGCCACCTCTTCCCGCCCCACCTCAGAAGGCGCCGAGGCTGGCTCGCTTCTACGGGTTGCCTACAGACAGGATGCTCAGGACACACTCCCGGCTTCCAACACCGCCTACCGTCTCCAGGGGGTTACCATCACTGGGTCTGACTCACTGATACAGCATCAGAATGCCTGCATTGAAACGAACCAGGAAAGCGCAGCGTTCGAGCTTTCGGGGCATAAAACGGATTACAGCACGGACAGCGATACTTTAGGTATTGCTGATGCCACTTCAGAATCGGGTGAGGGGTGCACCCTGTCACCCGGCTCAGATCGAGCCACCTTCACAATCAATTCCTGCGGCTCCTCAAAAAGAGCGTTCAAAGGCTTTGCAGCGAATGATGGCGATACCCTGGTCATGATCACGCAATCTAACGAAAAAGTAGGATTCCTGTTAGGATTCAGGGATGACAGCGCGGCGGGTTGCGCCAACTGAACCCCCATCAATGCGGCCGCGTACGCTACAAAAATCCGGAGGTATGAATGGAACTGCGACCCTTACCGACACTGCTCCTGGTGTCTGCCCTGGTGATTGGTGGCCTCGCCGCCGGTTTCATTGCCAGCCAGGTTACCTATGAACGCCCCGTCACCCAGGTATTCGAGCCGGCACTGCTGGAAAGCAGTTCCCTCCCCAGTTGGGCGGGCGCCCCTTTGCCGGACTTTAAACAATACAGTGTCGTGGCCGAGAAAAAAGCAGCCTTCTTTGGCTATCTTTACCCACGGCTGGCCCTGGCGAACCTTCGGATTGAAGCGGCCCGGCATCATCTCCGACAGCTCCGCCAGAAGACAGAACTCAGCGAGAGGGATAAGCAGTGGCTCGCGAAGCATGCCAGTCGCCTGCGTGTTGATGCTGAGACCCCAAAAGCGCTCATCAACGGTCTTGAACAGCGGATGGACATCGTGCCTCCTTCCCTGGTTCTGGCTCAGGCTGCCAACGAGTCGGCCTGGGGAACCAGCCGTTTTGCAACCCGGGGCAACAACCTTTTCGGGCAATGGTGCTTTACGAAAGGGTGTGGCCTCGTTCCCAAAAGCCGTACCTCAGGTATGACCCATGAGGTGGAAGTGTTCAAGTCGCCTTTTGCATCAATCCGGGCCTACCTGACGAACCTGAACCGTCACAACGCCTATCGCGATCTCAGACAGCGGCGCCGGTCACTGCGCGCAAAGAATCAGTTTCCGGATGGCATCACCCTGGCCGGCGGGTTGCAGGCTTACTCAGAGCGTGGGCAGGCGTACGTGGAGGAAATCCGCTCCATGATTCGCGTTAACGACCTCTCTGATTATGATCAGCGCCTCAAACAACTGCTGACCTCGGAGGCCCCGATCGAAAAACTCAACGCCCTAATCATCGACTACCGGGAACGCTTCAGAAACTGAGGTAACGCCTGTTCACTGAAAAATTGGCACGGCTTTAAGCCCATGTATAATGGCGACCGTATCCAACACCTAATCCATTCACTGGACAGACGGTCGCCAACATGCTGGATTTTCTCCCTGCGCCGCTCAAGGGCACGCTCTGCTTACTGCTGATCCTTCTCAGCACCCTGATTCTTTATCCCCTTCTGTTGCTGCTTGCCATCCTCAAGCTGATCATTCCAATCACTTCATTCCGCAAGCTGTGCACTCGCGGGCTCAATGCCATTGCTTTTGTCTGGATTGAGAATAACGGGCTTTTCATGCGCCTGCTTAATCGCATTGAGTGGGACGTGGAGCTCAATGCCAACCTCAGCCGGAACCAATGGTATTTCGTTACCTGCAACCACCAGTCCTGGGCGGATATCCTGGTGACCCAGAGGGTGCTTAACCCCCGTATTCCACTAATGAAGTTCTTCCTCAAAAAAGAGCTCATCTGGGTGCCGCTGCTCGGCATCGCTTGGTGGGCCCTGGACTTCCCCTTCATGAAGCGTTACACCCAGCAGCAGCTCATGAAAAAGCCACACCTGCGGGGCAAGGACCTTGAAACCACACGCAGGGCCTGTGAGAAGTTCGAGCACACACCCGTTGCCGTATTCAATTTCATGGAAGGCACCCGCTTCACGCCGGCCAAACATCAACAGCAGAACTCTCCCTATCGCAATCTGCTCAAGCCCCGCTCGGGCGGCACTGGGTTTGTCTTGGGTGCTATGGGTAACCTGATGAGCATCATGCTGGATATTACCATTGTCTATCCGGACGGCCCCGGCGGCATCTGGGATTACCTGAGTGGGCGCACACGGCGCGTGCTCATCCGAATCGACGAGAAGCGGATTCCGGAACAGTTTCTGGGGCGGGATTACCAGAATGACCGGGCATTCCGGATCGAGTTCCAGAAGTGGATCAGCGGGCTGTGGCAGAACAAAGATGATTTGATTGACCGGATGAAGGCAGAAGGCACGGCTTCTCCCTCAGAGTCCACCCCGGAGACGTAAAAAAGCCCCGCCGTGAAGGGCGGGGCTTTTTTCAGATCAGTTTTTCATGAATGATCAACGACGACCTGATCGACGCAGAGCACTCGGCGTGTAGTCCCGAAGCTGACGCTCGATTCCGAAGTTGTAAGGATCGTCCATCTCGTTGGTCAAACCCAGCACCAGATAACGACCATTGAGCGTATCGTAGAGGGTCTCAAACGCATACCAAGGCACTTCCTGATCATAGAACTGCATGGCGTGTCCTTCGGCAACCCGCCATAGCTCCCCTCGACCGTCGTAATGATCCACCACGGCTGCGCCCCAGGTGTCTTCGTCAAAATAGAAGTCACGCTTGGCGTAGATATGGCGCTCGTCATCTTTAAGCGTGGCCGTCACATGCCAGACCCTGTGCAGCTCATAGCGGGCGTGATCCTGGTTGATATGGCCGGATTCAAGCAACTCATCATAGGTTAGGGATGGATCGTCCAGCCGGTAGCCATTATAGGGAATGTACATCTCTTTCTTCCCTTTCAGCTCCCAGTTGTAACGATTAGGCGCGCCATTGAACATATCCAGGTTATCTGAGGTGCGCTGACCATCAGAGGCTGTACCCGGCCCGTCGTAGGCAACCTGGGGGGCCCGGCGTACACGGCGCTGGCCCGCATTGTAGACCCAGGCCCGTCTTGGTTCTTTCACCTGGTTGATGGTTTCATGAACCAACAGCACGTTACCTGCCAGCCGTGACGGCGACTTGATCTGCTGTTGGAAATAGAACAGTACGTTCGAGTCCTTGCTCGGCTCGTAGTCTTGCAAAGCCGTCCGCCAGGTCAACTCCTCGTCAAAATGGATTGGCGTGTAGTCCCCGTTTTCCTGAGGAACAGCCTGGTGAACGTTCCGGTTAACCGCACCACCGCGATAACGGGTGATGTGGTTCCAGATGACCTGGATGCCATTCTCTGGAATCGGGAAAGGCACCGCAGTGTCGAAATTTTCCAGGCCATTACCGCCAGAGACAAGGGTGGTATTGGTCGCGTTCTCTTTTGCTTTGTTATAAATCTTTTCCGGCAGTGCGGCGGTACGACGGGTTTGGTAAACCGGCATCTTATAGTCGTCGTACTCCTTGATCATTTTCACCTGACCAGGTGACAGACGATCCTTGTACTCATCAACATTGCTCTGATCAATGGTGAACAGTGGTTCGTCCTCCGGGAACGGATCCACGTAGTGTTTGCCGTCATAGTTGTCCGGAGGCGTCGTCAATCCGCCATCCCATGCAGGGATCTCGTCACCATTACCCGCTTTTTTGGCTCCGATGGGGGTCAGTTCGTTGCCGAGCTTCGCGGCCTCCTCTTCAGAGACTGCAGCAAGTGCAGGAGAGCCGACTACCGCCAGCGACAGAATGCCACTGGCCAGCGCGTTCATTCGAAATGTCATTATTCAGTTACCTCACAGGGCTAAGGTGGTACAGCAGTCAGTTTAAAACATCACCCATCAGAACGAGTACGAAACGCTAGCCGTTAGGTTGTCTCGATCTGAGATTGCATTGTAATCACCACCAAAATAGTTGGTATATTCAATGCCTGCTTCGTAATTATTCCGATACTCGGCGGTTAGACCCAGGCCGACAGCCTTGCTCCCCTCATTAAAGGCACCGCCAGGCTCAGGCGAATAACCATTCACATCATGCGACCATGAGAGCGAAGGCTTAAGCGTTGCGCCAGCAATCGCGTTGTTATACTCCAACGTGGCCGATAACTGATAGCCCCAGGCAAAATCACTTACAAACCCGTCATTCGTGCAGTTGCTGGGGTTGATATTCTCGGCCTCGCAGCTCGTTAAGTTTCCGCTGGCATTCTCCTTGTCTGTGAAATCGCCAACGCCCCAGATGCCGGAACGACCAAACCGGGAGAGTGAGGGCAAATCATGCACATAGGTCATACCAACCTCACCTACAAAGCTCAGGCGACTGGCCCCCAGAACCCGGTCAAAGAACTTAATGAACGTTGTCTGTGCCTGCGACACTTTAAACCGATCAAACCCTTTAACTTCTTCACCGGCGAGATCACTGAAACCAACCCCTGGGCTTTGAATCCGTTCCTGAAACAGCTCGGAAAAGGGTTGCCCTCGCCCGCCGTTGATCAGCTCAAACGCGTTCCATTGAAGCGGCATATTTTCCCGGAAACTGTATTCAGCCCCAACAGACCATCCGCCAGGGATATTGGTATTCATGCTCAAGCCGTACAACTTAATGTCGTCAGGGTACTCAACGAAGTAGTTCGGCAGCCCACCGCGACTTTCCGCCACTCGGCCACTTATATAGGGCAGCCGGCTATGGTATCTCACGTGATAGAGCCCGAATTCGGTATTGCCCAGTTCAGGCGAATACCATTGCAGTGCCACCCCAAACTGGTCTTCACCGTCAGGGCGCTTATCACTCTCCCGATCGATCGTCGGCAACCCCTGATTGCCGGCCTCACTCTCAGTGCCGAAGGCATAAACAGGACCACAACCATCAGCCGTAAAATCGTTGGAACTGAAGAAGGTGCCACAGTCGTCAATCTGGGTGGGTTCCCAGTCAAACTGGACATAAGCTTTCAGCGTAAGCGATCGAGTCAACCCTATTGAGGTAAACAACGCCTCCACGGGCAGGAGTGCTTCTTTGAGTTCTGACCCCGGCGAGCGAATGGCGCCAACGTCGACCGGGTTGGTCGCGTTGATCCCGCCCTGAATGAAGGTACTCTCACCCCAGTTGAAGACCTGATTGCCGTAACGCACGCTGACAGGCATGTCTCCCAGATACCAGTCCGTCCACACGTACGCATCCAGGAGCTCAGCCCCCGAAGCATTGTCTTTGCCATCCTCACTGATGGTTGCAAGGCCGTCTCGAGTGAAATCGTCATCTTTAACCCTGAAATCATACCAATACCGACCGCGGACAAAACCGCCCACGCGGCTGAGATAGTCGCCGCGGAAATCCCGGTTCAGATAGAGCTCGCTGGTGCCGCGCACAATCTCTGAATAGGTATCACCGGCGTCGAAATTCTGGTTGCCATCATCGTAGTTGATGGTGGACGCACCCTGGTTGGAACCTGGCAGGTTCCCCTGACCGATCAGTTCTTTATCAGGGCTCTCTGTGCGCCATCCCACCGCTGCCGTCAGGTTGGTGTCAAAGGCGCCATCCACGTCACCCACGTTGAAGGTGAACGCACTCGCTGGCCCGGCAAAACCGGCTGCTACAGCCGCTGCCAGAGGCATCTGCGCCCATTGTTGCCACTGTCGTGTTGTTTTTGTCATTGAACGCTACTCCGTTTATCTGGATCGCTGCTCGAGTATTAGTTTCCGCAGGTTAATACCCAATATAGACACAAAACCGCGACTCCACCAATTTCATCTGCCAAATTTTTTGTGATCGTGGCAGCATTCGTATCAGTCCCCCTATAAATGTCCAGGAGAAGACCATGGCCTACCCCTTCATTTACATCACCGCAGCCCGCCGCACTCCGATGGGTGGTTTTCTTGGCAGCCTGGCCACCCTGAGCGCCCCTGCCCTGGGCGCTGAAGCTGTAGACGCAGTGCTGACAGACTCCGGGCTTGAGCCAGCGGCTGTTGAGGAGGTTGTGATGGGCAATGTGCTGCCTGCCGGCACCGGGCAGGGGCCGGCGCGCCAAGCGGCGCGCCACGGCGGCCTACAGGATGGCACAGGCGCAACCACCGTCAACAAACTCTGCGGCTCTGGCATGAAGGCCACCATGTTCGGCCATGACCTGATCCGTGCCGGAAGTGGCGACGTTGTGCTGAGCGGCGGCATGGAAAGCATGTCCAACGCCCCCTATCTGCTGACGGATGCACGCCGGGGTTACCGCATGGGCCCCGGCCGTGCGCCTCAGGACCACATGTTCATCGACGGTCTGCAGGATGCGGAAACCACCCGTCTTATGGGTGAATTCGCTCAGGAAACCGCGGACCGGCTGGGCTACTCCCGGAAAGCCATGGACGCCTTCGCCATCCGCTCCCTGGAACGGGCCAACACGGCCATCAACAACAGCTGGCTGAATGCAGAAACGGTTGCCGTTTCCCAAATCGACCGCAAGGGGAATGAAACAAATGTCCGTGATGACGAACAGCCCGGCCAGGCCAACATCGACCGTATCCCTTCCATGCGCCCAGCCTTTGCCAAGGATGGCACTATTACGGCGGCCAATGCCTCCTCCATCTCGGACGGCGCCTCGGCACTCATGCTGATGAGTGGCGCGGCTGTGGATCGCCACGGCTCCAAGCCGCTGGCGCGGATCCTCGGGCATGCCACCTTCTCCCGGCATCCATCCGAGTTCACCCTGGCTCCGGTGGGCGCCATTCAGCGGCTTCTGGAGTACACCGGGTGGTCAACGGAGGATGTGGATCTCTACGAGATCAATGAAGCGTTCGCGGTGGTCGCCATGATTGCCATGGACGAACTGGCGCTGGCCCCGGAAAAAGTGAATATCCATGGCGGCGCCTGCGCACAGGGTCACCCCATCGGCTCAACCGGCTCGCGCCTGATTGTGTCACTAATCCACGCCTTGAGGCGCACTGGCGGCCGGCGCGGTATCGCCTCGCTGTGCATCGGCGGCGGTGAAGCCACCGCCATGGCTATTGAGTTGTGTGACTGACGTGTTTCAGGCCTTGTGAGGCAGTTCCAGATACTCGTGGGACTGCATCTCCAGAAGCCGGGATTCCGTGCGCTCGAACTCAAACGCGAGGTTGGTTCCCGTGTATAGATCAGGGATTGGTGCCTCGGCGGAAATGATCAGCTTGACGCAGCGGTCGTAGAACTCATCCACCAGGTTGATGAAACGCCGGGCCCGGTCATCGGAGTCGGCACCCATAACCGGTACGTTGGAAAGGAGAACGGCGTGGAACTCGCGCGCGAGCTCGATGTAGTCGTTCTGGCTGCGTGGACCGTCACAGAGTTCAGGGAAGTCGAACCAGACCACGTCATCCGCATGACGCCGGGCATGGATGAGTCGACCATTGACCTCCAGGTCCTTGCCCTGGTCGCCCCCGGTCAGCGCGAGTTCTTCATAGCTCTTGTGCAGGCTTTGCTCTGCCTCCGGGCCCAGCGGTGAATGGAACAATTGGGCCTGCTCCAATGTTCGCAGCCGGTAGTCGACACCGCCGTCGATGTTCAAAACCCTGGTGTAGCGGTTAAGCAGATCAATGGCGGGAAGGAAGCGGGCGCGCTGGAGGCCGTTCCAATAAAGACCATCCGGTTCAATGTTGGATGTGCAGACCAGTGTTACACCCCGATAGAAGAGCCCATCCAGCAGAGTCGCCAGGATCATGGCATCGCCGATCTCAGAAACGAAAAACTCATCGAAGCAGATAACCCTGCATTCCTCGGCGAAGCGGGCGGCAATGGTATCCAGAGGGTTGCTGTAGCCCTCCAGCTCCGCCAGTTCCCGGTGCACCCGCTGCATGAAGCGATGGAAGTGCACCCGGAGCTTGCGCTCGAACGGCAGAGCGTCATAGAACAGATCCATCATGTAGGTCTTGCCGCGGCCAACACCACCCCAGAAATAGAGGCCCATGACGGGGTCTTCGCGCCCGCGGCGGAGCCAGCGCTTCAGTCGCCTGCCAACGTTGTCGCGCGCCTTTTCGGCGGCCACCAACGCCTCATACAGATCCTGCAGGTGCTGAATAGCCGTCTCCTGGGCAGAATCCTGCTGGAAGCCCCCATGTTTCTGATCCTGACGATACCGGGCCATCGGTCCCGACGATGGTGCTGCGTCACTGGCGCTCATGCCTGCCTCACAACTGCCATTTTGAGACGGGCAATATACGGATTTTCGCGCTACCCTCCAAATCCCATTGAAGTCGGGACTGTTGCCGGGGCTCGCTTTGTCATACCATGATTTCATCATGGCTGGTCGTGTACCAGCGCCTTCCCGGCAACAGAAGGATAGCACTATGCAGTCCATGCTCGCCGTTGGTATTGCGGCACTGGTAATCGGTCTTGCTCTGGGGTGGGGAATCGCCCGGACAATGGGCGGGCGCAACGTGCGCCAGCGCCGACTCGCTCAGCAGCTCGACGCCCTTCAGAACGAACACACCCGCTATCAGGCGCAAGTGAACGAGCACTTCATGGAGACGGCGGAACTGTTCCGGCGGCTCAACGATTCCTATCGGGAGGTGCATGAGCACCTGGCCAAGGGTGCTTCACGCCTTTGCACGGAAACTGAAGCCCGTGAAGAGCTGGAACAGGCCCAGCGTGATCATCAACTGAGCTATAAGGGATCAACCGACCAAAACGAAAGCGTCGAGCCGCCGCGCGACTACGCGCCGCGCAACACGCGGGATGACAACGGCATGCTGGCCGAGGATTACGGTCTCAGGAAAGAAGAGTCAGAGAATACGAGCCGCAACGCTACCTCCTGATACCGTTGTCAGCCGGAAACCAGCGCCCTCGCTCACGCGGGGCTTGGATCCTCGATGAAGCAGTGCTCAATATCGAATGCTTCGGCGAGCGCTGTTCCCAGAGCCTGAACGCCGTCACGCTCCGTTGCGTGATGGCCGGCTGCGAAATAATGGATCCCCTGCTCCCGTGCACTATGCACTGTGGGTTCCGAAATCTCGCCCGACAGATACGCATCCAAGCCCAAAGCGGCTGCCCGGTCAATCATCCCCTGTGCTCCACCACTGCACCAGCCAATCCGCCGGATAAGCTCGGGCCCGCCCTCAATGGGAAGAGGCGCTCTATTGAGACGTGACTGCAGACGCGACGCCAGCTCCTCCGGCTTCAGGGGTTCATCCAGTGTTCCAGCCCACATCAGCTCGCAGGGTTCTCCCGAGACCGGCGCCGCTTCAGATGCCCCGATTGTTCGCGCCAGGCAGGCATTATTGCCCATGCTGCGGTGGGCGTCCAATGGCAGATGATAGGCCACGAGCGACACATTATTGTTGAGAAGAAGCTCAATGCGGCGCTGTTTCATACCCCGGATGCAGGGATCCTCGCCTTTCCAGAAATAGCCGTGATGCACTAGCACCATATCCGCGCCAGTCTCGATGGCCTGTTCCAGGAAGCGCTGACTCGCCGTGACCCCGGTAACCACAGTGCGCACTTGGTCACGCCCCTCTACCTGCAGACCATTGGGGCAGTAATCCCGGAAAAGTTCCGGACACAGCCATTGATCCATGGTTGCAACGAGGTCATCCCTTTGCGGTGTGCTCATATCCGCGTTTCTCCATTATTGAGAATGGCATCAAGAGCCGCCAGCAACGCACCCATCTCCTCGCCAGTGCCAATAGTGACGCGCAGATACTGTTCGATCCGGGGCTTATCAAAATGGCGCACGATGATGTGGCGCTCACGCAGCAACGCCGCCAGTTCGCTGCCGCTGACCGCAGGGTGGCGGCAGAATACGAAGTTCGCTCTGGAAGGCACCACCTCGAAGCCCAGCGCCTCCAGCCCTTGGCTGAGCCGCTCGCGCTGCTCAATAACAGCCTGTTGCCCTTCGCGAAAGCCAGCCACATCACGGAAGGCCGCCGTGGCTCCCGCCTGTGCCGGCCGATCCAGAGTATAGGAATTAAAACTGTTCTTGATCCGTTCAAGCCCCTTGATCAGGTGTTTCTGACCCAACGCAAAGCCCACCCTAAGGCCCGCGAGCGAGCGCGACTTGGACAGGCTCTGAGTGACCAGCAGATTGGGATAATCCGGAATCAGGCAGGCGGCGCTCTCACCGCCGAAGTCCACATAGGCTTCGTCAATCACCACCACCCGATCCGGATTGGCGGCCAGGATCTGTTCAACAGAGCTTAGATCCAGGAAGCGCCCTGTTGGTGCATTGGGATTCGGGAAAATAACGCCGCCGTTGGGCGGCTGAAATGCTTCAGCCGGAATGCACAGATCGTCATCAAGAGCCACCGCGCGGCTTTCCAGCCCATAAAGACCACAATAAACCGGATAGAAACTGTAACTGATGTCAGGAAACAGCACCGGCTCGCCGGGCTGGAAAAGCCCCTGAAAGATGAACGCCAACACCTCGTCGGAGCCATTAGCGGGAAACACCTGTGAAGCCTCAAGACCGAACCAGTCCGCAATGGCCTCGCGCAGATCCGCCGCGTCCGGATCGGGATAAAGCCGCAGGCGCTCATCCGCTGCGTCACGGATGGCTGCTGTAACCGCCTCACTAGGCCCGAAGGGATGTTCGTTCGTGTTGAGCTTCACAAGATTGCTGATCTGCGGCTGCTCACCCGGTATATACGGCGTGAGCTGCTGCAGCCGTTCGTTCCAGAACCGGCTCATTTGTGCTCCTCAGTCGCGGATCCGGTATTCGGCCGATCGTGCATGTGCCGTCAGCCCCTCGCCTCGCGCCAGAACAGACGCGCAGCGGGCGGCGCGATCTGCCCCTGCGGCGGAGAAATGCACAACGGAAGACCGTTTCTGGAAGTCATAGACCCCCAGCGGCGACGAAAAACGGGCCGTGCCACTGGTCGGCAACACGTGATTGGGGCCAGCACAGTAATCGCCCATCACCTCAGCCGCCCAGGACCCCATAAAGATGGCGCCCGCATGGCGAATCTGTGGCAACAACGCATCCGGATCCGCAAGGGAAAGCTCCAGGTGCT
Source organism: Salicola sp. Rm-C-2C1-2 (assembly GCF_040196175.1). Classification (NCBI taxonomy): domain Bacteria; kingdom Pseudomonadati; phylum Pseudomonadota; class Gammaproteobacteria; order Oceanospirillales; family Halomonadaceae; genus Salicola; species Salicola sp. Rm-C-2C1-2. The sequence continues at coordinate 250,152 of NZ_JBEFNF010000001.1, read as the reverse complement.
CGGGCGCCACGCGGTTGCTCACCTGGGCCGCTTCCTCGAGTGAGGCACACTGGACCAGAATGCCGCGATCGGCCAGGGACTGGCGGATGATCCCGGCTCGCTCCATCTCCGGCAGCAGCCGAGCCATACTGGCTTCAACCTTCGCGATATAATCGGGATCCGGTGATACCAGAATCGCCTGGGCCTGCTCATCGTGCTCGGCCTGGGAGAACAGATCCATGGCAACCCAATCGGGATCCGTGTGGCCATCGCCAATCACCAGAATTTCGGAAGGGCCGGCGACCATATCGATCCCCACGCGCCCAAAGACTTCACGCTTGGCCTCGGCCACATAGATGTTGCCCGGCCCCACGATCTTGTCCACTGCCGCAACCGTTTCTGTTCCGTAGGCCAGCGCGGCAACCGCCTGAGCACCACCCAAGGTGTAGATGCGATCAATGCCGGCGACGCGCGCGGCAGCCAGCACGAGGTCATTCAGCTCACCGCCCGGAGCCGGTACTACCATTACAATTTCCGCCACGCCAGCAACCTTCGCTGGAATGGCATTCATCAGCACAGAGGACGGATAGGCTGCCTTACCACCCGGCACATAAAGCCCCGCACGATCCACTGGCAGCACCCGTTGTCCCAGCTGGGTGCCGTCAGCCTCTTCGTAGGACCAGTCCTCCGGCAGCTGCTCACGGTGGTAACGCCGGATCCGGTCGGCGGCGGTTTCCAGCGCCTGGAACTGTTCGTCTGTAATAGCATGCATGGCCGCGTCGATGCGCTCGCGCGCCACTTCCAGTTCACTCACGCAAGCGACACTGAGATTATCCAGCTTCGCGGTGTATTCCAGAACCGCAGCATCGCCTTCCTTACGGACCCTTTGCAGGATGTCAGCCACGGTCTGGCGCACGCTGGTATCCACGCCTTCTTCCCACTCTGTATGGCGGCGCAGCGCCGCCTCAAAGTCTGAATCAGCGGTATTGAGCCGGGTAATGGACAGTTCACTCATGGCTGTTCTCTCACTGCGTGTGCTTGCGGGCGACGGCTTCGCCCATGCGATCCAGGATTGGCTGGATGCGTGCGTGCTTCATCTTCATAGAGGAACGGCTAACCACCACCCGAGAGCTTATGTTGGCGATGGTCTCGCGCGGCTCCAGGCCATTGGCTTTCAGCGTATTGCCGGTGTCGACAATGTCCACGATCTCATCAGCCAGCCCCAGCAAGGGCGCCAGTTCCATAGCACCGTAGAGCTTGATGATGTCCGCCTGTTTGCCCTGGGCCGCGTAATATTCGCGCGCCAGCCGGGTAAACTTGGTCGCCACGCGTACGCGCCCTTCCGGCACGGCCTGCACGGCAACACCCGCGGTCATCAGCCGACACCGGGCAATTTCAAGATCCAGTGGCTCGTAGAGCCCGTCACCGCCATGTTCCATGAGCACATCTTTGCCCGCCACCCCCATGTCTGCGCCACCGTACTGAACATAGGTGGGAACGTCGGTCGCGCGGATGATCAGCAGGCGCACCCCGGGCACAGTGGTGGCGAACACCAGCTTGCGGCTTTTCTCGGGATCCTCCTCAGGCTCGATGCCCGCTCCGGCGAGCAGCGGCAATGTCTCTTCCAGAATACGGCCCTTGGAAAGGGCGATGGTCAGCTGTTCCGGCATAGTCCCGTCAGTATCTGCAGAGGTCACGAAGGCATCCTGCGGATGGTGGCACCAAGCAACTGGAGCTTTTCTTCGATGCACTCGTAACCCCGGTCAATGTGGTAGATGCGATCAACCATGGTCTCACCCTCAGCCACCAGCCCGGCTATGACGAGACTGGCCGAGGCACGCAAGTCTGTGGCCATAACGGGCGCTGCGGTGAGCCGGTCAACACCGCGCACAATAGCGGTATTACCCTCAAGGCCGATGTCCGCGCCCATCCGGATCAGTTCCTGGACGTGCATGAAGCGGTTCTCGAAAACCGTCTCCGTCACGGAACCAATACCGTCAGAGACGGTATTCATGGCTACGAACTGAGCCTGCATGTCCGTCGGAAAGGCAGGATAGGGCGCCGTTCTGAGATTCACTGCCTTCGGGCGGCGGCCGTGCATGTTGAGCTCGATCCAGTTGTCGCCAGTGTTGACTTCGGCACCAGCTTCCCTGAGCTTGATAAGCACTGCCTCAAGAATGTCCTCGCGGGTATCCTTGAGCAGCACATGCCCGCGGGTCGCGGCGGCGGCTGTCAGGTAGGTCCCGGTCTCGACCCGGTCCGGAAGCACGTCGTAGTGGCAGGGGCTCAGCCGCTCCACGCCATGGATCTCGATGGTCGCCGTGCCATGCCCGCGCACGTCCGCCCCCATGGCATTGAGGCAGTCCCCCAGATCCACTACTTCAGGCTCACGTGCCGCATTTTCCAGTATGGTTACGCCATCAGCCAGTGCGGCCGCCATCATGAGATTCTCCGTGCCGGTTACCGTCACGGTATCCAGGAAGATGTGCGCTCCCTTGAGTCGCTGCGGGGCATAGGCATGGATATAGCCGCTATCGACCTCAATCCGGGCCCCCATCTGCTCCAGGCCCTGCAGGTGCAGATTGACGGGCCGGGTGCCAATGGCGCAACCGCCGGGCAACGACACATGCGCTTCACCAAAATGGGCGACCATCGGGCCCAGCACCAGAATGGAAGCGCGCATGGTCTTGACCAGCTCATAAGGAGCGGTCAGATCTTTGATGGTTTTTGAATCCACCTCGACGCTCATGCGCTCGTCAATCATGAGCTCAATGCCCATATGACCGAGCAGCTCGATCATGGTGGTGACGTCATGCAGGTGAGGCAGATTACCCACGCTCACTTTTCCATCAGCCAGCAGAGTCGCAGCCAGGATCGGCAATGCCGAATTCTTGGCACCGGAGATCCGGATCTCACCCTGCAGAGGCTGGCCGCCCTGAATCAGCAGCTTGTCCACGTTGTGCTCCCGGGGCGCTGGGCCACCTTCACTGATCTTGGCGTGCCTGCCATTCCTGCGGCGTCATGGCGCGAATGGTCAGGGCATGAATGGTGCCTTCAGCCAGCAGATCATCCAGTTCCCCGTAGATCAGCTGCTGGCGCTTGACCCGGCTGAGCTCCGCGAATCGGTCGCCAACAGCGACGACCAGGAAGCGGTTACCGTCGTTCTGAACGTCTATCTCACAGTCCGGCAGCGCTTCCGCGAGCCGCTTCTGAACATCTTCAGCCTGCATCCAATCTCCCATTATTTGCCACGGTGGCTGTCACCGGCGCGAGCTCTGCGCCGGGCTCTGGATTATAGCCGATGTGAGGGGGCCTTGACACATCGAGTCCGCACAAGCCGCGTTTTACCCGCTGCTTTCCTCCTGCTCGACGGCGTCCTCCAGACCTTCTATATTCCCTACATCCGCGGACCATTCATCAATCACCTTGCTCACATTCCCTTCTTTGGCCTGCATCTGCTGCTCAAAGCGATCACGGAATGCAAGCCCCATGTTGATCCCCTCCACAATGACGTTCTCGACCTGCCAGTTACCGCCATCAGGGTTGTACATGGAATAAGCGACACCGTAACGCTCACCGGAATCGGTGATTATGGACAGATTAACCGTAGCCCGATCCTCGTGCCGCGGATTGATATCGACACTGTCGACCTCCATGTCGAAGTCACTGCTGTCGATATTGACAGCAGCGCCGCCATAAGCGTCATAGAGGCTGTGCCGAAAGGCCCGCACAAACTCATCGCGCTCCTCGGGACTGGCCTGGCGCGCGTACTTTCCCATGATCCGGGCCGCAACACGTCGGAAGGCCACAAACTCCCCCAGGGCATCGTCCATGGCCTGATAGAAGGCCTCGCGGTCTTCACTATAGAGTGTCCGGATTTCAGCCAGCTGATCGACGAGGCGGAGGCTGTTTTCGCGTACGTACTCGCGGAGTTTGTCCTCCTCGGACTGAGCGGCGGCTGCGGGCACTGCCAGCAGCGTCATAATGAACCCCAATAGCAGGTTGAAGGGGGTAAGAGATCGGATTCTGTTCACTGCTTCCTCCTGTATGCTGCAGTGGTGCGGCCACGCTGGTATCAACGTGGTCGGGCAATCCGTCGGCGGATCAGTGTCTCAATACTCATCGCCGACTGCGTATCCTCGATATAGTCATTATCCGAGAGCGTTTCCGGATGGCCACCGGGCGAAATCTCAATGTACTGCTCACCCAACAGCCCCGCGGTCATAATAATGGCGACGCTGTCCATTGCCAGGTTATCGAGACTCTCCTGAATGCGCATCTGTACCTTCGCGCGGTAGCTACGGGCATTCAGTTCCACGTCCACCACCTCGCCCACGGTCACCCCGGCGACCGCTACCCGCGCGCCCGGTACCAGTGTACCGGCATCCGCAAACTCGGCATAAAGGGTGTAGTGATCGCCGGCGTCCGCTTTTTCAACGTTGCCGGGCGGTGTCAGCCCTCCGGTAAGCAGTAGCAGCGCCAGCGTGGCCACACTGCCCAGAGCGAAAAACACCAGGCGCTGTAATTGCAATTGGGTCGCCTCTCCTCGTCGTCCCGATTCGGCCATACCCGACTGTACGAAGTAACGGCCAGCCGATACAGTACGACGCGAGTTTTCCGCCTACAACCCACGGAGCCTTACATCATGGTCACCGCCCTGCTTGCGGTACTGCTAGGCCTGACCCTGCTGATCTGGAGCGCCGACCAGTTCATCACTGGTGCCATCGACAGTGCCCGGCGCCTGGGCATGACCCCGATGCTGATCGGACTGACACTGGTGGCTTTTGGCACGTCAGCCCCGGAAGTACTGGTTTCAGTGGTCGCTGCCGTAACAGGTGCTGGCGACATTGCCGTGGGTAACGCCATCGGCTCTAACATTGCCAATCTCGGCCTGGTCCTGGGCGTTACAGCACTGCTGACACCGATCACTCTGGCACGCCCTACCCGGCGCATCGAACTCCCCCTGCTTGCTACTGTGACCGTTGGTACCTGGTTGCTGTTCCAGGATGACCACCTGAGCGCCCTGGACGGTCTGTTCATGCTGGCAATCCTGGCCGTAGCATTCACGGTACTGGTGCGTTACGGCCAGGCAGCTAACATGCTGACCGAGGAAATACCGGAGCCCCACGGGAATCGCGCCACCGGCGTACTGGTATTACAGATCATGGGAGGGCTTATCCTGCTGCTCGGAAGCTCGCGGCTGCTGGTCTGGGGCGCAGTGGAGCTCGCTCTGGCACTGGGAGTAAGCGAGCTTGTAGTAGGGCTAACAGTGGTCGCCCTCGGGACCAGCCTGCCGGAACTTGCCGCCAGCATTGCCAGTGCGCGCAAAGGGCGCCACGACATGGTTATGGGCAATCTCATTGGCTCCAATCTGTTCAATCTTCTGCTGGTACTTGCGGTTCCCGCGCTGGTGGCTGGCATACCGCTCAACGGCGACGCCATCACCCGCGACTACGGTGCCATGGTAGCAGTCACGCTGCTGCTCGCCGGCCTCGCCATCGTCTATCATCGCCAGGGGCGGCTGAAGCGGGTCGGAGGTGGTATACTTCTGGCATTCTATATTGGCTATGTGGCGCTGCTCGTCATGGGTGACGCACCGGTACCAGCAGCAACACTGTCAGCACTCTGAGGAGAACCATGGCGCCTTCGGACGCACTTACGGAATCGGCACGACGCACCATCACTCTCGAGCGTGACGCCATCGATGCACTCCTGCCCCGCATTGATGACCAGTTCAGCCGGGCCTGCGAACTGATCCTTCAGTGCACTGGCCGGGTGGTGGTTACCGGCATGGGTAAGTCCGGCCACATCGGTACCAAGATCGCCGCTACCCTGGCCAGCACCGGCACCCCTGCATTCTTCGTACACCCGGGGGAAGCCAGCCACGGCGATCTGGGCATGATCACCGGTGAAGACGTCGTAATCGCCATCTCCAATTCCGGCAGTACTGGCGAGTTGGTAACTATACTGCCACTGATCAAACGTAAGGGCGCCTCACTGATCAGCATGACCGGCAAGACCGACTCCCAGCTCGCCCGCCAGGCCCACGCCAACCTGAATATTGCGATAACACAGGAAGCGTGCCCGATGAACCTGGCCCCCACCTCATCCACCACGGTCACACTTGTGATGGGTGATGCGCTGGCAGTAGCTCTGCTCGAGGCGCGCGGTTTCGGGGCCGAGGATTTCGCCTTCTACCATCCGGGCGGCACACTTGGACGGCGCCTGTTGCTGAAGGTTTCGGATCTGATGCATACCGGCGATGCCCTGCCCCGCGTAACGCGGCAAACCCCCCTCGGCGAAGCACTGCTGGAGGTTTCCCGCAAGGGACTGGGCATGACTGCGGTGGTGGATGACAGTGAGCGGGTTATCGGTATCTTTACCGACGGTGACCTGCGCCGGACCCTGGACCAGGGCGTGGACATCCATGCCACACCCATCGGCGATGTCATGACCAGCCACTGCCGGACTGTAGGCGACAACATCCTGGCAGCCGAAGCCCTCAAGGTTATGGAGGACAGCAAGATCAACGGCCTGCTCGTGACCGGTGACAGCCAGCAATTGGTGGGCGCCCTGAATATGCACGACCTGCTTCGCGCGGGTGTGGTCTAGGAGATCCGGTTATGGCGACACCCCTGAGTGAGCGCGGTGCGGCGGTCCGGCTTCTGGCGATGGATGTGGATGGGGTTCTCACCGACGGCAGCCTCTACTTCGCCGCCAGCGGCGATGAACTCAAGGCGTTCAGCATCCTCGACGGCCAGGGCCTGCGCCTTCTCCAGAAGCAGGGCATCATTACCGCCTTCATTACGGGGCGCAGCTCACCACTGACGGAAAACCGCGCCCGCAATCTTGATATTGACTACCTGATTCAGGGGCGAACGGACAAACTGACCGCCCTGCGAGAGCTCGCCGAGCGCACATCGGTCCCGGTTGAGGCAATGGCCTATGTGGGCGATGACCTGCCGGATCTGGCTGCCATCGAAACAGCGGGCGTTGGGATCAGCGTCCCCAATGGCTGCACGGCGGTACGTGCGTCAGCGGATTGGTGCACCACCACACCGGGGGGCCTGGGAGCCATACGGGAGGTCTCTGAATGGCTGCTCGAGTGCCGTGGTGCTCTGGCGCAGCTGATCGATGGGTATCGTTCACCATGACAAACCTGATCCACCTGGTGCCATCCTGGATCCGCGACCGTTCCATTGCCTTATGGGGCATTGTCGGCGCTGTTCTGCTGGGTTTTGCTCTGCTGATCTTTCAGGAGGATGACCCGATCCGCGATACGACTGCCACGGATCTGCGAGGACCCGAAAAACCGGATGGTTTCGTGATCAACGCGACGTTCCGTTCTTTCGATACCAGAGGAAAGCTCAAATCCCGCATCCAGACGCGCCGCGCCGAGCAGTTCCAGGCAGAAAACCGGGTAACCATGGAACATCCCCGCGCCATGTTGATGGCCCGCAATGGTGGTGCCCCCTGGTACGTACGCGCCCGGGCCGGTCTGTATCAGCGCGATGCCGCCAAGCTGACGCTTAAGAGAGACGTCCGGGCCCGCCACAGCCGCACCAAAAGCGGCGATGTTCTCATCCTCAGTGAACGTATGACGCTGGATAACAACCAGCGGATTGTGCAGACTGACGCACCAGTGACGCTGATCGACCGCAACAGCCTGACTCATGCAGTGGGCATGACAGGCTGGATCGACGACCGTGCGGTCAGCCTAGAGAATGACGTCCGCAGCCGGTACTTCAACCGCTGATCCACAGGGGAGGCAGCCTGCTCATGAGCAGAACGGTACGCGCCCGGCAATACTGGCCATTAATCGCAGGCTTTCTCATGGTAGCCACGGCCCTGCCTGTGTACGCTTTCAATCTGGATTCCAACAATCCCATCAAAGTGGAATCCGACAATGCCCGACTGGACGACCAGAAGGGGACTGCCACCTACACTGGCAGTGTCCGGGTAACCCAGGGGAAAGCCGTTCTTACAGCAGAAAGGGTTGTGCTTCACCGGGGTGACGGCCAGAGCCTCAACCGCATGAAGGCGACTGGCGAGCCCGCCACCTATGAGCAGCCGGAAAGCCCGCAGGGCCCGGCCATCTACGCCGAAGGCGAGACCATTATCTACCGGGCCGCTGCAGAACGCATCACTTTCGAGCACAAAGCCCTGATCCGACAAAGGGGGGATACCTTCCAGGGTAACCGGATCGTATACGATGTAGCCGAGCGCGTGGTCACCGCCTCCAGCGCGTCGGATGATGACAGCGACCGCGTTGAAATGACCATCCAGCCCGGCCGCAACAGCGGCAACAACAACAGCAGCAGCGACTGAAGACACCATGGCGACATTGGAAGCCCTGAATCTGGCCAAGAGCTATCGCCGCCACCCGGTGGTGATGGACGTCTCCCTCAGCATCCAGAGCGGTCAGATCGCAGGACTGCTTGGACCCAATGGCGCCGGCAAGACCACCTGTTTCTACATGATCGTGGGCCTGGTCCCCCATGACCGGGGCCGTATCCGCATCCACGAGCGCGACATCACCCATCTGCCCATGCATGGGCGCGCACGCGCCGGCGTCGGCTATCTTCCGCAGGAAGCCTCGGTGTTCCGTCGGCTGACCGTGGCGGAAAACCTGATGGCGATCCTGCAGACCCGCAAGGAGCTTACGAAAGCGCAACGCGTGGAGCGCATGGAATCGCTGCTGCGGGATTTCCACATCAGCCACATCCGCAACAGCCTGGGCATGAGTCTGTCCGGTGGCGAGCGCCGACGCGCCGAGATTGCCCGGGCGCTGGCCGTGGAGCCGGCTTTCATCCTGCTCGATGAACCCTTCGCCGGTGTGGACCCGATCTCCGTCAGCGAGATCAAACAGATTGTACGCCAGGTGCGCGACCGCGGCATCGGCGTACTGATTACCGACCATAACGTGCGCGAGACGCTCGACATTTGCGAAACCGCCTATATCGTAAGCGAGGGTCACATTATCGCCTCGGGCACCGCCGAGGACATCCTCGCCAACCAACAGGTCAAGGAAGTCTATCTGGGCAACGAATTCCGCCTGTAATGCGTTCGCTCTGCAACCGTTGTCGCCCTGCCCGATTCGCCTGTACACTCGATTGAAAAGACGTAAGCAAAATCCCTGCCGGTCCTCCCGGGGACCGATGAGGCTTTGTTAATGCTGGACAATCGGGAACGGGAAAGCAGTCGATGGTCATGAAAGCGTCCCTGCAGCTGAAGATGGGCCAACAGCTCACCATGACGCCCCAGCTGCAGCAGGCAATACGGTTACTCCAGCTCTCCACACTCGATCTGCAGCAGGAAATCCAGCAGCAGCTGGAATCCAACCCCATGCTCGAAACTGCCGAGGAAGCCGAGACGGAGGCCGATGGCAGCGCTGAAGCCACCGACAACACCGACAGCAGTAACGGCGACAATGAAGAGGGCTCGGAGTCGCGCAACTCGGATGAGGCCGGCGATGCCAGCAGCGGCGAAGCCGAAAGCTGGGATAACGAAAACTGGCAGGACAACAGCGAAATCCCGGATAGCCTGCCCGTCGACACGGCCTGGGACGATGTCTATCAGACCGCACCCGCCACGCCAGCCGCCTCGCGCCCCGAGGATGAAGGCGGCGAAACCGACTTCGAAAGCCGCAACAGCCGCGGCGAAACCCTGCAGGATCACCTGCTCTGGCAACTCAACCTGACGCCCATGTCCGAGCGCGACCGGGTCATCGCCCATGCGCTTGTGGACGCCATTGACGACGCAGGTTATCTGACCCAGAGCCTGGAGGAGATCCACCAGGGGCTCAGTGCTTCTGATGACGACGACCCGCTGGAGATGGATGAGGTCGAAGCGGTCCTGCACCGGCTACAGCATTTCGACCCGCCCGGAGTGGCAGCAAAGGATCTGCGCGACTGTCTGCTGATCCAGCTCAATCAACTGCCAGCGGACACCCCCTGGCTCAAGCAGGCGCGCCTGGTGATCAGCCACTACATCCAGCTGCTCGGCAGCCGCGATTACCGCCAGCTCATGCGCCGCAGCCGGCTCAGCGAGGCCCAGCTCAAGGAAGTCCTGGGCCTGATCCAGAGCCTGACCCCCCGCCCGGGCGATGCCATTGGCGAGGACGAGACGGAATACGTGGTGCCGGATGTCATCGTTTCCCGCCAACAGGGGCGTTGGAAAATCGAACTTAACCCGGAGATTGCCCCGCGTCTACAGGTGAACAGCCTCTATGCCTCGCTCATCCGCCAGTCCGATAGCAGCAAGGACAACACCTACCTGCGTGATCAGCTTCAGGAGGCCAAGTGGTTCATCAAGAGTCTTCAGAGCCGTAATGAAACCCTGTTGAAAGTAGCCTCCCAGATCGTCGATCATCAGCAAAGGTTCTTTGAAGAAGGCGAGGAAGCGATGCAACCGCTGATCCTCTCCGAAATCGCCCAGGCTGTGGACATGCATGAGTCCACCATCTCCCGCGTGACGACCCAGAAATACATGCATACCCCCAGGGGCATTTACGAACTGAAGTATTTCTTTTCCAGCCATGTGAGCACGGACGAAGGCGGCGAATGCTCGTCCACCGCCATCCGCGCCATGATCCGCAAGCTCATTAACGAAGAGGAAAGCCGCAAACCACTGAGCGATAACCGCATAGCGACTATACTCAGTGACCAGGGCATTAATGTGGCACGCCGGACGGTAGCCAAATACCGCGAGGCGATGCACATACCGCCTTCGAACGAGCGCAAACGTCTCGTCTAGAGGGCATTACGCCTGTATGATGGCCACCTTCCGGTGGCCAGGGCCGAACCGGAAACAGGAGCGGATTATGCAACTCAACATCTCAGGTCACCACATCGAGCTGACAGAAGCCCTCAAGGACTATGTCCACAGCAAGATGGAAAAACTTGAACGGCATACAGACCAGATCAGCAACACACAGGTGACGCTGTCGGTGGTCAAACAACGACAGACCGCCGAGGCCACGCTCCACGTAACCGGTGGTGACATCAACGCCAAGGCCCAGCACGACGATATGTACGCGGCGATCGATCAGCTTGTGGACAAGCTCGACCGGCAAATTCTCAAACACAAGGAAAAGCAGGTGGAACGCCAGCACGGTGCCGCCACCCGCTGATCCCAAGCGGTGTCCATGGTCCATTCATCACTGTCCATTGAGTCCATCCTCGCCCCGGAACTGGCCCTCTGCGGCGTTCCGGGGACGAGCAAGAAACGCATCCTCGAGACCATTGCCGAAAGAGTGGCCCAGCACTATCCGGAGCTTGAAGAGAACCAGATTTTCAATAACCTGGTAGCACGGGAGCGTCTCGGCAGCACCGGTATCGGACAGGGCATTGCCATTCCGCATTGCCGGCTGGAAGACTGCAAGCGCGTGGTGGGCGCCCTAGTGACGCTGGATGCCCCCATCAACTTCGATGCTATCGACAGTGAGCCGGTGGACATCCTTTTTGTGCTGCTGGTGCCGCAGAACGCCACCAGCGAGCACCTGGAGCTGCTCAGCCAGCTGGCGGAGAAGTTCAATGACCGTAGCTTGTGCCGGCGCTTGCGCCAGTGTCAGGACTCGGGCGAGCTGTACGACCTGATTGTCGCCAGCGAAAAGGCATCCCAGTAACGGCGACCCATCCAGTCACCGGGAGATCGGCCTGTGAAAGTAACCATCGTGAGCGGGCGCTCAGGCTCCGGCAAAAGCACCGCCCTGCATGTTCTGGAGGATCTTGGCTATTACTGCATCGACAACCTGCCCATCGGGCTGCTTCAGCCGCTAACGCGCAAGGCGCTTGAATCCGGCGAGCAGCAGCGCGACATCGCGGTCAGCATTGACGCGCGTAACCTCTCCGCAGATATTGCTGATTTCGAAAATCTCTACTGTCAGCTCCAGCACCCGGAACTGAGGGTTGAGATCATCTACCTGGATGCGGCGGACAGCATCCTGCTGAAGCGCTTCCATCAAACGCGGCGTAAACATCCCCTGAGCACCTCAGCCCGCTCCCTTTCCGAGGCCATACAGGATGAAAAAGCCCTGCTGGAGCCAATTGCTCGGCTGGCCGACCTGCATATCGACACCACTGAGCGCTCCATGTACGAGCTGCGCGACATGGTTCGTGAGCGCGTCGTTGGCCGTGATGAACAGCAGATGGCGCTGCTCATTCAATCCTTCGGGTACAAGCACGGAGTTCCCATCGACTCGGACTTTGTCTTCGATGTGCGCTGCCTGCCCAACCCCTTCTGGGACGAGTCCCTGCGCGGCTACACGGGACTGGACGCGCCTATCCGCGACTACCTGACAGGCCAGCCCGGCACCACCGCCCTGCTCGATGATATCAAGGGTTTCCTGGACCGCTGGCTGCCGGAGTTCCACACAGTCAATCGTTCCTACATGACCGTCTCGCTGGGCTGCACCGGTGGCCAGCACCGCTCGGTCTATGTGGCCGAGGAACTGGCCTGTCACCTGGGAGCCGCTTTCAGCACGATTCAGGTCCGCCACACCGAGCTCCCCTACGTGCAAACAGAGACCTGAGCGCCCATGATCCGAGAGTCGATCACCATTATCAACAAACTTGGCCTGCATGCCCGTGCCGCCGCCAAACTTGTGGGGTGTGCCGAACAGTTCGATAGCAGCATTCAGCTCGGGCGCGATGGTCAGCAAGTCAACGGCAAGAGCATCATGTCCGTGATGATGCTGGCAGCCAGCTGTGGCACTGATGTTGAGCTGATCATTGACGGCCAGGATGAAGCAAGTGCCCGGGATGCCCTGGTGGAACTGATCAACAACCGGTTTGATGAGGAAGAATGAGCGACGCTGACACCCCGGGAGAGCCACAGGATGAGCTCCCCACCAAAAGCCAGGCGAAACGGGAAATGCAGGAGTTGCGGGACCTCGCCTCGGCGCTGTCCGGCCTGCCGGAAGAACGCATCCACCAGCTTCCTGCCTCCCCCGCTTTCATTGAGCAACTGCTGGTCATACGGACTCTTGCGGATGGCGAACCGCAGCGGCGTCAGATCCATTACCTGGGGCGCCAGATCCTTGAAGAGGACGAACAGGCGCTGCGCCGAGCCGTTGCCGGGCAGACCGCAGGCACAACGGAACACACCCGGCGTCTGCATATGGCCGAACGCTGGCGCGAGCGCCTGATCCACGAAGGCAAACCAGCACTGACCGAATTCATGGGCCGTTACCCGCAGAGCGATGGCCAGCATCTGCGTCAGCTCATCCGCAATGCCGCGAACCAATCAGGTAATGGCGACCGCAACAGCCCACGGCGGCGCCTCTTCCGCTACCTGCGCGAGCGTATTGATGAAGGGGAACAAGTGTAGGAAATCGCCTACATCGAGGATCAGCGATTTCCTATTTCCTACAGAACCCGACTGATTAGAATGATGATCTGCAGGGACGCACCGCGGTGCAGGAAGCACTAAGCCACAGGGATGGACAGTGCCCAGGGAGTTGGGCAAGGCCGGGACAGATCGGGCGACAGGGAGGTCGTCCGTCTGGACCACCTCTTACCCTCGCTATCTTCCTCCTCCGGACTGTTCCCTGCATTAGCCAATCACTAACAGACAGGAACTCGTCACCATGAAAGGAACCATTTCAGACGCTTGCCGCTTACTGACGTTCGCGCTGGTACTGGCAGCCATGCCGGCCATGGCCCAGGACGCCACGAAAGAGGCAGAGACCGTCAACATCAACACCGCCAACGCGGACACTCTTGCGGAGGCTCTCCACGGCGTGGGGCCTGCCAAAGCGAAGGCTATTATTACCTGGCGCAAGAAACAGGGAGAATTCACTACCCCGGAGCACCTTGAGGAAGTGGACGGCATCGGGCCAGCCACCATTCGTGACAACCGGGAAAAAATCAGCCTCAACTAAAGGCGGCGATGCTCCCACACCGGGATGGCGCTACGGGTGCCGGCCAGCTGATCGCGGTCCAGAACCGCACTGACCACACCGGGCCCATCCTGCGAGCGCTCGGCGACCACACGGCCCCAAGGATCAACGATCATGGAATGGCCCCAGGTCTGTCGGCGCTCGTCATGCTGGCCGCCTTGGTTGGGCGCACAGACCCATACCTGATCCTCAATCGCACGTGCCCGCAGAAGGGGCTCCCAGTGGGCCTCCCCGGTCCGGTGAGTAAAGGCTGAGGGTACCACGACCCATTCCGCACCCGCTTCGCGCAGCTGGCGATAAAGCTCCGGGAAGCGCAGATCGTAGCAGATGCTGAGACCAAGCCGACCCGCCGGGGTATCCACGGTCACCACTTCGTTACCGGGCTCGAACAGGTCCGATTCCTGATAACGCCCCTGTGAATCCCCCACCAGGGCATCAAACAGATGGATCTTGTCATAGCGGGCCACCCGTTCGCCCTGATCGTTCCAGACCATGCAGGCCGCCCGTACGCGGCCATCAGGCACCGTGCTGCCATCCGGACGGGTTCCCATGGGCAGCGAGCCAGCCACGACCCAGAGCCCGAGGCGCGCAGCCTCGCGGCCGACAAAAGACTGGATGGAGCCTTCCTCACCATGTGCCTCAGCCTGTCCAAGTTCAGCAAGTCGACGGTTCTGGAAGGCAGCAAAATTTTCCGGAAGAACCGCCACGCGCGCCCCATCCGAGGCGGCCGCTTCCAACAGCTCGCGAGCACGAACAAGGTTCTGCTCCACCTCAAAGCCACTGACCATCTGAATGGCTGCTACCGAAACGGATGCCGTCATCGCCTGATCTCCTCTGCGGGCCTTGCGGGGGCTTCCACGCCCACCTCAGGCCGTTCATAGCTTTCCAGGTCCGACTCCGTGTCAAACAGATTGCGAAGTTCGATCTCCGGGTCGCTCCAGGTGCCCTCCAGCGTGTAGGTGGCACTGGTCACCCGGCTCAGGATACCGCCAAAAACCTTGTCGATCACGAAAAGGGCACCGCCGATGGGGGGCGCATACCCGAAAAGCACCGCCGCCAGTGGCAGGTTCTGGGTGACCGGCAGTACCACGACGAGACGCATATCAAGCCCCTCGCTGATCAGATCCGCCTCACCGCTCATCCGGAAGCCACCAGAAGCAGCCTGGATCGATATGGCCGGATCGAAGATCAACCGGCCCTTGTGAATGAGCACCTCACCTTCGATGTGGTCAAACGCGATTCCGGATTCATACACATCCGAAAAATCCAGCTGCAGACGGCGCCACAGCGTATCAGTGTTCAAAAGGCTGAAGACCCGGAACACCCGCGCTCCTTCAATATCCTGGTCAATGATGCCATCTTCCAGCCGGAAATCCATGGCCGCACGCAGACCCGCAAGGCTGAAATCCGTGGGCCCGCCCGGCCAGGCCACATTGAGCGAGGCCTCGGTGCGCTCGCTGCTGATCGGCACCGTGGTCCGGCCAAGCAGCTTTTCCAGCCCCTTGAGATCAGTACCATCCAAAGTCCCGGAGAACTCGGTAACACCGTTTGCCGCCGTCGGCTGCCAGGTGAGGCTGCCATCCAGAGTCAGATCCCCAATGGTAAGAGCCAGCGGGTCAATGCGGATATCACCGCCCTCCGGAACCAGCACCAGCGACAGGTCAGAAACCTGACGCTCGCCGAATACCAGGCGACCGACACGAACACCGATCTCGGGCCAGTCACGCGCCCCACTCGCCAATTCAGCGCTATCCAATGGCGGCGCCGCTCCCCCGCCACCGGTCTCCGCCTCCAGAGCAGGCAACACCAGATGCTCAAGATCGACCGTCAGCGCTCGCTCATGCCCATTGCCCAGTGTCCCGCTGATCCAATCAGAATCCAGATCCACCTGCCAACTGCCCAGAGGCTCCGCCCTGGCGTGGATGCGCAGTGGCGACAGCACCCAGTCATTGAAGCGTGGTTCACCAATAGCCAGCTCAGCGCTGAGTGGCGGTAACGCGGAGCCGCCCGTGTTGGCGTCGTGCTCCGCCGCTATACTGTCACTGTGCACGGGTATGTCGGCCGCGGCCTGCCACCACTGCTCCAGCGAGGCACCAGGAAGATTGCCTGTGATGCTGAGTACCGCGTCATCCGGCAATTCCGTATGCCTGACCCCAAGTCCGATGCGGCCACGCTCCACAGCCCCTTCACGCACAACGAATCGGAACGCCCCCAGCGGCTGCCAGTTACCCTGGATACGGACGGCATCCTCCTTGACTCCGCCAAAATCCATTCGAGTCGTCAGGCTGTGCTCATTGCCGGCCGGCTTATTGAACGGCGCCGGCCAGTCCAGCACCAGATCCGCCAGATCCGCATCCAGACGCAGCGTTGGCCCCTCCGTGGGCCGGAAGGATGCCTTATAAGCCAGCCTGCCACTGATCCGGGGCAATGACTGTTCAAGCCACTTCTCAATCCGGGTTACCGCCACTGTTCCCTTCTGTCGAAATACCGGTACCTGCTCTGGCCCATCCCGAACCTGCAACACTACCGGCTCGTCCATGAAACGGGCTTCCAGCTCCGTGCCTTCGAACCCATTGTCACTGGAAAAGCGCAGAGGTCCGGTCACATCACGCCACTCAACGCCAGCCGGCGCGAAACGCACACGGCTATCCACCAGCGACAGGTTGACATCAAACTCGGGATCCCGCCCCTGGCCGGGCCAAAGGCTGAGAGACAGCGCAATATTGTTGGCGCCGGTCACATCCAGCTCCCGCACCCAGCTTCCAAGGAGCTTATCGAGAGGACTGTTGCGGCGCCATTCGTCCGTGATCAATTCACCATCAAGGCGGGCACCGGTGTCCACGTCCACCCGCAGCCCCTGGTCGCCACCTGCGACACGGATACTGCTGGGCTCCAGACCCACGCCTGCCACCGTGCCCTGTTCAAGCTGAATGCGACCCTCGTTCCCCTGAACATGAAGCTCGCCAGAAGTACCAGTGAGGGGGGGCCATTCCGGGTCGAAGGTCAGACTGGTATCCCGGAAACGGTACGCCATGCTGGAGGTAAAGACAGGGTCTCCGGCGGCCTCGCCATGACCAATGTCGCCGTGACCATAGTACCATCCGCTGGTAAAAGTACCGCTGCTGATGCTGTTAGTCAGGAAAGAATACAGCTTGGGCGGCACCCGCTGTTTCGGCACAAAGCGCTCAAGCATCCTGGCTTTGCCATCCACGACTCCAACACGCACTGAGAGGGTATCCGCGCCCTTTTCATGCAGACGCACCCGGAACCCACCAACGGCCTCCATCCCTTGATGGCGCCCGGAAAAACGCCGGACCGCTACTTCCCAGCCATCACCGCGACGCCTCCAGTGGACACGCCCGGCAAGGCGCTCGAACCCCCAGTCCGTGTGGAAGAGTTCCGGAAACCCGAGGCGCGCAGGGCTTGGCTCAAGCGTCATCCGGCCTTTTCCTGGACCGGTTTCGAGGTAGCCCTGCAGTTCACCGGCCGATGGGGAGCCACCAACAGCGGCCACGGCCACATTGCTGAAACTGCTGCGCAATCGCCATTCGCCATCGTCAGGCAGTGACACGGTCACCCGATCCAGATGACCCGACGGATCATGCGCAGCCAGGCGTGCCTGTTCTTCATCGGGCAGCAACCCACTGCTACGGGCCATAGCGCTGACCACCTCCAGGTCCAACCCTTGAGCCGCCACGCTCATCCCATCACTGTCACGCGCCACCCTGCTGGTGAAAGCGCCGTTTTCCTGCTTGCCCCAACGGAAGGCCGAGCCCCGGGTCTGGAGGCGCCAGCCCGCCGCTGTGCGCTGCCAGAGAAGATCCGCACTCAGGTCACTTAGCGTGTTCAACGATTCCACCGGAGAGCTCAGGCCAATTTCCGGTACACGGAGTGTCATTCGTGCCCGCTGAGGCTGGGCGCGCCTGAAGGCCACCCAGGCCTCGCCCCGGGCATTCAGCGAATCAATGCCCAGGCCACGCCACTCATAGGGCGTGACCAGATCGCTGAAAACGCCAGCAGCATCCAGATCCAGAAAAAGATCGCCGCTGAAGCCACTGCTCAGCAGGTGTCTGCCTTCAAGCGCGAAAGCGCCAATGCGGTCGCTGGCGTTGGCGTGAGCGTTGGCGCCGTTCAGCAACCGCCCGCTGGCCAGGAACAGACCATCCTCAAAGCGTACATCCATGGCGGGCACTGTGAGCTGCAACGCTTCGCCGGAAGCCGGTTCAACCCGGAGCCGCACATCCTTAAGGCTCACCACGGGATCGGAAAGGAGCCGCCCCAGCCAGTCAACCCACTCACCCAGACGCAGATCCAGCGTTCCCAGCGCATTTGAGGCGGCGTCGACTCGCTGGTGGGACTTCGCTGCGGGCTCACTTGCTTCCCAAATGCCGGCAACGGCAAAGCGGCCATCCGGCTGCTGGTTCAGTGTCGCCTCGCCACCACTTGCCCGGAACTCGCGGAATACCAGCCGCAGGCGCACCAGCGAGGCCCAGCTGTCGAGCCGTACTCTCAGATGCCCCAGGGAGGCATCCGCCTGCTCCTGAGCGCCGACTCTCAGATCCCCTACCTGGAGCACAGGATCCAGCCCCTGCCACGCACCATTCAGGCCACTGAGATGAACAGGCTTACCCAGCGCCTGCGTCAACGCCGTTTCAATGTTGGATTCGAAGTGGTGAAGATTGGCCATCACCTGACGACCCAACCCTACGTAGAGGGCGGCGACAATCAGCACACTGAGGGTGCTGATCCAGACCACGGCCACCAGACGATTGAGCAGTGCCCACAGCATCGGGCGGACACCCCCCGATGTGGCTGTATTCATAAGCCGGAATCCCGGGGCAGGCAGCGGGCTGTACTAGAGCAGAACCACATCGTACTGCTCCTGGCTGTAGACCAGCTCAACCTGGAACTTGATGGTCTTACCAATAAAGGTCTCGAGATCAGCCACGTTATCCGAATCTTCATCCAGAAGCCGATCAATCACACTTTGCGACCCCATGACCAGCAACCCCTCAACGTCATAGGCGCGATTGACCCGCATGATCTCGCGAAAGATCTCGTAGCAGACCGTCTCCGGCGTTTTGAGGAAACCACGGCCATCGCACACCGGGCAGGGTTCACAAAGCAGTTGCCCCAGACTTTCGGTAGTGCGCTTACGGGTCATTTCCACCAGACCCAGCTCGGAAACGCCGGTGATTTTGGTGCGGGCATGATCCCGTTCCAGCATCTTCTCAAGCATACGCAGCACTTGGCGCTGATGCTCGAGGTCTGCCATGTCGATGAAATCGATGATGATGATGCCACCGAGATTGCGCAGCCGCAGCTGGCGACTGATGGCGCGCGCTGCCTCCAGATTGGTCTTGAAGATGGTCTCCTCAAGATTGCGGTGCCCGACGAACGCACCAGTATTGACATCAATGGTGGTCATGGCCTCTGTCTGGTCGATCAATGCATGACCGCCTGATTTAAGCTGTACATGACGACTCAGCGCTTTCTGGATTTCATCTTCAACGCCGTAGAGATCAAACAGCGGACGCTCTCCCGGGTAGAACTCGATCATCTCGCGCAGCTGTTCCACGAAGCGGTCCGCAAAAGCCAGCAGTTTCTCGCAGCTTTCGCGGGAGTCGATGCGGATCTTTTCCGTCTGCCCCCGAACCAGATCCCGCACCGTCCGGATGAACAGCGGCAGATCCAGGTAGATCGCTCCCGGAGCCTGAACATCGCGGGCGCCTTCCATGATGGAAGCAGAAAGACGGTTGAGGTAATCCATATCACGCCGGATATCGTCTTCTGCCACACTTTCAGCGGCGGTACGGACGATGTAACCCCCGGCATCCAGGTCATACTCACGGGCTACAGACTGGATCAGCTCACGCAGGCGCTTGCGCTCGCCTTCGTCCTCAATACGCTGGGACACGCCTATATGGGACATAGCCGGCATATAGACGAGATAACGGGAGGGGATGGAAAGATGGGTGGTCAGGCGTGCGCCCTTGGTACCGATCGGATCCTTGGTCACCTGAACGATGATCGACTGCCCCTCACGCAGAAGCGACCGGATGTCGGGCACAGTTCGTGGCGTGTTGCTGTCGCTTTCACCGCCAAGCTCAGCCACATCGGAGGCATGGATGAAAGCAGCCCGTTCCAGACCAATATCCACAAAGGCCGCCTCCATACCGGGCAAAACCCGCACCACGCGCCCCTTGTAGATGTTGCCCACGATACCTTTGTTGCGGGAACGCTCCACATACGCCTCCTGGAGCATCCCATTTTCCACCAGGGCAACCCGGGTTTCCACAGGAGTGACGTTGATCAGGATCTCTTCACTCATCAGCCGCCACCCACCAGTGATGCACGGGTTGATCCACTTGATAGAGAAGGTCGGTGACTGCCTCAAGCGGCAGCCCCACCACAGCTGTGTAGCTCCCGGTCAGTTCCGCCACCAGCGCCGCGCCGCGCCCCTGGACGCCAAAAGCGCCCGCCTTGTCCAGAGGCTCGCCAGTCGCCACATAGTTATCAATTTCAGAAGTAGCCAGAGGACGAAGCCGTACCCGCGACGAAACCACCCGCTCCCGAACGGCCCGGGGCCCGGCGAGAGCCACACCACTCATGACCTGGTGCTCACGGCCGGAAAGGCGTGCCAGCATTGCACGGGCCTCCGCACCACTGTCGGGTTTGCCCATGATCCGACCATCCACCACCAACGTGGTATCCGCACCCAGAAAGAGCCTATCGGTATCATGCCAATGCTGCTGGCACATTAATGCCTTTTCTCTGGCCATACGCAGTACATAGAGATCCGGTGCCTCACCCTCCACTGGGGTTTCATCGATAGCAACAGGGGCAACCTCGTGCCAGACGCCAATCTGGTCCAGAAGTTCACGCCTGCGTGGTGATGCGGATGCCAGGACCAGGGGCTGGAAGGCGGGGTTGTTCATTGGGGGTTACTCCAGCTTACGATTCACAAAATCCCAGAAAACGCGGAACACGGGCCAGATCAGGCCACTGGTAACCGCGGGCAGCAGGTAATCAAATCCACCTCCGGTCTCTCCCAGCACCTGATGCAGGAAGTGCACCACCATGTGCGCAAGGCCGATCATCAGGAACACCACCAACGCCTGCTGGGCCACTGGAAACAGCTGAAGTCGCTGGTGTGAAGCAAGAACCATGAAGGCGATCAACGCCATTGCCAGAGCATTCATGCCAAGAATGTCCGCTCGGAGCACGTCCACCAGCAATCCGACCACCCATGCCATGACAATGCCAAAGGTCTTCGGGGCGCGCAGCACCCAGTAGATCACAACCAGTCCCACCCATTCCGGCCGCCAATGCGCGAGCTGCTGCGGAAACAGAGCAATCGTTGCGACCAGCGCCACAACGACGCTCACAATCGCAACCGGATGGCTGATTGAGCGCAGCACCATCTCAGTCCTCCTCCCTGGCCGACTCCGGTTCCATGGCGGATCCTGTCGCTGCGCCGCCACTGAAGACCACCAGAACAAGGCTGCTGCTATCGAGCTTGGCCAGGGGCCGCGCCTCCACCCGGGCAAATGGCTCGCCTGGATCATGCTCAAGACTGCTGATCCGTGCTACTGGATATCCCTGCGGGAAGCGCCCGCCAAGACCGGAGCTGACCAGCAAGTCGCCCACCTCGATGTCGGCGGTATCCGGCACATGCGCCAGTTCCATACGACCACGCTCACCGGTTCCGAGCATGATCGCGCGCAGCCCATTGCGGTTGACCTCGACGGGAACCGCGTGGCTGTCATCCGAGATCAGGATAGCCCGGGAGGAATAGGCACTGGTATGAACGATCTGCCCCATCAGCCCATGAGCATCGAGGACCGCCTGCCCCTCGGTCAAACCGTCGGTTTCGCCCCTGTTCAGAATGATCTCATGGGTCAGAGGATCCGGTGTCACGCCAATCACATCCGCAACCAGAACCCGATCATCGAGCTTCTCGGAGGCGTTAAGCAGTTCCCGCAAACGGGCATTCTCGGCAGCAAGTGCGGTATAGCGCTGGGCCCGGCGCTCCAGCACCAGAAGCCGGGATTCCAGCGCCTTATTCTTCTGCAGCAGGTCAGAGCGACTGGTGGTGAGATCGCTTCCCCATTCGATGACACGGTCCGGCGCATTCCCCAACCAGTACACCGGCGTAAGCCCGGTCATAAGCCAGCTGCGCACACGGTCACCATAGGGGAGATACAGATCCATGCCGATGAGCGCTCCGGAAAGAAGCACCACCAGCACCAGCCTGGAACCAATGAGTGGGCCTTGGGTGAAAAGCGTGTTGATGAAGCGCCCCCTGTTCACAACGACAGCCGCCGCTGGCACCGGAACGACAGCGGCAGTACCTGCAGTTCAACCGGAACCGATAACGGCGCGTCAGTCGTCCTCGGAGAACATGGTTGCGCCGCTCCGGTCGATGCGCTCCAGCGCTTTGCCGCCGCCTCGAGCCACACAGGTCAACGGGTCTTCCGCCACCACTACAGGCAGCCCGGTTTCCTCACTGATCAGGGTCTCAAGCCCGCGTAGCAGTGCTCCGCCGCCGGTCAGAACAATCCCGCGCTCGGCAATGTCGGAGGCAAGTTCGGGGGGTGACTGCTCGAGCGCGCTCTTAACGGTCTGCACGATCTGCGCAAGCGACTCCTGAAGTGCTTCCAGAATCTCATTGCTGTTAAGGGTGAACTGGCGCGGAACCCCTTCGGCGAGATTGCGTCCACGCACATCGATCTCGCGCACCTCAAGCCCTTCATAGGCGCAGCCGACCTCATGCTTGATGCGCTCGGCTGTGGAATCCCCGATCAAACTCCCATAGTTACGACGGACATAGGTCACAATGGCTTCATCGAATCTGTCGCCACCAACTCGCACCGACTCCGCGTAAACAATGCCATTCAGCGAGATGATGGCAATCTCGGTGGTACCGCCGCCGATATCCACGATCATGGAACCACTGGCTTCTTCTACCGGCAGCCCGGCACCAATCGCCGCCGCCATGGGCTCCTCAATCAGGAACACTTCCCGTGCACCAGCACCCAAAGCGGACTCCCGGATGGCCTTGCGCTCCACCTGAGTGCTTTTACTCGGCACACAGACCAGAACCCGCGGGCTCGGAGTGATGAAACTGTTCTCATGGACTTTGTGAATGAAATGCTGGAGCATCTTTTCGGTGACCACAAAATCCGCGATCACACCGTCCTTAAGCGGACGTATGGCCGTTATATTGCCCGGTGTACGGCCCAGCATACGCTTGGCCTCGCTGCCGACAGCCGCTACTTTCTTCTGGCCGTTGGAGGTACTTACGGCAACGACGGAAGGCTCATCCAGTATGATCCCCCGACCACGGACAAAGATGAGCGTGTTGGCGGTTCCCAGATCAATGGAAAGATCGCTGGAGAACGCGCCTCTGAGTTTCTTGAGCATCAGTGCTGTTTCAACCTGGCTTTACGGATTCGATGGCCGGCCTCGCCTGCCGTTTCCGTGGCGAAACCTCTTGGATGCCGGAACTTTAGCAGTGGCGGGGGGTTCAGGCAAGACACCCCGCATTGTTACCCATCAGCAACCAATGGAATAATGCATTTTTGACCTTGGGTCAGGAGGCCATGAATATCACGGCGCTTTCTCACAGACGTGCGCAAGCTTCCTGCGCTGGGCTCTCAGCACTGCTGCTGTGGGTGCTACCGCTCACTGGTCACGCCTTCTGGGGCAACACCCTGGCCATGGAGCCCCAGCCGTTCCGCCAGGAGCGCGTTCTGGAAAGCCGGACTTTTCAGTACAATGACGAAAGTTTCATTCACCGCAGCAGCTTCGCCTCAACACCTGCAGAGTACCGCTCACATCCTCTACCTCAGGATCACATTGAAGGTGTGGGCGGCAGCTCCCGCTCTGATGAACTCTTTCTTGATGCCAGCGCGAGGGCCACCCAACGCTTCGACCGCAAGGGCACTGTCGACTTCCAGTACCGCTTCCGGCGAACCGAAGACTACGACGGACGCTATTCGCGCAACCTGGTGGGGTTCGGCATCCATCCCGGAGGCGGCATCCAGGCAAGACTCATGGCCGATGCGCAGGGTGACAAAGCCCGTATTGACCTGCAGCCGGAACTTGGCTGGCAGGATCGCCATGGCAACGCCGTGCGAGTGGCCCTGGTCATGCCTGACTACGTGTTCAATGAAAAACAAAATGAAGCCCACTACGCCGACACGCCCAGAACATTGTTCAGTGCCGCCCAATGGCACGCCTCCGATGTCACTTCTCTTAAAGGCTACATCAGCCTCAGCCCGGAAACCGAGCTGGAGATCCCCTCAAGGGACAGCCTGTTCCGGGAGGAGTCAGCCCAGGGCGGATTCAGCCTCCAGCACCGATTCAACAAAGATGCGAGTGTACGCTGGCTCATAGAAGGCGCTTTTACTGATCGGCACCAGAACGGCCTATCCAGCAGCGCATCCGCCAGTATGGAACGCCGTGTCTGGCGCAGCCGCGCAATCCTGACTTATGCTGGCGGCCGTGTTGAACGCTGGCGCCTGGGTGGCGAATTCCTCAGCCTGGCTGAAAGCGGCCAACTCATTGGAGACGCACGGCAACTTTCCGACCGGGACGAATACTTGGCCTTCATAGGCTTCGGGCAGTCACTTTCCCCCGAATGGCAGTTCTCCCCGGAGCTGTTTGTCGCCCACGTGAACGGTTACTCACTCAATGGGCTTAAACAGCGATACTCAGATCATGACGGCAACTACATCAAAGCATCCCTGCCGTTCAGCTGGGCGCCGCAGGGCAAGAACGGTCCTCGGCTCACCCTTAACCCCTCTGTGGAACTCCACGAGCCCGGTTTCGGTGGCGGCAACCTACGCATCAGGATTCCGCTATGAGGTTCCGGGGTTCAGAATGCGACCTGATCTGCTATCATCGCGCGCTCTGACGGGAAGGAAACGGCATGAGCATTTCCAGAGACAAAATCGAACAGGTAGCCTGGCTGGCCCGCATCCAGCTCGAGGAATCCGATAAGGAAGCGCTTGAGAACAAACTGAGCGATATCCTGAGCATGGTCGGCCAGCTCCAGGCCGCGGACACCGACGGCATCACCCCCATGGCGCACCCACTGGATGCCACCCAGCGACTGCGCCCGGATGAAGTCACCGAAACCAATCAGCGCGAACGGTTCCAGGCCGTAGCTCCGGAAACACAGGACGGACTTTACCTGGTACCGCGGGTAGTGGAGTAAGCGCCGGATGCACACCAGAACCCTCTCAGAACTGGCACAGGCACTTCAAACGGGTGAAACCACCAGTGAAGCCCTGACCCGTGAAACCCTTGAGCGTATCCGGGCCCATGACGACAACTACAACAGCTTCGTCACCGTTGCTGAGGAACGCGCGCTGGAACAGGCACGCGCCGCCGACCAGGCCCGCGCCGACGGCAACGCAGGCCCGCTGACAGGCATCCCTTTCGCACACAAGGACATCTTCTGCACCGAAGACCTGCTTACCACCTGCGGCTCGCATATGCTCGATAACTTCGCGCCGCCCTATAACTCGACAGTGGCCCAGAAATTGGACGACGCCGGCGCTGTCTGTGTAGGCAAGGCCAACATGGACGAGTTCGCCATGGGCTCCTCCAATGAGACCAGCTATTTCGGCCCAGTGACCAACCCTTGGGGCGAGGGCCTCGTACCCGGCGGCTCCTCCGGCGGCTCCGCTGCGGCCGTAGCCGCACGCCTGGTGCCCGCCGCCACCGCGACCGACACTGGCGGCTCAATCCGCCAGCCCGCGGCGCTGTGCGGCCTCACAGGCCTCAAGCCCACTTACGGCCGCATCTCCCGCTACGGCATCATTGCTTTCGCCTCCAGCCTCGACCAGGCCGGCACCCTCACGCACGATGCCCGGGATGCCGCCCTGATGCTCAACACCATGGCCGGCTTCGATCCCAAGGACTCCACCAGCCTGGACCGCGAAGTGCCGGACTACACCGATAATCTGGAGAGCGACCTGGGCGGTCTGCGCATCGGCCTGCCGAAGGAGTACTTCTCCGATACGCTGTCACCGGAGATGGCGGAACAGGTCCGCAACGCCATCAGCGAATACGAGAAACTCGGGGCCACGGTCAAAGAGATCAGCCTGCCCCACTCGCACCTGGCTGTGGCCGCCTACTACGTGATCGCGCCCGCCGAAGCTTCCGCCAACCTCTCACGCTTTGACGGTGTTCGCTACGGCCACCGCTGCGAAAACCCGCAGGACCTCAACGACCTCTACCTGCGTTCGCGCTCCGAAGGCTTCGGCGAAGAAGTCAAACGCCGCATCCTGGTCGGCACCTACGCCCTTTCGGCCGGTTTCTTTGACGCCTACTACCTCAAGGCCCAGAAAGTCCGGCGCCTGATCCAGCAGGACTTCACCGACGCCTTCAGCGAAGTCGACCTGATCATGGGCCCCACATCGCCCTCACCGGCCTTCGCTCAGGGCGACAAGACTGACGACCCGATCAACATGTACCTGGAGGACGTGTTCACCATTGCCTCCAACCTCGCAGGCCTGCCGGCCATGTCCATCCCCGGCGGCATGGTCAACGACCTGCCGGTCGGACTGCAGATCATCGGCAACTATTTTGACGAAGCCCGGATGCTGAATGCCGCCCATCGCTTCCAGCAAGTGACGGACTGGCATCAGCAGGTGGCGCCGAACAGCGTCTGAGGTATTTGCTTGGCCTACTACTGGCATAGCCAGAAGGCGTAAAGTTACTGACAGATTGATGACAGCTGGGCGGCCAAAGGCATGGGTGTGGGGCGCCTTTACAGGAAGCTCGATCGCCAGGGATGGCGATCGCGCAGCGTCCATGGATGGATTCATAGCGATTCCTGTTAAGGCGCCCCGCACTCATGCCCGCAACCAACCAGCAGGCTAGATACAACTCCGCGGGAGCAGACAACATCATGCAATGGGAAACCGTGATCGGGCTGGAAGTCCACGTACAGCTCGCCACCCAGTCCAAGATCTTCTCCGGCGCCAGCACCGCCTTCGGCGCCGAACCCAACGCCCAGGCCAGCGCCGTCGACCTGGCCATGCCCGGCATGCTCCCCGTGCTCAATGAAGACGCCGTGCGCATGGCCGTTCAGTTCGGCCTCGCCGTCAATGCCGACATCGCGCACCGGTCCGTCTTCGACCGCAAGAACTACTTCTACGCCGACCTGCCCAAGGGCTACCAGATCAGCCAGATGTACCACCCCATCGTGGGCAAGGGGGAAGTCAGCGTGAACCTGTCCGACGGCAGTGAGCGCACCATTGGCATCGAGCACGCCCACCTCGAGGAAGATGCCGGCAAATCCCTGCACGAAGACTTTCAGGGCCAGTCCGGTATCGACCTCAACCGCGCCGGCACGCCCCTGCTTGAGATCGTCTCCGAACCGGACATGCGCAGCGCCGAGGAAGCCGCTGCCTACCTGCGGAAAATCCACGCCATCGTCACCTACCTCGGCATCTCAGACGGCAACATGTCCCAGGGCTCCATGCGCTGCGACTGCAACGTCTCTGTCCGTCCCAAGGGGCAGACCGAATTCGGCACCCGCACCGAAATCAAAAACGTCAACTCCTTCCGCTTCGTGGAGAAGGCCATCAATGCCGAAGTGGAACGCCAGACCGAGCTGATCGAGGACGGCGGCGATGTAGAACAGGAAACCCGCCTGTACGACGCGGAGCGGGACGAAACCCGCTCCATGCGTACCAAGGAATTCGCCAACGACTACCGCTACTTCCCAGACCCCGACCTGCTACCGGTGGTGATCGACGACGACACTATCAACCGCATCCGCGACGAACTTCCGGAGCTACCGGACACCAAACAGGCGCGTTTTGTCAGTGACTACGACCTGAGCACAGGAGAGGCCGCACCCCTGGTCCAGAGCCAGACACTGGCCAATTACTTCGAGCAGGTTGCCCGCAGCAGCGGTGATGCCCGCCAGGCGGCCAACTGGATCATGGGCGAACTCGCCCGCCTGATGAACCAGCACGAAATCGAAATCCAGGACTGCCCGGTCAGCGCCAACGATCTGGCCACCCTGATCCTGCGTGTCCAGGACGGCACGATCTCCGGCAAGCTCGCCAAACAGGTATTTGAGGCTCTATGGAAAGGCGAAGGCAACCCTGATGAGATCATTGAACAGCAGGGGCTGAAGCAGGTTTCCGACAGCAGTGAGATCGAAGCCCTGGTAGACCAGGTTCTGGCTGAAAACCAGGCCATGATTGACGATTATCTGGGCGAGGACGTGGCCAAGAAACAGAAAAAGAAGTTCAATGCTCTGGTCGGACAGGTCATGAAAGCCTCCCAGGGCAAGGCTAACCCGGCCCAGGTGAACGACATCCTGCAGCAGCGGCTCACCACTACCGATTAGGCGGCTGCATTCCGCGTCAGGCAAGGCATATCAATGCCTTACTGAGGTTTGTACATTCCGCATACAGGGCCTATGCTGCAAGTCAAATCACGTAAATCAGGAATGGCTCATGGCGGCACGGTCCTCTTTGGCGGGCTTCAACGGGCGACCCAATCTGCGTCACTATCACCGCATTCCGGTTCACCTGGCAGCGTCACTTGAGCAGGACGGAGATCTCCTACCCGAGTGCACCATCAACAACCTGTCACGATCCGGCCTCCATATTGAATGCGCGTCGGCGATTCTTGAGCGGCTCGTACCCAACGGCAAACCCGTTGCACCACACATGGCCATCCCGGTGCACCTGACGTTCAGCGTTCCCGGCGAGGCCGGCAGCATCTGTATCCGGGCCCGGTGCGACGTGGTCACCGTACGCCGGGTTTCCCGGGACTCGTTCAATGTGGGCATGTCTTTCGCGGAATTCGAGGATGATAGCGACACGCACCTCGATCACTACATCAACAAACAGCTTGCCGCGAGCATCTGACGCCACCACCCTTCTTACCCCACCCAATGCTCTGGTATAATCCGCAGTTCAGTTGAGGCCGGTTTTTATAAGAACCGGTTCCATTCCGAGTCAACAGCGGTACAGAGCGCGATGACCCAATACAATCTCACGCACCTCAAACAGCTGGAAGCGGAAAGCATCCACATCATGCGGGAAGTAGCGGCCGAGTTTGACAACCCGGCCATGCTCTACTCCATCGGCAAAGACTCCTCAGTGATGCTCCATCTGGCCCGCAAGGCCTTCTGGCCCGGTCGGATCCCTTTCCCCATGCTGCACGTGGACACCACCTGGAAATTCAAGGAAATGATTGAATTCCGGGATCGGATGGCCGAAAAGTACGACCTCGATATGATCGTCCACATCAACGAGGAAGGCGTGAATCAGGGCATCGGCCCCTTCAGCCACGGCAGTGCCAAACACACTGACGTCATGAAGACTCAGTCGCTCAAACAGGCGCTGGAGAAGTATAAGTTCGACGCGGCTTTCGGCGGCGCCCGCCGGGACGAGGAGAAATCCCGAGCCAAGGAGCGCGTCTACTCCTTCCGGGATGAAAACCACCGCTGGGACCCAAAGAACCAGCGCCCGGAGCTGTGGAATATCTACAACGGCCAGATCAACAAGGGCGAGAGTATCCGCGTATTCCCGCTGTCCAACTGGACCGAGCTGGACGTCTGGCAGTATATCCATCTTGAGAATATCGAAATCGTGCCGCTCTACTTCTCCAAGCCGCGGCCTGTCGTCGAACGTGACGGCACCCTGATCATGGTCGACGACGACCGCATGCCGCTGGAACCGGGCGAGAAGCCTGAAATGAAATCCGTGCGCTTCCGCACTCTGGGCTGCTACCCGCTGACCGGCGCCATCGAGTCCGAGGCGGACACCCTGCCCGAGATCATCCAGGAGATGCTGCTCACACGCAGCTCTGAGCGCCAGGGCCGGGTCATCGACCACGACAGCGCCGGCTCCATGGAGAAGAAGAAACAAGAAGGCTACTTCTAAGCGCGAGCCCAACCCGGTTTTTCGGAGAAAAGATCCATGTCACATCAGTCAGACCTGATCGGCACCGACATCAATGCCTATCTCAAGCAGCACGAACAGAAAGAGCTTCTGCGGCTGCTGACCTGCGGCAGTGTGGACGACGGCAAGAGTACCCTCATCGGCCGGCTGCTGCACGACACCAGCATGATCTACGAGGATCAGCTGGCCGCACTGGAGTCCGACAGCTCCAAAGTGGGCTCCACCGGCGAAAAACTGGACCTGTCACTGCTCGTCGACGGCCTGCAGGCGGAGCGGGAACAGGGGATCACCATTGATGTGGCCTATCGCTACTTCTCGACGGCCAAGCGCAAATTCATCATGGCCGACACGCCCGGCCATGAGCAGTACACGCGCAACATGGCCACCGGTGCCTCGAACGCGCAGCTCGCCGTCATCCTGATCGACGCCCGCCAAGGCGTACTGACCCAGACCAAGCGCCACTCCTTCCTGGCCTCACTGCTTGGCATCAAGCATGTGGTCGTCGCCATCAATAAAATGGACCTGGTCGACTACAGCGAGCAGCGTTTTAACGAGATCAGAGAAGAATACCAGCACTTCTGCGGTAATCTCGGCCTGGAGGACGTGCGTTTCGTTCCGATTTCGGCACTTGAGGGCGACAACGTCGTCCATCCCAGCGACAACATGCCCTGGTTCGAAGGCCAGCCCATGATGCAGGTTCTGGAAACCGTGCCAATCTCCCGTGACAAGGACTTCGAGCATTTGCGGTTCCCCGTGCAGTATGTGAACAGGCCCAACCTCGACTTCCGGGGCTTCTGCGGCACCATCGCAAGTGGCGTAGTGAAGCCTGACGATGAAGTGGTTGCCCTGCCATCAGGGCGCTCCACCCGCGTTGACCGTGTCGTCACCTTTGAAGGGGATCAGGAGGCAGCCCATATCGACCAGGCCGTCACCCTCACACTGAAGGACGAGATCGACATCAGCCGCGGTGAT
Source organism: Salicola sp. Rm-C-2C1-2 (assembly GCF_040196175.1). Lineage (NCBI taxonomy): Bacteria > Pseudomonadati > Pseudomonadota > Gammaproteobacteria > Oceanospirillales > Halomonadaceae > Salicola > Salicola sp. Rm-C-2C1-2. Next base: position 219,357 of record NZ_JBEFNF010000001.1, on the reverse strand, counting down.
ATGCTGGTGCACGCTGGCAACATGCCCGAGGTGGCCACTGCCTTCAACGCCAATGTGGTGTGGATGATCGACGACCCGCTGACCCCGGGCCGCCAGTACGACATCAAGCAGGGACCACGTTATACCTCCGGGGCCATGCGCCGGGTGCACTACAAGACGGACGTCAACACTCTGGAGCAGCAGCAGGGCACTGAGCTCGCGCTGAACGAGATCGGCCTGTGCGAGTTCGCGGTCAGCCATCCGCTGGCTTTTGACCCCTACCCGAACTGTGGCTCAACAGGCGCTTTCATCATCATCGACCGGCTGACCAACATCACCATTGGCGCGGGCATGATCAAGAGCACCGCCAGCGATGCCGAAGGTCTTATGAACCCGGTTACCACCGATGAATGGCAGCGCCGGCTGGACCAGAAGCCGCTGGTCATCGACTGCGGTGGCGAGGCAGCGGACAAGCTGGCAACAGCACTACAGCGCAGCCTGTTCGATATGGGCAAAACCGGCATCGTGCTGGATAACACCAACACGGATTCGGAAGAGGATCGCGGCAGCATGGCCGAGGTACTCTACAATCAAGGCCTGATCGTAGTAACGGCCGGCGTCAGTGGCACCCCTGCGGACTACAGCGTCAATGCCGACGACGACGCCGGCATCAGCAAGGCCGTCCAGGAGCTGCTGCAGACGCTGCGTCGGGAAAAGCGGCTGCAGGGCTGACCGATGGCGATCCGCCAACTTCGGCTGATGCGGGCCTCGTTGCCCGGCGGTGGTCAACCGACTCATGTCGTGGCCGGCTCGGCCATGGCCGAGCCGGGTGGTGATTATGAGGCCCTGCACCGCCAGCTCAAGAAACTGTTCAACAGTCGCCCCGGCAAGGCTTATGGCCGTTTTTCGGATGATATCGGCAGCCATCCCATCCGGGGTTGGCTGGGCGACTACCTCGACGAGCATCAGGGGTTTGAGGCCTTTACCAACCAGCTCCTGAGCCAGTGGCAGGACGAGATCACCCGCGCGGACACCGACCCCGAACGCCCACTGCTCGTCGTCCATGAGTCCCTGGCCGACGGCGAAGTGCTGTACCTCTTCGCTCTGGAGATGGACCCGCTCTTTACTCTGGACGCCAACCTTGAACTCGCCCCTACCGAGACCATCAGCCGCTCCCGCCTGAACCTGGCGGCGCGCGTGGAGTTGGCGGACTGGCGCGGCGAACAGGGCTCGGAGAACTACCTGACGGTGCTCCAGGGTCGCGGAACAGGCGAGATCGGCAAGTGTTTCGCGCGCCTGGTGGGCTTCCAGCAGGAGGTGGACGTGGAGGCCGAGACCCGGACCTTCCTGGAGGCGGTGGAGTCCTTCGCCCAGCAGCAGTCGGAGCCGGATCACGCCCACGCCGTGCGCCACAAGGCGTTCGAATTCTGTAATGAGCAGGAGGCACTGGGCGAGCCAGTGCCCCTCTCGGCCCTTTCCAGCTACATCGACGACAGCCAGCCGGAGCGGTTTGCCGAGCACGTGGCCGAATCCCAGGCATTGGGGCCAGATCAGGTGCTGCATCCCGATCGACGCAAGGTGAAAAAACTGGTGCGGATTGCCGGCAAGGGCAACGGGCTGAGCCTGTCGTTCTCTTCCGATCTGGTGAACCAGGCGGTGCACTACGACCGCGACCGGGATGCCCTCATCATCACCCAGGTCCCCCGCAGCCTCAAGGAACAGCTCCAGAGTTATCTGGATGACGCCTCCGACTGAGCTTTTGGTTTGTGACAGAACCAGACCGCAGGCGTTATAATCGACGATCTTCCAACCAGACAGAACGCCGCCAACCATGGGAAAAAAGCTCTTCATCAAGACCCACGGCTGCCAGATGAACGAATACGACTCATCGCGCATGATCGACCTCCTGCGCGAGAGTCACGAGGTGGAGCTAACCGATACCGCCAACGATGCGGACATCCTGCTGCTCAACACCTGTTCCATCCGTGAAAAAGCCCAGGAAAAGGTTTTCGACCAGCTGGGCCGCTGGAAAAAACTGAAGAAGGACAACCCGGACGCCATCATCGGCGTTGGCGGCTGCGTTGCCAGCCAGGAAGGTCAGGCGATCCTCGACCGGGCGCCGTACGTGGACATGGTCTTTGGCCCCCAGACGCTGCACCGGCTGCCCGAGATGATCACCAAGGCCGACAGTGATGGCGGCGTTGGCGTGGTGGACGTCAGTTTTCCCCAGATCGAGAAGTTCGACGAACTCCCCGGCCCTGGTGTTAATGGTCCCACCGCCTTTGTCTCCATCATGGAAGGCTGCAGCAAATACTGCTCCTTCTGCGTGGTGCCTTACACCCGGGGTGAGGAACTAAGTCGGCCGGTTGAGGACGTGCTTGAAGAGGTCCGGGACCTGGCCCGCCAGGGGGTGCGAGAGGTGAATCTTCTGGGCCAGAACGTCAATGCCTACGACGGCGAGACCCTGGATGGCGACACCATGGACCTGGCCGAGCTGATCACCTGGGTGGCGGACATCGACGGCATTGACCGCATCCGCTTCACCACCTCCCACCCAGTCGAGTTCTCGGACGCACTGATCAACGTCTACGAACAGGTACCGGAGCTGGTCAGCCACCTGCACCTTCCGGTCCAGGCCGGTTCGGACCGGATCCTGGCACTGATGAAGCGCGGCCACACGGCCCTGGAGTACAAGTCCAAGATCCGCAAGCTGCGCCGCATCCGTCCTCAGTTGAGTCTGTCCTCGGATTTCATCATCGGTTTTCCGGGCGAAACGGAGAAAGACTTTGAAGACACCATGAAGCTGATCAACGACGTCGGTTTCGATGTCTCTTTCAGCTTTGTCTACAGCGCCCGCCCCGGCACCCCGGCCGCGGACCTTGCGGACGACACCCCGGAAAGCGTCAAGAAAGAACGTCTGGCAATCCTGCAGGACCGCATCAACCAGCAGGCGCAGGAGATCAGCCGCCGCATGGTCGGCAGTACCCAGCGCATTCTGGTCACGGGCGTCTCCAAGAAGGATCCGGGCGAGTACCAGGGCCGTACCGAGAACAATCGGGTGGTCAACTTCCGTACTGACGTACCCGGCGTGATCGGCTCCTTCGTGGACGTGGAGATCACCGAGGCATTGCCGAATTCCCTGCGTGGCGTCATGATAGATGCCAACCGTTACTGAGCCGAGGCCCGCTTGAGCGCCGACACCCGCGAATTCCAGCTGGAACCCGCAGATACCGACCGCCTGGCCGCCCTCTGCGGCCAGTTCGACGAACACCTCAAACACATCGAGAAGCGCATGGGCGTACGCATCGGTTATCGCGGGCATTCCTTCCGGGTTACCGGTGATGGCGAAGCGGCGACAGCGGCGATGGAGGTGCTCAAGCATCTCTACCGCGAAACCGAAGCCGGCGATGACATCAGTCCGGACACGGTGCACCTGTTCATCCGCGAATCCGGCTTCGAACGCCTGCCCGAGACCAGTGGCTACGACGGCGCCCAGCAGGTCATCGATACGCCGCGACTGAAAATCCAGCCCAGAGGCGACAATCAGCAACGCTACGTGCACGCCATCCGCACCCACGACATCAACTTTGGTGTAGGCCCGGCAGGTACTGGCAAGACCTGGCTCGCCGTGGCCTGTGCTGTGGAAGCGCTCAAGGCCGAAGAAGTCAAGCGGGTGATGCTCGTACGCCCGGCGGTGGAAGCCGGTGAAAAGCTGGGCTTTCTTCCGGGGGATCTATCCCAGAAGGTTGACCCCTACCTCAAGCCGCTGTACGACGCGCTTTACGAAATGCTCGGCTTTGAGCAGGTGAACAAGCTGATCGAGCGCAGCGTGATCGAGATCGCACCCCTGGCGTTCATGCGCGGGCGCACACTGAACAACTCTTTCATCATTCTGGACGAGAGCCAGAATACCACCCGGGAACAGATGAAAATGTTCCTAACGCGCATCGGTTTTGGCTCCACAGCCATCATCACCGGCGACATCACCCAGATCGACTTGCCGCGCGGCCAACACTCCGGCCTGGAACACTCATTGCGGGTTCTGCGGGAGGTCAAAGGCATTGGCATCACCTACTTCGGCGCCGAGGACGTAGTCCGCCATCCGCTTGTGCAGCGCATCGTGGAAGCCTACGATGACTGGGACGAGCGTAACGCATGAGCCTCGTGACCCTCGATCTTCAGTTGGCAACCCACCAGACGGAACTGCCCGCCCATTCAGACCTTTCGGCCTGGGCGGAGCACGGCTGGCAGGATGACGCCAACACTGAGGTTACAGTGCGCATTGTGGACGAGACAGAAGGACGTGAGCTGAACCATCAGTACCGGGGGAAGGATTACGCCACCAACGTCCTGTCCTTCCCTTTTGAGGCACCGCCTGGTATCTCACTGAGCCTGCTCGGCGATCTGATCATCTGCGCCGGCGTGGTCGAAGGCGAAGCCCGGCAACAGGGCAAAAGGTCCGAGGCCCACTGGGCACATCTGGTGATTCATGGCATGCTTCACCTGCAGGGTTACGATCATCAGGACCCCGACGAGGCGGAAACCATGGAGGCGCTTGAAGTGCGTCTTCTCGAACAACTTGGTTTCCCCGACCCCTATCGGTAGCAACCCGCGAACAGGAATTCGGACAGCGACCCCATGAGCGACGACTCATCCAATGGCCAGACGAAGAACTCCTGGCTGGAGCGATTATCCCAGGCCTTCTCCAGTGAGCCCCGCACGCCCGAAGATCTACTGCGTCTACTACGCGACGCCGAATTTCAGCAGTTGATCGATTCGGATGCCATGAGCATCATCGAAGGCGCTATGCAGGTTACGGACATGCGTGTGGAGGAAATCATGATCCCCCGCTCTCGCATGGTCACAGTCAAGGCCGAGGCGGACCCCTCCTCCTACATCAACGAGATCATCGAATCCGCCCACTCGCGGTTTCCGGCCATTGGCGACACCTCGGACGAAATCATCGGCATCCTGCTGGCCAAGGACCTGCTGCCGCTGGCGCTGCGCAACAACCTGACCCGTGACAGTATCCGGGACATTCTGCGTCCGGCCACAGTCGTGCCCGAAAGCAAGCGTTGCAATCAGCTGCTCAAGGAGTTCAAAGAGAACCGTAACCACATGGCCATCGTGGTGGACGAATACGGCGGCGTCTCAGGACTCATCACCATTGAGGACGTTCTGGAACAGATCGTCGGCGATATTGAGGACGAGCATGATGTTGACGACGATGACCGGATCCGCGAGCGCGAGCACGGCATCTACGCGGTCAAAGCCCAGACCCCCATCGAGGACTTCAACGAATTCTTCGGCACTGGCCTGGACGAAGAAGCGTTCGACACCATTGGTGGACTGATGCTCAGGGAATTCGGGCGGCTGCCACGGCGGGGCGAGACCACCACCTTCGACCGCTTCCGGTTCAAGGTACTCAACGCCGACAACCGCAAAATCCGCCTGATCCAGGTTAAACCCATCGCATGACGCCGGACGCGCCATGACCCAGAATCGCCTTTTCCGAATTCCCGCACTGGTCGCTGCTGGTGCGCTTCAGACACTGGCTTTCGCGCCTTTCCACCTCTGGCCCGCCGCCCTGGCTTCCCTCGGATTGGTCCTGCTCATGTGCAGCGCCCGCGACGCCAAAGCCCTTTTTCGCGACGGTTGGTTTTTGGGGATGGGCCTTTTCGGTAGTGGCGCCTCATGGGTCTATGTGAGCATTAACGAATACGGCATGACGGCTGCCCCCCTGGCCGCGATCATGACGCTGCTTTTCGCCATGGGCCTGGCTTTGTTCCCGGCTATTGCCTTCTGGTGCTGGGGGCGGCTGGCTGGCAGCCACAGCACTCGCAGCCTGTGGTTGTTCCCTGCGATCTGGACATTGATGGACTGGGTTCGAGGCTGGCTGCTCACCGGCTTCCCCTGGCTCTATGCCGGAACCGCCCAGGTCGATGGCCCGCTGGCCGGGCTAGCCCCGGTAATGGGCGTGCACGGTATCACCTTCATTACAGCCGCCACGGCGGCTCTGCTGATCGCCGCCTGGCAGCACTGGCGCGGCGCAACGCGCTGGGTTCCTATCGGACTCACAGCCGCTGCGCTTCTGCCCTGGCTACTGGCACCGCTGGCCAATCTGTTCGAATGGACAAAGCCGCAGGGCGACCCCCTCTCGGTCGCTGCGGTCCAGGGCAATATCTCGCAACACGACAAATGGGACCCGGAAATGCTCCGCAAGCAGATCCGGATCTATCGCCAGCTCACGGAGCCGCTCTGGGGCAGGGATCTCATCCTGTGGCCTGAAACCGCTCTACCAGCCACCCAGGGTCAGGCATCGCAGGTACTGGATGCGTTGGAAAGCCGCGCCTTTGACACCGAAACCACCCTGGTCACGGGGATTCCCTGGTACGGCAACAGCCCACACTACCCGGAGCCGGTTTTTCACAACAGCCTGATGACGGTGGGCCCCGGACAGGGCACATACCACAAGCAGCGGCTGGTTCCCTTTGGCGAGTATGTGCCCCTAGAATCGCTGCTGCGCGGCACCATCGAATTCCTCAGTCTGCCCATGTCGGTTTTCCAGCCAGGCCCGCAGAACCAGTCGCCACTCCAGATCGCTGATGCCAGCAGCCATCCCGCCATCTGCTACGAAATTGCCTATGCCGATTTCGTAGCCCAGCACGCGCAGAGCACCGGCTTTCTCATGACGGTCAGCAATGATGCCTGGTTCGGACGCTCGCTCGGTCCGTTCCAGCACCACCAGATCGCACGCATGCGTGCTCTGGAGACCGGTCGGGAACTGCTGCGCGGAACCAACAACGGTATCACTTCCATCGTGGATCGCGAGGGCCGCATCCGTGCCCGGGCCAAACATTATGAAAGGGATGTTTTGAGGGGAGAGATCCAACCCATGTCAGGCTCAACGCCCTTTATGGCCACCGGCTCCTGGCCGGTCGTAACGCTGGCGGCTGTAATGATCGTTTTCGGCCGCCAGCGCCGAGGCACGGAAACAGCCTAAGCGACCGAAGCGACAAGTCCGTCGATCAATACCAGACCGCCCAGCAGGACACCGCCCAGTGCCAACGCCAACAGCGTATTCACGGCATACTTGATCGCCTTGTACTGGCGCCGGTTGGTCTTTTTCAATTCCCGCACCCGCGCCAAGGCTGGCGAGATGCGTGCAAACATACTGTTCGCGAAACCACGCTGGTCGCCGTCCATATTGGGCACCACCGTCAGGCGCATCAGCCCTTTGTAGAAGACGTTGATCACCCGCCCGACCAGCCAGGTGGGCCGCTCCACGTCACACATCAGGATGAGTCGGTACTGTTTCGCGTCGTTGTGGGCATAGTGTAGATAGGTTTCGTCAAAAATCAGATCTTCACCATCGCGCCAGGAGTAATCCGTGCCATCAATATTGATGTAGCAACGGTCATCATTGGGCGTCGACAGCCCCAGGTGATAGCGCAATGAACATGCGACAGGGTCCGCGTGGCGGGTCAGCTGCGAGCCCACCGGCAGAATGGAGAACATGGCACCATTCACAGAGGGCACCTGATCCAGAATCTTGAGCGTTTCAGGGCATGAGGCCTGGGCCGAGTTATGCTGGGTGCCATACCACTTGAGATAGAACTTGCTCCAGCCATACTTCTGGAAGGTACGGAAACCGATATCGTAGTAAGCGCTGGAGTCGGGATCACTGGTCTGATCGAATACCCGGTCATCATACAGCCTGACCGCCTCCCGCCGGATGGTTTCCCAGTTGTCCTGAATCACTTGGAGCTCCGGAAACTGCTCCCGGTCCATGATAGGGGCCCGTGCCCGCTTTTTAGTGAACAGATACAGAAGACAGTTCAGCGGGCTGAAAATCGGCCAGCCTTTTCGCCAGTACTCCCCAACGCTTTTATAACGCTGCTGACCACGAAAACGGTATACGTAGATCATGGAACCCACGACAAAGGCGATGATCAATAGAAAAACGGTCAAGGCGACCGACATCGAGAACCTCCCAGGATGAACTTGGATAAGAAGCATTCATCCTAGGATAGTTCGCATGATCAATCAAAGACGGCGGCTATCAGGATGCTGTTGGGTCCACATCCGGCGTGTGAGCCGTGACTCGTTCAAAGTAATGGGATTCACAGCGCTCACACGGCTCCAGCCGGGTCGTCTCCGCCAGCGTCAGAAGGTGGCCGCAGTTGAGGCAGCGCAACACACCGGCCATGGCAAGCTCGCCCGCGAAATAGTGGCTCGGATCACTGTCCTGCAGCTTCTGCTGCAACGCCAGCGTATCAAGCCGCGTGGGATCGGCGATGGAGAACAGCTTTTCCACCAGCCAGTCCTCGATCCACTCCAGGTCCGTCCACAACCATTCCGCGACACCATCGCCGGTGTTGGACACAAATCCCAGCAGATGGGAAAGATCCCGGCGCAGATAGGCCGCCAGTAAATCGAGCTCTTCGCGGGTCAGTTCCGCTACGTCCTGCTCAAACTTGACCGCTTCCTCGATCTCATCCTGAAGGCGCTCCCAAGTGCGCTCTTCGACCGCCGCCAGCCGGGACTCAACCCGCTCCAGCATGCGATTGTAGGATTTTTCAGCATTGTCACTCAGACGGGGGCGTTGCTGTTCGGCCACGGTTTTCTCCTGTTAATGGGTTGGCGGTCGGCATGCCTACCTGTCACCTTCTCTCTACGCTAGAATGAGCCCTTTGCCGATGCAACAGCCATTTTGATCCGAGAGATAAGGCACCCGAACCCATGGAAGAGCATTACCGCCCCGACGCCGTCGAAAGCAAAGCCCAGCAGTACTGGGAATCCAACGATGTCTTCGCGGTACAGGAAGTACCCGGCAAGCCCAAATACTACTGCCTATCTATGTTCCCCTATCCCAGCGGAAGGCTGCACATGGGGCACGTGCGAAACTATACCATCGGTGATGTGATCTCGCGTTTCCAGCGCATGCAGGGCAAGAACGTACTCCAGCCCATGGGCTGGGACGCTTTTGGTCTACCAGCCGAGAACGCCGCGATCAGCAACCGCACCGCGCCGGCTGACTGGACGCGACAGAATATCGAACACATGAAAGCCCAGCTCAAACGCCTGGGCTTTGGCTACGACTGGAACCGGGAGCTCGCCACCTGTGACCCGGAGTATTACCAGTGGGAGCAATGGTTCTTCACCAAACTCTATGAAAAAGGGCTGGTGTATAAAAAGAACGCCACCGTCAACTGGGATCCGGTTGACCAGACCGTGCTCGCCAATGAACAGGTCGTGGATGGCCGCGGCTGGCGCTCCGGTGCCGTGGTGGAACAGAAAGAGATTCCCCAGTGGTTCGTCAGGATCACAGAATACGCCGATGAACTCCTGGACGATCTGGATAAGCTTGAAGGCTGGCCGGAACAGGTCAAGGCCATGCAGCGCAACTGGATCGGGCGCTCGGAAGGCGTTGAACTCGATTTCCAGATGGAGGACGACTCAGAGACCCTGAGAGTCTATACCACGCGCCCGGACACCCTCTACGGCGTCACCTACATGGCACTGTCCGCGCGCCACCCCGTTGCGGAGCAAGCCGCTGAGCGCTCGCGGGAGGTTGCAGACTTCGTCGCCGAATGCCGCAATACCGTCGCCTCCACAGCGGACGTGGAGACCATGGAGAAAAAAGGCATCGAGACCGAACTCTACGCGCTGCATCCGCTTACCGGCGAGCGCATACCGGTCTACATCGCCAATTTCGTGCTCCACGAGTACGGCACCGGTGCCTTGATGGCGGTACCGGCCCATGACGAGCGCGACCACGAATTCGCCCGTAAGTATCGCATTGCGATTCGCCAGGTTGTCAGTCCCAGTGATGGCCGCGACGTGGACACTTACGAACAAGCCTTTACCGAAAAAGGACTTCTGGCCAACTCCGGCCCCTACACCGGCATGAGCTCGGACGAAGCCATTGCTGCCATCGCAGAGCAACTGGAAAAGCGCGGCATCGGGGAACGGAAAACCAACTACCGGCTGCGCGATTGGGGGGTCTCACGTCAGCGCTACTGGGGCACCCCCATCCCCATGCTCACGCTTGAAAACGGTGAACCTGCACCTGTGCCCGAAAGTGACCTGCCGGTAACGCTTCCCGAGGATGTGACCATGGACGGCGTCCAGTCTCCGCTCAAGACCGATCCCGAATGGCCCCAAACCACCTACAACGGCCAGCCCGCTTTCCGCGAGACGGACACCTTCGACACGTTCATGGAGTCCTCCTGGTATTTCGCACGCTTCTGCAGCCCCTGGAAGGACGACGGCATGCTGGATCCGGAGGCAGCCAACTACTGGCTGCCGGTGGACCAGTATATTGGCGGCATTGAACACGCTATCCTGCACCTGCTCTACGCCCGCTTTTTCCACAAGCTTCTGCGCGACGTAGGCCTGGTCAACAGCGACGAGCCCTTCAATCGCCTGCTGTGCCAGGGCATGGTATTAGCCGAAACCTGGTACCGGGAGACGGACAACGGCGCCAAAGAATGGTTTTCGCCGCAGGATGTGGAGGCCGAATATGACGGCAAGGGCAACGTGATCAGCGCCACGCTCAAGGCAGACGGCGACCCCGTCCACCCCGGTGGCGTGACCAAGATGTCGAAGTCCAAGAACAATGGCATCGACCCGCAAGCGATCATCGATGAGCATGGAGCGGATACGGTGCGGCTGTTCATGATGTTCGCGGCACCGCCGGAGCAGTCCCTTGAGTGGTCGGACAGCGGCGTGGAAGGTGCCCACCGTTTCCTGCGCCGGCTCTGGCGCATGGTACACCAGCATGTCACTGAGGGCGGCACCGGCCAGGCCATGCCTGAGGCGGCGGATGACAACCAGCAGGCCATACGCCGCAAAACCCATCAGACCATTGCCAAGGTCACAGACGATTTCAACCGCCGACTGACTTTCAATACGGCCATCGCCGCTGTCATGGAACTGCTCAACGATGCCGGTCGTCTTGAGATCCGTAACAATGGCGACCAGGCCGTAATGCAGGAGGTCCTGGAGACAGCCGTTCTGGTACTGGCCCCGGTCGCGCCCCACATCACCCACGAACTCTGGCAGGCACTGGGTCATGAAACGCCCGTGGTGGATGCGCAATGGCCCGTTGCGGATGAGTCGCTGATGAAACAGGACCGTATCGAGCTGGTGGTGCAGGTCAACGGCAAGCTGCGCTCGCGCATCCAAGCGGATGCCGAGACCGAGCGCGACCAGCTGGAGGCACTCGCACTCGCAGACGAGAACGTCCAGCGCTTCATTGAGGACAAGACCGTCCACAAAGTGATCGTAGTGCCCGGGAAACTCGTGAACGTGGTCGCCAACTGATCCGGCTCCGGAGGTCATCCATGCGCCAGGCCGCCTGGAAATCCATCATGACACTGGTCCTGGTGATGGCGCTCACCGCCTGTGGCTTCCATTTGCGGGGCACGGCCATGGTGTCGGATGCTCTGTCGCCACTGGCGCTGTCCTGTGGGAACGGTGTACCCGAGCCGGTCTGCTCGGGTTTGCGCGATCGCCTTGGTCTCTACAACATCCTGGCTGAAGACCACGAAACCGCTGGCTACCACCTCAAGCTCCGTGACTATCAACAGGAGCGGCGCACCAGTGCCCTGGATGAACGGGCAGCCGCCAGCGAATACGAGCTCAGTGCTCGCATGGCGGTGGCGCTGACCACTGAGGACGGCATTCCCCTTCTCGCGGACACCGAGCTGAGTGCCCGGGAGTTCTACCAGGCTGACGAGCAGCAGGTTCTGGCGGGAGAACGTGAACAGCAGGGTATTGAGGGCCTCCTCCAGGACCAGCTTATCCAGCAGGTCACGCGCCGCCTTATGCCCTTCACCGAGGAGCGCATCAACCGGATCCGCTCAGAGCACGAAAGCACAACGGACGCCGCCGAATGAAGGTCAACCCGGAACAGCTTCCGGATCAGCTCGCGAAGCGCCTGGATGCCGGCTACCTGGTCACCGGCGATGAGCCGCTGCTGGTGCAGGAAGCCTGCGACAGAATCCGCGAGCGCGCGGTCGCGGAAGGCTATGAAGAACGTACGGTCTTTCAGACGGACGCTCAGTTCGACTGGCAGCAGGTCCATGACGAAACCCAGGCGCTGTCACTGTTTGCAAGCCGCCGGCGCATCGAAGTGCGCCTGCACAGTGGTAAGCCCGGTAAGGGCCGGGAGGTTCTGGAGGCTTTCGCCAAGGCGCCGCCCGAGGATGTAATCCTGATTGTATCGGGTCCACGCCTGGACAGTGGTGAGACCAGCAAGGCTTGGTTCCGCAACTGGCAAAAGGTCGGACTTCATGTGCCGGTATGGCCTGTGGATCCGGCGGACTTTCCCCGCTGGCTCTCACGCCGCGCCGACACCATGGGCCTGAAGCTCACCCGCAACGCTGTGAGCCAGCTCAGTGAACGCCTGGAGGGTAACCTGCTGGCTGCTCACCAGGAGCTGGAACGCCTCAGGGTTATTGCCGGCAATGAGCCCGTGGATGACGCAGTCGCCATCGGTGGTATCGAAGACAGCAGCCGCTATAATGCCTTCGAGCTCAGCAGCGAGGCACTGACCGGCAACCGGATTCACGCCCTGCAGATGCTGCGGCGCCTGGAGGAAGAAGGCACCAGTACACTGGCTATACTGGGCGTTTTCCAGCGCGACCTTAAGCATCTCGCCAACCTGCAGCACAGCCTGCGCCAAGGCAGCAATGCCGCCACCTGGTTCAAGCACAACGGGGTTCGTCAGCCACCGCTGAGAAAGGCGCTGGAGAAAGCCTCACGTCGGCACAACAGCCAATCCATAAGCAGAGCCTGGGAACAGGCCAGGCAGGTAGACCGGGCCAGCAAGGGAAAAGACCCGGCCATGCCGGCCTGGTCTGCCCTTGCCGCCCTGGTGGAGACGCTCTCCGCCTAGCCGAACTCGGCGTCGTCAAGCGCCATCATGCTGTCGCCGCCATTGCGGATGGATTCCGCCAGGGCGACTGATTGCGGCAGGATTCGGTCAAAGAAAAAGCGAGCGGTCTTGAGCTTACCACTGTAGAAACCGGAGGTGTCGCTCTCGGCCTTCGGCGCCGCAGCCTGCACCATGCGGACCCACAGGTAGGCCTCAGCCGTGAGGCCAAACAGGTCCAGGTAGTCCACTGCCGCAGCACCAATTTCCGCGGGATTGCCGTCCGCTGCCTTGATGACGCTTTCAGTCACATCCGAAAGACGCTCAAGGGCCGCCGCCAGGGGCTGGAGGTATTCTGCAACCGCCGGCTCATCCTGATTCGCATTGATGAAATCCGCAACGTCATTGGCAAAAACCTCGAAATACTTACCGCCATTGGCGACAACCTTGCGGCCCATCAGATCCATCGCCTGGATGCCGTTCGTGCCTTCATAGATCTGGGTGATGCGGGTATCGCGCACCAGCTGCTCCTGACCCCACTCGCTGATGTAGCCATGGCCACCATAGACCTGCTGGCCGATCACACAGGTATCCAGCGCCCGGTCGGTCAGGAAAGCCTTAGCCACTGGCGTCAACAATGCCACCATGCCATCCGCTTTCTCCTTGGCCTCAGCATCCTCGGCAAACTTGGCCTGATCCAGCCACTGCGCCACATAGGTAATGAAGGCACGGCTACCCTCGGTGTGGGCTTTCATCTTCAACAGCATACGGCGCACGTCCGGATGCACAATAATGGGATCCGCCTGCTTATCCTGTGCCTGGGGGCCGTCAGGAGAGCGGCTCTGAAGACGCTCACGGGCATAGGCCAGAGCGTGCTGATAGGAGGCTTCAGCGGCGCCCACGCCCTGGATCCCCACACCCAGACGCTCATAGTTCATCATGGTGAACATGGCCATCAGTCCCTTGTTGGGCTCGCCAACCAGCCAGCCGCGGGCATCATCAAAGTTCATGACGCAGGTTGCAGAGCCGTGAATACCCATCTTCTCTTCCAACGAGCCGCAGGAAACACCGTTACGCGGCCCCAGAGTGCCATCCTCGCTCACTTCGTACTTGGGCACCAGGAACAGCGAAATCCCCTTGGGGCCAGCAGGCGCATCCGGCAGTTTGGCCAGTACCAGATGGATGATGTTCTCCGCCATGTCGTGATCACCCCAAGTGATAAAGATCTTGGTGCCGGAGAGGTTGTAGGAGCCGTCATCATTGGGCTTCGCCTTGGTACGGATGATACCCAGATCGGTGCCGGCATGCGGCTCGGTCAGATCCATGGCGCCTGACCAGGTACCGTCGTACATTTTCGGCAGATACTTTTCCTTGAGCTCCTCACTGCCGTGAGCATGCAGCGCCAGGCAGGCACCTGCGGTCAGCATGGGGCAGAGGCCGAAAGCCATATTGGCCCCCTGCATCATTTCTTCAACCTGCCCGACGAGGCTCTTCGGCATGCCCATACCACCATAGTCCGGGTCCCCACCAAGACCGACCCAGCCACCTTCGGCAAAGATCTGGAACGCCTCCTTGAATCCATCCGGAGTGGTTACTTCGCCATCCTTCAACTGACAGCCCTGCTCGTCGCCACTCTGATTGATCGGAGCAAGCGTCCCCGCCGCAATTTTACCGGCTTCCTCCAGAATGGCATCCGCCGTCTCCGGATCCACGCTCTCGCTCAGCCCGGGCAGGGAAGCCCACTGGCCCGGTGCGTCGAAGATCTCGTTGAGCAGGAACCGCATATCCTGCAGGGGCGCTTTATAGTCAGCCATGGGTTGGTCCTCACTTTGAACGTCTGCGGGGCTATTCTCCCCCGGGATTTCTCACACAAAAGCCCGCGCGTGGCGGGCTTTTTTCATGCGTACTGGATCATACCGGTTCAGAAAGCGAAATGCTCTTCCTCCATCTCCATCAGATTGTCAGCACCGCTCATCATGGCATCAGCGTGGGCTTTGGCCCGCGGCAGCATGCGCTTGAAGAAGAAGCGTGCGGTCTGGAGCTTGGCTTTGTAGAACGCTTCCTCGGAGGTGCCCTCCTGCAGCTTACGTTGCGCCACTTCCGCGGTCCGAGCCCAGAGATAAGCCGTCACGGCGTACCCAGAATACATCAGATAATCAAAGGAGGCCGCGCCAACTTCCTCCCGATCCTTCATGGCAGACATGCCCAGCTTCGTGGTGAGGTCGCTCCACTCCTTGTTCATGCTCTGGAGCGGTTCAACAAACTCACTGATGGACTCATTATCAGCCTGCTCCTTGCAGAAGAGATGCACTTTCTTGGTGAAGCGCTTGAGCGACTCACCCTGGGTCATCAGAACCTTACGCCCCAGAAGATCCAGAGCCTGAATGCCGGTTGTGCCCTCATAGATGGTGCTGATACGGGCGTCCCTTACGATCTGCTCCATGCCCCATTCCTTAACATAGCCGTGGCCACCGAACACCTGCATCCCCTGGTTCGCTGCCTCCACGCCCAATTCAGTCAGGAACGCCTTGGCAATTGGCGTCAGAAAACTGAGCAGTTCATCTGCCTCATTGCGCTCGTCCTCATCATTGCTGGCCTGGGAGATGTCCGCCTGCTGGGCCGCGTAATAGATCATGGCCCTGGCGCTTTCCGCGATGGTCTTCTGGGTAAGAAGCATCCGACGGACATCGGGATGTACAATAATCGGATCGGCGGGGCCGTCAGGATTCTTGGCACCCGAGAGCGAGCGCATCGCAAGGCGATCTTTGGCGTACTCCAGTGAGCCCTGGAAGGCGAGCTCCGACGAAGCAAGCCCCTGAATGGCGGTTCCGATACGGGCAATGTTCATCATGGTGAACATATAGCTCAACCCCTTGTGGGGCTCACCGATCAGGTAGCCTTTTGCGTCGTCAAAGTTCATAACGCAGGTGGCATTCCCGTGAATGCCCATTTTCTCCTCCAGAGAGCCGCACACAAGCGTGTTGCGCTCCCCAGGATTACCGCTCGCATCCGACAGGAACTTGGGTACCACGAACACCGAGATCCCCTTGGTGCCTTTGGGCGCGTCCGGCAGACGGGCAAGTACCAGGTGGATTATGTTGTCAGACAGGTCATGCTCACCCGCGGAGATCCAGATTTTCTGCCCAGTGATCGCGTAGCTGCCATCGTCGTTGGGTGTAGCCTTGGTACGCAGCAGCCCAAGATCCGATCCACAGTGTGGTTCAGTCAGACACATCGTACCGGTCCACTCACCAGTGACCATTTTCGGAAGGTAAGTCTGCTTCTGCTCATCACTGCCATGCGCTTCCAGCGTGGCCATACACCCATGGCTCAGCCCGGGGTACATGCCAAATGCCCAGTTCGCGGTTCCTACCATCTCACTCATGACCATAGACAGAGATCCGGGCAGCCCCTGGCCGCCAAGTTCCTCGTCCGAGGTCATGGATGGCCACCCCCCCTCAATGTATTGGCGATACGCCTCTTTAAACCCAGTGGGAGTGCTGACATGTCCGTCCTGAAGGCTACACCCTTCCTCATCCCCGACCTGATTCAAGGGTGACAGCACTTGCTCACAGAACTTCGCTCCTTCCTGAATAATCGCGTCGACCATATCCGGCGTCGCTTCCTCGCCACCGGGTATCTGCTGATAATGGGTTTCCGAATCCAGGAGTTCACTCATGACGAATTTAATGTCACGCAGGGGGGCTCTGTACTGGGGCATGGCGTTGTACCTCGGTTCCAATAATTAAACGGCTGTTTGAAACATACGTTTGGGATGGGCCGGCTGTCAAGAGACAACGCCTGCATGGACGCATTTTTCGGCGATCGTCAAGCTGTGGCGCGCAGGCCTGAATCTGGGCTGGTGGTTGAGTTCGTGGCCGGTATGCCATCGACATTGCGGAAGAGGCTGATCCGGGCATCATCACCGCCTGAGCGATCAGATGCCGCGGCCTCTGCACCTGGGGCGCTCTGGGTCTCGCCCTCGCCCGCGTCAGCCCCTTGCTGGCGCTGGGAGCGCAGCTCCGACCGGGCCTGGAGCAGCTGGCGGGTCGCTTCCTGGGCTACCCTGATATCCTGCGGAGAAGGTTCGGCCGGAGCGAGCGCGGCAGAACGAACCGTCTGCATCTTGTTGATGGTGGCTTCGAGGTCATCCGGAATCGGGCTGCTATCAATAGAGACCTGGCCACCCACAGCATAGAGCTGGCCGTCCGGACCACGTTGATAGGTGTAAGTGGCCGCACCGGCGTACTGGCCACCCAGCACCTGATGCGCCTGCTCATGCTGGCGCACCTGTTGATCCCGGCGACGCAGCTCCTGAACGGTCGACTGCTGTGCCGGCGATGACTCGTCGGAGCCTTTGTCCGGCTCCTGCCGGTCGCGCCCACCAGCTTCCTGTTCGGGTTTCTTGCCGGCCTCAGCGCGCGGCTTTTCCGGAGCGAGCTCTGAAGCCCCCTCATCATCCCCAGCGGCGCTGGGGTTTGAGCCCTGCGGGCTTTGCTGCCGGGCCTGCTCACTAATCGAAACCTGTACCCCACCACCGCTTGCACCACGTGTAGCGGAAGAGACCGGCCTTGAGGGAGGGGCAGAACCAACAGAGCCCTGCGCGGAGAATGGCTGAGCACCGCTGGTGGACGTACTGGTCGGTGGCACGCTACCGGATGTCGTGCCGGGCGTCGCGGCGCTTCGGGTTACAGTGCCGCCGCCATTATTAATCGCGGACTGGATGGATGTAAGCTGCACGGCAAATGCATCCCTGAGTCAGGCACGTTCATCGAGCAGCGTCCCCACCATCTCGTCCGCTGTCCGAACCACTTCCAGAGAGGCCTCAGCATTCCGCTGATTCGCCTTCAGATCCAGGATGGAACCCGCCAGGCTATCCTCCCCTGCGTTGGCCCCACTTGGGGCGGCAGCCTCCTGAGGAGGAGTTTCAGTAGTTCCCGAGCGGGCAATTCGGTTGGCCGCATCCTGCATACCGCGCTGGGCATCCTGAACGCCGTTGACGCCAATGGATAGAGAATTACTGATCATGGGCACACCTCATACCCAGAGTGTTCACGAATATTACATCACAACGGTGTTCAATATTCAAACAACCAGAGCAAAGGCGACTCACACCCCTGACAGCGGCAATGAAAGGTGACGGGAAGCCTCTTGCGCCATGGCGGCAGGGTCGTCTGAGGTCAACCGAGGCACACGGCCCATGCAGGGGGCCGGCATACGCTCGCAGAGCGTATTGAAAGTGTCATCTTCCCGGGCCATGGGTTCCGGAGTGCAGCGGTTGGCAACCCATCCGGCCAGACGACAGCCATCACGTTGGATGAGCTCGGCACTGAGCAACGCGTGGTTAATGGCACCGAGACGCAGCCCGACGACCAGAATCACAGGAAGCTGGAGCGCCGTGACCAGATCCTTCCAGCTTTCCTGCTCATTGAGGGGCACACGCCAGCCCCCGGCGCCTTCGACCAGAAACAGATCCGCCGGGCGCGTCATGCCCCCCCGGCAGAACCCTGCCAAGCGCTCGGCACTGACCCCTCGCCCGGCTTCACGGGCAGCGACATGCGGTGCTATCGCCGGTTCCAGCGCAACCGGATTCACGGATTCATAGGGCATGGGCTCGGTCATGCTCTGCGCTAGCGCCAACGCATCAGCATTACGTAGTCCCTCCTCCGTCTGGTCACAGCCGGAGGCCAGGGGTTTCATGGCAAGCGTGCGCAGACCATTGCGGGAAGCAAGACGCAGCAGGCCTGTGGTTACCACTGTTTTACCGGCGTCCGTGTCAGTTCCGGTTATGAAAAAGGATTGTCGTGACATGAGCTTTCGGAGACTCTCAAGGTTGTGGCCTGGGGCCGGTCATTCGTACAAAGGCCACCTGCCAGGTTGCCGGCACACCATGCCGGGCATCACGGTGGCGGTCATAGGCACGCCGCATAGCCTTCAGGCGCCCCGGGCCAAGCGCGCTGCGATGGCGACCGGCATCCTTGTAGCTTGCGCCAAGGGTCTTGAGTTCGCTCAGGAGCGCCATCACATCCGGATACCAGAGAACCAGTGGTTCGACATCAATGGTCACACGCTCAAACCCAGCAGCGAGACCTGCCTCCAGCTCAGAGAGAGCCAGGAAACGGTTGACATGACGTCGCCCTGGATCGGCTTCGGCCCATGCGGTTTCCAGTTCGGTCAGGGTTCCATCCACCAGCGTTGCCAGGTGGGCTTCGCCACCAGTGCGGAGCAACCTGGCCATTTCCTGGGCCACAGCGCTGGTATCCCCGCACCACTGAATCATAAGACTGGACTGGATCCAGTCCAGGCTGGCGGAGGCCAGTGGCAGGCTGGCAGCATCAGCCACCAGCCAGCGCGCGTCCACGCCCCGACGCGTTCGAGCATAATCGATCATACCAGGGGACAGATCAGCGGCGATCAGTTCCTTCGGAGCCAGTTCCTGCTGCAATTGCGGCAGACTGAACCCTGTGCCGCAGCCGAGATCCAGCCCGGTGCCACCAGGCGGAACTTTCAGGCGCGCTATCAGGTCCAGCGCCACACGCTGCTGCAGATGTGCCACCTCGTCATAGCTGTCAGCGGCAGCCCCAAAATCATCGGATACCCGCTTACGGGGGATCTGATTGCTCTGCCATGCATTCATCGAACCACCTGCTCCAGAGCCTCACTGATCCACTCCGTCAGGCCGGTCACTGTACCCGGCCAGTGACCGGCATCAGCCACCAGGCGGTAGCGGCTGTCGGCCAGCCCCAGCGCCTCCGCCACTGTCGCACTCACCAAGGCATCGCGTTCGCAGAACAGATGCAGCGCTCCGGGCCCTGCCTCTTGCCAGGATTGGCGCTGGTCCAGCTGAGCCAGCCATTCCAGGCTGTTCACCAGCCCCTGCTTATAATCGCCAGTCAGCTCCGGCCAATCCAGCCCCTGCAGCTCACGACGAACCTGTCTGGGAGATGAGCTACCCTGGCTGACCAGCGCACAGAAGCGACCAAGCGTCTGTTCCACATCCGTCAGCATGCCGTCACGAAAGCCCTGGAAGTCTGAACCCGCCATGCCAATAGGCCACCCCGGCGCCTCCCGAAAACAGGGGGAGGAACAGAGTGTGATGACCCCACCTACCTGTTCCGGGAAGTGTTCCCAGGCTGCCATGGCCAGCTGGCCACCCAACGACCAGCCGAGCCAGGGCGTTCCCGAAGGAACACACCCCATAGCGGCGTCCAGAGCCGAACGGGAGTCGCTATGCCCGGCCGCCATCCATGCTGGCTCCAGCAGCACGGGCTCTATCGACGAGGGCAGTAGTGACTCGAGTGCAGTGGCCGGAATGCCCCAGCCACCAACAACCACGACCGCGCTCACGCCGCCCCCGTTTCGCTGCGTGCTTCCTTGAGCGCTTCCAGCAGCCGCTCCATGTGTTCATCGGTATGAGCAGCACTGAACGTGAAACGCAGACGCGCCTCGCCCTGAGGTACCGTTGGTGGGCGAATCGCCGGCACCAGAATATCCCGTCGTGCCAGCGCTTCGCTCAGTGCCATCGCCCGGTCTGAAGGCCCTACAATAAGCGGTTGAATGGGCGTCCAGGATTCCAACAGACGGTAGCCAAGTGCCATTGCCTCATCCCGGAACCATGCCACCAGTTTCGCCAGCCGTTCACGGCGCCAGCTCTCCTCCCGGCACAGCTCCAGGCTGCGCTGGGTTGCAGCCGCCATTGCCGGTGGCATGGCGGTGGTATAGATGTACGTTCGTGCCTTTTGCACCAGGTAATCCACGAAAGCCCGGGAACCGGCAACGAAGGCCCCGCCAACACCAAGTGACTTTCCCAGGGTTCCCACCAGTATCGGAACGGCCGACTGGCCCAGTCCGCGAACCTCAGCAATACCACCACCATTGCTACCGAGTACGCCCAGACCGTGCGCATCGTCCACCATCAGCGGTACACCCTGTTCGTGACAAAGGGCTGACAGCCCATCCAACGGTGCCAGATCGCCATCCATGCTGAACACGCCATCGGTCGCGACCAGTGCACAGCGTGATTCCCCTTCCAGCATGCGGGCCGCAGCCTGGGTGTCAGCATGCGTATAACGTTTCAGGCGGGCCCCGGCGAGATGGGCCCCGTCCAGCAGTGAGGCATGGTTGAGACGATCCTGAAGGATAACGTCGTGACGACCAGCCAGGGCGGCGATGACACCCAGATTGGCCATGTATCCGGTAGAGAACAGCGCCGCTGACTCCCGGCCAGTGTGTGCAGCCACAGCTTGTTCAAGTTCGTGATGGAGCCGGTGATGGCCGTTAACCATGTGCGAGGCGCCACTGCCGACCCCATACTCACGGGCCGCCTGGGTAAACGCCTCGGTTACACCGGGATGGCTGGCGAGTCCGAGATAATCATTGCTGCAGAAGGCCAGCATGCTCCGGCCATCCACAACAATTTCCGGGCCCTGAGCAGAATCCAGAACCCGGCGCTCCCGCAGCAGCCCCTGCTGGCGCAGCGCTTCAAGCTCCGCGTTGTAATCAGGCATTGGCCGCGTCGTAGAACAGGGCGCTTTGGCGCTCCTGTTCCATGCGACGGCTCAGCTCTGCGGCTTCGTCCTCATCCGACCGGTCCGTTGCCAGCGGCTCGGGCACAATACCCAAACGCCGGAATAGCGCCCGGTCGTGCTCGGCCTGCGGGTTTTCCGTGGTCAGCAGCTGATCGCCGTAGAAAATG
This sequence comes from Salicola sp. Rm-C-2C1-2, assembly GCF_040196175.1. NCBI lineage: Bacteria > Pseudomonadati > Pseudomonadota > Gammaproteobacteria > Oceanospirillales > Halomonadaceae > Salicola > Salicola sp. Rm-C-2C1-2. Next base: position 197,803 of record NZ_JBEFNF010000001.1, on the reverse strand, counting down.
GAATTGGCGCCGGCCATGAAACACAGCGCCTGCATTTGGTCGTTCATATCCTCGCGGCCCGCCGACAGGCGGACATGGCTCTTCGGCATCAGGATGCGCGCCACGGCGATGGTACGAACGAACTCGAACGGATCCAGATCCTCAACGTCCTCTAACGGCGTCCCCGGGATCTTGATCAGCATATTGATGGGCACGCTTTCCGGGTGGTCCGGCAGGTTGGCAAGCTGAATCAGCAACCCGGCACGGTCGTCCTCGTCCTCGCCCATCCCCATGATACCCCCGCAGCAGACCTTCATGCCGGCGCTGCGTACGTTGGCCAGGGTATCCAGCCGATCCTGATAGGTCCGAGTGGTAATAATCTGATTGTAATAACGTTCTGAGGTGTCGAGATTGTGGTTGTAATAGTCCAGACCCGCCTCCGCAAGCTCACTGGCCTGATCCTCTGTCAGCATACCCAGCGTCATACAGGTCTCGAGCCCCATATCTTTCACGCCCCGGATCATCTCCAGCACATGCGGCAGATCCTTCTTCGTGGGACTGCGCCAGGCGGCGCCCATGCAGAATCGGGTGGCGCCACTTTCTCTGGCCGCTTTGGCCTGCTCCAGGACCTTTTCGACCTGCATCAGTTTCTCTTTCTCAAGACCGGTGTTGTAGTGACCGCTCTGAGGGCAGTACATGCAGTCTTCGGGGCAGGCACCAGTCTTGATGGAAAGCAGTGTTGAGACCTGAACCTCGTTGGGATCGAACCACTGGCGATGCGCCTGTTGGGCCCGGAATACCAAGTCGTTGAACGGCATATCCAGAAGCTCGCGGACCTCCTTCAGGGTCCAATCGTGACGGATGGCATCGGAAGCGGTCATACTCTTGTCCTTGTCCTGCTGATCGATGGTCTGCCACACGGAGGTGCCCAGACGTAATGCAAACCATGATAAGGATGGCCCGACGACTGTCAACCAGAGCAACCAGCTTGGTTAACAGCGCAAGCATAAGCCAGTTTTACCTCGGCCGCTGCGTCATCTGCCTGGGGCCCGATGAAAGCGGCGGGCTCTGCCGCGCCTGTCTGCAGGACCTTCCAGAAACCCGGCCCTGCTGCAGGCGCTGTGCCCTGCCACTGTCCATCGGCGAACGCGGCTCCACTCTCTGTCATCGATGCGAGCGCACTGACCCGCCTCAGGATTTGAGCCGGATCCCGTGGCGCTATGAATGCCCGGTGGACCGCATGATCCAGAACTACAAGTATCACGGCAGACGCGCTCAGGGCGCCGCGCTCGCCCGCAACTGGCTGCATGCAGCCGGAGCCCCGGCGCCGCTGCCGCAGGCCCTGATTGCGGCGCCAATGGACCCGCAGCGGCTGCGCGAGCGCGGCTTCAGTCAGACCGCAGAGCTGGCGGGCTGGTTCACACGAGCCACCCAGGTCCCGGTACTGATGGACCGACTCCAGCGCCATCCAGGCTACCAGGCCCAGGCCAGCCTTTCCCGCTCCGAGCGAACACGCAACCTGCAGCAGGCTTTCTTCGTTACTGGCAGCGCGCCTCTGCCGCGGCATATCGCTCTCATTGAGGATGTGGTCACCACCGGCGCTTCTGTGGAAGCAATGGCACACTGCCTGCGTCAGGCTGGAGTGATGCGTCTGGAGGTCTGGGCCCTAGCGAGAACGCCCTAGGCGCTAGATCAGGCAGTTGACAACCCTGTCAGCCAGGGGCAGAGAGGCCGTCAGGCCAGGCGACTCAATGCCAAACAGGTTCACTGCACCCGCCAATCCATGTTCCTCGGGCCCCTGGATGATGAAATCGGCTGGCGCGTCGCCGGGACCGTGAATGCGCGGCCGGATGCCGGCATAGGCGGGTGTGAGACGCGCGGGATCCAGCGTTGGCCACCATTGCTGCACGGCGCTGACAAAACTCGGTGCCAGTGACTCAGGCACGGCGGTCTCAAGTGCCTCCACCCAGTGGGCGTCCGGGCCGAACCGCGCCTGGCCTGCCATATCGAGGGTCAGATGCACACCAAGACCGCCGGCGCCCGGCAAAGGGTAGATCAGGCGCTGAAAGGGATGGCGACCATTGTAGGCGAAATAGTGCCCCTTGCTGAACCACTGCGACGGAATGGCCTCCGGGGCCAGCCCCTGCCATCGCCGCGCCAACGCCACCGCACCCAGACCGCCAGCATTCACCACAATGCCGGCACTGAGCTCACAGGGCACGTCGCCCCCCACCTGGATCCAGTGGCGCCCCTGCACGCTCTCGATCCGCTCTACCGGCGCCCGGCGTACCAGCCAACCGCCGTGGGCTTCCAAGTCCCCCAAAAGGGCCTGCATATAGGCGTGCGAATCCACAATGCCACTCATGGGCGATTCCAAGGCCGCAGCGGCCTTCAGCGCGGGTTCCTTTTGGCGTTCCCATGCACCCAGCCAGTTCAGGGTCACATCATTGTTGGCAGCATTGCACCGCAGCTGTTCCAGCGCCGGTATCTTATCCTCGCTTACCGCAACGAGCCATTTACCACAACGACTGTACGCCACGCCATGACGCTCACAGTAATCATACAACCGATCACGCCCTTCGCGGCACAGCTCTGCCTTCAGTGAGCCAGGGGAATAATAGATTCCTGCGTGTATGACCTCACTGTTGCGCGCGGATGTTTCCTCGCCGGGGTGAGCATGACGCTCCAGAACCAGCACTTCATGCCCGGCCCTGGCCAGCGCCCGACCTACAGACAGCCCTATAACGCCGCCACCAATAACAACTGCATCAATCTGTTCCGAATCCATGGCCAAAGGATACCATCAGGGGCTCTGATTAAAACGCCCAACCGGTTATACTGTTGGCCCTATCATTTTTCCGGGGGAAGCATGTCAGACATCCGCCAGTTCATAGCGGTCATGATCGTTGCAGCCCTGTTCGTAAGCTGGCTGGGCTGGCGCGGCTTCACCGTGGTGGAACTCAATGAAAAGCTGCGCCAACAGTCCGCTCTGGCTGACTACCCCTACCCCTTCCGCGTACTGCGCGTAGAAGGGGATACGGCCGTCATGAGCACACTGCGCTCGACCCGTATCGATACGGCCCTGGCGATGAGGGAACTTTTTCCGGATCTGGAACGGACGCCGGCAACCAGCCCTGACCTCCTGCGCGCCGAACAGGAATACGCACGCCTTCAGGCACAGGCGAGCAAGACCGTTACAACCTCACCAGGCATCCAGCGGGTACGCTGGGAGCTGGATGAGAACTGGTACTACCTCAATGACATGGCGACTCGCCGCGGCCCTGGCAGCGCAACACCCATGAACCCCGCGGCAGGTGGCTGACCCATGGAGACAATGGCACATCCCTACCAGTATCTCACCCCTGACCTGGTTCTTGATGCCGTTGAGGCCTGCGGCTACCCGGTCAATGGGCGCCTTTTCCCTCTCAACTCCTATGAAAACCGGGTCTATCAGGTCGGAATTGAAGATCGGCAGCCACTGATCGCCAAGTTCTATCGCCCCGGCCGCTGGTCCCAAGCGCAACTGGAAGAGGAGCACGGCTTTGTCGCCGAGCTGGAAGCTGCCGAGATCCCGGCGGTCGGCGCCCTGCCGATGACCGATGGCAGCTATCTTGCCAACTACGGTGGCTTCACCCTGGCCCTCTACCCCCAACGCGGTGGGCAGGCCCCGGACATCACCATGCCGGATACCCTGTTCCGCATTGGCCAGTGGCTGGGCCGAATCCACCAGGTCGGCGCGCGCTCCGACTTCCAGCACCGCCCAACCATTGACCCCGTGCGGATCATCGAGCAAGGGCATCGTTATGTGCTGCAAGCCGGTTTTATTCCGCACGATCTGAGAGAGGCCTACCAGAGCCTGATCCCGGACCTGCTTGACGCCATCAGGGCCTGCCAGGATCGAGCCGGCACCGTGACCCTGCAACGCCTCCACGGAGATTGCCACCTAGGCAACATCCTGAATCGCGAAGAACGGTTACTGTTTGTGGACTTCGACGACGCCCGCCAGGGGCCGGCCATTCAGGATATCTGGTTGATGCTGAGCGGCGACTCCGAGGAACAGCGCGGGCAGCTGGGCGAGCTGATTGACGGTTACGAGCAGTTCAACGAGTTTAACCCGGCGGAGTGCCACCTGATCGAACCGCTGCGTACCATGCGACTGATCAATCAGGCCGCCTGGCTGGCCTGGCGATGGGACGATCCTACTTTTCCCATGCACTTCCCCTGGTTCGGTCAGGACCGGTTTTGGGCTGACCACATTCTGATGCTGCGCGAGCAACTGGCGAACCTGCAGCAGCCACCGGTCCGGCCTCCTGGGCCCTGACGGCGCACACCAGCAACGGAAACCGCACAATGAATGATCCAACCGCTCGCTTCGATACTGAAACCGATGCTGTCTATGCGGGCGCCAATGGCGCTGATGATCCCTTCCGTTTTGATGAGGCGGTGGCGCGTGTCTTTCCGGACATGATCCGGCGCTCAGTACCCGGCTACACCACCATCGTGCCCATGATCGGCGTTATTGCCGCACGCTTCGCACGCCCGGATACGGCCCTCTATGATCTTGGCTGCTCGCTGGGTGCTGTCAGCCTGGCCATGCGCCACAGCGTCAGAGCTGAAAGAACACGCATCGTGGCTGTCGACAACGCCGCTTCAATGATCGAACGTTGCCGCCATTACATCGCCCTGGACGACGGCCAACTGCCAGTGGCGCTTCAGTGCGCGGACATTCGCGCCATCGACTACCAGCCTGCCAGCGTGGTCGCCCTGAACTTCACGCTCCAGTTTCTTCCCCCTGGTGACCGGGATGTCCTGCTCTCAAGACTGTGCCGGGCTCTAACCCCCGGGGGTGCCCTGGTGCTTTCGGAAAAAGTGGCCTTCGATGATCCCGCCGAACAGGCGCTACTGGAAGACCTGCATCTGGATTTCAAACGCGCCCAGGGCTATTCCGAGATGGAGATCAGCCGCAAGCGTAACGCCCTTGAAGAAGTGTTGGTCCCCGAATCCGTCGCCGCTCACCGGCGACGTCTTGAGAACGCGGGCTTTGAGCAGGTGACGCTCTGGCATCAGTCTCTCAACTTTGTCTCTATTATCGCGATTGCACCGGAGGAGGCGCCATGAACACCCGCTTTGACTGGCGAGCCGAGTACGCGAATCTGCTGGACTGGCTCTGTGACAGCGGGCGTAACCAGTGGCGGGAACAACTGGAGCAGCGCCTGAGCACCGTCTTCGAAACTCACCCCCATGGTGACCTGCCGCGCTGGCTCACGGCACTCACAAACCTGCCGTGCCTGACGGACACGGAGGCGGCGCTGGATCAACCCACGGTCACCCTCAGGGCTGCTGACAATTTAACTGACACCCAGCAGGAACAGCTGGACCAGGGGCTGCGTGGTCTCATGCCCTGGCGCAAGGGCCCTTTTGATTTCTTTGGCACCCAGATCGACACCGAGTGGCGCTCGGATTGGAAGTGGCAACGCGTCAGTCCGGGCCTCAGCGATCTGCGGAACCGCACTGTGCTGGACGTAGGCTGCGGCTCCGGCTACCACTGCTGGCGCATCCTGGGTGCCGGGGCTCGACGGGTAGTGGGCGTCGACCCCGGCACGCTGTTTCTGATGCAGTTCCAAGCAGTCCGGCGTTATCTGGTCGACCCGCCGGCCCACCTTCTGCCCCAACGGCTGGAAGACCTGCCTCACCAGCTGCAGCTGTTCGACACCACCCTGTCACTGGGCGTGCTCTACCACCGGCGCTCGCCAATCGACCACCTGCTGGAACTCAAAGGCACTCTGAAACCTGGTGGTGAGCTGGTTCTGGAGACACTGGTGATTGCGGGCGTGATGGGCGAAACCCTGATGCCCGAGGATCGCTACGCCCGCATGCGCAACGTCTGGTTCATCCCCAGCGTGCCCACCCTTGAGCGCTGGCTGCAGCGAGCCGGCTACATACAGATTGAGTGCGTGGACGTTACCCAGACAACCACCGAGGAGCAGCGTGCGACGGACTGGATGCAGTTCCAGTCACTACCTGATTTTCTGGATGCGGAGGATCCTGACCGGACCATCGAAGGCTATCCAGCACCCCGGCGGGCCACCCTGGTGGCCCGTAAGCCGGCCTGAGATTCAGACGTTGAAGGGATGGCGCAGGGTCACCGTCTCGATCCGGTCAGGGCCTGTGGAGATCACATCGATCGGCGCCTCGATCTGCTGTTCCAGAAAACGGATATAGTTGCGGGCATTCTCCGGCAGCTGGTCGATGGCCGTGATACCGGAGGTGCTCTCGGACCAGCCAGGCAGGGTCTCGTAAACCGGCTCAATAGCCTCGTACTGAGCCCCGCGGATTGGTGGACGGCTAACCCGCCCCTCCTCGGTCAGATACCCCACACAGACTTTCACCTCCTCGAGCCCATCCAGAACATCCAGCTTGGTCAGGCATATGCCGGAAACGCTATTGACCTGGATCGCATGGCGCAGTGCTACCGCATCAAACCAGCCACAACGCCTCGCACGCCCGGTAGTGGTGCCGAACTCATGCCCCTGACTCGCCAGGTGATCACCACACTCGTTAAACAGCTCAGTCGGGAAGGGACCAGAGCCCACACGCGTGGTATAGGCCTTGGTGATGCCCATGATGTAGTCCAGATACTGGGGTCCGACGCCGGTCCCGGTGGCCGCTCCGCCAGCCGTTGTATTGGAGGAGGTCACGAACGGATAGGTGCCGTGGTCAATGTCCAGAAGCGCTCCCTGAGCGCCTTCGAACAGGATATGCTCACCGCGCTTGCGAAAATCATGGAGCATATCTGTCACATCCGCGGCCATGGGCAGCAGTTCGTCGGAGTAGCCACGGAAGTCAGCCAGTGTGGCGTCCACGTCCACCGGCGATTCACCGTAGTACTCGGTGAGCACAAAATTGTGATACCCCATCAGGTGACGCAGACCGCGCTCGAACACCTCCGGATCGGCAAGATCCCCGAAGCGCAGAGCCTGACGGGAGACCTTATCCTCATAAGCAGGCCCAATACCACGGCCGGTGGTACCGATGCAGTCCTTGCCACGGGCACGCTCTCGCGCCTGGTCCAGTCTCTCGTGGGTAGGCAGAATCAACGGACAGGCCTCACTCACCCGCAACCGTGAGCGCACATCCACACCCCGCGACTCCAGCTTCTGGATTTCCTTGAGCAAGGCATCCAGCGCCAGCACCACACCATTACCGATCATGCAGGTGATGTGCTGGCGCAGGATCCCGGATGGGATCAGGTGAAGCGCTGTGGTTTCACCATCAATCACCAGTGTATGGCCGGCGTTGTGTCCGCCCTGAAACCGTGCAACGGCTGAAACCTGCTCGGTGAGCAGATCCACGATCTTGCCCTTGCCTTCGTCACCCCACTGGGTGCCCAGCACTACGACGTTCTTACCCATGAATGGCTCGCTGATCCGTTCAGAAACTCGTGATTGATGTTCGCGCCACTGTCGTTACAGCGGCTCCACCTGCCAGTCGCCATTGCGCCAGACCAGCTGGCGATCACAGCCGGGCGGGACCCGATCAGTGGCTTCGTCGTCCAGTTGCTGGATGACGATGTCACTCTGGCGCAGTTCACTGATGCGCCGACGCAGCGTCGCGTCAGTGCCCCCCGGGGCGAGAATCGCACCATTGCTGGCCCCGAAGGAGTAGCTGCCTGCCTCCAGCAGGCGGTTCAGATCGGCACTGAAACCGGTCGCCGGTCGGGCGCGACCGAAATCTTCACCTACCGCGTCATAGCGTCCGCCCTGAGCCACGGCGCCCTCCTGCCCCGGCGTATAGGCGGCGAAGACCAACCCCGTGTGATAGTTGTACCCACGCAGCTCACTGAAGTCGAACCCCACAGCGACACCGGGGTGACGCTGGCGCACGCGGGTCGCAGTCTGCTCGAGCTGATCGATCGCCTCGAGCACAGGTGCGGATGCACCTGCAAGGCGCTGCCGGGCCACCTGCGGCACCTCTTCGCCGCCACAGAGCCGACCAAGCTCGCGCAGCATGGCGCGCGCCGATCCAGGTTCGGCACTACCCAGAAGTTCATCCAGTTCCGGAATGGAACGCCGGCGCAGGGCATCAAATACACGCCCTTCCAGATCGCGCCCCAGTGCCGCCTGTTCTGCCAGACACTGGAAGATGCCCACGTGGGCAATGTCCAGATGGACCGTCTCAACACCGGCCGCGGTCAGGGTTTCCAGCATCAGATCAATGATTTCCTGGTCGGCGGCGCTGCTCCGGCTTCCGAAAAGCTCACACCCAACCTGAAGCGGAGTGCGACTGGCCAGCATACTGCTCGGGCGGGCGTTGAGCACATGCCCGGCATAACACAGGCGCGTAACGCCCGGACGGCGCAGACTGTGTGCGTCCATCCGCGCTGCCTGCGGGGTCATGTCGGCCCGCACCCCCATCATGCGACCGGTCAGCTGGTCTGTAAGCTTGAAGGTTTGAAGATCCAGATCGTTACCGGTTCCGGTCAGCAGCGACTGCAGGTATTCGATCATTGGTGGGATGATGAGCTCATAGCCCCACCGCTTATAGGTGTCCATCAACCCCCGGCGCAGTGTCTCCGCTTTCTGGGCCTGGGGCGGCAATACATCGGCTACCCCATCGGGCAGCAACCATCGATCGGACGTAGTCATGACCTTTGAATCCATGATTATTGATTCAGCATCACTGGGCAGGCACTGTTAGCGCACAATATAGAGCATAATCACGCCAATCAGCATGCTGGAAAAGCCCGCCCAGCGCATGCTTGTAGGTGCCATCTGCGCCAGAACTTCCACCATGCGCTGCCAGCGCTGCGGATATAGAAACGGCACAACACCCTCAATGATGAGCACCAGCCCCAGAGCTGTCAGCAAATCCTGCCACATGAGATATCTGGCACCGTTCGGGTTCATTACAGAGTCGAGATTCTACGCCCATAGCGCGCATAAAAAAACCGGAGCCGAAGCTCCGGTTAATAAAGGCATCCCCGTGCCTCACTGCGCCTTCATGGGCCCATCCAGCATATTCATGAAGTCGCTCTGGGAATCCATCAGGAACACATCCTGAGGACTGCTGAACGTACTTCGGTAGGCCTCGAGCGTCCGGTAGAGCTCGTAGAACTCTTTGTTCTGGCCAAAGGCCTTGGCATAGATGGTTGCGGCCTCACTGTCACCCTCGCCACGGAGCTCCTGAGCTTCCCGGTTTGCCTCGGCCAAAAGCACAGTTACCTTACGGTCCGCCGCAGCACGCACCCCTTCGGCCTTTTCACGCCCGCGCGACCGGTATTCCTGGGCCTCAGCCTGGCGCTCGGTACGCATCCGCTGGTAGACAGTCTCGCTGACCTCATTAGGCAGCTCGATACCCTTGACCCGGATATCCTGAACCCGGATGCCGAACTCTTTGCGCGTAAGTTCATCCACACTTTGCTGGATCTTCTCCATCAATTCATCACGAGCACCGGAAACCACCTCAGTCATGTTGCGCACACCGAACTCGTCCCTCAACCCATTCTCAATCCGGGAGGCAAGAAGCCCTTCAGCGCGCACCTCACTGCCACCAGTAGCCCGATAGAAGTCTGCCACATCCGTTATCTGCCAGGTCACATAGGAATCCACATCCAGCGGCTTCTTCTCAACCGTCAAGTACCGCTGGGTCTCTATGTTGAGCGTCAGAATCCGTGTATCAAATTCCTCCGCCGTCTCAACCCAGGGCAACTTGAAATGCAGCCCGGGCTCCACGCCTGTTTTGACCAGCTCACCGAAGCGCAGGACAACACCACGGTGCGTTTCCGGAACGATGTAGACGGTTGCCGACACCAGGTAAAGAACCACGACACCGGCTATGATCGCCAGTATACCCTTAGTGTTCATGCTTAACGCCTCTCCCGGCCGGAATTGCTGTTCTGCTTGTCGCGGATCCGGTCGATCACCTGATCGCTGATCCGATCGATGCGGTTCTTGGTGGAACCAATACCCTGGTGTTGACCATCACCGGAATCACTCCCATCTGGGGAAGAATCCGCCATCGCCTTAGCACCGCCCTTCATCATCTGATCCAGCGGTAGCATCATCAGGTTATTACCCTGCTCGACGTCGACCACCACCTTGCTGGTCCCAGTCAGAACCTGCTGCATGGTTTCGATATAGAGCCGACGCGAGGTGACCTCTGGAGACTGCTCGTAAACATCAAGCACATCCAGGAAACGCGCGGTATCACCCTGAGCCGCTTCCACTACTTTGGAGCGATAAGCCTTTGCGTCTTCGCGTACTCGCTGGGCCTGGCCGCGCGCTTCCGGAACGACGCGGTTGCGGTATTGCTCGGCCTGATCAACAAAGCGCTGCATGTCCTCACGCGCACGCTGAACATCGCGGAAGGCCTCCTGAACCGGGTCCGGAGGCTGGGTGCTCTCAACGTTAACGCGCAGGATCTGCATACCTACGGTGTAGGTATCCAGAAAGCGCTGGAGGCGTTTCTCAACCAGCTGGCCCAACTCCGCACGGCGCTCGGTGAGCACACCATGCAGCGTGGAACTGCCCACTTCGTGGCGTAGGGCGCTGTCTGTGGCGTACCGCAGCGTTCTGCTGGGGGCGCGCACATTGAGCACAAAGTTTTTGGGCTCCTGCACCCGATACTGAACGGCCAAGTTCACACTCACGATATTTTCGTCTTCAGTGAGCATGTGCCCGGTGGACTTGAACGAGCGTACATCGGTCACGGTCACCATGCGGACATCGTCGAGCAGCGGAATCTTGAAGTTCAGACCCGGCATGGTCGTCTTGTGATACTCGCCGAAGCGCAGCACCACGCCGTTTTCACGTTCATCAACGATGTAGACTGACTGATAGGCCAGAAATCCGAAGACAAGCAGACCTACGACGGCCAGAATCAGGGTGAAGCCACCGCCACTACTGCTGCTCCCTCCTCCTGAACCACCGCTACCGCCGGAACCGCCCTTATTCCCGAAGAGCTTGTTCAGCTTGTCGAGGCCCTTTTTGAGTGCCTCGTCCAGGTCCGGAGGCCCCTGGTCATTGCCACCGCGATTGCCCGAGCTCCAGGGGTCACGATCGTTATTGCGGTTTCCACCCGGTTCGTTCCAGGCCATAGTGTTCTCCGTCTAATGTTGTTCACTGCAGTGGCCCGGAAGCTGCCGGGCATAACAGACGCAAATAGTAGGTGTTCTGGCAGGCCGCGACAACCGGGGGAGGTCACAGACTTGAGCAGCCATCCAGTCACCGCTTTCCAAGCACACCATCTGGTCTTCATTCATGCCGGCACGGGCGAGCAGCTGGTGCCAGTCGCGGGACTCCATCCGAACTTCCAGAACCGGCTCACCCCTTTCCGACATACGTTCCGCTACCACTGAGCCTGTCTGGTAGAACTGGGCCCGCAGCCATCCATCGGCGGGAGATAGCTTCACATAACGATGAACCACGTCCTCGGCCAGGCGCTCAGCAACAGCATCACGCAGCTCCTCCATGCCGGCTCCTGTATGGGCCGACAACCAGACACGTACAGGGCGACCGCTCTCATCACGCTCCATTCCCGGCTCGCCGCCGGGAACGAGATCGATTTTGTTGCACACCTGAAGCACCGGGACCTCACCGGCACCGATGTCAGCCAGTACCGTGTTGACCTGTTCAATGGTGTCATCGCGGGTCGGATCGGTGTTGTCGATCACGTGCAGCAGCAACGATGCCTCAACCGTCTCCTCGAGCGTCGCGCGGAAAGCCTCCACCAGTTTATGCGGCAGATGCCGGATGAACCCGACTGTATCCGCCAACACCACCGGCCCTACGTCCGGAATGTGCACACGGCGCACGGTCGGATCCAGGGTAGCGAACAGCTGATCCGCCTCGAACACTGTGGAGTCGGTCAGGTGATTGAACAGCGAGGATTTGCCGGCATTGGTATAGCCCACCAGCGACACCACCGGAATCTCAGCCCGTTTACGCGACCTCCGCGCCTGCTCACGCTGACGGCGCACTTTCTCCAGCCGGCGGTTGATCTGGTTGATGCGCGCTCTCAAGAGCCGGCGGTCGGTCTCAAGCTGGGTCTCACCCGGGCCGCGCTGGCCAATACCGCCCTTCTGGCGCTCAAGGTGAGTCCAGCCCCGGACCAGGCGGGTGGACATATGCTCCAGCTGCGCCAGTTCAACCTGCAGCTTACCCTCATAGGTGCGGGCGCGCTGCGCGAAAATGTCGAGGATGACGCCGGTGCGGTCCAGAACCCGGCACTTCAGCTCAGCCTCCAGATTGCGTTCCTGGCTGGGGCTAAGCTGGTGGTTGAACAGCACCACATCGCCACCCTCAGCGTTGAGGGTGGCCCGCAGCTCTTCAAGCTTGCCCGACCCCAGAAAGAACCGCGAGCTTGGCTGGTTGCGGGACCCCGTGACCACTGCCGCACACATCACCCCGGCGGATTCCGCCAGCTCACGGAATTCATCCGGACTTTCAGGTTCCATTTCAGATGCCAGCGTAATGTGGACCAGCAGGGCCCGTTCGCCAACCTCGGGACGTTCAAACAATCAGCTGCTGCTCCTCATTCATTGTCGGCTGCCTCACCCTCACCCTCGTCACCCGGGTGCTGGGGCGCCTTAACGTTACGCGCCGGCACAATGGTGGAAATGGCGTGCTTATAGACCATCTGACTGACGGTATTACGCAGCAGAATCACAAACTGATCAAAGGATTCAATCTGCCCCTGCAGCTTGATGCCATTGACGAGAAAGATAGAGACGGGAATACGTTCCTTGCGCAGGGAATTAAGGTAAGGGTCTTGGAGGGAATGCCCTTTTGACATGATGCTGCTCCTTTATTTTTTATGCTTGCTCGCCCCCGGAGCGATCCCCGGGCGCTGTTCCTTTCATATCGTGGGGCGTGGACTCCGGAATACCGGGGAACGTGGTGCCACCATCGATGATTTTCAAGGCATCGGCCACCGTATCGCCACCCTGACTATCGAGCCAGTGCGCACCGGGCCATTTGCGCAGCCAGGTCAGCTGGCGTTTCGCAAGCTGGCGCGTGGCTGCCAGCGCGCGTTCAATCATACCATTATAATGGGTCTCGCCGTTGAGATACTCCCATGCCTGGCGGTATCCAACCGCCCGGATTGACGGCAGATCAGCAGAAAGATCACCACGCGCGTAAAGGCGACGGACCTCGTCCAGCAACCCCCGCTCCAGCATCATCATGAACCGGCGCTCGATCCGTTCATGCAGAACCCGGCGCTGCGGCGGGGCCAATGCCAGGCTGACGGTGCCCTCCGGTAGCCCGCCGCTGGATCCGTCACCGCCGGTTTGTGCCCAGAATGCCGAGATCGGCTGTCCGGAAACCAGATACACTTCCAAGGCCCGGATCAGCCGCTGACGGTTATTCGGATGCACCCTGGCGGCTGCTACCGGGTCCACAGCCGCCAGCTCGCGGTAAAGCGCCTCACCCCCCTCGGTGCTGAACCTTTGCTCGAGCTCTGCTCGCACGGCGACATCGGCCTGCGGCATGGCGGCCATGCCCTGGCGCAGTACGTTAAAATAGAGCATAGTGCCACCGACCAGTATCGGTACTCGTCCCGCGCCACGGATACGCTCAGTCAAGTCTTTCGCATCATTCGCGAACTCCGCCGCCGAATAGGGTTCGGCCGGATCACGGATGTCGATCAGGTGATGGGGGGCCCGGCGCAGCGTAGCTGCATCCGGTTTAGCAGTGCCGATATCCATGTCGCGATAAACCAGGGCGGAGTCCACACTGATCAGTTCGCCGTCCAGGCGCTCGCGCAACTCCATGGCGAGATCCGTCTTGCCCGAGGCCGTTGGCCCCATCACCAATACCGCCGAAGGGCGCTGCGCCACGTCTACTGCCCCCGCATGAAGAGCTTATCGAGGTCGCCCATGCTCAACCGCGTCCAGGTAGGCCGACCATGGTTGCACTGGCCGCTGCGTTCGGTAGCTTCCATATCCCTCAAGAGCGCGTTCATCTCCGGGATAGTGAGCTGGCGGTTAGCCCGCACCGAGCCATAACAGGCCATGGTACCCAACAAGTTTTCAATCCGCGCCTCAACCTGCTGGCTCTGACCATGGGCCACCAGATCCGAAAGCACATCACGCACCAGCTGCTCGACGTCCGCATCCCGCAAAAGAGCGGGAACCTGACGCACAGTGACCGTTTCAGGCCCCATCCGGTCCAGCTGCAGACCCAGTATGGCCATATCCTGAGCATACTGCTCGGCATGATCCGCCTCGCGCTGACTCACATTGAGAGTCAGCGGCACCAGCATCGGCTGGGATGTTACACCCTCGCCCGCAATGCCGCGCTTCATGCGCTCGTAAACGATGCGTTCATGGGCGGCGTGCATGTCCACGATCACCATCCCCTCACCACTCTGGGCCAGGATGTAAACACCGTGGAGCTGGGCGATGGCATAGCCCAGCGGCGGCACCGCCCCGTCGGATGCTTCGCTCATACTGGAAGGTGTTGAGGCACGGCTCTGAGTGAAGGGCGTGGGAGGGGCTTCACGCACGCCATTACGGGAAGGACCACCCCCTTGATGGAGCCCTCCGTAAAACGCCATCTGGGCCTCGGTTTCCGAGGGGCCGGGGGGCGCTTGCCGGCTCTGTGCCTGCCCGCCGGCTGCCTCAGCCGCGTCCGCGCCCTTCGTCACCGCCGGTTCGGACGTCGCCGGGGTACTAGCATCCGCCTGCGGCGATTCCGTGCTGTCATCGCCCGGCCGCACCTCGGCCAGCGCCCGGTGCAGGCTCCGGAACAGAAAGTCATGCACCAGACGGCCATCACGGAAGCGTACTTCATGCTTGGTCGGGTGGACGTTCACATCCACATTACCAGGGTCCACCTCCAGGTAGAGTACAAAGGCCGGGTGGCGCTGATTGTAGAGCACGTCGCGATACGCCTGGCGCACCGCATGGGCCACCAGCCGATCCCGGATAGGGCGACCATTGACGAAAAAGTACTGCAGGTCCGCCTGGCTGCGCGAGAAGGTCGGCAGCGCCACCCACCCCTGCAGACGCAGCCCCGAGGCCTGGACATCAATGCTCAGGGCATGCGTCATAAACTGGCTGCCACAGAGGCTGGCAACCCGCTGCTGCTGATCGCGTTCCGTCGTCGCCGGCCGCAGGGACTGCACCGCGCGGCCGTTATGCTGGAGCGTAAAACCCACATCGAAGCGGCTCAGCGCTTCACGCCGCAGATTCTCTTCCAGGTGGTTGAACTCGGTTTTTTCGGTACGCAGAAACTTGCGTCGGGCGGGGGTATTGAAGAACAGATCCCGAACCTCAACAGTGGTGCCCTGGGGATGAGCGGCCGGCGACACCCGAGCCTGCATGTCCTGGCCTTCTGCCTCAACGCACCACCCCTCAGTCTCACCCCGGGCACGCGAGGTCAGCGTCAGCCGGGCCACAGAGCTGATGCTTGCCAGCGCCTCCCCCCGGAAGCCGAGGGATCCCACGGCCTCCAGATCATCGAGGCTATGGACTTTACTGGTCGCGTGACGGGTCAGAGCCAGCGGCAGCTGATCATGAGCAATGCCCTCACCATCATCACGCACCCGAATCAAACGTGCCCCGCCCTGCTCCACCTCCACTTCAATCCGGGAGGCGCCGGCGTCAAGCGCATTCTCGATGAGTTCCTTCACGACCGAAGCCGGACGTTCAACGACTTCGCCGGCCGCAATCTGGTTAGCGAGACGGGGAGGTAGTGTCTGGATGGCTGCCATGAGCGTAATGGTACCAGATCAGGACGACGGGATGCTGATGACCTCGCCGATGTGCAACGTCTCGCCATTCAGGTCATTGACCGTCTTGAGTTTCTGAACGGACACCTGGTTGCGTCTCGCGATGGCGGACAGAGTATCGCCGCGGCGGATTTCATACTCTCGCTCCTCGCCGCCATTTCGCTGGCGGTGCGCAATCAGAGTCCCCGGCGGCGGAGATGAACGGAAATGTCGATCAATGCCGTCGACCATGGCATCCACGATACGCTTCTGGTGGCCAGCCCGGGTCAGCTTCTGCTCATCCGTCGGATTGGAGATAAAACCGGCCTCCACGAGGATCGACGGAATGTCCGGGCTTTTGAGCACCGCAAAGCCGGCCTGCTCCACAGATGATTTGTGCAGTTTACCGACCGAGTCGAGCTGATCGAGCACATTGGACCCCACGCCCATGCTGTACTCGATGCTTGCCGTCATGGAAAGATCCAGCAACACCCCAGCAAGCATCTCGTCCTTATCCTTGAGGGATACGCCTCCAACCCCGCCGATGAGATCGGCACTGTTTTCACTCTCAGCCAGCCATCGGGCGGTCTCACTACTCGCGCCATCCGTGGACAGCGCATAGACCGAGGCACCGCGCGGCTGCGGCGAACGGAACGCATCCGCATGCACGGAAACAAACAGATCCGCGTTGTAATCACGGGCGATTTCGGTGCGCTTACGCAGACCAATGTAATAATCGTCCTTGCGGGTCAGATAGGCCTGGAATCCCTCCATGGCATCAATCCGCTCCACCATCCGTTGAGACAGTGCCATGGTAACCTCTTTTTCCTGAGTTCCCGAGGGACCGATGGCACCAGGATCCTCTCCCCCATGGCCGGCATCGACCACGACAATGACGTCACGGCGCTTACTCTCACTCTGGTCTTCGAGCACTGCTTTCTGCTCCTGATCCCGGGTGTTGTCGAGATCCATCAGATCCACCACCAGACGGTGGCCATACTGTTCGTTGGGACGGAGCAGAAAACTGCGTGGCTCCACATCCTCTTTCATGTCCAGGACCACGCGCAGATCCCCGTTCTGCCGGCGACCTGTGCGGATCTGGCGGATGGGGGTATCATCCAGATTCAGGGTGCCGAGATTGGTCTCCAGATCCGCTTGTTCCACATCGATCACCAGCCGGCGGGGTGACTCCAGAGCAAACAACCGATGCTCCACTGAGTCACCGGTTTCCAGCACCAGGCGGGTGTGGTCAGTCGCCGGCCAGATCCGGGCATTATCCACTGGCGTCCCGGCCTGTGCCACGGTCGCTAATATCAGGACCAGACTTGCCAGAAAACGTGTGGTCCTTGCGCTCATTACCCGCTGCTCCCATTGACCAGGATCTGTGACAGAACCCGGGCAATCTGATCATTCGTATCCACACGAGCGGTACGCCCGCTGCCCCCATCCGCAATTTCAACCCGGCATTCCGGCGCTGGCAGCATACCACCAGCACGTTCAGGCCACTCGATCAGCACCAGGGCCCCCTCTTCCATGTAGTCGCGGATACCCATCATTTCCAGTTCCTCCGAGTCGCCAAGTCGATAGAGATCGAAGTGATAGACCTTCGGCGATAGGGTTTCGTAGGGCTCAACCAGCGTAAAGGTGGGGCTGCGCACCGCACCCTCGTGCCCCAGAGCGTGCATAAGTCCACGTGCCAGTGTGGTCTTGCCAACGCCCAGATCGCCGGCCAGGTAAACCAAGCCGCCCGCGGCAAGAGCGTTTGCCAGAGCCGCGCCCAGAGCTTCGGTCGCCTGCTCATCCGGGAGCTCCAGCGCCAGCGATTCATCCATGTGGCGACTCCGCGGAGACGGTGTCTGCCGCTGCAGCGAATGCCTGTGCAAGATCACCGGCCAGCACCCCCTCAGGGCCAGCCCAGGCCAGCGCATGATCCGCCGCCGCTGCGTGCCACGCCGCGCCTGTCACAGCCGCATCAACCGGCCCCAGGCCCTGCCCCAGAAGCGCCCCCAGGGCACCACTGAGCACATCCCCCATGCCAGCGGTGGCCATGCCCGGATTGCCCCCCTCAATAACAGCCGGCGCCCGCCCGCGCGCGCCCACCAGACTGCCGGCACCCTTCAGAATGACGCTAGCTCCCTGTTGCTCGATCAGTCTATCCAGAGCCTGATAACGGTCAGCCTCGACCTCCGCCACATTGGTCTCCAGCAACCGCGCTGCCTCACCCGGGTGCGGTGTCAGAATCCACTGCTCGGCATCAGCCGGGACTCCCTGCTGCTGCATCAGCGCCAGAGCATCCGCATCCGCAACCACGGGCCCGGGGAAACCAGCCACCCGCTGCAGCATCTGCTGCCCCCAGGCGTTGCTACCGAGACCAGGACCGACCACGACGGCATCCACTTGCTCCAACAGCGGATCCAACCCGTTACCGTGCTCCACCGCCCGCGCCTGGATTTCCGGGCGCCGGGCCAGCGCCGCCGGCACATGGGAAGCCCGGGTAGCCAGAAACACCAGTCCGGCACCACAACGCAGCGCCGCTTCACCAGCCAGAATGCCCGCGCCGCCCATGCCCTCGTCTCCGCCAACCACCAGAACACGCCCGCATTCACCCTTATGGGTGGTGGGATGCCTGCGGGGCAGTTGCGCGAGCGCAGCCTTCGGCGCCCAGAGCCAGGCTTCAGGAGACGGTTCCGCCTCATAGACCGCCGCATCCACAGCCAGATCATCAAACGTCACAGGCCCGGTGCAGTCCCTCGCCTGGCCCGTGTACAACCCTGTTTTACGACCAATAAACGTAATGGTAGCCGCCGCCCGAGCCGCAACGCCCAACACCCGACCCGTACCACTACAGAGTCCAGAAGGAATATCCACAGCAAGCACGGGTACCGGCGACGCATTCAGTTGCTCGATCACACCGGCATAAGGGGGACGCACCTCACCGGAAAGCCCGGTCCCCAGAAGGGTATCCAAGACCAGGTCCGATTCAGCCAAAAGCGCAACCAAGCCATCTTCACCAAGGGCCTCAAACGGTATCACCTCGACGCCGTTTTCACGCGCAAACGCATGGGCTGAGGCAGCGGTCCCGCTGAGCTTCGAGGGATCGGAAACGGCCACGCACTGGCAGGCAACTCCCTGCTGAGCCGCTAGGCCAGCCACCACATAACCATCGCCTCCATTGTTACCCCCACCACAGAGCACAAGCAGACGCCGCGCCTGCGGCCAGCGCCGACGCGCCAACCGGAAAGCGGCTTTACCGGCCCGTTTCATCAATTCAAAACCGTCCACCCCGAATGCCTCAATGGCGGTTCGATCCAGGTTGCGTACCTGCTCAGCGGTGTACAATGGTAGCGGCTGGTTTGGCATGTTTTCGCTCAAAAATGAACCAGTTATCACAATGCGGTTGAAAAAATCCGCACAGAACCCTGATAAGCATAGCAAATTCCGGCTTGAGCGCCATAACACTGTATGACCGATAACCTCACAACCACCGCCGGGAAGGTCCGCGACTGGGCTCATGATCTGGGCTTCCAGGCAGTAGGCATTACCCACACCGAGCTGGATGACGCCGGCAACCGTCTCAATCAGTGGCTGAACCAGGATCTGAACGCGGATCTTGAGTACATGGCCGCGCACGGCAGCAAACGTTACCGACCCGACGAGCTGGTCCCTGGTACCCAAAGGATCATTGCTGTGAGGCTGGACTACCGGCCTGAACCGGATGACCCGGAGACGGTTCTTGCCGATGACGAAAAGGCCTACATCACCCGCTACAGCCTGGGCCGGGATTACCACAAGCTTATGCGCAAGCGATTGGCCAAGCTGGCAAAGTGGATCGATGAGGCTCTACCCGGCTATTATCACCGCCCCTTCGTGGACAGCGCGCCGGTGCTTGAAAAGCCCATAGCGGTCAAGGCCGGTCTGGGCTGGCAGGGCAAGCACACCCTGGTGCTGCACCCGCAGGCGGGCTCCTGGTTCTTCCTGGGCGAGATCTACACCAGTGCCCCACTACCGGTGGACGAGCCCTGGACAACGGATCATTGCGGCAGCTGCACCGCCTGCCTGGACGTCTGCCCCACCAACGCCTTTCCGGAGCCCTATGTGCTCGACGCGGGCCGCTGCATCTCCTATCTCACCATCGAGAACAACGGCCCCATCCCGGAGGAACTGCGCCCGCTGATGGGCAACCGCGTCTTCGGCTGCGACGACTGCCAGCTGGTCTGCCCCTTCAACAAGTTCAGCGATTCGACGGAGGAACCCGACTTCCAGCCCCGCCACGGACTGGACAACAGCACCTTGGCTGAGCTGTTCCTGTGGGACGAGGAGACGTTCCTGAAACGCACCGAGGGCTCGGCCATCCGGCGGGCCGGCTACGAGGGCTGGTTACGGAACCTGGCGGTGGGGCTGGGCAACGCCCCGAGCACCATTCCGGTGATTGAGGCGTTGAAAGCGCGGAGGGATTATCCGACAGAGCTGGTTCGAGAGCATGTGCAATGGGCGCTGCGCAGACATGGCAGTACTCAGGTATGATCTGAATCCACACCGAAGGTCCCATACCTGACCATCAATGGAGGAACGCTGACTATATAAAAGCGAATGGCGTCGCGCTTACAGCCCAAACAATGTCTTCCTGTAATGTTGCAACTCGGCAATGGACTCACGGATGTCGTCCAGCGCCTGGTGCGCCCCCTTCTTCTTGAACCCTTCCAGAGCTTCAGGGTTCCAGCGCTTGGCCAACTCTTTGACGGTGCTCACGTCCAGGTTACGGTAATGGAAAAAGGCTTCCAGTTCGGGCATGTAGCGGGCGAGGAAGCGCCGGTCCTGGCAGATGCTGTTGCCGCAGATGGGCGAGGTGCGCGCGTCCACCCACTCCTTCAGGAAGGCGATGGTTTCCCGCTCGGCATCGCGCTCGGTCAGACTGCTCTCGCGCACGCGTCGGGTCAGGCCGGAATTGCCGTGGGTAGTCGTGTTCCATTCATCCATGGCCTCGAGCGCCGCTTCCGACTGGTGCACTGCCAGCACCGGCCCCTCGGCCAGGATGTTGAGATGGTCGTCGGTGATGATGGTCGCCACTTCGATGATGCGGTCGCTGTCCGGATCCAGCCCCGTCATCTCCAGATCGATCCAGATCAGTCGCTGAACCCGTTCATTGTGCTGCGCCATGGCTGATGCGCTCCTTTTCCGATAAGCTGTTGGTTTAGCGTCATCTTCTCACAGCATCAAGACAAGACCCAGTGTCCGGCAAACGCAACCTCTCTCACCAGCAACAGCGCCGCATCCGGTCCCGCCAACAACAGTGGCAGGACGCCGCGCGCGAAGAAGGTCACGACGGTACCGTGGTGGCGCACTTCGGGGGCGAGCTGCTGATTGACTATCCCCTGGACGAAGGTTGGGAGCAGCGCCGCGCTCAGCCGAGGGCCAATCTCGGCGGCCTGGTCGCCGGCGACCGGATCGTGTGGCGCGAGGAAGAAAATGGCACCGCCGTGGTCGTGGCGCGGCAGCCGCGCGAGCGCGAGCTCCAGCGCCCTGACCGCTACGGCCGGCTCAAGACCATGGCCGCCAACATTGACCGGCTGGTGCTGGTCATCGCCCCTGCTCCGGCGCCCCAACCAACTCTGATGGACCGCTATCTGGCGGCCGCAGAGATTCACGGGCTGTCCGTGGTGATCCTGCTTAACAAGGCCGACCTTCTCGATGAGGAGAGCATGGAGTTGCTGGAAGAAGTTCTGGAGCCTTATCGGGATCTGGGTTATCCCGTGGCGCTGACTTCCGTTTCCGAAGAAGACGAAAGCGTCCTTCCCGACCCCATCGACGACAGCGCTACCAGCATCATTACGGGCCAGTCAGGCGTGGGTAAGTCCAGCCTCATCCGCCGCTGGCTGCCGGGCACCGAAATCCGCACGGGCGACCTTACACGCCGCGGAGAGGGCACCCATACCACCACGACAGCCTGCCTGTACCGGCTCGCCAATGGTGGCGCGATTATCGACTCACCCGGCATCCGCGAATTCGGGCTATGGCATATCAGTCCGGAGAATGTAATTGATGGGTTCCCCGATGTTCGCGAATGGGTCGGCCACTGCCGGTTCCGCGACTGCCGGCATCATAAGGAGCCCGGCTGCGCCCTTAAGGAAGCGGTGGAGGATGGGACACTGGACCCTGAACGGGTTGAGAACTACCTCGTGATCCGCGATGAAGCCGAGGCCGGCCGGACTACCAATTAACCTCGGACTCGTCGACCTGGCTCTCCTGCGCCCGCTCCATCCAGTTATCGTCGGCCATGGTTTCACGATCCTCGGGGTCGGCAGTATCGCCGGATTCGCGCTTCTCCATGGCTTTGCGGGCTGCCTCGGTCAACACAATGATTGAAATGCGGCGGTTTACCGGCGCCTGCGGCTCCTCCTTATTGAACAGCACCGAATCAGCAAGCCCCACCACCCGACCAATATGATTTTTGGGCACACCACCAGCGACCAGGGTGCGGCGCGCTGCATTGGCGCGGTCCGCTGAAAGCTCCCAGTTTGTGTACTGGTCATTGGTCTGGGCGAATGGCGTGCGATCCGTGTGGCCGGTAATGCTGAGCTTATTTGAAACCTCGGCGAGGGGCTCGGCCAGCTCAAACAGAATATCCCGGGAGTAGGGCTTCAACTCGTCGCCACCGCTGGCAAACATCGGCCGCTGCGAACGGTCCACGATCTGAATTCGGAGCCCTTCATCCGTAATGTCGATCATCAATTGGTCTTTAAACTTCTGCAGGGTCTCGCTTTCCTTGAGCTTCTGATCAAGATCCTGCATGAGCTGCTCCGTCTGGCGCTGTTCCATGGCCTCCGCGAGCTCTTTGACCTGATCTTCCTTGAGACTGAGAGGCTCTGGCGCAACATCACTGGGGCCTTCATTACGAGTAACAGCCGGCGCCCCACCCAGATCCACGGGGTTGGGATTCCCCCCCTCTTCATAGCCCACTGGGTCCGAGAAGTAGCGGGAAATATCCTTTTTCTGCTCGGGCGTAGCCTGGTTGGTTGCCCACATCACAAGGAAGAATGCCATCAGGGCCATGGCAAAATCAGCGAACGCCACCTTCCAGGCGCCGCCATGGTGGCCGCCTTCGACTTTCTTTACCCGCTTTACAACAATGGGACGGTCTTCCAAGGCGCGCCTCGTCTCGCGTTAAGTCTGCCGCATTCACTTGGAACGCATATGATCGTCCAATTCCTGGAAACTGGGGCGCGCTTCAGTCGGTAGCACCTTGCGCCCAAACTCAACCGCCATTTGCGGCGCCTGGCCAGACACCGTTGCCAGCAGTGCGTTCTTGACGCATTCGTAGCAATGCATCTCCTCGTCCACCTGACGCTCCATGGTCTTACTGATTGGACCTACATAACCATAAGCCGCCCAGATGCCCGTAAGAGTGCCGGCTAGAGCCGCGCCAATCAGCCCCCCTATTTTGGAGGTGCTGCCGCCCAGATACCCCATGGTGATAATAATACCCAGGATTGCTGCAACAATGCCCAGACCAGGCAGCGCTTCAGCAACCCCCGCTACAGCGTGTGCCGGCTCTTTCAGTTCCTCTTCCCGTTTCTCGATCTCCTGATCCATCAACCCTTCAAGCTCGTGGGTTGCCATATTGCCGGTACTCATGATCCGCAGATAATCAGTAATGAAATGCAGCAGCTCTTCGTTTTTGATAACTGCGGGATAACGCGTGAAGATCTGGCTCTCCTCGGGATCGTCGACGTCCGCCTCAATGGACATGATGCCCTGTTTCCGGGTCTTATCGAAGACATCAGAGAGCAGGCTCAAAAGGTCCGTATAGAACGCTTTATTGAAGGGCGTGCCCATGATGAGCCGCGGCCAGGCGGCGAACGTGGCCTTGACGGTATGGAAGTTATTACCCATCAGGAACGCGCCAAACGCCGCCCCGAAAATAACCAGCAGTTCGGTGGGCTGCCACAGCACGGGCAGCTTGCCTCCGTGCAGCACATACCCGACCAACACGCTGAACGTGACCACTACCGCGCCGATGATGATGAGCATGGGTTAGCGTAACTCCTGCTGGACTGGTCTCGCGTGGTAATACAACCCGCTGCTAATTCTGGACCAGACCAGACGCACCCGCAAATCGCACAGCATCTAACTGCACCCAAGTCGTGCTATAGCAGCAAAAGTGAAGGCGAAGTGAGTACAGTTCGTCGAGGCGAGACTTGCGAGTCAGCTTCCTGCCGTTGGGTTTCCGTCCCGAGACTCCCCCTACCCAATTCGCCCAGAAAGCGCTATATTTTATAGGTGGTATCTTAATATGGAGTTTGATATTGGAAAATTCTGAACATGCTCGCTATCAGCTGATTGAAGGCGATTTCTCAGCCGAAGAAGCTAAGACCATTCTCCTAGCTTTAATCGAACACAAAATCCAATTCCACCGAAAAGACAGGTTCAGCCAGCAGGAACGGCTAGGCGATATCAGCGAGCAGAGCGACCGACGTATTGAGCAGCTATTACAGACCAAGGCCGATTTGACGGAACTGATCGCCAGCGCAGATTCGAAAGATGAACGACTGTCGATCAACTGTGTCATAGATATTACCCGTACTTAGGAGTAAACGACTCGTTACAAAGCCTTCAGCCAGCTCCGGGCCTCTGTGCCCAAACCTACTCAGTCCTGGGTTCACTCGGACGCTCTCAAGCTTTGATGGAGATGTACATCGTCCAGCTGACGCAATAGTTCCATTACGACGGGCTTATCATATCGGCGTTTCTCAGTGATGGCATAGAAGTACTCATAGACATCCGGCAACTCCCCATACTCCACAAGCATTCCTGAGTGCAGCTCATCCTTAACAACAACCTTCGGCAGCACGGCGGCAAACTGGGAATCTCTGGCGAGAAGACGCAGCATAGCCATATCATCGACCTCTGCCACGATGACAGGCGCTACCCCGATACGTCTGCAGTAGAGGTCGAACGAGGCTCGAAAACCACTACTACGACCTGGTAGGAGCAGCGGCGCGCCGTCGATATCAGAGACATGGTTCGACGTCTCCATCAGGCTGGGCGGCCCTACAATGCTGCCCACCTGGCGAGCAATTTCCTGGCAGGACCGGATGCCTGCCGACCCTGGGGCTACGGCGGTATTCGACAGGATCAGATCCACGCTGTGATTTTCCAAAGCTTTGAGCAGATCATCCAGACGCCCCGAGTTGAGTGTCATGTTCACATCGCTACTGCCGATCAGCGGGGACAGGAAAGCCTCCTGAAAGTTCCGCGAGAGCGTGGAAACGGCCCCAACATGGACGTCCCGCGTCCTACTTTCTTCGCCCTCTGAAAGCAGCCCCACCAGTTCGGCACCGGATTGGAAGATTTCCTCGGCATGACGCATGGCCACACGCCCGGCCTCGGTGAGTTGGAGAGTTCGCCCCTGGCGCTCAAATAAGGTCTGGCCCAACGCCGATTCGAGGCGATGCACGTGGGTGGAAACTGCAGACTGAGCAACATGGAGCTGGTCTGCGGCGCGCGTCAGGTTGCCAAGCTGTCCAACCCACCAGAAATGGTAAAGATGGTGGTAATTAAGCTTATTCAATCTAAAAAATAGATCTTTCGATTCCATAGTTTCTATTTTTAATATGTTTTTAACCAGCTGACAATCCCGGCAAACAAAGTTGACCCAAGAGGTGCTGCCCGATGCCGTGGTTCTTTGACCTGAACGGTTACCTTCCGACCCTGCTTCCTTTGGCTTGGCTGACTGCTGCGCTCATTCCATGCCTTCCGCGGCTGCATCGCCAGCACTGGCTCCTCACCCAGGGATTCGCTTCCGCTGCCGTCATATTAGCTTTTGCGATATTGGCCACAACACTCCACTCAGCAACGCCCACCCGCCATTTTCCGCTGCTCAGTGCCGACGCATTGAGCGCGGTGATGGTCCTGATGACGTCCCTTGTGGGCTGGTCCATCCTGCGCTTCTCCAGAAACTACATTGATGGCGAGCCCGGGAGACTGCGTTTTACGCTTTGGTTCTCACTCACGCTGACGAGCGTCACTGTTCTGGTCCTTGCCAGTCACCTTACCGTGCTTGCACTTGCCTGGCTGGCCACCAGCCTCAGCCTTCACCGGCTGCTGGTGTTTTACCCGGACCGGGCCAAGGCACTGCTTGCCGCCCACAAGAAGTTCCTGGTCAGCCGGCTGGCGGATATCCTGCTGGTCACCGGTTTCATCCTGATCGCCCAGGCGCTGGGCAGCGCCGACATCGCCACCATCACCGAGCGGCTCCAGGCGGGTACGGCCGCCGGCACCCCTGGCCTCGAAATCGCGGCCGTGCTGATCGTCCTGGCGGCGGCCCTGAAGTCCGCGCAGCTGCCCTTCCATGGCTGGCTCATCCAGGTGATGGAAGCACCCACGCCGGTGTCCGCACTCCTCCACGCCGGGGTCGTCAACATGGGCGGCTACCTTCTGATCCGGCTGTCACCGGTACTCGAGGCCACGCAGTTCGCCGTCTGGCTGCTCCTCGCCATCGCCCTGACCACGGTGGTCATCGCCTCGCTGGTGATGATGACCCGCATCAGCATCAAGGTCATGCTCGCCTGGTCCACCACGGCGCAGATGGGCTTCATGCTGCTCGAATGCGCCCTGGGGCTGTATCACCTTGCCCTGGTGCACCTCGTCGCCCACTCGTTCTACAAGGCGCACACCTTCCTGAGCTCGGGGCAGGCCCCGATGCAGTCGCTGATCCGGCGTGGCAGCGATGAGTCGAGCCGGCCTAGCGCCAATAACTGGCTCCTGGCGCTCGCGGCAGGGCTCGGCCTGTTCGTGGTTGCCCACCTGCTGGTCGGCAAGCCCTTCACGGCGGCAACGCTGCTGACGGGCGTGGTGCTGGTAACCGCGGTTGCCTCGCTGCTCGCGGAATACGGCGCCGCACTGGGTGGCGCGGGCTGGCGCAAGGCTCTGGCGACCTCGGTGGCCATCACCGGTGCCTACCTGCTGGCGGAGCAGCTGTTTACTGGGCTGGCGCCGTACGCGGCGATGCCGCCCACGCCTGTGGCCTTCGTTCTGACCGCCGTCGTCCTTGCGCTGCTGCTGGTCGCGCGGGCGCACATCATGCACCGCCCCCAGGCGCGGGTGTGGCAACGCGCACGCCCACTGCTGTTCAACGGCCTCTACCTGGATGAAGCGTTCACGCGGATCACGTTCACACTCTGGCCTCCGAAGCCACGTGCCCGCAGTGAACAACCGGAACCCGCCCCCATCTACCCGGATGAAGGAGTCTCATCATGACCCTAAGTCAAGCCTGTCTCGACCAGTACGCGACGTCTCCGGACATTGGGGAGGTGAGTGGCCTCATTAACCGGGTCAGCGGATTCATCACCCCTTCCTGGCCGCTCGACCAGTTCATAACGGTCAACCCGTTCTGGCACATGACGGACCGGCCCATCGAGGCCATCGCCGCCATGCTCGCCACACGCCAGGGCACGTCACTGCTGATGCCGCGCTCCTACTACCGCCGGCTCTGGGAAAGTGACCACATCCGGGAGCACCACCTGGAAGCGGCAGTAGCTGAATACGGCAGCGGCTTTGACACCCGGACCCTTCTTCAGGCCGTGCGGAAGGATCAGAAGCCTTTCCCCATGCACTCATTCTCCATGATCCTGGATCGCTATGGCCCGAGCAGTGAGAACGAGTTCTGGCATGAAATGATCGTGCACCAGATCAGCCAATTCTGTGGCGCCTGGTTCGACCAGGGACAGGCGCAGTGGCCCATCGGTGATCGCGGCGGGCTGTACAAGGAATGGCTGGCCCAAGTCGTGCACGAACGTGGCATTGCCATTGTCTCGGGGCAACCCAGGCTGCACCGGGCCTTTGCGTCATTGCCCACGCAACCGGAGGCACTCATCGCCCTGGCGCTGGCCGAGCAGGCCATTCCGCGCGCCTCGGCCGAAGCCTACCTCCACCACCTGCTGCTCACCATCCATGGCTGGGCCAGCCATTGCGCTTGGCACAGCTGGCAGCGCGACCTTGGCCTGGAGGGCAGCGAGGACTGCCTGCGGGACCTGCTCGCCATCCGGCTTGCCTGGGAGCTGGTGCTCTACCGTCTCCACGAGAGCCTGACGCTTGAGCAGGAATGGCTCGAAGAGAAGGACCGCTGGCCCATGCTCGACGACCACAACTGGGCAGCGCAACGGCCGGACTGGATTTGGCAACGGGCCAGCGAACTCGCCTACCAGGGGCCGCTGGCGCGCTTCCTCCCTGCATGGGGCTGCCACCACCAGGAGGTTGCGACCACGTCCCTGGAGCGCGTCGAGGCAGTGTTCTGCATCGATGTGCGCTCGGAAGTGCTTCGCCGTCACCTGGAAGCAGTTTCAAAGTCCATCCGCACCCACGGGTTTGCGGGTTTCTTTGGCGTTCCCGCTACGCGCGGTATTCCCGGTCTGGCCCATGAACAGGGCCACCTGCCCGGACTGCTCTCCCCCCAGGTGCGCATGCACCACCCTGACGCGTCCGGGGAAGCGGCCGCCGGAAACCGGCTGCAACTGACGAAGTCCGCGCGCTGGCATTCCTTCAGCCTGGCACCGCCCGCCATCTTCGGCTACGTGGAATCGTTGGGATGGCTGTACGGGCTCAAGCTGTTCGCCGGCCGCCCCGGCATCAGCCATCCCCCGGCTGCCCTGAACAGCTTCCACGGCCACGGCGAGCCATTCAGCAGGCCGGACCTTCACTCGCTTGAAACGGGTAAGCCGCTCGACGTCGAGGCCAAGGCGCAGGTCGCGCTGAACGCGCTCAGCGGCATGGGCATGACCCGGACCGACGCGGGGATCGTGCTACTGGTCGGTCACAAGAGCCCGACCACCAACAATCCGCACGCGACCTCGCTGCACTGCGGTGCCTGCTGCGGCCAGAGCGGCTCGTCCAACGCCCGGGCACTGGCCGGCCTGCTCAACGCTCCGAACGTGCGCGACCAGCTTGAGGCGCTGGGCTGCAATATCGCCGCCCGCACCCTCTTCCTGCCGGCGGTCCACGATACGGTCACGGATGAGGTCAGCCTGCTTGATACCGGCCATATCCCCGCGTCGCATCAAGAGGTGGTTACGCGTCTCGAGGCCAGGCTGGCGGAAGCCTCGGAGCGCACCCGTGACGAGCGCGCCGAACGCTTCGGTCTCTCGCGCCACCGGGGCGGACGGCTCCTGAATGCGCTGGGGCGCCGCCGCACGGACTGGTCGCAGGTGCGTCCCGAGTGGGGGCTGGCGGGTAACGCCAGCCTGATCGTGGCCCCGCGCGAGCGCTCCGGCCACCTGAAGCTCTCCGGCCGGACCTTCCTGCATGACTACCACTGGCAGCAGGACGCCGACGCGAAGGTGCTGGAGCTAATCATGACCGCCCCGATGGTAGTCAGCCACTGGATCAACTTCCAGTACTACGCCTCGACCGTGGACAACCGGCACTACGGGGCGGGCAACAAGGTGCTCCACAACGTCGTGGGCGGCCACATCGGCGTCTTCGAGGGCAACGGCGGTGACCTGCGCACCGGGCTGCCCCTGCAGTCGCTCCATGACGGCTCAGCCTGGGTCCACCAGCCACTGCGGCTCTCGGTTTTCATTGAGGCGCCCGCCGAGGCAATCGACCAAGTGATCGACAGGAACCCATCCGTGGGCAACCTACTTGCCAATGGATGGCTCCACCTGTTCCGAATCGATGACGAAGCCCAGGTCATTGAACGGCGCACTCGGCAGGCCGATTGGCATACGTTCCCCAGGGGTGAGCATTAATAGTTCGGCTTATTCGAATCGAAATAACTTATTTTTCGATTTTTTCGAAGGCGATAACTCATTAAGGTCTGCATTCCAATCACGCAGGCCCATGACGAATCAGGATCCGACAGGAGCAAACCTTTGACCGATGCCGAGACAACCAACCACCTACGGAAGCTGGAGGCGGAAGCGATTCATGTCATCCGGGAAGTAGTTGCCTGCTTTGAGAACCCTTGTATCTTCTTCTCCTCTGGCAAGGACTCCACTGTCCTGCTGCACCTGGCGCGCAAGGCCTTCTGGCCCGCGCCGGTGCCCCTTCCACTTCTGCATATCGATACAACCTGGGAGTTCGCGGCAATGCGTGCGTTCCGGGACCAGATGGTCGACAGGCACAATCTGAATGCGCACGCCCACATCAATAAGGACGCGCTTGAACAGGGCATCCACCCGATCGAGTCCGGTTCCGTTGCTTACAACGACCATATGAAAACCCAGGCACTCAAGCAGGCGCTTGACCATCACCGCTTCGACGCGGCGATCGGTGGCGCGCGTCGCGAGGAGGAGCCCTCCCGGGCCAAGGAGCGCATCTTTTCCTTCCGCGATGGCAACCACCAGTGGGACCCGAGGGGCCAGCGTCCGGAACCCTGGAACATGTGCAACGCCAGGCTCGGGCCCGGAGAGTCAGTTCGCGCTTTCCCGCTCTCCGACTGGACCGAGCTTGATATCTGGGTCTACATCATGACCGAGGCAATGCCCATCGTGCCGCTCTACTTCGCGGACGAACGCCTGAGCTGGATCGATGATGAAAGCGGCCAGGTCCTTATGATGGATGACGACCGGATGCTTCCCTACCTCACGGAAACCGAAAGGGGCAGCCTCAAGCCACGAAGCATCCGTTTCCGCACACTCGGCTGTTATCCGCAGACCGGCGCGGTGGAAAGCACCGCCACCACGGTTGCCGAAATCGTCCAGGAAATGCTCGCGGCAAAGACCACCGAGCGCGAGGGGCGCCTGCTCGACCGGGACCAGACCGGCTCCATGGAGAAAAAGAAGCGCGAAGGCTACTTCTAATCGGAGTCCGACTAATGGAGACTATGACATGATGATCAAAAAGGTGCTCATCGCCAACCGAGGCGAGATAGCCGTTCGCATTGCCCGCTCCTGCCAGGAGCTGGGGATCACGGCTGTTGCCATCTATTCGGACGCGGACCGGTATTCACTGCATGTCAAAAAGGCCGATGAGGCCCATTGCATCAGCCAGGACCCCCTCTCGGGGTATCTCAACCCCCACCAGGTCGTGAACATGGCCGTGGAGACCGGGTGCGATGCCCTGCACCCCGGCTACGGTTTCCTGTCGGAGAACGAAACGCTCGCCGCCGTCTGTCGGGACCGCGGCATCCAGTTCATCGGTCCGGCCTCGGAAGTCATCCATTCCATGGGCGACAAGACCGAGGCCCGGAACACCGCCATCCGTGCCGGCGTTCCGGTTACACCGGGCTCCGAGGGCAACCTGGAGGAGGTGGAAGACGCCGTGGCACAGGCCAGGCGCATCGGTTACCCGGTCATGCTCAAGGCCACCTCCGGCGGGGGTGGTCGTGGCATCCGGCGCTGTGACAATGACAGCGAGATGCGCCAGAACTACGAAAGGGTCATTTCCGAGGCCACCAAGGCCTTCGGCAGTGCCGAGGTCTTCCTGGAGAAGTGCATTGTCAACCCGCGCCATATCGAGGTTCAGGTCTTGGTTGATCGCCAGGGAAACGCCATTCACCTGTACGAACGTGACTGTTCCGTTCAGCGGCGCAACCAGAAGCTGATCGAGCTGGCACCATCGCCACAGCTGACCGAGCAGCAGCGCGAGTACCTTGGCGATCTGGCCGTACGGGTGGCGAAGGGCTGTGGCTACGAGAACGCCGGTACCGTGGAATTCCTGCTGGACGACAGTGGTGAGTTCTACTTCATGGAGATGAACACCCGGGTCCAGGTGGAGCACACCATCACCGAGCAAATCACCGGCGTGGACATCGTCAAGACGCAGATTCGCATTGCCGCGGGCGAGCCCCTCGCGTACAGCCAGTCCGACATCAGCTACCGGGGCTTCGCCGCCCAGTTCCGGATCAACGCCGAGGACCCGCAGAACGGCTTCCTGCCGAGCTTCGGACGCATCAGCCGTTATTACTCGGCCGGCGGCCCGGGCGTGCGCACGGACGCGGCCATGTACACGGGGTATGAGATTCCACCCCATTACGACTCTATGTGCGCCAAGCTCATTGTCTGGGCCCTGAGCTGGGAGGAACTGCTGGAACGTAGCCGGCGCGCCCTGAGTGACATGGGCATCTACGGGGTGACCACGACCATCCCCTACTACCAGCAGATCCTTCAGAACCCGGAATTCCGGGCCGGCGGTTTCAATACCAGCTTCGTCGAGAACCACCCGGAACTGCTTGAGTACAGCACCAAGTCCAGGCCCGAATCCGTCGCCACCGCCATCGCCGCGGCCATCGCCGCGCAGGCTGGCCTGTGAGCCCCGAATCAGGAGAACCATCATGAGCCAACGCAAGATCCACATCACCGACGTCATCCTGCGCGATGCCCACCAATCCCTGATCGCCACCCGCATGCGGACCGAGGACATGCTTCCGGCCTGCGAATGGCTGGACCAGGCCGGCTACTGGTCCCTGGAATGCTGGGGCGGCGCCACTTTTGACGCCTGCGTACGCTTCCTCAAGGAGGATCCCTGGGAACGACTGCGCCAGCTGAAAAAGGCCCTGCCCAATACCCGGCTGCAGATGCTGCTGCGCGGGCAGAACCTGCTGGGTTACCGGCATTACGCGGACGACGTGGTGGAAGCCTTTGTGCAGAAGGCGGCGGACAACGGCATCGACGTCTTCCGTATCTTTGATGCCCTCAACGACGTGCGCAACCTGGAGACCAGCATCCGTGCGGTGAAAAAGACCGGCAAGCATGCCCAGGGCACCCTCTGTTACACCGTCAGCCCGGTCCATGGCACCAAGGCGTTTCTGGAGCAGGCCCAGACCATGGTCGATCTGGGTGTCGACAGCATCGCCATCAAGGACATGGCCGGACTGCTCACCCCCGCCGCCACTTCCGAGCTGGTCAGTGGCCTGAAGCAGCGGTTCAACGTGCCGGTGTTCCTGCACTCCCACTACACCTCCGGCATGGCCAGCATGTGCCAGTGGGCCGCCGTGGAGGCCGGCGTGGACCACCTGGACACGGCCATTTCCTCCTTTGCCGGTGGCACCAGCCACCCGCCGACTGAGTCTGTGGTGGCCGCGCTCCATGATGCCGGCTATGAGACCGGACTGGACCTGGAGAGGCTGGACAGCATCGCGCGCCACTTCCGGGAGGTCCGCAAGAAATACCACCAGTTCGAGAGCGAGTACAACGACGTGGACACCACCGTTCTGATGTCCCAGGTCCCCGGCGGCATGATGTCCAACCTCGCCAACCAGCTGAAGGAGCAGGGGGCGCTGGACCGCATCCAGGATGTCTTCCGCGAGATCCCGAAGGTCCGGGAGGAGCTGGGCTATCCGCCGCTGGTCACACCGACCTCCCAGATTGTGGGGACCCAGGCGGTGATCAACGTCCTATCGGACAGCCGTTACGGCACCATCACCAACGAAGTGAAAAAGTACCTCCAGGGCTGGTACGGCAAGGCGCCGGGCGACGTGGACCAGAATCTGCAGCAGCGTGCCGTGGGCAAGGAAGAGCCGGTCGAGGAACGCCCGGCCAACCTGCTGGCCAACGAGTTCCACAAGCTGAAAAGTGAGATCGCGGACATCGCCGAATCCGAGGAGGACGTGCTCACCTACGCCATGTTCCCGGATCAGGCACGGACCTTCCTGGAACAGCGCCGCGACGGCACTCTCCAGCCGGAAGTCCTGGAGCCGGCACCCTCGGAGAACGCCTCCGGCCACGTCCCCACCGAGTTCCGCATCCAGGTCCATGGCGAGACCTACGACATCCAGGTGACCGGGGTAAGCCCCGGTGGCGATGACCGGCGTCGGTTTTACATGACCGTCGATGGTGTCCCCGAAGAGATCGAACTGGAAGCCGTCGGTGAGTCCGCCCCGGGCGGTGGTCACAGGGCCCGAGCCACCAGGGAGGGCCACGTGACCACCAGCATGCCGGGCAACATCGTGGACGTCGTAGTCAGTGAGGGTGACAGCGTCGCTGCCGGCGACCCGGTGCTGATCATCGAGGCTATGAAGATGGAGACCGAAGTCAAAGCGCCGGTGGCCGGCTCAGTGACGGCTGTGCATATCAGCAAGGGCGACCGGGTGACCCCTGGTGAGGTGCTGATCGAGATCGAATAGTCTCGTCCGCACTCAGGGCCTCTGGTATGCTGCCGCCAAAGGTGGACAATACAGAGGCCCCAATGTCATCCCTGCCCATGATTCTCGAGCCGGATGCCCTGCAACAGCATCTCAGTGACAGCAACCTGCTGGTCGTGGACCTCTCCGGCCCGGAGCATTACGCCGAAGCCCATATACCGGGTGCCGTTCATGTGCATCCCGCGGAAACCCGTGGCGCCGCATCACCGGTTCCCGGCCTGCTGCCGGAAAAGGCGGAGCTGGAACGGCTGCTCGGCCGTCTCGGTCTGACGCCGGACCACCACGTTGTCGCCTACGACGACGAAGGCGGCGGCTGGGCCGGACGCTTCATCTGGCTGCTAGAGTCCGCAGGACACCGTAACTGGAGCCTGCTCAACGGAGGACGTATCGCCTGGGTGGCCGAGAGCTACCCAACCACGAGCAATGTTCCGGACGCACCCGAGCCCTCACAGCCAGTCATAAGCCTGGACCCCACTACGACGGCGGATCTGGGTGAAGTTCTTGCGGCGGTAAAAGCTGGTAACGCCGCCATCTGGGACGCCCGAGCCCCGTCGGAATACCGTGGTGAACGCCAGTCGGCCGCGCGCTCCGGCCACATCCCCGGCGCCGTCAACCTGGAATGGACGCAGCTCATGGACCCGCAGCGCAACTACCGCCTGCTGCCGGAAAATAAGCTCCGGACAACCCTGACGTCGCTCGGTATTGAGCCTTCAAAGCCGGTGATCACCCATTGCCAGAGCCATCACCGTTCCGGACTGACCTACGTCGTGGCGCGCGCGCTCGGCTTTGACGATGTGCGCGCCTACGCCGGCTCATGGGCGGAATGGGGCAACCATACGGAGACACCTGTCGAATGATTCACGCCCTGCTCAACAGCGGCTTCATCACCGCCCAGCACCTGACCCCCCAGCATGGCCTGTCACGCCTGGCGGGACAGGTGGCGGACTCTCGGAGCCCGGCGCTGAAACGGCGCCTGATCAATGGCTTTATCCGGCGCTACGGCGTGGACATGAGTGAAGCCGCGGAACCGGATCCAGAGGCCTACGCCAGCTTCAACGCGTTCTTTACACGCGCCCTGCGTGACGGCGCCCGCCCCATTGGCGGGGATGACCAGACACTGGTGTGCCCGGCGGACGGCACTCTCAGCCAGAGCGGCACCATCAACCGGGGCCGGCTGTTCCAGGCCAAGGGGCAGAGCTTTTCGGCGGCTGAACTGACGGCACAGCCCGAGTCCGAACTGGCCGCCTTTGAGCAGGGGCGATTTGCCACCATCTACCTGTCCCCGAAAGACTATCACCGCGTGCACATGCCGCTGGCCGGCACTCTTGAGCAGACCACCGCCATTCCAGGGCGGCTGTTCTCCGTGAACCCCGTAACCACCCGTAATGTGCCACGACTGTTTGCACGCAACGAGCGCCTGGTTGCATGGTTCCGGACAGAGTTCGGCCCCATGGCCGTGGTTATGGTAGGCGCCATGATTGTCGCGGGTATTGAAACGGCCTGGGGCGGCCGGGTACCTCCTGCAGGCCGGGCAGTAAAGCATGAGATGCACAATGGCCCTAACCTTGCGGGCGGCGCAGAAATGGGCCGCTTCTACCTTGGTAGCACCGTTATACTGATGTTGCCCCGGGGTGCTTTTGAGCCAGAGGAGAATCTGCAACCGGAACAGGCGCTACGGATGGGCGAGCCGCTGTTGCGCGCCACCCAAAACGGATAGTTCAGAGCCGCTCCCGGGAAAAAGCCATGACCTGATCCAGGGATTGCGCCCCGGTCTGATGCATGAGCAGCCGATCCACGCCCATGGCCATGCCACTGCACATGGGTAACCCTGTTTCCAGCGCCTCCAGCAGCCGGTCGTCCGGTTCGGGCATGACCTGCCCGGCAGCGCGTCGGCGCTGGTCATCCGCGTTGAACCGCTGGCGCTGCTCGGCAGCGTCCAACAACTCCTCGTAGGCGTTGCCAATCTCAACCCCGTCCAGATAGAGCTCGAAGCGACGGGCTGCCGGAACCCCACCAACCTCGACAACCGCGGCGAGTGCGCACTGATCCGGGGGATAATGCCGGACTATAACGGGTCCCTTGCCGGCTAGAGCCGGTTCCACACACCCGCTCATCAGCAGATCCAGAGCCTCACTGCGCTCCAGCTGTTCCTCCGGAATACCGGACAGCTTCGAGGCTTGTGCCGCCAGCACGCCAGCACTGTCCGTCCAGGGGTCGATGCCCGCATGCGCTTGCATCAGTTCGCGGTATTCGGCCACTTGAGGACGCCCCCCCGCCAGCACCTCCTCTACCAGATCGCCGACTTCCGCTGCCAGTGTCTCCAAGCTGAAGCCAACCCGATACCACTCAAGCAGCGTAAACTCGGGGTTGTGGCGTCGCCCCTGCTCACCTGCCCGGAACACCGGCCCAATCTGGTAGATGGAGCCGGATCCAGCGGCCAACAAGCGCTTCATGAAATACTCGGGGGAGGTCTGCAGCCAGCCCTCTAGACTATCCACGGTCAGGGGAAGGCTCTCAATGGCGGGTTCAGTGACGGTATGGCATCCCAGAACCGGTGTCTGGACTTCGAGCACACCACGCTCATCAAAAAACGCCCGCAGCGCCCGGAGAAGGTCAGCCCGGGCGCGCAGCGTTGCCGGAGTGGCACCCGGCTCCCAGGCCATCATTTACGAACGCGGGAGACGTACTCATTCTTTCGTGTATCCACCCGGATGACCTCACCGATCTCCATGAACAGTGGCACGTTCACCACCGCACCGGTCGATAGCGTGGCGGGCTTGGAGCCGCCCTGAGCGGTATCACCCTTTACACCTGGATCCGTATCAACCACCTCGAGATCCACAAAGGCCGGCGGTGTGACGTTCAACGGTGAACCGTTGTACAGTGTCACGCTGTAGACGTCCTGCTCCTTGAGCCACTTGGCGGCGTCGCCCACGGCGCGCTCATCCGCGGCGAACTGCTCGTAGGAGCCGTCAGTTTTCATGAAGTGCCAGAACTCACCGTCGCTGTAGACGTACTCCATGTCGAGCTCAAGAACGTCAGCCGCCTCCAGGCTTTCACCGGACTTGAAGGTACGCTCCCAGACCCGGTTGGTCATCAGGTTACGCAGCTTGACCCGGCTGAATGCCTGCCCTTTCCCGGGTTTGACGAACTCATTTTCAACTATCACGCAGGGGTCGCCGTCGAGCATGACCTTCAGCCCGCCGCGGAATTCGTTGGTAGAATAGGTCGCCATCGATGCCTCGTTCGAATTGCCAGTAAACTTGGGATGCCAATGATACAGTCCGGTCACGCCCGTGTCGAAACCACAACCATCGCCAGCGACCGCCCTCGATGGCAGAAGGAGCTGGGGCGCGCCATCACCACGCCTGAAGCGCTGTGCCAGCGCCTGTCTCTGCCGGAATCCATGATTGCAGGGATGGCTGCCGGCCACCGCCAGTTTCCGATCCGGGCGCCGGAACCCTGGCTGCAGCGCATTGAGCCCGGTAACCCGGATGACCCGCTTTTGCGCCAGATTCTTCCCTTCCCTGAGGAAGGCGAGGATCATACCGGCTACGTCAGTGACCCGCTTGAAGAGGTCAGTGGCGACGACGCCAGTGCCGCCTCAGGTCTCGTCCATAAATACGCCTCGCGCGCCCTTCTCATGGTAACCGGCGCCTGTGCCATCAACTGCCGCTACTGCTTCCGCCGTCATTTTCCCTATGACGAACACCAGCTGGGCGGCTCCGGATGGGACGAAGCGCTGGCGCGCATCCAGGCCGACCCGGCAATCAACGAGGTGATCTTCAGTGGCGGCGACCCCCTGGCCAGCCCGGACCGCCTGCTGGCCCGGCTCGCCGCGGCGGTGGCGGCCATCCCCACCGTCCAGCGCCTGCGCATTCATACGCGACTGCCGGTAGTCATCCCCCAACGCGTGAATGCCGACCTGCTGGAATGGCTCTCACAAACCCCGTTGCAGAAAGTCCTCGTTCTGCATATCAATCACCCAGCGGAAATCGACGACGACGTCCGTCGTGCGCTACGAGCCCTGGCTGATACCGGTGCTACGCTCCTTAATCAGGCTGTTCTGCTGCGCCGGATCAACGATAATGCAGAAACGCTTGAACGATTGAGCGAGCGGCTTTTCGAATGTGGCGTGCTACCTTATTACCTGCATGCGTTTGATCCGATTGCCGGTGCAGCTCATTACGATACCGGTGACGAAAAGGCCCGTGAGCTGGCAAGGCAACTCATTGAGCGCCTGCCCGGCTTTCTGGTGCCACGGCTTGTGAGGGAAATCCCCGGAGCGCCGGCCAAGCAGCCTCTGAACCTTTGAAACGCTTTGCAAAATCAACACCAAAGGCCTAGTACGCTTGCTATTCTCCTGCTCCTGAACTTGTATTGTAATCGCAGCATGCGAAATCCATCGGTACCAATCTATGGCGGACACAGCAGGACGGCCGGACCTCTCGCTTCCGGAACGCAAGCTCAGCAGCCTCTCTTTCTGTGAGGCATCGCCGCGTGCCTTCAAAGACTGGGTGGAAAGTCTGCCGCTCGCGAATGTGGGAGAGTCCGCACGTCAGCTTTATCACGCCATTATTGAACTAAACCAATTGGATACCACGCCTGCACTGCGCATGAAGCTGCTGGGTTTACTCCGGCCGCAGCTCAACCTCACCTGCGAGCAGCTCTCGCAACACTTTCTGGGCCACTCCATTGCCCTGACGGCCAAACAACGCAAGGTGGCCAACCTTGCCCAGGCGCTGCAGCGCCACCTGGCCACAGGCTACAAGATCGTTGTGAGCCAGTTGGCAGCCACGGCGCATCCAGACAGACAGAAGATGGCAAACGCCAGAGCCTGCCACAGAGCCATTGTCAGCCTCGGAACCACTCTGCTCAGAGCGAGCCAGCTCTACGCGCCCAACCCGGACGGCACCTGGTATGAGATCCACCAGATTTTCAGCTGGGCCCTTTCAAGGCAGATCACAGGTATCGCCATAGAAGATCCGGTCAACCAGTACTACAGTGAAACGACCATTGAGGATGCCTATAAGCGACTGCTTCTGCTGGGCTGCTGCCGACCCAACCAGCTCCGCCAGAGGGAACTGCAGGACGTTTATGGGCTGTTTGAGTGCTGGGCTGGCTATACGCGACTCCTACACAGAGGCATGGCTGAGGCGCTTTTCGTGGTCAACCTCAATCAGGATGCCCCTCCGACCTACCGCAACCTGCTGCGTTCACCACTAACCAGTCATCACCTGGGCTTTGACAGCACTGAGCTGGCGGAACGACTGGTCAACCTGGCGGAGAACGTAGATGGGCGCGCTCCAGCCGATGCGCCGGAGCTGCCAACAAAAATCACCGAAGCACTTCTCATGCACCTGGGTCGGGCGCTGGGTGTTCTGACCAAACGCGCTTACAAGCGTATCGACAGTTGCGGTCACCTGAAAGTGGCAGTCGGGATGACTGCGACTCATTATTTCTGTGCCGGCCAGATCACCTTTAACCGATTCGTGAACAGCCAGGACAGCGCCCGGGATGACAACGTCTTCCTGGGCGCAGCGCAGCGGCGCAATGACCCCTGGGCCAATGCGATTGATGCCGGGCATCACGAAGCCATGACCTCTCCGGATACCCCCATCAACTTCCGCGGAGCCGGAGGCGATATCGCCGGCGATAATGAGCTTGTCTACCCGCTCTACGATGTCAGCATTGAAAACACCAGTCCTGGTGGCTATTGCATCAATTGGGACGCGCAAATGCCAGCCAGTCTGCAGACTGGTGAGATTCTAGGCGTACGCGAAAACAACGACCAGCCATGGAGCATGGCGCTCATCCGGTGGATACGCCAGGGTGGCCAACGCAGCCCCCAGCTGGGTATTGAGCTTATGGGCCCTGGCGCAACGCCCTGCGCTCTGCGCCTGAACAACAAGACCGGCAGTGGCAGCGAATTCCTGCGTGGACTGCTGCTGCCGGAAATCAGTGCCATTGGCCAGCCGGCAACCCTGCTCACACCGCGACTCCCCTTCCAGACCGGACACCGTATAACGTTGCTGCGTGACGGCGAGCAGGAGGCTGCCCAGCTCAGCCGCCGGGTGTCAGCGACCAGCAGCATCAGCCAATTCGAGCTGCGCTTTCGCAACCCCACCGGCGAGCGTCGTCGCGGTACTGGTGACGACGATGACTTTGATTCACTCTGGCAATCCCTGTAAAACTGTGTCAGCCAATTAACCCGGGGAGTTCGCACGGCATCATGCCCCAGAAGACTGAGACCATTCACCTGCTGCTTCTTGATCCCTCCCAGAACGATGCGGAGCAGGTAGTAAGCCTGTTGCGCAATGCCGGGCGCGCCACCCGCGCCCACAGGATCACTTCGGCACAGGACTTTGAGGAAACCCTGAGTACGGGAACCTGGGACCTAATGCTCATCCGGGACGCTGAACAGGAGCAGGAGCCCACCCCGGAAGAGGCGCTGGACCAGATCCGGCGCCAGGACCGGGATCTTCCCACCATCCTCATGACCGGAAACGACGATGGCGAACGCCGCAGCGCCATTATGGAGCGCGGAGCCCAGGACGCGGTTGCTTTTGACAACTCCACCCTGCTGCGCCAGGTCATTGATCGTGAGCTGGGCAATCTGCGGGAGCGCCGCGAGCGCCGTTCCCTGGCCGGCCACCTCAGGGATGCGGAACAGCGCTGCCATCTGCTTCTGGAAAGCTCCAAGGATGCCATCGCCTATATCAATGATGGCTTACACGTCTATGCCAACCAGTCCTACCTGGAGCTGCTTGGCTATGAGGATCCGGATGACCTGCTGGCGCTGCCGGTGCTGGACACACTCAAGCGCGACAGCCAGCAGAACTTCAAGGAAGCCATGAAACAGTTCCGGGAAGGCGAGGCACCTCAGGAGCCGCTGAGCGTGACCATCGAGCGCCCGGATGGCGAGACCATCGAGATCACTGCTGAACTGTCCGCCGCCACCTATGATGGCGAACCCTGCATCCAGATCGTCGCGCGACCCATGCAGGACAACGCAGAGCTGGCGGAAAAGCTCAGGGAGATCAGCAGCAAGGACGTGCTTACCGGGCTCTACAACCGCCATCATCTGATGGATACGGTTTCCCAGACCATAGCGCGGGTCCAGAAGGACGGCTCGGATGCGGCACTGGCCTATATTGCCCTAGACGAATTCGTACACAAGAAAACCCAGATCGGCATATCCGGAGCGGACCTTGTGATCGGTGATATGGCCGGCCTGATGGCCGCATGCGCCACAGAGAACCAGGTTGTAGCCCGCCTCAGTGATGATGCCTTCTGCATTCTCGGGCCACAGGACACGGTCGAGAGCATTAAGGCGGTCGCCGAAACACTGCGCCGCCGGGTGGAGGATCACCTGTTCGAGGTTGCAGGCCGCACACTACAGCTGACAGTGAGCATCGGGATCGCCGCGATTACCGAAAACGCGCCCCAAGCGGAAGATCTTGTAGGGCGCGCGCACACCGCCGCAGACGAGGTTCGCCAGAAGGAGGGACATGAAACCGGTAACGGCATCAACGTCTACGAACCTCAGCTTCAGACTCAGGGCAGCCCGGACGGTACCGCCGATGCGATTCAACAGGCACTGGATAATGACCAATTCAAACTGCTTTTCCAGCCCATCATCAATCTTCGTGGCGAGGGCGAGGAACACTACGAGGCTTTCGTCCGGATGCTGGATGACAATGGCAGGGAAGTGTCACCGTACGATTTCCTGCCGCCCGGTGGCCCCGTCAACACAGCGGCCAAAATCGACCGCTGGGTTGTGCTTCAGACCATCAAGCAGCTGGCTAGCCATCGCTCCAAGGGGCATGAAACCAAGCTGTTTCTCAACCTGACCGCCGAGACGGTCCAGGACCAGACCTTCCCCTCCTGGTTGGGCGTGGCGCTCAAGGCAGCCCGGCTACCGGGGAACTCTCTCATCTTCCAGATCTCGGAGCGTGATGCCACCACTTACCTCAAGCAGGCACGGGATTTCTGCAACGCGCTGCGCGAACTGCACTGCTCGCTGTCCATCACTCACTTCGGGGGAGCACTGAACCCATTTAACACGCTCAAGCACCTGGAGGTGGACTACATCAAACTGGACGGTTCCTATACCGACGAAATCCAGAAAAACGAACAGTCGCGCCAGACAGTCAAAGAGATGATCCAGAGCCTGCACCAACAGGGCAAGCTTACGGTCATGCCCCTGGTCGAAAGTGCCTCAGTACTGGCCACCATCTGGCAGGCCGGCGTCAACTACATTCAGGGCTATTACCTGCAGGCGCCGGCGGCAGCCATGGATTACGATTTCGGCGAGGGCGACTGAACGCCGCAACCGCCTCTACTGATCCCGGTTCATAGCGACCAGATCCGGGGCCCTGTCGGACTCACGGTAACCGAGCAGATACAGGATGGCGTCCAGCCCCAGCGTTGAAATGGAATGGCGGGCGGACTCTTTCACCATCGGCTTGGCACGGAAGGCCACGCCCAGCCCGGCTTTGCTGAGCATGGGCAGGTCATTGGCGCCATCACCCACCGCGATCACCTGTTCCAGCCGGATGCGTTCGTCATCCGCGATCTGTTCCAGCAGTTCGGCCTTGCGCTGACCGTCCACGATCTGTCCGGCCACTTCGCCGGTCACCTGCCCCTCCCGGATCTCAAGGTCGTTCGCATAGACATAGTCTATATTGAGCCGCTGCTGCAGATGCCGC
Source organism: Salicola sp. Rm-C-2C1-2 (assembly GCF_040196175.1). Taxonomy (NCBI): domain Bacteria; kingdom Pseudomonadati; phylum Pseudomonadota; class Gammaproteobacteria; order Oceanospirillales; family Halomonadaceae; genus Salicola; species Salicola sp. Rm-C-2C1-2. The sequence continues at coordinate 155,326 of NZ_JBEFNF010000001.1, read as the reverse complement.
GCGAAGTAGGTGAAACCGCCTGACAGAATTGCCGTCCGGTAACCAAGGTTGCGCAGGGTCGTAATGAGCCTTTCAGCACCTTCCGTCAGCTTCAGGCGCTCCGCCACGCGCTCAAGCACTGACTCCTGCATGCCTTCCAGCAACGCAACCCGCTCGCGGAAGCTCTGACTGAAATCCAGCTCTCCGCGCATGGCACGCTCAGTAATCTCCGCCACCTTGTGGCCCACGCCAGCCTCGCTGGCCAACTCGTCGATCACCTCTGCCTCGATCAGGGTTGAGTCCATATCAAAAACCACCAGCCGGCGATTGCGCCGATAGATGGAATCCTCCTGGAAGGCGATGTCCACATTCAGGTCGGTGGCGATGTGCAGAAAGTCCGAGCGAAGCGCCTCCAGATCCTGGGGGGTGCCGCGCACCGAGAACTCCACACAGGCGATGCGATCACTGCGCTCAAGGCTGGTGCGTCCGGACAGGCGCGCAATATTGTCGATATTGAGTCCGTGTTGCGCGGTGATGCTTGAGACCCGGGCGATCTGATCCGCAGTGATGTCCCGCGCCATGAGGGTCACCACATAACGCCCACGGCCCTTACCCTGGACCCACTCATCGTAGGCTTCCTCCGTAATGGGCTCGAAACGCACCTGCAGATCCAGTTCATGGATGCGGAAAAGAAGTTCCTTGAACACCTGTGGCGCGTTGTTCTCCTCGGGGATCTCGGCAAGAATGCCCCAGGTCAGGTGGTCGTGGATCACAGCCTGGCCCACATCCAGAATGCGCACATCGAAGCGCGCCATGATGCCGGTAATCTCCGAGGTCAGTCCGGGCTTGTCGCGCCCGGAAACATTGATCAGTACCAGTTCACTCATCCGTTGAAGACGCCTCCCCAGCGTTGTCGTGTTCAATCACTTCGATACGGTCAACCCGCTGGAGCCCGCGCGGCAGCTTATGACCACGCCGCCCACGCTCGCCCCGGTAATGCTCAAGGTCACTGAAACGCAGCGTCAGGTGGCGTTTACCCGCATGGAGCACCAGCTTATCGCGCTCGCCAAAGGTGGTCACCGCCACCATGGACTCCTCACCGCTGCGCACCTGTGCTGGAGGGATCCCCAGCATCTTGTTGCCTTTGCCCTTGGCCAGTTCGGGTAACTCGCTGAGCGGAAAGACCAGCATACGCCCCTCGGTAGAGACAGCCGCCAACCAGACGTTGTCACCCGCTCGCACAAGCTGCGGCGCCAGTATGCGCGCTTCCTCTGGCACGTTCAGCACCGCCTTGCCATTGCGGTTGCGGCTAACCAGTGACGCCAGCGGTGTCACGAACCCGTAACCCGCTGTTGTGCTGAGAAGCACCCGCCCTTCGCCAGCCATCACAAGCCCTGAAAAACCAGCGCCTGTCGGCGGGTTGATGCGCGTAGTCAGAGGCTCGCCCTGACCCCGGGCCGATGGCAACGTGTGGGTATTCAGTGCATAGCTGCGCCCGGTGGTGTCGAGCACCAGCGCCTGCTGGTTATTACGCCCTCGCGCGGCTAAAGCGAAGCGATCCCCGGCCTTGTAGCTGAGCCCGGCCGGATCAATATCATGGCCTTTCGCAGCACGGATCCAGCCTTTCTCTGAGAGAACCACGGTCACCGGGTCACCGGAGACCAGATCGGTCTCGCTGAACGCTTTCGCTTCGCCTTTGGCCTCAATGGGGCTGCGCCGGTCGTCGCCGAAAGTCTCGGCATCCGCCTCAAGCTCGGATTTGATCAGCTCACGCATCCGATCCTCAGAGCCCAGGGTCGCCTGGAGACTGTCACGCTCCTGCTGCAGCTCCTCCTGTTCGCCGCGGATCTTCATTTCCTCAAGTTTGGCGAGGTTGCGCAGCTTGAGTTCCAGTATGGCCTCAGCCTGTTCATCCGACAGGCCAAAGCGATCCATCAGCACTGGCTTGGGTTTATCCTCGTCCCGGATGATTTGGATGACTTCGTCAATATTGAGATAGGCAACCAGCAACCCCTCAAGTATGTGCAGCCGTGCCTTCACCTTACCCAGACGGTGTTCCAGGCGGCGGCGCACGGTCTCGTACCGGTATTCCAGCCATTCAGACAGCAGCCCGCGCAGATCTCGCACGCGGGGGCGCCCATCCAGCCCGATCACGTTGAGGTTCATCCGATAGTTCTTTTCCAGATCCGTGCTGGCAAAAAGATGCTCCATGAGCCCGTCGGTATCCACACGGTTGGTGCGCGGTGAGATGACCATTCGCACCGGATTCTCATGATCCGATTCATCGCGCAGATCGCTGACCATGGGCAGCTTGCGGGTCTGCATCTGATGCGCGATCTGCTCCATGATACGGTTGCCGGAGACCTGATGCGGCATCGCCGTGATCACGATATCACTGCCCTCCAGCTGCCAGCGGGCACGCATGCGCAGCGTACCGCGCCCGGTGCGATAAAGCTGACGCAGGTCCTGCCGGGAGGAGACGATGGCCGCGCCTGCCGGAAAGTCAGGGCCCTGAACGTGGTCACAGAGGGTATCCACCTCGGCCCCGGGTTCATCCAGCAGGTGAATGCAGGCAGCAGCCACCTCGCGCAGGTTGTGCGGCGGAATGTCCGTGGCCATACCCACAGCGATACCGGTAGTGCCATTGAGCAGCACATGCGGCACCCGGGCCGGCAGTGTGGCGGGCTCATTCAGGGTTCCATCGAAATTCGGCTGCCAATCAACGGTGCCCTGGCCCAGTTCACTGAGCAGCACCTCAGAGAACTTCGCCAGCCGTGCCTCGGTGTAGCGCATCGCCGCAAATGACTTAGGATCGTCCTGACTCCCCCAGTTGCCCTGACCATCCACCAGCGGGTAGCGGTACGAGAAGGGCTGGGCCATGAGCACCATGGCCTCATAACACGCCGAGTCACCATGCGGGTGAAATTTGCCCAGCACATCGCCCACAGTACGGGCAGACTTTTTGTACTTCGCAGTGGCGGAAAGACCCAGCTCGGACATGGCATAGACGATCCGGCGCTGGACCGGCTTGAGGCCATCGCCGATATGCGGCAGCGCGCGGTCGAGGATGACGTACATGGAGTAATCCAGATACGCCTTCTCCGTATAATCGCGCAGCGCAACGCGCTCATAGCCCTCGTCGGTAGTCTCGAATTCCGGCATAGGCTCTAGGTGCTCCGTCATGGGTGGGTGCCCGTCTCGGGCAAAGCGCCATTATAGGGAGCCTTACGCCGGACTCCAAACCTATGGTAGTGGATTTCCCGAATAGAGGCTGGGCAACGCTCAGGGCTAACGTTGGTATAGCTTCAGCGATCATCCCCCTATCACGGTGGAACCGAAACCCCTTATGGCATCGAGTCGAACACGCGCTGCGCGTCGGGCCGCGGGCCACGGACTCATGGTGGGCCTTGTCACCTTCGTTCTGATTATCGTGGTGGAATACATGTGGGCTGGCGAGCTCGTCGACCTCCGCCTTTACGGGCTTACCAGCCTGGGAGTGAGCTTACTCGTATTCCTTAATCTGTTCCTGAGCCGGGGCGAGCGCCGGCCCCGTGATGAGGCCGCCGGGCGCTCACGCCGTCATCACTGACGGATCCCTTCCACTGACAGCATCAGCGTTACTTGCTCGGCCTGCGGCCCGAGATCGTAATCAATACCGAAGTTTTCCAGGGTCAGCTTCGTCGTGCCCTCAAAGCCCATGCGATAGTTGCCCCACGGATCCTCACCGTGTTTGATCATTTCCATTTCCAGATCAACCTCACGGGTGACGCCACGCAGGGTGAGATCACCGGTTACCGTGGCGGTGTCGTCACCTGTCATTTCAACGGAGGTACTTTCAAAGGTGGCCTTCGGGTACTCATTCACGTAAAGAAAGTCTTCCTCGCGAAGATGTTTGTCGCGCTCGGAATGGTTGGAATCCACGCTGCTAGTGTCAACGGTAACGCTGACCGATGACTGCTCCGGATTGTCGGCGTCATACTCGAAGCTACCGTCAAAATCGTTGAAGCGCCCATAGAGAGTGCTGAAGCCAAGGTGGCTGATGCGGAACTGGATGAACTGGTGCTGACCGTCACGGTCAAACTCGTAAAGGCCACTGGGATCAGCAGCCAGGGCCTGGCCGGCACTGACCATCGCCACCGTGGCTGCCGATGCCACAATACCGCGCGTCAAGTTTTTCAGATTCATGATGTTCTCCTTCTGTGTGTTGTTTACTGCTTCTCATGGGGTTGTGATTGGAGCAGCTTCATGCACAGCATCCGTCGCAGCGTGTCATCACCATCCCAGAAATGATGTTTGAACGCGGCCAGGCCATGCAGGCCGGCGAGAATGACCAGAATCCAGCCCATCCAACGGTGCCAGTCCCCCGCCATATCTTCCATCCCCTGCAACTTGCCCGTGATTGCGGGTACGCTGAACCAATCAAAAACCGCCACACCGCGCCCGTCAGCAGTTGATATGAGATAGCCGCTGACCACCATGGCCAGCATCAGCGCGTACATCAGCCAGTGCACGCTATGGGCACTAAAGTGCTCCACCCGCGTGTGTCCCGGCACCGGTTTGGGAGGCGGCGAAGTAAATCGCCACAGCAGCCTCAGCACAAGAGCCGCTCCCAGCAGCAGTCCGACACTGCGATGCCAGTCCGGTAGCACATTGCGTAGTGGATCCATATACCCCAGATCCACCATGTACAACCCAACTCCGAACAAGGCCACCACGACTAGCCCCATGACCCAGTGAAAGCCAACGCTGACAATGCCCCAGCGGATCCTTGAATTGCGCCACTGCATCGTTGCCTGCCTCCCTCGCTTACTAACGCCATTTTAGAGTAGCCCCTGACACCACCCCGGTAAAACCGAAAAGTTTTGTTACGGATCTTCAGAATATCTGATCATTATCAGTGTTTTTCTTGCCTTGTTTCGATATCGGGGATGTCATTACATTGATGAGATTGGCACAATCCAACGAACCTGCCCCTGAGAAGGCCAACTCAACGGATGTCGTCCAAAGCGCAGTCAGAGGCCCATGCCACCATTCGACCAGAGCAGTACAGTGACGGACTTTGAGCGCATCAGCGCCCGGCTTTCCCCAACAGACGACCGGGATGCCTGGATGGGGCGCTACGAGGGTTTGGCACTGCGCACAGCACTCCAGCCAATCTTCAGTATCTCCCATAAGCGAATTGTCGGCTACGAAGCCCTGATCCGCGCTTACGACAACGACGCGTCACCGGTTCTTCCCCCCCATCTGTTCGAGCTGGCTCAGGATCATCCTTCGAACCTGCTACTGGATCGCCTGTGTCGGACCCTTCATGTTCGCAACTTCCAGAACGTGGCGGATGAAATAAACTGGCTTTTTCTAAACGTGTCCCCCCAATGCATGGCCAGCGGCATGCAGGCCGATGCCTTCTTCGGCAGTCTGCTTCAGGATTTGCAATTCCCCGCGCATCGCGTGGTGGTGGAGATTGTCGAAAAGCCCAGTGACGATCCCAACCTGCTGCGTCGCACAGTGGAGTATTACCGTTCACTGGGCTGTCTGACGGCCATCGACGACTTCGGCGCCGGCCACTCGAACTTTGAACGCATCTGGAATCTGCGCCCGGACATCGTCAAGCTTGACCGCCAGATGCTGGCGCGGGCCACAGAAGAGAAGCGCACCCGCCAGATCCTGAAGGGCATCGTCTCACTACTCCACGAATCCGGCTGCCTGGTTCTGATGGAGGGTGTGGAATCGCGTGACCAGGCGCTTATTGCCGTAGATGCGGGGGTTGATTTCGTCCAGGGATTTTATTTTCACCGACCCACAACCGAGCTTGGCAGTGCTGTTCAGGGCAATGCCGACTTCGAGACGCTGCTCGAGCAGTACAAGCGGGACAAACAGCAACAGTCCGACCCAACCCAGACGATCACCAGCTTTTTCAGTCACCGTTTTGAGCGGGTCATCAGCTTTCTACAAGCGGGCAGCGATTTTGGCAAGGCCTGCGAGCCGCTCGTCAATCATCACACTGTCTCCCGCTGCTACCTCATCGGTGATGACGGCGTTCAGGTCCATGACAGCATGCTCTCGCCGGAAAGCGCGCATCGGCTGGACCCGCGTTTCCGGCCACTGGAGAATACCAGCGAAGCCGACTGGTACCGCCAGCATTACCTGCGCCGCGCTCTTCGCCACCCTGGCGAACTCCAGATCACCCGCCCTTACCTTTCGGCAACTGGCGCACACATGTGCATCACGCTTTCGCGCGCCTTCGTCTATGGTGACCGGAGCCTGGTACTGTGCTGCGACATTCTTACGGGCGAACAAGCCGGAGACTGAGCGACACAGGTACGATACGTCCGGCTCAGTGCAATTCCCACGGAGAGCGAACACGTGTTAGCTTTATAAGCTTTGCACGCGTAGTCAACGTGTGGGAACAGAGTATCAAGCATTCCGAAACAGAGTCTGTTACCGTAACAGCTGTAATTCTCAGGAGATCGCCATGACAGTGGCTCAATTTGACAAAGCTGATCTGGAACGCTGCGGAAGAGGCGAACTCTTCGAAGGCGACATGCGGCTGCCGGTCGACCAGATGCTGATGCTGGACCGGATACCCCACATCAGTGATGACGGCGGCGAGTACGGTAAGGGCCAGTTGATCGCGGAACTGGACATTGATCCGGATCTCTGGTTCTTCCACTGCCACTTCAAGGGCGATCCTGTCATGCCGGGCTGCCTAGGGCTGGACGCACTATGGCAGCTGACCGGTTTCTTCCTGGCCTGGACTGGCGGCCAGGGGCGCGGTCGAGCACTGGGCTGCGGTGAAGTGAAATTCACCGGCCAAGTGCTACCCTCCAATGAAGTGGTTCGCTACCAGCTGGACATCAAGCGTATTGTCCGTCGGGGCATTACCATGGGCATCGCCGATGGGGTCGTCTCAGTGGATGGACGCCCTATCTACCATGCGAAGGACCTGCGTGTCGGGCTCTTCACTTCCACGGAAAACTTCTGAGGCAAAGACAAGCAATGAGACGTGTCGTGATTACCGGGATGGGGATCATCTCCAGCCTGGGCAACAACCAGCAGGAGGTCACCGATTCCCTGCGCCAGGTCCGTTCGGGCATCGAACTCAGCGAACAGGCGCGGGACAACGGGCTTCGAAGTCATGTCTGGGGCGGTATCCACATTGATCCGAAAGAGCACATTGACCGCAAGCTCTATCGATTCATGTGCCCCGCCTCCGCCTACGCCTACTTGGCGATGCAGGAAGCCGTACAACAGTCGGGGCTGACCGAACAGCAGATCAAAGCGGATACCACGGGCCTGATCATGGGCACTGGTGGTGCCTCCACGGTCGAGCTGATGGATTCCATCGACACGCATCGCGAGAAAGGCATCCGGCGGGTTGGCCCCTACCGTGTCCCACGGACTATGGGTAGCGCCATCAACGCCAACCTGGCCACCGCTTACGGCATCCGAGGTGTAAACTACGGCATCACCTCAGCCTGCGCGACCAGTGCCCACTGCATCGGCCATGCTGCCGATCTGATCGCACTGGGACGCCAGGATGTGATGTTCGCCGGTGGCGGCGAGGACCTGCACTGGACCCTGACGCTGCTGTTTGACGCGATGGGCGCGCTGTCGACCAAATATAACGATACGCCGGACAAAGCCTCGCGCACCTATGATGCGGACCGTGACGGTTTTGTGATCGCTGGTGGCGGCGGGGTCATGGCGCTTGAATCGCTGGAGCACGCCCAGGCGCGCGGCGCCAATATCCTTGGGGAACTGGTCGGCTTTGGTGCCACCTCCGACGGTGCCGATATGGTCGCGCCCTCGGGCGAAGGCGCTGTGCGCTGCATGCAGCAGTCGATGAAGAGCATCGATGAGCCATTGAGCTACATCAACACCCATGGCACCAGCACCCCCACAGGCGACGTCGTCGAACTGGATGCAATCCACAAGGTGACCGGCGACAACATGCCCCCGGTGAGCTCCACCAAGCCGCTGACCGGGCATTCACTGGGTGCGGCGGGAGTGCATGAGGCAGTGTACACACTGATCATGCAACGCGAGGGCTTTATCACCCCGTCCGCCAACATCGAGAATCTGGATGAAGGCGCCGAGGGCTACCCTGTACTGCGTGAAATGAAAGAGAGCGCAGACCTGCCGCTGGTGATGAGCAACAGCTTCGGCTTTGGCGGCACCAACGCCACCCTGGTTTTCCGCCGCTTCGACGGCTGACCCGCCGGCAGCGGGCCGGGGTCAGCCCACGACCTCGGCCTCGTTGCCGTGCTCTTCCAGCCAGGTGCGCCGGTCTGCGGCGCGCTTCTTGCCTAACAGCATATCCATGCGTTCGTCGGTGCCGTCATCCGGACTCAGCGACAGCTGTACCAGGCGGCGTGTGTCCGGTGCCATGGTGGTTTCGCGCAGCTGCAGCGGATTCATCTCGCCCAGCCCCTTGAAGCGCTGCGTCTGGATCTTGCCCTTGCGATTTTCCGCCGCCAGACGATCAACGATACCCTGCTTCTCATGCTCGTCGAGGGCATAGAAAGTTTCTTTACCCAGATCGATGCGGTACAGCGGCGGCATGGCCATGAACACGTGTCCGGCTTCCACCAGAGGCCGGAAGTGCTTAACGAAAAGCGCGCACAACAGAGTCGCGATATGCATACCGTCCGAATCCGCGTCCGCAAGAATGCAGACCCGGTTGTAGCGCAGGCCGGTCAGGTCCCCCGAGCCCGGATCCACGCCAATGGCCACTGCGATGTCGTGCACCTCCTGGGAACTGAAAATCTCCGACGACTCCACCTCCCAGGTATTGAGGATCTTGCCCCGCAGCGGCATGACCGCCTGGTACTCACGATCCCGCGCCTGCTTGGCGGAACCGCCAGCGGAGTCGCCCTCCACCAGAAACAGTTCCGACTGAGCCGGGTCAGTACCCGTGCAGTCCGCCAGCTTGCCGGGCAGCGCCGGCCCGGAGGTCACCTTCTTGCGCTGAACCTTGCGTGACGCTTTCAGGCGGCGCTGGGCATTGCCAATCACGAATTCGGCCAGCGCCTCGGCAATGTCAGTGTGCTGGTTCAGCCAGAGACTGAAAGCGTCCTTGACCACACCCGAGATGAAGCTGGCCGCCTCGCGCGAAGACAGGCGCTCCTTGGTCTGGCCGGAGAACTGCGGCTCCTGCATCTTGAACGACAGAACATAACTGCAACGCTCCCAGATGTCGTCCGGCGTAAGCTTGACCCCACGCGGCAGCAGGTTATGCAGCTCGCAGAACTCGCGCAGGGCCTCAAGCAGCCCCGTCCGCAGGCCGTTCACATGGGTACCGCCCTGGGTGGTGGGGATCAGATTCACATAGCTCTCGGCAACCACCTCGGTGTCTTCAGGCAACCACTGCAGGGCCCAGCTCACCATCTCGGTGTTGCCACTGACCTCGCCGGTGAACGGTTCCTGGGGCAGGCATTCCCGGTCCGACAGAGCGCTCTTCAGGTAATCGGTCAACCCGTCTTCGTAGTACCACTCATCTTTTTCACCGCTTTCCTCCTGCAGCAGTGTTACGGTCAATCCAGGGCATAGTACGGCCTTGGCGCGCAGGATATGGCGCAGGCGAGGAATCGAAAACTTCGGGCTCTCAAAGTATTCCGGATCCGCCAGGAAACTCAGAGTGGTACCCGTGTTGCGTTTGCCCACCGTATCGATGACATTCAGATCCTCGACCTTGTAACCATGCTCGAAGCGGATCCGGTGCAGTTTGCCATCGCGCCGGATCAAAACCTCCAGCTCCCTGGAAAGCCCGTTGACCACCGAAACCCCGACGCCATGAAGCCCGCCGGAATACTGATAATTGGCCTTGTTGAATTTGCCGCCGGCGTGCAGCCGGGTCATGATCAGCTCCACCCCGGGAACGCCTTCGTCCTGGTGGGCATCCACGGGCATGCCTCGGCCATCATCGGTCACCGACAGCCGACCATCCTTATGCAGCACCACGTCGATGCGCTTGGCGTGGCCACCCAGTGCCTCGTCCACACTGTTGTCGATGACCTCCTGCGCAAGATGATTGGGGCGGGAGGTATCGGTGTACATGCCGGGGCGCTTGCGTACCGGATCCAGCCCTTTGAGGACTTCAATGGAATCGGCGTTGTAATCGCTACTCTGGCTCATGGGCTCGACTGTCCTTCAACGGAAGTGAGGCGGCGACCGTGCGGCCGCCGACCTTGATACGCACGCAACAGTATCAGAGAACGGACAGGGTTTCAGCGCCGGGAAGGCGCCTCAAGGCTCAGCGGGAATCCGTCCGCATCCATACGCACGGAAAGGCTCGACCAGCTCTCGCCGGGAATGGCCAGGGCCAGACAGGGAGTTGTGATCACCTGAGCCATCATGGCGCCGCTTTCCGGCTCGGTGGCTTGCAGGTCGAGCGCCAGCGTCCCGTCCACCATTTGCGCCTGATCCAGATCGGCGCTGTATCCCGGCGTGGAGCGCTGGCCCAGATAAATCACGAGGACGTCATGGCCGACCTCCAGAGCCCCTTCCCCGGCCGGCAACAATCCATCCACCTCCGGGAAGTCGGACATTGACTGCACCAGGGTGAGACCAGGGGTCTCGTGGTTGCAGTGATCCGCCTCCGCGACCACATCAAGCCCGGAAAGGGTCTCCATTTCCGCCTGCCCCGCCTGGCACCCGACCAGTAACGGCGCCAGCAGGCTGATACCCAACGCTCGAAGACTCACCATTACCACAGCACCCTTCCCGGCAACTTATTGATCATTGATTCGACGGTAGCCGGGATCCGCCTGGGTATCAACCGGGCGGGTAAAGGCGGTTTCCAGTGTCACATCGAGATCCATTGTCTGGGTTACCTCTATAGGTTCGACTTGTCCAGTAACCGGGTACTCAGCACAGGCTTCGCCCGGACCACAGAAAGCACCATCACTGTCCATGTCAGTCCCCGCGATCAGGTAATACTCCCCGGGCTTAATATCCGACGTGTCAAACTCAAACTGGTAACGGCCATTTTCAGCTTCCACCACCTTCTGGATCGTCTTGAGCTGGTCATTGCCCTCATCGACGGGAGTCAACTGCACAAAATGGGCTCCCGCGTTGCGCTCCGCCAGTGGATCAGCAATGGTCGCGGTTACCGGAATCTCATAGCTGCGTTGGCTTTGCTGGTAGCTGACTCTGATCACGCCATTACGGGCGACACCGGGCGGCACGCCCTCATCTTCAAGCGTGACCTGATAGTCCGGAAACTGACCGGTTACTTTAAACCAGTCGCCACCGCCGGCCACATCAACGCTTGGCGGCGCAATACTCTGATCCGGACTCCCCACCTGTTCCAGAGTCAGGTCCATTACAGGTTCATCGCTCGAAAGTCGGATGAGGGCGGGATCCGGCGCCAACGCCGCGCGTCCACTGAAATCATCGGCGGCGGCCGCGGCATCCAGAAGACCGCGCCCTGTTTCAACGTCAAAGGTACCGTCCCCACGACTGACTTCTCCTTCCCTGATCAGGGCCCGCACCAGAGCCGGCTCGACATCACCCTGCTCCAGAAGCAGGGCCAGCGCGCCGGTCACATGAGGGGCTGCCATTGAGGTTCCGCTGAGCCCTCCGATCACCGGCTGCCTCTGATCGTTAGCCGAGGCGCTGTAGACCCTGCTGTTGTCATTATCGTTGCTGTAGCAGGCGTTGACATTACCACCGCCCGGAGCCAAAAGGTCGAGCCAGTTACCGAAATTGGAAAATGCGGCTCGCTTCCCGTTGCAGTCGGTTGCCCCCACCGCGATTACCGTCGGGTAGGCAGCCGGATAAAAGCGTTGGTCGCTGCCGGCGTTACCGGATGCGCCTACAACCGTGATGCCGGCAGCTTCCGCATCCCGAAGCACATCCGCCAGCTGCGGATTGGCGCTCTGACTGCCAAGGCTGAGGTTGATGAGATCCGCCCGGGGTTCGTTGCGGCCATTGATGACCCAGCGCACGCCTTCAATCACATCGGCAATGCTGCCTTCAGAGCCGCCCAGCACCCGCACCGGAAGTATATCGGCCGCGTGCGCAACACCTATTACGCCGACCCTTTTCGAATCCGCGCCCGCAATACCAGCCACATGGGTGCCGTGATAGTTGCCTGCCAGATCATCCGGAAACGACGCATCATTAACCGCGTCGAAACACTCCAGGCCGCAACGTATATTGGGGGCCAGTTGCCGGTGCCAGTCGTCCCCAGTGCGCAGAACCCCGGTATCCAGAACCGCAATGGAGATATCAGCCCCCGAGCTGCCCTCATTCGCGCCCCAGGCACTAGCGGCCCGAATCTGCTTGTAATGCCATCGTTGAGACGGGTAATCATCCAGTGACGGGGTGGCCTGAGCCCGCACACGATGATTGGGATAAGCCGCGGCCACATCAGGGTCCTTCCTCAGCTCTCTGATCCAGGCCAATGTCTCCCGCCGCAACGTCGTCTCTGAGGCGTCCGCGGGCAGCACCGCCTGCCTTTCCAGCGGCATCCGCATCCGGAACTGGCCCCCGCCCAATGCCCGCTGAGCGCGGGCATTGACGCCACCCAGGGCGGTGGCCCGAACGCCGCCTCCCGACCCACTCCCCTGACTCATGGTTACAATCGCCTCACCCGGCAGAAAACCGCCCGATGCTGGACTGATGATCTCACCCTGTTGCAGGGATGTGGCCCGGACGACATACCGAACCGGCCCCCCCTCCGATGCAGCCGTCAGCTCATGAATACCGTCCGCATTCGCCCGTAGAGACTTGATGCCACTGCTGTCGGGACCGGCGCTTGTGGCCGGCTCATCAACCAGTCCGAGCCTGAGTTCGGTCTCAGGCAGCTGCTTTCCCGATCCAAGAGGCGCGGGAAAGAAATTGATCGTGACCTGCTGACCCTCGTTCAGGGCAATCCTGAATGCATCAGAAGGATCACGGGGGTAGCTGCGACCGCTACCAGCCTGACCGTAGGTGCCGCTTCTCCCACTGATGTAGCCTCCAGCGATCACATTCCCGGGGAACGGATTATCGACATCATTCTGTGGTTCTTTCAGCGGTGAACCTCGTGATACCTCAAGGTCCTGCTTCTGCAGATTAAGAGCGGTGTCCGCATCCACCCGCGTACCCGATGCGATCTCAATCGTGCCTTTGAGCACACCGCGCGCTTCACTGCCACTGCTGCTGCCACTGCCACCACCCCCACCACAGGCAGTCACAAGCAGAACAGCGGTTGCGTTCAGGATAAGCCGTTGCAAGGGGCGTAGGAGCAACATCGCGCTCAACCTCGTGCCATCAAACCATGTCTGCATCATCCATGATGCATTTACGACCAAGCGGCCCTGAAGGGCTGCTTATACACAAGGTTTCACATGTGTCAGCCGTAAAACAACAATGGCACCAGCGCAACCAGAATCAGCGTCAGCCCCATTACCATCAGTGGCAAAATCAAACGCTGAAAGCGCCGGTATAGGTTGGGCGCCTCGGGCTCAGGAACCAACGCCTCTTTCACACCCACCACCTGTCGCGTCAGCAGATGATTGAGCGCTACCGGCGGTGTCAGATAGCCCAGCTCGAAGGCCACAATCGTCATAACCCAGAAATGGAGCGGATCCACACCCAGGCCTATGGCCGGTTGTGCGATGGTGGCAGAAACCAGCACCACTGCCGCAAATGGATCCATGAACATGCCGATAATGGTCAGCATCACCATGAGCGCCATGACCACAAGCACAACCGAGTCCGCCTCTGCCGGGAACAAGCCAGCGATAACGTGAGAGCGCTCAAGGACACCGCCAACCGTCATTGAAAGGCCTATGAGCGTCAACAACGCACCCACGTGGACAGCCGACTCGCCGGCGCCAAGGGCAATGCGTCGGCTGGTTCCCATCAGGCGGCTACCACCACCGTCATAGTCCAGGGCTACCAGCGCCATCATGATGATTGGCAGGATGATTGGCGCCGTGAATTCGTTGAACTTCATACCCAGCGCCAGCCAGAACAGGAATACCATCACAGTGATCAGGATCACGTCGGGAATCAGTGGCTTGAATGCCCGTAGTGACTGTCTCACCGCAACCCGCGAATCGCTGGCCCGTGGGCGCCATTCCTTCTCGCTGCGGGTCACCATCAGGGTGAAGAGAATGGCCGAGAGAATGAAAACCCAGAATCCCCAACCGAAGAGCTCGCCGGTAGTAACCTCCTTGTTCAGTGCGGCCACCACCACGATGAGCAGGCAGGGGTTAAGGACCACGCCCAGACTTCCGGACATGGCAGTTGTGGCCAGTGACAGCTGGCGCCCGGCACCGGCGCGTCGCAGTTCATCATAGACGGTACCGCCCACCGCCAGGATGAAGATGCCGGACGCGCCGGTGAACGCTGTTGGGAAGGCTGTAGCAAAAATCACCAACGAAGCCAGCGTGGCGGGCGGCAGCTGCCAGGGGTGCACCACCGCGAGCAGGCGTTGCGGGATCGTAGTCTGCTTGAGCATCATGCCCACGAACACATAGAGCCCGATGTTGACGAACAGCGACGCATGCTTAGTCAACTGGTTCAGGTAGACACCGAGCCCGACTGTATCCCAGTTACCACCACTTGAGAAATACAGATAGCCCATCACGCCCATCCAGCAATAGAGCGGGATAGCCAGGGGCGAGGAGATCCTGAACTTACCTCGGGGCAGATCAGATGGCATGCTGAATAACCGCAGGAGATTGATACCGGCCAGGATCGTGAACATCGCTATCCAGGCTTTCTGAAGCGCCTGGAGACGCCCTGTATCCGGCGTATCCATCAGATTCCCCAGGTGATTGTAGAGCGAATAGACCATCAGCAGGTTCACCACCAGCTGACCGCCTTCCGCCAGCATCCAATCCACCCGGTTGATGGGCGGGCGGATACTGATGTGGTGGTTGGCAAAAGCCGCAGTCGCGGCTCCGAAACCGAGCAGCATGATGAACAGGTACGTGGAGAGCGAGCGGTTGTCAGTAAGCCACTCAGCCATACCGCGTTCAACCGTCTTATACGCCACAAGCACAGGGGTGATGCGCTCCTGGTTGGCCTCATACTGCTCGTGACGATCCCGGCATCGCTCAACATTGCTCTCGATGGATCGCCGCAGCTGCTTCTCGCTCGGGCCGCCTCCGCCCAATCCGAAAGGGTCCTCTTCCTCGTCAGCAGAAAGCTCTTCCTGAACCCGTTTATCAATATCAACATCGGTTTCACAGCTCGGCGCTTCAGCCCCCGGGTCGAGGGAATAATACCCCGGCCAGATCTGCTCACCGAGTGCCAGCATACGGGTATGCATGGAGCCACCGAGCCCCATTAGAAGCAGAGCGATCAGCAGCAACAGCACGAGCGCGCCGTGCAGACGGCGCGCGTGCCCGGGGGCGCGGGCGCTCCCCCAGGAGGAAGACGATTCCGACATGACGACCTCGATACGTCAGAAGTGACGGGGGTTATTCACGATCCGGTGCCGTGCACTCAGAGGCATCCTGATTGATCCGGCAACGCACCTTGCGCAGCAATGTCAGCATCTCGCCGTGATACACCTGCTTGACTTCATCACCATTGGCATCAACACCATCCCGGAGCTCAATGCGGTTCTGACGGAACATCTCCTGATAATCCGCAATATCACTGCCCGGAATTTCAATCCAGGCATCATCCGGAATGGCCTTCTCATATTCCCTGACCCTGTCGAGCGCCATATCAAAGTGGTCGAATGCGACCTCACGGGAGGTCTGGGCCTCCTTATCGGTGAGCACATCATCACGCATTACGATCTGCATGGTCAGCTGACCGAGCGGATAATCCACAATACCGCCCTGATCCCCGATCCCGCGGTACAGTTCCAGCGCCTCATAGGCCCAGCCTGGCGCATAGGCGGCATCCACTGAGCGGTTGTTGAACTTGCCGCCGAAATCGGTGATCGAGGACGGCTCCACACTCGCATTCACGTAGTTGACCATGTGAACCGCATCCGGGTGATGATCGAGCGTTGCAATCCGCTTGCCAGCCAGATCCTCAACCGTATCCATTCTTCGGTCCGTCACGAACAGATAGGCAGCCCCCAACGGAAAAACCCCAGCGATTTCATAATCACCTTCTTTCATATAATCACTGGCGGAAGGCTTGTTGATGGCAGCGAGCACCGTCTCGAGATGCTCATAGGAGGGAATGGCACCCACAGCACTGAGTGTGCCCGTAAACCCGTTATAACGCCGGATTCGAAGGTCAGTGGCCGCCAGAGCGTCACAGTCACCCGCGGAAAAGGCGGACATGGCAACCCCTTCATCGGTATAGGGCTCCAGATTGAACTTGATGCCCTTTTCACGCATGTCGATCGCGTAGTTTTCCACCAGCGCATACTGGTCACCACTGGAACCGATCAGATCAAACACACACATATCAATTGCCTTGTCCTGAGCCTGCGCAAAAGGCGCCAGGCCAAGGCATAAAGCGGCTGTCAGACTGCGGAGTCGCATGGATCTCTCCTGTTCACTGTTGTTGTTGACCAATCCATAGGCCGGGAGCCGTTACAGCAGCCCCTCGGTATCAATACTGTCGCCCTCATCCTTGCCAGTGCCGGTCTCCCCGAAACGATTTTCCGGGGTGCGATAGCCGTGCTCACGGGTCCAGAGCCTGTCGGACACTGCCAAGGCAATGCGCATCGCAGCGAGATCAGCCAGCTGATAACGCTCCCACACGTCGAACTCGTCAGACGTCTCATCCAGATAAGCGAGAACCTTGGCGATGGTCTCATCACGCCCCACGTTCTCGGCCATCATCAGTTCAAAGGCCGCGGTAACACGCAGCCCTTTCTCAACACCGAGTCTGCGGTTGCGCGCGAGCACCTCCCAGGTACCAGCACTGATCTCAGCCGGCTTAAGATCCGGCAGCAAAACCCAGATGGTGGCCCGCAGACCTTGCGGAATACCGGCCCATTTCTGATTACTAACGCAATAGCTGGCACGCTCCACCTGGGCCGCCAGCCGCCGGGACACGCCAGCACGACCCTGTGCCTTGCCATCATTCAGCACCGCCTGGGCGCCAGAAATCAGCCCAAGAAGAAAGGTGATCTCGTCCTGATCGGAATCCAGCTCCGGGCATTGCGCATCCGGTTTGGGCTCATAACTGAAACCGGTCAGCATACGGTTGAAAGCACGCTGGCGGCGCTCTGCAGTCGTACCGTATTGGCGCTGCATCGCCTCGCGTGCATCCCGAAGCTCCTTGGTATTGCCCTGATAGTCCGCGCGCAGATAACGCAGCTCTTGTTCAAAGGCTTGCTGTTCCATGCAGATGCCCGCCAGAACAGACAACAGCGTTCCGGTCTTGGCGGGCTCGGTGGTCACGCGGGAGAAGGAGTAGAGCAGCGGATCAACAGATTCACCCAGTGAACAGGCTTTCTGCACATCAGTCATGGCGAGCACGTACGGCGTGTTCTCCGCCTCGGCGTAACCGGTCATCACATCACCGGTTATCTTGTGGAGGGGGTTCACGGAACACCCGACCAGCATCGTCAAGGCAATAAACACACCTGTGATGCGCGCCCCGGAGATGCCGTTATTGGTCTTGTTCGGCATAATCAATCTCCATCTGTCCTCAGCCGCCGGCAAGCGGATGTCTCCTTGGCTCGACAATCCCGGCTAATAACGCGCGAAAGGCACTATAGCTTGATTGTCATCAAGGTCGACAATGAAACGGCAGACAGGAGAAGGATGCAAGCACATGGGCTGGCCGAAATGTCGCTACTGTGACGTCGTTAAAGCGAGTAAGCACGCGAGGCAACGCGCCAGCCGCAACGACCCAATGTTTCAGGCAAGTCAGCTTGGCAGTGGGATCTTAAGCATCATCATGACATGGTCGGCCAGATCCTCGATGGTCATATCACCTTCGGGCCGATACCAGGTGATGGTCCAACTTAATGCACCCGTCAGGAACCGCCTCAGAATAAACGGATCGGCTTCCACCAGCCCTTCCGCCCTGGCCTGGGCCAGCGTCTGCAGCCAGATCCCCTCATAAACCTCCCGAAGTTCCAGAATCTCCGCTTGACTGGTTTCGGAAAGACTGCGCCATTCATACACCAACACCGCCATAGCCTCGCCAGTCTCACCATTGATCGACTCCAGCTCACACTGCACCAGGCAACGCACCGCCTCACGGGGATCGGCAACGGCCTCAAGACGCGACCGCATCCGGCCGGTATTCACCAGAATCGCCTCCGTCATCACCGCTTTCAGGATTTCTTCCTTGGTGCGGAAATGATGGAAGATACTCCCCGACTGTATTCCCACCGCCGCGGCAAGATCCCGCACCGTGGTGCGCTCATAACCCTTGTCCCGGAAGAGATGGGCGGCCTCGCGGAGGAGACGGCCACGGGGGGATTGCGGGTCGGTGAAGCTTGGCGGGGTGGCATCAATGGCCATGTCCTGGGACAAAGGGTTCTCTCTTCTTTGTTTGAGCGTAATAGCGGTTAGTTTAGCAAGCACCTACAAATCGTTTCTAAGTCTACCACAGTTTACAAACCAAGCGCTTGCTAGGTATATTCATTTCAACCATGACCCACATTGCGAAAGGATCACCACCATGAGCGCCTCCCACCCCCTGCGCATCGGCTGCGCCGCCGCCTTCTGGGGCGACACCCAGACCGCCGCGCGCCAACTTGTGGAAAAAGGCAACCTCGACTACCTGGTCTTCGATTACCTGGCGGAGATCACCATGTCGATCATGGCTGGTCAGAAAATGAAGGATCCCGGACAGGGTTATGCCCGCGACTTCGTCGATACAGTCATGGCACCGCTGCTCGGCGAGATCAGCAACCAGGGCCTCAAGGTCATCAGCAACGCCGGCGGTGTTAACCCCGTTGCCTGCCGGGACGCCCTGCAGGCACTGGTGCATGAACAGGGCCTGAATCTGACGATTGGCATGGTGCTTGGTGACGACCTGATGCCACAGAAAAACCAGCTTTCCCAGGCTGGAATCACGGAAACCGATAGCGGCGCCTCCCTGCCCGGCATGATGGTCAGCCTCAACGCCTATCTGGGCGCGCCGGGCATTGTCAGTGCGCTGGAACAGGGGGCTGATATTGTCATCACTGGCCGCGTCGCGGACAGCGCCGTGGTGCTGGCACCACTAATGCACGAATTCGGCTGGGCTGCGAACGACTACGACCGCCTCGCCCAGGGCAGCCTCGCGGGCCACTTGATTGAATGCGGCGCCCACGCCACCGGCGGCAATTTCACCGACTGGGAAACCGTCATGGACGGTTTCGACAACATGGGTTTCCCCATCGTCGAAGTACAGCCGGATGGCGATTTCATCATTACCAAACCGCCGGGAACCGGCGGCCAGGTCAGCTTTGGAACGGTGGCCGAACAACTCGTCTACGAGATCGACGACCCGCACGCTTACCACCTACCCGACGTCGCCTGCGACTTCAGCCATGTTTGTCTCAAGCAAACCGGCCCAGAGGAGGTCCACGTCACTGGCGCCCTTGGCCTGCCCCCGACCGATACCTACAAGGTCGCCGGAACCTGGCCGGACGGCCACAAGTGCACCGTCACTTTTCTGCTGGCTGGCATCGACGCCGCCTATAAGGCGGATACTGTCGCCAACGCCATTCTGCGCAAGTCCGAGCACCTGATCCGGGATCAGGGCTTTGACGGCTACAGCGACACCAGCATCGAGTTGCTCGGGACTGAGACCACCTATGGTCCACATGGCTGCCATAGCGACACCCGGGAAGTGGTCATCAAAATCAGCGCCACCCACCCGGATAAAAAAGCCCTGGTCATCTTCTCCCGCGAGATCGCCCAGGCCGCCACCGGCATGGCCCCGGGCCTGACCGGCATCGTCGGCGGCCGCCCCACGGTCTGGCCCAAGATCCGGCTGTTTTCGTGCCTGGTACCGAAAGACATGGTCTCGGTTTCCGTAGATCTGGGCGGTAATGAAACCGATGTAACCGTGGCAACCGAGGGCGGGTACGCCACGACGGAGAAGCCAACAGAGGTGCCCATTCCCAAGGCAAACGGGCAGCCGGATACGGACGTTCGTCTGGTGGATCTGGCCTGGGCTCGAAGTGGTGACAAAGGCGATCACTGCAACATCGGCGTGGTGGCCCGGCGCGAAGACTACCTGCCCTGGATTGCGGCGGCTCTGACGCCGGAACACGTGGCGGAGTGGATGGGGCATACATTGGATCCCGACAAAGGCGAAGTATTGCGGTGGCATATGCCGGGCATCCATGGATTGAATTTTCTGCTGAAGCACAGCCTTGGTGGCGGCGGCGTTGCCAGTCTGCGTATTGACCCGCAGGGGAAGGCGTTTGCCCAGCAGTTGTTAGAGATCCCCATACCGGTGCCACAACAGAACCAACATGCTGGTGACAAGGAATAAACACCCAATGAGCTACCAATCAATCTTCAAAGAAGACCTGTTCCAGAGCCAGACTATCATCGTCACTGGCGGCGGTTCGGGCATCGGCCGCTGCACAGCTCATGAACTAGCCTCACTCAGAGCCAACGTCATCCTCATCGGCCGCAAACTCGAGAAGGTCCAGGCGGTCGCCGATGAGATCAATGAAGACGGCGGCACTGCCCATCCCTACAGCTGCGACATCCGCGACGAAGACGCCGTCAAACCTGCCATCCAGAGCATCATCGGCGACCACGGCGCCATCCATGGCCTGGTCAACAACGCCGGCGGCCAGTTCCCATCGCCGCTGGCGGGGCTCAACCAGAAAGGCTGGGAAACCGTGGTGCGCACCAATCTGACAGGCGGCTTCCTTATCTCCCGCGAGGTTTATAACCAGAGCATGACCCAAACCGGCGGCGCCATCGTCAACATCGTTGCCGACATGTGGGGCGGCATGCCCGGCATGGGGCACTCCGGCGCCGCGCGGGCCGGGATGGTGAACTTTACCCAGACTGCCGCCGTTGAATGGGGCGCTTCCGGCGTTCGCATCAACGCCGTGGCCCCCGGCTGGATCGCCTCCAGCGGCATGGACAGCTACCCGGACAGCATGAAGTCCTGGATCCGGGGCCTTCGCGAGGCCGTGCCCTGCAAGCGCATTGGCACCGAAGCCGAGGTCAGCAGCGCCATCTGCTTCCTGCTCTCCCCCGGCTCCCGCTTCATTTCCGGCGACACGCTGCGTATTGACGGTGGTGCCTCCCAGGGCGGAAGCGTCTGGCCGCTGCCGAAAGCCAGGAACAACGAGGCCTTCAGCGGCTTCCACCGGGCGGTCACGCCCCGGGTACTCCAGGATGATGAGGACGGAACCCATGCAGGTGATTGAATCCACCATTGACCCCAACAGCCCGGAGTTCGCTGAGAACACCGAGGCCATGCAGGCAGAGATCGACACCTTCCGCAGCGTCGAAAGACTCGTGCACGACAAAGCAGAAGAAGCGCGGCAGAAATTCAACGCGAAGAATAAGCTTTTGCCCCGGGAGCGCATCAACATGCTCCTCGATCGCGGCAGCCCCTTCCTTGAGATCTGTCCGCTTGCCGGCTACAAAATGCATGACGACAAGGACGGCTCCATGGCGGGCGGCGGCATGATCTGCGGCATCGGCACCGTGGGCGGCGCCCGAGTGATGGTCTCCGCCAGCAATAGCGCCATCAAGGGCGGCACCATAACCCCGGCGGGCCTGGACAAGACCCTGCGCGCGCAGGAAATCGCCATGGAGAACAACCTCCCGGTGATTTCGCTGTCCGAAAGCGGCGGCGCCAACCTCAACTACGCCACGGACATCTTCGTTCCCGGCGCCCGGGGCTTCGCCAACCAGGCCCGGATGTCGGCCGCCGGCATTCCGCAGATCACCGTGGTCCACGGCAACGCCACCGCCGGCGGCGCCTATCAGCCAGGCCTTTCAGACTATGTGATCGTCGTCCGCGAGCAGGCCAAGATGTTCCTCGCCGGCCCGCCCCTGCTCAAGGCCGCCACAGGCGAGATCGCCACTGACGAAGAGCTCGGCGGCGCCGAAATGCACAGCGAAGTCGCCGGTACCGCCGAATACCTGGCCGAGAACGACGCCGACGGCGTCCGCCAGGCCCGTGACATCATGGCCTCCCTGGACTGGAACAAGACGCTGCCCGAACACGGGCCCCGTACATGGGATGAGCCACAGCACAGCCCGGACGAACTCCCCGGCGTCATCCCCGCCGACAGCCGCAAGCCCTACGACGTGCGCGAAATCCTCGCCCGCATCGCCGACGGCTCACGCTTTCTCGACTTTAAGAACGACTTCGACAGTCAGACCGTCTGCGGCTGGATCGAGCTCTACGGGCGCAGTATAGGCATCATCGGCAACAACGGCCCCATCACACCCAACGGCGCCGCCAAGGCCGCCCAGTTCATCCAGCTCTGCGACCAGTCCCAGACACCACTGCTGTTCCTGCACAACACCACCGGCTTCATGGTCGGCACCGACTCCGAGCAGAACGGCATCATCAAACACGGCTCCAAGATGATCCAGGCCGTCACCAACGCCCGTGTCCCGCGCATTGCCGTGGTCGTCGGCGGCTCCTACGGCGCCGGCAACTACGCCATGTGCGGCCGCGGCCTCGCCCCGCGCTTCATCTTCGCCTGGCCCAACAGCCGCACCGCCGTCATGGGCGGCGCCCAGGCCGGCAAGGTCATGCGCATCGTGGCCGAAGAAAAACAGCGCAAGAACGGCGTCGAACCCGACCCACAGCAACTGGATGTACTCGAACAGTCCACGGCGAAAAAGCTCAACGACGGCTCCCACTCCCTATTCGGTACCGCCCGACTCTGGGATGACGGACTGATTGATCCGCGGGATACCCGCCGGGTCGTGGGCGAAGCCTTGGCAATATGCCAGGAAGGCGATGAACGCAAATTGCAGTCGAACAGCTTTGGCGTGGCGCGGCTGTAGAAGGAATGGTGGCGTCACGCACGGGGTTGGATGGCTCTGGAGTGGGGGATTCTTTCCGGGAGGCTCGATGACAGGGATGTCATCGCGCCAGCGCCCAAGGATGGGTTCACAGCGGTCCCGGAAAGAATCCCCCACGTCAGAGCCCGGCAAAGAAACAACAATCTAGAGACAAAGGCCAGATATCATGCAATTCACCGAAGAACACCAGGCTCTCAGAAAAACCGTCCGCGATTTCGTCGAAAACGAAATCAACCCCAACTGCGACGAATGGGAACGCGACGGCCGCTACCCCATCCACGAGATCTTCAAAAAACTCGGCGACCTCGGCCTCCTCGGCATCCAGAAACCGGAGGAATACGGCGGCATGGGCCTCGACTACAGCTACAACCTCGTCGCCGCCGAAGAATTCGGCATCGCAGCGGCCGGCGGCGTGCCATTGTCCATCGGCGTCCAGACCGACATGTGCACTCCGGCGTTGGCCCGCTTCGGCTCCCACGAACATAAGGAAGAATTCCTGCGACCTGCCATCACCGGCGACAAAATCGGTTGCATTGGCGTCAGCGAAGTCGGTGCCGGCTCGGACGTCGCCGGCCTCAAGACCAACGCCAAGTCCGATGGCGACGACTACATCATCAACGGCCACAAGATGTGGATCACCAACTCGCCAAGCGCCGACTTCATCTGCCTGCTCGCCAACACCAGCGACGACAAACCGCACAAGAACAAGAGCCTGATCATTGTCCCCATGGACGCCCCGGGGGTCAGCGTCACCCCCCACCTGGATAAGCTGGGCATGCGCTGCTCCGAAACCGCCCAGGTGTTCTTCGACGACGTGCGCGTGCCCAAACGCAACCGCATCGGCGCCGAGGGCACCGGTTTCATGATGCAGATGCTGCAGTTCCAGGAAGAACGGCTCTGGGGCGCAGCCAACGTCATCAAGGCACTGGAAGGCTGCGTGGACCGGACCATCGACTACTGCCGCGAGCGCGAAACCTTCGGCCAGCCGCTGATCAACAATCAGGCCATCCACTTCCGCATGGCCGAACTCCAGACCGAGATCGAGGCCCTGCGCGCCCTCACCTACCAGGCCTGTGAGCTGCACGTGGCACAGAAAGACGTCACCCAGCTCGCCTCGATGGCCAAGCTGAAAGCAGGTCGCCTCGGCCGCGAGGTGACCGATGCCTGCCTGCAATACTGGGGCGGCAACGGCTACATGTGGGACAACCCGGTTTCGCGCGCCTATCGCGACGTGCGGCTGGTCTCGGTGGGCGGCGGTGCCGACGAGATCATGCTCGGCATCATCTGCAAACTCATGGGCACGCTGCCCGGCAAGCAGAAAGGAGACTCGTGATGGCCACGCTCCCCGAGTGCGAGACGCTGAAACTGGAACGGTCCGGCAGCATCCTGCATCTCACCCTCAACCGGCCGGACAGCCGCAATGCCATGAGCCTGGCCATGGTCCACGAGCTGCGCTCGGTGTTTGCCGCCATTCGCGACGACACAGGGGTGCGGGCCGTGGTCCTGCGCGGCACCGGCGGGCACTTCTGTGCCGGGGGTGATGTGAAGGACATGGCCTCGGCGCGTGGGCAGAAGGCGGAGGATGGCAGTGATCCGATCTTTGAGCTGAACCGGGCCTTTGGGCATCTGTTAAGCGAAACGGAGTCGGCGCCGCAGACGACGGTCGCGGTACTGGAGGGCGCCGTCATGGGCGGCGGTTTCGGGCTGGCCTGTGTGTCGGATGTCGCCCTGTGCCTGGAGAGCGCGAAATTCGGGCTACCGGAGACAACACTGGGGATCACGCCGGCGCAGATTGCGCCCTTTGTGGTGCGGCGGATCGGGCTGACCCAGGCGCGGCGGCTGGCATTGACGGGGCATCGGTTTGATGGGAGCGAGGCGTTCTGGCTTGGCGTTGTACATGACTTTGCCAAATCCGGTGAGGAGCTGGATCAGAAGCTGGGGCAGGTGCTGGAGCGGATCCGGCATTGTGCGCCCGGGGCTTCGCGGATGACGAAAGAGCTGTTGCTGTCGGTGGAGAGTGAGCCGCTTGATGGGCTTCTGGATAAGGCGGCGAAGGATTTTGCGGCGGCTGTTCGTGGGGACGAGGGGCAGGAAGGGACCATGGCGTTTATGCAGAAGCGGAAGCCTTCGTGGGCTGAGGAATAGCGTCGTCTCCAGATGGTTGAGTTGGTTGCAGGTGTCGGCACGGGGGAGGTCTTTCAGGGACCGCTGTGAACCCATCCATGGGCGCTGGCGCGATGACATCCTGTCATCGAGCCTCCCTGAAAGACCTCCCCCGCACCGACACCCCGAAAACCATTGGAAAACGCTACGAGAAATACTGTAGGAGCGAGCTTGCTCGCGATCCGATGACTATCGCGAGCAAGCTCGCTCCTACAGAACAACAATTAGATCACCTTTATGGGTGCAGGTCGGATGTTCAACAAATTATTGATAGCAAACCGCAGCGAGATCGCGGTGCGGGTGAACCGGACGGCCCAGGCGCTGGGGTATCGGACGGTCGCGGTGTTCAGTGATGCGGACCGGGACGCGCCGCATGTGCGGATGGCGGATGAAGCGGTTCGCGTGGGGCCGGCACCGGCGGGGGAATCGTACCTGAACATTGAAGCCATCCTGGAGGCGGCACGCCTGACCGGGGCGGATGCGGTGCACCCGGGGTATGGATTTCTCTCGGAGAACGCGGCGTTCGTTTCGGCCTGCGCGGAACACGGGATCACCTTCATCGGGCCGCCAGCGCATGCCATGGAGTTGATGGGCAGCAAACGGCGATCCAAGGAGGCGATGGCCGAGGCGGGCGTACCAACGGTGCCGGGCTTCCAGAGCGCGGAGACGGATCCGTCGCCCTGGCAGAAGGCTGCCGATGGGATCGGGTACCCGGTGATGATCAAGGCATCCGCCGGTGGTGGCGGACGGGGCATGCGGTTGGTGCATGAGCCCGACAAACTGGCGGATGAGCTGGCCAGGGCGCGCTCGGAAGCGGAGTCGGCCTTCGGCGACGGGGAGCTGATACTGGAGAAGGCGATCGTCCGGCCGCGACATATCGAGATTCAGGTCTTCGCGGATCAGCAGGGTCATGCCATCCACCTGGGGGAACGGGACTGCTCCGTCCAGCGCCGGCACCAGAAAGTGGTCGAGGAAGCGCCCTCGCCGTTCGTCGATGAATCCATGCGTCAGGCCATGGGTGATGCGGCGGTGAAGGCCGCCCAGGCCTGTGGTTATGTGGGCGCCGGCACGGTGGAGTTCATCGTGGACGAGGCGCGGAACTTCTACTTCCTGGAGATGAACACCCGCCTGCAGGTGGAGCATCCGGTGACCGAGATGGTGACGGGGTTGGACCTGGTGGCGCTGCAGCTTCGCATCGCGGCCGGGGAGCCGTTGCCGCTGGTTCAGGACGAGGTCCGGATTTGCGGGCATGCGATTGAGGTGCGGCTTTACGCTGAGGACCCTGCGCAGAGTTACATGCCGCAGACGGGACCGGTTCACAGCTGGATTCCGCCCGAAGGCGACGGCATTCGGGTGGATCATGGTATTTCGGCCGGTATGCGGGTGACGCCCCATTACGACCCGATGATCGCCAAGGTGGTGGCCAGTGGTCCGGATCGTGGCATGGCACGGCGGAGGCTGATCCGGGCGCTGGAGGACACCGTGCTTCTGGGGGTCACCCATAACGCCTGGTTCCTGTCCCGGGTTCTGGCCCACGAAACCTTCGCCGCCGGCGAGGCAACCACGGCCTTCCTGGATACGGAGTTCAGGGACGACCCCAGCCTGAAGCCGATACAGGCAACCGCCACGGAGCTGGCCGTTGCCGCGCTGGTGCTTTACCGGAATGAGATCAAAGCAGACTACGCGGACCGGGGCGGCTGGAGTAACAGCCTGCCGAGTGCCTGCCCGATGCTGCTTAATGACGGTCACACCGGAACCTGGGTCCGGCTCAGGGACCATGGATCGGAAGCATGCATTACGGTGGGCGATCAGGAGCACCGCCTGGTCGCCGAAGATCACCGGGATGGCGTGTTGAGCCTCAGTGCGGATGGCGTGCGCCGGGCCTGCCAGTATCAGCTCGTGGATCACTCCCTGTACTGCCATCTATCGGGGCGCACGCTGGCACTGCAGGACGCCACTCACGCACCGGCCCGGCGAGCGGACGAACAGGGCAGCGGCGAAGTCCGCGCCACCATGGATGGCGCGGTCATTGAGGTCGGGGTAGCCGAGGGGGATGCAGTCCAGGCGGGCCAGACCCTGGCGGTGCTCGAAGCCATGAAGATGGAACACCCCCTGAAGGCGGACCGCGACGGGACCATTTCAGACATCCGCGTCAGCGCTGGGGACCAGGTCCGTAACCGACAGGTGCTGATGACCGTCTTTGTCGCGGAGTCGCCCCATTCAAAAGAAAACGCAGAGTGAGAGTCGTACCAGCTCCGGTTCAAAGCGTCTCCAGGAGTGCCCTGATCTCCTGACGACGCCCTTTATCGGCCACGGGGCGATCAGGCCGCTCCGGCGCATTCAGGGCGCGCTCCAGGTAGGTTCTGGCGCGCTTTTCCTCGCCCTGCTCGACCAGGAAATCGCCAAAGAAATAGTTGGGGTCGATGCCATCCGGGTTGATCGCCAGTGCCTTGCGAAGGTGCTTGCGGGCCTGCTCGTCATCCCCGAAGCTGAGTGGCCAGGACGGCACCTGATAGTAGAGGCTCCCCAATGATGTGTGGGCGGAACCGGCCAGGGCTTCAGGATCGATCTCCAGCGCTTTCTCCAGAGCCTCTCTTGCCGTGCCCACCAGGCTCAGTGCGCTGAATCCACCCTCGGCACCCGCCCGGGTACTCAGCACGATGCCGCGCCAGATCAGCGGCTCGGCGCGGTCAGGATAGTCAGCGACAAAGGTCTTGGTCTCAGCCGCCAGTTCTTCAAATGCCTCCAGACGCTTGTCTTCATCGAGACGATACTGAATCTCTGCCCAACGATGCTGAATGTCGAGCAGCCTCTCAGACATGGATGCCGCTGAAGCCGGCAGGGCCAGAAGTGCCATCAGAACAGCCAAACAGATTCTCATTGGGATACCCCCGTTTACATAAACTTCCGGATAACCGGCAGCTGCTTTTTCAGCGCCCGGTCCACCACTTTCGGCAACACGCCATTGATAACCGCGAACAGTTTTTCCGGCCAGCCAAGCAGGCGTCTGGGCCTATCCTGACGCATGGCTGCGAGGATCTGTCCGGCAACGGCGGCGGGGTCATCCATCGTGTTGCCCAACGCCCGGTTCATCTCATTGACCGCTTCCGGGTTCATTGAGGTAGCCGTCGCGCGTGGTGCCACATGAAGGACCTGTACCGGCGTGTCCGCCAGCTCCCGACGCAGGGCCTCGGTGAAGCCACGCAGACCGAACTTGGTGGCACAGTAGGCGGTATAGCCGGGATATCCGATACTGCCGAAGGTGGAACCGACAAAAACCAGATCCCCCTTGCCCGCCGAGGCGAAACGTTGAGCAAAATGGCGCCCCACGAGCATCGCGGACCGCAGATTGACAGCGATCTGGGCATCCAGATCCTCGACGGACAGCGAAGCCAATGCGCCGAACTGATTCTGTCCCGCACAATGGATCACACCATCAATATCCGGCCAGCCCTCGCTCAGTGACTCGAGCTGGGCGTCGAGATCATCGGCTGCAAGATCCAGCTGGGCCGTTTTCACGCCTTCAGGCAATGACAGCTGCCCCGGCCGACGGGAGGCAACAATGACCTGCGCGCCGGCCGCCCTCAGGGGCTCGATCAGTGCCCGACCTATCCCCCCGGAGCCACCAAGCAGCAGGAAGACACGATCATGCAGCTTCATGGCCGGAGCCTCCCTGTGAGCGACCGGACACCACCGGGATGCTGTGAAGCATATCGCCGTAGAGCCGGTAGACCATCCGGGCGGATTCGATGATCGCCTGCTGGTCGGCCTCGTCGGTGATCCGGTCCATCAGGTTGCGGTAGAACTCGAAGTGATCCTGATCGAGATCGCCGTGGGAATACAGGTAACTGAATGCCTCGTCCGGCAGGTCCAGTTGTTGCTGGATGGCTTTACCCATGGGTGTTGCCAGTTCAATGGACGTGCCCTCCAGCACCTGGACCATGCCGAAGAACGCCATGGGATTGCCACGCTGAATCCGGTCATAAAGGTAGGCGACCATCAGCTCAATCGGCGTATCCGGGTGGCCGTTACGCACCTTTTCCTTGTCCACGCCACAGGCGCCCAGGTCGTTGAGGATCCACTCCTGGTGACCGTATTCCTCCTCGATATATTCCACGAGCGCTTCGCGGACGAATTCGAGCCGCTCCGGCAGACGCGCGCCACAGGCCATCATCAGCGGCACGGTGTGCTTGACGTGATGGTAGGCCTGGGTCAGGAACCAGGTGTAGCCGGACAGGTCGAGACGACCCTCCCGGATTGCCTGCAGTGCCGGTGCCTGATGTACATGGGAGCGAGCCGCTTCTGTCTCTGATTGGAGTTGGTCGAAAAATGCCATGGTGTTGTCTCCTGCTGTTTCGCTTGGGTTGTGAACGATGTCGATTTCGAACGAACGGGCCGTTCCTAGCAGATGGGCCAGATCGGACCCAATGCGGTCACGGACCAGCCGCCCGTTTGCTGTGAGATACCCCTCGGAGGCGGACAGGGGCCGGGGCAGCCGATGAGCCCGGGCAATCCGCGCGTAATCCGGCAGCGTGCTGTTCAGGTTCGCGACCGCGCATCGGACCTGTTCATCCGTCCTGTCCGCAGGCGCGACCAACAGGGCACTGAGGTGCGCCTCGCCGTCACCGAAGACAAACGCCTGGCCCATGCCGGCGCCCTGGATCAGCTCGCTCTCGATCCATTCCGGGCTGACGTTGCGGCCAAAGCTGGTGATCAGACGATTGCGGGCCCGGCCACTGACATGGAGAAAGCCCTCAGCATCCAGTGCGCCAATATCACCGGTGTCGAGCCACTCATCGAGCGGTTCCGTGCTGCCGAGATAACCGAGAAACCCGTTACCCCGCACCCGGATATGACCATCGCCGTCGATCCGCACGGCCACATGGGACAGCGGTAGCCCCACGCTTCCCGCGCGGTTCTGTCCGGGGGAATTCAAGGCCACGACGGAGCTGCACTCGGAAAGCCCGTAGCCCTCGTAAAGAGGGAGCCCGACGCGATGCGCACGCGTGAGCAGATCCGGCGCCACGCGCGCACCACCCACCGCCAGGAACCGGAATGACGATGCCGGGAGATCCCCGCTTTCCACCGCCGACACCAGGGCCTGGGCCAGCTCCGGAACGAGGATCAGCGAATGGGGACGGCTCTGCTGCAATGCCGCAACCAGCGTCGATAGATCCAGACCGCTGCTGCCCGACAGCCCCAGGTCCGTGAGCGGCCTGACCTCGACACAGCCGCCCAGGAGCAGGGGCACATAGACGCCAGCGATGTTCTCCAGCAATGTTGCCAGCGGCAACACGCAGAGGTGATGCTCAAGGCCAACACCCTCGAGACGATCCCGAAGGGCAACGGCCGTCGCCGTCATCTGTTCCAGCGACAGGCAGACCCCCTTCGGAGTGCCCGTGCTACCGGAGGTGTAGGTGATCTTGCTTGTGCCTTCCGGCATCGGGTGGGCTTCGGCGCTGGGCAGCAGTGACTTGAACAAGACACCAGGACCGATGGGCGTTCCCGCCTGACCCAGAAGTCCGTCCAGACCCGACTGCGCCATCAGATGTTCCGTCTGGCTTTCGGAGAAGAACGGGGGCACGGGCACGCAGGCGATACCGGCCAGAAGACACGCCAGGTCACCAAGGACCCAGGCAACGGTGTTATCCCCGCACAGCCCCACCCGGTGCACGCCGAGGCCGAGCAACTCCTCGGCAAGTCCGGTCGCGGCCTCGAGCAGTTCGCCGTACCGCCAGCGTTCTCCCGGCCCAACCAGTGCCAGCCGCTCGGGGTGACGCACCGCCTGCTGTCTCAGAAGCTCAGGCAATAACGCCATAGTGACCTCCGCCATTGCCGCTTTCCGGATCCCTGATGGTTCTCATCAGGCCAACACGTTCCATGGCCTGATGGCCCTGCTCCACGCTCAGGGCCATAACCTCGGGATTGTGATCGTAGTACTGCCCCCAGCACCGGCCCTCATCCGCCAGGCGCGACGGTTCGGCCGCTCCCATGGGGTGCACGTCAATACCCAACCGCTCAAAGCCGTTACGCAGGTGGGGCGTGCCCGTACAGACCACCCATTCGCTGCCGACGCCGAGCAGGTATTTCGACAGTGCCGGAAAGAGATAGCGGCCGGCACCGGCTTCGGCGCCCGCCAGATGGGCAATCTCCGTCAGGTGGCGACGATCCGGCCGGGTTCCGGGAATCAGCTGTTCAACCGGCTGGTCCAGGTAATCCTCAAGGAAGAGTCGCTCGCCCTCTGCGCACCGGATACCCACAGCGGCAATCAGCTCACCCCGGCCTGAAACCAGTGCCAACAGGTCGGGAACCCGCAACTTCGGCTGTGCCTGATAGGCCAGCCAGAAACGCTGGCGGATGAAATCGATGGTCCGGGTCGCAGCCTCCGACCCCGCGGCCACACTGCACAGTGTCCAGCCATTACCAGCCACGACCGAGGTCAGGCTGGACCGCTCAGTGCTCAGGCTGACAGGCATTATCAAAGGACGTTTCATGGTCACTCCCCTACCGCTAATGGGCTCATCGCTCTGCTGGGACGATTGCCACATTAGGCGGCGGGGCTTAAAGGAAACTTAAGGCGGGGACAGGGAAACCTTAAGACCCACTTAAGATTTCTCAAAAGGCCTCTTAAGTCTCCCTTAATCCGTCAATGGGAGCATGCAGAGCATTGATCAACGGTTAAGGAGAGTTGAGTGGGTCAGGCCGGTCCAAAACGGAAGCTCAGTACAGATCTGTCCCGCTTCCTCGCAGTCGGAGCGATTGCGACAGCAACTCACTGGCTGGTTATGGCAGTCATGGTCAGCCAGGGGGGAAACCCGACAGTGTCGACGGCGGTGGGGGCAGCCATTGGCCTCCATATCAATTATATCGGCCAGCACCGGTTCGCGTTCCGTTCAACCGTTCGTCATGGCACTGCCTTCCCACGCTACCTGGCCAGCGCCGTGCTTGGATGGATCGTCAACCTGACGGTCTTCATGGCCGCAGCCGAGCTGGTGGGGCAGGTGGCGGCCGCGCAGCTCATGGCGACATCGGCTGCCACCATTATTAACTTCATCATTGCGAGGGGAATGGTTTTCAATGCAGGACCGATATAAGCACATCACCAGACCCGTGTTGAGCATCGTGATTCCAGTCCATAACGAATCCGAGGTTATTCCGGAGCTGCTCGGACGGCTGGCCGAGACCTGCCGAAAACTGGGGGACCCCGTGGAGTGGCTCTTCATCGATGATGGTAGCCAGGACGACTCGTCATCCATGTTAAGAAGCGCCCGCATAACCTATCCAATGATCCGTGTGATCGAGCTCTCCCGAAATTTCGGGAAGGAAGCCGCTGCGTCCGCGGGTTTGGCCCGGGCACTCGGCGAGGCGGTCATCCTTATGGATGCCGATCTGCAGGACCCGCCAGAGCTGATCCCTCGAATGGTGGAGCAGTGGCATGCCGGTTATGACATGGTCCTGATGAAACGTGATTCGCGCGCCGGCGAAAGCTGGCTGAAACGCCTGTCCGCCTCCTGCTTCTACCGGTTACTGAATCGCATCAGTGATGCGGAACTGCCCGTCGATACCGGCGATTTCCGACTGATGAGCCGACGGGTGGTCAATGCGTTCAATGACCTGCCCGAGCGCAACCGTTACCTGAAGGGAATGATTGCCTGGGTCGGGATGCCGACCATCACTCTGACGTTTAACCGGGAGGCCCGCGCCGCTGGTAACACCAAATGGAATTACCTGAAGCTGGCGCAACTCGCCATGGAAGGCATCACTTCATTTTCTGTAAAACCGCTGCGACTGGCGCTGATACTCGGCTTGTTGGCGGCCGCCACGGGCGGCGCCTTCGGAGCCTGGGTCGTCCTGAAGGCCCTGCTGTTCGGCGTCGCCACGCCGGGGTACGCCTCAATTATCACTGTCATCACTTTCCTGTCCGGCATCCAATTACTATGCGTTGGCCTGCTCGGCGAATATGTAGGGCGAATCTACATCGAAACCAAACAGCGTCCTGTGTACCTGGTTGCCGATGACTCAGCCGACCAGGGCCAAGCCATCAGTGCGCGGCCCGAAAGCCAGCCGAGGAGAACAGTTAATCATGCAGTTTCATCTTAAGTTCCTGCTGTCGCTGCTCGGACTGGTTCTGTTGTCACGGCTCGGCCTGTCCGCCTTGGTCCCATTCATGGATACAACGGAACCACGGTATGCGGAAATCGCTCGCCTGATGGCCGTTTCCGGGGATTGGATCACACCCTGGTTTCGGGAAGGGGTTCCTTTCTGGGGCAAGCCTCCGCTCTCCTTCTGGGCTCAGGCACTGTCCTTTCGCTGGCTGGGTGTCAGTGAATTCGCCGGCCGGCTTCCCTCCTGGCTTGCAAATCTTGCCATTGTGATTCTTGTCATGAGAACCCGCGCCGCCTTCCTGCCGGACTCGGGATCTGCGCTGTTTTCACACGAGACGGTGTGGGCAGCCCTCATTTACTCAACCATGCTGCTTGGGTTTCTCAGTGCCGGCACCGTCATGACAGACTCATTTCTGGCGCTGGGCACGACACTGGCTCTCAGCAGTGTGCTCATCCGGCTGCAGGGTGGAAATGCGACCTGGGGATGGCTCCTCTTTGTGGGGCTCGCCATCGGGCTGCTTGCCAAAGGTCCGCTGACGCTGGTGCTAACCGGCCTGCCCGTCGCCGCGTGGGTGATCGTCCATCAACAGTGGCGGGCACTGCGCCAGAATTTTCCCTGGATCCGCGGAACCGGCCTGATGCTGGCGCTCGCGGTTCCCTGGTACGTGCTTGCCGAGATCAAGACGCCCGGTTTCCTTGATTATTTCATCGTCGGCGAGCACTTCAAGCGGTTCCTGATCAGTGACTGGAATGGGGACCTCTACGGCAATGCTCACGAGTTCCCCCGCGGCACCATCTGGATCCACCTGATACTGGCGAGCTTTCCGTGGGGATTGATCGGGGCCGTGGCCTGCATCCGCCGTTATCGCTGCGGTTCGCGGTTGCTGCACGACTGGCAGGGTACACAGAAGGGCATCACCGGACTGGTACTTATGAGTTCTTTGACGCCGGCCGTATTCTTCTCCCTTTCCGGGAACATTCTGTGGACCTATGTGCTGCCGGGGCTCCCCTTTCTTGGCATCATACTGTCCGCACTGATTCCACTGAATCGGATATCTGATCACAGAAGGGCAAGCCTCGCTCCCGCGTTGATGGTGCCATTGCTCGGCATCGGTCTTGGTCTCTGGTCCACAGCCAACCCTGAGCATCTGGAAACCGAAAAGACGCTTGTCCGCGAGATACGAAACCATCCCCAATGGGAACTAGAGGATCTGGTGTATACAGGCGAGATCCCTTTCTCTGCGCGGTTTTACAGCAGCGCCAGGGTTCACAGTATGCCGCGTTCCACGCTTCTTTCCAGGCTGGATTCAGTCGCGCAGCCCACCCCCCAATTGGTCTCTGTTGAGCGTGATGACGAGGCATTGATCAAAAAGCTGGAATCAATGGCAGAACCCGTTACACAGTCAAAAGAGTACATTGTATTCCCGGTGGGTAGGGCCAGCGGCGAAACCCGGCAGGCTGGCGACCCCATGGGATGCAGGTCATGGTCAGAATCAAGCTGTTCATGATCCAAGCGCTTGGTAGAATCAAAAACAATTCCCGCAGACCTGTGATCCTATAGGACGCCTATGCGAATTCTTCTGGTTGAAGACGATCATCCACTGGCCACCACGATGGTCGACATGCTGCGCGAAGACCAGCACACCGTTGACTGGCTCGACGATGGACGCCAAGCCTGCCAGGCACTGCTCGATGAGCATTTTGACCTGACAATACTGGACCTGACGCTACCGCGCATGGATGGGCTGGATATCGTTCAGAAGGTCCGTTCCAGTGGTATCAACACCCCGATCATCATTCTGACGGCCCGGAGCCAGCTGGATGACAAGCTTCAGGGGTTGGATACCGGGGCCGACGACTACCTGACGAAACCCTTCGCCATGGCTGAGCTGAAGGCCCGTATCAGGGCCATTCAGCGGCGCGGTTCGGGTGCGGCGCCCTCCAGGAACCTCCAGGTAGGCGCCCTGGTGCTGGATACGGAGGACGCCACGCTGAGTACCGACTCGCACCAGAGCCGTCTGCCTCGCAGTGAATACCAGATCCTGCTGTATCTCATGAAGAACCCCGGACGCGTCGCATCCCGTCAGCGGCTGGAGGAACAACTGTACGGATGGGACCAGGGGGTGGAGAGCAACACACTGGAGGTTCACATCTACCACCTGAGACGGCGGATCGGTAAAGAGGCAATAAAGACAGTTCGCGGCGTTGGCTACCTGCTCAATCCAGAGGCTCTGGAGCTCCCTTCCTGATGTCACTGACCCGAACGCTGACAATGGCCATTTCCGCCGTTGTGCTGTTGCTTGCCACCAGCGCAACGCTCTGGGCCTACCTGGAAAGCAACCACGAGCTCAATGAGATCTTCGACGCCGAACTCGCCCAGAGCACCCGCATCGTCCAGGGCCTTCTGCGTCATCTTTCTGAAACCCAATCGCCCGAACAGCTCTCTCACACCCTGGAACAGACCCTTCAACTTCCCACCTCAACAATGCTGGGAATCGAAATGGAGGGGGATTATGACGAGATACTCCCGGGGGGACTCGGTCACAAGTACGAGAAAAAGATTGCTTTCGAGGTCTGGAACGCCAAAGGCGACCCCATGCTCGACACACTGCACGCCGAGCGCCAGGAGGAGCTGGAAGCCGGCTATGACTGGGTCGATTCCGGGGGTTACCAGTGGCGAACCTTCACACTGAAAGACCCCGCAACGGGCCACTGGATCAGAACGGCCCAGAGGGCGGATGTGCGATCCGAACTGAGCGGCGAACTGGCCTGGGGTAACGTTGTCCCCATCATCGCGGCGCTGCCGTTATTGCTCCTGACATCGGTCGTCGTCATCCACCTGAGCTTCCGGCCACTGCGCAACATCGAGCGTCCAATACGCCATATGGCCCCTGAACACCTGCATGTGCTGGATGAGAGCCATGCGCCCAGGGAAGTGCAGGGGCTCGTGGAGGCGGTGAACACACTTCTTAATCGTCTCGACAAGGCATTCGAGCGGGAGCGGCAGTTCTCCTCCGATGTCGCCCATGAACTCCGGACACCGCTCGCCGCACTGAGGCTGAACCTTGAACGGCTGGAATCCCGTCACCCCGGGGAAGGCGCCGGGCTGATGTCGTCCGTCGACCGGATGAGTCATCTCGTGGACCAGATACTGCTGCTGAGTCGGCTTGATGCGGACGCCACAAGCCACAGCACCATGGAGTCCACTGAGCTTCCCTCTCTCATTCGCAACACAGTCGCCGAGATCATGCCAATCGCCCTGGACAATGCCATCGACCTCAGCTTCGAAACCAGCACTGAGTCCCTGAACATCGACTGCCACCCCTCACTGATCACGACGATGCTCCGCTCGCTGCTTGCCAACGCCATCCAGTACAGTCCAGCCAATACCGAGGTCATCCTGACCCTTGAGGCCAGCACTGATAAAGCGACCGTTATGGTGACCGACCAGGGACCGGGCATTCCTCCCGGGGAGCGCGAGAGAGCCGTCAGCCGATTCACGCGACTGGATCAGCGACAGGGAACCGGCGCCGGGCTGGGTCTTGCCATTGCCAAGCGGATCGCTGAACTGCATCAGGGAACGCTCTCTCTGAACTCCCCCAACGCAGACACCGCAGGGTGTCGTGTGATTGTAACGCTGCCATTGAAGCCAAGCGATAACGCCTCCAGCGAGGCTCCGTTCCAGGTCACCTGACAGAATCCCCTCGAATTCTGCGATATGCCTGGACCTGGGATCGGCACGGGAGGGAATTGGTCATCACCCTCACCGGGTTGTGTCACTGGGGCCAATATCAGCTTGGCTTATCAGACTTATGTTGTGAGCGAACAGCTTCAGACACCGGCTCCAGAATGGACGATCTCGGCATTGAAGTCACCGAGGCTGAAGGAGACACTGTCCGTAACCGACAGGCTCTCAAGTCTGTCTCTGCCCAGGGGTCGCCCAATCCAGGAGAAGAATTACAATGACGAGCACGCTTTACGGAAAAACCGTCTTCATCACCGGTGGCAGCCGCGGCATCGGCCGCGCCATTGCCCTCGCCTGCGCCCGGCAGGGCGCCAACATCGTGGTGGCCGCGAAGTCCGACGAGCCGCACCCGAAGCTGCCCGGCACCATCCACACAGTGGCCGAGGAAGTTGAAGCCGAAGGCAGCCGCGCGCTGGCACTGAAACTGGACGTGCAGGACGAGAACCAGGTCGCCGAGGTCATGCAGAAAGCGGCGGACCACTTCGGCGGCATCGACTGCCTGGTCAACAACGCCGGCGCCATCCGCCTGCAGGGCGTGGCAGACCTGCCGGTCAAGCGCTACGACCTGATGCAGTCGATCAACGCCCGCGCGGTCTTCGTCTGCAGCCAGGCCGCGCTGCCCTGGCTGCGCGAATCCGACCACGGCCACATCCTGAACCTGTCGCCCCCCATCAGCCTGAACCCGAAGTGGTTCGCGAACAATGCGCCCTACACGCTGAGCAAGTACGGCATGTCCATGCTCACCATCGGCATGGCGGAAGAGTTCGGGAAGCTGCCCGTGGCAGTGAACGCGCTCTGGCCACGGACGCTGATCGCCACCGCGGCGATCGAGTTCGAGGTGGGCGGGCCGGACCTGATGGCGAAAGGCCGTAAGCCCGAGATCATGGGCGATGCGGCAGCGGCCATCCTCCAGCGTCCGCCCTCGCGCACGACGGGGCAGTGCCTGATCGATGACGATGTGCTGGCGGAAGAGGGTGTGAGCGATCTGGAGCACTACCGCTATGACCCGAACGGGCCGGAGCTGATGAAGGACTTTTTCCTCGACGATTGAGACTTCGTACTAAGAGGGGGAGCGGGGAGTCCTTCACGGGAAACGCTGTAAATACATCCCTGTACGCTGCTCTTCCGCCATCCATGGCTCCAGAGCTTCCCGTGAAGGACTCCCCACTCCCCCTCCTCCAAACGCCTCGATATAGGATCACCATGACCACGGATCAGATCAAAGCAACTGACGTCATCCGCAAAGTCCCCGGCCTCATCCGCAAGGCTCCCTACATGGCCCGGGGCCTCTACTACTATTCAATGAGCGACGACGAAAAGGCCCAGAGCATCGGCACCTTCGTCGAACGCAACGCACGCCGCCACAGCGAAAACGCTGCCATCCACTACGGCGAGCGCACCCTCACCTGGCACCAGTTCAACCAATGGGCCAACCAGTACGCCCACTGGTTCCGCAGCCAGGGCCTGAAGCGGGGCGACACCGTCGCAGTGCTGTTGGAGAACCGCCCCGAGTTGCTGGCCATCGTCACCGGCGCCGGGAAGATGGGCATTGCCTGCGCCATGCTCAATACCTCGCAGAAAGGTGACGTCCTCGTACACAGCATTGGTCTGGTCGAGCCGAAGAAGATTGTGGTGGGCGAGGAACTTCTGGACACCTTCGAGGCGGTGCGCGAGCGCGTCACCCCCGAGGGCGACAACACGCTGCTATACCTGGCGGACCGGGATACCCGAAGCGACACCGGTGATGCGCCCCAAGGCTATACCAATCTTGCAACAGCAATCAGCAGCGTCGACCCACTGGACCCCACGCCCAAGGACCCACCCCGGCTCGGGGACACCGCCGTCTACATCTATACCTCCGGCACCACTGGTCTGCCCAAGGCCGCCCCCAGCAGCCACCGCAAGTTTTTCAAGGCCAGTGGCAGTTTCGGGTTCATGGCACTGAACATGACGCCGGACGATGTGCTCTACTGCAGTCTGCCGTTCTACCACGGCACAGCGCTGCTGGTGTGCTGGGGCTCAGTACTCGCCGGTGGCTCATCACTGGTCATAAAACGCCGCTTCAGCGCCAGCCGTTTCTGGGAGGACATTCGCTATTACGAGGCCACCACTTTCGGTTATGTCGGTGAGCTCTGCCGTTACCTGCTCAACCAGCCGGCCTCCAATCAGGACCGCAACCATCCATTGCGCAAGATGATCGGCAATGGCCTGAGGCCTTCCATCTGGAATGACTTCAAGGAGCGTTTCGGCATTGAGCAGGTCGCCGAGTTCTACGCCTCCAGCGAAGGCAACATCGGATTCACCAATGTCTTCAACCTCGACTGCACAGTGGGCATGTCCACGGCGCCCTACAAGCTCGTGAGGGTGAAGGAAGGCACCAAGGAACCCATCCGGGACAACCAGGGCAAGCTGCAGGAGGTCGCAAAAGGCGAGCCTGGCCTGCTGATCGGCGAGATCAACCAAAAGTGGCACTTCGAGGGTTATACCCGCAAGGAGGATACCGAGAAATCCATCGTCCGGAACGCTTTCAAAAAGGGCGATGCCTGGTTCAATACCGGCGACATGATGCGCGACATCGGCTGCCGCCATCTGCAGTTCGTCGACCGCATGGGCGACAGTTTCCGCTGGAAGGGCGAGAACGTCTCGACCAACGAGGTGGAGAACATCATCGACGGCTTCGGGGGCGTTGAGGACATCGTCGTCTATGGCGTGGCCATCCCGGGTCACGACGGCAAGGCCGGCATGGCGACCCTGGTGCCGCGCGAGCAGAATCCGGACCTGACCGTTTTCCTCCGCTACCTGAAAGACAACCTGCCGCCCTACGCGGTACCGATTTTCCTGCGGCTGACCGAGGCCATCGAAACCACCGGCACTTTCAAGTACAAAAAGACCGACCTGCAGAACCAGGCCTGGCACCCCGG
Organism: Salicola sp. Rm-C-2C1-2; assembly: GCF_040196175.1. Taxonomy (NCBI): domain Bacteria; kingdom Pseudomonadati; phylum Pseudomonadota; class Gammaproteobacteria; order Oceanospirillales; family Halomonadaceae; genus Salicola; species Salicola sp. Rm-C-2C1-2. Next base: position 115,536 of record NZ_JBEFNF010000001.1, on the reverse strand, counting down.
CGAAAGCAGTGACCGGGTCTTCGCGCTGTTCCCTCGCGGGGACGGCTACCAGGAGCTGGACGAAGCCACCGCGGCCGCCATCGACCGTGGGGAGATTTCATTCTAAGGAGCCCTTTCTCATGGCAGACGACAAGCCACAGATCCATGCCTTCCAGGACGACGCTCTGGGCAACGACGACGCCGTCGCGCTCCGGGAACGACTCCATCGGGGGGAGGTGTCGGAACAGGACCTTCAAGGGGCCGCTATCGAACGGTTACGCCAGCTTTCGCCCCAGCTCAACGCCCTGGTGGTGGAGTGTTTCAATGAGCCCCGCGGGGATGCACGGGGCAACAACCGGGGCCTGGCCGGCATTCCGTCCCTGCTTAAGGACAACACCGACCTGAAGGGGCTCCCCAGCCGCCATGGCTCCGCTGCCATACAGCCCCATCCGGCGAAGCATGACGGCGCCTATGCACGTGAATTCATGACCACCGGCCTGACCCTGCTCGGCAAGACCGCCCTGCCGGAATTCGGTTTCAACGCTACCACCGAACCAGCTCATGACGGGCCTTCCCGCAACCCCTGGAACCCAGCGTACTCAACCGGCGGCTCATCCGGTGGCTCCGCGGCCATGGTAGCGGCCGGTGCCGTGCCCATGGCCCACGCCAACGACGGCGGCGGCTCCATCCGCATTCCCGCCGCCTGCTGCGGCCTGGTCGGGCTCAAACCCACGCGCGGGCGCCATGCGGTGGCGGAAAGCGCGCGCCCCCTGCCGATCAACGTCATGAGCGAAGGCGTGGTGACTCGAACCGTTCGCGACACCGCGCTTTTCCATGCGGAGATGGAGCGCGTCCACCGCAACCGTAAACTGTCGCCCATCGGGCATGTGCAGGGCCCTGGCAACCGGCACTGCCGGGTGGGCCTGATGACGGATTCCATCAACGAGACCCCCACGGACGAGGCCACCCGGCAAGCGGTGGAGGCTTGCGCCCGTCAGCTGGAGCGCAACGGCCACCGCGTTGAGCCTGTGGCTCCGCCGGTGGATCCATCGTTTCCCGAGGATTTCAAGCACTACTGGGGCATGCTCTCATTCCTCGCGACCAGTGGTGGACGCTTCGCCTTTGGCAAGGGCTTTGATCCGGATCAGGTGGATGGTCTCAGCCGCGGGCTTTACCAGCGCTTCCGGCGCAACATGCACCGCCTGCCAGCCATCATCACGCGGCTCAAACGCACACGGAAGCAGTACGCGCGTTTCTTCCAGAACTACGACATCCTGCTCTCACCGGTGCTCGGCCACACCACGCCGACGCTTGGGTGGCTGCACCCGGACGTGCCCTACGAAACCCTGATGGAGCGTCTCTCCGCGTACGTGAGCGTCACGCCCTTCTGCAACACCGCCGGCGGGCCGGCTCTGTCCATGCCCATGGGCTGGACCGAAGCCGGCCTGCCCATCGGCATCCATCTGGCCGCCGGCCACGGACAGGAGCGGTTGTTGCTGGAGTTGGGGTATGAGCTCGAGATGGCGGATTAATCCGCCACCTTCAGCACGATCTTCCCGGTCGCCCGGCGCTCGCTGAGGCCGTTCAGGGCCTCCACGTAATCCTCAAACGGGTGCACTTCGCTCACGCGCGGCCGGATCTTGCCCTCACCGTAGAGCTTAAGCAGCTCCATGATGTTCTGCATATTGGTCTTGGGCTCTTTCATGGTGAAGTTGCCCCAGAACACGCCGACCACGGAACAGCCCTTGAGCAGCGCCAGGTTGGCAGGAATCTGCGGGATGTCGCCGGCGGCGAAGCCCACGATCAGGTGGCGGCCATTCCAGGCCATGCAACGCAGGGCCTGTTCCGTGAAGTCACCGCCCACGGGATCATAGACCACATCCACACCATCACTCGCCCGGCTCTTCACCGCGTCCTTAAGATTCTCTTCGGTGTAGTTGATCAGCTCGTCAGCACCGGCTTCCTTCGCCACATCCAGCTTGGCCTGGCTGCTGGCGGCGGCAATCACATGAGCGCCCATGGCCTTGCCCAACTCTACCGTTGCCAGGCCCACGCCACCACTGGCACCAAGCACCAGCAGCTTCTCACCCTCCTGGATAGTCGCGCGCTGCTTGAGCGCATGATAGGACGTGCCGTAAACCATCGAGAAGGAAGCCGCTTGCTCATCGCTCATGCCATCAGGAATCGGAATAAGTTGGCCTTCCGGTGCCACAATCTCCTCGGCAAAAGCGCCGTAGCCGGTCAGACCCATAACCCGGTCGCCGGGCTTGAAGCGGCTCACCTTCTCACCCACCTCAAGCACCTCACCGGCCATCTCGCCACCCGGTGCAAACGGCATCTGCGGTTTGAGCTGGTACTGGCCCTCAATGATCAGAGTATCCGGAAAGTTCAGACCCGCCGCCTTCACCCGGACCTTCACCCCACTGCCCTTGGCTTCCGGTGCGTCCAATTCCCCAATCTGGAGTTTATCGGCAGGGCCGTATTCGTGGCACAGAATAGCTCGCATTATTAATCTCCGTGTCGTCGTTCATTTTTGTGGTCCCCGTGAAGCGCTCCCCGCTCCTACCCCGTACAACCAACTTGCAATCAACCTAATCGCCTCGGTGACATCAATCAAATAAATCTCGATCATCCACAAACATCAACAGGCCTTATGCATTAACCCCCGGAATGACCGTGCATTGCCACCATACACTCGGCTATGCTTGGGCCAATTAATCACGGAGTGACCAATGACAATGCCACAAGGGCGCCTGACCGATGGTTCAGGCAACAACAACCCGGTTACCAAGGTTGTCTGCGTAGGTCGGAACTACGCTGAACATGCGACTGAGCTGAACAACCCCGTTCCCTCCCATCCGCTTGTGTTCATCAAACCCCCTTCGGCCGTGGCGGAACTGGAAACCGGCGTGACCCTGCCGGAACGGGACGAACCGGTGCACTATGAGACCGAACTGGCTCTGTTGATCGGCCAGCGCTTGAGCCACGCCAGTGAAGACGATGTGGACGACGCTGTCATTGGGCTTGGACTGGCCCTGGACCTGACACTGCGCGAGACCCAGAGTCGGCTCAAGCAGGAAGGCCACCCATGGGAAATCGCCAAGGCCTTTGACGGCGCCTGTCCGTTGTCGGCATTCATCCCCAGGCACCAGTTTCCAGCCACCTGGCGTTTCCAGTTCAGCCTGCATATCAACGGTGAACCATGCCAGCACGGTGATACGGCACAGATGCTCAAACCCATTCCGGCACTGGTGTCGTATATGAGTGAGCACTTTACGCTGGCCCCCGGGGATGTTGTGCTAACAGGAACGCCAGCCGGGGTGGGCAAACTTGCCCCCGGCGACGCCCTTACCCTCACCCTGGAAGACCGGCTGAGTATTGAAACCACTGTATCCTGAGCGGAGTCACGCTACCTCATGAGCCGTAAACCGGTAACAACCCGTACCGGGCGCTTCTTCCGGCTAGCCGGCATGACCGGCTCGGTCGCCTCCAGCTACGCCGCCCGCAAGGCCCGGGGCCTGTTCAGCGAGGAGAGCGAGGAAAGTCGCCACGAGTATTACAGCCGCATGGCCGAAGAGATCGTTGATACTTTGGGCGAACTCAAGGGCGCCGTCATGAAAGTCGGCCAGATCGCCTCCCAGACCCAGGACTTCCTCCCGCGTGAGCTCACTGATGCGCTGCAGCGCCTCCAAAAGGAGGCACCGGCGATGGAATTCGCCGTTATCCGCCAGCAGATCGAACATGAGCTTGAGGACACCGTCGAAAACCTATTCGCCAGCATCGACGAGACGCCCTACGCGGCCGCCTCCATTGGCCAGGTTCACACGGGGTGGCTGCACGATGGCCGCGAAGTCGTGATCAAGATCCAGTACCCTGGTGTCGACCGCTCCTGCGACTCCGACCTGCGCCAGCTGCGTACCGCGCTGCGTCTGGGGGGCCTGCTGAAGATGCCTAAGGAAAGCGTCGACGAGCTGTTCAACGAAGTCCGCGACCGGCTTCACGAAGAACTCGACTATGAGAACGAAGCCGGCAACATCCATCACTTCGCCCAGCAGCACAGGGACGATGATGGCATCCTGATTCCCGAAGCCATCCCTGAGTGCAGCTCAAGGCGTGTGCTCACCATGGAGAAAGTGGAGGGGGACCACATCAGCGAGGTCACCCCTGAGCGTTACGACCAGGCCACCCTCAATCTCATCGGCCACCGGATCTTCCGCACCATGGCCGACGGCCTGTTCCGCCACCGCTGCATCCACGGCGACCCTCATGCCGGCAATTTCGCCTACCGGCCAGACGGTACCGTCATCCTCTATGACTTCGGCTGCGTCAAAAGTCTGCGCCCCTCAACCGTGGCGGCCTATCGCAACTGCATCATCGCTGCCCTCAATGAGGACTACACCGCCCTCGATCAACACCTCATCCACCTGGGCGCGCGTGTGGAGGATCACCCGCCGATAGACCCCGAGTATTACGCCATGTGGCGAAACATCCTCTACCAGCCCTTCGCGCCGGAGAACCAACCTTACGACTTTGGCCAGTCCGACCTTCACCAGCAGGTGGCTGCCCATACCCATACGGTCTTTAAACACCTGAACGCCTTCAAGCCGCCGGTCGAAAGCATCCTCATCGACCGCATGATCGCCGGCCACTACTGGATGATGAAACGCCTGGGCGTGAAGACCGATTTCCGTCCTCTTCTGGAAGAGTATCTTGAGGGCGAGGCGTAAAGGCGGGCACTCGCGGGGAAGCCACGGAAAGCCGATCCAATGACCGAGTGGGGGCTGCTTTCAGCGAGGCTCGATGGCAGGGATGCCATCGCGCCAGCGCCCAAGGATGGGTTCACAGCGGTCGCTGAAAGCAGCCCCCAGTTCGTCATCCGCAACGAACCAGAAGCCACCTTCAGCGCCCCGCGGACAAACTGAATCAGTCCGCGTCGATCAACTTGCCGGGATTCATGATGCCGTTAGGGTCAAACACTTTCTTGATGCCCTTCATCACGGCAATCTCCTCGGCGCTCTTGGTGAATCCGAGGTACTTCTTCTTCACCATTCCAACGCCGTGTTCAGCGGAGACACTGCCCTCATAGCGCTGCACGATCTCGAACACCAGATCGTTCACGGTTTCGCAGCGTTTGAAGAACTCCTGCTTTTCCATATCCGACGGCTTCAGGATATTCAAATGCAGATTGCCGTCACCAATGTGGCCGTACCAGATGATCTCAAAGTCCGGGTACTGCGACTGCACCACCGAATGGATCTCGTTAAGGAACTCCGGCACGTGTGAGATCCGCACCGACAGATCGTTCTTATAGGGCGTGTGCGGCGCGATGGACTCCGAGATCCGCTCGCGCAGCTGCCACAGCTTTGCTGCCTGACTTTCGCTCTGGCTGATAACACCATCAACCACCCAGCCCTGTTCCACGCAGTGCTCGAACAGCCCCATGGCCTCTTCCATTACGCCCTCGGAGATCGCCTCGAACTCCAGCAGCGCGTAATAAGGGCACTCGGTCTCGAACGGCCGCGGCACTTCCGCATGCGATTGAACGTGACCGATCGCTTCATTGGAGAAGAACTCGTAGGCGGTCAGATCCAGCTTCGAACGGAAACTCTGGAGCACATCCATGGTATTGGTCAGGTCATTCAGGCCCAGCACCATCACCGTGAGGTTGGAGGGCTGGCGCGCCAGTTTCATGGTTGCCTCGGTAATGAAGCCCAGGGTGCCCTCGCCACCGATGAACAGATGGCGCAGATCGTAACCGGTGTTGTTCTTCTCAAGTCCGTTGTTGAGCTCAAGGATCTCGCCCGTGCCGGTAACGACTTTCAGGCCCAGAACCCAATCGCGGGTCATGCCGTAACGAATGACCTTGATGCCACCGGCATTGGTGGCGATATTGCCGCCCAGTTCACTGGACCCCGCAGAGGCAAAGTCCACCGGGTAGTACAGGCCCTGCTCCTCGGCGTAGTGCTGGAGCTGCTCGGTGACCACACCCGCCTCGCACTGCACCAGGCGGTCATTGGCATTGAAGTCCAGAATCCGGTTCATGCGGTCCATGGCCACCACCAGCTCACCGTTGGCAGCCACTGCGCCCGCACTCAGACCGGTGCGCCCACCGGATGGCACCAGGGCCATGTGCTGCTCATTGGCATAGCGGACGATGGCCTGCACCTCCTCAGTCGACTTGGGGAGCACCACGGCCAGCGGCGCTGGATCGTAGATGCGCGTCCAGTCACAGCCATAGGCAGCCAGATCATCCGGGGCGGTCACAACCTTGCCCCCGTCAGTAAGAAGTCCTTCAAGTATCTGCGGATCAAACGCCGTTGCCGTTGTATTCATAGCGTCGGGATTCCTCCAGGAACTGTTCAAAATCTGTTCAAAAGTCGGGAAAAGGTCACCAGCTATGCTACCATAGCTTCTTCATCAATGCGGCGGAGACCGCAATTTTCTGATTTAAAATCAATTTTTTCGAAAACTCTGACTCAGACTGGAATTTTCTGTCATGGCTAAGACATCACTCGACAAGAGCAAAATCCGCTTTCTGCTTCTTGAGGGCGTTCACCAGTCGGCCGTGGATACCCTTAATGCGGCCGGTTACACCAACATTGAGCACATCAGTCACTCCCTGCCGGAGGACGAACTGCTGGAGAAGATCAGTGATGCGCACTTCGTGGGCATTCGTTCGCGCACCCAGCTCACTGAAAAGGTATTCCAGCACGCCAACAAGCTCGTGGCTGTCGGCTGCTTCTGCATCGGCACCAATCAGGTAGACCTGGAAGCCGCCAAGAAGCGCGGCATTGCCGTATTCAACGCGCCGCACTCCAACACCCGCAGTGTTGCGGAGCTGGTCATCGCGCAGACCATTCTGCTGCTGCGCGGTACGCCTGAGAAAAACGCAGCCGCACACCGCGGCGTGTGGATGAAATCCGCCAGTAACAGCTATGAAACCCGCGGTAAGAACCTCGGGATTATCGGCTACGGCAATATCGGCTCACAGCTGAGCGTGCTGGCCGAGTCACTGGGCATGCACGTCTACTATTACGACGTCATTGCCAAGCTGTCGCTAGGCAACGCCACTCAGGTTGGCTCGATGAAAGAGCTTCTGGCGATGTCCGACGTGGTCACGCTGCATGTGCCCGAGACCGAATCCACCCGCAACATGTTCGGTGCTGATGAACTGGCCCAGATGAAGCAGGGCAGCATCCTCATCAACGCCTCACGTGGTACCGTGGTCGACATCGAGGCCCTTTCTGAGACACTGCGTTCGGGGAAGCTTCTGGGCGCCGCCATCGACGTCTTTCCGACCGAGCCCAAGTCCAACGACGAGGAATTCATCTCGCCACTGCGCGAGTTCGACAACGTCATTCTCACCCCCCATGTGGGCGGCTCCACAGTAGAGGCGCAGCAGAACATCGGCGGCGAGGTTGCGGGTAAGCTGGCCACCTACAGTGACAACGGTACCTCCGTGGGTTCAGTGAACTTCCCGGAAGTTGCTCTTCCCGAGCACCCGAACCAGCACCGGCTGCTGCACATCCACGAGAACATTCCCGGTGTCATGTCCGAAATCAACCAGATCTTCTCGGAAAATGACATCAACGTCTGTGGACAGTACCTGCGCACCAATGATCAGATTGGCTATGTCGTCATTGACGTCAACAAAGAGTACAGCGATGTAGCCCTGCGCAAATTGCGTGAAGTGAAAGGCACCATCAAGGCACGAGTACTGTTCTGACACTCTCGAGGAGGTGTGACATGTCACTGAAGGATACGCTGACCCAGAAGCTGGAAAAGCAGGTTGAGAGCTGGGAGACCAAGCTCGACAGCCTCCGGGCGCAGTTCAACGAATACAAGGCGAAAGCCGAGAACCACGAGGCCACCGAGGAACTCAAGGAGAAGACCGCCAAGCGGATTGCCGATCTCCAGGAGGACATCGACGCGGCCCGTGCGAAGCTCAAGGAAGTGCGCGCCAGTGGCGAGTCACACCTGAATGAGGTCAAGGGCAAAGTTGAGGACTTCCTCAATCGGCGCTCCTGACTCGGCTTTTGGCACCCGCCCTGTCGGGTGCCGTCCTCTCTCCTCGGTTATTCTCCGCCAAAATAGACCCCACAAGAATATCAAAATTACTATTAAGGCTTTGTGGTAATAACGGCCAGTGATAGCCTCTCCCTGTATTTTACAGACGACCGAGAGACGGAATGGACTGGACTGGCTGGACAAGCCTTCTAACGGTAGCCGGTGTGCTCATCACCCTGATGACGACACGCCTGGGGACCGACCTGGTCATGCTGACCGCCCTGATCTTTCTGACCGTCTCCGGCATCCTGACCCACCAGGAAGCGCTGGCTGGGTTCAGTAATGGTGGCCTGATCACCGTTGCCTTCATGTACGTGATCGCCGCTGGTATTCACAACACGGGCGGGCTGGACTGGATCATCAAGCATCTCCTGGGACACCCCGAGTCCACCCGCTATGCCCAGGCTCGGGTCATCGCGCCAGTGGCCGGTCTGAGCGGTTTCCTGAACAATACCCCGGTGGTCGCCACTTTCATCCCGGCTATTGCACGCTGGGCCCGCCACCACGACATTCCCGTGGCGCCGCTGCTCATGACTTTGAGCTATGCCGCTATCCTCGGTGGCACCCTGACGCTCATCGGTACCAGCACCAACCTGATCGTCAACGGACTGTACATGGATCTGGCGGACACCGATGGCTTCCACCTTTTCGACATTACCCGGATCAGTCTCCCGGTGATTGTTGCAGGTCTGGCCTTCATCGTGCTCTGGCTGCCGCTTGTACTGCGTAGCCGTAAAGGCAATGGCCGGCAGATGTTCGGCGACTTCCGTGAATACACGGTGGAAATGGCTGTAGCCAATGACGGGCCACTGGTTGGCCAGACCGTGGCGGAAGCCGGCCTGCGCCACCTTCAGGGGCTCTATCTGGTGGAGATCGAGCGCGAGGGCGGCGTAGTCACCGCTGTGCCCTCGGAGGAGCGGCTGCGCAGCGGCGATCGTCTGGTCTTTGCAGGGGATGTACAGTCGATTATTGAGCTGCGCCAGATTCGCGGTCTGGTGCCCTCGACCGAGGAACAGCCACTTCTGGCCAAGGAGGCGCCAGAACGGCGCATTGTTGAGGCCGTGGTGTCACCGGAGTGCCTGGCCGTAGGCAGCACCATCCGCGAGAGCCGTTTCCGGGAAAAGTATGGCGCCGTTGTGCTTGCCATTGCCCGTAATGGCAAGCGGATTGAGGGCAACCTGGGCAATATCCGGCTGGAAGCCGCGGACACCCTCCTGCTGGAGGCACGACCGGTGTTCGTGACCCGCCAGCGCTATTCACGGGATTTTCTGCTGGTTAATGATACGGAGGAGGAGAGCCCCGATCACCGCAAATCCTGGCGGGCCTGGGCCATTCTGATCGGGGTTATACTGATGGCGGCCACGAACACCCTGTCGATGCTTCATGCGTCCATGGTGGGCGCTCTGGCACTGCTGGCCAGTAACTGCCTGACCCTCAACCTGGCTCGCAGGAGTCTGGATGGCCATGTGCTGCTGACCATTGCCTGCTCCTTTGCGCTGGGCAACGCTCTGGACAAGACCGGCGCCGCCGTCTGGCTGGCCCATGGCGTACTCACCCTGACGGCCGGAGATTATCTGCTGATGCTGGTGGCTACCTATGCGCTGGTGAACGTTATGACGGAGATGATCACCAACAATGCGGCGGCCTTGCTGACGCTGCCCATTATTCTGGCCATCACCCAGAGTACTGGTATGCCAGCCGAACCCTTCGTGCTGACGCTGATGATGGCCGCCTCAGCCAGTTTCAGCACGCCGCTGGGCTACCAGACCAATCTCATGGTCTTTGGCCCGGGCGGTTTCCATTTTACGGATTTCATGAAGGCCGGCCTGCCCCTGAACGTCCTCTGCGGCGTTATGACGGTGCTGAGCGTCAGCACCGTCTATCCTGCCGGCGCAACCTGAGGCCTTACTCCATGGGCATCAGATCGATTTCGACGCGGCGATTCTGCTGCCTGCCCTGCTCGGTATCGTTGCTGGCGATCGGAAAGCGCGGCCCATATCCGCGGGTATGAACCCGCCCCTGGGCAACGCCCTGATTAAGCAGATACTGCGCTACCGACTCAGCGCGCTTCTCACTGAGCTGCTGGTTATATTCAAAACTGCCGGTGCTGTCGGTATGCCCGCCTACGGCAATAGCGGTCTGATCAAACTCCTTGACCACCATCACCACTGATTCCAGCACATCATAGAACGAGCTCCGGATGTTCGACTGGTCCACATCGAAGGTAATGTTACCGGGCATAATCAGCTCGATGTTATTGCCATCGCGCTTGACTCGCACCCCGGTCCCCTCAAGGCGCTTACGCAGCTCAGCTTCCTGGCGGTCCATATATTGGCCAACCCCGGCGCCAAGAAGCCCACCCGCAACGGCACCGGTGATCATGCCCTTCTCACGGTCGCCTTTGCTCGATGTAGCCGCCCCCGTCGCCGCTCCGGCAACCGCGCCGATCACGCTGCCGATCACCGTTTTCGAGGTTTGCTGCTCACCAGTGTAGGCATCCTGGGTCGCACAACCACCAATCATGGTGGTGCTCAGAGCAACTGCTATCAGCGTTTTCTTCATTCCTCACTCCCCTTCTTATGGGTACCCGGCACCACCGCCTCCGCCAGGACCCGTTCAATCTCAGCACCAACGGCATCCTGAACCTGGCTCAGAATAGGATCCGACTCGTTCGCCAGATGATGCCTGCCCTCGGGGATCTGGTAAAGGCGCAGGCGCTCGAACTTGCGCCGCAGCACCCGCAGGTTGTGCCGCCAGTCCACGGTCATGTCCTGCTCGCCCTGAACCACCGCCAGACCATAGTCCACTGGTGGGGCCGCCTCGATACGCGGAATCCAGCGCTTCAGCGCGGTCACCCAGTTCATCGCCATGAACCGTGCCTGCAGCGGATCGTGTTCCTTGAGAAAGCGCACGAATTCATTGTCATTGCTGTTGGCGGTGAACACCCGCTTCCAGGTTTCACGGAACGGGTTCATAACCATATGCAGCCACTTACCACTACGGAATCCCATAGGACGAACCAGTGGCGCCATCAGCACCACACCGCTGAACGCGACGGCATCCGGTGCTTCATGACAGGAAAGCAGATAATCAATCAGAACAGCGCCGCCGGTACTTTGGCCGATGCCAACCCAGGGCGTGGGAGCATGATCCCGGGAAAGACCCAACACCGTGAGCAGAACCCGCTGGTACTCGCGGAAACTCCCGATGGCGGTGGGCCGGCCACTGGAGAGACCATGCCCAGGCAGATCATAGATCAACACGTTCAGGCCGAGCCCCAGGCAGTAGCGAATCATCCGGGTATAGAGACCTGCATGGTCAAAATAGCCGTGGAAGAGAAAGACCGTGCCGTGAGATCTGCGCTGCTCGTAGTAGTGGGCGGCTATGCGATAGCCCGCCGCACGTAGCCACCCCAGGTGGTGGCTGACCGACGGGAACTCCGGGCCGGGTTCAAGGTTGTAGAAGGCCAGATAGGTCGCTACCACAGCATCCGGCGCGGGGGTATCAGCAAAGCTGAATGGCGGAAGCGAGGCAACAACCGCGTCGCGGTCCCAGCCAGAGTGGGTGGCACTATCGTACTGCGGCATCCAGACTGATCCTGAACAAAGGTTGAACACTGATCCCTGTCTCCAGCAGGGCCTTCGTCCAGGCAAATACCGTTTGACCCAGCAATGAGACCGCATAAGCTTAATTCAGGGAGACACTGAAACAGTCCGTTAATGATGACATCCAGGCTGACCCAATGCACGGGGCGAGGGCGCTAGTGCTCAGGATGCGACTTTGACCCGGAAGTCCATGTCCACAGGCAGCATGGACTTACTCTGACCCAGACCGAGAACTTTGCCATGTTCAGCATTGAAAAACACGACGACGGTGAAGGCACTGTCACTCTGAGCCTCCATGGCCAGTTCGACTTTAATGTCTATACCGACTTCAAACCCAAGCAGACGCAAGCACTGGAAACGCCAGGCACCCAATACATCGTGCTGGACCTGAGCAATCTTGACTATCTCGACAGCGCCGCCCTGGGCACCCTGTTGCTGCTGCGCGAAAAGGCCCAGAACCGCAACATCGAGATCGTGCTCAGCAACGTCTCCGGCGTGGTTCAGGAGATACTGGAAATCGCCCACTTCCAGCGCATGTTCCGTTTTCTCGACTGAACAATGGATGCCCCTCGGAACTGACCATACTGGTTGCTGAAGACGACCTGCTCAGCCGGCAGTGAAATAACCGACCGCGGGTTCCCGCCCAGATTCTGCAAAACCAGCTCCCTTTCCACCATGCGCTCATCCGCCAGTGAACGCCCTTCGTTCGACATCTCATCGACGACCTCCCCGTCCACAGGAGTGCCGGCCCACGGATCTTCCCTGGTATCCAGCCATTGGCTAAGCGGCCGGTAGAGCCCCAGAAAGGTCAGCAGCTTGGTCAGGTACGCGTCCATGAACTGGCGTTGCTGGGTGTCCGGCTCCGAAGCGCTGTGGGCCGTCACTGCTACCAGAGACGTCTAGCGCTGGTAGCGGGCATCGAGCTCGCGCATCCGATAAGCCGGGCTGCACAATGGCGTGGCCGCAGAAGGAGTAGGAACGCTCCGGAATGAAGTGTTCGCGATTCATCCCGAAGGCGGCCTTGTACAGCTGCTGCCCATTATCGAGCAGGTTTAGCATGGCCATGTCGGTGCCGCAGACCTCAACCGCCACGGCCACAATGTCGTCAAACCACGCCTAGGGGCCCTGGTTCAGGAGTTCGTATTCCTCCAGTGCCGCTTGGCGCTGCGGTTCGTCATCCGGGATCGGCGCTTCTTTCACGGCAGAAGATGACGCTGGAAGAAATCAATCTGGTCCGACGAGGAACGGTCAAAACCATCGCCGACATAGATGTCGAAATGCCCCAGATCGTCGTAACGGCGCAGCTCCGCCCGGGCCCCCGCCTTGCGCGCCGCCTTTTCCGCCGCCTCCGGCGGTGCTACTGAGTCACGGCCACAGACCTGGATCAGAGCCGGGCACGGGAGCTCACGGGCAGATCGCACGGGGCGGTATAGCGGCAGCTGCAGCGCCAGCCTGGCCGCAAGCTCATTACGCCAGTCCGGAGGGGCAATTGCCCGGTAACCGTCATAGGCATCCGCAGTCGCCATGGCAGCGGTCTCACCCGGCTGGCCCACAATGGGTGCATAAAGGGGGGCGCCGCCCACAAGGGCCTGGAATTGATCCCTGAGTGCCAGCGTGCTCAGCCGCACGATTCCGCCAATACCGGCATAACTCACCACATTGAACACGGCAGCCAGTCCATCCACCATCGGCCCCTGGGCTGATACGGCGGCTACGCTGCCATCCCGGGCCGCCGCCACCAGCACATGGCCTCCTGAGAAAGAGGACCCCCAGAGGGCGATTCGTTCAGGATCAATGCCCGGCTGCTGGCGTGCGAAATCAATGGCTCCCTGCCAGTCCACCAGCTGGTGGCGGACGGAAACAAGCTGGCGTGGCTGCCCCTCACTGGCCCCGAAACAACGGTAGTCAAACAGCAGCACAGCAAACCCCGCTGCCGCAAAGGCCCGGGCATAGGGCTCAAGACCCGCATCACGGGTTCCCCCAAGGCCATGCGCCATCACGATGCAGGGGCACGGCGTGCGCACCGCCAGCTCCGGCTGGAACCACCAGCCGGCTAGTGCCTCGCCATTAACGTTGAATTGCACATCATTGGGCTCGTGACTCATAAAGCGCATCCTTTCAAGTTGGTGTTACCGCATCAGGTTAGGCAGAAAAAGCGCAATCTGCGGGAACATGATCAGCAGTGCTGTGGAAAGCAGAAGAATCAGCACAAACGGTGGCGTTCCGCGGATAACCTCCAGGTAGGGCCGCCGGAAGATCGCCACCGCCGTGAAGATGTCACAGCCGAACGGTGGCGTCGCCGATCCAATCGCCGCTTGCAGTACCACCAATGTGCCTACATGCACAGGATCCAGACCGGCCGTGGCAATGGCAGGAGAGAAGATGGGCGTCAGTACCAGGATCACCACAATCGGATCCACGAACATACAGCCCACGAAGTACGCCACCGCAATCAGCACCAGCAACTGGTACGGGTGCTGCGAGGCCTCGGCCAGCATATCCCCCAGAACCAGGCTCGGAATCTGCGCAAAGGAGATCATCCAGGAGAACGCCATACCCGCTGCCACAAGAATGAAGACCACGGCCGTGATCATACCGGTCGACAAGGCGATCTCCGGAAGCTGAGACGGGCGCACCTGCCGGTACAGCACCATTTCCAGAAACAGCGCATAAGCCACGGACATCGAGGCCGCCTCGGTGGGGCTGAACGTGCCGGTGTAAATCCCCCCAATGATGATCACCGGGAAACCGGTCGCCAGACTGGCCCGTTTCAGAGCTACCAGCCGCTCCTGCCAGCTGGCCCTGGGCAGCACCGGAATATCTCTCCACACCGATATGCCATAACAGTAGATGGCAAAAAGTGTCAGGATCATAAGCCCCGGCCCGATGCCGGCAATAAACAGCGCCCCGACTGAGGTACCGGAAACAACCCCATAAATGATCATGCCGATGGACGGCGGAATCAGCAGGGCAATATCGCTGGCATTGATGATCAGCGCGATGGCGAACCGGTCCGTATAACCGGCCTCGATCAGCCTGGGCCGCAGCGGCCGCCCCATGGCTACCACCGTAGCCTGAGTCGAGCCGGACACTGCCCCAAACAGCGTGCAGGAAATGGCCGTCGTCACCGGTAGCCCACCCCGGATATGGCCCACAAACTTGCTCACCAGATCCAGAAGCCGGTTGGCGGTATTCCCTTTGATCATGATGTCAGCGGCCAGGATGAACATGGGCACCGCCACCAGTACCGTCTGTTCAACGCCCCCGATCATCTGCTGGATAAGGGTGGCCTCATTGAGTCCGGAGAACTTGGCCGCCATAAGCAACAGTGCCCCCGCTGTAAGCGGGACCATCATGGGATACCCCATCAGCAGCAGCACGATCATCACGATCCCCACCAGCAGAGCAACATCCGGTGTGGTCATGGATGCGAGGTTGAGCCATTCAATCAGTTCAGCCACGGTCGCGATCCTCTGTCAGGTCCTCTTCGGGATCGAAGCCGCCGGTCATGCCCGGGTCAGCGCCCTCTTCTTCGTATTCATCCTTCTGGTACCAGGACAGGTAATTCTCCGGACTGATGAGATTCCTGACGCCGGCCAGAAAGAACTGGATACCGCCAAACAGAAAGCCCAGTGGTACCACCATGTAATTAAGGTAAACCGGGAAACCGGTTGAAGAGGTTACCCGGCACTGCCCGCTTCGGGCATTGACCATTTCAATAAACACATGGAACACGCCCCAGGCCAGCAGTGCCAGCACGGTCAATCCCAGCAGTGCTACGGCGTGATGGCGCAGCCCCTCGAAACGGGCCAATAGGCGCTCGCCGCCTTCAGTCGCGAGCCGGATCAGATGCCCGCCCAGCGCGAAAACGATGAGGGTGACCACAATACCCACTGTCAGGGGCATCCCCCCGATAGGAACAGAGAAAAACCCCAGCCCCATTGCATCAGGCAGCACACGGCAGGTTCGCTGCACCGAGGTGGCATAGTTCCAGCCAAAATCCGCCAGAGCTAACAACAGCCAGGCTGTGGTCAGATTCACGAAAACAAGAAGAATCTTCTGGCCCAGGTGGGGCAGCAGGTCATGTAAGGCGGAAACCCGGATATGGCGGGCATGGCGGGCACCGATCCCGATCCCGAGAAAGGTGACCATCACCAGCAGCATCTGGGCCGTATCATTAGCGAACTGAAGGCTGAAGCCAAGTAGGTTACGGGCAATCACGTTGCTTACTGTCACCGTTGCCATACCCGCAACGCATGCAATCAGTGCACTGCGCTCAAACCAGTCAAGGCCCGAATCAATCCAATCAAATGGCACCTTCAGGGCATTACGCCAGCCACCACCATGGCCGACTTGGGGTTGGTCCATAATGGGACACTCCGCAGGCTGATTGCCTGTAACGATAGTCTGCACGGCCGGGGTTCAGCAACATTGCATTGCCCGTTGCGGGAAATTCCCGTTCAGCGCTTTTGCTTGTGTAAAGATGTGTTATGTTTAAACTGGATCAATAAGAAAATCCGACAAAGGGAGACAGGGTATGAATCAACCCCGCCAATGGCTTACGGGCCTTATCATGCTGCTCGCCATGGCATTTCTTTACGGCTGCTCCGACAGTGGCGACGCCACCAGTGGCGACTCCGCCAGTGAACAGGAGGGACAGTCGCAGGAAGAGATGGACCGTGACGAGGAACTGGCGCAACAACGTGAATCCGACACCTGGCGCTTTGCGCTGGAGGAAGTCGAGGGCAGCGTTCAGGACGCCTATGCTCAGGAATTCAAGAGCCGCATTGAAGATCGCACTGATGGTGAGGTAACGGTTGAGGTCTATCCCTACGGAACCCTCGGCACGTCCTCGCAGCTGACCGAACTGCTTCAGAACGGCGCCATTGAAATGGCGTTTGCTTCCCCCGGTCATCTGGCGGACGCCATCCCGGAAGTCGGCATCTTCACGTTGCACTTCGTACTCTCAGAGAATCCGAAGGTGAACAGCAAGGTGCTCTCCGACCCGGAGGTGTACGGCCTTTTTCAGCCGCTCTACAACGATCAGGACCTGCGCCTGCTTGATATCATCCCGGAAGGCTGGATGGTCTGGAGTGGTGACAAAGCGCTCCGCAGCCCGGAAGACTTCGCGGATTTCAAAATCCGCACCATGACCTCGCCTATCCTGGTGGAGTCCTATAAGGCCTATGGCGCCAATCCAACGCCGACACCCTATTCCGAGGTCTACAGTGGTCTGCAGCTGGGTCAGATCGACGGCCAGGTGAACCCGATCTTCGCCATTGAGGAGATGAGCTTCTACGAGGAACAGGACGTTCTGACCTCCGCACGCCACGCACAGTTCATTACCACTCTGGCAACCGGCAACAACTGGTTCAACAACCTCTCGGATGAGCGCCAGGAGCTGATCATGGATGTGCGGGGTAACATGGCACCCTGGATCGCCAAGAAGCAGCGCGAATACAACGAGGAGCGTCTCCAGACAATCCTCGATGAAGGTGGTACTGAGTGGGTTGAACTGACCGAGGAAGAGCGCGATGTCTTCCGCGAAGCCAGCAAGGACGTACGTCAGATCTATCTGGAACAGGCTGGTGAAAAAGGCCAGGAAATCCTCGACACCATCCTTGAAAAGGTTGAAACAACCGAAGAGGAAATGGCTTCCAGCGACGGCTGATTCGCTCTTTTTACAAAAGGAATCAGCTCAAGCCCGGCTCCGGCCGGGCTTTTTTGTGTCCGCCCCACGGATGTTAAGCCCGCTCCAAGCGGGTATAATAACGTCAGCCACTGACCTTGCCGGAGCCGCCATGCCAAGCAGTACCATGCGTCTGTCCGTCTGTATTCTCGCCCTGCTGCTTCCGTTGCTGTTGCTGAGTGCATGCGGCGATGCCAATGAGCCGGACAGTCGCGAGATCCCTGTTACCCACCTGGAAGGGCGGATCTTCGGTACCTTCTACCGAGTCAGCGTTGCGGAAACACTCGCCCAGAGTCGCAAGGAAACTCTGCATGAAGCGGTACGCGGAACACTCCAGAATGTTGACCTGAGTATGTCCACCTACCGCGATGATTCCGATCTTATGCGCCTGAACAATCACCCTCCGGGTAAATGGGTAGAGCTGCCTGAAGGCGTTATCGATGTTGTCAGCACCGCCGAAAGGTTGTCAGAGCGCACCGATGGGGCCTTCGACGCCACCATCGGAGACCTTGTAAACCTCTGGAGCTTCGGGCCCGAAGCCCGGCCTACTGAAGTGCCCTCGGATGCCGCCATCGAAGCTCGCCTGAAGCGAGTTGGCCACGCGAACCTGGAACTTGACTCTGATAACAACCGCGCCCGACGAATGACAGACCTTTTCGTGGATCTTTCCGCCATTGCCAAGGGCGAGGCTGTAGACCGGGTGGCCCGGCTACTGAAGGAGCGCGGTTACCCCAACCACCTGGTAAATATCGGCGGGGACCTCAAAGCCAGCGGTCGCAAGGCAGAGAGCTCGCCCTGGCGAATCGGCATTGAAGTTCCCCGGGATGGGCCTCAGAGCGCTCATCATGTGCTACCGCTATCGGATATGTCACTGGCGACATCCGGCGATTACCGTAACTATTTCGAAGTGGACGGGCAGCGTTACTCGCATACCATTGACCCGCGCGACGGGCGACCCGTTACACATTCACTGGCCTCAGCCAGCGTTTTCCACCCCAGCAACCGCATGGCGGATGCGCTGGCCACCGCCTTCATGGTCATGGGCGTGGAGGCCACCCTCGACTATGCTCGCAACCACGGCATTGCCGTACTTGTCATTGAGCACGCACAGCAGCGTTTCCGTACCCGGATCTCCCCGGCCCTTGAACAGATGCTCTCCGAAGAGGATCTGGCAGCGCTCAAAACCGACTGACCGGAGACGGCCATGACCGAAACCGTTGAACTCGAGTCCGAAGTCCGAACGCTGCTTGATCAGGGCGATCTCGAGGCCGCCGTTGAGTTCATCAATAACCGCCACCCTGCGGAAATCGGCGGGGTTATTGACGAGCTTGACGCCGAACCAGCCTACGCCCTTTTCGACCAGCTCGACCGCCGCACCCAAGCACGCATCCTGCCCTACATGCAGCCAACCCATCAGCTGAAAATGGTCCAGCACCTGGGGCGCCACACCCAGGCCCGGCTGCTGACGGACATGAACGCCGACGAACGCGCCGACCTCTACCAAGAGCTGCCCGGCGACGTTCAGGAGGCACTGATGCCGGCACTGGCCAAGGCCGAGCGCGAGGACCTGCTGCGGCTGACCAGCTACCCTGAAGGCACCGTCGGCTCGGTCATGACCAGCGAGTACGCCACAGTGCCCGCGCACATCAGCGCCCGTCAGGCCATCGAACGATTGCGGCTGCAGGCACTGAACAAAGAAACCATCTACGTTGCCTACGTGCTCGATACCGAGCGCCATCTTCTTGGCATCGTCACCCTCAGCGGCCTGGTGGTGGCCTCACCCGGCGATTCGGTTGAGGACCTGATGCAGACCGAGGTCGTGAACGTCCACACAGACGCCCCCAGCGCCGAGGCCGCCCGACTGATCGCCGATTATGACCTGCTCGCGCTGCCTGTGGTGGACGACGAAGAGCGTATGGTCGGGATCGTAACCCATGACGACGCCATGGACGTTCAGGAGGCCGAGGCCACCGAGGACATTCACAAGGGCGCCAGTGTTGGCGATCTCCCTGGAAGCCTCAAGCAAACCGCTCTGACCACCCTCTACCAGAAACGCATCCTGTGGCTGGTTCTGCTGGTATTCGCCAATGTTTTTTCTGGCGCCAGTATTTCGCTCTACGAAGAGACCATTCAGGCCCATGTCGGGCTGGTGTTCTTTCTGCCACTGCTGATCGCCAGCGCCGGTAACGCCGGCTCGCAATCCGCTACGCTGATGGTGCGCGCCATCGCCACCGGCGATGTCATCAGCCGGGACTGGTTTCGCATGCTGTTGCGCGAGATCGGCCTAGGACTGATGTTGGGGCTGACCATGGCCGCAGCGGTAGCCGCCATCGGACTCTATCGCGGCGGCATCGAACTGGCTCACGTAGTGTCGCTGACCATGGTTATCGTGGTCCTCAGTGGTAGTCTCATCGGCATGTCGTTACCCTTCGTGCTCAACAAGCTCAACATGGACCCGGCCACCGCCAGCGCCCCGGTGGTTTCATTCATCGCGGACGTTGCCGGCATCCTTGTCTACTTCAGCCTCGCCTCTGCGCTGCTGTCCATTCCGGCCCAATAGGGGAATCCACCATGGCATTCATCGACAGTCTCGGCGTCGTCGAACCGGACGAATGGAATCGGCTCCAGGGAGCTCATTCCCCTTTCCTGCGCTACGAGTTCCTGTACGGCCTGGAGACAACCGGCTGCACCACAGCCGCCACCGGCTGGGCACCGCACCACTGGATCGAGCGCGATGAACAGGGCCAGCTCACTGGCGCTCTACCCAGCTACCACAAGCATCACTCGTTCGGCGAATACGTCTTTGACTGGGCTTGGGCCGAGGCCTGGGCGCATTACGGACGGGACTATTACCCCAAGCTTTTAAGCGCCGTGCCCTTCACCCCCTGCGAGGGGCCAAGGTTGTTGCTGCACCCTGACGCTGAGGGGCTAAACGCTGGTTTGCGCGCCACGCAAGCTATCCTGGCAGAAACGGAAACCGGTTCGATATCCAGCTGGCACCTGCTTTTTCCGGACACGGCATCGCGGCAATTGCTGGATCGGGACCAGTGGCTGCGACGCCTGAGCTGCGAATTCCACTGGCACAACCCAGGGTTTGCCAACTTCGAGGCCTTCCTGGCCACTCTGAAATCGCGCAAGCGCAAGCAGATCCGACGCGAGCGGCGCCTGGTCGCGGATCAGGACATTGAATTCCGCCATTACCACGGACGCAGCGGCATTCCAGAGAGCGCACTCGAGGCCTTCCATGTTTTCTATCAGGCTACCTACCTCAAACGCGGTCAGCGCCCCTACCTTAACCGGGATTTCTTCCAGTACCTGGCAGATCGCATGCCAGAACAGCTCACTCTGGTCATGGCGGTACACCAGGAGCATTACGTGGCCGCTGCTCTCTTCCTGCACGATGAGCAGCGCCTCTACGGCCGCTACTGGGGCTGCCTCGAGGAGTACGACCAGCTTCACTTTGAAGCCTGCTACTACCAGGGCATCGACCTGTGCATCGAGTACGGACTGAGCCGCTTCGACGCCGGCGCCCAGGGCGAGCACAAGCTCAAGCGCGGCTTCCAGCCGGAGCTGTTCGAATCCTTCCACTGGGTGGGCGATGAGCAGCTGAGGCCAGCGGTCGCGGATTTTTGCCGACGCGAGGCGCAAGCCATCAGGGCCTATACTGAAAAGGCAGCTCAGCAGCTGCCTTTTGTATCGTCTTCGACCTCTCCCGGGGCCGGGAGTTCGAACTGATCAGCTAGTCAGAAGCACCCAGGCCAAGTCGCTCACGCACGCCCGGCTCAAGGCTGTCCAGCCCTACGGCCCTGCCTTCCTCCAGGGCGATTTCTGCCGAAACGCCGACTTGATGCCGGTACAGGGCCCACATCGCCCCCGCGCGGTTACCACTGGCGCAATGCATGAGGATGGGGTAGTTGCCCTGTTCCGAGACGATTCTGGCGAACTCATCCACCTGGTCCGCCGTGGGTGGCCCACCAGATACGCTGATGCCGTGGAACCCCAGTCCTGCATCACCGGCCGCCTCACGCTCATCGCTCAGCCCCTCTTCCGGAGTGAGGAGGCTGACCACGGTTCTGAACCCCATCTGCTTGAGTTCTGGCATAGCACCAGCAGACACACGACCGCCTGTTCCGATGTACGGCGACGGCCGGTTGTAATTCGCCACAGCGTTTGTCATGACATCGCCGAAAGGCGCCATCCCAGCATCAATGCTGGTATCAAACGGCTGCCCACGCTGCAGCGCACCCTGGCTGACGGAGGACGCATCAGGCGACTCATTCCCATGGTGAACGTGGGCGCAACCTGACACGCCCAGGCTGACACTGAGCGCCAGGCCCAGTATTAAAGCTGGCTTGGTCAACTGGTTCGTCTTCATAGACCTCTTCCTCTCTTTGAAAGTTTGACTAACTCTTTGGCCTCATCCCTGGGTCTGTGGCGAGTTGCTTGAAAGGATGATCATCACCTTACCAACTGCTCCATCATGGCCCGACGCAGAGACGCTCATGGGCAAACACACCATCAGCGCAAGCATCACTGTCCCAACCGCTCTCTTGATCATAGCGTTTCCTCCTTTTTAACGGTTACCGGTCTTGCAGGTGCTGATCCCGATCAAGCTGTAAGCCGGGCAATTGCCCATAGCAGCCGTCGCTAGAGGAATCAGACCGATCAGGCCCCATGCACTTTCAGGTCCGATAAAAACCAGGGCGACCAGAACCACCCCGACTATGGCACGAATGCTGCGATCCAAAGCACCGATATTGACTGTCATGACTCAATCTCCCGATCTTATAATCTTAAAAAGAATATTGTTATTCTTTCAAACACTATGCTGCGCCTTCATGCTGCGGAATTCAATCCAACTTTCATTGAGCCAAGCTATCAAAGGTAGAGGCTTTATATTTCGATCAAGTCTATCGTTATAATTATTAGGATGTTCTAATTGTCAAATAGGTGACCAACCGTGCAAAGGTGACGACGCTATGAATAGCCCACAGGTACAACACTTTTTCGACGAACCCACAAACACGTTCAGCTACGTGGTTCAGGACCCTGACAGCAGTGCCTGCGCCATCATCGATTCGGTATTGGACTTTGATTACGCGGCCGGACGCACGGACGTGCGGTCGGCTGACGAGATCATTCGTTTCATCAGAGACAATCAGCTAGAGGTTGAATGGATCCTCGAAACGCACGTTCATGCTGACCACCTTTCGGCGGCGCCCTACTTGCATGAGCAGCTGGGTGGTCAGACAGGCATCGGCCAGAAGATCATGGAAGTTCAGGATATCTTCGGAAAAGCCTTCAATGCGGGTACCGAATTCGCCCGTGACGGCAGTCAGTTTGACCGGCTTTTCAGTGAAGGTGACACCTTCACGATCGGCAACCTCGAAGGGAGGGTTCTGCACACACCAGGCCATACCCCCGCGTGCCTGACGTACGTCATTGGCGATGCCGCCTTCGTTGGCGACACCCTCTTTGCCCCTGACGCCGGTACCGCGCGCTGTGATTTCCCGGGGGGAGACGCGCATACCATGTACCACTCAGTCCAGAAGGTGTTGGCTCTGCCACCAGAAACACGCATCTTCCTCTGCCATGACTATAAGGCACCGGGGCGTGATGACTTTGTCCACGAGACAACGGTTGCGGAACAGCGTGAACGCAACATCCATGTCCGCGAGGGCATCAAAGAGGATGAGTTCGTGAAGATGAGAACCGAGCGTGACGCGACGCTTAACATGCCACGCCTGATCCTGCCCTCAGTCCAGGTCAACATGCGAGCTGGGGAGATGCCGCCCGCTGAGGACAATGGTCAGGTGTACCTCAAGGTCCCCATCAATCGCTTCTAGCTCACAGAACCAGTGCGTTGCCCGCAGACTGGCGTAAAGGCAATGAGTTCATCATCCCGCCGCGCACCTGCTCACTAAGGCGGTTCCCCTGAGAGGGACCGCCGGCACGCCCCTTTACATCCTCCCGCCCGCCGTCAGTGGAATGACCCTATCCGCCTCAATAAAGGGCATTGAGTCATGCAGCATGAGCACAACGCTGCACCCGTTGAGCCAGGGTTGAATGCCGTTCCAGACTCGTGTCGCTGTCGCCCCATCAAGCCCTGTGAAGGGCTCATCAAGAATGACCACCGGGGCAGAGCGCAGCAGCACCCGCGCGAGCGCCAGACGCCGCCCCTCACCACCGGACAGCTGCCCTCCCCCTTCGCCGACAGACGTTGTAAGGCCATGGTCAAGCGACGCCACCAGCGGCGCCAGGTCTACCGCTTCAAGAACCCGCCACAGCTGGCCATCACTGGCACCGGTATTTCCCACCCGGAGATTGGCGGCGATGGACTCATTGAACAGATGGGCATCCTGGGTCAGGACGCTGATGCGCTCACGCCATTCAGTGAGCGAAAACATCGCGCCATCATGGCCATTGGCAAGCACCTGTCCCCCGTCCGGTGCTGTCAGTCGGGCCGCGAATGAAGCCAGACTGGACTTACCACTGCCTGACGCGCCCGTTATGACAAGTCGCTCTCCCGGCAACACCGATAAACTGAAATCATCAAAAACGGCCGGCACGCCCCGGGCAACTCGGATGTGGGACCAGGTCAGGGTCGGATGCTCAGGCAGGCTCATCTCCGACAACTGCTCTGGCAGATCTGGCTCAGCCGCGCCCTCAGCGTTGAGGCGCCCGGCCGCCGCTTCTGTTGCTCCCCAGCGAACAAACGCCTTGGGTAATGGCAGGAAGCCTTCAGACAGGGCCATGACAACCAATGGAATGAGCACCATGACGGCGCCCGAGACCTGATTCGCCTGCCATGCCTGGGACGCGAACAGCAGCAGTGCCACCACCAAAAGGTGAATCACCAGCGTATTCAGCGCCTGCCCGGTGATGGCCGAAGCCTCCTGCTGCATCTGACGGTTGCGCTGGGCGTGCTCCTCAGCCAGCAGATCGTACTGATCGTGTGCCAGCCGTCCGGCGGCGGACAACTCTGCCATCCCTTCAAGTTCGGTCAGGGCATGACTGCGCAGCCGCTCCGCGGCTTCCATTTCCGCTGCACCATGCCGCCGCGTCCACCAGGCCATGCCCAGCGTCACCACGCCAAGCCAGGGCACGAGCACAGCCAGCACCACCAGTGACAGCGCCGGGGCAAACACAGCAATCAGCCCGGCGGCCCCCAGGCTTCCTGCAAGCGCTACCAATGGCGGCGCGATCTGACGCAGATAGAGATTATCGAGCGTATCCACGTCACTGACCAGCCTGTTCAGGAAGGCTGCCGACCCCAAACGCTTAGCGCTGTATGCCTCGGCCCTGAGCAGTTTGCGGAAGAGCTCTACCCGGATATCAGCCAGCAGCCGGAGCACCGCATCATGGTTGACCAGACGCTCAAAATAACGACTGGCCGTTCGCGCCAGAGCGAAGAACCGAATACCCCCTCCGGGGGCATAAAGGTTCAGGCTGGCGTTCACCCCAGCGGCCCAGGCCATTGCAGTAATAGCGGTAGCTGTAATGAACCAGCCAGAGAGAGCAAGAAGTCCCAAACCCGCCATCAGTGTTGAGGCCATCAGCACAAGACCGGCCGCCAACTGCCGGCGATGGCGCTGTAGCAGGCGTAACCAGGGCCGGAATTCACGCATGATGTGCGCTCCCCAATGCCAGATGCTGATCTCCGAGTGCGCGCAGCGCCGGCTGATGGGAGGCAATGACGCAAAGGCGCTGCCCCCCTGTGATCCCTCTCACTCCCTCAATCACTTCCGCTTCGGTTGCCTCATCGAGCCCGGCCGTCGGCTCATCCAGCAGCATCACGGTGGATGAGGTGAGAAAAAGACGAGCCAGTGCCAGACGGCGGGCCTGGCCACCTGAAAGCCCGAGCCCACCCTCGCCGATCCGGGTTGAGAGCCCATCAGCAAGCCCATCCAGCACGGGCCTGAGTCCTACCCGATCGATCGCCTCCTGCATCGCCCCTTCGCTCGCCTCTGGCGCGGTCAGCCTCAGGTTGTGACGCCAACTCCCGGGCACCAGCCAGGGCACCTGCCCAACCCAGCCCACTGGCATCAATCCCGGTGATAGCCCGCAGACTCTGGCCTCTCCCTGTGAGGGCGCCATGAACCCCGCAAGAACCGCCAGAAGCGTTGACTTCCCACAACCTGAAGGTCCTGTCACAACAAGCGTCTGTCCCGATGGAAGTTCGAAATCCAGATCACTCAGCACCTCACGCCCATTCGGATAGCGCACGCCCAGTCCAGACACCCGGATGCCTGAGTTGTCAGGCTCCTGGCGCTCTGCTTCCACCGCCTGCGGAACCAGACTGTGGCTGGCAACCAATCTCGCACTCAGGTGAGCCGCTGCCCCCAATGCGGCGGCCCTGTCGTGGTAGTACTGTGACAGCAGCCTGAGAGGCTGAAAGAACTCTGGAGCCAGGAGAAGCACAAAGAGCCCGCTGAACAGGCTCATTTCGTCTGCCGGTCCGAAAGAAATCATCCCCAACAGCGCGAAGCCGACATAGATCGCAACAGCGGCGATGGCCACGGACGCGAAAAACTCCAGCACCGCGGAGGAGAGGAACGCGACCCGTAAGGTCGCCATATTCAATCGCCGATAATGATCAGTGGCTGCCGCGACATCAGCCACCGCATCCGCACTGCGCCCGAAAAGCTGCAGGGTCGTCATGCCACGGATACGGTCCAGGAAGTGGCCGGACAGACGCGCAAGGGATTCGTAGTGGCGCTGGTTCACGCGCTCCGCCCCCAGCCCGATCAAAGCCATGAACAGCGGAATCAGGGGAGCTGCAGCAAACAGGAACAGCGCCGCCAGCCAGTCTTGAACCGCGACCACGGTGAGAATAATGAGGGGAACGATAACCGCCAGGACCATCTGGGGAAGGAACCGGGCGTAGTAGCCGTCGAGCGAATCAACCTGCTCAGTCCACTCACTGGATAGCCGGCCTGAGTCGCAGCTACTGAGGCCAACTGGCCCCGCACTCGCCCAGGCATTCAGAAGTGCCCGGCGCACCTGACGCCGCACCTGATGACTGGCGCGCAGACCAGCCATCTCCTGAAGCCACTGCCCGGTGCTGCGTACAACCACCGCCAATACCAGAGCAGCACCAATGACAACCAGGCTTACTGGCTGGTCGTGGACGATAAGACGATCCACGAACCAGGCCATCAAACCGAGCTGAACCACCATGGCGAGCGCCTGCACAACGCCCGCAATGACGCCCAGCGCAAGATACCTATTGGCATTCTGCGCCCAATGGCTCAGCCATTTCGCGCCGGCCCGCGAATCAGTGGTAGCCGTCACCGGCCCTCACCTTGCCCCGGAAAACCCAGTACGTCCATGCGGTGTAGGTGAGCACAATCGGGATCACGAACAGCAGCCCAAGAAGCAGGAACAGTTGCGACTCCCAAGCCGACGCTGCGTCATAGAGCGTGATCTCGGGGGGGACAACGTAGGGCCATTTACTGACCAGAAGCCCGAGATAAGTAAACACGAACAAACCCATCGTCGCCACGAACGGCATACCCTCACGCTTGTGCGTAACCCCGTGCCAGATCCGCCAGGCGAAGAACAGTGCCAGCGCCGGGAGCACCCAGATCAGGTGCAGGTTTGAGAACCAGCGGTCATAGACAGCTTCATCCACGAATGGCGTCCAGAGGCTGATAACGCCAAACACGGCCAGCACGATCATAAGCAGGGGCCGGGCCATACGCCGAGCCCATGCCTGGGTCGCGCCCTCCGTCTTCATAATGGTCCAGGTGCTGCCAAGCAGCGCATACCCGGCCACCAGGCCCACTCCGGTCAGCAGCGTGAAGGGTGTTACGAAATCCAGAGGCCCGCCGACGTACACGCCGTTGGCGGTATTGATCCCTTCAATGTACTTGCCCACCACCATGCCCTGGGCAAATGCGGCCAGGGTCGAACCACCGGCGAAGGCAATATTCCACAGATAACGGGAGCGATTGGCCTTGAACCGGAACTCGAAGGCAATACCCCGGAAAATAAGCCCTGCCAGCATCAGGAAAACGCCCAAGTAAAGCGCCGGCAGCATGATCGAGTAGACCATCGGGAACGCCGCCAGAAGACCGGCCCCTCCCAGCACCAGCCAGGTTTCGTTGCCGTCCCATACCGGCGCAACCGAGTTCATCATCAGGTCACGGGACTCTTCATCCGGTGCCAGCGGAAACAGGATGCCAACCCCAAGGTCAAAGCCATCCATCAGGACATACATGATCACGCCAAACGCGATGATTCCGGCCCAGATCAGTGTCAGGTCAAACGGTTCCATCAGGCGCGCCCTCCTTCGTGTTCAAGCGGCACATGAGCGGCGGAAAACGGTCTTTTGGCCCGCTCCACTTCCTCGTGATCAAGGGTGCTGTCATGACCGGCATCCTCGACACCGCTTTCAAACAGACGTCCGAGGTAGTAGAGCCCAGAGGTGAAGACCAGGGCGTAGACCACGATGTAACCGATAAGCGTGAACAGTGCCATGCCACCGGTCAGAGAAGGAGTTATGCCTTCCGACTGCGTCATCTGGCCGTAAACCAACCAGGGTGCACGGCCGATTTCGGTGACGAACCAGCCCGCGAGCACAGCCACAAAGGGTGCCACGCCCATCGGAACAAGCCCCTTGAGGAACCACCGGCTCTGCCAGTAGCGGCCTCCGGGACGCAACAGGAGACCAGCGATTGCGAACGCGATCATCAGCATGCCAAGACCAACCATGACACGGAACGACCAGAAGACGATCGCGACCGGCGGCTGCTCGTCCCTGGGGACTGCCGAAACGCCGGGGACAACGCCTTCAGTGTCGTGCTTCAGGAGCAGGCTCGCCAGCCCGGGAATACCGATCTCCCAGTGATTCGTCTGGGCCTGCTGGTCCGGCCAGGCGAACAGAAGCAGTGGAACGTTGGATGAGGTCTCCCAGTTACCTTCCATCGCCGCCACCTTGGTGGGCTGATGCTTGAGCGTGTTGAGACCATGAAGGTCCCCCACCCACAGCTGAGCGGGCGCAATCACCAGAAGAAGCCAGAGGCACATGGACAATGCACGCCGGTTGGCCTCAATTTCACGCCCGTTCAACAGGAACCAGGCACTGAGCGACGCCACCACAAATCCGCCGGTCAGGAATGACGCCAGCCCCATGTGTGTAAACCGGTACCAGAACGAGGGGCTGAATATTGCTTCACTCCAGGAAACGACCTGGTGCATGCCGTTTTCCATCACGGTTCCCGCCGGTGTATGCATCCAGCTGTTTGCGGAAAGAATCCAGAACGATGAGATGAAGGTGCCAATGGCCACCATGAACGAGGCGAACAGATAGATGCCGGCCGGCACCCGGTCCCGACCAAAAAGAAGGATGCCGAGGAAGGCGGCCTCAAGGAAAAACGCCGTCACCACCTCATAGCTCAGGACCGGCCCGAGAAAATTGGCCGTTGCCTGGGCGAAGTTACTCCAGTTCGTACCAAACTGGAACGACATGACAATTCCCGAGACTACGCCCATGCCGAAAACCACGGCGAAAACCTTGATCCAGAACTTGGAAAGGCGCGTGTAAAGCGGATTGCCGGAGGCATACGCACAGGTTTCGAGGAAGGCGATGAACGACGCCAGCCCTATCGTGAACACCGGGAATATGGCGTGGAATGACACCACGAAAGCAAACTGTATGCGTGACAGAAGAACGGGATCGAGATCCATAAAGCCTCCGGAAAGACGGGATCAAAGTGGTTATTACTATCAATAATGGCGATCGCGCCGATGGGAAAAAAGGTCAGCTGCCTTTTCCTGGTGCGCCATCACCACCCAAGGCCTGCCAGGCCTCATACGTGCTCAGAAAAATTCGCCCACTAAGCTCATGGGGTAGATCGGAGTTGTCGAGCTGGTCCATGACCGGCCCCTTCACCTCCGCCAGATGCAGGCGAACGCCAGCATCGCTGAGTCGACTGTTGATCGCCTCCAGACTCTCCAGCGCCGAGGCGTCAATGACGTTGACGGCCTGGCAGGTCAACACCAGGTCACACACCTCCGGGCGCCGGGCAACCAGCTCCAGAACTGTGTCTTCAAGGTAGCGGGCATTGGCGAAATACAGACTCTCATCAACCCGCAGCAGCGCCAGGTGGCGGTCCGTCTCCACACTATGGCGCTCAATGTTGCGGAAATGCTCAGTGCCGGGAACGCGCCCCACCACCGCGCTATGAGGTTGGCTCGTGCGGTACAGATGCAGACCCAGCGAGAGCGCCACACCGGTCAGAATGCCGCTCTCGACACCATGGAACAGTGTCAGCGCCAGCGTCGCCACCATCGCTACGCCATCCCCTCGGGAATAGGCCCATGTGCGGCGGATGGCGGGCAGATCGATCAGGGTACCTACCGCGACGATAATGGTCGCCGCCAGCGTTGCCTTAGGCAGGAAAGCCAGTGGTGTGGTTAGCAGCAGCGTGGATAGCGCAATACCGAGCGCGGTGAGGGCACCGGCCAGAGGCGTGACAGCCCCAGCGTCAAAATTCACTACCGAGCGGGAGAAGCCTCCCGAAACGGGTGAACCACCGCTGACTCCAGCACCGATATTGGCAACACCCAGGGCGATCAGCTCCTGATTCGGATCGATCCGCTGACGCCGTTTAGCGGCCAGGGTCTGCGCTACTGACACCGACTCGACGAACCCGACCAGGCTGATCAGTACCGCGGCCGGAAGCAGCGTGGACCAGAGCTCACCATCGAGACTCGGCATCGCCAGAGAAGGCAGGCCGCTGGGGACCTTCCCGACCAGCTCCACGCCCTGAGCCTTGAGATTGAACCCCCAGGCAAGGAGCGTCGTCACGATTACCGCCGAGACCGGAGCAGCTTTGGCCATCAGATCCGGGGCCTGACCTGGCAGACCCAGCTTCTGCAGGCCCGTTCGCAGATGACGCCGGCACAGCACCAGATAGAGCCAGGCACCGCCACCAATCAACAGAGTCAGACCGCTGATGTTGTCCATCCCCTGCCACAGGGCCGGCACGAGCTGAACCAGGTTATGTCCGGAGGCCTCGACACCAAAAATATGGCGCAGCTGGCTTGCTGCTATAAGGATTCCAGAGGCGGTTACGAATCCCGAAATCACCGGGTGGCTGAGAAAGTTGGCAAGAAACCCAAGCCGCAGAATCCCCATACCGACCAGAATCAGACCGGAAAGAGCCGCGAGCACCAGGGCACCAGCCACATACTCCGGTGTCCCAGCCTCGGCGATGCTGCCAAGCGCCGCGGCAGTCATCAGTGAAGCCACCGCCACCGGTCCGACCGCCAGCGTCGCCGATGTGCCGAGCAGCGCGTAGAGCACCAACGGCAACATACTGGCGTACAGCCCCACCTCCGGCGGTAACCCGGCGAGCATGGCGTAGGCCAGCGCCTGAGGCACCAGCATCAGGGTCACGATAACAGCCGCTATCACATCGCGCAGGAGCGTATCCCGCCCATACCCGCGCAGCCAGCCGGCCAGTGGTAACCAGCGCTCCAGATTCATACCGGTGCATCGCCTCCTGAGATCTGACTGATGTCCCTGCGTGCCGGACGCGCCAACCACTCATGGCCGCGCAGCGAAAGCTGCCAGTAGATCCAGGGCAGTTGCCCGGCTTTCAACCACCAGGCCAGGCGGGTTGGCTTCGTCCCATCATTGATCCATTTGGGGAAGGTGGGCTGAAGTTCACCGCCATAGCCGAACTCCGCCAGAACGATACGCCCGCGCTCAACAGTCAGCGGGCAAGAGCCGTACCCGCGATAGGCAGCTGGCATGGGGTCGCCACTGAACGTTGCCATCAGATTTTCGGCCACCACTGGTGCCTGTGAGCGCACCGCTGCTGCGGTTTTTGCGTTGGGTGTACCGCTGGCATCGCCCAGCCCGAAGATCGCAGGGTAACGCCGGTGCTGCAGGGTCTCCGGGTCGAGATCCAGCCAGCCTCCGTCATTACCCAGCCCGGCCTCGGCAATGAATCCAGGCGCCGTCTGCGGCGGCACGGCATGCAGCATATCAAAGCGCCGTTCCACCAAATGCTCACCGTCATCCCCGTTCACCGCGAACTGCGCGGTCCGTGAGGGGCCATCAACGGCCACCAAACGATTCTGGAACTGGGTATGGATCCCGTACTGATCGACATAGCGCTCCAGGGCTGGGACATAATCCTTCACCCCGAACAGCACACCGCCGGCGTTGCAGAAGTGCACGTCAATGTCGTCAAGCCGCCCCTGACGCTGCCAGTAATGGCAGGACAGGTACATGGCTTTCTGCGGCGCACCCGCGCACTTGATCGGCATCGGTGGCTGTGAGAACAGCGCCGTCCCCTTTTTCAGGGACTGGACCAGCGACCAGGTATAGGGTGCCAGGTCATAGCGGTAATTGGAGGTGACGCCATTGCAGCCGAGCGTGCCGCTGAGCCCTTCAATCGCGTCCCAATCCAGCTCCAGGCCGGGTGCCACGATCAGCCGCCGCCACCCCAGAACACGGCCATCACCCAGTGTTACCAGCCGGTTCCCCGGCTCAATGCGGCTGGCGCTGGTGCGGTACCAGCTGACATCCCGAGGCATCACGCTCGCCATTGGCCTTCGGGTGGACTCTGGGGAGAATACGCCTCCCCCGACCATCGTCCACCCCGGCTGGTAGCTGTGCACCTCCGAAGGCTCAACAATGGCGATATCCAGGCTGCGCTGGCGCTTGAGCAGGCTGGCAGCAACGGATATCCCCGCTGCCCCACCACCGATGATCACAATCTGGTGGGTTGTTGTGGGTGCCGGCGTTGCGGTGTGATCACTCATGGGATGTCTCCAGTTGATTCAGGTCAGTCCGGTTCGGGGCTATCCCCGGCCGGCTCCAGTAGCGGGCGCAGAGTGTGGGGATCATGCCCCAGGGCCCGCATGCGCTCCAGCACCGTCTCCGGCTGCTCGCCGTCATGGCGAATGCGGGCCAGCGCCCACAGGTGGATGGAGCGCCGACCGCTACGACAGAAGATCAAAAGCGGGCGCGGCAGGCTTTCCAGTGCCTGATGAAAGGCGGCAACGTCGGCAGCCGAGTACTCACCGGTCGCCACCGGAATGCAGCTCCAGGCAAGACCCAGTTCCTGCGCCTTCTCCGCCAGCGCCTGCTCATCATGCTCCGGCGCCTCAGCCGGGCGCCGGTTGCAGATCAGAGCCTGATAGCCCCGCTGGCGAGCGCTCTCGAGGTCTTCAACCGTCATCGCGCCGGCCAGCCCGATATCATCCTCAACCTGTTGGATCGTCATTGCCTCTACCTCCGTTCAGTCACCCCAGGCCGCTCCAGAGAGCGTATCCAGCGGAAGTTTGATGTAGCGCCGGCCATTGTCCTCAGGTTCCGGCAGCCTTCCGCCACGAGTATTCACCTGCAGCGCGTGCAGGATCAGCTTCGGCATCGGCAACTGGCTGTCGCGCTTGACTCGCATCGCGACATAGGCCTCCCGGCTCTGGTCCACCAGATGCTTGTTGGTGCGGCGCTGCTCGCCCACGGTGCTTTCCCACTCAGGTTCGCGGCCATCAGGCATGTAGTCGTGACCGGTGAAGACCCGGGTTTCATCCGGCAGCTCAACAATGGCCTGAATGGACTCCCAGAGCTGCTCGGCGCTGCCGCCCGGGAAGTCCGCCCTGGCGGTACCGAAATCGGGCTGGAACAGCGTGTCGTGAACAAAGGCCGCGTCGCCGATCACATAGGTGATGGATGCCAGTGTATGGCCTGGCGAGAACATCACCTCCGCTTCCATCTCACCCACGGTGAAACGGTCACCTTCACTGAACAAGCGGTCCCACTGACTGCCATCAGTCGCCAGGTCCGGGAAGTTGTAGATGTCTTTCCACAGCGCCTGTACGGCGGTCACCTGGCTGCCAATCGCTGTTGGCGCGCCGGTTTTGCCCTTCAGGTACTGGGCGGCGGAGAAATGGTCGGCGTGCGGATGGGTATCCAGGATCCATTCAACGGTGAGTCCCTGGTCCGCCACGTATTCCAGGATCTCATCCGCGTGATGGGTCCCCGTCGCGCCCGATTTCTCGTCGTAATCAAGCACCGGATCAATGATCGCGCACTGGTTGGTTGCGGGATCAGAAACCACGTACTGAATGCTGAAAGTCCGCGGGTCGTAGAACCCGGCTACATCCGGCTTGCCGGTGCCTGTGCTGCTGGAATGCTCGAACGTCTTCATATCGCCTCCAGACAAGTTGATGAGCTTCACTGAATGATTGCCTATTTGGTTATAACGTTAATCCCAATAGACATATAAAGCAATGGGGCGTGATTATCGGGACCATCCCCGGACGCTATCGCAGCACCAGGGATGGCCTAGCGCCCTCAGAGTTTGGCCATACGCAGATACGGCCGCAGTTCCTCCCACCCGTTCGGGAAGAGCTCACTGGCGCGCTCATTCGCAATCGACGGCGGGATGATCACGTCATCACCCTGATTCCAGTCAGCGGGAAGCGCGCAGGTGCGGTTATCACTGGTCTGCAGCGCATCGATGGCACGCAGAATCTCATCGAAATTCCGACCCACGGTCATCGGATAGGTCATCGTCAGACGGATCCGCTTGTCCGGATCGATGATAAAAACACTGCGCACCGCGGCCGTCTCACTCTCCCCCGGATGGATCATGTCGTAGAGCCGGGCGATACTGAAATCCGCATCCGCCAGGATCGGAAAGTCGAGGGCGCAGTTCTGTGTGTCGTTAACATCCTCGATCCACTTCAGGTGTTCCTCGGCGGTCTCGGTAGAAAGCCCGATGGGTTTCACACACCGGCGCTCGAACTGATCGGCCAGCTGAGCGGTCCGCCCCATTTCAGTGGTGCATACTGGCGTGAAATCCGCAGGGTGGCTGAACAGGAAGGCCCAGGAGTCGCCAATCCAGTCATGGAAGTGGATGGTTCCCGTGGTGCTTGCCGCCGTGAAATCCGGTGCTGTATCCCCAAGCCGTAATGTCATGATTTTTCTCCTTAACTTTGAAGTGATGGATTATTTCCGGGCAGCTTCTGTCTCCGATCGCTGCCGCCAGTTCCATAATCATGAATGGATAACGCACTATATGCAATTAACGCCTAACGATAGAACCTTTAGTTTTTACTTATCGCATCAAGTAACGCCAACCTTTCCATAACATAAGGCTTTGACGCGGGTACTGATTATTTATACACCCGCCCAAATGAAGGCACGTACAACTCAAAACACCATTGCGCATCGGTTTGAGTCCCAAGTTTCAGAGGTTTGTGGTGGAACTCAGTAAGCCGGGTATAGTGAGGGTGGGACTGAATAGGCACGAGGCAGAGCCTCTGGACACCGGATTGTTCCGGCGTCTTGGCGGCGAAAAGACGGGATTGTTCTGAACGCTGGTTTCAGGATGAAACGTTAACGGTACCGCCCACCGCTTCTGGCGGATTCGCGGAACCCGCAGCGGGATCCTGAACACCGCCTGCCTCGGATAGCGCGGTCAGGAGCTGACTGGCGTTTGCCTCCTGCATTTCCATCTGCTTTTTCTGCAGGTTGATCTGCACATCCTGCTGCAGGTTAGCCTGACTCTGGGTGCTGACCGCAGAAGCGGCGCGAGTAGACTCCGAAACAGCCCGCATGGCTCTTGGCATCCACCACCTCGCTCGATAAGAATGCGTTGATTTCTGCCTCGGTGATCTTCGGATCAAAGAGGCCGGGAAGCGGATCAAAAAAGCGCAAAAGACGATCAAGCACTTGGAGAAGCCAGTGCGGCAGCGTCAACAAGCGCCACCACAAGAAACGCCGCCGGGATGACGCAAGCCTATTCCAGCGGGTGATAGAATGTCAGCGAGCGTTATTACCTAGCTCAGCGAATGGCCAACAACTACAGACTGCAACCGAATGCATCGACTCCCCATCGACGATCACCGCGGCTCGTTCAATCAGGCTCTGGAGCGGGGGCATGTGGTGGTGACCGCGGACACCGGCTCCGGCAAATCCACCCGACTGCCTCTATGGGCTACCGAAAAAGGCGCAACTCTGGTCATCGAGCCCCGCCGCGTGGCCTGCACCGCACTCGTGGACTTCCTTGCCCGGCAACAGGAAACGCGCCTGGGCGAGGGCATCGGCCACGCGGTGCGCTTTGATGTCCGCTGCACCGACCAAACTCCTCTGGTCTTCGCCACGCCCGGCATGGCGCTGCGCTGGCTTGGTGAAGGCGGGCTGGAACGATTCAGCACCGTAATCCTGGACGAATTCCATGAACGCCGCTGGGACACCGACCTGCTGCTGGCCCTGCTCCACCATCAGGGTATGCACCACCTGGTGGTCACCTCCGCCACGTTTGCCGCCGAGTCGCTCAGCCGTCATCTGGCCGCCCCACTGATCGAGGCAGAGGGTCGGCGATTCCCGGTCACTGTCGAATATGAGGCGAAAGACGAGCGCCAGATGCCCGACGGGCGTCATCTCGCCGAGCGCATGGCACGCACCGTGCGCAGGGCACTGAAAGACACGCAAGGCCCGGTACTGGCGTTCCTGCCGGGGCGTGGCGAGATCCGTGATACCGCGCAGGCGCTGGGCGAGCCGGGTGTAGCGGTAGTGACGCTGCATGCCACCGTTGACGCCGAGTCCAGGGAGGCTGCCCTGGCGGAAGACGGTGGCCAGCGCGTAATCCTGGCCACCAATGTAGCGGAAACCTCGCTCACCATCCCCGGCGTCACCGCCGTGGTGGACTCCGGGCTGGAACGACGCACCCACCAACGCAACGGCCGCACCGTGCTCGGCCTGGCCGCCATCAGCCAGGCGGCGGCGGACCAGCGCAGTGGGCGCGCCGGGCGTACCGAACCCGGCAGGGCCATCCGGCTGTGGGGCCGTGGTGCCCCGCTTGAAACCCGGACTGCCCCGGAAATCCAGCGCGAAGAGCTGACCGAGCTGGTGCTGGCCGCTGGCTGCGCGGGCACCTCCGCGGGCACACTCAGTTTCCCGGACCCACTGCCGGCCAAAGCCTACCAGGCGGCGTTTGCGCGTCTGCATCACATGGGCGCCGTGGATGACAGCGGTGTTGCCACCGATTACGGCCAGCGACTGTTCCAGCTCCCCATCGACAGTTTCTTCGCGCACCTGATCTCGGCCATGCCGGACGCCCCAACCCGTGGCGCCATGGCGGATCTGACCGCCGCCTTGAGCACCCGTCCACGCCTGTTCCGCTTTCCGGAGGACGAAGACCGGCGCCGGGCCCTGGGCGACTGGCTCCCGGAACCCTGCGACGCCACCACCCTGATTGCCATGCTGCGTACCCGCCCGCCATCGCCGCTCAGCGTAAGCGAGCAGGCGCGCCGGGAGGCACGGCAACTGGCCGGACGCATCCGCGAGGCACTGGAACTACCAGCGATCCCGAATGAGCCCCTCGCGGATCCTGCTCACCTGCGCCAGGCCATCGCCCGGGCAGCGCCGGAGCTGATCTTTGTCCGACGGGAAAAACGTCGTCAGGCCATGGGCAACGATGCCCGCGAGGCGCTGCCGGATGATACCTCCCGCCTGCCGGAAGAAACCGAAGCCGCACTGGTACTGGATGAGCACAGCATCCCGGGCAAACGCGGGCACCGCCAGACCATCACCATCGCCACCTGCCTTGCTCCGGTACCGCTTGAGCTGCTGGACGAGCTGGATCTGGGCGAAGTGCGCTTTGGCCAAGTGCGCATCGAGGACGGCGAACCCCGTGTCCGCCGCGAACGTGTCTTCGCCAACCGGGTGGTCAGCACGGCGGACACCGCGCCTACTGGCTCAGAGCTGCGCCAGGCGCTGGCCGACCTGATTCTGCAAGGCGAGCTGCTGCCCGCAGTGGGCGAACAGCTGGCGTCAGACATCCAGCAATGGAGCCTCTATGTGGCACTCGGCCATGGCGAGGGCCAGGTTCCGGATTCCGCAGACCAATGGCTGTGCCAACGCCTGGACGCATTGGGCGTGACCGAGCCCGGCGACGAGCAACTGATTGAGCCCGGGGATCTGGCTTTTGAAGGTATTCCCGAATGGGAACGCGAAGCCTTTGACCGGCGCCATCCACGCTGTGTCTCGCTGGGGGACCTGGTTATGGATGTAAGCTATGAGCCCGCGGCTCGGCGGATCACATTGGATTACCGTCACGGCCCGCGTAAGACACCGCCGAAACGCTGGGAGTTGCCCAGCTGGAAAGGCTGGCAGGTGCGCTATCGCCGAGCCAGCAAGGTGGTTACCGTCCAGTAAACACCAGGCGATGTTGCTTCCACCGCGCTGATGGGTGTGGAACAATGCCTTTTTCGGTTCATCAGGGGTTTCATTGATGGCAAAACACTGGCTGACAGCGCTTTTGTGCCTTTTCATCCTGAGTCCGGTCGGCGCCGGTGCGTCACCGCTCACGCAAGGACTTGATACCGCCAGGCTGAATGTTGCCTCCGTCCACGCCGCCGTGGTCGACCTTGAAACCGGTTCCATCATCCACGGCAAACATGCCCAGGTCCCCGTCCCCATCGCCTCAGTCACCAAGATGATGACAGCCCTGGTAGTCCTGGAATCCGAACAGCCGCTGGATGAACACCTCACCATCCTGGAGCGCGATCGCTCGGCACCGGTCAACGCCTACTCGCGTATCCGGAT
Organism: Salicola sp. Rm-C-2C1-2; assembly: GCF_040196175.1. Lineage (NCBI taxonomy): Bacteria > Pseudomonadati > Pseudomonadota > Gammaproteobacteria > Oceanospirillales > Halomonadaceae > Salicola > Salicola sp. Rm-C-2C1-2. The sequence goes on along the minus strand of NZ_JBEFNF010000001.1, from coordinate 77,618 downwards.
CGGCTCACAAGCCACCCGCCGCGACCTGATGCGCATCGCGCTGATGGCTTCCGAAAATCTGGCGGCTCACCAGCTGGCCCGTCACCACCCTGGCGGCTATGACGCCTTTATCGAGGCCATGAACCGCAAGGCCACCCTGCTCGGGATGAATAACACCCGGTTCGTAGACCCGGCCGGCCTGTCCTCGAAGAATCAGTCCACAGCCGCAGACCTGACACGGCTGATGCGTGCCGCCTGGAAGAATGAGACCCTACGCGAGCTTTCAACCACGCGTTACCATACGGTGCACTTCCGGAGCCCGCGCTACCAGCTGCGCTATGGCAACACCAACATGCTGGTGCACCGACGCGGCTGGCCGATACGGCTGACCAAAACCGGCTACCTTGACGACGCCGGGCGCTGCCTGATGATGGTGACGCCGGTGGACGATCGGCCAGTGGGCATGGTGTTCCTGAATGCATTCGGCAAGCACACCCCACTTGGCGACGCCGGGCGCGTCCGGCGTTGGCTGCGCACCGGCAGCAGCGGCGCCATTGCCGGTGCCGCCAAGCGCTATGAACGTGAGCAGGTTCAGGCCCTCAGGGCCCGTGAAACCAAAACCGCTGTAACAGACAACACGCACCAGGATTCAATGGAGACCACGCAATGACCGGACTGTCCCTTTCACTGCATGCCCTCGCCGCCGTCATCTGGGTCGGCGGCATGTTCTTCGCCTACATGGCCATGCGCCCCGCCGTAGTGCGGGTAGTGGACCCTTCCCAGCGCCCTGTGCTGTGGTGTCACGCCCTGTCACTGTTCTTCCGCTGGGTATGGGCCGCCGTAGGCATTCTGCTGGTCACCGGCTATGGACTCATCCACGCTTACGGCGGCATGGGCAATGTCAACTGGCACATCCACGTGATGCACGGGCTGGGGCTTTTGATGATGCTGCTGTTCCTGCACATCTTCTTCGCCCCGTATAAGCGCCTCAAGCTGGCGGTGGACAGTGGTGACATTGAAGAAGGCAAGCGCCGGGTCGGCCAGATCCGCAAGTTCGTGGCCATCAATCTGATCATCGGGCTGGTCGTGGTGGTCATCGCCACCGGCGGGCGTTACTGGTAACGATAGCAATAGACCGGCGTGGCGTAGAGGTCCGGGAGCTCTTTTACAGCTTCAGGCTCATGCCCACGCAGGGCGAAGCAATGGCTGATGACCCACCGCACGGAGCCAGGGTCATCCACCAGCCGCTGCTGCACCGCGTGCATACCGCCCGGCATCAAGTAGCAAAGAAGCACCGTCACTCCTTCCAGATCCGCCTCCCGGAAATCGCGCCGATAAAAGCGCAGGTTTTCCAGACGCATCAGCCGCGCCAGCAACACGGACACCAGCCAGGGGAAGAACGACACCTCGTACCCGACCACCCGCTTATGCGGGAAGCGTCTGGCAAAGCGGATCGCGAGCGTGCCCCACCCGGACCCCATGTCCGCAATGGCGCCCGCTGGCGATTCCGGCACCATTGCAAGCATCGCCTCCGGCGCCCGCCCGATGCTGGGCATGGGCGGCATGCCAGTACGCAGGGTTGACCACAGAATGGAGGCCGCCACCACCAGCACGACGCCCAGTACCACAAGAGCGGCTAATTCCATGGTTCCCTCCACGCCACCTCCCCTTCCCGCCAGTTCTCGGCAACTTCCCGCCCACGCCCTTCGTTCACCGGCAGCACCGTCAGCATGGCCAGCACGAACAGCGCCAGGCAGAACAGAATGGCATCGGCCAGCCCCAGTGCCCACTGGATCAGCCCCAGTCCCAGAATGCCAACGATGGCGGCCAGCTTGGAGGCGGTGCCCCAAAAGCCGAAGAACTCGGCCGCCTTGCCCGTGGGCGTGAGCACTCCGACCAGCGCCCTTCCAGCGGACTGGGCTGACCCCAGGCTGAGCCCAGCGAGTACTCCGGCCACCAGGAATACTTCCTGGGCCTCGAAGGCCAGTCCGGCTATCTGCTCCAGCAGCAGCGTCATGTTGGGCGTCTGCCAGATGGCCAGTATCGCGATCACCCAGAGCCAGAGGGTGACGAGATAGGTACGCCGCGCCCCCCAGCGCCCCTGGAGCCACCCAAACAGCAGCGCCCCGATGGCCGCGGTGATCTGAACGGTGATGAACATCAGTGTGCGGGTAGTCTCATCCCAGCCAATCACCTGGGAGCCATAAATGAACGAAAAACTGACAATGATGTAGATCCCCGCCATGGAGAAAAAGATCGAAACCAACAACCAGCGCAGATCCCGGAATTGGTTCACAACCTGCCCTGTGGCAATAAGGCGGCTGACACCCAGGCGCGCCAGCGACCACCCCTCAGGTACCGCCCTGGCCTCGCCCCGCTCGCGCACCCAGACGAAGGTGGGGATGGCGGTCACCAGAAAGAACACAGCGGCGAAGGGCCCGACCCAGCGGATGGTGTCGTAATTGTCCGCCGACACATCCCCCAGGAACGCCAATGTGAAGGCCGTAGCAACCAGCCCGCCGATGTAGCCCAGACTCCAGCCCAGCCCGGAAATCCACCCCAGCGCCTCGCGCGGGCCCAGATCCGGCAGGAAACTGGAGATAAAGCCCTCGCCGATGGCATAGGCGAAGTTGGAGACAATGATCAGTACCATGGCAATAGTGACCCAGCCCGGCTCCACAAAATAAAGCAGGCCGGTGGCCGCAACAGTGACGAGGTAGCTGGCAAACAGAAAGCGCTTTCGCGAGCGGGTGTAATCCATAACGGCGCCACAGACCGGGTTGGCGACCACCACCAGTCCATAACTGAGCGCCAGCGCCAGACTCCACAGGAAATTACCCAGCCGGTAGTCCGGACCGTCGCCGACGATCACGCGGGTGAACAGATCCCCGAAAACCACGGTAATGATCAGCAGCGTATAGGCCTGATTGGCAAAGTCGAACATGGCCGAGCCGAAGATCTCACGGCCTGGCGCGCGGGGCTGCGTCTCCATTGGCCTCAATCGCGCCTCCCTGCTTTGCTGGCCAGTGTCTGGGCGGAATTACGGACCTGGCGCCATAGATAGCGCCAGGTCTCATCACGGCGGCGTTCACGCAGGCACCGTAGCAACCGCACGCGACGCGCCTCATCCAGTTCGTTTCCCATAACCTCAAGCAGCCCCGGCGAGACATTGAACGGCGTTTGTCCCTGCAGGCTCACCGCCACACAATGCTTGACTTCCAGGGAAAGCTCATCACCAACGGCCGTCACCGCCGCCACTATATTCCGGCCCTTGGGCGTAGCCGGCTGCACCAATGAATAGGGTGGCTGCCACTCTCTGGCCGGACGCACCGCATCCACCCCCGTTACCACCCCAATCAACGGTGGCGGGCGCCGGGACGGATCATCACGGAACCACCCGCGGATGCGCTCCAGCACCTCGCGCTCCCCCTCGCGGTCGGCACGCAGTGCCGGCGTCACCCAGAGCACCAGATCCGCGCCCAGAACCTCGCGGCGCAGTGTTGCTGTATCCAGGGCATCGCTCTCCAACCCTGGTGTGTCGATCAGCAACACTTCATCCCCGCCACTGCCGGCCCAGCTGTAAGCCTGGATGGTCTCGCTGGTGCCTGCAGTGCTGTCAGCCGGCGCGACCGGCTCTCCGATAAGCGCATTCACCAGGCTCGAACGGCCGCTGTTGCCACGGCCCAGAAGCAGGATACGCAGTGGCTCCGGCGCCTCAGCGCGTGCCTGGCTTTGCTGCTGCTGTAACAGGGAGGCACGGGTGACAGAATCCACCGGTGTTTCGGACTCCAGCAAAAGACGACCGCTGTAGAGCTCAATGGCGTAATAGCCCACCTTGCGGATGTATTCACGCAGCAGCCAGGTCTGGACCTGCTCAGAGCCATAGCCCAGCACCCGGTTGCCCAGATCCCGACGCAGTTCGCGGAAGACCACGCTGGTCGGATCCACCGCCGCATGCCCCAGACGGTAAAGCCCTTCCAGGCGCACGGCCGTATCCCGCCAGCGCCGCAGCCGCGCCATACTACCCAGAGTCAGCCGGTGGCTGAGCGGGACATGATCGACGATCTCCGCTCGCAACTCGCGGCTAGCGCGCTCAATGATCAGCAGCATATGCGGAAGCGTCAGCTCCAGAAGCGGGCGCTCACGACGGGGATGGTAGTGATGGGCAACCTCTTCCAGTGTCTCCCGCCCAAGCCAGAACAGGCCTGTGGCGTCACTGAGTGGATACTGCTCCGGTGTGGCCGCATCGGCCCGCGCCTCGACCCGCTGCCAGGCCTGGTGGGAATCCGGCGGCCAGTGTTCGCCCGGTTGCGTGGCCGGGGGAACCTGCTCACGGCTGAGGGAACGTGCCACCCAATGCAGTGCATAGCCCAGCGTTCCGCAGCCGGCAAGAACCAGAAACCATACCAGAAGCCGACCGGACTCCCAGAGCCAGACCACGCCCAGCGCGGGCAATACCAGCAGCGGCAGGAAGGACACTGCCACGGCAACCAGCCTCAGGTAGCCGAACTCGCGCAGCAGGGCCCTCATTCAGCGTCCTTGTCACGCCCCAGGCGCAGGCCCTGCTCGAAGGCATCCCGGTAGAGACGGCGGATGGCCTCAGCCTCAACCGGCATGCCATGCGCTGAACGCGCCAGGTAGTAATCCGCCGTTTTGCCCAGCGCATAGGTCACAGCCCCGGCAGTTGACGCGCCCCAGGCGGCCCCAAGCGTCTGCCCCCAGACCGGAACCATCTTCACCAGGCTGCGTCCGGCCCAGCGCAGACCATAGCCGGCCAGCGCCCCCAGCCCCAGAAATCCGAAGAACTCGGAGCTGCGGCGCAGATCCCAGGGCTGCTGATAGATCCGACCGAGAGCATGCAGCATCCGAACCTGCAGCGCCGGCAGCAGGGCCGCGTCGACCAGCGGCAAGGCGCCCGCGCCGGCGGCCGCCAGGCTGTACCCTGTAATCTGCGGATGGGCAGCATGGCTGAAAAGGTCACGCAGCTCCGGATCCTGCTGCAGCCGTGCCCGAAGCTCAAACGCCGCTGTCTCCTCGATGGCCTGCCACAGCCCTTCAAGACCGTAATCCGGTGTGGCGAATCCATCCTCTTGCAGCGTGAGATCCACCGCCACCGAAACTACCGGCGCATGCCCTGGTAATGTTCTTTCCAGCTCGCAGCGTTCGGCCAGCACTCGACGCAGATCCGCAGGAATCGACTCCGGCAGTGGTGTTCGGTCAAAGGGCCATGGCATCACATGATCCCCACCTGGCGGATAAAGCTCATGCAGCGCTGTATACACGAGGACTACTGGCCATTCAGGGTGGCGCCGACGCACCTTTTCAAGGGCCGCCAGGACGGCCTCCTGATCCGGGTCGGAGACTTTCATTACCGCCATCACCAAGTGGGCCTGGGATTCACAGAACGCGAGGTCCTCGCCCGCGTCGTAGACCACTTCCCCCAGTCCGCGGGTGTCCAGAAAGCGCACCACCGGTGCCTGTTCCGGAAAATCATAGAAAGCAGCAGTACGTGTGCAGGCCTGGAAGCCATTACCAATGGTGGCTCGGCTGCTGCCAGTCAGGGCGCGAATGATGGACGTCTTACCGGACTGAGCTTTGCCCAGCAGCCAGACAACGGGCGGGGGCTGCTGTTCACGTGCCCGGGCCAGCGCCGCGTTCAGCCGTTCATCATCCACGCCCGGGCGCAGCAGAGCCTCGCGCACCGCGCCCAGCGACGGCAGGGACCAGCGGAATGAAGATGTCATGGGCCAACTGCCTCCGGTTGATGGGGATTGCAACCTCTGCAGGTCACCTTACCGGCTCAGCGGCGGGAAGTCAGCCGTGGTTCAGACGCGCGGCTCGTCGTCATCCGCAGCATCACTGCGCAGGCTGTGGGTGCGGCTGTCGTAGTTCTCCCTCAGCTCATCCTTAATGGTGCCATCCCACAACGGCACGCCGATGAGATAACCAGCACGCCCGATGGCGTGAGCAGCAATGGGTGTGGTCATCATGATAAACAGCACAATCGCCACCCCGCGTGCCAGCGCCAACCATTGCGCGAACCCCAGTACCACACCGCCCATGATCAGCATCGCCCCAAGAGCGCCCGCCTTGGTGGAGGAGTGCATGCGGGTGGGCAGATCCGGAAGGCGCAGGATGCCGAGGGCGGCCAGAAGCATGAAGGCGGCGCCACTGATCAGAAAAGCACCAATAATCAGGTCGATCACTCGCGTGGCCCTCCCCGCTCAATAAACCGCGCGAACCCAATGGCCGCCAGGAATGCAACCAACGCCACCACAATCGCCACGTCCAGAAAACTGAGCACGCCGGTATCGAGCGCGTGCACCCCTATAATGCCGACCACCATGGAGCTGATCAGTTCAAGTGCCACCACCCGATCCGGCAGCGATGGCCCCTTCCCCAGACGAATGGCGGCCATCAGCATGGCTAGCGCCAGCATCGAGTACACCAGTGTCAGCACAAAGCCGTTCATCGTATCAATCCCCCACAGACCTTTATGCTAACGCAGCACACGCAGGATCCGGCGCTCCAGCTCTTGCAGGCTGTCGCGCAGTTCCTGTTCATCAGCCATGAACATGGCATGGATGTAGAGCACCTTGCGGTCGTCGGAAACGTCCAGGCTCAGAGTGCCCGGGGTGAGCGAGATCAGATTCGCCACCAGCGTGATCTCGATATCCGTTTCCGCCTCCAGGCGCATGGCGATCACGCCGGGCTTCATGTACCAGACCGGGGTGATGACGTCGTACGCCACCCGCACATTAGCGACGATCAACTCTTTGAGAAAAAACACCGCGAAAGCCAGAAACCTTGGCGCCCGCTGGGAATAGCCATAGAGCACTGGGACATGGCGCTGCAGCACCGCCAGCGCCAGGTACCCGAAGAAAAAGCCGGCCAACAGGTTGCCACCGGAAAAGCTGCCGGTCAGCGCCACCCACAACAGGGCCAGAATCACGTTCCAGAAGAAAGGAATCATGGCCGCGCCTCCAGTACCGCCTCGATGTAACGGTCAGGGTTGAGCAGCTGCTGCGCCGCTGTCTCCGCCAGAGCGTAAATGGGCTCACCGTTGAGACCAATGAACAGCGTACAGGCAGCCAGCCCCGCTATGGCCGTGTACATCCAGCCCAGCCCCGCAGTGTTCGCCGCTGCACTCCCCTCGGTTACCGCCCCTGACTCGGTATCCGGCGCCGCCTTCCAGAAAACTTCGGCCCAGATCTTGGTCATGGAATAAAGCGTCAGAAGCCCCACCAGCAGAGCCACAGCAGTCACGCCCCAGGCCTGCGCCTCGATACCGGCACGGATGACGATGAACTTGGCGAAGAATCCGGAAAGCGGCGGCATTCCCGCCAGCGAGAATGCCGGAATAAGGAAGAGGATCGACAGCATCGGCCGGCTGCGGTAATACCCGCCCAGCGCTTTGAGCTCATGGGTTCCGGTTAACCGGTACGTCACACCACTGATCAGGAAAAGCGTCGTCTTAACGATGATGTGGTGCATGATGTAGAACACACCCCCAATAATCGCCAGAGGTGTAAACAACGCCAGCCCCAGAATCATATAGCCAATCTGGCTGACGATATGGAATGACAGGATCCGCCGGAACTCGTACTGGGCGGCGGCGCCGAGCACCCCGGAAAGCATGGTAAAGCCGGCTACCCAGACCAGAATCTCGTGGGTGTAGGCTATATCGTGATCGAACACAATGGTAAACATGCGGAACAGCGCATAGACCCCGACCTTGGTAAGCAGCCCCGCGAACAACGCTGAAACACCTACCAGCGGCGTGTGATAGGAGGCCGGCAGCCAGAAGAACAGCGGAAAAGCCGAGGCCTTGATGCCGAAGGCCACCATGAACATCACGGCCACCACGTTGATCAGGGCGGTGTTCTCCACCTGATCAATTTTCAGGGCGATATCGGCCATGTTCAGGGTCCCGAGCAGCCCGTAGAGGATCCCCACGGCGGACAGGAAAATCGCCGAGGAAAACAGGTTCAGGGTCACATACTTGATCGCCCCCTCCATCTGCGCCCGTTCACCTCCCAGGGTCAGAAGCGCAAAAGAGGCAATCAGCATCACCTCGAACCAGACATAGAGATTAAAAATATCACCGGTCACGAAGGACCCGACAACCCCCGCCAACAGCAAGTGCATCAGCGGGTAGTAGCCAAAGTGTTCATGGCGCTCTGGTGTGTCGCCCATGGAGAACAGGGCAATAGCAAGGCCTGTTATGCCGGTGAGCGCAACCATGATGGCGCCCAGCATATCCACAGCCAGCGTGATCCCCAGCGGCGCGGCCCAACCGCCCATGTGGAGCACCACCATGCCTTCGGCGTGCACCACCTGCAGCAGGCGCACCGACACCAGAAGCAGTACCAGGGTTCCGGCCAAGCCCAGCACACGCTGGGCGATACGGTAACGCCACAACGCCAGCGACAGGGCCCCGAAGAAAAGCGGAACCAGAATGGGAGCAACAGCCAGGGACATCAGGTATCGGTATCCTTCATCCGGTCGAGGTCATCCGTGCCGACCACTTCGTAGGCGCGATGGATCAATACGACCGAGAACGCCAGCACTCCGAAAGCGATGACGATGGCGGTCAGGATCAGCGCCTGCGGCAGCGGGTCGGCAACGGCTGAGGCCGGAACCTGTGCGCCCTCAGGAATCAGAGGCGGAGCCCCTTCGCGCATCCCTGCCACAGTAAAAATCAGCAGATTGGCCGCATTGCTGATCAGCATCAGGCCAATCACCAGCTTGACGATGGAGCGGCGCAGCATCATGTATAACGCCGCGGCAAAGAGCGCGCCTACGATGTAGGCCATCAGTGTTTCCATCAGCAGCCTCCGTACTCAGGCATCGGATTCCTCCGACTCGGAAAGACCCACGACCATAGTGAGAATCGAACCGATAACAGTCAGGTAAACGCCGACATCAAAAATCAGCGGCGTCGAGAACTTGTAGTAGTCACCGCCAGGCAGTGGAATCGCCCACCACTGGGCGGTCATAGCCGGCTGGCCCAGCACCAGTGAGGGTACGATCGAGGCCAACCCGATCAGCAGCCCCACGCCCAGAAAATCACGCGGGTCCACGCGTAACAGCTCGCGCGTTGCGCTGACACCATAGGAGAACAGGAACAGGACCACTGCCCCCGAGGCCACGAGCCCGGCGATGAAACCACCACCGGGCTCATCATGGCCCCGTAGCAAGAGAAAAACCGAGAACAGCAGCTGCATAGGCACCAGGAACAGCGCCGCTGTGCGCAGAATCAGTGTATTGGCTTCCTTCATGCGGACTGCTCCTCCGCCTTGAACCGGATCATCGAGTAGACGCCGGTCGCTGCCAGAGCGAGCACAAAGATCTCACCAAGGGTGTCCAGCGCCCGGAAATCGACCAGGATCACATTGACAATGTTGCGCCCATGCCCGTCCGAAACACTGCGCGCGACATGCTCCGCCGAGATGGGATCGAAGAACTGTACCTCGGTCGCCGCCAGAATCAATACAGTCATGAGCGAGCCGAACAGCACCGCCACGATGATGTCACGCCCGCGTTCCAGCGGCGACGACATGCGCGTGAACCCAGGCAGCCGGAAAAGCACCAGAACCAGCAGGATCACGGTCAGCGTCTCGACCAGAATCTGAGTGATGCCCAGATCAGGCGCACTGAAAAGAATGAAAATCAGAGCTACGGCAAACCCGACGACACTCATGGCGGCGACAGCCCCCAGCCGTGAGATTGTACTCGTGGCGAAGAAAGCCGACATCACCATAAGCAGAGCGATTCCTGCGGCAAAACCGGAATCAGGCACCGGCAGCCGCAGTGGCAGACCATACTGGGTAAACAGTGTGAAGCCAGTAATACCGACGGTGGTCAGCGCCAGCGTAATCATGTAGTTGCCCATGGTGCCATTCTGCAGCACCCGGGTCTGCCAGGTAGCAATGCGGGTCAGCCACTCCATGATGCGGAAATACCCCGCTTCGGGACCAAAGCGCCCGAGCCCGTCTCGCACAATAGCCAGTTGCGGCTGCAGACTCGACCAGAAGCGCAGGATCACCACGGCCACCAACAGGCAGCCGAGCGACAACATCAGGGGCAGATTCACACCATGCCAAAGGGACAGGTGCACTTTCTGAGCCACACCGCCGAGCGATGCCACAACGGGGCCCACCAGAGTCTGCTCTGGGATGAACAGAGCCACCCCGAACAAAAGCGACAGCCCGGCCAGAACCACAGGCCCGGCCAGCATGGACAACGGCGCCTCATGCGGGTGCTTCGGAGTTTCACGGCGCTCACCAAAGAAGGGTTTGATGGCGATAATGCCAGCCGCCACCATCACGCCAATACCCGCTCCAACCGCCAGCACCGGCAGAAGACGCTGCCAGGCAGGCGCCTCAAGCACCGCCTCAAACATCAGTTCCTTACCAACAAAACCAAGCAGCGGCGGCAACCCTGCAAGCGACAGCGCGGCTACCGCCGCTGCTATCGCAGTAACTGGCATCAGCCGTGCCAGCCCTCCCATCTCCGCCACATCCTTGGTACCGGTCTCGTGATCCAGGATACCTGCGATCATGAAAAGCGCCCCCTTATACAGCGAATGCGCTATCAGGAAGGTCGCGAAGGCCACCAGCGCGTAATGGGTGCCTATGCCGATCAGCATCACCAGGGTGCCCAACGCCATGATGGTGGAATAAGCCAGCACTTTCTTCGCCCCGGTATGGGTGATGGCCAGGAAGGCACCGGTGAACATGGTCAGGCCGCCGAACAGGCTGAGCAGAAGTGTCCACAGCTGGGCCTCGCCCAGCGCCGGGTTCAGCCGCGCCAGAAGATAGACCCCGGCTTTCACCATGGTGGCCGAATGCAGAAAGGCTGAAACCGGAGTGGGCGCGGCCATGGCGTTGGGCAGCCAGAAGTGGAACGGCACCTGCGCCGATTTGGTGAACGCGCCCGCCAGGATGCACAGCAGCATGGGCACGGCCCACTCATGACCGATCAGATCCGCCTCCGAGGCCAGCACACCGCTCAGTGAATAGGAGCCTGCCACGGTCGCCAGCATGATGAGCCCGGCCATCAGGGCCAACCCCCCGGCAACTGTTACAAACAGACCCTGGAGGGCGCTGGCCCGGGCCTTGACGTCCTCGTGCTCAAAACCAATCAGCAGATAGGAGGTGATGCTGGTCAGTTCCCAGAACACAAAGAACGTCACGAGATTATCCGACAGCACCACCCCGAGCATAGAGGCCATGAAACTGAGCATGCACACATAGAACCGCCCCAGGAAGGCGTGGCCTTTCAGATAACCTCCCGCATAGATGAGAATAAAAGTGCCGATGCCACTGATCAGCAATGCGAACATCAGCGACAGACCATCCACCAGGAAATCCAGATTGACGTCCATGGCCGGGAACCATGGGTAACGCACCACCTGGGCGCCATTGGCCATGACGTCCGGAAGCAGCCCCGCAAACCACACGAAAAGGGTTGCTGGAAGCAGCGCGAACACCCAGCCACACCGGTCACCGGCCACCCTGCAGATCAGCGGGGCGAACAGCGCCAGAATGAATCCGGAAAGAACGGCAGGCAGCATCAGTTCGGGGTGCTCCTAGGGCTGGACATTGTTGCGGAGGATACCGGACCCCTTTGATGAATGGCAAGAAACTCCGCTCCAGTGCGCTCCATCACATCATCGAAGGGCTGTACATGCCCACAATACCGGCTCAAACGCAATCACGACTGATCCGGAGGAGCGCAATGGGCCGTTCAACCCGCCTGCTGATAGCTGGCCCTCTATTAGCAACAGCCGTTGCTACCCTGCCCGCCAAAGCCCAACAGCAGCCGCAATGGCAGACGCTCGACCAGGTCATGGCGGAGGGCCTGGACAGCGCCCAGACCTGGCGCCAGCGCTGGAGCCTTTTCTTCGCCGGCTCCGCCGCTTTCAGCGCGCTTTCCAGCGCCACCGCTGAAACCCAAGCGGATGAGTATGACGCGCGGGTGCGTGCCATCACCTCAACACTTGGATTACTGGATACCATCATCAAAACACCCCCCCACCTGGCGGCCTATCAGGATCACCATGCCATTGACCGGGATGGCACGGGCGCGCTGGATGACGCCCGCCGCAATGCCAGGGCGCTGGCCCGAGCCGAACAGAGCCGTACGGGCTGGCGCGGGCGTGTGGGGTCGCTGATCGTTAATAGCGGCGCCTATCACGCCATCGCCGAAGGGGATGGCCGCCATGATGACGCGCTACAGGTGGCGGTAACCGGAATGCTGGTCAATGAGATCAAGCTCTGGACTTTTCCGCGTACCATGAGCGAGGCCAACGTGATCGGCATCGGGCAGGCCGCAGTTAAGGTGCGGACCAATGTCTACCTGACCGCGAACGGCATCGGCGCCCAACTTCGCTTCTAGGGGGAGAACGCCGTCACTGTCAGGCCTCGATCAGCGGCCCAGCAGCAAAGTGCCTCGCGCGCCGTCTCGGGAACAGAAATGCGAGTGGAAATCCCCTGCGCGTACTCAATGGCTTCGAGCTCGCCACCCAGCCGATCCAACGCCAGCCGCAGGGGCTGCTCATCCGCGAAACCGGCCTCAAGCTTCAACGTGGCTTTGGGTTCACGGTGATCGACAGCCAGCGATGACAGAACCGCTTCCGCCGCGCCCGCATAGGCACGCACCAGACCACCCGCGCCCAGCTTCACGCCGCCGAAGTAGCGGATGACGACAACCACGATGTCGCCAATCCCCTTATGCTCAATCACATTGAGAATCGGCCTGCCGGCTGTGCCTGATGGCTCACCATCATCGTTCATGGCCGCACTGGTTGCCCTGCCCGGGGCGCCAATCACACAGGCCCAGCAGTGATGCCGGGCCTCGGGGTGTTCCCTGCGCGCCCGCGCCACAAAAGCCAGCGCTTCTTCCCGGCTCAAAGCCGGTGCCGCCCTGGCTATGAACCGGCTTTTTCGCACCCCGGTTTCCGCTTCGGTTTCACCCGCCGGCACCGGCCAGCTGTCATTGTTGGTTTGTGCATCCGTCATCGCCCGCAGTATCCTCTGCTCTCATCAACCCGGGAAGGATCCACTCCATGCAGGCACGTCTCGAACAGCGCAGCTTCCTGTTCCTGCTACTCATCGTCACAGCGCTTTTTCTGTATCTGATGCAGCCGTTCTTTGGCGCCATTTTCTGGGCCTGCGCCATTGCCATCATTTTCTTCCCGGCACAGCAGTATTTTACACGACTCTGGGGCGAGCGGCCGAATATTACAGCTCTGGCCACGCTAGGGTTCTGCCTGACCATCGTGATCCTGCCGACCCTGTTCGTGGCTGCTTCGTTCGTCTTTGAGGGCGTCAATCTTTACCAGCAGATCCAGGCGGGTGAAATCGATCCCCGGGCCTTTATGGACCGAATCGGGGAGACTGTTCCGTTCATTGGTACCGCCCTGGAATACTTTGGCGTTGACATCGAGTCACTGCGCGAACGCGCGGTCAAAACCGTGATGCAGGGCGGTCAGTTCTTCGCCCAGTCGGCGCTCAACATCGGGCAGAACACGGCCCGATTCTTCATCCATTTTGGTGTCATGCTCTATCTGGCGTTCTTCCTGCTGCGTGACGGTGATCACCTGCGCAATCTCATCGGCCAGGCCATCCCTCTGAGCCAGGAACGCGAACAGCTGCTGCTTGGCAAGTTTGCTGAGGTCACCCGCGCCACCATCAAGGGCAACGTCGTCATCGCCGCGATCCAGGGCTTTCTCGGCGGGTTCATTTTCTGGACTCTGGCGCTGCCGGCGGCCATCCTCTGGGGCGTGGTTATGGGGGTACTGTCGCTGATCCCTGCAGTGGGTGCCGGCCTGATCTGGGTTCCGGCGGCGATTTACCTGTTCGCCATCGGCAACTGGATCCAGTCCATCATACTGGTGCTGTTCGGAACCGTGGTCATCGGACTGATCGATAACCTGCTGCGCCCGGTCCTGGTTGGACGCGACACCAAACTGCCGGACTATATGGTACTGCTCTCCACCCTGGGCGGGCTGATCCTGTTCGGCGTCAATGGCTTCGTTATCGGCCCGCTGATTGCAGCCCTGTTCACCGCCTTCTGGGGCATCTTTATCCGCGACTTCAAAGATCCCGACCCTCAACCCGAAAGTCGTGAATAGGGCCGGAGGCTGCTTCGGATGCCGGAAGGGGCCGCGATCGCGGCCCCTTCATGCTTGATGAGGGGCGCGAATGACCAGAGCTCAGTTGACTTTGGGATCCAGCTCGCCGCTGTCGTAACGGCTGACCATGTCCTCGAGCTTGATCGGCGTGATCTTGCTGGCATTGCCCGCTGTGCCAAACGCCTCGTAGCGCTTCACGCACACATCGTACATACCGGCGAGGGCTTCTTTCATGAACTTGCGCGGATCAAATTCCGCCGGGTTCTGAGCCAGGAAACGGCGTACCGAAGCGGTGGCCGCCAGACGCAGGTCGGTATCGACGTTCACCTTGCGCACGCCATGGCGAATGCCTTCCGCGATCTCTTCCACCGGAACACCGTAGGTTTCCGGAATCTCACCGCCGTACTCGTTGATAATGTCCAGCCACTCCTGCGGAACCGAGGACGAGCCGTGCATCACCAGATGGGTATCCGGAATGCGCGCGTGGATCTCCTTGATACGGTCAATGGCCAGGATGTCGCCGGTCGGCGGGCGGGTGAACTTGTAGGCGCCGTGGCTGGTGCCGATGGCGATCGCTAGCGCGTCGCAATAGGTATCCTTGACGAACTGAGCCGCCTCTTCCGGATCCGTCAGCATCTGGTCCTGGCTGAGCTTGCCGGAGGCGCCCACGCCGTCTTCCTCGCCGGCTTCACCGGATTCCAGCGATCCCAGACAACCCAGCTCACCTTCCACGGACACACCGCAGGCATGCGCCATCTCAACGGTTTGGCGCGTAACGCCCATGTTGTAGTCGTAATCCATGGGCGTCTTGCCATCCTCACCAAGGGAACCGTCCATCATCACAGAGGTGAAACCGAGCTGGATGGAGCGCTGGCACACCGCCGGGCTGGTGCCGTGATCCTGGTGCACAGCAATCGGAATATGCGGCCATTCCTCGGCTGCGCCCTCCATCAAGCGGCGAAGGAATGGGGCACCGGCGTACTTACGCGCCCCCGCGGACGCCTGAACGATCACTGGGCTGTCCGTTTTGTTTGCGGCCATCATGATGGCGCGCATCTGCTCCAGATTGTTCACGTTGAATGCTGGCACGCCGTAACCGTGTTCGGCGGCATGGTCCAGCAGTTGTCGCATGGAAATCAGTGCCATGTCGGCCTCTCCTTATTATCAGGTTGGGTGACGGCGCTCAAGCGCCGCGCTCCTCAAGTACGGCAACCGCCGGCAGCGTCTTACCCTCCACAAACTCCAGGAAGGCGCCCCCACCGGTCGAAATGTAGGAAATCCGGTCGCTCAGACCGAATTCGTCAATGGCAGCTACGGTATCACCCCCGCCTGCCAGAGAAAACGCACCGCTACTGGCAATGGCATCACCGAGCTTGCGCGTGCCATGGGAAAACGCCTCAATCTCGAACACACCCACAGGCCCGTTCCAGATAATGGTGTTCGCCCCTTTGAGCTCCTCGGCCAGTGCCGCTGAGGTGTCCGGACCAATGTCCAGGATCATGTCATCCCCACCGACATCCGCCACCTGTTTGGTAGTGGCCCGGGCGTTGTCGGACACTTCGCTCGCGACCACAACATCCGTGGGTTGGGCGATCTCGACTTTCTCCATCAGCGCCTTCGCCTCATCCAGCATGTCGTGTTCGCACAGCGAGTTGCCCACCGGCTTGCCACTGGCCGCCAGGAACGTGTTGGTAATACCACCGCCCACAATGAGCTTATCAACGACTTTGGAAAGCTGCTCCAGAACCGTCAGCTTGGTGGACACCTTGGAGCCGCCCACAATCGCCACCACCGGCTTCCGCGGGTTATCCAGCGCCTTCGTCAACGCATCCAGCTCCCCGGCCAACAGCGGACCCGCGCACGCCTCCGGCGCGAACTTCGCCACCCCGTGCGTGGACGCCTGCGCCCGGTGCGCCGTCCCAAAGGCATCCATCACGAACACATCGCACAGCGCCGCATAACGCTTCGCCAGCGCCTCATCGTCCTTCTTCTCGCCCTTGTTGAAGCGCACGTTCTCACACAGCACCACCTCACCCTCGGCAACTTCAACGCCATCGAGGTAGTCATCCAGAACCCGCACCTGCTGCCCCAGCAGCTCACCCAGGCGCTTCGCCACCGGCTTGAGGGAATCCTCCTCGGAATAGACGCCCTCCTCCGGGCGCCCCAGATGCGACATGAGCATCACACGCCCACCGGCATCCCGGGCCGCACTGATCGTCTCCAGCGACGCCCGCAGACGGGCATCCCCCGTCACCTCACCATCCTTGATGGGCACGTTCAGATCCTCCCGGATCAGAACCCGCTTGCCCTTCAGATCCATGTCGGTCATGCGTTTAATGCTCATTGGTGCGATTCCTCAAAAGCGCGACTAACGATGAATTTTCAAAACTCTACCCGAAACCAGCCGTTCTCCGGCTCAGCGACACCAGCAAAGCCGGAGTGACGGAGTGGGGGTGCCCTTTCCCGGAGGCTCGGCGGCAGGAAGCCGCCGCGCCGGCGCCCAGGGATGGGTTCACAGCGGTCCCGGAAAGGGTACCCCCACTTCGGCACCTGCAGCCACATCCCTGTCTGGTCGGTGCAAACTAGAGAGAGGCCCAATACCGAGCCACATCCAGCATCCGGTTCGCATACCCCCACTCATTATCAAACCAGCACAACACCTTAACCATCCGCCCCCCACTGACCCGGGTCTGCCCCGCGTCCACAATCCCGGAGCGGGCATCATGGTTGAAATCCGTACTCGCCAGAAGCTCCTCGGTGTAACCAACAATGCCATCCAGCGATGCCGCCGCGGTCGCCTGCAACACCCCGTTCACCGACGCCGTGTCCGTCTCCGAGCGTACCGTTACCGTCATATCAATGGCCGAAACGTTGATGGTCGGCACCCGCACCGCCACCGAACTGAAGCGCCCGACCATGGCAGGCAGCAACCGCTCGATCCCGCGAGCCAGCCCGGTATCCACCGGCACCATGTTATGGAAGGCACTGCGGGTACGGCGCAGATCCTGATGGTGATAGGCATCGATCACCGGCTGATCGTTCATCGCCGAGTGGATGGTGGTGGTCGCGCCCTGCTCAATCCCATAGGCCGCATCCAGCGCCTGGATGATTGGCACAATGCAATTGGTGGTGCAGGACGCGTTGGAAACGATGCGGTCGCCGGCGCTCAGGGTTTCATGGTTGACGCCGTAGACCAGTGTGGCATCCAGATCCGCATCGCCGGGCTGGGAAAACAGCACCCGGCCAGCACCGGCATCCAGATGCTTCTGCCCCTGCTCCCGCGTAGCGCCAAGGCCGGTACAATCAAGCACCAGATCGACCCCGATGTCACCCCAGGGCAGTGTCGCCGCATCCGGCTCGCGCACAATGCGGATGGGGTCACCATCGACGATCAGGCCTTCCCCGCTGACCGCCACCTGACCGGCAAAGCGGCCATGGGTCGTATCAAAACGGGTCAGGTGCGCAATGGTTTCAGGGTCAGAAAGCTCATTGATGGCGACAACCTGCAGCCGATCACGATAGCCATTCTCATAAAGCGCGCGCAGCAGGCATTGACCGATGCGCCCGTAACCATTGATCGCTACCCGAGCCGCCATCGGTCGCTCCCCGTTCACGCCATATCGTCCAGCAGGGTCTCGCTGATGGCGAGCAGATTGTCCACAGTAAAGCCGAACGCCTCGAACAGCGGACCAGCCGGGGCGGACTCACCAAAGGTGGTCATGCCAAGCACGCGCCCTTCCATGCCCACGTACTTACTCCAGTAATCGGCAATGCCCGCTTCAACCGCAACACGGCAGGTGACCTCAGCCGGTAACACTTTCTGACGGTATTCAGCCGGCTGACTGTCAAAGACATCAGTACTGGGCATGGACACCACTCGCACCTGACGACCCTGATCACGCAACTGCGCCGCGGTTTCCTGAGCGAGCGCTACCTCAGAGCCGGTGGCAATCAGGATGATCTCCGGGAAACCGTCGGAATCCGACAGGATGTAGCCGCCACGGGCAATATCAGCAACCTGCTGCTGATCACGTTCCTGGTGCGCCAGCGCCTGACGGGTAAACACCAGCGCACTAGGGCCGTCCGTGCGCTCAAGTGCGGCCTTCCAGGCAGCCGCCGTCTCCACCGTGTCACAGGGACGCCACAGACTCATGTTCGGCGTCTGGCGAAGAGAGGCCAGCTGCTCCACCGGCTGATGGGTCGGCCCGTCTTCACCCAGCCCGATGGAATCGTGGGTGTAGACCAGCACATTGCGCTGCTTCATAAGCGCGGCCATACGCGTGGCGTTACGTGCGTACTCCATGAAGATCAGGAAGGTCGCCACATAGGGCACAATGCCGCCGTGCAGCGCCATGCCACTGCCTATAGCGGTCATCGCGAACTCGCGCACGCCGTAATAGACATAATTGCCACTGGCATCAGCAGCCGTGATCGGCTGACAGTCGCTCCAGAGCGTATTGTTGGAACCGGCCAGATCCGCGGAACCGCCCACCAGCTCGGGCAACGCCGGCCCATAGGCATTGAGGGTTTTCTGCGAGGCCTTGCGGGTCGCCATGTTCTCGCCACTTTCCTGGCACTGCTGGATATAGTCCTGAGCCTTCTGCGAGAAATCATCAGGCAGATCACCGGCCAGCCGGCGTTTAAGTTCAGCCGCCAGCTCCGGATGCGCTTTCTCATAGGCGGCAAGGCGTTCATGCCAGTCGTTCTCGGCGGCGGCCCCAGCCTCGCGCGCATCCCAGCCCTGATACAGTTCGTTCGGTACCTCAAACGCGCCATGATGCCAGCCAAGGTTGCTACGGGTCGCCTCGATCTCATCATCACCCAACGGCGCACCATGGCTGCTCTCTGAGCCCGCCTTACCGGGCGACCCGAAGCCGATCACGGTGCGGCAGCAGATGAGCGTGGGCTGTTCATGGTTGCCACGCGCCTGCTCAATGGCACTCCTGACCGCCTCGGGGTCGTGCCCATCCACCCCTGGAATCACCTGCCAGTTGTAGCCCTCAAAGCGCTTCGCGGTATCGTCGGTGAACCAGCCACTGACGTCTCCGTCGATGGAGATGCCATTGTCATCGTAGAACACCACCAGCTTGCCAAGGCCGAGCGTGCCGGCCAGCGAGGCCGCCTCATGGGAGATGCCCTCCATCAGACAGCCATCGCCAACGATGCAGTACGTATGGTGACCCACAACCTCATGGCCATCGCGATTGAACTGGGCCGCAAGATTTTTCTCGGCCAGTGCCATACCCACGGCATTGGCCAGGCCCTGCCCGAGCGGCCCGGTCGTGGTTTCGACGCCCGGGGTGTAGCCGAATTCAGGATGCCCCGGCGTGCGCGAGTGAAGTTGGCGGAATTGTTTCAGGTCCTCAATGCCCAGGTCGTAACCGCTGAGGTGCAGCAGGCTGTACTGGAGCATGGAGCCATGGCCATTGGAGAGGACAAAACGGTCGCGGTCCGGCCAGCCGGGGTTCGCCGGGTTATGTCTGAAAAAGTCATTCCAAAGAACCTCGGCCACGTCGGCCAGCCCCATGGGCGCACCTGGGTGGCCGGACTGCGCCTTCTGCACCGCGTCCATACTGAGCGCGCGTACTGCATTGGCAAGGTCTTTACGCGACGGCATCGGATTTTGTCTCCCACTGGCTGATTGGCTACGGCCCACTGGACCGTTTCAAGAGGCGCGTATTTTCACCGATCGCCACCCGATTGAGCAAATGTCAGCCGCTCTTTTTACCATCGCTATATCAATTTTTTTTGATATAGCTGTTGACCTTTCTTCAGCGCCAACCGTAGAGTAGGGGCAATGAATTCAACGGCACACGTCAAATCCGCAGATACCGAGACAGCGCTCCATGCGCTGGGCGGCCTCTACAAGGCTGCGGGCGAACCGCTGAGACTCGATATACTTCGTGTCCTGCAACGCGACACCTTCGGGGTCATGGAGCTGTGCCGGCTCTTTAACATGCGCCAGTCCGGTATGAGCCACCACCTGAAGGTGCTGACTCAGGCTGGATTGCTTGAACCCCAGCGGGAGGGCAACGCCACCTTCTATCGGCGTCCGCTGCTGCGGACTGGAGACGAACCGCGTTACACCGCCGTTCGCTCCATCTTTGAAGCCGTGGACCAGATCCAGCTCACTGAGGAACTGCTGGAGCGGATTCGTACGATACGGCGTCAACGCTCGGAACAGTCCCAGATCTTTTTCGCGCGCCATGCCCGGCGTTTCCGGGAGCAGCAGGAGCTGATCGCCAATCACCAGCGCTACGCGCAGCCGGTGGCAGAGCTGATCCACCGGCGCTACCCCTGCGATGGCAGCGGTAATGCGCTGGAGATCGGGCCGGGTGAAGGCCCTTTTCTGCCGGTACTGGCGAACTGCTTCAGCGACGTGGTAGCTGTAGACAACGTCCAGGCCATGCTTGAGCGCGCCGCCCAGTACTGTGAACAGCAGGGACTCACTAACGTGCGTCTTTTACATGGCGAGTGCCCTGATGTGATTGAACGCGAAGACAGGTTCAATCTGGTGGCGGCCAACATGGTGCTGCACCACGTGGCCAGCCCCGCGAACATCTTCCGCGACAGCGCCCAGCTGCTGAAACCCGGGGGCCGACTGATGATCAGTGAGCTCTGCCGGCATGAACAGAGCTGGGTCAGGGATAACTGCGGTGACATCTGGCAAGGCTTTGAGCCGGAAGAACTAACGGGGTGGGCAGCAGACGCAGGGCTGAAACAGGGTGAAACCCTGTTTATCGGCCTGCGCAATGGTTTTCAGATCCAGGTCAGGGAGTTCACGGGCTAGCGAACCGGCTTCCCCAATGACCTTTATTAACCTTCAAAAGGAGGAAAGCAAGCATGAGTGACTATAGTCTCTTTACATCCGAGTCGGTAACAGCAGGTCATCCGGACAAGCTGTCCGACGCCGTATCCGATGCCATTCTTGACCGCATCCTGCAGGACGACCCCTATGCGCGTGTCGCCTGTGAGACTGTGGTCAAGACTGGCATGTGCTTGATTGCCGGTGAGATCACCACCAACACCAACATCGAGTTTGAAGAAGTCGCACGTAAGGCGATCACCGACATCGGCTACAACGACTCCGACGTTGGCTTTGACGGCAACACCTGCGCCTTCATCAACGTTGTCGGCAAGCAATCCGTTGACATTGCCCAGGGCGTTGACCGCTCCAAGCCGGAAGACCAGGGCGCGGGCGACCAGGGCCTGATGTTCGGCTACGCCTGTAACGAGACGGATGTGCTGATGCCGGCCCCGATCTGCTACGCACACCGTCTGTGTGAGCGTCAGGCCGAGCTGCTTCAGAGCAATAAGCTTGACTGGCTGCGCCCGGACGCCAAGAGTCAGGTCAGCTGCCGCTACGAAGACGGCAAGGTCTCCGGTATCGATGCCGTTGTCCTGTCTACACAGCACAGCCCGGACGTGTCCATGGACCAGCTGCGTGAAGCAGTCATGGAAGAAATCGTTAAGGACGTGATTCCGTCCAACCTGATCCACAACGACACCAAGTTCCACATCAACCCGACCGGCAACTTCGAAATCGGTGGTCCGGTAGGTGATGCGGGTCTGACCGGTCGCAAGATCATCGTTGACACCTACGGCGGCATGGCACGCCACGGTGGCGGCGCCTTCTCCGGTAAGGATCCGTCCAAGGTTGACCGCAGCGCGGCCTATGCCGGCCGTTATGTTGCCAAGAACGTGGTCGCTGCCGGCTTGGCTGACAAGTGCGAGATCCAGATCTCCTACGCCATCGGCGTTGCCGAGCCGACATCTATCTCCATCAACACCTTCGGCACTGGCAAGTTGGATGACCGTCAGATCGAGCAGCTGGTTCGCAAGACCTTCGATCTGCGTCCCTATGCGCTGACCAAGCAATTGGATCTGCTGCACCCGATGTATCGCCACACTGCCGGTTATGGCCACTTCGGCCGCGAACCGTTCCAGGAAACCGTTAATGGTGAAACCTTCACCGCCTTCCCCTGGGAGAAGACGGACAAAGCGGAAGAGTTGAAGGCCGCAGCCAAGTAATCAATCTCGACCCTGCAGGGGCGGCTTCGGGCCACCCCTGCAACGACAAAGAATGACCTCAAAAAATCAGGAGTACTAATAATGCCCTTGGACAGTAATTTTACTGACTACAAAGTCGCTGATATCGACCTTGCCGGCTGGGGCCGCAAGGAAATCGCCATCGCCGAAAGCGAAATGCCGGCGCTGATCAAGCTGCGCGAGAAGTATCGTGCACAGCAGCCGCTGAAAGGCGCCAACGTGATGGGCTGCATCCACATGACCGTGCAGACGGCCGTGCTGATTGAGACCCTGACCGCCCTGGGCGCTAGCGTGCGCTGGTCCTCGTGCAACATCTTCTCCACTCAGGATCAGGCCGCTGCCGCCATCGCCTCGACTGGCGTTCCGGTATTCGCCTGGAAAGGTGAGACCGAAGAAGAGTACGAGTGGTGCATCGAGCGCACCATCGGTGCTGACGTTGATGGCTGGGAACCGAACATGATCCTGGACGACGGCGGCGACCTGACCGAGATGCTGCACGAAAAGTATCCGGAAATCCTCAAGAACTGCCACGGTATTTCCGAGGAAACCACCACTGGCGTTCACCGTCTCGAGCACATGATCCAGGAAGGCAGCCTCAAGGTGCCGGCGATCAACGTGAACGACTCGGTCACCAAGTCCAAGAACGACAACAAGTACGGTTGCCAGCACAGCCTGAGCGACGCACTCAAGCGGTCACTCGACCACCTCATGGCCGGCAAGAAAGCCCTGGTGGTTGGTTATGGCGACGTTGGCAAGGGCTCAGCCCAGTCACTGCGTCAGGAAGGCATGATTGTGCGTGTCACCGAGATCGACCCGATCTGTGCCATGCAGGCGTGCATGGACGGCTACGAAGTTGTTTCTCCCTACATCAACGGCGAGAACAAGGGTACTGCGGACTGCCTCAACAAGCAGCTTCTGCAGGACACTGACGTACTCGTAACCACCACCGGTAACGTGGATGTCTGCGACAAGCACATGCTCGCGGCCGTTAAATCCGGCGCCATCGTGTGCAACATCGGTCACTTCGACAACGAGATCGATACCGCTTACATGCGCGAGAACTGGGAATGGGACGAGATCAAGCCGCAGGTCCACAAGATCTACCGTGATCGCTCTAAGGACGACCATCTCTTCCTGCTGGCTGAAGGGCGCCTGGTTAACCTGGGTAACGCCACAGGCCATCCGTCGCGGATCATGGACGGCTCCTTTGCCAACCAGGTCGCGGCACAGATGTATCTGTTCGAACGCAAGTTCGCCGATCTGCCAGAGAGCGAGAAGAAGGACAACCTCTACGTTCGCGTCCTGCCGAAGGAACTGGACGAAGAAGTTGCCCAGTACATGGTCGAAGGCTTCGGCGGCACCATTACCCGTATGACCCAAGATCAGTCCGAGTACGTCGGCGTTCCGGTCAAAGGGCCGTTCAAGGCGGAAACTTACAAGTACTGATCGGGAACGATCCGTACAGGTTTCAACCGGGGCCTCCTGGGCCCCGGTTTTCCCGGTTTTGGATCAGTGATTGACCGGGCCAAGGGCCCGAAAGGAACACAACCATGAAAAGCCAGAAGCAGTTCAAGCGACGTTTCAGCTTTGAGTTCTTCCCCCCGAAGAGCGACAAAGGCGCTGAGACTCTGCACCAGACGCGCGACAAGCTCGCGACGCTCGACCCCGAATTCTTCTCGGTCACCTTCGGTGCTGGCGGTTCCACCCGCGAAGGCACCAAGAACACAGTGCTCGAACTCAACCAGAAAGGCATCTCAACCGCGCCGCACCTGTCCTGCGTCGGGGCCAATAAGGAGATCCTTTCCGAACTCCTCGATACCTATAAAGAAGGGGGCGTGGAGCGGATCGTGGCCCTGCGTGGCGACATTCCCTCCGGCATGGGCAATACCGGCTACGGTGAGCTGCGCTACGCCAATGAGCTGGTCGAATTCATCCGCGAACACAGCGGTGACCACTTCTCACTGGAAGTGGCCGCGTATCCCGAATTCCATCCGCAGGCCCCGAGTGCCGAAGCGGACCTGATGAACTTCAAGCGCAAGGTTGAAGCCGGTGCCAACAGCGCCATCACCCAGTACTTCTTCAACGTCGAGAGCTATTTCCACTTCATCGACCGGCTGGAGAAGATGGGCGTGGACATTCCGGTGGTTCCCGGCATCATGCCGATCGTGAACTTCCAGAAAGTCTGCCAGTTCAGTGAGATGTGCGGCGCGGACGTACCCCGCTGGATCCGCCGACAGATGGAAGCGTTCGGTGACGACACCGACTCCATCCAGCAGTTCGGTGAAGAAGTTGTCACCCGTATGTGTGAGCAGCTGCTTGATGCCGGCGCGCCAGGATTGCATTTCTATACCCTTAACCAGGCCGATCCCAGCATGCGCATCTGGAGGAACCTGGGTCTGGATGAGCAGGTGCAGGAAAAGATCGCATTCTGAACACCGCCGTCACCGATGGGAGTAGGTCCCGCAGGCGTTCACAGCTGTCGGGCGCCGGGCTTGCTCCTCTCCCATCCACCCCCGTCACCACAGCCCTTCCATGGCCGGGCCCGGGCCCGTATCATCATTCTCCCATTGATGCATCTGTAAACAATTCCCCGGGAGGCAGTCGTGACATCCAACCGCGAGATGATCGAGCGTGACCTGAAAGCCGTCTGGCACCCCTGCACCCAGATGAAAGATCACGAAACCCTGCCACTGATTCCCTTCAAGCGTGGTGAAGGCGTCTGGCTCTATGACTTTGATGGCAACCGCTACATCGACGCTGTCAGCTCCTGGTGGGTGAACCTGTTTGGCCACGCCAACCCGCGCATCAACGAGGCCATCAACCAGCAGACTCAGCAGCTTGAGCACGCCATGCTCGCCGGCTTCACCCATGAACCGGTCATTGATCTCTCCGAGCGACTGATCGAGGTAACCCCCAAAGGCCTCAACCGGTGCTTCTACGCGGACAACGGCTCATCCGCGATCGAGGTCGCACTCAAGATGAGCTACCACTACTTCCGCAACACCGGCAAGCCGCAGAAAAAGAACTTCATCAACATTTCCAACAGCTACCACGGCGAGACTCTGGGTGCGCTGGCGCTGAGCGATGTGGGCCTGTACCGCGAGACCTACGAGCCGCTGCTGATGGAGATGCTCACGGCCCCTGCCCCGGACGCCTTCTACCGGGAAAAGGGCGAGAGCTGGGAAGACTACGCCCTGCGCCAGTTCGAACACATGGAAAAGCTCATGGCGGAGAACGCCGACAATGTCTGCGCCGTCATCGTCGAGCCCCTGGTCCAGTGCGCCGGCCACATGCGCATGTACGACGCCATCTACCTGAAAAAACTGCGCGAGGCCTGCGACCGCTATAACATCCACCTGATCGCCGATGAGATTGCCGTGGGCTTCGGCCGCACCGGCACCCTCTTCGCCTGCGAACAGGCCAGCATCTCGCCGGATTTCATGTGCCTGTCCAAGGGCCTGACCGCCGGCTACCTGCCGCTGTCGATCACCATGACCACGGATGATGTCTTTGAGGCGTTCTACGACGACTTTGAGACCATGAAAGCCTTCCTGCACTCGCACAGCTACACCGGCAACCCCATCGGCTGTGCCGTCGCCAGGGCCACGCTCGACATCTTCCGGGACGACAACGTCATCGAAGCCAACCGCCAGAAAGCCCGCATCATGGGTGAGAGCGTTGAGCACCTGCGCGAGCACCCGCACGTAGGCGACATCCGCCAGCACGGCATGATCCAGGCCATGGAGCTGGTCAAAGACAAAGCAACCATGGAACCGTTCCCCTGGCAGGAACGCCGCGGCCTTCGGGTTTATCAGCACTCGATCACCCGCGAGGCGCTGCTGCGCCCCCTGGGCAATGTCACCTATTTCATGCCGCCGTACGTGATCAGCGAGGACCAGATCCGGCACCTGGCGACCGTGGCCACGGAAGGTATCGATAAGGCCACCAGGGACTGAGGCACCGATGCGCACCCCCCGGATCCACACCCCGGAGCCACTGGCGCCGGGTGAACACACGCTGACCGGCAACGGCGCCCATCACGCGGGTACCGTCCTACGCATGAATGCGGGCGATCGGGTGGTGCTGTTCAACGGCGACGGCCTGGACTACCCAGCGCAAATCCTGGAAGCGGGTCGCAAACGGCTCACCGTGCGTATTGAATCACCGCACGATCCCGGCACGGAATCCCCGCTGGCGATCACTCTGGGCCAGGTTATTTCCCGGGGCGAGCGCATGGATTACGCCATCCAGAAGGCCACGGAAATGGGCGTCACGGCCATCCAGCCTCTGGACAGCGCTCGCTGCGAGGTACGGCTCAACCCGGAACGCGAACGTAAGCGCCTGAAGAACTGGCAACAGGTCGCAGTCAGCGCCGCGGAACAATGCGGTCGGGCCCGGATCCCTGTGATTCACGCGCCGCTCAGACTGAACGACTGGTTGGCGGCGTGTGATCAGGAGGCACGGCTTGTCCTCCACCACGAAGGCCAGGCCACTGGCAGGCAAGCAGTGACGCCAGCCTCCATCGCCCTGCTCATTGGCCCTGAGGGTGGGCTGAACGAGGACGAACTCAGCGCCGCCGCCAACGCCGGCTTTGCCCCACTGGCCCTGGGCCCGCGGGTATTGCGCACTGAAACCGCGCCAGTCGCAGCTATTGGCCTGTGCCAATGGCTCTGGGGCGACTTCCAATCCGGCAGTAAGGAAACGAGTGAATGATGGATCTGTTCACCACCCCGGAATTCTGGAAGTACCTGAGCATCCCGGTAATCGCCGCGCTCATCGGCTGGATCACCAACTGGATGGCCATCAATCTCACCTTCTACCCCAAGGAATTCATCGGCATCCGCCCCTTCCTTGGCTGGCATGGCATCATTCCCTCCAAGGCCGAGAAGATGGCGCGCATCGCCGTGGACTCGACCATCTCCAAGATCGGTACCGTTCAGGAAATCTTTGAGTACATCGACCCGCGGGTGCTGACCCAGTACGTTGTGGACCACACGGTGCCGCGCACCGAGGAATACGTGGACGAGATCATGCTGGCGGAACACCCCACCTTCTGGGAAAACCTGCCCCAGAAAGCGCGCGAAAAAGTCTATCAGCGGGTGCGCGAGCGTTCACCGGAACTGGTGGACAACCTGGTTGATGACTTCTCCGCCAATGCCGAAGACCTGCTCGACATCCAGAACATGGTGGTCACCCAGCTCGGTGAAGATCGCTCGCTGCTCAACCGCATTTTCCTGGAATGCGGCGAGAAAGAGTTCCGGTTCATCATCAACTCCGGGCTCTACTTCGGCTTCGGTTTCGGGATCATCCAGATGATCGTCTGGTACTACTTTCAGGCCGGCTGGATCCTGCCCTTTTTCGGACTGCTGGTGGGCTGGGCCACCAATTGGATTGCGCTCAACTTCATCTTTCGGCCACTCTACCCGGTTAAAATCGGCCCCTTCCGCCTCCAGGGCCAGTTCCTGCGCCGCCAGCCGGAGGTGGCCAACGCGTTCTGCCACCTCGTCACCCACGAGATCCTGACCGTGGGCAACCTGGTGGATGCCATCCTCAACGGCCCCAAAGCCGACCGCGCCCGTAATCTGGTGCGCAAACACATGAAGAAGCTGGTGGACGAAACCGCCGGCATGGGCAAAGCCTTCACCCAGGTTGCGTTCGGCCCCACCTCCTTCGCCCATCTCAAACAGCGTGTAGGCGACCTGTCCATCGAGATTGCTGAGGAAACCTTTGACGACCCCATGTTCGAAAATGACCGCGCCAGCGCCGTCGAGGACATCATGCGCCGGCGCATGGTCGAGCTGTCCCCGGAGGAGTTCCAACAACTGCTGCGCCCCTGCTTCCAGGAGGACGAGATCAAGCTCATCGCCGCCGGCGCCGCACTGGGCTTCCTGGCGGGTCTGGCGCAACTGACCTTTATCTTCGGGGCGACGATGTTCTAAGCACCCCCCGCCGATAGGTTTGAAAATCTGACTCCAGGCGCTTGCGGATTTTCCCAGGGGCCACCCCGGAGCCTGGATACCAGACACGGGGCCATGATTAAGGTAATCCTCGTTCGGGGACGTTTCCGGAAAGGCTGGAAATTACGTGTCAGTTCCCGCCCTGATCATAACACGGCGCCTTGAGCTCAATGCCCATGCTTTTGAGCTTATCACGCCGGTGCGAGAAAAAGCCCATTAGTATGGAAACGGTGTTCTGTGAAGCAGTTAACAGGTGTCGCCCCGCCCTATACGATCGCATTGCTCAAGGTTTTGAATTTGTTTACGAACATCGGCGGACAAACCGCATGGGCTGTCTATAGAATGTCTAGGCCTCATTAATGCCCTCTTTCCGCCAGGTAATCAATGATACGCATAAGCTTGCCCATTTCATGCGTCAGTCTCTTACTGCTTTTTGTCATGCTCCTGTCCCTGCCTGCGTCAGCAGAAGCGAAAGAGCTGGAGTTTGGTTACGTTAACCTCCCGCCCTTCGGTTACACGGATGATGAAGGGCGTTCAAAGGGGTATCTGGTGGCACTGGCTCGGCGCGTTTTTGAGGGTATGGATCAGCCGGTTCGCTTTGTGCAGCATCCGGCAACGCGGCTCTACCGCCAGATGGAATCGGGCGAGACAGCCTTCACTCTGGGCGCCGCGGGGCTGCACCGGTTAACCGACACCGCTGTCGAATCCCAGGAGCCGGCTGCCAAGCTCACAATTGCGCTCTATCGCCAGAAAAGTACGGAATCAATATCGAATGTGAACGAGCTGAAAGACAAGCGCGTCATTCTGATCAAAGGCTATACCTACGGTCAGCTGGGGCGCTTCTTTGAAGAACACCGTGATGCGATGCAGATCATCGAGGCCAATGGCCATAAGTCAGCCTTGCGGATGATCCAGTTTGATCGAGCTGATTACCTGCTCAATTACCAGACCCCGGCGGAAACCACCATTGCACACCATCAGCTGAATGGGCTGGACAGAGACATCATTGGGCAGCTCGGCGTTCACTTCTTTGTCTCACGCGCTCTGGAAAACGCTCAGTCGCTGGCCGATGCATGGGACAAGCAGCTGCGAGCACTCAAACGCAATGGCCAGCTGCCTGAGGCCGACTACGACGGCATGGCGCAATGAGCGCGATTCAATCGCGCTTCATGCTGAAACCGCCCATGAGCTGTTGAATCTCGCCCGCGAGGGAGCGCACCTCCGCGGCTGATTCACGGGTTTCGCCGGATTTCTGCGTTACGGTAGCGTTTTCATCCGCCGCAGCCTGAACGCTGCTGCTGATCTCGTCCGCGGCGGACGATTGCTGCTCTGCGGCCACGGCAATCTGATTGCTGAGTCCACTGAGATCGTTCACCAGTGTTTCCAGCTCCTGAGCCCCCTCGCTGACACGCGTCATCTGCTGCAGCGCCTCCCCTGAGCGTGTTGTTCCCATATCAATGGCCGCCAGTGCCTGTTCACTACCATCATTCAGCTGACCGACGATGGTCTGGACCTGCTGGGTGAAAGACTGGGTTCGCTGGGAGAGGTTACGCACTTCATCCGCCACAACAGCGAATCCCCGCCCGTGTTCGCCAGCGCGCGCCGCCTCAATCGCCGCATTGAGCGCCAGCAGGTTGGTCTGATCAGAGATCTCATTGATGGCGCTGACCGCCCCATGAATCTCGGTGACCTGTTCACTCAATCGGCGGATGACACCACTGGCCTGCTCCATGGCCTCATGGCTGGCTTCAGTAACCGTCTGTGCCTGGTCGGCATCGGTGCGGCTGCTGCTGACCCGGGTCGCCGCACTCTTGGCGGCTTCAGAGCCCTGAGCCGCGTTATCCGCCACCCCGCGCACCGACGACGTCATCTCTTCCATCGCAGAAGCAGCCTGGGCAGTCTGACTCTGCAGATTATCAGAAGCGGAGGTCGTGTCTTCACAGAGTTCATCAAGACGTGAGGAAACCGACTGGAGCTGCTCGGACAGGCCCGAGGCACGGCTCACCAGCTGTTCAAACTGATCCATCAGCCGGTTGAACGCCGCCGCGCTGGCATCCTGTTCGCTGCCACTCAACCGCATCCCCAAGTCGCCGTCACCAGCGACACGCTCAACAAGCTCCTGCATGCGCTGGGTACGCTTCTTCTCAGCCCCCAGACGCAGCGCCATGAACACCAGTATGGCCGCCTCAAACACCACAAATGCCGCGTGCAGAAACGCAATACCCCAACTGCAGCCGTAGTTGAAGATCATCACCGGCATATCACCCAACGATACGGCCCCTAGCTGCAAGGCTGTCATCGCAAGGTGGTGGAGCGCGATCACGGCTGCCCCGGCGACCACCGGCAGCCAATCCCGATAAAGAACCACAAAAGCCAGGGCACCGAAGATGTGGAAATGCATCTCGATCCGGCCCATCTGGGCCTGGATCATGATCGCTGAAAACGCCATTAGGGCCATGGCAACCACCACAGAAAACGCCCGCTGCCCCCGGAGCGTGGCATAGGCCAGACCCACGATCAGGCCCAGCGCCACGGACGCGGTCAGCGCAAAGGCGGTGGTGTCATACCCCCAGGGTATGATCAGCCCCACCACCGGAACGTGAGCCATCAGGAGCCCGAACATCAACTGGTCATTGGGTAGACGCTCGCGAGCGTCCTGAGTCTGGATTGTCATGGTCTTACAGCTCCACGTTAGCCTGTGTTGTTAGTCAGTAACGGCGACAAGGTCCTGCTGCACCCGTGCCAGATCCAACGCAACCCCTGAGTAGCGCAGCATCTGGCGATTACGGGCCACAAGATACAGGTCTGCACTGTGCGAAAAGCGCGCCATCGATTCATTGTATCGATCTGAAAAACCGCCGAAAGACTGGATGAGCCGGCGGGCATGGTCAGCATCCTCGGGGTGATGACCGACGAAAGCGGGTCCCAGAGTATGCAACCATTGCCTCAGGTCAGAGGCCGTTACATCAGCCGGTGCGAGGGTGATGTAGAGGAATCGAACATCATCGCGATCCAGCTGGTTGGCGAGCTTACGCATATTAACCAGTTGAGCGGGGCATGAAGCAGTACACCCCTGATAACCAAAAAACACAAAGGTCGCCGCAATGCTTTGCTGTTCCATCCGATCCCGACTGAGTTGGGGAAGATCCGGAACGGGGCCAGCGGTGCCCACCCCATAATGATCACGCTGCGTCAGGGCGCCCGCCAGCCAGGGCAGAGCCAGCATTAACGCTACGATGAGCAAGGCCAGTAGGGCCGGAACTGGTTTTTTGGATGACACGGCGCTCACAACTGTCGACCACTGGGTCACTACAGTTAAGCATACGTCAACAGAACGTGCCGGGATGAAGGGGGTTTAGGAGAAAGGGCTATTAGCGTCGCGCACCAGCTCCAGCAACGTCAGTCCCAGGCGCTCATCCTCCAGCTCGGAAAAGATAACCCCTTGTGTGGCCGGTAAGCGGCAGGCAAGCCGGTCCTCGTCGTGGCGAGCGGCTTCCAGGATATCCCGGACCTGTATCCGATCCAGCGAGCGCCCCGGGATCAATTCCTCGCCGTCATCGCCTCCCGGATGAAGGACGCCGGACCGGATCAACTTGTCACTCACCCGCTGCGTAATATCGCCGGGGATGCCGAAATCCTGCGCCAGCAGTTCCTGGCGCGGCGGGTTGCTCCCCTGATCAAAAGCCGACGCAACGCGCTCCATCAGAGCCATTGCCAGGCGTTCTTCCACTTCTGGCGAAGAGCGTACTTCCCGCCGCGAGGAAATGGCCTGCTCATGCTGATGGTAATAACTGATGCTGGCCCCGGAGAGCAGAATAATCCAGTTGATGTAGAGCCAGATCAGCAACAGGATCCCGATGGCAAAACTGGAATAGATGGCCTCGTAACTGCTGGCGTTCACAGCGAAAGAAGCAAAGGCCAGACTCGCCGCCTGCCAGGCCACCCCAGCTACCAGCCCACCCATCAGCCCGCTCTGGAAGCGGACCCGGGTATTGGGCACAAAAATATAGACAAAGGTGAAAGCCGCTACGGTGATCAGAAAAGGCATTGAGCGGCTGGTTACGGCGATCAGAGTGCCGACGGGCTCGATCTGACTGAGCTGCTGAACGATATCGGAACCGAAAACCGTGGCGGACAGCCCAATCCCCGAAACCATCAGTAGTGGGCCGATGGTGATCACGCTCAGATAATTGGAGAAGCGCTGACCCATCGAACGGCCCATGGGCGCGCGCCAAACCATGTTGAAGGAGCGCTCGATTTTCTGCACCAGCGCGATCACGGTATAGACCAGCAGGAGCAGGCCGACTGACCCCAGAACGCCAACCTTGATGTTGTCCACGAAGGTGATAACTTGATCCGCCATCTGGGTACCCTGTTGGCCCAGCGGCTCAAAGAACTGATAGAGCAGCGGTGTCAGCTGGTTGTGTACGCCCATCGCTTTGAGCACGGAGAAGCTCAACGCTAACAGTGGCACCATCGACAGTAGCGTGGTATAGACCAGACTCATGGCGTGCAGATTGAGCTGGCCAGCCATCAGGTCCCGCCCCACAGCATAACCGACCCTGAGCTGGCGACGCGCGAAGGCCCCTGCCTGACCATGCTCGTGGTCGGGCTTTTCCAGAAGCCAGCTTTCCCATTCCTTGAGGCGTACGGTCAGGTGCTCGGGTATCACGTGCTGCTCCCGTTCAGTCGCCGTTGAGGGTGGCCACGACCCTGCGGGCGCCGCCGTTGTTGCGGTGCTCGCCCAGGTAGATGCCCTGCCAGGTGCCCAACAGCAGCCGGCCCTGTCCAATCGGCAGGCTGAGGGATTCGCCGAGCATTACGGAGCGGATGTGGGCGGGCATGTCGTCGGGGCCTTCCATCGTGTGTTCGTAGTATGGCGCATTTTCGGGCACGGCGTGGCGGAAGTGGCGTTCCATGTCGCCGCGCACGCTGGGGTCGGCGTTTTCGTTCAGGCTCAGGGAGGCGGAGGTGTGCTGGATGAACAGGTGCAGCAGCCCGATCTGGATGTCAGTGATCTCGGCGAGCTGGTCGAGGACTTCGTGGGTGATGAGGTGAAAGCCCTTGGATTTTGGGGATAATTGGAGAATGCGTTGCTGCCACATTGATGGATTCTCTTACCCTGAGTTCTGTGTCGCGATACTATGTCGGTTTACCGAATCACCATACCAGCGTTCCAGCTTATTGCGGTAAGGGAGCGGGGAGTCCTGTCCAGGACTCCCCGCTCCCTTACTTCCAGTGCCACGGTGAACGCCGGTAAACCAAAACGAAAAGTGCAGATAGGAAGAGAGTCACGCCATGGCCGAAGACAATAACCGCCGCTATTCCAGCCAAGTCGTCGACGGAGTCGGCAAATCCGCCAGCCGGGCCATGCTCCGGGCGGTGGGGTTCCAGGATGAGGATTTCCAGAAGAACCAGATCGGGATCGCCTCCACTTGGAGCATGGTCACGCCCTGCAATATGCACATCAACAAACTGGCGGAGCATGCCGGTAATGGCGCGGATGAGGCCGGTGGCAAGAGCGTGATCTTCAACACCATCACCATCTCGGATGGCATCGCCAATGGCACCGAGGGCATGAAGTATTCGCTGGTCTCGCGCGAGATCATCGCGGACTCGGTGGAGGCGGTGACCGGCTGTGAGGGGTTTGACGGGATCGTCACCATCGGCGGCTGCGACAAAAACATGCCCGGGCTGGTCATGGGCATGGCGCGGCTGGATCGGCCCTCGGTCTTTGTGTACGGCGGCACCATCCAGCCGGGCGAGAACCACACGGACCTGGTGTCGGTGTTCGAGGCAGTTGGCGCCTACACCAAGGGCGACAAGTCGCTGATCGACGTGAAGCAGATCGAGGAAACGGCGATTCCGGGACCCGGTTCCTGTGGTGGTATGTACACGGCCAATACCATGGCCTCGGCCATCGAGGCGCTGGGGCTGAGCCTGCCGGACAGTTCCGCGCAGAACGCGGTCTCCAAGACCAAGGAGGAGGACTGCCGGGCGGCAGGTGCGGCGGTGCTGGACCTGATCGCGAAGAATATCAAACCCTCGGACATCATGACCCGCCAGGCGTTCGAGAACGCCATCACCGTGGTGATCGCGCTGGGTGGCTCCACCAACGCGGTGCTGCACCTGCTGGCCATGGCCAACACCATCGGCGTGGAACTGTCGCTGGATGACTTCACCGAGATCGGCAAGCGCGTCCCGGTACTGGCGGACCTGCGCCCAAGCGGGCAGTACATGATGTCTGAGCTGGTCGCCA
This sequence comes from Salicola sp. Rm-C-2C1-2, assembly GCF_040196175.1. Taxonomy (NCBI): domain Bacteria; kingdom Pseudomonadati; phylum Pseudomonadota; class Gammaproteobacteria; order Oceanospirillales; family Halomonadaceae; genus Salicola; species Salicola sp. Rm-C-2C1-2. Next base: position 43,234 of record NZ_JBEFNF010000001.1, on the reverse strand, counting down.
TCGGCGGGATCCAGCCGCTGATGAAGATACTGCTTGATCGCGGCCTGCTGCACGGCGGCTGCCTGACGGTGACCGGTAAAACACTCGCCGAGAACCTTGAAGGCGTGGAGCCCTACCCGGAGAGCCAGGACATCATCCACAGCTTCGACAACCCCATAAAACCGGACAGCCACCTGCGCATCCTCTACGGCAACCTCTCACCCACCGGCGCCGTGGCCAAGATCACCGGCAAGGAGGGCACTCGCTTCACCGGCACCGCCCGCTGCTATCAGTCCGAGGAGGACGCCCAGGAGGGTATCAACGACGGCACCGTCCAGGCCGGCGACGTAGTAGTCATCCGCTATGAAGGCCCCAAGGGCGGCCCGGGCATGCGCGAGATGCTGACCCCCACCTCCGCCATCATGGGCCGCGGCCTGGGCGACCAGGTAGCGCTGATCACCGACGGGCGCTTCTCCGGCGGCAGCCACGGCTTCGTCGTCGGCCACGTCACCCCCGAGGCCGTCGACGGCGGCCCACTCGCCCTGCTCCAGGACGGCGATACCATCACAATCGATGCCGAAACCAACCGGATCGACGTTGATATCAGCGAATCAGAACTGGAACAGCGCCGCACCCAATGGCAGAAACCGGCCCCCAAATACCGCCGCGGCACCCTGGCCAAATACGCCAAGACCGTGAACTCCGCCTCCGGCGGCGCGGTAACGGACATTCCGGACTGAGCGTCATGCCCTCCGCGCAAACATCGCGGAGGGCATACTCAAGCGCCCACCCCCTTCGGCGCCCCCCAAAGTCTGCGCCCAGAAACAGATCGCGGACCATCCTCCCTCGCCGATCAGAAACCTTAATCCACACGCCCCTGTTCAACCCCACCACCGTCTACTAGTCTCAATAGAAAGCATCCGGTCACAAACGAGTCACAGAAAAACGAATCAGGCTCGCAACGTGCGCCGACTTACCCATAATTGAAAACAGAATCCACGGAACAGAGGCATGATGAACTGACACTAGGGGGCCCCAGTGCGGCCAGCGTTCCGCCCGGGCCCACACCAGGTCACAGCAAGAGGGCCAAGCATGAGCATACTGCAGCGCTATCAGGACCGTTACGAGGCAACCAAGGAAGAAGAGATGAGCCTCGAGGAATACCTCAGAATCTGCAGAGAGGATTCCTCTGCCTACGCCACCGCCGCCGAGCGCATGCTGCTCGCCATCGGCGAACCGGAGCTTATCGATACCTCTCTGGACCCACGCCTCTCCCGCATCTTCCAGAATAAAGTCATCAAACGTTACCCGGAATTCTCCGAGTTCTACGGCATGGAGGAGGCGGTCGAGACCATCGTCTCCTACTTCCGCCACGCCGCCCAGGGCCTGGAGGAGAAGAAGCAGATCCTGTACCTGCTCGGCCCCGTTGGCGGCGGCAAGTCATCCCTCGCGGAAAAACTCAAGTCGCTGATGCAGAAGGTCCCCTTCTACGCCATCAAGGGCTCGCCCGTGAACGAATCGCCACTGGGGCTTTTCGACCCGGAAGAAGACGGCCCGCTCCTTGAAGAGGAATACGGCATTCCCAAGCGTTACCTCAAGCCCATCATGTCGCCCTGGGCAGTCAAGCGCCTGCACGAATACGGCGGCGACATCAGTCAGTTCCGGGTGGTCAAGAAATACCCCTCAATCCTTGACCAGACCGCCATCGCCAAGACTGAGCCTGGCGATGACAACAACCAGGACATCTCGGCACTGGTGGGCAAGGTCAACATCCGCATGCTGGAGGACTACAGCCAGGACGACCCCGACGCCTACAGCTTCAGCGGCGGTCTGAACCGCGCCAACCAGGGCATCATGGAATTCGTGGAGATGTTCAAGGCGCCCATCAAGGTGCTGCACCCGCTGCTGACCGCCACCCAGGAAGGCAACTACAACACCACCGAGGGCATGTCCTCGATCCCGTTCGACGGCATTATCATGGCCCACTCGAACGAGTCCGAGTGGCAGACCTTCCGCAACAACAAGAACAACGAAGCCTTTCTGGATCGCGTGAACATCGTCAAGGTTCCCTACTGCCTGAGAGTTACCGAAGAGAAGCAGATCTACGAGAAGCTGCTCAGGGAAAGCTCACTGGCAGGCGCCCCCTGCGCGCCTGACACCCTCAACATGCTGGCGCAGTTCACGGTTCTTTCGCGCCTGGTAGAGCCGGAGAACTCCAGCATCTACTCCAAGATGAAGGTCTACGACGGTCAGAACATCAAGGACACCGACCCCAAGGCCAAATCGATCCAGGAATACCGGGACGCGGCCGGCGTCAACGAGGGCATGGACGGGCTGTCCACCCGCTTCGCGTTCAAGATCCTGTCCAAGGTGTTCAACTTCGACACCACCGAAGTAGCCGCCAACCCCGTGCACCTGCTCTACGTCCTAGAGAAGCAGATCGAGCAGGAACAGTTTCCGCCCGAGACCCACGAGCGCTACCTGCGCTTCATCAAGGAGTTCCTGGCGCCGGAGTACGTCGACTTCATCGGCAAGGAGATCCAGACCGCCTATCTGGAGTCCTACTCCGAGTACGGCCAGAACCTGTTCGACCGCTACGTCACTTATGCGGATTTCTGGATCCAGGATCAGGACTATCGCGATCCCGAAACCGGGGAAATGTTCGACCGCGCCGCCATCAACGAAGAACTCGAGAAGATCGAGAAACCGGCCGGCATCAGCAACCCCAAGGATTTCCGCAACGAGGTGGTCAACTTCGTACTGCGCGCGCGGGCCAGCAACAACGGCAAGAATCCCTCGTGGCTCAGCTACGAGAAGCTGCGCAGCGTGATCGAGCAGAAGATGTTCTCAAACACCGAAGAGCTGCTGCCGGTAATCTCGTTCAACCCCAAAGCATCCGAGGACGACCAGCGTAAGCACCAGCAGTTTGTGGACCGGATGATCGAGCGTGGCTACACCGAGAAGCAGGTCAAGCTGCTGGCGGAGTGGTATCTGCGGGTCCGGAAATCCCAGTAGGGTAAGCAGGTGTCTTAATGGGGATCAGTCACGTCGTTGACCGTCGCCTGAACGGCAAAAACAAAAGCGCCGTGAACCGTAACCGGTTCCTGCGCCGTTACCGCAAGCACATCAAAAAAGCGGTGTCAGAAGCCGTTCATAACCGCTCCATCACCGATATGGAGCAGGGCGAACAGGTCAGTATCCCGAACGAGGACATTCACGAGCCGGTCTTCCACCACGGTGCCGGTGGCAACCGCGAAATGGTTCACCCGGGCAACAAGGAATTCGTCACCGGAGACCGGCTGCCCAAGCCGGAGGAAGGCGCCGGGAGTGGCAGCGGCCAGGGCCAGGCCAGCGATCAGGGCGAAGGCATGGACGAATTTGTGTTCCAGATCACCCAGGAAGAGTTTCTGGATTTCCTGTTCGATGACCTTGAGTTGCCCTTTCTGGTGCGCAAGAAGCTCAAAAGCACGGACTCCTTCCAATACGTCCACGCCGGCTTCACCACAGACGGCACGCCCGCCAAGCTCAATGTGGTGCGTTCGCTGCGCAAGGCCTATGCCCGGCGCATCAGCCTGGCCGGAACGCGTAAACGCCGGATCAAAGAGCTGGAGCAACAGATTGGCGAGCTGGAGACGCAACCGCATTCAGCGGATCCTGCCCTTCGCGCGGAGAGCCAGCTTGAGACACTCCGGCAGGAGCGGGACGAACTCAAACGCCAGGTCAAGCGCATCCCCTGGATTGATGATATCGACCTGCGCTACCGCCAGCACCGCAAGGAGCCCAAGCCCTCCACCAGTGCCGTGATGTTCTGCCTGATGGACGTCTCCGGCTCCATGACCCAAACGCACAAGGACATGGCCAAGCGCTTCTTCATCCTGCTGTACCTGTTCCTGCAGAAAAACTATACGCGCATCGAGGTGGTGTTCATCCGCCACCATACCGCTGCCAAGGAGGTGGACGAGGAGGAGTTCTTCTACTCCCGCGAGACCGGCGGCACCATCGTCTCCAGCGCGCTCAAGCTGATGCACCGCATCATTGAGGAACGCTACCCCAGCGACGACTGGAACATCTACGCGGCCCAGGCCTCGGACGGCGACAACTGGAACGACGACTCACCCGTGTGCCGCCAGCTTCTGCAAGAAAAGATACTGCCGCTGGTGCAGTACTACTCATACGTGGAGATCACTCCCCACGAGCACCAGGCCCTGTGGCAGGAATACGAAGCGGTGCAGGCAAACGCGCCGGATCGCTTCGCCATGCAGCAACTGTCGGACGCCAGCGAGATCTACCCGGTTTTCCGCAAACTGTTCGAACCGAAAACCGCCTGAGGAGGTGGCCATGAACAAGCCCCTATCCAGTGGTGCCGATTGGTCTTTTGAGCTGATCGAGGAGTACGACCGCGAGATCGCCCGCATCGCCGCCGACTTCGGGCTGGACACCTATCCCAACCAGATCGAGGTGATCAGTGCCGAACAGATGATGGATGCCTACAGCTCCGTGGGCATGCCCGTGGGTTACCACCACTGGTCCTTCGGCAAACAGTTTGTCCAGACGCAGAAGGGCTACCGGCGGGGTCAGATGGGACTGGCTTATGAGATCGTCATCAACTCCAACCCCTGCATCGCCTATCTCATGGAGGAGAACACCATGATGATGCAGGCGCTGGTCATCGCCCACGCCAGCTACGGCCATAATTCGTTTTTCAAGAACAACTACCTGTTCCGCACCTGGACTGACGCCAGCTCCATCATCGACTACCTGATGTTCGCCCGCAACTATGTGGCCGAATGCGAGGAACGCCACGGCGTAGAGGAAGTCGAGGCCATACTCGACTCCTGCCACGCGTTGATGAACCAGGGCGTGGACCGCTACAAACGCCCCGCCCCGATTTCCGCCGAGGAAGAACGCCGGCGCCAGAAGGAGCGCGAAGCGTACCGCCAGCAACAGGTCAACGACCTCTGGCGAACCATCCCCGAGATGGGCGGCGATGACGACCCCGAATCGCAGCAGCGGCGCTTCCCTGAAGAGCCGCAGGAAAATCTGCTCTATTTCATCGAGAAGAACGCCCCCCTGCTGGAGACCTGGCAGCGCGAGCTGGTGCGCATCGTGCGCAAGATTGCCCAGTACTTCTACCCGCAACGCCAGACACAGGTGATGAACGAGGGCTGGGCTAGCTTCTGGCACTACACCATCATTCACCAGATGTACGAGGAAGGTCTGGTGGACGACGGGTTCATGCTGGAGTTCTACCAGAACCACACGGCAGTCATCTATCAACCACCATTCGACAGCCGCTACTACTCCGGGCTCAACCCCTACACTCTGGGCTTTTCCATCTATATGGATCTCAAGCGGATGTGCCAGACCCCCACTGAGGAAGACAGGGAATGGTTCCCGGACATCGCCGGCGGTGACTGGCGCCAGACCCTGGATTTCGCCATGCGCAACTTCAAGGACGAAAGCTTCATCCTGCAGTACCTCTCCCCCAAAGTGATGAGGGATCTCAAACTGTTCGCCATTGCCGACGAGGAAGACGACGATGCCTACGAGATCAAGGCCATTCACGACGACCGGGGTTACCGGCGCGTGCGCGAGAAACTCGCCCGCCAGTACAACCTGAGCTACAAGGACCCCAATATCCAGGTCTGGAACGTGAACACCCGCGGCGACCGTTCACTGCTGCTGCGCCACACCCGGGTCAATGGCATCCCCATGGCGGACGACGACACTCAGGAGGTGCTCAGGCACGTGCACCGGCTCTGGGGGTTCAATGTCGCGCTCGAGAGCGTGGACAACGGCGAGGTGATGACGCGTTACCGGATGCCGCCTGAAAGCGACAGCAACACCCGCCACTCAGCAGCCTGAAGGCCGTTCGGGGTTCAGAAGTGCATTGTCAGGCCGCCAATGATGCCGACGTTGCCATCGTAATAATCGGCCTGCGCCAGCACGCTCACATTGCGCTGCCAACTGTAACGGGCGGTACCGGTGACCCCGAGATAATCCATGTCACCACTGATGTAGCGCGCGGAAGCCCCGATTTCCAGGTCCCGGTGCAGCTGACGGCGGATGCCGCCCCGCAGGCCCGGCGCCACATCATCCGTGCTGGCGTCTGAGCATGACTTGGTCCCCTGGAACGTATTGGTAACACACCGCTCAACTTGCACTTCCTGATACTCCAGCGTCAGCCCACCCCAGACATCCGTACGGTGATCCATTGCATAGCGGTAGCCCCCACCCCCGTGGATCGCGGTAACGTCGATATCCCCGGTCAGTGCCTTGAGCCCGCCCAACATGAACCACTCCGGGGCCAGAGTCTGACTGCCCCGCACCTGCGCCCCCAGAAGAGTCTCGCTCTCAAAGTTGGGGTAGAGGGCAACACCAGCTTCAGCGAAGGAAAAGGACGGGCCCTGGGCCCACACTGGCGCCGCCAGGCAGGCCAGAAATGGCACAACAAACCTGGATGACATGGTTTTCATTCTCCCTTACTGCTGCGAAACAGGCCGCGCCGAGGATAACGCGCTGGCACTGCAGTAACAGGCCATAAAACTGGAAATGTGTTTCCTGTCACAGGTTGTACGCATTATTCCGCCAGTGCCGAAAGCGCTGCCTCGCTGGTGTAGAACGCCTCAAGCCGCCGGCGCACAATCCCCTCCAGCAGACCGTTCGCCTTCAGTGCCTCCAGTACCTGGGGGAGGACTGCATCCACTTCCGTCATCACCGTTGCCTGGTCAATATTGAACTCGGCCAGCAACTCCCCCAGAAAGCGATCCCCGTAGAACTCGAACAGCCGGTTGACCACCGTTTCATAGGCGTTGCGGTAATAGTCGCTCTTGCGGAAAGCGAGCCAATAGTCATACCCCATGACCACGAACTCGCTCCACTCCACCTCGCCCAGACCCTGCGCCAGCTCCTCCAGGGGGCGGTCGCAGAAAGCATCCCAGGCATCCATCACGCTGGTCTTGAGCTCCTGATCCGTCAGGTGCTCAGCCAGGAAATCCGCGCTCTGGCGGGTCAGCTTCTCCACATTGCGCGAAATAGAGCTCTTGATGCTTTTCTCCCAGACCTCATCCAGCCCGGAAACCGCCTTGTTGAGCATCTTCGAGCTGAACCTGAGTGCTGAACCAACCCCCGGCACCCGACGGCTCAGCAGGTTCTCCTCATAGACGTAGCGCACGATGGCTTCATACATCAGGTTCGCCACCAGCTCCCGGTAAACCGGCTGATCCAGCATCCGGTCGATCAGCTGCTGTCGCTGCTCCCTGAGCAGCAGCACCTGGTCCACGAACCCCTCCAGCCGCTGCCGATCCATGATGTCCGCCAGCGTTGCCTGGCGGTGAAACGCCGAACCAATCACTTCCTGGGTGAAGGTCGCCGCCATCTCTGGAATGACCGCCGGCATCTCACGTGCAACTGTGTGGCGGTGGATGATGCCGTTGACCGTCTCCGCGCTGATCACATCATTCATCCGGATGCGATCCGCCGCCTCAAAAACATAACCCACCTCCCTTTCCAGATCCTCGCGCAGCGCATTCGTATCCATGCGGGCCAGCTCATGCTGGACGTGCGCCTCCAGCAATCGCGCCAGAACCTTCTCAGAATCACTTGCCACCATGACCTCCTTAACCCCGGAACAGGATGTGCAGCAAACCACAGATCAGCCCCGCGTGCATTTGCTCTTGCGACCGGTGTGCGGCGCCGCACACGTTGACAGAGATAGCCTCAGCGGCTATACCTCTGCTCACATAATCAGCCCCCTACAGCGAATTCCAGCAGATGAGGCGCCACCATGAATCGACTTCTTCCCGCCATCGCCCTGATCGCAACTGCCCTCCCTCTGCAGGCGCAGACCAACGGGGACTATGAATACCCTTATTCCGGCGTCAGCGGTGGCCTCGCGTCCCTGTCCGACGCCTGCGATAACCGCGGCTCAAGCTGCGACGATGAAGCCAGCTTTTTCCGGGTCTATAGTGGCGCCCGGCTGCTGTCGAACTTCGGGGTGGAAGTCGGTTACACCCAGAGTCAGGATTTTGAGCTCGCCGACTCGCCCAGTACTGACCTCAGCCTTCAGGGTCTGGACATTACCGGTCTGGTGCACCTGCCACTGGCTGAGCGCATTGATGTTTTCGCCAAAGTGGGCGGCCTTTTCTGGAACTCCGAGCTGAACGCCAGCAGTGGCTCAGCGGATGACAGCGGCTTCAGTGTGCGCACTGGTGTGGGTGCCCAGATGGGCGTGACCGACAACCTCTACCTGCGTGCGGATTTCGACTACATTCCCGGTGTCGACTATGGCAGCGCCACATCATCTGACGACGACCTGGGCCTGCTCAGCGGCTCCATCCAGTACCACTTCTGACCCCCGCATCTCGGTTTCTCCCCATGGCCCGGCGTCGCTTCCGGGCCTAGCCTGCCCCACAACAGTGCATTGATGTAAGCATTTCCCGACACCACAACGCGGGAAATCCGGAGAGGTTTATGGTTCTGGACCGTCACGTGCATCGCGACGCTGGCCTTCTGGCGCTGCTCTGGCTGGCCGGTCTCTACATGCGCCTGCCCATATTGGTTGCCCCGGCCCTGGCACCTGCCATTGCCGATGAACTGACCCTGAGCCAGACCCACATCGGGGCCCTGACCACCCTCCCCGTCCTTATGCTGGCGCTGGGCGCCCTCATGGGATCGCTTCTCATCATGCGCCTGGGCCCACGCAACGCGCTGGTTGCCGCCCTTGGGGTCGTCGCTGTGATGTCAGCGGGCCGAGGGCTCGCCGAGGGTCCTGTCCTGCTCCTGACCGCGAGCGCCCTGATGGGCCTCGGCATCGCCGTCATGCAGCCTTCGTTGCCGGCCCTGTTGCCGCGCTGGCTGTCTCCGACCCGGGTCGCTCTGGGTTCCGCCTGCTACATGAACGGCATGCTGATGGGTGAGTTCGTCGGTGCCGGTCTTACCCTGCCCGTGATCATGCCCCTGACCGGCGAAAGCTGGCGCCTAACACTGCTGGTCTGGTCGCTGCCGGCGGCCCTGATCGCCCTGTTGCTCCTAGTACCGAAAACCAGCCACAACGGCGGGGATGGCAATGCGCAATGGCTGCCCCGGCTGCGGGATCCACTCATGTGGAAACTCGGTCTGCTGCTGGCCGGCACATCCTCGCTGTTCTTCGGCACCAATGCCTACATGGCCAGCGTGCTGGAACAACGGGGCGAACTCGCACGCCTTGATGCCACGCTGCTCTGTTTCAACTTCGCCCAGGTGGCCGCCTCGACCCTGATGCTCTGGATGGCCCGGCAATGGGTAGGCCGGCGCGGCCCGATCCTCTGGAGCGCGGGGCTCAGCGTTACCACCATGCTCGGGTTCATCCTCGTGGACGGCTGGGTCGGTGTCGCCTTCGCCGTCCTGATGAGCTTCTTCGCGGGTATCCTGTTGATCCTGATCGTATCTCTGCCCCCACAGCTTGTCAGCAGCAGCGAGGCAGGGAAGCTCTCGGCCGGTAACTTCACAATCGGCTACACCTTCGCATTCGTGATCCCGCTCATCGGCGGCGTCGCCGCCGATACAAGCGGCCAGGCCCTTGCCGCCGTGGGCTTCATCACACTCTTTTCGGCCGCCACCGTACCGCTGGCACTGCGACTGAAACTTCCGCACTGACGTACCGGTTTGGCCTCAAGCATTGACTATAGCTGCACTAAAAACGGGCCCAGATCGGGGCCCGTCAGTGCCACTCATGTCCAGGCGCTGGCTTTAGCGCAGGACGATCCTGTAAATGGATGTGCTCCCACTAACTTCATTACCCACGATCAGTAGCGGGCGATCACCCGGGCTGGCAGCGGCGGGGACGAAAGCCATGCCCTCCGGACCGATGTCGCCCGCCGCAGGGTTGGCCACCTCTTCCTTGTCGCCGTCGTTATCCACATCCTTTTTTAGGAAACGGTCTTCTGTGAAATCCCGATTCGAGGTGTACTGGACGAATTCGGCGGCGTGGGGGTTGGTCACGTCATAGACCATTATCCCGCCCTGGCGCTCGAGGCCGATGAAAGCAAAGGTGCGGCCATCCACGTCACCAACGGCCAACGCCTCCGGCTCGGTGCCTTTGGCGGTGCTCCGCTCTTCAGCGCCCAGGTCGTCGTCGTTATCGACGTTAAAGTGCTCAGGCGCCACTTCGGCGACCTTGCGTGCAAACTCGTCGCCACTGTCAAAGATCAGATTGCCCTGGCCATCGCGAATGGAGAAAGAACGTGCACCGTAGCTGTAGAGCTTTTCCACTTTGTCGTCGCCGTCCTCGTCACCCAGTGTGAAGGTAGAATCCAGATCGCCGGCGTTTTCATCCTTGAAGACATCTGAGTAATCGAAGTCACTATCAATCTGGCCCTCGAAAGCATCCAGGGCAATCTCTTCACTAAGGGCGTCGTATTCCCGGGCGTCCCCTTCGTTGGCGGTAAGCACGTAGGTCTCTCCATTCTGGGTAAAGGAGGCCACCGAGTCCGGCATGTACATACCGGAGATGGGGTGCGTCTGGATATTGACCGCGCCCTCTTCCGCCGGACCATCCTCGTCACTGGCATCCAGGCCCATGCCGGGGACATTGTGGTTCTTGAAACCCAGGGCCTGGATGGCGCTGATCTCGGCAGCGGCCAAGTCCACCCTGGCGAGGGCGTTGTTCTCCTGAAGGCTAACCCAAGCGGTCTTGCCATCCTCGGCGACTGTGATGTACTCCGGCTCCAGGTCCTGCGCGACCGTGGAACCGCCCTCGTAGGGGTAGACGGCGAGATCGCCGAGCTGATCGTATTCTTTCGTGTCACCGTCCAGCTCGTCGTGGAGGGTGAGGGTGTTTCCAGATTTGGAAGTGACGCGGTAGGCGACGGGATCGTCGTTACTGGCGATGGTCACCCATTGGTCAACCGAGATTCCGGAAGCATCATCCACCGTGACCGTTGCCGGGTCGGTATCCGCGACGCTGGTCACTCCCAGCCCCTGAACGCCCTCGTTCCCGAAGATCCGCACGTCGTCGGGCAGCTCGCCGGCTTTGGCATTGCCCTGGTTGAAGGCCGTAAACCCGGCTTTTTGTTCGGACGCCGAGGCCACCCCACCGCTCAGGTCAATGATGCTTACCGAACCCTCGGGGTCATTGCTGTAGTCGTCATTGGGCTCGCCCTCATTGGCGACCAGCACGGTGCTGTCATCGGCGAAGGTCACCATGTCCGGCAGGGCGCCCACTTTCACGCTACCCAGGAAGGTGCGGTCGCTGGCCTGGTAGAAGGCCACATAGCCGTTGGCCTGTTCGTCGTCGGCGGCTACGGCTACGGCGACGGTGCCACCCCCGACCGCCACGGAATTGACATCGCCCATAGCCCCGTCATTCAGCCCGTTGTCGTCCTCCACATCGGAGGCAGCATTAATGTCATCCCCCGATTTGGTGGGGTTAGCGGGCGAGCTGATATTCAGGATCTGAGCTACGCCAGCGTTGGCATTCACCAGAAAGATTTCCTGGGTGCCCTTGTTGTAAGAGACGATTTCCGCTGCGCCCTCGTCGAAGGGGGCGTCCACTGGGGCATATCGACCGGTTTGCTCAAGGGCAACCGTCGCGGCCCCCTGAGACCCTTCCGGACCTGACGGCCCCTGAGGCCCTTCCGGGCCTGACGGCCCCTGCGCGCCTCGTGGTCCCTGGTCGCCGTCGTCGCCAACGCAACCGCCCAGCGTGATGGCTAATCCCATAGTCAGTGGGGCAAGCGCTAACTGAAAACAGACTCTGCCGTGCTGTTGCCGCAACATAGATCATCTCCTTGTTTATGGTTAATGCTCTGATCGAGCTCGACCCAAACTAGCGCGGGCTTGTGACACGTTTCTGACAATAGGAAGGGCGCTGCGCACTATCGGGCAAAACATGTCCGTGTCTGCACGGGCATTAACCAGGCACTCTGAGCGGATCGGGCCAATCTGCATGGCCGGCAAATGCACCACCTCAGCATCTGTTCATGGGTTACTGCTGACCTTTGAAAATGCGGATTCTACTCGTACAGATCCCCTATCAACACGATTAACCCTGGCCATGCTCATTTTCGTATAATCATGGTCACCAACAGATTTTGGCGTGACCCGAAGTACGCTGAATAAATACCTGACAAAAACACTCAACTTTTGTACAATTGGGCTGCATAAAAAGGCTGGGCGTAGAAACCAGTGGGCGCTTAAAGCGCATGCATTTGGGGTTGGATGAATTCCGGCAAGACATCCGCTAACGCTGTCTTCTCCGAATTTATCCGTTCATGAAAGGCCGGCGCCACGCAGCGCGGGCCCGAAAACAGTGGAGTTGCAGCCATGGCCGAATCCAATAAGCCCGAAGACTTCGTCAAGCACGAATACGAAGCCGGCTTTGTCACCGACATCGAATCGGACACCTTCGAGCCCGGTCTGAACGAAGGCGTTATCAAGCGTCTTTCCGAGATCAAGGGCGAACCGGAGTGGATGCTCGAATGGCGCCTGGAAGCCTACCGCCAGTTCCAGGAGATGACTGAGCCCAACTGGCAGAAGGTTAACTTTGAACCAGTGGACCTGCAGTCCATTTCCTATTACTCAGCGCCCAAGAAAGACACCGACAAGCCGCAGAGCCTCGACGAGGTCGACCCTGAGCTGCTGCGCACCTATGAAAAACTCGGCATCCCGCTGCACGAGCAGAAAGCGCTCGCCGGCGTCGCCGGTGCTGGCACCCCGGCAGAGGCCGAAGTCGGTGGCAGTGACGAAGGTGCGGAACAGGAAGGCGGCGCGTACAGCAACGTCGCCGTGGACGCGGTCTTCGACTCCGTCTCCGTCGTCACCACCTTCAAGAACAAGCTGGCCGAAGCAGGCGTGATCTTCTGCTCCATCTCCGAAGCTCTGCAGGAGCATCCTGAGCTGGTGAAGAAGTACCTCGGCTCCGTTGTGCCACGTGGCGACAACTACTTCGCCTCACTCAACTCCGCCGTGTTCAGTGACGGCTCTTTCGTGTACGTGCCCAAGGGCGTCAAGTGCCCGATGGAGCTGTCCACCTACTTCCGCATCAACGCGGAAAACACCGGCCAGTTCGAGCGCACGCTGATCATTGCCGATGAAGGCGCCTCCGTGAGCTACCTCGAAGGCTGCACCGCCCCCCAGCGCGACGAGAACCAGCTCCACGCCGCCGTTGTTGAACTGGTCGCGCTCGACGACGCGGAGGTCAAGTACTCTACGGTCCAGAACTGGTATCCCGGTGACGAAAACGGCAAAGGTGGCATCTTCAACTTCGTCACCAAGCGCGGTATGGCACGTGGCAAAAACTCCAAGATCTCCTGGACCCAGGTCGAGACCGGTTCCGCCGTCACCTGGAAATACCCCAGCTGCGTGCTCAAGGGCGACAACAGCGTCGGCGAGTTCTATTCGGTGGCGCTGACCAACAACTACCAGCAGGCCGACACCGGCACCAAGATGGTCCACCTGGGTAAGAACACCCGCAGCACCATCATTGCCAAGGGGATCTCCGCCGGCCACAGCGACCAGAGCTACCGCGGCCTGGTGAAGTTCCAGCCCACTGCCGAAGGCGCGCGCAACTTCACCCAGTGCGACTCGCTGCTGATCGGCGACACCTGCGGCGCCCACACGTTCCCCTACATCGAGAACAAAAACAGCTCCGCAACGGTGGAACACGAAGCCACCACCTCCAAGGTGAGCGACGAACAGATGCTGTTCTGCCGCCAGCGCGGCATCGATCCGGAACAGGCCGTGTCCATGATCGTCAACGGCTTCTGCAAGGAAGTCTTCCAGGAACTGCCCATGGAATTTGCCGTCGAAGCCGGCAAACTGCTGGAAGTGAGCCTGGAAGGGTCCGTCGGCTGATCCAGGCTCGAGCCCTGCGTATTCAGGGCGTGCGAATCGAGGCGGGTGTGGCGCTACTCACCGGGAAGCTCTGGAGCCATGGATGGCGGAAGAGCAGCGTACACGGACGTATTCACAGCGATTCCCGGTGAGTAGTGCCATACCCGCCGCAGGCAACAAATCATCAGTCTTGAAACAACTGAAAACGCTATAGAGAGCACCCACATGCTGACCATCAAAAACCTCCACGCCAGCGTCGAGGGCACCCCCATCCTCAAGGGCATCAACCTCGACATCCAACCCGGCGAAGTGCACGCCGTCATGGGCCCCAACGGTTCCGGCAAATCCACCCTCGCCCAGGTCCTCGTCGGCCATGAAGCCTTCGAAGTAACCGACGGCGAAATCCTGTTCGACGGCCATAATCTGCTCGATCTGGAAGTAGAAGAACGTGCACTTGCCGGCCTGTTCCTGGCGTTCCAGTACCCGGTCGAAATTCCCGGCGTCAGTAACCTTCAGTTCCTGCGCGAGGCCGTCAACAACCTGCGCAAGCACCGTGGCCAGAACGAGCTCGACGCCCCCAGCTTCATGAAACTCGCCAAGGAAAAAGCCAAGCAGGTCGACCTCAATACCGACTTCCTCAAGCGCGGCGTCAACGAAGGCTTCTCCGGCGGCGAGAAAAAGCGCAACGAGATCATGCAGATGCTGCTGATGGAACCGCGCCTGGGCATCCTCGACGAGACCGACTCCGGGCTCGACATCGACGCCCTCAAAACCATAGCCGGCGGCGTCAACACCCTGCGCGATGACAACCGCTCCTTCCTGGTTGTTACCCACTACCAGCGCCTGCTCAACCACATCGTGCCGGACGTCGTGCACGTGCTCGCCGGTGGCCAGATCATCAAGAGCGGCGACAAGCAGCTGGCGATGGAACTCGAAGAACACGGCTATGGCTGGCTCGGCATCAACGAAGCGGAAGCAGCCGGTTAAGGAGGTTCCATGACACTTGCGCACAAGACGCCCGCAACACCGCTGGACACTGCCTTCACACCGCAAGGCGGAAAGCAGCTGCCCGCGCCGCTGAAAAGCCTGCGCGACATCCGCAGCAACGCCATCACCGGCATGGCCCTGCCCAACCGCCGGACCGAAAACTGGAAATACTCCAGCCGTTACCTCAAGCTGGATCCGGAACTGGCACCGCTGACCCAGGCCACCGGCGATGCCGATTACCGCAGCGTGGAAGGCATCTACCGTTTGGTAATCCGCAATGGCGTGGTGGACCTGGACCACAGCGAGCTGCCCACTGCCAGCGGCGTTGACATCCGCCGGTTCGCCGACCTAGACGACGTCACTGCGCAAAGCGTGGCGAAAAAACTGGATACCACGCTGGATCACGGCACCACCCAGCTCGCCGCGCTCAACACCGCGCGCCTGGAAGACGGCCTGCTGATCCGGCTGGGCGCCGACATCAGCGTAGACAAACCAGTATACGTGCAGTACGTCACGGATGCCGGCGCCAGCGGCTCCAACTACCCGCGCCTGATGGTCGAAGCGGGCCAGGGCAGCAAGATGACGCTGGTGGAAGAGTTCATCAGTAACGGCGAGCAGCCGGTACTGGTGGACAGCGTCTCCGAGCTGCTGCTCGATGACAGCGCCAATATCACCTACATCCGCCTGTGCATGGACCCGGTCAACGTCCGCCAGGTCGGCGCCACCGGCGTGAAGGTTGGCGCCAATGCCCGGCTTGACAGCCACTGCATCGGCTTTGGCGGCGACCTGCGCCGCCACGATCTGCAGGTGCGCCTTGAAGGCCAGGGCGGCTACACCCGGCTTAACGGCATCGCCCTGACCCAGGACCGCCAGCACTACGACAACCACACGGCCATTGACCATGTGGTGCCCAACTGCGACAGCGACGAGAACTACCGCTGCCTAGCGGCGGATCGCTCACATGCCGTGTTCAACGGTCGCATTCATATCCACCCGGACGCCCAGCAGTCGCACGCGGATATGAACAACAAAAACCTGCTGCTGTCGACCAACGCCGAGATCGATACCAAGCCGGAGCTAGAGATCTATGCGGACGACGTCACCTGCGCCCACGGCGCCACCGTCGGCCAGCTGGATGAGAGCTCGCTGTTCTACCTGACCTCACGCGGCATCGACCGCGACACGGCTGCTACCATGCTCAGCATGGCTTTCGTGCATGAGCTGGTGGGCCAAGTGCCGCTCGAAGACATCCGCGAGGCGGTCAACACCCGCCTCACGGACTTCATCGAGGCCAGCTTCAGGAGGGCCGCTGAATGAACCTGGAGCAGGTGCGCACGGATTTCCCCATTCTCGAGCAGCAGATCAACGGTAAGCCTCTGATCTATCTGGACAACGCCGCCTCGTCGCAGAAGCCGCAGGCGGTGATGGAGGCGATGACCCAGTACCTGCGCGAGACCCACTCCAACGTACACCGCGGCGCCCACACCCTGGGCGACCGCGCCACGTCGTTGTTCGAGGGTGCCCGCGAAACAGTGCGCGCCCAGATCAACGCCGCCAGCGCCAATGAGATCATCTGGACACGCGGCACCACCGAAGGCATCAACCTGGTGGCCAACGGGTTCTATCGCAGCCTGAAGCAGGGTGACGAGATCCTGGTCTCGCGCATGGAACACCACGCCAACATCGTGCCCTGGCAGATGCTGGCCGAGGCCACCGGCGCAACCCTGAAGGTGATCGAGGTCACCCCCGAGGGCGAGCTGGATCAGCAGAGCTTCCGTGACCAGCTCAGTGAGCGCACAAAAGTCTTCGCCATCACCGAAGTATCTAACGTTCTGGGTACCATCAACCCGGCAACGGCGATGGTTGCCGCCGCCAAGCAGGTGGGCGCGTACACCCTGGTCGACGGCGCCCAGGCCATCCCGCACCTGGGTGCGGACGTACAGGCGCTGGACTGTGACTTCTACGTGTTCTCCGGCCACAAGCTGTTCGGCCCCACCGGCATCGGCGTGCTGTACGGCCGAGAAGACCTGCTTAACGAATGGCCCGTTTACCAGACCGGTGGTGAGATGATCCACCGGGTAAGCTTTGAGGGCACCAGCTTCCAGAAAGCGCCCTACCGCTTCGAGGCCGGCACGCCGGCCATCGCCGAGGCCGTCGGGCTGGCCACCGCCATGCGCTACCTCAACGACCTGGGCCATGACAATGTTCATGAGGCAGAGACCGCCCTGGGCCGGCGCGTGGACGATTGGGTCGGCGACTTCCCCGGCCTGACCCGTTACGGCCAGGCGCCCAACCGGGTACCCGTGCTCTCGTTCTGGCTCGAGGGTCTGCATCCCAGCGATCTGGGCACCCTGCTGGACCAGCAGGGCATTGCCATCCGCACAGGCCATCACTGCTGCATGCCGCTTATGGAGCATTTTGGCATTGCAGGGACTGCCAGAGCCTCATTCGCGTTTTATAATACGGTGGAAGAGGTGGATTCGTTCTTCCAGGGTCTGCAGAAGATCCAGCGCCTGTTCACCGGCAAGTAAGAAACACAATCGCCCATCGGAATCAGGAGGGCAAGATGACAGCGGAAACTGTAACGCCACAGACCGGCGTCACCATGACCGAAGCCGCCATCGATCACAGTCGCGAACAACTGAAAAAGCGCCCGGAAATGGCCGGGGTACGCCTTGGCACCAAGAAATCCGGCTGTTCCGGGTTCAAATACACCACATCCTTCGTGGAGCAACCCGGTGAAGACGACATTGCCTTCCCGGTAGCCGATGACGTCACCGTCTACGTCAGCAGCACCGACCTCACCATGGTGGGTGGCACCGAGATTGGTTTCATTACACAGGGCGTCAACAGTATGTTTGAATTCCGCAATCCCAACGCCACCGCCGAATGCGGCTGCGGCGAAAGCTTTGCGGTGAACTGAGGCAACCGGAACAGACTATGCAGGATCGGGAAGTTGTCGTAACCCAGCGCGATGTTGAAGCCCGGCTGGTGCCCTCCGGCACCGCCATCAACATCCCCGAGGGTACCTTCGTGACTCTCACACAGGCTTTGGGCGGCAGCTTCTCCGTCGCCGTGAACGGCAACCTGGCACGCATTGACGGCAAAGACGCGGACGCCATCGGCAAACAGGTAGCGGCAAGCGAATTTGAAACCCCCAGCGACGGCAGCATCAACGAGGACCAGGTGTGGGAAGCACTCCAGACCTGCTACGACCCGGAGATCCCCGTTAACGTTGTCGATCTGGGCCTGATCTACGACTGCAAGGTCTGGCGCGACAGCGACGGCAACCACGCCTACATCCTGATGACACTCACCGCACCGGGCTGTGGCATGGGCCCGGTGATTGCCGATGACGTTAAGCGTAAAGTAGAGTCCGTGCCCAATGTGGAGGACGTTGAAGTGGAACTCACCTTCGACCCGCCCTGGGGCAGTGAGATGCTCACCGACGAAGCCAAACTGGAACTGGGGTTGCTGTAATGACTGCTGAAACCACCGCCGACTTTACCAACACCGAACTCGGCACCGACATCACCACCGAGGATGTGCAGGACGGCTTCGAGCTGCTTGACGACTGGGAAGAGCGCTACGGCTACATCATGGACCTGGGCAAGAAGCTGCCGCCCTTCCCGGAGGCCGAGAGGCGCGAACAGAACTACGTCCACGGCTGCCAGAGCCAGGTCTGGCTCATTCACCGCAAAGACCCGGAAAGCGGCCGCCTTTACCTGCTGATTGACAGCGACGCCATGATTGTGCGCGGCCTGGCCGCCATCATCATGATCGCCCTCAACGGGCGGACACCCAAAGAGCTTCTGACGGTCGATCTTGAGGGCCTGTTTGAAGAACTGGACCTGATGCGCCACATCTCGCCAACCCGTGGCAATGGCCTGCGCGCCATGGTCGAACAGATCCAGACCATCGCTCGGCGTGAGCAGGAGTGACTACCAGACCACAACCCGGTCGCCGCGCCGCACGTTGATCCGTCCGCCTTCCACCGGCAGATGGCCGCTGCTGAACCGCGGCTGAACCTGCTCAACCTCCAGGGTCTGCCCTATGGGCCGCAGCGCCGGGTAAGCCCCGGGCTGGTCCAGATAGCGCTCAGCGCGCAGAAGCTCCATACTCTGTCCCGGCCGCAACCCGGAGTCCGCACCGGCACTGATGCGGACGCGCTCGCCATCCACCCGCTCAACCGACGCGATGAACGGCTGGCACGCCAGCTTTTCCACCACAGTGTCAGCCAGCTCCGAAACCCGCTCCGCAATACGCGCACCAAAGTCAGTCGCTAAAAACGCCGGCGTGGCGAACCCGACATCCGCCTCTGGCGCACGGCCCCAGTCACCACGGACCTCAATCTGATCCTGCATCACAATCATCCCGCTGAGCCCGTCATACACGAACAGATCCAATGCAAGCCGGCGCCGCTGGTTACTGATCCCAAGCCCGCGCCCCAGCCAGGACGCCGTTGACGTCCCCCAGGCCCCCGGATCTTCCACGCCAATATCGCGCACGACCCCCGAGATCACGAACTGCACCCCCATCGCCCGGGTCAGTTCCGAGGCCCGGGTCAGACGCCGGTCCACCGCCTGGACTGTGGGCGCATTGAAGGTCCGATCGTAAAGCTGACGATCAAAGGCCGAATGCATCAGAACACGCTCGCGCGCGCTCAATGCCTCGGTCAGCATCCGCGGCAGCGCCTTCGCAACATTGTCCAGCCGGCCCAGAACAGCGCCCTCGGAATCCAGAAGCTGGAAGCGCGTCACCCCCACCCGCCGGCGCAGGGACCTGGCATAGTCATCCGCACAGCCCCCTGGTTCCGCTTCGGTGGGCGCTGTCTTCAGCTGATACAGCTGGTTCCAGGCACGCTTGCCGTCGTTATCAGGCCGTGGCCACAGGCGGCTCGGAGCCGCTTCTGAAGCCACCGCCTTAGGTCCAGCCGATTCAATCCCACCAACAATGGAGATCGCAGGCTGGGGCCGCACCCGCCGGGGAAAGTGCACCGACACCGTCTGCCCTTTAACGGCCTCGCTCTGCTCCGGCGCCGCCCAGGCGCCCGGCACAACGCAGACCATCATGATGGTGACCCAAAAACCCACAAACCTGAGGTTCATGCTCTCTCCAGACCCGTTAACAATTCCGCAACCCC
This sequence comes from Salicola sp. Rm-C-2C1-2, assembly GCF_040196175.1. Lineage (NCBI taxonomy): Bacteria > Pseudomonadati > Pseudomonadota > Gammaproteobacteria > Oceanospirillales > Halomonadaceae > Salicola > Salicola sp. Rm-C-2C1-2. The sequence goes on along the minus strand of NZ_JBEFNF010000001.1, from coordinate 23,313 downwards.
TCCCTGACACCGGCAACCCCTTGCCTCCCTGCACCCCGGCTGACCAGCACCAACTTCCACAAGCGATGGCACGTCACCGGTTCACAACGCGTGTGAGGGAAAGCAAGCAAGTGTCACGCCAGATCTGATCGCTGCCCTGCGGGCGCGCCCTTGAAACGCGATGTAAAAAGTCGTTTCCACAGGTGTTTCAAAGTGGCCTTCGCCACTCAATCAACTAGGCTGTATTCATTAATGACCGCCGATGCAGAGGACAGAGCAACCATGACAATGCCTTCACGCTTCTTAGCCACCCCTTTCTCCCGCCTCTCACTGGCAGTGGCCCTTGCCACCACCGCCGCCAGCGCCCAGGCCGCGCCGCCCCAGTTTAGTGACGCGCGCGCCTTCGGCATGGGCGGCACCGGTGTGGCGGCAGCCCGCCCCAGTGGCGCCGCATTGCTCAACCCATCGCTGCTGGCGGCCGATCACAGCGGCTGGAACGATGGATTCGCGGTCACGCTGCCCTCTGTGAACGCGCGGTACGCTGAAAACGAGGACGTGGTGGACGAGGTTGATCAGATCCAGGATACGATCGAACAGCTGGAAACCGCCATTAACAGCATTAACTCCAACAACCCAAGCCAATCCGATATCGATACCGCCCAGAATCAGGCCGGCCAACTGGCCACCCAGCTGCGCGGCGTTAACAACGAATTCGTGCGCGGCGACGGCGGCTTGGGCACTCTGTTCGCGGTGCCCTCGCCCACATTGGGTGTGGGCTTACACGCAAACGCACAGCTCCGTGCCACCGTAGAAAGCCGTATTGATCCGAAAGATCTGGAGGCGTTGGACAGAGTCGCAAACCTCAACAATCCGAAAAACGCTAATGACATTGAAAACGCCCTTGGTTCACTTTACGACTCTGGCGAAATCAATCCCAAATCAGACGGCCGCGTCCTCGCCAGCGCCGTCGGCGAAATCGGCCTGACCCTGGCAACCTCCTTCAACATCCAGGGCCAGGACCTGAACATCGGCGTCACCCCCAAACTCGTGCAGATGCGCACCTTCGACTACGCCCAGGGCGTGGATGACTTTGACGAGGACGACTTTGACGCCGCCGAATACGAAACCGACGACTCCCACATCAACGTCGACATCGGCGCCAGCACCGACCTGGGCGCTGAAAACCAGTGGCGGCTGGGCGCCTCCGTGCGCAACCTGATCCCGCAGACTCTGAAAACGGTAAAAGATAACAACCTTTCAAAAATCTACGACCAGAAAGAAATGACACTGGACCCCCTCGTTACCGTCGGCGTGGCCCACACCAGCAGCTGGCACACCCTCACCGCGGACGTGGATCTGACCAAGAACGAAGGCATCGGCCCGGCGGCGGATCAGCAGTGGGTCGCTCTGGGCGGTGAATTCAACGTCTACGACTGGATCAACCTGCGCGCCGGCGCCCGCCAGAACCTGGCCAGCGAGACCGGAGCCAACGGCATTGAGGAAGAGACCCAGTACACCGCCGGTTTCGCCCTCTCGCCCTGGGCCCTGCGCATCGAGGCAGGGGCACTGGCCAGTAGTGAAGAAGTCGGCGGCTCCGTGGAACTTGGCATGTCCTTCTAGGCGCTGCACAATACCGCCCGCAAACCCACTGCGGGCGGACTCCCCCGGATCATGACCTCGACCGACCACTTCGAATGCCGACCCGGCTGCGGCGCCTGCTGCATAGCGCCCTCCATCTCATCGCCCATCCCCGGCATGCCCAACGGCAAGCCCGCCGGCACGCCCTGTGTGCAACTCGATGAGAACCATCACTGCAAGCTTTTCGGTGACCCCAGCCGTCCCGCCGTGTGCGAGGCATTCCAGGCGGAGCACGACGTATGCGGCAACAGCCGTGAGCAGGCGCTGATGATCCTCACGGAGTTGGAGGGCTGACCCCTATCCGGTTTCCACCTCCCGCACCCGGGCGGCGAATTCAGCGAAAAACGCCATGAATACGCCCAGCATACCCCCCAGCAGCGCCCCCAGAACCAGAATCAGGGAACGGCTGGTGCCCACCGGGCTCAGGGAGGCAATGGCAAGGTCCTCCGCTCGGGTAGGCTTGATCCACGAGCGGCGGGTCTTTTCCTCGCGCAGTTGTCTCTGGATCTCATTCATGCGCTGCTCGCGCTCGGAAATCCGCTCATTCAGCTGCAGCTGGCTCAGCAGCAGCGTCAGGGCCGCATCCGAGCTGGTCAGTGTCGCGCGCACTTCCTCACCAGCCTGCGTCTGCGTCCGGGTCTCACCGTTACCAGCCTTTTGGTTGGGGGTCACCGCCATCCCCTCGAGTGCCTCCATCCGACGCTTCTCGGCCTTGAGTGACGCACGCAGGTTCTTCAGCTTGGCATCACTCTCGTTCTCAAGAATGGTCAGGCGCGACTGGTGCTCATCCCGCAGCCGCTTATAGATGCGCTCATGGAATGCCGCGACCGTCGCCTGCTGATCCAGCGGCGCCTGGGTCACCAGGTTCACAAAACTGCTCTCCTCGGAGGTGGCCACCGAGACATCAAACGGCATCCGCTCCAGGTCCTGCTCCTTCAGGTAAGCCCGCTTCACACTCAGCAGAATACGTTCCTCAATGGTGTTTTGGGTACCTGAAGCGCTGGCCACATACTCCTGCGGCCCGAACTCACCCAGCTCAATACTGGTGGTGAATGCATAGACCCGCTCCTGAGAGAACGCATAGAACGCGGCTCCCAACGTAAAGACCAGAAAGGTACCGATGATCACCCAGCGGCGCCGTATCAACGCCCGGGCAAGATCCACCAGGTCGATTTCGTCATCAGAAGGGTGATTGGAATATTGATCAGAAATGAAGTCGCCTCTACCACGTTAAGTTTGCAAAATAATGAAAGAGCGTTTGCATTATAGATAGAGGCCAAGATTTTTGCATTAAGTGCGTTTACCCGCGGATATGCCAGCACACCCCCTCATAGAGCCGATCCAGAGCCCCCTGGTTGGCATCCATAACGGCGCGGGCCCGTTCACCCGCTGCCGTGCACAGGCGCGGCTCGTCAAAGAAATGGATCAGTTGCCGCGCCAGCTCATCGCCGTCATGAACAAACGCCACACCACCCTCGGTGCTGAGCTGCTTGTAGACGCTGGCAAAATTGAATACGTGCGGTCCGGAAAGCACCGGCAGCGACCACGCCGCCGCCTCCAGCGGGTTATGCCCGCCACGCGCAATGAACGATCCGCCCATAAAGGCCGCACGGGCGCATCCGAACAGCATCAGCAGCTCGCCCATAGTATCCGCCAGATAAACCTGGGCTTCTGCGGGATCATCCCCAGCCGCACGGCGCGCCATGGTCAGTCCCCTGTCACCAATAAGCCGTGCCACGGTGCCAAAGCGCTCAGGATGGCGCGGCACCAGGATCAGAAGCGCCTCCGGGTGGCGCTCAAGCAACCGCGAATGCGCCTCCAGAACCGGCCCCTCCTCGCCTTCATGAGTACTGGCCGCAATCCAGACCGGACGCTCTTCCCCAACCAGCTCACGCAGCCCTGCCGCCGCCGCCCGTGCCTGGTCGCCAATGCTCACATCGTATTTGATCGACCCGGTGACGGTGACCTTCGCCGGTTCCGCCCCAACGGCCACGAACCGTTCGGCATCCGCCTTTGCCTGGGCCGCAATCCAGTCCAGTTTATGGAACGGCGGCAGACCCAGCGGCATCAACCGTGCGTAACCGCCAGCGGATTTTTCCGAAAGACGGGCATTGGCCAGAATCACCGGAATCCGGCGCTGGGCGCAGGCATGCACCATGTTGGGCCAGACCTCCGTTTCCATGATGACCAGAGCCACCGGCTGCACCCGCGTCAGAAACCGGTTGACCATGTGCGGCAGGTCATAGGGCACATAGCGGTGCGCCACCTCATCACCAAACACATCCCGCACCCGGTCCGCGCCCGTCGGGGTCATGGTCGTCATCACAATTGGGTGCTCCGGGAACCGGGCCATGAGTCGCCGCACCATCGGCGCCGCCGCCAGCACCTCGCCCACCGAGACCGCATGCACCCAGATGGGCTGCGCGCCATCCGGCCTCACGTGCCCAAAGCGCTGGCGCAGGTTGGAGCGATACCCCGGCTCGCGCAGGCTCCGGTACCCCAGAAACGCCAGAACACCGGGCAATGCCAGATACAGACACAATGAATACAGCCAACGTCCCATGGCAGGCGTTACTCCCTCCGAATGTAGGCGCATTCTTACACAGAGCCAGTCTGTCTTCATTATAAGACCATCAGCAACGCGTTGGAGACGATCTGCATCTATGGTAGATTCATTCCCTCGAGAGAGCTCTCCAGGGAATCAACAGCAGTATGGATCACGCTCAAAAAATGACTCCTGTGTTCAGGGCCCTTGTCGGCGCCGCCATACTCGGAGCCGGCCTCCCGGCCATGGCCGCGCCCTGGCTTGACCCCGGCGACATCCGCGCCCGCTACTCCGCCCAGAAGCTGGCGGACAGGGGCGCTATGAACCGCACCACCTCCACATGGCCACTGATGTGGGGCAACCTCGAGCAGGGCTACCAGAACACCCGGGCCTCAGCCGCCACGCCGGACACCACGCTGAACTACCTCAAATTCGAGCGTAAACGCCAGGCCGAGCGCGGCTTCCGGGCCGAGGCCTCGCTGGCCAGCGCCAGTGAGGGTGCCCTCATCCAGGGTTTCAACGCAGGCCCCCAGGACAGTGGGCAAGCGGGACTCACGCTGGAATGGATCGGCAACCACTGGGCGCTGGGCCTGTCACCGTCGTTCACCCAGTCACCGGATGACGACGACGAAGTCCGGGCGGATGGCTCCTACCTAGCGTTTTCTGCCGGCAACTGGGTTTTCGGCGTCGGCAGTATTGAACGCTGGTGGGGCCCCGGGTGGCAATCAAGTCTGATTCTGTCCAATAACGCGCGCCCCATTCCCTCGGTCTGGATCAACCGCCGCAACGCCACCGCCCCGCAATCCAACTGGCTGAGCTGGATTGGTCCCTGGGATGCCACCGCCTTTCTGGGCGAGCTCGAAGGCGAACGCACGGTTCCGGACCCCAAGGTTCTTGGCGTGCGCCTGACCCTGCGCCCGCTTCAGGGCCTGGATATTGGTTTTTCACGCCTGATCATGCTCGGCGGCAAGGGCTACCCCGAAAGCAGCTCGACCTACTGGAACGCACTGATCGGCCGGGATAACGGCCAGCTCGAAGAAAACGACCCCGGCGACCAGCTGGGGGCGGTCGACATCCGCTACGGCATGGACGTCGGCGCCACCACACTGGGCGTTTACACCCAGATGATGGGCGAGGACGAAGCCGGCGCCTTCCCCGCTCGCAAATCCTGGTTGTTCGGCGCGGATGCCGCCACCCACTGGTTTTCGGCTGAACAGCAATGGTTCGTTGAATACAGCAACACCATTGCGGATGATTTCAATGGAGACGCCATACCCAACATCACCTACAGCCACAGCCGTTACAACACTGGGCAGCACTACTACGGACGCACCATGGCCGCCAGCCAGGGGGGCGATGCCCGCATGCTGACCCTGGGCGGATGGCACTTTCTCACAAGCGGCACCAACCTGGGTGCGCGGCTGTCGCACGTTGAGCTCAACACCGATGGCGAAACCACCGTAAAGCCCGGCTCGAACGACGTGCGCTACTTCGTGCCCCGACGTGACCAGTCAGTCACACACTTGGCCCTCAACCTTGGCACTCAGGTCGCCGGCGGCTGGTTGAGCGGCGAAGCCAGCTACTCCGATGCCAAGATTGAAACCCTCAGCGGCAAGATCGACCAATGGCGTATTGCCGCCCAATGGCGCTACCGCTTCTGATGACAGCCAGAATCCGTACTCACGACAGGAAAGAACGAAACACCATGCCTACAAACCGGCTTATTACTGCCCTGCTCTTGCTGCTGTTACCTCTCACCGGTAGCGCACAGAACCTGTCCCAGTCACAGGTCGACCGCTTCATGTCCCTGCCCCAGTCGCAACAGGAACAGCTGGCCCAGCAATATGGCGTGGATATTGACCAGCTGCGCCAGCGAAACAGCGGCGGCGACAGTTCCCTGGAAAAACCGGACGCGCCGGTAGTGCAGCCCACGAAGAGTAAGAACGGAAACGGCGACGCTGAAAGCGAGAACGACAAAGCCAACGAAAAGGCCCGCAAAGCCGACAAAAGCGATGCCCTGAACGCATTCGGGTATGACCTGTTCAAGGGCGAGCCCTCCACCTTCGCGCCGGTCACAGAAGTGCCCGTGCCCACTGGCTACATCATCGGCACCGGTGACACCATCCAACTGCAGCTTTATGGCAAGAAAACCGGCCAGTACAACCTCACCGTGGGCCGCGACGGCACCATTGCTATCCCGGAGATCGGCCCGTTCAGCGTGGCCGGCCTGAGCTTCAACGAACTGCGCAACGAGATCCAGAAAATGGTCACCGACCGTTTCATTGGGGTTGAATCCAGCGTGCGCCTGGGTGAGCTGCGCAGCATGCGCGTATTCGTGCTGGGCGAGGCACGCAATCCGGGCGCCTACACCGTGAGCTCGCTGTCGACGCTCACCAACGCGCTGTTCGTCTCCGGCGGCATCCAAAAAACCGGCTCACTGCGGCGCATTCAGCACAAACGCGACGGCGAGGTCATCGGCACCTTTGATCTCTACGACCTTCTTCTGGAAGGCGACAGCAGCGATGACGCGCGCCTGCAGGCCGGCGATGTGATCTTCATTCCGCCGGTCGGCAAGCGCGTCAGCGTCGGCGGTGAGGTCCGGCGTCCGGCCCGCTACGAGCTGCGCGGTGAAACCACGCTGGAGTCAGTCATTGCGCTGGCCGGCGGCATGACCGAGCAGGCCTACCCCAAGCGGGTCCGAATCGAACGCATCAATGATGACTTCCTGCGGATGCTCGGCGAGGTGGACGCCTCACAGCCGAAAGGGATGAACGCCCCCGTTCAGGCTGGCGATCATATCCGCATCCCCTCAATCGCCGATGTCACCGGCCAGTATGTGGAACTGAAGGGCGCCGTGACTCGCTCCGGACGCTTCGCCTGGATGCCGGGCATGCGCCTGAGCTCATTGATCGCCAACCTGGGAACCGACCTGGACGAGGCCGCCGATCATACCGCTGCCCTGCTCATCCGCAGGGACCCTGAAACCGACCTCATTGCCGCCCACTTCATCAATCCGCGAGCGGTCGTTGAAAACCCAGGGTCAGATGCAGACCCGGAACTGCAGGAAAAAGACCGGATTCTGTTCTTCGCCGATCTCGCCAAGGCGGATCTGCCAGCAGCAGCTTATGAGGAAGCGGAAACCAACGGTGAGGACCGGACTCTGGTGCAGCGCATGGACCAGCTCGCCAGCAACAACGAACTCTCCGATGAACAAGCAAAACGCTGGAACGAGCTGAAGCAGTGGCGACGCGAACAGATGATGGGCAACGTTATCCAGCGCCTGCGCAAGGAATCGACCCCGAACCAGCCGGCGCCAGTTGCCGCCATCAGCGGCGAAGTCCGCTACCCGGGCAGCTACCCGATTACTCAGGAGCGCTCGCTCAGCAACCTGCTGAAGCTCGCCGGTGGCCTCAAAGACGGCGCCTCTCTGGAAGAAGCTGAAGTCTCACGCCTGAAGCGCGACGATCAGGGCGATGGCAGTCGCGTGATCCGCACCCTCGATGTGACACCCCTGGCCAATGACCGCACAATCGACGATTTCCACCTGCAGAGCCGGGATCGGGTCCAGATCAAGTCCATTCCCGCGTTCAATGAAAACCGCACCGTCACGCTCGGAGGCGAGATCCGCTTCCCCGGCACCTACAGCCTGAGAAAGGGAGAGAGTCTGGAAGAGGTCGTCGAGCGCGCAGGCGGACTCACCCAATACGCGTTCCCTGAAGGGGCTGTTTTCACACGGGAGTCGTTGAAAGAGCGCGAGCGCAAACGCCTCCGAGAAGCCGAGGAAAAACTCCAGGGCCGGCTGCTCGGCCAGCAGATCCAGGGAGAGGATTTCACCAACCAGAAACAGGGCCAACAGCAGACCCGCGAGCTGCTGGATCGCATCAGTGAGGCACGGGCAGTTGGGCGCATGGTCATCGACCTGAAACGCGCGCTGCGTGACCCGGACTACCAAAGCATCCGCCTGCAGGACGGCGACTCACTCACCGTACCCGAGCAACCGCAATCAGTCTCAGTTCTGGGCGAGGTCCAGTTCCCGACCAGTCACCTGCATGACCAGGGCCTGACCCTGAACGACTACATCGAGCGCAGTGGCGGCCCCAACAGCCAGGCCGATGAAGACCGCGTCTACATCATCCGGGCGAATGGCTCCGTGTCACTGCCCAACCGCAGCAACTGGTTCGCCTCAAACCGCACCCAGCTCAGCCCGGGTGACACCGTTGTGATGCCGCTGGATGTGGACCAGCTCAGCCAGCTGCAGCTGTGGACGGACGTAAGCCAGATCATCTACCAGATGTCACTCGGCGCCGCCGCCATTGATGGCCTCTGATGTTCAGCAACGCAAACGGGAACACGGCATGAGCGAACAACCGACCTATAACGCCGCTGGGGATGACGACGAGATCGACCTGCGCGATCTCTTTCTCACCCTGTGGCACGGCAAATGGCTGATCATCAGCATCACCCTGGTTTTCGCCGTTGGTGGTGTGGTCTACGCCCTGATGCAGCCCAATATGTATCGCGCCGAGGCCATGGTCGCGCCCGCGACGGAGGAACAGGGCCCTAAGATCAGCGGCCAGCTCGGCAGTCTTGCCAGCATGGCCGGCGTCAACATCGGCGAGGGTGGCGGCTCCAAAACCGTCATCGCCAAGCAGATCCTGCAGTCGCGGGCCTTTCTCAGTGATTTCATCCGCCGCCATGAGCTTGCCGTGCCCCTGATGGCCACCGAGGGCTGGAACACCGAGACCCGCGAATGGATCATCAACCGCGAGGTCTACAACCCGGAAACCGGCGAGTGGCAACAGGATGAAGAAGGCGAAAGCCTGGAGCCGACGGACTGGGATCTGGTCAAACGCTTCAGCGGGATGCTCTCGGTCTCCGACTCAAGCGACACCGGCATGATCACCGTCAGTATCCAGAGCCTCTCGCCCGTTGCCGCCCAGCAGTGGGTAGATCAGCTGATCGCCGATATCAACGAGCACATGCGCCAGAAAGACGTTGAAGAAGCGCAGAGCCGTATCAACTACCTGCGAAACCAGGTGGACGAGACCAGCATCACCGGCATGCAGCAGGTCTTCTACCAGCTCATTGAAAGCGAAACCCGCACCGTCATGCTCGCCAACGCCCAGAACGAATACGTATTCCAGACCATCGACCCGGCCGTCGTCCCACAGGAGAAAAGCGGCCCGCAGCGCGCGCTCATCTGCATCCTGGCCACCATGCTTGGTGGCATGCTGAGCGTGTTCGCGGTGTTCGTGCGCTCTTTCATCAGAAACCTCAGAGAGGCTCCTGCTCCGGCCTAAGCCGGCACCCAACATTCAGGGCTCGATATTGGATTACCACACCGCTGCCCAGCTGCGCCGCCATCACCCGGCCTGGAAACTGCTGCAGGCCCAGCATGCCCCGCTGACCATCAGCTTTCTCGATGAGGTGTTCATCCAGCCCAACGAGCGCAGCCTGAGCGAATCCCACCTGCAGGCCCGCCTGGAGGACCGGCTGTTCAACCTGCGCGAGACCGAGGGCGAGGACGCCTTCCCGCAGACGGCCGCGCACTACCTCAACGACTGGGCGGACAACGACAAGGGCTGGCTGCGCAAGTTCTATCCGGCCAACTCGGACGAAGCGCACTTTGATCTCACGCCGGCTGCCGAAAAGGTCATCCAGTGGCTCAACAGTCTCATCGAGCGCCAGTTCGTGGGCACCGAGTCGCGCCTGAAAACGGTGTTCGATCTGCTCCAGCAGATGCTCGAAGGGGTGGAGACGGACAAACAGACACGGCTGAACGATCTACAGCGGCGCAAGGCCGAAATCGAGGACGAGATCGCACGAGTGGAAAGCGGTGACATCGAGATCATGGAAGAAACGGCCGTGCGCGAGCGCTTCCAGCAGCTGAGCACCACCGCCCGCGAGCTGCTGTCCGACTTCCGCGAGGTGGAGCAGAACTTCCGCCAGCTCGACCGCCAGGCCCGGGAACAGATCACCACCTGGGAAGGCCGCAAGGGCGAGCTGCTCGACGAGATCTTCGGCGAGCGCGACGCCATCGCCGACTCCGACCAGGGCCGCACCTTCCGTGCCTTCTGGGATTTTCTGATGTCGCCGACCCGCCAGCAGCAGCTCACGGAGGGCCTGGAGCAGGTTCTGTCACTGGAGGCCGTCCAGCAGATGGCCCCGGACCCGCGCATCAAGCGCGTCCACTACGACTGGCTTGAGGCGGGAGAGCAGACCCAGCGCACCGTGGCCCGGCTTTCGGCGCAATTGCGGCGGTTTCTCGATGATCAGGCTTTTCTTGAGAACAAGCGCATCATGCAGCTCATCCAATCCGCGGAAACCCACGCCATCGCCCTGCGCGGGGACCCGCTGGATGGCACCTGGATGACGCTGGAATCCCCCAAGGCGGACATCAATCTGCCTATGGAACGGCCGCTGTTCTCGCCGCCGCTGCGCCCGGTGCTGGAGACCAGCGTGGCCACCGGCGATGAAACCGATGTCGACCCGCAGGCACTGTTCAACCAGGTCGTGGTGGATAAGGCCCGACTTCAGTCCGCCATTGCCCGCGAGCTGCGCCACAGCTCACAGGTCACCCTAGCGGATGTCATAAGCAACCATCCATTACAGGTCGGTCTGGCGGAACTGGTGAGCTACCTCTCACTGGCCGGGGATGACCCGCGAGCCAGTTTTGATGAAACACAACCCCAGACCATAGAATGGCAGGACGATGACGGCACCCGGCGCCATGCCCGAGCCCCGCTGGTCCTGTTCACCCGAGCCCGGAGCTGATCTTGGAAGAGCCCACCAACGCCACTGAATCCGGAGAGGCCAACCCGCTGTCGCCCATTGTGGTGAAACTGCTCAAAGGCGTGATCTTCGAGCAGGACGACCCGCGGCTGTGGCAGCAGCTTCTCCACCTGCAGCCGCGTATCCGCGACTATGTGGCCGTGATGGGTCTGGCGCTGCGGGTGGACGAAAGCGAGGGCTACGCCTGGCTGACCTCGGACACCTCTGAAGACCACGACGCCGACATACCCCAGCTGATGCCCAAGGCGGCCCCTGTCGTACCCGGTCAGCCTGTTGATCGCGCTGCTGCGGCGCAAGCTCGCCGAGTCCGACACCGAGGGCGGCGACCCGCGTCTGATTCTGGACCGGGAGGACATCGTCAACATGATGCGCACCTTCCTGCCGGAGACATCCAACGAGGCAAAACTGGTCGACCGCATCGACACCCACCTCAACAACGTCGAAAAACTCGGCTTCATCCGCCGCCTGAAAGGCCAGAAGGACAAGATCGAGGTCCGACGCATCATCAAGGCCTACGTGGATGCCCAGTGGCTCAACGAATTCGACCAGAAACTCCAGGCCTACCGCGAGCACATCAGCGCGGATGACAGCGATGCCACCCATACCGACGACGGGACCGAGTGATGGCAATGCAGGAGCAGCTTCTCGATTTTGCCAGTGACGATCAGCTCGCCGGTTTCCGCCTGCAGCGCCTGGAAGTGCTCAACTGGGGCACCTTCAACCACCACGTCTGGCGACTGAACCTGGACGGGCGCAACGCGCTTTTGACCGGTGACATCGGCTCCGGCAAGTCCACCCTGGTGGATGCCATGACCACACTACTTGTCCGGCCCCAGCGTGCGGCCTACAACAAGGCCGCCGGCGCCGAAAGCAAGGAGCGCTCACTGCGCTCCTACGTGCTCGGCTACTACAAATCCGAACGCAGCGACACCGGCCCCAATGCCAGGCCCGTAGCCCTGCGTGATCACAACAGCTATTCGGTGATCCTGGCCAGCTTCTACAACGCCGGATTTGACCAGACCGTCACCCTCGCCCAGCTGTTCTGGCACAAAGACCAGCAGGGCCAGCCCGAGCGCATCCATATCGTGGCCGAGCAGGATCTGGCCATCGAAACCGACTTCGCCAACTTCAACGCCGACATCAACACCCTGCGCAAGCGCCTGCGCGACAATCCCCATATCCAGATCCACGACAGCTTCGCCAAATACGAGGCCGCTTTCCGCCGCCTGTTCGGCATCGACAATGACCAGGCCCTGGAGCTGTTCCACCAGACGGTGTCCATGAAATCAGTCGGCAATCTCACTGGCTTTGTGCGCGAGCACATGCTCGAGGCCTTCGACGTGGGCCCACGCATCGACGATCTGATCGAGCACTTCGATGACCTCAACCGCGCCCACGAGGCGGTGCTCAAAGCCCGCGCCCAGATGGAGGCGCTGGAGCCGCTGGTCGGCGACTGCGACGAGCATCAGAGCCTGCAGCAACAGCACCAGCACTGGGAACAGTGCCGCGACGCTCTGAAAAGCTACTTCGCCCACCACAAGAGCCAACTGCTGCACAAACGCCTGGACAATCTCGCGGAAGAGCACCAACGCCAGCAACGCCGGCTTGAGCAGCAGCAAAGCACCCTGACCGAGCAGCGCGGCGAACGCGACCGGCTGCGCCAGGCCATCGGCGAGCGCGGCGGTGACCGCATTGAACAACTCAAGACCGACATCGCCCGGCGCCAGGACGAACGCAACCAGCGCCAGAGCAAAGCCGAACACTACGCCACCCTGGCCGGCCAGCTGGGCCTGACCCAGCACCCGGATCTGGAGACCTTCGGCGACAACCTCACACAGCTTGAGACCCAGCGCAGCGAGCTGCAGGAGCGCGACCAGACACTGACCAACCGCAACACCGAAGCCGAGGTCACCCTTCGCCAGAGGCGCAGCGAGCACCAGAGCCTGAGCGACGAGCTCGATTCCCTGCGCCAGCGCCGCTCCAACATCGCCAGTGCCCAGATCCGCATCCGCGAGCGCCTGTGCCAGGACCTGTCACTGAACGAGGACGCCCTTCCCTTTGCCGGCGAACTGATTCGCGTGCGCGAGGATGAAAGCGACTGGGAAGGCGCCGCCGAACGCGTACTGCACAACTTCGCGCTCTCGCTGCTGGTGCCGGAGGCGCGCTACAGCGCCGTTGCCGAATGGGTCGAGCAGACCCACCTCAAGGGCCGGCTGGTGTATTTCCGCGTCAGTCACCCCCGAGTGACCGCCCCGTCACAGCTCCACGCCCGGTCACTGGTGGCCAAGCTCGACATCAAGCCCGACTCCGAGTTCCACCCCTGGCTTGAGCAAGAACTGGCCAAACGCTTCGACTACGCCTGCTGCGACGATCTCGCCCAGCTCCGCCGCGAGCCGCGCGCCATTACCCGCGCCGGCCAGATCAAGACCAACGAGCAGCGCCACGAAAAGGACGACCGCCACCGGCTCAACGACCGCAGCCGCTTCATGCTCGGCTGGAGCAACCAGGACAAGATCGCCACCCTGGAAAACCAGCAGGCGGACCTTGAACGCGATATCCAGCAACTGGGGGCCGAACTGGCGGAGATCAAACGTCAGAAAGAGGAATTGAACGACCAGCGCGATACCCTGGTCAAACTTCAGGCCATCCAGGACTACAGCGAGATCAACTGGCACACGCCGGCGCGGGCCATTGCCGAGCTGGAGCGGGAAAAGACCGAGCTTGAAAAGGCCAGCGACCAGCTGCAGACACTGAACGAGCAACTCGATGCCCTGGAAACACGCATCGAGGAAAGCGAAAACGAAAAGGAACGGCTCTCCGGCCAGCTTGCCGTCACCCGGGAGAAACAGCAGAACGCCCGGAACGAACTCGAGGAGTTGAACACACTGCTCGAGCAACAGGGTCAGGATCAGCCCTGGTTCGAGGAGCTGGATAGTCTACGCGAACAGGCCCTGGGCGAGCACCAGCTCACCGTCGAGTCCTGCGCCAACCGCGAGCAGGAGATGCGCGAGTGGCTGCAGCGCAAACTCGACAACGAAGCCAAACGCATCCGAAACCTGGAAGAGAAAATCCTGCGGGCGATGAATGAGTTCGCCAGCCGCTGGCCACTGGACACCCAGGAAATGGATGCGAGTATCGACGCTGCCGGCGAATACCGTGCCCTGCTCACCAGCCTCAAAGAGGACGATCTCCCGCGCTTTGAGCACAAGTTCAAGACCCTGCTCAACGAAAACACCATCCAGGAGATCGCCGGCTTCCAGGGCAAGCTCTATCAGGAGCAGGCACTGATCCGCGAACGCATCGAACAGATCAACCGCTCACTGGCGGACATCGAGTACAACCCCGGGCGCTACATCCGCCTGGAGGCTGAAACCAACCCGGACCCGGACATCCGCGAATTCCAGCAGAGTCTCAAAGCCTGTACCGAGGGCAGCGTCACCGGCACCGAGTACGAACACTACACCGACTCCGGCGGCAAATCCGGCGGCCAGAAAGAGAAACTGGCCTACACGGTGCTGGCGGCAAGCCTGGCCTACCAGTTCGGGCTCGAATGGGGCGCGGTGCACTCACGCAGCTTTCGCTTCGTGATGATCGACGAGGCCTTCGGGCGCGGCTCGGACGAATCCGCCCGCTTCGGCCTGGAGCTGTTCCAGCGGCTGAACCTGCAGCTTCTGATCATCACCCCGTTGCAGAAGATCCACATCATCGAACCCTACGTGGCCCAGGTGGGCTTTGTGTACAACCCGCAAGGGCGTGAGTCGCTGCTGCGCAACCTCACCATTGAGGAGTACCGGGCGGAGAAGCACAAGCGCGAGCACCCTGCATGAGCACCTCCGGCCCCTGGAGCACCCCGGAAGATGTCGCCTCCACCCTGCGCAAGCGCTGGCAAAAAGGGGGAACTGCTGCGCGCCTGGCAGCAACCGCAAGCGCACTTCCCCCTGCGCCTGCCACTGAAAAAACCCGACCCAAAGCAACTTCTGGAGCAGTTCCCGCAAGCCCGCGAATGGGCGCGCCAATGGCAACAGCAAGCCCGCTGCGGGGATTTCTCGCTGGAGTGGGAAAGCCGCAACCACCGCCAGCTCGGGCGTAACGAGATTCCCAGCGCGGTCGTGTTCGAAACGCCCGAACAGGCACTGGGCTTTATACGCCACCGGCGCCAGGCCGAGCGCTTCAGCGCCTGCTTCCATGCGCTGATCACGGATTTCCCAGAACTCCACGACTGGGCCCTGGCGTATCCGCTGGCCGTACTTGAACACCACGACCAGTGGCCGCGCCTGCGCGCTGTCATGCACTGGCTGAGAGACAATCCGCGCCCGGGCATCTACCTGCGCCAGCTGGATCTGCCCGGCGTGGATACCAAATTCGTTGAGGGCCACCGAAAACTGCTCACGCAGCTACTTGACCGCATGCTGCCCGAAGCCGCGATCGATCCCGGCGCCAACCAGTTCGAGCGCCGCTACGGCTTTGCCAGCAAACCCGCCACAGTCCGTTTCCGCATTCTGGACGCCGCCCACACCCTGCACGGACTCAGTGATCTCCAGATCCCCGTCCATGAATTCAACGGCCTGAATCTGGCTATCGAGACAGTGCTGATCGTGGAAAACGACATCACCGCCCTCGCCTTCCCGCCAGTGGCGGACGCCATCGTCATCTTCGGCCAGGGCTATGGCGTGGACAGACTTCTTGCCGAGGCCGGCTGGCTCCAGGAAAAGCCCGTCTACTACTGGGGCGACATTGATACCCACGGCCTCGCCATCCTCAACCAGCTGCGCAGCGTCCTGCCACACACCCGCTCACTGCTGATGGACGCCGCCACCCTCAATACTTACCAGTCGCTCATGGGCACGGAGCCCAAACCGACCCACCACCAACTCCCCAACCTCACCGAGGCGGAACAGGCTCTCTACCACGCCCTGCTCAACGGCGACTATGGCGATCAGCCCCGCCTGGAACAGGAACGCATCCCCCTCAGCGCCGTGCCCAAGCGGTTTCCTCACCTCCTGTAGCAACTCGCTCCACAAACGATACCCCAAGGATTGCGAGCGGGACTCTCTTCTACCGGGCACGTGATTGGTGCTGTTTCATCCGCGTGCCATGATGCATTTATGGACCATACGACTGAACATCAGATCATCCAGGCACTGCAGCCCTTTGAGGGAGTGCGGCTGATTGTTGTGTTCGGTTCCGTCGCCAGTGGTCAGCAAAGACCCGGGAGCGATCTGGATGTCGGGGTTCTGTCAGTTCAACCTTTAAGCAGCGACCAGAAGCTGGAATCCCTGCGGGAGTAGCAGATTCAATTAATCTGTCTTAGAACCAATCCTCCAAACGCAACTGGTCGATCCGTTCAAATTCACGGGTATTACGGCTGACCAAAATGGAGCCATGAGCCAGCGCCGTGCCGGCAATCAGGGTGTCACAGGGGCCGATGGGTTGGCCTTCGTTCTCCAGGGTGGCGCGGATTTCTGCAGCTGCCTTTGCCTCGCGTTGGTGAAAAGGCAGGACCTGCACCGCTGAGGTAAGTTCCGCGAGCTGCTTCGAACGCTTTTCCAGCGATGCCGATTTGGCGATACCAACCTGCAGTTCATAGAGGACAATAGCGGGGATGCCAATATCCTGGGGCGCCCGCGCCAGCATCCGCTCCGCAACCCGGCCCTCACCCTTGAAAAAGTAAATCAGCGTGTTGGTATCCAGCACCCACATTAAAGTGCTTCCCGCTCTGCATCAGTGCTCTCTCCAGCTCGCAGCTCTTCCAGTGAGGGGAAGTCACCCCAGCTTCCCGGAAGCTCCCGCACTGTATCAGGCCATTGATCCACCAGCTTCTCCTGGATCACACCGGCAATCCATTTGCTTTTAGAAAGCTTCATGCCCCTGGCATTTTCGATCATCTTTTTTTCAGTCTCGTCATCCAGATAGATCGTCACCTGGCCCATAATCACCCCTCTTTTACATATATTTGGAATTATATGCCCTGGTTTTAGTAAAAGCAACGCAGCCTCCACCCTCTGTAGAGTTCGCCCCGCAAGCGATATCCAAACCACCGCGAGCAAGCGCGCTCCTACAGGTCGGCCCGGGAAATGGGCTACGCTGAACAGACCAATTCCGCCACCTGATCGAGGCCCCATGGACTGGCAGTTCAACCCCAAACACCCCCACCTGAGCCACTACTCATGCCGCGCGAAGCACCCCGAGGCCCTGCCGGGTCTTGATACCAGCCTGAAGGCCATCGGCGAATACCAGCGCCGCCTCTGGGCCAACCAGGAAAAAGCTCTGCTAGTGGTGGTCCACGGCCCGGACGCCAGCGGCAAGGACAGCCTGATCCGAACGCTGGCCACCTACATGGACCCGGCCGGCTTCCACGCCTGGTCTTTCTCGCGGCCCACCGGCAGCGAAACAAGGCACGACTTCCTCTGGCGCGTCACGCCTTTCCTTCCGGCGTTCGGGGAGGTCTCGGCGTTCAACCGCAGCCACCATGAAGCCGTCATTGCCGAAAGGGCCTGGCCGGTGTGGCACTCTGGGCCGGGGGAGCTGGAGGGGCGCTACACCTCACTGCGCCAGTTTGAACAGCACCTGACGCGGGAAGGCACCTGCATACTCAAGTTTTGGCTTCACACCTCTGAGCAGGAGCACGAAAAACGCCTGCGCAAGCGCCTCGAGAAACCCCACAAACGCTGGAAGTTCGACCCCTCGGACATCGAAGGCTGGCAACGCCGGGACGAACTGATGGGCTACGCGGAAGAGGCCATCGCTGCCACTCATATACCGGAGGCGCCGTGGCACATCATCCCCGCCGACAACAAACCTGAAGCCCGCGCCATAGTCGCCGGTCTTCTAGCGGACACGCTGCGGACCCTGGCACCGGAGTACCCGGCAGGGGATGAGACGGTGCTCACGCGCTACCGGCAACTGCTGGACGACAGCTGAGCCCATTGAAACGCCAGCTTCGATCTGGCCCTGTTCGCCAACACCCGCAGGAGTTTAATCATGAAAACTCTGTTTCTTGTGCGCCACGGCAAATCGAGCTGGAAAGATGAAAGCCGACCCGACGACGAGCGACCGCTCAAAAAGCGTGGCCGGCGCCAGGCCAGTGCCCTCAGCCCCGCGCTGCGAGACGCTGGTGCGTTCGAAGGCTCGTTATTCATAAGCCCGGCGAAGCGCGCTCAGCAGACCGCCAGAGCCATTGTTGGTGCATTGCCCGACGGCGATACAGTACAGGTGCAGGTTCATAACGAGCTCTATACCTTCGACCGGGGCAGGCTTCTCTCATGGCTCCAATCCCAGACCCCGCAGTCGCCACTTGTGATCATCGGCCACAACCCGGCGCTGCTTAACCTTGCCAACCGGCTTCTCAACATACCACTACAGGCTCTCCCCACGGGCGGGGCGGTTCAGATCACCCTGCCCGGTCGCTCATGGCGTCAGGTTGGGCGCCAGACCGGCGAGTGCAGCGACGTACTACTACCGGAACACCTTGACTACAAGCTCTTCCGCCGCAATGCACCGAAAGCCCCGGGGATGGGCGGCAAAAAGATCAAAAAACGGATCCCAGCAAGCCTGCAACACCAGGCCAGGCTGATTGAGGCACTGGAGCCGGGTGTGCGCCGGGGGTATGACCCTGAATTTCTGCATCAGTTCCGGGTTAATATCCGACGCAGCCGCGCCATTGGCGAGTCAATGGAACGGATCCTCAAGGACAGCACGCTAAAAAAGGGCCTTAAGGGACTGAAGCGTCAGGGCCGCGAAACCAGCCATCTCCGGGATCTGGATGTATTCCTGGAGACTCTGTCCAACTGGCGCGAGGTGCCGGAGCGGCGAGAGGCCATAGACGCACTGGATCTGCAAACCTGGTTCCAACGAAAACAGGCCGACGAACACCTCCGGCTCTGCCAGGTTCTGGACAGCGACCAGTACGCCAAAGACATGCAACGCTGGAGCAAACTGGTTCAAGGGGACACAGTTGCCAAGCTTGCAAACCGAATCAAGCGCAAGCGAATCCGCTACACCCTCGACGAACAGATTGCGCGTCATGACAGACTGTTCAACGCGCTTACCCCGACGTCCACGGATACGGATTTCCATCAGGTTCGCAAGTCACTGAAACGCGTACGTTACCTGATCGACCTGGACTCCGACCATCTGGCCGGCAACATCAGCGGCCTCAAGGAGCGACAAAAACGTTTCGGCCACTTCCAGGACTTACACGTCCAGATGACATTACTGGATGAGGTCGCCAGCCAGAACCTGAGCGACAGCCAACACCATGCGCTGAGCCAGTTGATTGATCAGCTGCGCATTGACCAGCAGCAGACACGGAACAAGATCCTAACGCTTGAGCCGTTGGCGGTACCCGTGACTTCACGAGGCATGGATGGCGGCTGACGCGGACGCCTTCCAGCCATCAACTTAACCAAGCGCTAGTACGAGCGCCTTTTTCTGCGAGACAGGCGATCGTTGGCTTCCAGCTGAGACCTTGCACACATACGCAAAACTGGTTATATATACAGTTCCCGTGTAAGGAAGATAAGCATGAGCCAATCACTGCAGCCGCTTGCGCGTCCAGTCCAGTTTGACACCCAGGAGGATCCATCCCGGGTTGTCGCTAACGCCCCGCAGCTTAATGCCACATCGCGGCGGCTGATCATCGACAGCCTGTCGATGAACAGCACGCGCGCGGTCAAAGCGGATCTCAAGGTGTTCAGCCGCTGGGGCGGTCAGCTGCCCGCTGATGAGACCGAAATCGCCAACTTCCTGTCCGATCAGATTCAGAGTTCTGGTAAGAAATACAGCACCGTTAAGCGCTACGCCAACAGCCTCCACCTCTGGCACCAGATGCACGGGCTTGCCTCCCCGGTTAAAGGCACCTACGTCAGACGGGTCCTTAAAGGCATGGCCCGAACCCAGGATACACGTGCGAACAGCGCGCCGGCACTGACACCTGAGCATCTGAGGCAACTGCTCAGTGCCATCACCCTTGAGGACGTTCGCGACTACCGCAACTACACCATGTTCTGCCTGGCGTTTTTCGGCGCGTTCCGCCGCGGTGAGCTGGTCCGGCTGCGCATTGACGACGTTATCTTTGTCGATCAGGGAATGGAACTCTACATCCGCGACAGCAAAACCAACCGCAGCGGGCGTACGGAGACCAAACCCATCATCGCCCTTCCCAATACGCCGGAACTGTGCCCGGTTTACCAGCTGCGGCGCTACATCGAGATGAGCGGCATACCCCGAGGGGCGATCTTTCGTTCGGTATCCCCCAAAGGCCGCCAGGGTGCAGGCGCACTCAGCGACAACAGCTTCTACCGGATCCTCAAAGACGCCCTGGACCAAAGCGGCTTATCACAGCAGGGCTACTCACCCCATAGCTTCCGGGCGGGGTTCATCACTGAAGCCCACCGCCAGGGCAAGCGCCATCACGACATCAAAAAGGTCTCTGGCCATCGAGATCAAAAGTCGTTCGAGCGCTACATTCGGGAAGCGGATGCCTTTGACAACCACGCGGGAGCGCTGGATCTGTAGCATTTGGTGCGATCGACCAAACTTGGATCACGGGCAGCCGTTGGCGCCAATACCGCAGGTTTTCAGACCAATACGGAGAGGCGAATAATGAGTCATGAAACCGGTGTTCTGGCCGCCGTTATCCTGGGGATCATCGGTGCTGCGGTTCTGACCGGCTACGCCATCTGGTCCAAGCGTTGCGAAGACCGCGAAAAGCACCGATAAAGAGCAGATCGCAATCACCAAGCTCATTAAAACTGAAAGAGGACACCATGAGCACGAAGGCATCAATCGCAGCCGGTGAGCGCTATCACCTTTACCACCAAGTCTACCTCGGATCGGAGCCGGAAAGCGTGTTTCTGGAAATCAATCAGCCTACCGAGTTTTCGGTTGCCAAGGAGACAATGGCTGAGCGCATGATTGACAGTCTCAGCGTTGAGATTCCCGCCGAGGACATGGATGCCATCGCGATTGCCTGGGTCAAAAAACGCGGGCTCCAGGGCGTTGTTGGCGGGCCTGCCGGCAACGAACTTGGAAGCCCAGACAATCTATCGGAGTAATGGGATGGCGCTGAGGCGTGGAAACTATGCCGGAACCAGCATTGGGTTAGTGTCTTATAAATAATACATCGCCTCTTGATGAACGACAGCTGCTTGTTGGCCTTGATGGATACACCGCTCATGCTGACGCGCTCGCTGAGCCGTTAGCGCATGAACTTGACCCATCTCTAGCATCTGACGGCGGAACGCTTAATGATACTCAGCTCGAGAAACCATCATGTGAGCGTGACGATAGAGCCGGTCATGGCCGCTCTGACGTGTGACCTCGGGGATCCTCCTGGGGATCATCGGCGCCGCGGCTCTGACCGGCTACGCCATCTGGTCCAAGCGTTGCGAGGACCGCATACAACACCAACAAAGAGTTGACTGCAAGAGCGCCCAGGTCAAAGACCCGATGTGAAAGCCAGCATTGTTCCTGGATTGATCGTGTAGCTTGGACAGCAAGGCTGACACAGAGAGGAACGGCAGACTCGATTTAACTACTGTTGGCGGTATTTAACTCGGCACCTTGACAGTAGATGCATTATAATTATAATGTAATTAATGAAACACTTTTCCTTTGACTGGGATCCTGACAATGACGCCGCTAACCGCAACAAGCATGACGTCTCATTCTACGAGGCCAAAACCACCTTTACAGACGAGTTTGGCCGCTTAATAGCAGACCCAGATCATTCTGATGAGGAGGATAGATTCATACTCCTCGGAACGAGCATCCATTCTCGTTTGCTGGTGGTATGTCACTGCGTTAGAGACGGTGAGATTATTCGAATCATTTCTGCGCGAAAGGCGAACAAGCGAGAACGAAAGACTTATGAAGGGTATAGATATGCGTGATCATTACGATTTCTCAGAGTCCGTTAAGAATCCTTACGCCAAAAAGCTCAAGAAGCAGGTTACGATCCGACTGGATGAGGACACCATCGCGTATTTTAAAAACTTGGCCGAGGAAAAAGATCTTCCGTATCAGAGCCTCATTAATCTTTATTTGCGCGACTGCGCACAGTCCCATAAAGACCTCAAGATTGAGTGGCAATAAAATGTTAATGAATGGCTGCTGCCGGACAGGCATAAGCTACGGCCAAAAGACGGCCTCCGCTTTTGCCTAAAGCCGCTTTTCCCGGTAAAGCGCGGCACTCGAAGCCGTTCCGAAAGACATACCCAACCTTCACCTGATCGCCGCCGACGTAGAACGAATCGGTGACCTTGCCCTTTTTCTTGGCTCTTCACAGATCCGCGTGAAACGGTAGGGAAAAAGCGCAAGCTTCTTGCGGCATCGTATCCAATTAGATACGCTTAACATATGAACACCATCGAACAAACCCGAGCATTCAAGGATTGGCTGAGGAAGGTGAAAGACCCGATGGGGAAAGCCAGCATCGTTCGCCGGATTGATCGTGCGGGCAAGGGCAACTTTGGTGACTGCAAGGACCTAAAAGACGGTGTTTGGGAGATGCGCATCCCGACCGGACCCGGTTACCGGGTGTATTTCACCCAGCAGGGAGAGTCGATCTATCTTCTGCTGCTCGGTGGCGACAAGGCCAGCCAGGACAAAGACATTGAGAAGGCCAAGCGCATGGCCGCCGATCTTGGGGCATAGGAGAGAACCGCCATGACTATTAACCAACAAGCTTATGAAAAATACGGCATCACCGCTTTCGATGTTGCGCAGTACCTGGACAACGATGAGGTAATCGCGTGCTACCTGTCCGAGGTTCTCGCCGATGGTGATATGGATGAGCTGCTTGAAGCGCTCAAGAATGTCGCCCGCGCCAAGGGGATGAGTGAGGTCGCAAGCGCGGCTGGACTTGGGCGCGAGAGTCTTTACAAAGCCTTGGCCCCCGGTGCCAAACCCCGATTTGACACGATTAACCGGGTTCTGAAAGCACTGGGGGTACGACTCAAGGCAGATGTGGCCTAAACGCTCACCGCGTACAACGCACCCGTGCCATGGCTGCTTTGTGGTGTCTTTTCCTGAAGATCAATGCCACCTTGGCCAGTAAAGCGCGATGAACTTGAATAAAACAGGGCGTCCGGACGACAAACAGCTGCTTGCTGGCCTTGATGAATACACGGCCCATGCTGACGCGCTCGCCAAGCCGTCACTGCATCAACTTGACCCATCCCGAGCACCTCACGGCAAAACGCTTCATGATACCCAGCCCGAGGAACAATCCGTAAGCGGTCCACGAACTCCATCTTAACGGCCTGAGCCGGATTCGCCAGACTGCCTCCGTGGTTTCAACGGAGGTAATCATGACGCACCGACTGACCGACACCCAGGCGTTCTGGCTGGGGCACCTG